>JAJDAN010000039.1 GCA_029261855.1 Deltaproteobacteria bacterium
GCTGGCGGCTGACGTAGCCGAGCTGGACGCCAGCGGTCAGAAGCTGCGACGCATACGTGTCCCGGAGGTCTTTCGGGCTCCGCAATCTCGTTGTCCCATCCGGCTTCCGCGCCGGATCGACCTCCGCCGCCGCGCACACAGCCTTGAAGTGCCGCTTTCGATAGTTCGCGTGGTCCACGAGAGTGATCGGTCCAGCCTCCGGCCTCCCCTGCTCCAGCTGGAAGGCGAGCAAAGCCGTTCGAAGGCGCCGGGACATCGCGACCGTACGCTCTCGGCCGCTCTTCGTGGCCCCAAGATGCGTGCCCCGCGAGCGGCTGGCCCGAATGCGAAGCGATCGCCTCGTGTCCGATGCGTCGCTACCGAACGCGCAGTCCTCCCATCGAAGGGCCGTCGCTTCGCCCAGCCGCAGCCCGGCGTCCAGGCAAAGGAGGTCGACGACATGCGACGCGCCGCCAGCCTCTCGAGACTTCTCTACGAAGGCCGCCAGCTGCTCGGGATCTTCGATCGGAGCGACGCGCGCCCCGGGATCTGTGTCCGCGCGCCCCTTCTGGGTGCGATTCCTCCGGCGCAGCACTGCCCGCAACCCATCCACCGGGTTCGCGTCGATCATCTCCGCATCGACAGCCAGTGCCAACACCCCGGACAGGGCATCGAGATAGTTTCGCCCTGTCTTGTGGGAGCGCCCCTTCGCCTCGATCGCCTCTTGCCACCATTCGAGCAGGACGGGTCTCCGGATCTCGTCGACGCGTAGCTCTCCGAAGCGGATCCGAAGGATGCCTGCTGGCTTCTCGTCGCTTGCGGCGCGGAGCAGGGAGCGGCGGTCGTCGCGGGTTGTCTCAGCGAGGTTGGTCATCCACTTCTCGAGGAAGCTGTCGGCGAGCTCCGCGAACGTATCGGCCCTCCTGAACTCGACGGGAACGCCGATCTGCTTCCTGGCCTCGTAGAGGTCGCGAACTGCGGCCGCCTCGTTCCAGTCATCGGTGGCGCAGGAGAACTTGACGCGCCGGCCGGAGACGACGCGCTCGTAGTAGATCGTCGCGCCTCTGGCGAACAGATTGCGGAATTTCCGTCCGGCGGGTCGCTTCTTCATCGTGAATCCGCCCCTGTGTCTCCGTCAGCCCCGATCGAGGCGGGATGCTCGTTCCGGATTGGCGAGTCGTTCGCGTACTCCTCGAGCTGTCTCACGCGGCACTCGAGCAGCAACCCGGTGCCATAGCTCGGGTCGTAGTCGCAGACGCCCACGTAGCCCCAGAACCCGAACCACTCCAGGCGACCCTCGTTATGCAGAATCCGAACGTCGCCGACGTTGATCAGGTAGGCGAGAACCGTGATCATCTGGCACTCGTTGCTGAGCGCTCTCGCTACCTGCCAAGCCTCGGGGCGCTCCTCAGCAAGCCATCGGCTAAAGCTCTCTTCCGTCCATCCCGGATCCCTGAGAGTGTCGTCGTATACGCACTCGGCATTCCGCCGCGAACGCTCGTCGCGCTCTTGGTCCGGCGCGAAAACGGACTTCAGGTAGCAGCCTGGCGAGAGAATCGCGGCTGCGACGAGTCCAACGATCGGGGCGGCCGTTCGGCTGCTCATCTCCGACCCTTGAAGTAGGCCCGGTATCGAGCGAGGTCGCGATCTCGCTCGTCTTCGTCTTCGGTCACGACGTACGCTTCTGCCTCCGCTTCGTCCAGAGTCCGGGCGGCGAGCAGCGCGAGAGCCAGCCTGCCGATCGCAGGCCAGTGCTCCTCGATCAGTGCCATCGTTCGGACCATCAGGGCGTCGTCGAGGCCCTCGCGCCCGAGCCAGCCCTCCGCAGCTTCAAAGTCCCTGCGCGCGCCTAGTCTGGCGCGCTCCTCTATCCCTGGCTGCACTCGGATCTGCGCCGCAAAGCCGGCATAGAGGGTGCAGACCTCTTGAGCGATGCGCTCCAACCGCTCTTCGTCGTTCGCGTAGGTGAACGTGCCGGGGTCTTCCATCGGCGTGGTGTGCCCAAGGGAGCCCTTCTCAGAGTCGGGCTCGATCGTCAGCCCATCCTGGTGGTGACCGAACATGTGAGCGACCACGTAGTGCCCCGCCTCGTGGTAGGCGATCGCGAAGTCGTCGACGTCGGTACCGGGGCCCCTTGTTCTCATCGTCTCGCTCCTTCATGGTGACAGGGGGGCCGCCCCCCTGTCACCGAGGACTGCTTTGCTTAGTCCGAGTCTGACGCCTCTTCCAACCCCTCCTCGAGTCTCGAAACCAGGTCATCGAGGACCTCGCCGGTATCGGACATGAGGTCGGGAGCCGCGGCGAACCCGTAGTGCTCGAGGACCGCGCCCTCAGCGTTCACAGCTAGGTTAGGGTCGATGTCGATGCCGGCGACGTAGAGCCGAACGAGCTTTGAGAACCTCGGATCATCCGATGGCACTCTCTGCAGGTTGACCGCGAGCGCGCGCAGCGACTTAGCGCTGTTGCCATTCCTGAGGTCCTCCGGGTGCTCGTCCTGCTTGTTGTCACGCCACTCCGCTTGGCCCTCGACCTTCATGACCAGCATGTCTTTGCATTCGCTGACTTCCATGTACCTGTCCATCTGTGCTCCTAATCCCTGTCAATGCTTGTTAGGCCGGTCGCACCGGGCGTGCAGCAGACCAAGGACAAGCCTCGAGTCTCACAGCACCCGACGAGTCCCTCCGACGCGGAGGGACGGGACCGGAGTGGCTGCTCCCCGAGAGGCGCGGGCACACTTCTCCCGCCGCCCCTGGATTGCGTGCCATGGCTCCCGAGGGAGCAGTGCCTTAGATGGGTTTCAGGTGGCCCCCACCAGAGAGGGGGCAAGGCTTCGCCGTTAGGGATAGCAGAGGCCAGATTGGGGTTGCAACCACGGCCCGTCACGCCTCGCCCCCCGTCTCCTCGGCTCGCTCGGCTTCGGCGAGCGCCTTCTCGATTACGCCTTGCTCGCGAACCTTGAAGCGTCGCGCAAGCTCGTCCTGAAAGAGGTCGAACCCGATCTCGTGGGCTCCGCTTCCCAACGGCCGAACCGCGCGCTCCTGAGAAACGAGCTCGATCAGCTTCTCGATGATCCTCTCCTCGGAGTCGAACTCCTCGTGCGCCACCGACTGCGTGGCGCCGGAAGCGACCGCCTCGACGCAGCACCGTGTCATCACGACGAGGTCCATGAGGACTAGCGCCTGGACCTCGCGGCGGGCCTTGGAGTCGCTCGCCTCGGTCAGGACGTTCTCGAGCATCGTCGACAGCGAGATCAGTTCATCGGACATCCAATCCTGTGCATCGTCCGGGGTCACGAGGCCGGATGCCGGCAACGGAAGGAGGTGAAACAACCAGCTGTGCCCCGATTCGGTCTCTTCGGGACCGAGGGGCTCCTCCGAGTCCTCTTCGCCCCTGGGCTCCGGATCCTGCGACTGCGCCGACCCTTCCCCCTCGTCAGCCTCCTGTTCAGCGGCTTCGACCTGTCGCAGCTTCGCGAACCGCCACGACGCGGCTTCCTGGAGCAGCTCGAACCCATGCGACAGGTCCGACTCACACGCGCAGCCGACCTGCTCGCAGACTTCATCGCGCAGGGCGCAAAGATCGAGGATCTCCGCGAGGTAATTCGGGCGATCGATGTCCGACGCGCCGTCAAAGAGGCGCTTCGGGCTATCGCTCTCGATCGCGGCCATGCACGCGCCCACCATCGAGTCGACATCAAAGCCGAGCAGGCCGTTGTTTCCCTCAGCTTGGGCCAGGAGGTGCACGAGACCCGGGAGAGCTTCCCGCATCCACGTCTTGGCTTCCTCGGGCGTGATCTCTTCGCTCTCAGGAATCGCCAGGTACCCGAGGCCGAAGCCGTCGGGCCGTTTCGCCTCGCGCTCGGCGTACTTCTCGAGGAGTTCCTGGAGCTGGGACCGCTCCGTATCTTCGGTTTCGCTTGTCTCCTCAGGCTCTTCGTCCTCCGTCGGAGGGAGATCGCGCGGAACGTGCGAGAAGTCGAGGTCGGGTCGTGCGGTCGAGTGCAGCGTGCGGTCCTGGTCTTCGTGGGTGCTCATCGTGGATGCGGGCATGGGTTGTTCTCCTAGCGAGCCCTGCGCAACGCCGAGGACAGAAGGTCATAGGCATGAGTGCCGAGCGGCAATCCCCGCGCGGTCGCTAGTCGCTGCAGCTTCTCGACTTCGGAGTCGGTCAGCATGATGACCACGCGGTTTCGCCTCAGCTTCTCAACCGAACCCTTCGGTCGACCCATGGGCTTCTTCCCCTTGCGCTGGCTCTTCTTCGTGGTTGCCAAGCGTACCCCCTCCTCACTATACTTTGCAAGTAAACTAAAGTTTAGGGAGACTAAAGATGACCCGACTCGCGCTCTATGCCCGCGTCAGCACTGCCGAACAGCGCCCCGAGGTTCAGCTCGAGGCCCTCAGAGACTACGCGAAAGCGAGGGGCTTTGAGGTCGTCCACGAGTACGTCGACCACGGCATCTCGGGCGCCAAGTCCCGACGCCCGGCCCTGGACGAGATGCTCGCCGACGCCCGGCGCCGGAAGTTCGACGCCATCGCGATCGCCAAGCTGGATCGGCTCGGCCGCAGCCTCACCCACCTGCTCGCCATCACCGGCGAGCTCGAGGCCCTCGGCGTTGACCTGGTCTCGTTGGACGACGGGATCGACACATCGACACCGGCCGGAAGGCTGTTCTTCCAGATCCGGGCCAGTTTCGCGGAGTACGAGCGGACCCTCATCGTCGAGCGCACGCGCGCGGGGATCGCATCCGCACAACGTCGAGGCGTCCGCTTTGGGCCCCCTCCCGCCCTGACCGAACACTCCCGCGACCGCCTGCGACGTCTGCATCGACTCGGGAAGTCGCAACGCGAGATCGCCCGCGTTCTGGACGTCTCGAAGACGACGGTCGCGCGAGAGATCGGTCGGATGGGTCATTCCTCGAGCCCCGCAATCGCCGCGCCGAAGCCCGCTTCCACGCCCAGCAGCGAGGGAAGCTTGGCCCCGACTGCCGCGTCGGGCTGACCCAGCTCGCCAACCGACAGCTCGGCTAATTCCAGGACTGCGAGGAGCTGGTCTGCATGGTCGAGCAGCAGCTTCGCGTCATCCGGAAGGCGCTCGTCCCGGGTGGACTGCATCTCAGCCCGCAGCGCGTTTGCCAGATCGGCCGCGCCTGACTTCTCCAGCCGCTCCGGCGCCAGGCGCTCGAAGATCTCCAGCGAACGCTGATCGCCTCCGGCGACGAGCTCGTGGTACAGACCGACGAATGCGTCGTCGTCTCCCTGCGCTTGTGCGACCTCAAGCGCTGAATGAACCTCAGAGCGAGCGAGTCTGCTGTTCATCTCGTCGAGAAGCCGATCCGTTGCCGTCGTGAGCTTCTCAGACCTGCGGTCCTGATAGGCATCCGTCGTCAGCTTCTGGATTGCGGGAATCGTCTTCATACGCAGCTTCGCGTATTCCCGATCAGCCGCGTTCGCGGCGTCCCTCCGAACGGCCTCGAGCTTGCGAGAACGCGCTGCATCGTTCAGGTCCTGATCGGAGGTGACTTGGGACTCCTTCTCCATCCTCTCGGTATAGATCGCGCGGATCGCCTTGAAGTAGCTGCGCGGATCTCCCCAGACAGGCCGGAGGTCGTCGGGGATATGTTGCGGGTTCAGGGTGAATCGGTGGCTCCGGGACATCATGCCCCTCCTTCTGATTTGGCTTCGCTCTCGAAGCCGTGGTCGATGAGGGAGCGGATGCTCCCCCCGTAGAACGTGTTCGTTGCGTGGTCATCGTTAAACAGCCATGCGTGGGCGTCTGGTGCCTTCCAGAGTTCCTTCCGGATCTCCCCGAGAAGCATCTCCGCCTCTTCGCGCGACATTCGATCGGCTCGGACGAGAAGCTGCAGCATCCGACACTCAGCCCGCAGATTTGGGTGTCCTCGCCCAGGCGAGCCGTCGGTCAACGTGAGACGCGAGGGCCGCTGGAATCCGAACTTCCTCGGGTCCGTGACCTCTTCCAGCAGCTTCTGGATCTCATGGTCCATCGCCGGGTCACTGGTGATCGCGTTTCCGTGGTCGGGAAGCGCCGCCCCGATCGCCATCGCGAGGGCCATCACGTGGTCATCGAACCCGTTCGGCGGGTGGTCAAATTTCCAACCGCCACCGGGCATCGACACCATGCGCAACTGCCGAAGCTCTTCAACGAGAAGAGCATGGTCGGGGATCCGGATGTTGCGCGACGAGACGGCCTGGTAGAGCCACTGGCTCAACATCTGCCGAGACTTCGCGGTGAAGGTGAACTGCTCCACCCCTCGGATGCCCGCGTGCGCGGCCCTCTCGAGCAACATGCCCGCCTGCCACGGGTCGGTGTAGACACGCCGAAGCCGCGGGACCATCCGGTGCATTCGGGAGAGATGCGCGAAGACCGCCTCGAAAGAGATCGGCGACTCGCGCGACCCGAACCACGTCGTCAGGTTATCGACGACAATGGTCTCCCTCTCCTTGTGTACGATCGCGCAGGTCGACCGGTCGTTTGTCCATCCGAGATCGAGACCGCCGAAGTAGTTTCGGTCCTCTGCGAACTGCAAGGCCGAGGCGTCGAGATCGGGGTCGATGACAGCGTCGATCTGTTCGGGTAGGAAGACGCGCGTGCCGCCGCCCAGGCCCCAGACGCCCTCGAAGTACTGCGCGAAGATTGCCGGGGGGTTGATGCTCTTCTGAAAGTCCCACTCGGCCTGGGTGAGGCTCTTCGGTCGGCCGCCGGGGATCTCCTCGCCGGAGAAGAACGCGAGCGCCGGATCGGTGGACAGCCGACAGCGCTCTCGGAGTTCCCACGCGAACCCGCTTCGATCGGGACCCGCGTTCGTCAAGACAACGACTTTCGAGCCCGGCGCCTTCGAGAGAGCGGTCGTCCAGGGGTCCAGAACCGAGCGGTCTCGCTGGTGGGCGAATTCGTCGAAGAGCACGACGAACCGTCGTCTTCCGTATCCGTAATTCGCGGGCGCTTCAGCCGAGAGCACCTCGAGCTTCGACCCGTTCCGCCGGTTCAGGATGCGCTGGCGACTGGGCTGGATGTCCACCTGCTCGAGTAGGCGCGGCGTGCGCCGGATGAACTCGACCGCCGCCTCGAAAAGAATCGCAGCCTGCAACTTGTCGACACCAATGACGAAGAGGTCGACGTTGCGGAGGATGAACAACCACAAGACCGCCAAGCCGCCTGCCATCGTCGTTTTTCCCGCACCGCGGACCAGGTCAACGAAGACGATCCGGCTTGCGGGGGAAACGATGAGTCGAACGAGTTTGAGGCGCCAAGGCTCGTCGACCAGCGACTCATAGAAGGCCCGCCCGTCGTCCAGCTTCAGGATGCCGAGGAACGCTTCCCACGAGCGCAGCACTCGCTGCCACCACGCTGCCGCGGAACTCATCGAAGCACCCTCGACGATGAGGTGGCGCGGGAAGGCGATGCCGGTCGCCTCCCCACGCCGACGAGGCCGCTGGGAAAGGAGAAGCTCCCCAGCACGGAGACGGCCTCGTTCCTCGAACCGTTCGGGTGCGTCATCGCGCGGCGCCTTCCTGTGCAACGGCAAGGCGGTCGACCGCGTGCTCGATCTGCTGCCACTGGTACTCCGACCACATCGCCCGGAGATCAGCGTTCGACGTCGACTGGTCGAAGCGCGCCCCGTCAATCGCGAGAACCCGGGCCTTGAGAGCGCTCGCGCGGAGCTCGCGAGAGCCGGGGATGTACCGCCAGATTTCAAGGGCCTCGGGAGATCCGTGCTGGACAGTTGCAGCCCGTTCCTCATGAGCCTGCTGCACCGCGGCCAGGTGGGCGGCGTCGGTGAGCACTCGCATGAGGTCGATCTCGACCACGCGCCGACCGTCGGGGGTCGGATCCGGCCTGCCGTCGTGGGTGAGGCGAGGGAGAGTCAGGGTCACTGTCCCCGTCATCTCAGATCCTCGTTGGTGTCGATGGTGCTAGCCTCATGCGCATCGAGGAGTGCGGAGCCCGGCGTGGACGCGCCGGACCCCGCGTCCCCTGCCGCCGACACAACGTCGGCAGGAGAAGTGCCGTGGACATCCCGAAGCCCGTGATCCCGGGGCTCCCTCGCTGCCCGCACTGCGACGAGGAAGTCTCTGAGGCGAGCAGCCGGACGGAGAGCGATCCGCAACAGGGCGAGATCGACCCCACCAAAACCTTCGCCACTTGCCCCCACTGCGGACGTGAGTTCAACGTCGACGAAGCCCTCCGGGCCGCAAGGGATCGCGCCGCAGAGCATCTGACGCGCTGACGCCCCGATCAGTACGTCCAACTCGGACACGCAGGCGTCCAGGTCGGAGCGGTCCAGCTCGAAACGGAGATGGATCGGATAGGTCCGGGGCTCGTCAGTCGTCATCGTGATTCTCCTCCGTAGTGGCTTCTTCACTCGAGGCTGCCGCCTCTTCGATCTCGTTCAGCGCTTGCTCGTAGTCGTCGACGTCGGGATCCGTGTGCTTCTCGAGGCCCTCGAGCCCGAGCGACGCCAAGACCGCTCGGTGAGCATTGATCAAGGGAACGAGCTTCGCGGCCGCCTCGGGTGTCGGGGACTCGAGGTAGCGGCCCATCTCCCCCGAGAGCAGGACCCGCAGTCGCGCCAGGTCGTCCAGTAGAAGCCGCTGCCGGGCGGTGACGTTCTCTTCCCCGATGGCTTCGATGAGGTCGGCGGTCTCCCCCGATGCGTCCTGCAGGTGCGGCAACAACGCCTCAGCAACCACTCCCAGCTCGCGGTACTGCCGGAGGTCCGACGCCTCCGCGATCCTCGCTCTCCGGTCAGCTTCGGCCTTCAAGCGGGCGATCTCCCTCCGCACCTCCCAGCTACGGGCGACGCCACGCGAGATCGCTTGTCTCGTCGCTCTCGACGGAGATCGGCCCATCAGGACGCCGCCCCCCACTGGTCCAGGTTCCCGTCCGCCAGGCCGAACCACTCGCCGCTTGAAGTGCCCGTCGCGGCTGTACTCGGAATCGGGCAAGGAGAGCCAACCACAGTGCGACTTTCGCCTGGTCCTGACCCTTCCAATCTGGACCACCCGCGGGCCTGAACGACGACAAGGCCGCGAGCAACGAAGCGTCGTCCCTCGAAAGCCGCCCCCGAAGAACAGCCACGAGCTGCCCGATGCGCGTGGGTGCGGGAGGGCAGTCCTTCCCCACCCACACCAGCCAGAGTCCTTAGGGTGTGTGTGGTGTATGAGGTGTGTGTGGTGTGTGTGGTGTCACTGTTGCTCATTCAGCACTCCCACCAGTCGCACCACTGCCACCACCCCCACCAGTCGCACCCCTGCGGTTCGAGTGGTGTGCCAGGCGCCAGAAGGTTCCACCCTGGAACGTCGAGTCACGACCGGAGCGGTCGACCCGGGCCCGCCTGCACGCGGCCGTGATGACTGACTCGCCCGTCTTGGGGTGCTTCTGCTCGATCTGGGTCCGCACATCCTTGCCGGCGACTTGGCGGCCGTCAGCGAGGATCTCGCGCAGCAGATCGGCGATCTGGGCGGTCTTCGAGGTGTCCTCATCCGTGCCGACGAGGTCGTTCGCCTCGACGTCGAAGGTCCCGCACCAGCGGCAGATGGCTGCGGCGTCATCGGGCCCATCCCCGACGATCTCGTACCGCAGCGCCGGGGGCTTCGCCCCGGTCGAGCACTTGGCTGAGGCCCAGAGGTATCCCTGGGGTCGCTCGGGGTCTTCGATGGCAAGGAGCAGTGAACGCACGGCTGCGGCAATCGCGACGGACCCACCGCCCTTGAAGAGGGCCTCGGTCACATCTCGGCTCTTGGTGACGTGTCGCGTGCAGACGATCGCGGCACCCGTCTCGCGGGCAATGGCGGCGAGCGGGCCCAAGACTTGCCGCATCTCGGAATCGTTCGAGGTCCTGATGCCGGCGGTGTAGGCGAAGAGAGGGTCGATGATGACGAGCCTGGCGCTCGTCTCTCGGATCGCGTCGCGAAGGGCGACCAGGTGCTGCGGATCGGCGAGCGCCAGCTGGGCATATCCATCGTCGTCGACGTGCTTCTCGAGGTAGACGAGCTCGCGAGCGGCGCCCATCTTCATGAGCTTAGGAACGATGGTGACGGCGGCGGAATCCTCCGGGGTGAGGATGATCGAGGCGAACCCCTTGCTCGGTGTCGGGTGCGGCGTGCCGTCGGGCATCTCGACGCCTCGAGACCCGCGCGCGACGACGTCGAGGAGCGCAGTCGACTTGCCAACTCCCATCTTCCCGTCGAGGACGGTCACGTAGCCGAACGGGATCATCCTCGTCATCAGGTAGTGCAGCTTTTCAGGCTTCACGTCGCTGGCCCTCTCGAGTTTCAGCGGTTTGGAACGCGGCGTGCTCTGCTCGCGTTCTGGCTCGGAGATGTCGAAGATGTCGTCGGCTCGGCTCACGCGGCCACCCGGGACGAGATCGCGCCCTCGATCTCGCGGATCTCGCGGATGAGGCGATCGACCTCGAGATCGATCTCCATGCAGCGGTCGTCGCCCGTCATTCGCCGGAGCCTCGCGACCTCCAGCCGGCGCCGCTCGATCCGGATCCAGCGACTCTCGGCTTTGACGTCGAGAGCATCGTCTCCACGGTCGAACAACTTTGCGATACCGACGCGGCCGCCGGCCCTCTCGAGCAGGCCATGTCGTTCGAGCTCGGCAGCGACATCGGCCGGGCCGGGATCCCCAAGCGAAGCCGCGCAGCTGATGAGCCCCTCGAAGATCAGTCCAAGCTGCGGACCGACGAGGTCCTCGCGACTTACGTCGATGGCGTCAATCAGAAGAGACGGATTCCGAAGGACGGTCCCGACGAGATCGCGCGCCTTCTCGCGGAATCCGAACTCCGCGACGTCAGCGGAGCCGTGTTGCTGCGTTTCTCTTGTCACCCCGAACCCCCCGGCCGGTGTGGGGTTGCTGCCAGACGATGGCGGGCCCGGGTCCGGGGTTGGAACGCGAGGGATCGCCTCGTCGCACTCCCGGGCCCGCCGTCGCGGCGGCAACGTGTTGAACAGAATCCTGCCCGCGCACGATCGCGGTCCCGTGCGATCGGACGGGCAGGCTCACCCCCAGCAGGACATCTGCGGTGATGATCTTCACGGCGCGGCCTCGAGCTGGATGTCGACGACTCCCCGCGTCTGCGGGTAGGTCGGAAGACTCTTGTCGGTCACGACCTGGTGCCGGGCCCGGAGCTCGACCTCGAGCCGGTATCCGTTGCCCTGGCCCTCGGTGAACTGGTGCCGGACTCGGTGCACGTAGAAGGGAAGCTTCATGCCTTGCAGGGCATCGACGAGCTTCGCTACGTCGTAGCTCTCTTGGCCCTGGAGGACGAGCGTTGCCGTTTGAACGCTCGGATTCTGGTTGACGAACATCTCGACGCCGTCGGCGTAGTCCACCTGGACGGCCGATCCGTACCGCAGCCCCACTACCGACCGGCCATGGCGATCGACCATCTGGGCCGTTCGCATCTGGGCCTCGACCTCGCGATTCATCAACTGGTGACCGATCTGTTTCGCAATCTCGTCGAGTTGGGTTTGGCTGTCGATTCCGCGGAAGACGAAAGGACGAAAGTCGCGGTCGCTGTGCTCCGAGACCTTCCTCGAAGAGTCATCCCCGATGCGAACCCCGTGGATGACAGCCTTCTTCGGCTTCTCCTCGTCGCTCCACCGGGCCTCGAGGATCTCGCCGGTTCTCGGGTTCAGGGACGTGCAGACGACGTGGATGCCCGAGCGCCGTGAGTTGAGCTTGCGGACCCGGTACTCCTCGACGTCCCTACCCAGGGTGAAGTAAAAGCGGGTCACGTTGTCCGTGACGTTCGAGTAGACAGTCGACGGCTTCATGATCCGGATCTGGTCCAGAACGACCGTCGCGATCAGGCCGGCCGAGAGAGCGAGCTCTTGAATGATGTCCCAGACCGATTCGGACTGGCGCTTGTGGCCGCGATCCTCGGTCGAGCCCTTTGCCTTCGTTATCGCGTGGTATTCGGCCGGGAATACATCGGCCGGCGGATCTTCGGGCGGGTAGTAGAGAACGGTCAGCTCGGGCCCAGCAACCTGATCGGCGAGTCCCTTGACGACTTCCAGGATCGAAAGGTTTCGACCGTCCCTCGTAAACTCGACCGTGTCAGCCACCTGATTCCTCCTCGGACGGACCGACACCGGCCTCGACATCCAAGAAGAACGCGGTGTAATCTCGACCCTTGAGCCTGAGCCGGATCTTCTCGTCCGCGAACTCGAGCTCAACCTCGTCGACGATGCCGAGGATGAGCGCATAGGCGTCGCGCACGGCCTGGTTAACGTCTTCCTCCGTCTTCAGTTGTCCCGCAATCGCGGGCGGGCCGTCTCGGAGTGCCGTTTTCCAAAACGACTCCCCATCCAGAGAACCGACGTCCGCCTGGTAGAGCTCGCACGTCGCCCCGCGAATGATGCGGGGGTCGTAGGGGAAGTCGTTCCCCTCGAGTACGACCTCGAAGGTGTCTGCTTCCTGATACGAGTTGGACTCGACCGTCCACTCGATCGGGGTGCAATCGATCGGCTCGAGTAGGTTCCCGGGATCGTCCTGGCCCAAGTCCTCGAGCAAGATGTGGAGCCGCAGAAGAGCCGACGGAAACGAGGTCTTCTGCTCTGGATCGTCGAGGAGGAACTCGTCGAACGACATCAGCCGACGTCTCTGATCTGCGCGATTGTGGCGCTGATCGCCGTGCTGACTACCTCGTCCCAAAAGGCCAGCTCGAAGTTCCGATCGTTGGCGAGCATCCTGGTCACGATTGCCGTCGCCTCGACGGAATCCCCGCCTGCGGCCTCGAGCATGTCGCTGACGAACTGCGCGAACGTGGCGCGCTTCGGGATGCCGACCAGGCCGTCCTCGTCGATCGACGCGCCGCCGATCATTGGGCTTCCCGCTCGATCACCTGAGCTACGCGGCGTTCCGCGTGCGAGGTCGGGGCAGCCGAGGTCGAGCGGAGCCATGCTTCGACTTCGGTGAAGTCCACCCGCGGCCAGGATCCACCGGCGTAGTAGATCGGGAACGCGCCTTCTTCTGCTCGCCTGCGAAGCGTCTTCGGGCTCAGGCCGAAGTAGCGGGCCGCCTCGGGGAGCGTTCCGTACTTCCTTGCCTGGACTTTCGGGGTACCACCTGCCATGCCCGGAGTTTCCCTCCGGTTTGGGCAGGCTGTCGAATGGTTTCAGTTAGCTAAACCACTCGCGAGGAAGGGAGTTGCTAATTCCGGTTGGCCTTCGCGCGCATCGCCTTGTCGAGGCGTTGGTTGACCCGAAGCGTGTCAACCTCCCACCCGAAGGCGCCCAGCAAGTCTGCGATCAAGGTGGACCTCTCGTAGCCTTCCCAAGGCACGCGGTACAGGTACTCGTTCAGTCCTCGCTCCAGCCGCGTCGTGGGAGCTCGGTCCGCGCCCGGTGGTCGCTTTGGATACGCATACGCCGAGAGTCGGCTGGCGGCTTCCTCGAAGAGTGCGGGAATGCCGGGATGGTCGCGGTAGCGCTCGGCCATCTTGCGCGCGTCGCGAACGTCCCGCTCGAGTTGCTTCGCCTTCGCAGGATCGTCCGACACCTCGAGCGCGCCCGCCACGAGTACCGGCGTCGCGAACTCGTTGACCCATGCCAGGATCAGGAACTCGGAGAGCCCCCGAAGCATCTCGAGACTGACTCTGAGCTCCTCGAGCACTCGTTCAATGCGCCGTGCGTGATTCGCGAGGAGATTCTCGAGACCCGAGAGAAGGACTGCCTCGGCCTCTGTCTCAAGCCGGCATCCCTTGAGGTGGTTCCGCGCAGTGGACAGAGCGGCCGCGCGGAATTGCTCCTGATCCCGGGTAGCGAGTCCCGAGGAGCCCCGGAGGCCCAGAATGATGGGCCGGCCTTCGTGCGTGGGTTGCTGGAGCATCGCCGCGACTCCATTGCGGCACTCCGCGAGTGAGAGCCGGGGCGGGCCGGCGGAGTCTCCGGCCGTTCGGGCTGCAGATCCCTAGCCCCAGCGATCGTAGTCTGTACGGGCTCGGCGGCGATCGCAATAGGCTGCGGCGGAATCAGCCACCAGCGACGAGCCTTGGATCTCCAAGGATCTTCATGCCACCGGTTGCAATCGCGAAGAGCGTGACCGCCAAGACACACCAAGCGACCCATCGTCCAATGCAGATCAGCCAATCGGGTCGCCCTAGAGCAAGCGCGCGGAAGACGAGAATGGCCCCTGCACAGCCAGCCAGAAGTAGAACCTGGACCTCGAAGGGGAGATACGGGCCGAGCCGAAAGGGCAGCTTGGCCGGAAGCTGGCCACCTTGCCGCACCACGAGGAAGAACACGAGCGCCGCAGAGTCCACCGCGAATAGCAGGCCCAGAAAAGACGTGATCCGCCGTTCCGCTGAGTCGTGTTCGAGGTCTGTCATGTGCTTGCGACAGTCATCTTCGTGGCTCCTGGGGTGGTGTGAGAGTGGTGGGAGAGTGGCTCAAGAATCCACGAAATGCGCGGTACCGGAATCGTCTAAGCCCATAACTTCGCTCGGTGTCGACGGAATCCGCATCCGCGAACCGCTCTCATAACCCGGAGGTCGGGGGTTCGAATCCCTCCCCCGCTACCACTTCAAGCGAGAACAGAAACGCCCGGAGGCCTCGGCTTCCGGGCGTTTCTTGTGCGGGCCATCGCTGGAGCCATTTCCGATGCCATCGAGGCCGTTCATCGGCTTCCCGGATAATCCGGGCTAACGCCCCGGCCAATCGACCTTGCTTCTCCTGGCGAAGGCCTTGGCGCCTTCGCTCCGGTCTTCGGAGTTCATGACACGGGTCTGGACCCAATCCGTGATCTGATCGACGGCGTTGTAGTCGAGTGTCGTGCCGCGGACCATCGATTCCTTCATCCCCTGAACGGCGACGGGGCTCAGCTCGCAGATCCGATGCGCTGCCTTCTCGGCCGCGGCCATGAGCTCGTCGCGGCCCACTACCTTGTTCACGAGTCCGACCTGATACGCCCGCGCTGCATCGACGCGCTCGGCCATGAGCAGTAGCTCGGAGGCGATTGCCCAGGGCATGATCCTGGGGAACCAGGCGGCCGGAATCGTTGCGATCCCCCATTGCGGTTCGGGCAGCCAGAACGAAGTGTCGTCCGCCGCGATCCGAATATCCGCGTCGAGTGAGATCCACATGCCGTAGCCGACGACGTGACCGTGCAATGCGGCGATGATCGGCTTGAACACGTTTCGGGTCTGGCTGATGTCGGGGAAATCGCCGGTGTACTTGTACCTGCCCGGTGTGCGTTCGGTCAGGTCTGCGCCCGCGCTGAAGCACTTCCCGTTTCCCGACAGAATGGCCACACGAAGATCTGCATCCTCGCTGAAGTCTTCCCAGACGGCGCCGAGCTCTTCGTGCATCTGCGTGTTCATCGCGTTCAGCTTGTCGGGGCGGTTGAGCGTGACGTACGCGATCGCGCCCTTCTTCTCGTACTCGACGGTTTCGAGGTCCATTTCGTTCACTTCCTGACTGTTCCGGATATGGCGCGTGGCGTCGGCAACCGATCCGTGCCCCGCACAGATCTCAGGCTCGATGCTCTCTCGACAGGCTTCCTCGACAGGTCAACCGATCGCTGCGAGTAGCTCCTCGATGAGCCCATCGACGACCTTCACGTTCGAATATCCCATGTCCGCCAACGTCTTCGCGGCGAGGACGGCTCTGCCTCCACTCTTGCAGTGAATCAGGATGGGATGATCCGCAGTCGGGCAAACCTCGGCAATCTTGAACTCCAGAAAGCCCCGTGGGATATTGACGGCGGACGGAACCGATGCGCCCTGAAATTCGGCTGGCTCGCGGACGTCGATGATCGTGAGATCGGCCGCGTCGGCGATTCGACCCGCTGCTTCCTCGATGCTGCACGTGGACACAGTCCTCTTCTGAGCTTCGATCAGCTCGATGAACGAAGTCGGCAATGCGGCTCTCCTCGAATGGGGTGCGGCATCCATCGTACACGATGCCCATCGGTCCGTTCCCGATCTGGAGCTTGCCACCGCCCCGCGGTCCGCTCGGGCCCACCCGTTCTGCAGCCGCCCCGGCTGCGTCCGTTCCACGGCCGAGAACCGGGAAAGCGCGATACAATGATCGCGTCGAGCCCAGGAGACGATGTTCCGCTGGCGCCCGGAGAGGTAGGGGGCTGCTGTCTGGTGACGGCGGGATCGGGAAGCCAAGGAGAGGCCATGTCCGAACCGATCCGTTACGTCGACCGATTGAAGACGCACTACGAGAGCCAGGGCTTTCCGCCCTACGCGTGGACGATCAACGAGGATGCACCGCTGTGCCGCCTCGACAATCCACTTTCGGAGTGCCGCGTCTCGATGCTCACCTCTGGAGGTGTTTCCTCCTGCTCGGCGCCTGCCTGGAATCCTCACGCACGCAACGACTTCCGTCTCGATGCCGTGGAAGCGGGGGCACAGAGCGATGCCTTCCAGATCCACGACGCCTACTACGATCACAGTGACGCGGACCGCGATCTCAACTGCGTATTCCCGATTGATCGGCTGCGTGAGCTCGCCGCCGAGGGGATCATTGGAGCCGTAGCGCCCCGCCTGTGGAGCGGCTTCATGGGGCGCATCTACAAGCGGCGCGCCGTGATCGAAGACCACGCGCCAGCTCTCGCGAGGGAGCTGACCAACGACGAGGTGGATCTCTTTCTCCTCGTCCCTGCCTGACCTCTCGACCACCAGACCGTGGGTCTGGTCGCGCGCGTCGTAGAGGAGGCTGGAATTCCTACCGTCCTCGTCTCGACGGGTCGGGATCTGACGGCGCAAGTCCGTCCGCCCCGATCCGTCTTCGTGAACTTCCCAATGGGCAATCCTTTCGGCAGGCCCGGCGATGCAGCGACACAGCGCAAGGTGTTGCTGGAGGCGTTGCGCGCGGCGGAGCGCTGCGACGAGGCCGGACTGCTCATCGACCTGCAGCACGACTGGGGCGCGCCCTTCGGCACCATCATGGACACCGAGAGCTAACGAGGCTCTGCCTCAGACCGACACGCTGAGTCCCGCGCCTTGCACAAGGCGCTAGCGACAATCCCTCGAACACTTGCGGTGTGGTCGCCAGAATGAGACTCCGCCTGGCCGCTACCAAGTAATGAGACGCCCGGAGGCTTCGGCTTGCGGGAATTTCCGTTTGGAGCCGGCGCCTTCACGCGCCGAGCGCTCCCAGGCCCCGGCTCGGTCTTCAAGAAGCGGTGCTACGGGATACCTCGGCCTCGCGCAGCAGGGCTTCGATGTGGCATCGAGACCGGGATCGTGCTCGGCGTGACGCCAGCACGAGGAGGGTCTGCGGGACCACCGCGAGATCACTCGCCAGGGTGCGTATCGCCAGCCACTGGATGCCGTGCGCGACCTTGGCCGGGACGAGGATGCGTCGATAGGTCTGCGTCGGGTTCGGGAATTGCCGGAGCAGCTCGTCCTCCCCGATGAACGCGAGCTGCGTCGGGCCGGTAATGCCAGGCCGCACCGACAGCCAGCGGTCGAGCTGCTCGTCGTCGACCGCCGAGAGGTTGGCGGGCGTCTCGGGCCGCGGCCCCACGAGCGCCATGGGGCCGCGGAGCACGTCGTAGAGCTGGGGCAGCTCGTCAAGGCGGAAGCGGCGAAGCCAAACCCCGATACGCGTCACGCGGGGATCTCCCTCGGGAGCGATCTCGTCATCGCCATCGCTGCCTGGATCGAGCGTTCTGAACTTGTGAATGCGAAACGGCTCGCGGCTCCGGCCCAGCCGGACCTGGCTGAAGAACACCGGCCCGCCGCTCGATACCGCAATGGCTGCCGCGATCGCTAGCATGACGGGAGCTAGCAGGATCAGGGCCACTCCCGCCAGGCAGAGGTCCACGGCGCGTGGCAATGTTCGTGCGGACTCGTTCACGAATGTCGTTTCACGCGTTTGACGGGAATCACGGACTCGATTTCCAGACCGGAGTGCGGAGCATGCCCCAGGGAAGACGCTGGCAGGGCTTCTGGAGTCTCGCCGATCCGAAGATCAGCATCACCTCGGTTGCTTGCATGGTGGTGGGCGCCTCCGTTGCAGCCACCCACGGCCCCCTCGATTGGTCCTGGCTCGGAGTTCTGGCGCTCGCTCTCTTCTGCATGGAGGTCGCCAAGAATGCATGGGGCGACGTATTCGACTACGACTCCGGCACGGATCTGGCTGTAGCGCCCGAGGATCGAACGAACTTCTCGGGTGGCAAGCGCGTGCTGGTCGATGCACTGCTCACCCGGGGCGAGACGTGGGCGCTCGCAGGCGGATTCGGTGCGATCGGCCTGGGCCTCGGAGCCGCCATCGTCTCTCTGCGGGAGCCGTCGGTGTTCTGGATCGGTGCCCTCGGGCTCGCACTGGGCTGGTCGTATCACGGCCCGCCCCTCAAGCTCGCGTATCGCGGTCTCGGCGAGCTGGATGTCGTGCTCTGTTATGGACCGGTTCTGGTGCTGGCGACCTGCGTGATTCTGACCGGCGACCTGAGCTTCCCGGCGTTCTGGTTGTCCCTGCCGCTCGGGATCTTCATCGCCGCCTTCCTCTGGGTCAACGAGTTCCCCGACTTCCTGGCCGATCGCTCGGCGGGGAAGAGCAATCTGGTCGCGCGGCTTGGCCGGCGCGCAGCCAGTCGCGTCCTTCCGGGAATCTACGCCGCTGGCTTTGCGCTCCTCGCGAGTTCGCTCTTCCTCGGCCTGCCTGCCTCCGTACTCCTTGGCTTCGTGGCGCTGCCGACCGCTGTATACGCCAGCGCACGGGTTTGGAGCGCGCCCGAGACCTTCTACCGCACGCATCCGGTACAACCGGCCGCACTGCTCACCTTCGTCCTCTACTCGCTGGGTGTCGGCGCCGGCCTCCTCTTCGGTGCGTGATCGGTCCTGGCCTGTCTCCGAAGCGAATTCATGGGTTCGGTCACGTGGTCCATCGTATGCTTTCCAGGTTTCGGTTCAGGCTGCGAGTGGTCGACCCAGCGTGACGTCGCCCGCGATCGTCGTTCGGTTGATGATTCGATTGACGCCCGGCTTCGTTCCGGTCGTGCAGTGCATCGCGCGCCAGTTGTCCCAAAGAATCATGTCGCCGGCTCGCCATTCATGGAAATAGTGGAACTCGGGTTTCCGAACATGCTCGACGAGGTGCTGCAGCAGGTCATCCGCCTCTGCCGCCGCCATCCCCATCTTCTCAGGCTCGATGACCCGGTCGAGAAACTGCTCGACGATCTCGAGAACTTTGGCTCCCGTGACGGGGTGTTCGACGACCGCGGGATAGACCGCGTCGGGGAATTCCGGAAAACCGACATCGGCGGGCTTCTTCGGACTCATCGGGCCGGGCTGATATCCGTCGAGATCGACGAAGCGCATCTTCGTTCGTTGCATCTCGAATCGATAGGCGACTTCCAGGTTCGCGATCTTGTCCTGGCTTTCGCGGTCGAGGGCGTCATAGGCGAGGGCCAGATCACCGAAACCCGTCAGCCCCCCCTCCCCCGCGACCTCTACGGCACGGAGCAGAGCGCCGTGATTTGGCCGACCGGTGTAGTGGAGATCCATATGCCAGTCGAGGCGGCCGACGATCGGTTCGCCGTGGTAGTAGGCCGTGTTCAAGGCATCCCTTTCCCCTCCGTTTTGGAGAACGAAGAGCTCCGGAAATTCATGCGAACGTGTGACCTCGAGAGGGTGTTTCTCGAGCGGCCCGAAGATTCGACTGAACTCGATCTGCCGGTGCGGGTCGACGTCCTGATCGCGAAAGAGCAGGATCGCATGTTCGTACCAAAGCGACTTCAGCTCGGCTCTCGCCTCCTCGGTCAGGGGGGTTCGGATGTCCAAGCCGCTGATCTCAGCGCCGACATTTTCGAGGGGCGTCACTTTGAATGACATGAATGGGGCTTCCCTCTTGTTAGTCCGAGTGACGCGGCAGCCACGAAAGCATCGAACGCTCTCAGGGTGCCCGGTGGCCTCAAGCTCCACCGAGACGCTACCCTCCGGCATTGCAACCCATTGGGGATCGGGGGACGACGAGCCATGAGCGACTTCGAAGAACCTCGAGAATCAAGCGATCATTGGCTGGCCGAGACCCACGTCGTCGAGAACATGCCGCCGGCGCTCGAGAACGAGAACTTCTACACCAGCGATCGGGCGCTGTGCGAATCCGTTTCTCGCGAATGCGCGGGCTGGGCCGAAGGGGAGCTTCGCGATTTCGGAGCACTCACGGGCTCGCCGGAAATGGTCGAGCTCGGGTTTCAGGCAAACGCGAACAAGCCTGAACTTCGCAGTCATGATCGATTCGGTAATCGCATCGACGAGGTTCGATTTCATCCGGCGTACCATCGACTGATGCAGGTCTCGATCGAGCACGGCCTGCACTCGTCGCACTGGGCGGATCCTCGGCCTGGTGCACACGTTGCACGAGCCGCGAAATTCTACATGCAGTCGCAGGTCGAGGCCGGGCATGGCTGCCCGATCACGATGACCTCGGCCGCAATCCCCGCGTTGCGTCATCAGAACGAGGTCTTCGACCGCTGGGCGCCAAGGATCATGGCTCGCGACTACGACCCGCGAAACGTCACGCATGAAGAGAAGTCCGGGCTCACGATCGGCATGGCGATGACGGAGAAGCAGGGTGGCTCGGACGTACGAAGCAATTCCACCGTCGCTCATCCCGTTGCCTCGGGCGGACCTGGGGAGGCGTATGAGTTGGTCGGACACAAATACTTCGTCTCGGCCCCAATGTGCGATGCCTTCCTTGTGCTGGCCCAGGCGCCCCGTGGCCTCTCGTGTTTTCTTCTGCCGCGATGGAGGCCGGATGGACTGAAGAACGCGATGCAGATCCAACGTCTCAAGGACAAGATGGGCAATGTTTCCAACGCCTCGAGCGAGATCGAGCTGCGCGGCGCGATCGCCTGGATGGTGGGAGAGGAAGGCCGTGGAGTCCCCACGATCATCGACATGGTCGCGATGACCCGCTTCGATTGCATGGTGGGCTCGTCGGCCGGGATGCGTCAGGCTGTCTCCCAGGCAACTCACCACTGTGCGAACCGCTCCGCCTTCGGGAAGCGGCTCGACGACCAACCTCTGATGCAGAACGTTCTGGCGGACCTGGCCATCGAACACGAAGCGGCATTGGCCATGACGATGCGGATCGCGCGGGCCCTCGATCATCGCGACGACTCGAAAGAGGACCTGCTGGTGCGAATCGGAACCGCCATCGGCAAGTACTGGATCTGCAAGCGCACCCCCGGCCACGCCTACGAAGCAATGGAATGCATCGGAGGAAGTGGTGTCATCGAAGAATGCATCATGCCGCGACTCTTTCGGGAATCGCCGATCAACGCGATCTGGGAGGGCAGCGGAAACGTACAGTGCCTCGACGTGCTGCGCGCGATGCGAAAGAACAAGGGCTCTCTAGAGGTCTTCCTCGGGGAAGTGGAGCAAGCGCGCGGCGGCGATGCGCGCCTCGACGCCTTCCTCGATTCCCTCGAGAACGAACTCCTCGATCAGGAGGGGCTCGAGTACCGGGCGCGGCGAGTCGTCGGGAGAATGGCGCTCGCCTTCCAGGGTGCGTTGTTGGTGCAGTCGGGCCCGGGCGCGGTGGCCGATGCGTTCTGCGCCTCGCGGTTGGCGGGCGAAGGCTCGGGCTGGCTCTATGGTGACTTGCCCCGAGGCGTCGATTGCAGGGCGATCATCGAACGCGCTCGCTGTCATTCCAGCTAACACGAGGGCGCCGCGCTATCTGGCCGCGCTACGCGTTGATCATGATCTTGAGCGCCTTCGTCTCGGCTGCGCGACTGAACACGTCGTAGGCCTCGATCATCTCCTCGAGCTTGAAGGTATGGCTCACGAAGGTGTCGGCTACGATCTTTCCGATCGTGATCGGTGTGAAGAAGTAGAAGATCGAGAACGATCGCCAGAACCGATTCCACAGTCGTCGTGCGATTCTCGGATGACCGTCTCGGGCGTAGCTGAATCGGTGCCAGAACTGGCATGGGTCGTCGGTGCGGCGCATCGCGCCACTTCCGAAGACGACCAGCAGAGCTCGACGAGTCTCCTCTCCGAGTCCCGCAGCCAGGGTCCGCCGTCGACTCTCGCCGCAAGGCGGCGAGAACGCGCGCAACGTCCGGCGGCAACGGCGGCCAGCGGCCGAGGTGTGTGTCCGAGCGAAGACGATAGCCACAGCTCGCTAGCTACCCCGTGCTTCGCATCAGTCCGCTGAGCTCCGTGCGAGATCCGATCCCGAGCTTTCGGTAGATCGATTGCGCCTGATTCGCCACGGTGCGCTCCGTGGTTCTGCGTTGCCGGCCGATCTCGCCGTAGGTCGCACCCTGCACCAGACTCAGGGCGACGGCGCGCTCAGCTTCCGTGAGTCGCGAGAGTGTCTCGGGGTCGAGCAGGGGAAGCAACCCAACCGCCAGGGGCTCGCCCGCGAGTTCGAGTTCCATGAGCCGCTGCCGCATGCCACCCGGCGAGAACAATGCGGCGAGCTCACTGTGCGACTGCAGGCCTAGCTTGATTCGGGCACGGGCCAGTGCGTTCGCGACGGTCGAGGTCGCGAGCCCGAGCGCGTACGCGATCTCCTTGGGCGCGTACCCGAAACCCAGAAGCTCGGCGGTCTGTAGCTCGCGATCGGCCAGCCCGCGCGGGTCCTTGGCGCCCGGTTCGTTCGGCCGAGCCACGAGGAAACGCCGACCGTCGCTGTCGAATTGATCGACGAGAGACCAGCGACCGCGCACGAGACCCTGCCAGAGAGCGAGGGACTCGTCGCTGTCGCGCCTGCGCGTGGCGCCGCGCGCACGTTCGGCTCGTAGGGCGGCATCCCGCAGCACGTTCCGTGCTGACTGCGATCTGGCGTTCCCCCGAGCATCGCGAACTCGACCGTTCGGCTCGAGGATCGCCTCGACCGATGGGTCGTCGAGGGAGAGGGACTCGAGTGCCAGCCGCAAGCGGTAGGCGGCGCCGGTATGCAGTGCGACCTGACGCCAGCGCGCACGTTCAGACGGAGGCATCGTTCCGAGTTCCGCCACCGGAGCCATGATCGCCAGACCCGCGCCCCCGCCCGCGTGCGCCACGCATCCAACCCCGTCCGCTCCGCGACCACTCGAGATTCGCCGGAAACGCTCGATCTCGCTGGATCCGGGCATGGCCCCGATGACCTCGGACACCGTTCCTGCCGGGGTGCCACTACGAAAGACCGCTTCGATCGTGCTGGCAGGCGACTCCAGGACGACGCGATTTGTAACCGCGACCGCGTCGGCTGGCCCTCGAGCCATGGCGAGGTGTCGCAAGGCGACACCATCCGTCTGCGTCTGAAACGCCATGGCCGCCGTCCCCTGACCTCGGTCGAGAATCGGAGCCGAGGTTTCGGCGATCTGCTGCAGCCAGGCGGGGAAGTCCGCCTCGAGGCTGTATGCGGCTTCGAGAATTGCGATCCAGTCGTTCATTCGCTGCGCCTCGTCCCCTGGGCGATGGCAGTGCCCAAGGCAGGCCAGCCCCTCCGCCTGCGAAGCGTACAGCGTCCGCCTACGGCATCGCCTGGAGTGCCTTCTCGGCCCCCCGATCACTGGGCAAAAATGACCATGGATCGATCCGGCGATTCCGCGTTACCCCCTTTGATGGAGGCGAAACCATGACAAAGTCATTGTCCGCAGTGAGGCTGGCGATCTTGAGCGGATTGATCGGGATGGGGCTCGTGGGGGCTCCGGTGTCTGCCGAGGTGGTGAACATCGATATCGAGGGGGACCCCCCGAACGACACGACCCACAGCGGCGCCGACGGAGTTCTGAGCGGCAGTGGCAGCGTCTGGAACGGCGTCGAAGCCGGCGTCGACGCCTTCGATCTACAGAACGAGAGCGGCTCGACGACCGGTTACGACCTGGTCTTCACGTCGGCGAATGGGATCGCCGACGGCTCTTCGACCAACGACCTCCAGGATTCGGGCACTTCGGGATCGTTCAGCGTCGTTGGGCTCAGCGACGGTGTCGAGTACGACGTTGTCGTCTACGCGTTCCCGTTCTCCCTGATCGGCTTCACCGATTCTACGGGCGCCACCGGAGTGCTTTGCAGCATGTCTCCCACCTATGTCTTGCCGGGTACCCAGGGGAGCGACTACTGCCTGTTCGAAGACGTCATGCCCGCCGATCTCGGCGGCGATGTCTTCGGCTTCACGATTGCTGGCGTCGACGGCGCCATGACCGGCGTGCAGCTGTTGGGCCCCGGCGGCGGTGTGGCCGTTCCGGCACTCACGCCGACCGGGAGCTTCGCACTAGCACTCGTTCTGGCCTGCGCGGCGGGATACGCAGTGCGGCGCGCAAGGCCGGAGCCCGTCTAGCGTCCGATCGACTCTGGGCGCTCGCAACCAGCGACGTGTAGAGCGTGAAGATGACCTGATGTCTCAGCGCACGCGCCAGCCGCGCGTATCGGGCCACGCGGACGCTCGCGTGCCCTCAGCCCTTCTTCCGGGGCCCCGGCTTTCGCTTGAAGCGCTTGCCTCGCGGCCCGTCGGCAGGACGGGCATGGACCTTCTTGGCCGGGCGATCGCCACCGCCCTTCCCGCCGGTCGTGCCCGCGGCCCCGGCCCGGACGATCTCCAGCTCCGGGTCCCGGGTATCTCGGCGCTTGACGGCCTTCTCGAAACGTTCGGCGACGCTCGCATCGACTTCGAAGCGCGTCGTGTCGGCGTCGATGTCGATGGCGCCGACGAGCTGGCTCTTGATCTGTCCGCGGCGGCACACGTGGCCGAGCACCCGGGCCGTCGCCGCGCCGGTCTTCCCGCCCCAGTTGACCGAGAAGGTCACGTACTCGCGCGAATCGCCCCGCTTCCCGCGTCCGCCCGGTCGAGCCTTGCCCTTTGCATGCGGGCCGCTTCCTCCCGGCCCGCGCACGGGCTCGCTGGGCTCGCGCACGTCGACCGCCGCCCGGTCCATCTTGGGTTGGGCCATCTCGAGGAGCATCGCGACGACCTCGGCCGGCTCGCGGCCGTCGAGCAGGCCCTTCGCGTAGTCGACATGCTCCTGGCTCGGCGGGTCCTCCGCGGCGAGACGCTGATGGACGTGCTGCCGGAAGCGCTGTCTCAGTTCGCGGTTGACGCGCGCAGCGCTCGGCACCGGCTTCCACTGGGCCTCGATGCGCGCCGACGCGAGCTGGCGTTCGCAGATTCGCTTCGCCCGGGGGTTCACGAGCATCACGCTGCGCCCGGTGCTGCCCGCCCTGCCCGTTCGGCCGCTGCGGTGCACGTAGGCATCTGCGGATTCGGGCGTGCTGGCGTGGATCACGAGCTCGATGTCCGGGACGTCGAGCCCCCGTGCCGCGACATCCGTCGAGACCAGGGTCTTGATGCTGCCCTCCTTGAAGGCATGGATGGTGCGGGTGCGCTGTGCCTGGGCGAGCTCGCCGCTGAAGGCTTGCACCGAAAATCCGTCAGCCGAGAGTTGATCCGCCAGTGCCGCTGCGTCCACCCGCCGTTCCACGAAGATCAGGCAGCGTTTGCCTTCGTTGAGCAGCAGCAGGTTGACGACGGCGCCGTGGACGTCGTGTCGAGCCACTACGTGAGCGACGTGCTCGATGTCGCGGTTGGCCGCACCGAGCGCGGTTCCCTCGATCTGGAGGGCGTCCTTCTGGAAGCGGTTGGCGAGGCTCCGGACGGCGCCGGAGAACGTGGCCGACACCAGGTGGGTTCGGCGCTCCGCCGGCATGCCCTCGAGAATGGCCTCGAGCTCTTCCCGGAAGCCCATGTCGAGCATGCGGTCGGCCTCGTCGAGGACGACGTGTCGAATCCCGTCGACGGCGAGCGGCCCGCGCGTCAGGTGGTCGAGGACCCGCCCGGGCGTCCCCACGACGATCCGGGGGTAGCGGGACAGCGCGCGGCGCTCGAGGCCGACAGAGGTCCCCCCCATGACGACGGCGATCCCGAGATCTCGGTGCTCCTCGAAGAGCCACGCCAGCTCGTCCCGGACCTGCATGGCCAGCTCGCGAGTGGGCACCAGCACCAGCACGCTCGGTCCGCCGCGCCCCGGCCCTGCGTCCCCGATCAGCTCGGGAGCGAGCGCCAGTCCGATGGCGATGGTCTTGCCGGAGCCTGTTTGCGAAGAGATCCGAAGGTCGCGCCCCTCCGATTCGGCCCCGAGGACGGCCTGCTGCACGGACGTAAGGGTCGAGTAGCCACGCCGTCGAATCGCGGACCCGAGGGAAGCGGGAACCCCGGCAAGACAGTCGATCGGCGGTGCCAGCTCGGTCTCCGCGACCGCGGTGGGGTCCGGCGGGGCCGGGGCCTCGGTTTCAGTTTGGATTTCGGAACGCAATTGTGATCCTTCCTTGAGCGAGCGAGAGCGAAGGCGTGAGGCCGGCGTATCAGCCGAGCGCCTGCTCGAGTGCTTGTGTCATGTGGCCAGGATGAGTGGCTCGGAGAGTCCCTTTACGAGTCCCTGGAGAGGCCAGTGCCTCGCAGGCCACTAGAGGGAGCGTCCGGCCTGCAGGGGACAGGGTTCCGCCGAGTCGTCCGAACAGTCGCGAGCGGAGATTCACCCAGCGCTCGCCCCGGCGGGCAGGACAGTACCACTAAGGCCCCGAGAACCCTAACGGTCCCGCCAGGAGGGCCCTCCGCGGGGCGACGACGGCGACGCGCCCTCTTCTTTGGTAACAAATGGCCGGCGACGAACCCGGGGAGCTCTCCTCGGCCGCCCCAGCAGCGCGCCGCATGTGCTGCGGGCAGCGCGGTCCCCGCAATGGGCCGAGGCGAATGGCGACCCCGACACCCAATCCTGAAGCAGGCGGCCCGTCCGCCGCGTCACGCGAGCTTCGACGTGAGGTCGAGCGTCGGCGCACCTTTGCGATCATCTCGCACCCCGATGCCGGCAAGACGACCCTGACCGAGAAGTTGCTGCTCTTCGGCGGCGCCCTGCGCGAGGCCGGGGCGGTGCGGGCCCAGAAGGCAGCGCGGCACGCCACCAGCGATTGGCTGGAGCTCGAGAAGCAGCGAGGCATCTCGGTGTCGTCGTCGGTGCTGCACTTCGACTACCAGGGCTATCGCGTCAACATCCTCGACACCCCCGGCCATCGCGACTTCAGCGAGGACACCTACCGGACGCTGATGGCGGCCGACAGCGCGGTGATGCTGATCGACGCCGCCAAGGGAGTCGAGCCCCAGACCCGAAAGCTCTTCGAGGTCTGCCGCATGCGCCAGATCCCGATCTTCACCTTCGTCAACAAGTTCGACCGCTATGGCCGCGACCCCCTCGAGCTGATGGACGAGATCGAGAAGGTGCTCGGCATCGACGCGATCCCGGCGAACTGGCCCATCGGCGCGGGCAACGGCTTTCGCGGGGTCTACGACCGCCTGGACCGGCGGGCGCTGCTCTTCTCCGGTGGCGATCACGGGACGACACGTCCCAAGCAGGTCGAGGTGGCGGGCGAGCCCGAGGACATCCGGGACGCCCTGGGCGAGACGGCCGACGAGATTCTGGGGAGCCTCGAGCTGCTCGATGGCGCCGGCGCCGCGGTGGACGTCGAGCGAGTTCGGGCGGGCGAGCAGACGCCCATGTTCTTCGGCAGCGCGCTCAGCAACTACGGGGTCCTGCCCTTCTTGGAGCGCTTCCTGGAAATGAGCGAGAGCCCAGGAGCGCGCGAGTCCACCAACGGCGCGGTGGATCCCGTCACGAGTTCCTTTTCGGGCTTCGTCTTCAAGATCCAGGCGAACATGGACCCGGACCACCGGGACCGGCTCGCCTTCGTGCGCGTCTGCTCCGGGCGATTCGAGAAGGGCATGAGCGTCCGGCATGCGCGCACCCAAAAGACCCTCCGGCTCGCGAATTCAACCCTGCTCATGGGCAAGGACCGCACCGAGATGGCGGAGGCGTTCGCAGGCGACGTGATCGGTCTCTTCGACCCCGGGCTGTTCCGCATCGGAGACACCCTGTGTGCCGATGGTGAGTTCCACTACCCGGGGATTCCGAGCTTTCCGCCCGAGTTCTTCATGCGAGTCGACGTTGCGGGGGCGCCGAAGCGCAAGGCCCTCAGCAAGGGCATCGAACAGCTGGCGCAGGAGGGCGCGATCCAACTCTTCCAGGAGGAGCCGGGTGCGGGGAGTGCCGCGATGATCCTCGGAGCCATGGGCCCGCTGCAGTTCGAGGTCATGACGCACCGACTCGAGCGCGAGTACGGGGTGCAGCTTCGGCTCGCGAAGTTGCACTTTACGGCGGCACGCTGGGTCGGGAGTGGCTTCAACCCGACCGCCTTCCGCTACTCGGAGACGACCAAGCTCGTGTACGACCGCGACGACCGCCCGGTGCTCCTCTTCGCGAACCCCTGGGCGCTCGAGTCCGCGGGCCGTCTCCACCCGGACCTCGAACTCCTCACCGTCGCGGGCGGCTGAGTCAGTCGTCGCTGCAGACGGTCCAGATCTCCCGGCCCGTCTTCAGCGCTTTCCTATCGATCCGAACCTCCGCGGCGCCCTCCGACTCCGCCATCTCGAGCAGTCGGGCCTCGTCCTCGGCAGAGCCGTCGCAGAAGCCGATGGGGCGGCTGTTGTTCGGCTGATTGAGCTGGACCTTGAAGTCGCCTCGGTCCCATCTCGTCTGGGTCTCGTTCGAATACGGATGGATCATGGGCGTAGTCTACCCCGCGTGGCTCACCGATCGGGCCTTGCCTCCGCAGGCCCAGGCCCAAGAACGGGAACGGGAACGGGAACGGAAAGCGTGACGTTCGTCGTTTCGCCCGGAACCACTACGACGTCGACGGGATCGGGGTTCGAGGCATCCCTCAAATCGACCTGCAACCGATAGCTGCCGGCTCGCAGACCCGGAATCGTCACGGTCGTCTTGTCCCAATAGACCGTCGTATCGCGGGGCGGCGTGTGCTCTTGGATCTCACCCAGGGGTGCGAGCGAGAAGGCCCCCCGATAGCCGTCGCGACTCCCTTCGAGGTGGATGACGACAGTGCCGGGATTCTCGGTCCGCAGGCCGACGAGGACCGCTTCATCGCCGGGTAGCGCGCGCAATTGGGTGCCGAGGAAGCCTCCGACACCTGGTCGGTTCCAGAAGATGCTCTCGCCCGGCGGACGCGCCATGAGGATGCAGTCGTCGCCTTCGGACAGCTGCTTGAGGCGGAACGCGCCACCGGCGTCACTGAGGACCACCGGATTGGGCGACTGCCCGCGACGGCACTCCCAACCAATCATCGCACCCGCGAACGGCTTGCCGTCCAATTCGACGCGGCCAGCTACTTGCGTTCCGCTGTCCACCATGAGCTCGACGAAATGCTCCCCCGTGCCAGCAAGCTCCAGGTCCTGCTTTGCCCGAGCGCCGTCGGGAGCCACGGCTTCGACGGAAAGCTCCCCGGCGAGGGGTTCGAACACGAACATCCCGTCCGCACCGGAGTACACCGCTGCGGGCAGGCTGGCAGCAGACTCTTGCCAGGCGTGAAGCGCCACGACCTGTTGGGGAACGTCGAGATCGACACGCGCACCGGGTAGCGGGTTGCCCTGCTCGTCGAGGACACGCCCGCACAGGCGCACGCCTGCCTCGAGCTCGACGCGCACCGGCGCACGGGTCTGGCCCGTACTCAGCCAATCGGTGACGCTTCGGCGGAACAGCTCGTGCGTCGCGAGGATCTTCACCTCAGCTTCCGTGCACATGGTCTCGAAGTTTCCGAGCTCGTCGGTGACGGTGCTCGATCCGAAATCAGCCGAGTTGTAGACACCTCTCTGGACGCAGCGCACCCGCGCGTCCGCCAGTGGCTCGCCGTTGGCACTCACCGTGCCTCGCACCGGGTACCCCTCGCTCAAATAGACCGGAACCCCCTTCTCGTCGTCGCGATTCGAGCTCAACACCGAAGGGAGATCCATCTCCACCCCCATGAAGCCCTTCGCCTCGATGCGCAGCGCGCGGAGTTGGCTGGCGTCGGCGGTGAGCTGAAACCGCCCCCGCTCATCGGATTTCACCGAGAGCTGGCCACGCGCATAACCATCGACGTGGATGGTGGCGCCAGCAATGGGCTTGCCGGTCTCGGGGTGACGGACGAGCACTGTCCCGCGAATGAACGTAGAGCCACCGGCCTCCGGTGGGACGCCCGACCTTGCGCCGCTGTCGGTGCATGGCGATCCCGCATCGTGGCCACCGATGCGAGGCGTGGGTGCCGAGTCGGGGACTCCTTCGCCCTCCGGTTCACGCAAGACGAGCAGCCCGCCTCCAGCCACACCCAGGAGGATGGCAACGAGAAGCAGCTCCCGCTTGGGTACCGCCCGCATCACGAGAATCTACCATGCCGGACGAACTGATCTCGGCACTGGCACGGGAGGTGAACGAGTGCCGACCCGCCGCTACCTCGCGAGCGCAGACGCAACGCGGTCGCGCTCGACCCAGTGTCTCCGGGCGAGTTCGCCTGCCTCACCAAGCCCCAGGACGACCACGTCCGGCCGCCCGTGCACCCATCCTGCCGCGTCCTCACGGGACCGGAAGAAATGCATCTGGCTTCAGGTCGGGCTCGCCGGGCCCGTTCGGGCCTGCACCGCGTCGCCCGGAAGGAAGACCGACACCACCGCGTCCGTCGGCTCGCAACTCTCGACGCCGTCGGGCGACACGGAAACATGGACCGCGCCGCCGCTCACGGGACAGCTGGACTCGACTGCGGCAGCCTCTCCGATCAACCCGGGAAGGAAGAGCGTATCCAACGCGCACCATGCGTAGAGCGGTCGTCCGTGACGGAAGTGCAGCCGATGAGGTGTGAGCCGCGTCGTGAGCGCCGCCCCCACGATGCTTCCGTCCGCATCGAACTCGAAGCCCGCCGCCTGCAGATCCGCGATCGATTCCCTCGATCTTTGCGGATCGCTGCCCGCCTCGGGCGGAAGTTCCGAGGGGGAGAAGCGGCCTCGCGCGGCGATGCCACGAACGATCGCGCCGAAGGTCCGAACGCGGCGATGCACCTCGTCCGTGCCCAGGTTGTCGTAGCAGGCACCCCACGCGCGCATCGCCCGGTCGAAGTCGCGGGTCACGGTGACCCCACGCGCTCGCGGGCCTCATAGCCCGCAGCGCGAACGGCCTCTACGAGGTCTCCGACCTTCGGTCCCTGTTCGTCCCGCACCCGGACCTCGGCGACTTGCCGCGGGTAGCTGACCGCTGCGTCCAGGACGCCGGGGACCTCCAGCAATCGTCGCCGGACCTCTGGCGCGCAGGCTTCACAGGTCATCCCGTCGACGTCCAGAACCACCAACGCCGAGGGAACCGAGCCGTCGCTCGCGAGCTGCCCGGCGCCGCCGACCGCGAAGCTGGCGATGCTGGGGAAGAACGCCAGGGCCACGACGGCCGCCGTCGCGAGCCCGAGCAGGAATCGAACGTGCCGCGCCAGTCGCGCGCCCTCGACGTCGCACGAGGCGCCCGCTTGCCTCGGCGCCCTGAAGGCGAAGTAGTACGCAAGGCCCAGCAAGGTCGCGGCCAAGGCCAGGAGGTACGGCCGAAGCGGCTCGAAGAACGCGGAGAGGGCCGCGCCGGACAGTCCGACGACGCCAAGCGAGAGCGGGAGGATGCAGCACATCGAGGCCAGCGCAGCGGAGAAGACCGCCGCGACCGTCAGGCTTCGCGGATGCACGCGACGATCCTTCACGGTTGCCGCCCCACCCCCAGCGCGGCCAGCAGAAGCGATTCCGGCGGAACGCCGCCGCCCTCGTACACGCGACAGCACAGGGAGAACTCGGTTCGGTCCCTGGCCCCCGGCTCGATGTCCTGTCCGTCCACGCGGACCGTCGGAGACCCGAGAAAGCGGTGACGGACCGCATCCTCGGCAGTCTCGACGGCGATCTCCTCGATCTCCGTGTCGAGTCCCAGCTCGGCCAACACCGACCGAGTCAGAGCGACCGCGGGCTCGTGGTTCGGGCATCCCTCGAAGTAGAGCACCTGGATCATGGCCGGGAAGATACGGGTTCAACCCGGGTGCAAGGTCAACCCCGCCGACTCCTTCGACGATCCGGGCGGGAGGCGACTGTCAACTCGTCGACGACGTGGCAGCGTCCCGAGGAAGCGTGCTCGTGGCACGCCTCGAGGGACTCCCGCAAGACCCGCTGCACGCGCCGCAGCTCCTTCAAGCGCTCCGCAACTTGCCGCTGCCGCATTTCGATCAACTCCTGCACCTTCGCGCAGGGCGCCGGACGCAACAGCTCGACGATGTCATCCAGTTGGAACCCCGTCGCCTGGGCCGCACGGATGAAGCGGAGCCGCTCGAGATCACCCTGCGAATAGAGGCGGTAGTTCGACGCGGATCGAGCCGCGGGCTGGAGCAGCCCTGCCCTCTCGTAGTACCGAATGGTCGACGTCGGAACATCGGCCGCGCGGGCAAGCTCGCCGATGGTATGCATCCGTTCCACGCCGATGAATTAGGGAACCTGCCAGCCCGCTTCAAGGTTGCCCGGCGCTCGCGACCACTCAGCCGCGCCGCCTCCATAGGCCGACCGCGAGCAGCGCGACGATGATTGCTCCGAGTCCCGCCGGCCCGAGGGTGGGCACGGAGGGCGGGACGGTTCGAATGAGGCGGAAGCCAGTCGTACCATCCCGGGCCGCCGCGTTTCGTCTCCTGTTCGCGATGAGGAAGCTCCCCGCGCTGCCACCCGTGAAGAAGCTACCCCCGAACAGCTCCCGATCGAGAAGAGTTGCGTGATCGACCCACTCCTGGACGTTCCCTCCCTGATCGAAGGTTCCGTACGGGCTGTCCGAGAGCAGATAGGAGCCAACCGCTTCGATCACGAAGGGCGACCGACTACAGCTTCCCGTATTGCCATCGTCGAAGGCCGGTGCAGCGCAGTTCATCGTGACCTGGCTCTGGGCCGGCGACAAGAACCACGTCTGCGTGCCGGACTGGTAGTGCGCGGCCTTCCACCATTCGTTTCTCAGCGGGACTGCAAAGAGAGCTCCGGCGTTTCGGGCAACGGAATTGTCCGCGATGGCCCCCGGCGTGAGCGTGTAGGCACCGTCCTCGGTAGTCGATGGCCCCTGACCCCCGACCGGCATTCCGTTGTGAAGCCAGTTCGCGAAACGAACCGCCTCCCAGAAGGAGATGAACGAAACGGCCTTGTCCGCGAAGCCACTCTTGACCTGGTAGAGGTAGCTGCCACTCAAGCCCGATCGCTCGATACCGCCGAGGGCGTCCGTCGCCATTCGCGTGTCGAACAGACCATTCGGGTCCTCGTCTGCGACTGCGTTGAGGAATGCGGCGAACTGGGCGTTCGTCACCTCGTACCTGGCAATGTCGTACTCGTATGCGACCGAGCCTTGAAGGTTGACCGGATGAGCGGGATTCCCAGGATCGCCCACGCGCTGCCACTCGATGGCCTGAGCCAGGGCCCCGGTTGGACAAACCAACAAGAGCAGCATGACCGCCACAGTGCGCCCGGGGATCTGGCAGAGTCGTCGACGCGTGATGCGTCGGAATCGGGAACCGCTACCGGCAAGGCCGCGTAGAGATGCCATGGCATTCCTCCTCGATCACTCGGTCCGGCAGGCTCATCGTATCACCGCGTGGACGCGCCCAATCGGAAAATCTCGCGCTGAGAAGGCGGCATCTTTCCCGCCTTCGGCGACGTCCACCGGCCGAGGACGAGTCTCGATGTCTGATCCAGAGGCTGACGCTAGGCCTGACGCTAGGCCTGGGGCTGGGGCTGGGACGCACTTACGTCCTGGAACTCCCGGGACACCCAGCGCACCTTCGGCGTGATGTAGACCGCCCAGGCCGCCAGTGCCGCGGCAACCGGCAGCGTGGGGAGCCACGCGAAAGCCAGGACCCAGGCGCCCGCGAACGCGAGCAGTCGGATACCGGCGCGCGCGAGATGCCCCGTCGACTTGAATCCTCGCGCGTTCACGAACCACCCGTTCGCCACGAGCAGCGATGCGAAGACCGGCCAGGGGATGCCCGGCGAGTCGACGGGCGGGTCCGCGTCGAGCGGTGCGTCCGCGGCGGTCGCGCCGCTTTCGAGCGCGCGCGCGATTCTCGCCCACACGTGCTCGGCGGTCGGTCGTTCCGTCGCGCCGCCCACGTTCTTGTGGGTTGGGACACACCGCCAGCGGTAGAGCACCCGGCCGTCGCCGTTCACGGCGAGCACGCCGGGTTGGAAGAAGCCCTTGGGATGGACCGGCACCAAGTCGCCTGCTGCGCCCGCGCTCGCCTGCAGGAAGCCGAGACGCTCGTTGACGAACAGATCGACCCATCCGCGTTCGCGGCAAGTGCCGGAGATCTCGTGGTGGGGATCGCCGACCGTCTCGAAGTCCAGGCACCAGTCGGTTGCCGCCCGGCCGGCGAGCACCTGCGGCTCGCTCGAGATCGCGTAGATCTCACCGCCCGCCGCGCGCACCTTGTCCGCGACGCCCTCGCGCACGTAGCCCCGTAACTCGGAGCGACAGGGAGGTCACCAGTAGCCGCGGTAGAAGACGAGGACCACGAACGCGTTCTGGCCGAGGGCGCGATCCAACCACCCGCGCCGGGCACCCGGCGGCGGATCGAGTTCTGCGGGCTGGCGTCCGTCTGCCGCCGGCGGCGGGGCGTCGTCGAGGAGGGCGACCTGGTAGTCATCGCCGTTTGCCGAAACGCGGAACGATCGCTGTTCGCAGCGATCCCCACCGCACAGCACCAGACGCAGATCGCGAACTTCCGACCCCGCGAGCGCGGCCTCGGGATCCAGAATTCCAGTCACCTCGAACGAGACGTCCTGGCTGCGGTTGAACCACGCCAGCGCGGCCTCGACTTCGGGGCGAAGTCCTTCGGGGATCGTCTCCTGGACGGTCGTCATGCTCAGACCTCCTTGTTCGCAAGACGGTAGACCAAATCGGAGTGATCAATCCTTCCTGCGCAACGAGAGATATGCGGCAGCTGCTGCGATCATACGCCCGTAGCGACCCGCTGTGCTCACTCGCTCGGCGGCGGCTCCTGGCCGCGCGTCCCTCGCTTGGAATGCGTGTCGCGCATCTGCTGGCGGTGATCGCGCTTCCAGCGACGCTCCGCGACCAGCTCGTTCACGACGGCGGCGATGGCATCGACCTTGGCGGGTCCCTCGGCCTCATTCATGGCAGCGACGAGCGCGTCGAGGCGCGCTTCGCGCGCTCGCATCTTCTCGAGCATCTCCTGCCGCTGCTCGGGCGACATACCTCTTCCGGGGCCAGGGCCCTGGGCGCCGACAGCGGGGGCCAGCGCGAGGACGAAAAGGGCGCACGCGAGCGCACATGCTTTGACTGTGGTCATTGTGGACTTCCTCCGGTTCAGGGTGGCGGGATCTTCGCAGCCGGCGCACGATCGCGCTCGTGCCCCGGGAGTCTCCTAGACTGCCTCCGATGGTCCTCCTGCGGCCGCCCCTGTTGGCGCTCCTCCTGGTCTTCGCTTCTGCGGCAACGACTCGGGCACAGGAACTCGAGCCCGGCCGCTGGAACCACCTGCCCATCAACACGAACTTCATCGGGGTCGGGTACGCGTACGCCGAGGGCGATCTCTCCCTCGACCCCGTGCTCCAGATCGAAGACGCCACCGTCCAAATCCACACTGTCGCGCTGCGAACCATCCGGACCTTCGACCTGCTCGGCTTCTCCGCCCGGGTCGATCTGTCCGGCGCCTGGCAGGACGGGACCTGGAAGGGCAGCCTCGCCGGCACCCCGGCCCGGGTGCACCGCAAGGGCTGGGCGGATCCAGCGGTGCGCTTCACACTGAACCTCTACGGAGCACCGCCCGTCGAGGCCAGGCACTTCGCCGCGTACAAGGCCGAGCACGACAGCCAGACCATCGTCGGGGTCGGCATCTCGGTGCAGGTCCCGCTCGGCGAGTACTTCGACGACAAGTTGATCAATCTCGGAACCAACCGCTTCACGATTCGCCCACAGCTGGGGGTCGTCCACGAACGGGGCAACTGGAAGCTCGAGTTCACCGGTTCGACCTGGATCTACACCGACAACGACGACTTCTTCGGCGACAACAAGCTCGCGAACGAGCCGTTCTACACCATCCAGGGGCACGCCCAGTATCACTTGCTTCCCACGCTCTGGGCGGCCGCGGGTCTCGCATACGGAAATGGCGCACGGTCGACGGTGAGCGGAGACCGCAAGGACGACCGCAAGGAGAACCTCGTCTACTCGGCGAGCGTCGGGTATTCGCTCACCCGCACTCTGGGCATCAAGGTCGGCTATCTCGGCACGAGCGGCCTGGCGAGGACGGGAATCGACTTCGACAGCGTGATCGTCAGCGCGACCTTCTTCTGGCCCGACAGCCTGGTGCGCGCGGCCCTTGGACTCGGCGAGTAGCTGGGCGAGACACGCCGCGGACTGCGCCTAGAACGCGTACGCGGTGTCGGGGAACTGGGCGGCCAGGCGGCGCTGATCGAAGGGCTCTGCGAAGCGACGCTCAATCTCGTCCCGGCCGAGGGCCGCGACGAACTCCGGCGAACCGAGGGCCATGTTCGCGCCGAGCCGGCGGTAGAGCTGTCGCGTGACGGCGCGACCGAAGCGACCGAGGCCTGCCGCAATGAGGCCGACATGGCAGATCTCGTCCGCCAGGATCTCGTCGAACAGGATGCGGATCCGCGCGACGACCGCGGGCTCGTCGGCGAAGAGCTCCATCCCGCGGTCGCGTAGCGCCGCGAAGATCACGCAGCCGGCCATCTCGTTCATGCCGACCAGCGGCATCGTGAGGCGCTTCGGAAACGGCGAGAAAACCATCAGCTTGATCATGAAGCGGATCAGCGGCGGCGGCGGACAGTGCGGAACCGGCAGGCCGAAGATCGAAACGACGCGAGAGAGGACCCGCGTGTGGTAGGTCTCCTGCAAGACGATGTGGACGCCCTCGCTCCGCTCTTCCTCCTCGAGATCCGCGCGACCGTAGAGCTTGGTCAGCTCGACGCCGAAGCGCTCGCTCTGGTTGGCCCGTGCGGTCGCGAGCAGCCAGCTCATGTGCGTGTCCAGCCCGGGCTCGGCCCGCGCCTGCCTGACGTTGCGCAGGAACACCTCCCGATCGAAGACGTGGCGCGAACGCACCGGCTTCGCGTCGATGTCCCGGTAGAAGCTCTCACGACCGGAGAGCGTCTCCGCGTAGATGTCGACCTCGCCGTCGCGGGTCTCCAGGAAGTCCAGGTAGCCGTCGATCGCTGTAGCCGTCATCGCGCCACTCCTCTCACGAAAATGTCGACGAACGCAGCGAGGGCCGACTGTCTCGTCTCCTCGTCCGATCGTCCGACGTCGATCGCCAGCCACCCGAACAGCGATCGCATGAAGATCCCCACCAGGTCCTCGGGCGAGAGGTCGTCGCGCAGCTCGCCGCGCTCGGCGCACTCGTGGAAGAAGTCGATCATCTCGACGAGCAGCGGCTCCTGCATGGGTAGGAGCAGGGCCGCCTGCGGCTGCCGCACGTACATCGCGAGCATCTCGCGCGTCAGCTCCGGGTGCTCGTCCTGGGCGCGGGCACTCTCGCTCGCGAGCACGTCCATCAACTGATGCAGGTACTCCGAGAGGTTCTGCGCGCTGCCGGATTCCTGGGCGATCCGCTGGGTGGCCGCGAATTCCTCGCGCCGCTGCAGCTCGAGCAGCACGTGCTCCTTGGTGGGGAAGTGGAAGTAGAACGTCCCGCGCGCCACCCCGGCCCGCTCGACGATGCGATCGATCTGGGCCTTCTGGAAACCCACCTCGTCGAACTCGGCGAGCGACGCCGCGTAGATCCGCTCCCGGGTCTCGAGCCGCTTCTGCTCTCGGCTGCGGGCGCGGGTCGGCGTGGGGGTGGGGGCGGGGGCGCGGGCGGAAGGAGGATTCATTGACGATCATCATTAACGAATGTCAGTGACGAATGTCAACGAACTTCTTCAGTTGGGGCGTCCCAGAACCTCCTTGAAGGCGAGGAGCAGGTCCCCCTCGGGGTTCCCGCTCCCGCCCCGGCTGCGCCACGCCACGTGTTGATCCGGGCGGACCAGCAGGACACCGTCCGGACCGATCCCCGCCTGGTCGAGCCAACGCGACAGGTCTTCGACACGATCCCCGGTCAGGCAGATGCCCCGCGCAGGGGGAGAGTCGATCGCTTCGAGTGCGTCCAGCCACGGCGTGCTCTCGGGCCCACCGAACAACGCGAAGCCGCCCTGAGGCACGAGATCGAGCAGGGACTGGCGACTCTCGTCGACTCGCTCTTCGCCCGCTAGCCAGGCATGGGGTAGACGCGCACCCGGGCAGCCCGACGGCTCGAAGTGGCGTGTCTGCACGGGAGGCGGCTCGTCCGAAGGCTTTCGCACGAGCGCGCCCTTCTCGTAACAGAAGCCGAGCTGTAGCCCCGGCATGTCGAAGTGCTCGGCCTGGTCGTCGATGGCGGCGCGGACGTCGGCGAGGCGCGCCTCGCTGGCGAGGGTCTCTTCGAAACGCGCCACCGACTCGTCCGAGGCGTCGCTGATGCCCAGCGCCGCGATCACCTGGAACATCTTCATGGCGTTGCGCAAGCTCTGGTCCGCGTTGACCTGCGCGACCGGTCTTCGCTCACCCTCGTAGCTCTCGAGCAGTGCCGGCCCGGCCCACCCCTGCTCTACCGCGGCGATCTTCCAGGCCAGGTTGTGCGCGTCCTGCACGCCCGTGTTCAGGCCGAGACCACCCGTGGGCGGGAAGCGATGGGCCGCGTCGCCGGCGAGGAAGATCCGGCCGGCTCGGTAGCGCTCGGCCACCTGCGCGGTCATGGACCAGGCGCTCACCGTCTCCACCTCGAAGTCGAGGTGCGGATCGTCGAGCGCGTCCCGCACGAGCTTGGCGCACCGCCCGGCGTCGTAGTCGGCCACGCTCTCGACCTCGGAGTCGTACGGGACCATGTACACGGCTTCGCGATCGAGGTGGTGGACGACGAAGGCGCCGCCCCCGCTGCGCGGGTCGCATACGAAGAAGAGCAGCCCGGGAGGGACTTCGGGCAGACCGCGAAGCCTGGTTCGCAGGTGGACCATGATGAAGCTCTGCAGCTGCGCGGGGCCCACGACGTCGATCCCCAGCGACTTGCGTATGCGGCTCCCGGCACCGTCGGCCGCAATCACGTAGCGGCTCGAGATCTCGCGCTCGCGGACGGAATCGAGCTCGCGCACGATCGTCCGCACGCCTTCGATGTCTTCGACCGAGCTCACCCATTCCGTACGCCATTCCGGCGCCCGTCCCGCGTGACCCTCGAGGGCGTCGAGCAGCAGGGGTTCGAAGCGGTTCTGCGAGAGATTGCGCAGAGGTGTCGGCGTGACGGCCAGCTGATCGTCTCCCTGTTGCTCGTAGGGGAGCCGGCCGATCACACGGCCCCCGAGCCGCGTCACCCAGTACACGAAGCCGGCCTCGCCCGGGTCGGGCGCTTCGGCGGCCAGGCGAGTCATGTCGACACCCGCCGCGCGACAGATTTCGAGTGTGCGGGCATTCACGGCATGGGCCGCGGGGGCCCGCTGGGCGCTCGGGCGCCGCTCGACCAGCCGGGTCTCCAACCCCAGCCGCTCGAGTAGCAACGAGGCCATCAAACCCGTGGGACCGGCGCCGACGATCAGCACGTCAAGCATCGGTGGCCTCGCGCTGCGGCTCGACGCCGAACGCCAGGAACGCCATCGCCAGGACCATCACGCCCGAGAGGATGCTGAAGGCGAGCACGTTCTCGTCGATGCCGAAGACGTGGGTGTGGAGACCGGGCACGGTGATCGCGCCCTCGTAGTGGGGGACGAGCAAGTAGGCGATCCAGAAACCACCCAGGTTGCAGCCCTGCCAACCGGCGCTGAGCCAGAGGTTGCGCAGCTCGAAGGGACGGCGAAACCAGATGAGGTACAGGTTCGCCAGCCCCGACAGACCCATGAACCCGAGCATCCACACCAGGTGGACGCGTGCGTGTCCCACCCAGTCGGGATTGAGCGCGTGGCTGGGGTGGTAGTCGCGAACCACCGGCCCGAAGAACTCGAAGCACGTGAGAGTGAGTGCGATCTGGACCGCGCGGATCTTCGCTTCACGAGTCATGGGGGGCCTCCTGGTTGGCGCTGCAAGGATCGAGGGAGCCGGGCACGGCCGTCTCCTCGATGCGGAAGATCTGTGTTCCGAGTCCGTCGATCTGTGCACGCACCCGATCGCCGGGTTCGAGGTAGCCGCCCGGCTCGCGGGCGGCGGCGCGCTCGAGCTGCTCCTGCCGGAACTGCTCGAAGGGTCCGTGCAGGTTCACGAGGCCCCGTCCAATCACCCCCAGCGGGCTCGGCGCCCGGAGAGCGATGCCCCCGGGCGTGCCGGTGACGACGATGCTCCCCGCCGGCAGCCGCAGCGAGCCGTCCCGACCTGCGATGGCCAGTGGGTAGTGGCGCAGCTCCCCTTCGCGCTCCACGGACATGGCCGTCCGCGCCCCGGACGTCGCCACCTCGTCCGCAAGGCGCACGAGCAGCGCGTGGGGGTCGAGGATCATCGCCGCCGTCGAGGCGTCCTGACGCACTTCGAAGCCCCTGCCCTCGTCGACCTCGAGCCGCAGCCCGAGACCGTCGCCGCCGCAGCGTTCGAGCGCAGCGAAGAGCTCCGTACCGCGGACCATCCACGGTCCCGCCGGCAGGAAGCCGGACTGGCCCTTGGCTTCGACGAAGCCGGTGCCGGGACCGAAGAACGCGTTGCGGACGATGATCGGCTCCCGGTCGGTCAGGTCGTTGGACACGAAGAAGGCGCTGCGGGCGAGCAGCGCTTTGCGGGAGGGGAGCGAGGCGAGGTCCACGTCTTCGAGCAATACGAAGGCGAGCTCGACTTCGTAGTCGAGCAGGCTCACGCCCTCTGGCCGAAGGACCGCGGCGTAGGGGGCGCCCGGCTCGACCGGCTTCGGAAACAGGAAGACGTCACCGCCGCCGGCCTCTTCGGCGTGGGCCGCGTAGTTGAGTCCCGCCGCAACGACGACGCGGGTCTCCCCGTCGATCTCGCGCTGGCTGAGGGGTACGGGCGAGCAAACCTGGGTCGACGCGTCTTCGATGGCCCAGACAGGCGCCTTGGATGCGGGGGCGCTGCTGGCGAGCGTCAGCACGTCGTCGAGGGGCAGCTCCGCGGGCCCGATCGGAGAGACCGCCGTGGGTACGCCGTCCGCATGCTGAACCACGCGTGCGTAGACGGGTGCCGCGCCAACCAGGCCGTCCACCTCGACGCCCGGGACGACCCGGACGACGCGAGGCAGGGCCGCGGCGTCGAGACAGCGCGCCAGGTCGGTGGAAGCCGGGGCCGCGGCAGCCGCCGCGGCGCTCAGGATCGCGGAAAGCGACAGGGTCGAGAATCGGGACCGGAGGGTTGTCATGATCTGGGATATATCCCAATATTGGGAAGTCTGTCAATTCCAACATGGAGAACGTCATGATCGGTGTCTTCGCCAGTCGCGTGCAGGGCCGCGGAAAGCGGGTCCGCACGCGGGCGCGCCTGATGGACGCCGCCGTGGAGTCCTTCGCCCGAGAGGGCATCGAGGCCGCGTCGGTGAACGCGATCGCGCACACCGCGGACGTCTCCAACGGCACCTTCTACAACCACTTCCGAGACAAGGGAGAGATCGTCACGGCCGTGGCCTTCGGAATCGCGCGCGAGCTGGGGCAGCGAATCCACGACGCCATGAGCGACATCGACGACGCGGCCGAGCGTGTCAGCTTCGGCACCCGGCAAAGCATCGAGCTGGCCGTTCGGGACCCGGACTGGGGGCGGGCCTGGGTCCGCAGCATCTGGTCCCTCGCCGAGCTGCGCCGGGAGGTCTCGGCCTTCGCGCGGGCGGATCTGGAACGCGGCGTGCGCGACGGGGTCTTCAAGATCGAAGTCGACGATCTCTTCGTCGACGTGTTCACGTCGATGGTCGTGACGGCCGTGCTGCTGCGGCTCGATGGCGAGGTCGGGCCCGAGGCCGGCTCCAAGCTGGCCGAGCATCAGCTCCGCATGCTCGGCCTGTCACCGGCGCGCGCGAAGCGCATCGCCTGGCGCCCGATCCCACTGCTGGCCGACGCGCCCGAGAGCGCTTGAGCCGAGGGCCGGTTGGCGCCCGCGCGACGCCCCTACTCGCTGGCCTTGTTGTTCCTTCTCGCAGCCTCGAGCTTCTTGATGTCGGCGGGCGACAACTGCGGACGATCCACCTGGATGGTCAGCTTGTCGAGCTTGGCGGTCAGCGGAAACGGGGGCTCGTAGTCGGCGTCGTTGACGCCCGTCAGGGTGTCCGACCCGATATCGAAGCTCTCGTCCCATTGCAGGATCATGGGCAGGGTCTTCGCCATCTTCTTCGTGGCGACGACCTTGCCGTCCACCTTGAGCGTGCCGGTGCCGGGACGGCCGAGGCCGCTCATGTCGTTGAATGCCAGCGTGCCCACGCCCAGCCCTTCGTAGTCGAAGTCGAACTCGAGGGTGTGCTTCCCCGGCTTCAGCGCGTCGGGGCCCTCCCACTTGATCCGCTCCAGATCGATCAGGTTCCAGAGGAAGACGGGCTTGCCTTTCAAGAGATAGAAGCCGTAGCCGGCGAAGCGGCCACCTGAGGTCAGGATCATGCCTTCGGCGCCGCCCTTGGGAACGGTGATGTCCGCCGTGATCGTGTAGGAGCTGTCGAGCAGGAACGGCGAGTCGCCCTGGGGCAGGCCGACCATCGGGTGCTTGTAGACGAACTCCGTGCGCCCAGCGGTGATGTTCGGGCGCGGCGCCACGACGCGGGCTGCGACGGACGCGTCGAGCGGGAAGACCTGGTACTTCTTCGCTTCCGCGACGAACTTCTTCCGCAGCTCCTTCACCTTGCCCGGGTGCTTGTCCGCGATGTTCTGGGACTGGCTGAAGTCGGTGGTGAGGTCGTAGAGCTCGAAGACCTGGTTGTTGAGCGGATCGGGGTTCGCCTTACCAAACGCCTGCCACGGCGCCCGGTTCACCTGGGTGCTCAGCAGCCAGCCTTCGTGGTACAGGGCCCACTGGCCCATCATCTCGAAGTACTGGGTCTCGTGCCGGGACGGTACCTTGGCGTTCTTCTCGTCGAAGGTATACGCGAAGCTCGTGCCTTCGACGGGCGCCTGCTCGATGCCGTCCACGTCTTCCGGTGCCGGGATGCCCGTGACCTCGAGCAGGGTCGGCACGACGTCGATGACGTGCATGAACTGCTCGCGAAGCCCGCCCTTGTCCTGGATGTGTCCGGGCCACGAGATCACCATGCCCTGGCGGATGCCGCCGAGCTTCGACGCATTCTGCTTGAACCAGGTAAAGGGCGCATCGAAGGCCCACGACCAGCCCGCCGACATGTGGTTGTAGGTTTGCTCGGTGCCCCAGACGTCGTACCACTTCATCTGTACGTCGATGGGCATCTCGTTGACGCCATTGAAGAACGCCACCTCGTTCGGCGTTCCCAGCGGACCGCCTTCGGCGCTGGTTCCGTTGTCGCCATTGATGTAGATGATGATCGTGTCGTCGAGCTTGCCCATGTCCTCGACGGCCTGGATCACGCGGCCGATTTCGTGGTCGTTGTAGGCCGCGTAGGCGGCGAAGACCTCGACCTGGCGGATGAAGAGCTTCTTCTCCTCGGCCGTCAGCTCGTTCCACGGCTTCAAGACGTCGTTGGGCCAGGGCGCCATCTTCGTGTCAGCCGGAATCACGCCCAGACGCTTCTGGTTCTCGAAGATCGTCTTCTGCAGCTCGTTGTAGCCCTCGTCGAACAGGTGGAGCGCCTGGATCTTCTCGACCCACTCCTTCGTGGGATGGTGCGGAGCGTGGGTGGCCCCGGGGACGTAGTGCAGGAAGAACGGCTTGCTGGGATCGATCTGGTTGATCCGATTCAGATAGTCGATGGCATCGTCGGCCATGCCCGTGATCAGATTCCAGCCGGGCTTGCCTTCGAAGGGATAGATCTGCGTCGTGTTGCGGAACAGGTTCGGCTGCCATTGGTTCGCGTCGCCACCCACGAAGCCGTAGAAGTACTCGAAGCCCATTCCGGTGGGCCATTGATCGAAGGGACCGACCTGGCTGGCGGCGAAGGCCGGGGTGTTGTGATTCTTGCCGAACCACGAGGTGGCGTAACCGTTGTCCAGCAGGATGCGACCGATGGTCGCCTTGTCCTTGGCGATGATGCTGTTGTAGCCGGGGAAACCGGTCGCCTGTTCCGAGATCACGCCGAAGCCGGCCGAGTGATGGTTGCGCCCGGTGATCAGCGCGGCGCGCGTCGGGGAGCACAGCGCCGTCGAGTGGATGTTGTTGTATCGCAGCCCCTCGTTCGCGACGCGATCCATGGTCGGGGTCGGAATCACTCCGCCGAAGGTGCCGGGCACGCCGAAGCCCGAGTCGTCGGTCATGATCAGCAGGATGTTGGGAGCCTTCTTGGGAGGGACGACCCGAGGCGCCCACCATGCCTTGGAATTCAGGGCGTCGTTTTCGATCACGCCGCCGAACTTCGGATCGGGGGCCGGCAGCTGCTCTCCGCTGATCGTCGAGGTGGCGCTGGGCGAGCCCGGCGTACCCGTTGTCCCGGGGCCCTTGCCTCCGGCGCTGGTCGCGAACAGAACCCCCGCGATCAGAGTCAGCCCTGCCGTGAACAGGGGGCGAAACCGGATGCCGTGAGCTGCCATCGTGCTCGATTCTCCTCGGCCTCGGCGCCGCTTCATCCCACCGGTAAAGTCTGCGCAAGACCCGGGCCGCATTCTACAAGTCGGCCGGGCGTTTGCCTCCTTCTGTGCCAAGAACTTCTTGCTCTCTTTCCGGCGCGGGGGCCGATGTCCGCAACGCGACGGGACAGCGCATCCCGCATCTGGTAGTCAACCTCGCATGCGCGAAGAAATCGTGATCGCGGGTGCCGGGATCGGGGGGTTGACGACGGCGTTGAGCCTCCATCAGGCGGGGCTCCCCGTGCGCGTCTTCGAGGCCGTGCCGAAGATCGAGCCGCTCGGGGTCGGCATCAATGTCCTGCCCCACGCCGTACGCGAGTTCGAAGAGCTGGGTCTCCTACCCCGACTTCGTGCTCTCGGCGTCGCCTGCCGCGAGCTGATGTACTGCACCAAGCGGGGCGAGCGCATCTGGTCGGAGCCGCGCGGGCTGGCGGCGGGCTATCGCTGGCCCCAGATCTCGATCCACCGGGGCGCCCTCCAGATGCTGCTGCTGGAGGCGGCGAGGGAACGCATCGGAGCCGATCGCATCCAGCTGGGGCACCGCGTGCGGCACGCCGCGACCGAAGGGGACGGGGTGCGGGTCTCTCTCGAGTCGCCGGACGGCGATCCACTTCCCGACGCCACCGGTCGCCTGGCCGTGGCCGCCGACGGGATCCACTCGGCGGTGCGACAGCAGTTCTACCCGGACGAAGGCCCGCCCTGCTGGAACGGGGCCATCATGTGGCGCGGCGTCGCGGAGGCGCCGGCGTACCTCGACGGCCACACGATGGTGATGGCGGGACATCCACAGCGGAAGTTCGTCTGCTACCCCATCTCCCACGCCGGCACGTCGCCGGGCCGGCATCGGATCAACTTCGTTGCAGAACGACGGGTCGAGGCGACGACCCTCGACGAACGGGAAGACTGGACCCGGCGCGCCGACCCGGGAGACTTCCTGCCGCTCTTCGAGGACTGGCGCTTCGACTGGCTGGACGTTCCGGAAGTGATCCGCGCCGCAGAGGCCGTCTGGGTCTACCCCATGGTCGACCGGGACCCCCTGCCCCGCTGGACCCACGGCCGCGTGACCCTGCTCGGAGACGCCGCCCATCCGATGTACCCCATCGGCTCGAACGGCGCGTCGCAGGCCGTGCTCGACGCGCGCACGCTGACCGGCTGCCTGCTCGCCTACCCCGACGATCCCGAAGCGGGCTTGCGCCGCTACGAGGAGGCGCGGCGTCCCGTCACCGCGAAGATCGTGACCGCCAACCGGGGCATGGGGCCGGAGCTCCCGATGCAGCTGGTCGAAGAGCGCGCACCGGACGGCTTCGAGCGTCTCGAAGACGTGATCCGTGCGGACGAGCTCGAGTCCATCGCCGACCAGTACAAGCAGTTGGCTGGCTTCTCCGTTGCCGAGCTCAACGCACGCACCTCGCTCGGCGCCCCGGACGGCTGGAGGAACGATGGAGCCTGAGATCCTGCGCATCCCCGCAGAGGTCGAGCGATCGCTCAACACGGGCGAACTACTTCCGAACCTTCATCCGGCTCTCCGCGGCGAGCGGGGAGTCGAGATCCAGGTCCACGTCCACCCGATCCCGTGACCCCAACGAAGAGCCCCCGGCGCGGGGGCGCCGGGGGCTCGGGCCGATCTCGGTTTGGCGCTGGAGCTACTCCTCGCAGCTCGATGCGTGCAGCTGCAGGTTGCCGCCGGTGATCGTCACCGGGTCCACGGTCTCGGCGTTGCCGTCCCCGTCGACGAGCAGCAGGGTCGTGCCGAACGGGTTGCCCGGGTCCGAGTAGACGTGGATGTAGTAGCGGTCGATATCCTCTCCCGCGGCGGCGTTCTCGTTTCCGGGCTCGTTGCGGTCCTCGGCGCGGGCGAAGAAGCTCACGTCCACGGGCCCCAGCTTGTTGCCCTTGATGCCCTGCAAGCGACCGGTGCCTTCGAACTCGATGTAGTTGAAGGGCGTGACCGGAGACTCGGACCCCTCTTCGATCCCGGGCACGTTGCCGCAGGACACCGTATGGATGTCGAAGCCCTGGAAGTGGAGCCGGTTGGGATGATCGAGATGGTTCCACTGGCCGCCGTTGCCCGGGTCCGGATCGCAGCTCGGAAAGACGTTGCCGCCAAAGTTGTGCTGGGGGCCGTGCTCGGCGACCGCCATGTCCATGATGCGGTTGAACTTGACGCCACCCGCGGTCAGCCAGCACGCGCCTTCGGGCGCGTCGCGACAGGCGGAGCTGTCCACGAGGAAGTCCGACCGGAAGAGCTGACCGACGAAGGTCGCGGTGAAGCCATACTCACCGGTCACCGGCTGGATCACCGTCCCGCCGCCGGGAAGCGTCGACTCGTCGACCCGGGCGGTATAGGTCTGCGGCACCTCGAGTGAGAGCGCGAGCGAGTAGTAACCCGGGAATGCGGGGTTGGCGCCGCTGGTCGCGGATCCGGAGAAGCCCAGGTCACCTTCGACGTCCACCACGACGCCATCGAGCAGCAGATCGGTGCCGATGTCGGTTTGTCCGTTCTCATTGACGTCGCAGTAGACCCGACCCTCGAGGCCGAGGTTGGCAAGCGCGGGCGTTGCGATGAAGAGGCAAGCGAGTGCGATGGCGATTCTGGCGAGTGTCATGAGGCGCTCCTGGGGTTCGGCTGATCGAGCCGCGCGACCGCGACCCGGCTGGTTCGGCCCCATTCTTTCAGAATTCCGATTGGGAAAACAATCACAAATCCCAGTTCGACCCGAGAAAGTGTCGGGCCCCTTCGACCGCCCTGGAGTCCGCTAGGCTCCGCGCCCGGATCCCGCGGGATTGCCGCAGCCTCTGGCGTCCAGAGGGCGCCTGGCACGACACGGACCCAGAGGGCTGATGCGACCCGATTTCCCCTTCCGGCCCGCCGGTCTGCCCTTCTTCTACGGGTGGGTAATCCTGGGCGTGTCGACCCTCGGCATCGTCATGAGCATGCCCGGTCAAACCATGGGCGTGTCGGTGTTTACCGATCACCTGATCGACGCCACGGGGCTTTCGCGTCTCGAGCTCAGCAACGCCTATCTGTTGGGCACGGTCGCGAGCGGCTTGCTGCTTCCGTACGGAGGCACCCTGCTCGATCGCTTCGGCGCGCGGCGGTTGATCGTGACGATCTGCTTCGGCCTGGCCGGGACCCTCGTCTACCTCGCCAACGTCGACCGCCTGGCAGCGGACGTCGCCCGCGCAGGCGGTTGGCTCGACGCCAAGGATGCCGCCTGGCTCGCACTGGCCCTCGGTTTCCTGTTCGTCCGCTTCACGGGCCAGGGCATGCTGACCCTCGTCTCGCGCAACATGCAGGCCCAGTGGTTCGACCGTCGTCGCGGCCTCGTGAGCGCGATCTCGGGACCAGTGGTGAACTTCGCGTTTGCCGGCGCCCCGCTACTGCTGTCGGTCTGGATCGCGCGCGCGGGCTGGCGGGGCGCGTGGACCGAGATGGCGCTGGTCGTCGCGATCGGCATGGCCGGCATCGGTTGGCTCAGCTTCCGGGACAATCCCGAGGAGTGCGGACTGCACCCCGACGGCCGTGCCGCGCGGAGGGACCCGGCCCCGAGCCCCGCCAAGGAGCAGACGTCGGACGCCTCGGCCCCCGTCGCTTCCGGGGCTTCCGTCGCTTCCGGCGACTTCACCCGCGGCGAGGCGCTGCGGACCGGCGCCTTCTGGCTCGTCACCCTGGGCATCGGCAACCAGGCCCTGGTCGGTACCGGCATCACCTTCCACATCGTCGACATCGGCGCGGAGGCGGGACTCGGCGAAGTCGCCGCCGTCGCGATTTTCGTACCCATCGCCGTCGTCAGTGCGAGCCTCGGCTTTCTCGCCGGCGCCGCCGTGGACCGCTACCCGATCCCGCGGCTCATGATGGTGATGATGGTCGGACAGCTCGTCATGTTCGCCGGCGTCGCCAACCTGGCGGACCCCCTGTTGCGAATCGTCGCCATCGGCGGGTGGGGGGTCGCCTCGTCGTTCTACGGCCCACTCACCGTCGCGGCCCTGCCCGCGTACTTTGGCCGCACCCATCTCGGCGCCATCCAGGGCATGCTCATGATGTGTCTGGTGCTCGCAAGTGCCCTGGGCCCGAGCGCGTTGGCGGTGGCCAAGGACGCCTTCGGCTCATATGCACCCGGCCTCTACGGCTTGATGCTGCTGCCCGCTGGAGTCCTCGTAGCCGCGCCATTCGTGCGGAAGCCGCGGGGGCGAGGCCAGGAGATCTGAAGGGGTGACGGCATGAGAAATTGGATCTCCGCGCTCCCGCCGATTGGCGCTTGTCCCGCTCCTCCCCGGCTGCGAGCCTGACCTCGATGACAGCCCCGGATCGCGACGCTGGTATCGCCGTGCTGGTGGACGGCTTCTTCGACAACCCGGTCCTCGCCTGGATCTTCGAGGATGAGTCGACCCGGGCCGAGGCCATCGACGCCTGGTTCCGGTTCTGGCTGGACCACTACGGCGAACACGCCGTCCTGGTGGTCGAGGCCGACGACGGCGCGGCGCTGTGGGCGTCTCCCGAGGCGCCGGGCGTCGACGGCGAGAGCGCCGCCCCCTTGCTCGCCCTCGTGCAGAAGTACAACGGCGACCGTACCGGCCTGGTGCTCGGCGGCATCGCCGCCGTGCCGGCGCCGCCCGGCGAGCACTACTACCTGAACGCCATCGCCGCGCGCCGAGGCAATCGCGCTCGGGGAATCGGCGCACGCCTGCTCGAACCCTTCCTGGCCCGTGCCGACCAGGAAGAGGTGCCCATCTACCTCGAGTCCTCGAACCCGCGCAATCTCAGCTTCTACCGACGCTACGGCTTCGTCGACCTCGGGCCGCGCATCGATCTGCCAGGCGACGGACCGCCCCTGCAACCGATGGGGCGGCTCGTGAGCGGGCGTTCCTGACCCAGGGGACTCTCGAGCCGGGTCGGTCTCAGCGCGCCGCCGACACCGGCTCAGCGACCGCCGCCGCGGCCGGATCGGGATACGGGAAGAGCTCGTCGCCTGCGTAGATGCGACCGAAGTCGTCACGATAGATGGCGTGGCGGCGCTCGAACTGGGTCGGCGAAACCAGCCCGGCTGCTGCCGTCAAGGAGGCCAGCGCGGCGCGCAGGGTGACGATGTAGTTGAGTACCCGCCAACGCTTCTCCGCCACCACCAACGCGCCCATCAGACCCTCGTCCGTGGTCGCGACGCCGACCGGGCACTCGTTCGAGTGGCACTTCTGCGCCTGGATGCAGCCCACGGAAATCATGAGGCCGCGCGCGATCGCGACGGCGTCGGCTCCCAGCGCCAGGGCCAGGGCGATGCGGTCCGGGGACGTGAGCTTGCCCGACGCGATGATCCGCACGCGATCCCGGATGCCGTACTTCCGCAGGGCATCGTCCACGGTCACGATGCCTGACGCGATCGGTAGGCCCATGCTGTCCGCCATCTCCTGGTAGGTGGCGCCCGAGCCGCCCTCGCCCCCGTCCACCGCAATCCAGTCCGGGCCGTTGCCGCGCGCGGCGATCGCCGCCGCGAACTCGTCGAGAAAGCCGGGCCCGCCCACGACGATCTTCACGCCCACGGGCTTGCCGCCTTCGGCGCGCATCCTCGCCACGTGGTCGAGGACATCGTCCAAGGTGCGAAAGCCCGGGAAGCGATTGGGCGAGTCGATCGGCTTGCCGACGGGTACCCCCCGGATGGCCGCGATCTCGGGCGTGACCTTGGCACCTTCCACGTGCCCACCGCGGATCTTCGCGCCCTGGTGGAACTTCAGCTCGAAGCCCTTCACCTGGGGCACCGCCGCGCGCTCACGGAAGAGATCCCAGTCCCAGCTGCCATCGGGGCCCCGCACGCCGAAGAGCCCGGGCCCGATCTGGAACACCACATCGCCCCCGCCCACCAGGTGGTGATCGGAAAGACCCCCCTCCCCCGTGTTCAGCCAGCTGCCGGTGGCGTCCGACAACCCATAGCCGTAGGCCTCGATGGCGTTGCGCCCCATGGCCCCGTAAGACATCGCGCTCATGCCGACGAGCCCACGCATGACCCAGGGATGCGGCAGATCAGCCCCGTGTGTGATCGCGAAGTCGTCCGTCAGCGTCCAGGGGGCGACCTCCACGTCTTCCATGGCCTCGCGTCGGGAGAAGAGTCCCTCGTCGTGGATCTTGTAGCGACGGGTGCGAATGCGGGCTTGACCGTCGACGCCGATGTCGTCCATCAGGGTCGGGAGCATCGCGTTGCGGATGTACCAGCCCGGCGCGTCGAAGTCCCGCTTCGACCCGAACGAGATCATGGTCTTCATGTACTTGCCCGCGTAGACGATCGACCGGTAGCCCTCCCGGGAGAACGGCTTGCCGTCGAGGTCCCCGTCGAAGAGGTACTGGCGGAACTCGGGGCCGATGTGCTCGAGCAGGTAGCGCAGCCGCCCCAGGATCGGAAAGTTTCGGAGCACCGCGTGCTGGGTCTGGCGTCGGTCCGCCCAATACAGGAGACCGAGCACCAGGGGCGGTGCGAAGAACATCACCAGCATCAAGACGAAGGTGACGATGCTGATGAAGTAGTCGATGTCTGAGAGCTGCACGGCGTGTTCCTCCGGCCCGGATCGTCGGCCTGCCGAACGAGGAGCGCAACGCAGAACTCAGGGTCGACGGAGCTCGGATTCCTCCGGCGTGATCTCGACCCTGCCCTGCAGCTCGCGGATCTTCCGGATGCGTTCGCGTTCGGCGGCCAGCAGCGCCTCCTGGATCAGGCTGTCGTCGAAGTCGACGACCACCTCCCGCTGGCCGCGCTGGCCTTCGGAGCCCACGGCTTCGACCAGTACGCGGTTGGCGCCACGCTCGACGGGCAGGGTCGCGCGGAAGGCTCCGTCCGCCTCGAGGCGTAGGTCCGCGAGCGGCTTCCCCGTGCGGAGATCCGTCACCTTGACGTCGCTCACATAGGGCAGCGACACCAGCCGCAGGAAGGTGGTCCCGAGACGCGGCTCCGGTACACGCCGAAAGCTTGCCCCCGCCTCCTGGGCAAAGGCTGGCGCGTCGCCGGCGATGCCGGCGAGGGCGAAGAAGTGCATCTCCACGTCGGCGGCCGCTGCCTTCTCCGCGGCCGCACGCGTCTTCGCGACGAAGCGCGGTAGCTCCCCGGCACCGGGGCCGAAGGGGACGTCGCTGCGCCCGTCTGCCGCGAGGACCAGCACCTTGCGCGCGTCGTCCCGGGCACCAGAGCCCGCATTCTCGCCGAGCAGCTCGGCGACGGCGAACGGAAAGCCCGACGAGAAGCTCTGGAAGCTACCCGGCCCCCGGGCGCGGATCGCCCGGATCGCGCGATCGAGTGCGTACGGATCGTCGGTCAGGGCGATCTCGCGGCGCGCGCCAGTGCCACCCGGATCGTTCCGCGCCATCCGTAGGTTCGGGAAGGTCACGATCCCGATCCGCACGGCGCCGAGCCGGTGCCGCAGCTGGTCGATCAGCGAGCGCGCGGCATCGACCTCCGCCGTGAAGACGTCCGGGGTCCCCTGCCGGGGCCCTGTGTCCTGGGACACGTCGAGTGCGATCACGAGGTCGTAGCGGGCGCCCTTCGCCCCGCCGATGTGAACGCTGCCCTCGAGCGCGGTACGTGGGACGTCGCCGCGCACGATGGTACCGGGAACCGGCGACGTGATCTCGATCTCGAGGCCGCCCTGGGCGACGGGCGCGTCCACCGCGCAGCGTTCCATCACTCGGGGATTGAAGACGTCGAGCCCCACCACCCAGGTCGCCGGCACGTCGACCGGTCGGGTCTCGATGCAGCGCCAGCGCAGCTCCTGCAGCAGGACGCCCGCGTCTTCGAGCTGGCAGCTCTCGACCGGCACTTCCGGATGCCGCGGATGGCGCCCCCACTGCTCCGCCTCGCGATCCCAGATCTCGAGCTCGATCCGTTCTTCGCGGCACGAACCTCGGGGATAGAAGACGTAGACGGGATCCAGTAGCCCCGGCTCGCTCCACACGGGCGCGGCCGACATCCCCGAAGCGACTGCCGTCCCGAGCGCGAGCAGCCCCGCAACGAACCCACGATGAACCAGCATGGGCGGAGTCTAACGCGGGACGATCGCGCTCTCTCCCGCCTCGAAGAGCCCGGCCAGCTCGTCGTCGGACGCCGCGATCAGCCGTTCGACCCAGCGATGGAAGCGGTGCCCCCCGCCCTCGTTGCGACCGAAGAGAAGCTCCTTGCGGACCCCGGTGAGGAGCGCGCGCTGCTGGCGCAAGCCCGTCGCATAGTCCTCTTCGCGCACCACGTACTCGAGCAGGTCCACCTGCTTCTCGGCGGCCTCGCGCTGCTCGTCGGAAGGCTCTTCGGCCATCAGGTAGGTCTGCACCGTCACGCTCGACAGCGGCGTTTCGCCGGGGAAGAGCTGGGACAGGAGAACGCCACGCCCCCCGACGTCGAAGGTCGCGATGGAGACATGCGGGAAGATCGTCCACACGCCTCCGGTCAGGACGGTCTCCGGCCAGGCGTCCTCCGGTTGGTCGGCGAGGGCCACCAGTCCGGGATGAGGCGAAGACACGCGCTGGTGCGGCCCCCAGGCGTAGTAGTGGGCCTGGTTCGGGAAGTTCGGACCGAAGGTGTCCTTGTGCAGGATCGGCAGATGGTAGAGATCGAGGTAGCCGTCGTAGGCGATCTTCCAGTTCGGCCCGTCGACCTGCCGACGCGACACGACGTGCCAGTCGGCGAACCCGAAGTGCGCGAGCATCTCGTCGTAGCCGCACAGGAAGGTATCGATGTCGAGCTTCGATTCCGGGTCGACACACACCCACACCAGGCCGGCACGCTCGGCGACGGGCAAGGCGGTCAGTCCCAGGCAGGACTTGTCGACTTCGCCGAAGTCCTTGGCGGACAGGATGCCGACCAGCGCACCCTTCTCGTCGTAGGTCCAGGCGTGATACGGGCAGATGAAGCGTCGCGCCTTGCCGTTGCCCTCGGGCATGATGACGGCGCCCCGGTGACTGCACATGTTGACGAACGTCCGCAGCGCGCCGTCGGGCGCCCGGGCGATCAGCACCGGCACGCCGAGCACCTGCATGGCCTTGTAGCTGCCCGGCTCGCGAAGCTCTGCCGTGGTTGCCAGCACCAGAGGCAGACGCTTGAAGATCCCGTCCATCTCGCGCCGCCAGCGCTCGGGATCGGTGTAGTTCGAAGCGGGCACGCGGAAGACGTCCGGCTCCTGCTCGAGGGTGCCCGCCTTCGCGTGCTCGATGCTGTGGCGCGTCATCTCGATCAGTCGTTCGCGGCTCATGGCGGGCATCCCGTGCGTTCGAGAAGGAGTCTACCCCTGGCGGGGGTCGAGTAGCTGTGTCGATTCCATCCCCAGGGTGGTCGGTCCGACTCGGACACGCAGTCTGCGTGCAGGTGACGAGGTGCTAAACAGCCCCGAATGCCTCCCAGCGACCTGACACCCGCGCACTACGCCAGCGCCGATCATCACCGTCGGGAACAGGAGAAGGTGTTGTGGGCGAGCTGGGTATCGGTCGCGCGCTGCGAAGACCTCGCGCAGCCGGGCGACTTCGTGAGCTTCCGCCATGCGGGCGAGCCCATCGTCGCCACTCGCGGCAAGGACGGCGCGCTGCGGGCGTTCTCGAACGTGTGCCGACACCGTGGCACGACCCTCGTCGAAGGCTGCGGGCGCGCCAACGCCTTGCAGTGCCCGTACCACCTGTGGACCTACGATCTACGAGGACGTCTCGTCGGCAGCCCGGGCATGGACGACGTCGCCGGCTTCGAACGGGCTGCGCACGCCCTGCCCGAGCTCGCCGTCGATACCTGGGGCGGCTGGGTGTTCGTCCACCTCGACCGCGAGGCACCGCCGTTGCTCGAGGCCCTGCCCCATCTCGAGAAGACCTACCCCGGCGCCTATCTCGAGCGGCTCGTCCGCATCGGCCGCACACGCTGCCAGCAGGCCGTCAACTGGAAGATCGTGGTCGAGAACTTCATCGAGTCCTACCACCACGCCGGCACGCATCCGGAGAGCCTCCAGGCCCCCTACCCCTACCAGCAGATCCACGAGGTCGACAACCACGGCGAAGCCTGGAGCGCCATCGAGCACGAGCCCGCACTTGCAGGGCTCGAGCCCTTCGCCGTTCCCTCCGTCTATCCGACCCACCTGTTCGCCATCGTGCGGCCGGCAGCGGTGACGTGGTTCCGCCTCGAGATCCCGTCCCACGACCAGGTGGACATCGACATCGAGCTACTCGTCGTCCCCGAGCTTGCCGGCCAGGACGGGCTCGCCGAGAGCCAGCTCGCTGTGGTGGACGCGATCAATGCCGAGGACGTCGGCATGAACCGACGCACCTTCGAAGGCCTGCAGAGCCGCTTCGCAGTCATGGGGCCGCTCTCCCCGTACGAGGAAGGGGTGCGGCGCTTCCGCGCTTGGGTCGCAGACGCCCTCGGCTGACCCGCCGCTCAGCTCGCCGCCTTCATCGAGTCGATGGTCTGCCCCTGGATCGAGTTGCCTTCGTTCAGGATGCGCGACTGCGCGTGGGCCAGGTGGTGCATGTCGAAGACCGCCTGCATCGCGTTCCACTGTCCCATCTGGTCGAGGGTGCGATTGACCGACTGCTTGGCCATCCGCAGACCGAAGGGGTCCATCTTGGCGATCTTGCCGGCGAGCTCGTAGGTCTTCGCCTCGAGTTCGGCGCGGGGCACCACGTGGTTCACCATGCCCAGGCGGTAGGCCTCCTGCGCGTCGATGAACTCTCCCGTGAAGAGGAACTCCTTGGCCTTCCGGGCCCCCAGCTCCCAGGGATGCGCGAAGTACTCGACGCCTCCAACCCCCATGCGCAGGACCGGATCACTGAAGAGCGCGTCGTCCGCCGCCATGATCAGGTCCATGGGCCAGCACAGCATCAAGCCGCCTGCGATGCACTTGCCGTGCACCGCCGCCAGGGTGGGCTTCGGCAGATCACGCCAGCGCTTGGTCATCTCGAGATAGTGCGTCTGCTCCCAACCGTAATGGGAATGGATGCCCGTGCTGGGATCCATGACGTCCTTGAAGTGGCGGGCCGAGGCCGGGCTGATGTCGTGCCCCGCCGACCAGTGCGGTCCATTCGCCTTCACGACGATGACGCGGACCTCCTTGTCGTCCGTGGCCTCGCGCAGGGCCTCGTCGAACTGGGCGAGGAACGGCGGATGCTGGGCGTTGCGCGCTTCCGGTCGATCGAGGATGACCGTCGCGACGGCACCGTCGGTTTCGTACTGGATGAAGCGTTCTTCGGGCTCGGACATCAGGCTCTCCCTGCGCGGTCAGCTGCGACTGCGCGGCATGCCCAGGTTCGCCTGGGCGACGATGCTCTTCATGATCTCACTGGTGCCGCCGTAGATGGCGGTCGCCGTCGACAGGCGATACGCGAACTCCACCGCAGAGGCCCCCTTCGCAAAGCCGTTCTCGGGCCCACGCAGGAGCGAATCGGGCGCGCAGAGGTCCATCAGGTCCGTGGCGTCTTCGATGAAGCGATCCGTCGAGAAGAACTTCGACAGCGGGCCGAGGGCTGCGTCGTCGATTCCCTCGGCGCCCACGAAGAGTGTGCGGGCAGAGATCGCCTCGACCACTTCGGTGTGAACCGCGACGCGGGCCAGCCGCGCGCGGGCGACCGGGTCCGTGAGCGGGACGCCGCGGCCGGGTCGCTCCTCACGCGCCCACTCGACAGCGCCGGCCAGCAGCCGCCGCATCGTGCCCGCACCACCCCCGCCGTGCTCGAGTTCGAGCGCGTACGCGACCACCGACCAGCCGCCGTCCACCGCGCCCACGCGATAGCGATCCGGCAGCCGCAGGTCGGTGTAGTAGGTGCAGTTGGTGCGCTCGTCCGACAGCGTGTGAACGGGTTGGATCTCGATCCCCGGCAGGTCGAGGGGCACCATGAACATGGTGAGACCCTTGTGCTTCGCGACGTCCGAGTTGGTTCGAGTCAGCAGGAAGACGTACTGCGCCAGGTCGGCGCCGCTCGTGAACATCTTCTGGCCGTTGATCAGCCACTCGTCCCCGTCGCGGACCGCGCGGGTCTGCGCGGCGGCAACGTCCGACCCCGACGAGGGCTCCGTGTAGCCGAGGCTCGAGATCGCGTCGCCCCGCGCGATGCGCTGGAGCACTTCCTGCTTCAGCTCCTCGCTCCCGAAGCGCATGATCGTCTGGGCAACCATGCCTGTGGTCGTGATCGCGTAGCGGGTCCAACCGAACTCATCGAAGACCCGGGCCAGCGCGGCCATCTCGTAGGGACCGCGATCCTGCCCGCCGTACTCGCTGGGCCAGCCGGGATACAACAACCCCGCTTCGGCGAGCTTGGCCTGGAAGCCAGGGTGATGACCCTCCCAGGCGAAGTGGCGGTGGGCGGCGATCTCGTCCGTCAGGTTGTCTTCGAAGAAGCGCCGGGCGGTCTGCGCGAACGCTTCGGCGTCGGCGCCCAGCCCATAGTCGAGATGGATCTCGCCCGGGTCGGGCAGCACCACAGGCTCAACGGGCTCGCCCCAGAGCCGATCGGCGACCACCTGAAGCTCGGACTGGGGGTCGCCGAAGGGCAGCGGCAGGGACTTCCCGCGGCGGTGATACAGCTGGATGTCGTACTCGAGCGACAGGCCGTAACCACCGTGGGTGTGGAGCGCGCGCGCGACCGCGCGAGTCGCCGCTTCGGCAGCCCACACGAAGCACATGGAGATCATGGCTCCGGCCTCGGCGCGCCCGTTCGCGATGGCCCAGATCGTCCGCCAGACGAGCAGGCGGGCGCCCTCGACGTCGGCAACCGAGTCCGCCAACGGATGCGCGACGCCCTGGAAGGTCGCGATGGGCCGGTCGAACTGGACCCGCTCACCCGCATAACGCGCCGCGATCTCGAGGGACTCGCGCGCGAGGCCCGCGAGTGCGGCGGCCATCAGCAGCTTCCACTCTTCCCGCGCGGCCGAGAGGATGTCCCGGGCGGGTGCACCGGAAGCGAGTACGACGCACTCACAGCCGACCGTCGCCTGGGCCGCCCCTGTCTGCTCCGGTGCGGCCTGCGCCTCGCCTACGACCTGCCAGCAAGCGATGGGGTCGGATCCGAGGTTGCGCGGCGGGTCACAGCGCGGCTGGGGCCACACACAGAGCACGAGGTCGTCCCCGCGACGCGCCACGACCGCATCGGCGACCGCCCCGCCACTCACCCACTGGGACGGCGTTCGCGCGAAATCATGCAATGCGAAGGAGACCACGGCAGCCCCGGACAGGGCGCGCTCGAGCCAGTCGCGTGCGACGTCGCCCGGGCAGGCCGCCAGGGCGCGCGCCGCGACGATCGCGTCGACGAGCGGCGCGGCGGCCAGCTTGCGGCCCGCCTCCTCGGCCAGGATGACGGCGTCCAGCAGGCTCGCGCCGGCACCGCCCGCGGTCTCGGGTACGCGGATGGCGAGGGCGCCCGTTTCCGCGAGCTGCTTCCAGAGCGCGGGATCGAAGCCGAGAGGCTCCGCGGCACGCACGCGATCGGGACTCGACTCGACGGCAAAGAGCTGCGAGAACGTTTCTCGAAGGAGCGCCTGTTCCTCGCTGGGCTCGAGCTGCACGGGAACCTTCCTTCGTCGACGGCCCGTTTGGTTCGAGCTTCAGGTGTTACCCCAGGACCCCAGCCGCCTCAAGCGGAGTCGCCCCAGCCCCCCGGAACCGCGCCATCGACGGTCACCTTCCGCTGCACGAAATACCAGCGACCGTCTTCTGCCCGGTAGCGGTCGACGTAGCGACCCCAATGGTCGACGCCCCGATCCGTCAGGACCAGATAGTAGGCGCGACCGCTGGCTTGCCCGGGCCCCTGGAGATCGATCTGGTGCGTTGCCGTGAAGTGCCGGATGAAGCGCGCACTCGCGCCGCCGCCGGAACCGGTGCGCTGGGAGGCACGCTCGAACATCGAGCGGATTTCCGATGCGCCCCGATAGGTGCGGTCCGGAAGCTCCATGACGGCGTCCGCGTGGAACAGCGCCAGCACGTCGTCGAAGCGGCCGGCGTCGCCATTCGCGTTGTAGCGGGCGACCAGATCGCGAACGCTTTCCCGTGCGACGAGCTCCCAGTGCTCCATGGCGCGCTCCCGGCGTCGGCCGTACCGTGTCCGACCCAACGTAGCCAATCCCCACGGAGGCAAGGCGTGCCCGACCACCCCACGCGTGACGAGATCCGACTGCTCGACGGCACCTTCTACGTCGATCGTCCGCTCGATCACTACGCCTGGATGCGAGCGCACGCGCCGGTCTATTGGGACGCCCACGACCAGATCTGGGGGGTCTCGCGCTACGACGACATCATGGCCGTCTCGAAGCAGCCGGACGTCTTCTGCTCGGGCAAGGGCTCGCGGCCGGACAGCTGGGTGCCATCGATGATCAACATGGACGATCCCGAGCACAAGCGACGCCGCAACCTGGTCAACCGCGGCTTTACGCCGCGACGCCTGCGCGACGACGAGACCAAAGTCCGGAAGATCTGCACCCGACTCATCGACGCAGTCTGCGAACGGGGCGAATGCGAGTTCGTGCGGGACATCGCAGCCCCTCTGCCCCTGATCATGATCGGCGACATGCTGGGCATGCCACCCGAAGACTTCGAGACCCTGCTGCGCTGGTCCGAGGCCATGCTTCGCGCGACGTCCAACACGGCGACCGACGCTGACCGCGAAGCGGCGATGAAGGCGGGTACGGAGTACTTCAGCTACGCGATGGGCGCCGTCGCAGACCGCAAGAAGAACCCGACGAACGACCTGCTCTCCCTGCTCGTGCACGCGGAGATCAACGGCCAGGGGCTCAGCGACGACGAGATCGCGCACGAGGCGCTGCTGATCCTGGTGGGCGGCGACGAGACCACGCGCCACGTGATCGTCGAAGGGGCGCTGGCACTGATCGCCCACCCGGACCAACGCGGCAAGCTGATCGATGACCCGGCCAAGATCCCCGTCGCCGTCGAAGAGCTGCTCCGCTGGGTGTCTCCCATCAAGAACATGAACCGAACCGCGACGCGAGACGCCGAGCTCGGAGGTCAGCGCATCCGCGAAGGCGAGCGCCTGCTGCTCCTCTACGCTTCCGGCAACCGCGATGCCGCCGCGTTCCCCGACCCGGACGTCTTCGACGTCGAGCGCACGCCGAACAACCACGTGGCGTTCGGTGGCTACGGGACCCACCACTGCCTGGGCGCGAGCCTGGCGCGCCTCGAGCTGCGAATCATGTTCGAGGAGCTATTGCGGCGCATGCCGGACCTGGCTCTTGCAAGCGACGAGGCGCTGCCCCTTCGCCCATCGAACTTCATCGTGGGCGTCGAGGCGATGCCCATCCGCTTCACGCCGTCCGCACCTGCCCCGGCCTGAACGGGCCGCCCGCTTGCCGAAGAAGTCCTTGCCGAAGTACATCCCGCTCGAGACGCGATTCGCCAAGGACGTCGACCCGAGCGATCCGCTGCCCGACTACCCGCGGCCGCAGCTGCAGCGCGAGCGTTGGCAGAATCTGAACGGCCCGTGGGACCTGGCGATCGTGGCCAGCGCCCAGGCGCGCCCCGACCTCTTCCCGCATCGCATCATCGTGCCGTTCGCCATCGAGGCCCCGCTCGGGGGAGTCGAGGAGAGGCTGAGCCCCGACCAGCGAGCGTGGTACCGGCGTCGCTTCCGCGCGCCAACGCTCGCTTCCGGCGAGCGACTGCTGCTGCACTTCGGCGCTGTGGACTGGGCCTGCGAGGTCGAGATCGACGGTCAGTCGGTCGGCCGGCACCGGGGCGGGCACGTCCCCTTCCACTTCGACGTGACGGACGCCCTGGCGGCGGAAGGCCCGACGGAAGCCCAGGACGAGCACGAGATCGTCGTGGTGGTCCACGACCCCACGGACCAGGGCTTCCAGCCCGTCGGCAAGCAATCCCTCGACCCGCGCATCATCCAGTACACGGCAGTCAGCGGCATCTGGCAGACGGTCTGGCTCGAGCCGGTGCCCGCCACCCGCATCGTGGCGGTGCGGGCCGAGACCCGGCTGGCGAGCGACGAAGTCGTCCTTCACGTCGGCACCGTCCAGACGCGGCCCGGCGACCGCATCGTCGTCTCCACGGCGGGAGTCGAGGCTCGCAGCGAGGCCGTCTCGGACGAGACGAGCCTGGTGCTGCCCCTCCCGGGCCTGCGCGCCTGGTGCCCCGATGATCCTCACCTCTACGATGTCGCGCTTCGCGTCGAACGCGAGGGTGCCGTCGTCGACCGTGCGACGAGCTACTTCGGCGCCCGCGAGGTCGGTGTCGGACGCGACGGCGACGGGATCTGGCGCCTGTGGCTCAATGGCCGGCCGGTCTTCCACCTCGGCCCGCTCGACCAGGGGTGGTGGCCCGACGGGCTGTACACGGCGCCCACAGACGAGGCCCTCGTCTTCGACATCGAAGCCACCCAACGCATGGGCTTCAACACCATCCGCAAGCACGTGAAGATCGAGCCCGCGCGCTGGTACTGGCACGCCGACCGGCTGGGGCTCCTGGTGTGGCAGGACATGCCGTCCCCGCGCTTCGACCAGAAGCGCTTCTTCGAGCAGGTCGTGAAAGAGAAGAGGCGCCCCCAGGACCTCGACTACGATCTGACCGTTTCACCCGAGACGGCGTCCGCCTTCCGCGAAGAGCTCGACGCCATGCTCGACGCTCTTGCGCCCTTCGCCTGCATCGTGACCTGGGTCCCGTTCAACGAGGCCTGGGGACAGTTCGACACCGACGCCGTGCTCGATTCCGTCGCCCGGCGCGATCCGTCGCGGGTCGTCGACGGCCCGAGCGGCTGGCAGGACACAGGCTGCGGCGGCCTGCGCGACCATCACGTCTACAACGAGGAAAAGAATCTGCCGCCCCTCGAGGACGACCGCCCCATCGTATACGGCGAGTTCGGCGGGCTGAAGCTCGGCGTGGAGGGGCATCTCGGCGCGGAGCGCGGCTGGGGCTACCAGGACTTCGAAAGCCCCGAGGCCTTCGAGGAGGCCTACTGCGCGCTCATGGGGGTGATCGAAGACCTCGTGGGCCGTGGCCTCGCGGCAGCCATCTACACCCAGACCACCGACGTCGAGAGCGAGCTGAACGGGCTTCTCACCTACGATCGGGAGGCCTTCAAGATCGACCCGGATCGACTCGCGGCGATCCACCGGCGCCTGATCGACCGACTTTCACGCTCGACCCGAACCTCTCGAGGAGCCCCGCATGAGTGAACGCATCCTGCGACGCGACACCGGCGCGCTGTGCACCCTGACCTTGAATCGCCCGGAGAAGCTCAACGCCCTCGACGAGGAGACCTTCGAAGAACTCGCCGGCCACGTCGAATCGCTCGAGGCGGACGAAGCCATCGCGTGCGTCATCCTCCGGGGCGCGGGACGCTCGTTCTGCGCCGGCAACGATCTCGACGACATCGCGGCGGGCCGGCGATCCGAAGACCCGCACTTCCGCGGCAAGACCGTCGAGCGTCTCGCCAACATCCCACAGCCGCTCGTCGCGCAGATCCATGGCCATTGCTACACGGGCGGGCTCGAGCTGGCGCTCGCGGCCGATCTCCTGATCGCCGCCGAGAGCGCGCGTTTCGCGGACACCCATGGCAAGTGGGGGCTGACGCCGCTCTGGGGCATGAGCCAGCGGCTGCCGAGACGCGTCGGGGTGTCCCGCGCCAAGGAGCTGATGTTCACCAGCCGAACCGTGTCCGCGCCCGAAGCCCTGGCCATCGGCCTTCTGGACGGTTGCGTACCCGACGAGCTGCTGTCCGAGGAAATCGGCGGGCTCACGGCTGCCATCCTCGCGAACTCCAGCTTCAGCAACCGTGCGAACAAGCGCACGCTCGAAGACACCAGCGGGATGAGCTTGCAGGCCGGTCTGCGACATGAGCGCGACGAGAACGCGGGAATGGCGCCCGATGCGCAGGAACGCATCGCGAGCTTCGCGAAGCGAAAGAGGGCTGAGTAGAAATGGGGGATCCGGACCCGAGTCCTGACCCGGGTTCGCCCCAGTGCTTCACCCGATTCCGTGACCCTCGGGGCATCAAACGGCGTCCCTGGAGTGCCGAATCGCCAAGAATGGTTGCACCCCCTACCCAAGACGCTCCGTCCCGGCTGTAATTGTCCGCCTTCGCGCTCACCCCGTATTCGTGGCCGATGGAAAGGTCACCGCGCGGGCTCTGAGGGACACTCACCGGGGGGAGGTCGACGCGCAGCGTTCGATCTCCCGTGGCTTTTTCTCTTCCATCTCGACCTTTCATCTGGACATAGGGAATTCATGAGCATCGACGCCCCTACCCGCAACGCCCGACTCCTCGCCTGGGTCGACGAAGTCGCCGCCCTCGCCCAGCCCGACCAGGTCCACTGGTGTGACGGCTCCCAGGCCGAGTACGACGAGATGTTCGAGAACATGCTGGCGACCGGAACGGCCCAGCGACTCGACGAGAGCAAGCGACCGAATTCGTACCTGGTTCTGAGCGACCCGGCGGATGTGGCCCGGGTGGAGGACCGCACCTTCATCTGCTGCGAGAAGAAGGACGACGCCGGACCGACGAACAACTGGAAGGACCCCGCCGAGATGAAGGAGACCCTGCGCGGTCTCTTCCAGGGCTGCATGCGCGGCCGCACCCTGTACGTCGTCCCGTTCAGCATGGGGCCCCTCGGATCGCACATCGCCCACATCGGCGTCCAGCTTTCGGACTCGCCGTACGTGGTCGCCAACATGCGGACGATGACGCGCATGGGGACGAAGGTCCTCGACGTCCTCGGTGACGGCGACTTCGTCCCCTGCCTGCATTCGGTCGGCGCCCCGCTCGAGCCGGGGCAGCAAGATGTCGCCTGGCCCTGCAACAGCGACAACAAGTACATCGTGCACTTTCCGGAGACCCGCGAGATCTGGAGCTATGGCTCGGGCTACGGCGGCAACGCCCTGCTCGGCAAGAAGTGCTTCGCGCTCCGCATCGCATCGACCATGGCCCGCGACGAGGGCTGGCTCGCCGAGCACATGCTGATCCTCAAGCTCACCTCCCCCGAGAGCGAGGTGCGCTACGTCGCCGCCGCTTTCCCGAGCGCCTGCGGCAAGACGAATCTCGCCATGCTGAACCCGACAGTGCCGGGCTGGAAGGTCGAGACCGTCGGCGACGACATCGCCTGGATGAAGTTCGGCGACGACGGCCAGCTGTACGCCATCAACCCCGAGGCAGGCTTCTTCGGCGTCGCGCCGGGGACCAGCATGCGGTCGAACCCCAACGCCATGCTGGGCCTCGAGCGCAACTGCATCTTCACCAATGTCGCCATGACGGACGACGGCGACATCTGGTGGGAGGACATGACCGACGAGCCGCCCGCCCACCTCGTCGATTGGCGTGGAGAGGACTGGACGCCGAAGAGCGAGAGGAAGGCCGCCCATCCAAACGCCCGCTTCACCTCGCCCGCCAGCCAGTGCCCCGTGATCGCACCGGAATGGGAAGACCCCAACGGTGTTCCCATCAGCGCGATCCTGTTCGGCGGGCGCCGCGCCACCGTCGTGCCGCTGGTGCACGAAGCGCGCGACTGGCAGCACGGCACCTTCCTGGGCTCGATCATCTCGAGCGAGAAGACCGCCGCCGCCGCCGGCACGGTTGGCGAGCTGCGCCGCGACCCGATGGCCATGCTGCCCTTCTGCGGATACAACATGGCCGACTACTGGGCCCACTGGCTGCGCATCGGCGAACGCGAAGGCGCCAAGCTGCCGCGCATCTACTACGTCAACTGGTTCCGGAAGAGCAGCGGCGGCGACTTCCTGTGGCCCGGCTTCGGCGACAACGGCCGGGTGCTGAAGTGGGTGTTCGAACGCTGCTCCGGCAAGATGTCGGGCCACGAGACCCCCATCGGTATCGTGCCCGCGCCGGGCGAGCTCGACGTGTCGAACCTCGCCATGGATGAAGATGACGTGCTGGAGCTGCTCGCCGTCGACACCGCGGGCTGGCTCGCCGAGATCCCCTTGATTCGCGAGTACTACGACCGCTTCGGCGTGCGGCTCCCGGCCGCACTTTCCGATCAACTCGACGCCCTCGAGGCGCGTCTCAAAGCTGCGGGCTGAGCCGGTGCCCGTCGAGTTCGTCGACTTCGAAGAAGCGCGCGACCAATCGGGTCTGCGCATGGTAGTCGTGCAAGGCGTCCCGAGTCCCTGGGGCGAAGCCGCCAAAGGCATCCTGCACGTCAAGCAGATCCCGTGGGCCGCAGTACGACTCGACCCGGGCAATGACGCCATGGCGGCCTGGACGGGTGAACGCAGCGGCCCCGTCGCCGTGTACGACGACGAGCCGCCGCGTGGGGGCTGGGCGCAGATCCTGTTGCTGGCCGAGCGGATCGCACCCAAGCCCGCCCTGCTCCCGGCAGACGCCGGGCAGCGCGCACTCGCCATGGGGCTGGCACACGAACTCTGCGGTGAAATGGGTCTCGGCTGGTGCCGGCGCAATGTCGGTGTCCACGCGGGCCTCACCGGAGGCAAGGGCTTCCCGGCGGGCGCCGCGAAGTACCTCGCGGACAAGTACCAGTACCGGGCGTCCGAGGCCGAGCTGTACACCCAGCACAGCATCGACATCGTGAAGGCGCTCGCCAAGCGTCTCCGCGCCCAGCGCGACGCCGGCAGCCGCTTCTATCTCGGAGACGGCCTCACCGCCGTCGACATCTACAGCGCGACCTTCATGGCGCTCCTGCGGCCCCTGCCGCCCGAGCAGTGCCCGATGCCCGACGTCATGCGGGAGGCGTTCGGCGCCCTCGACGACGCGACCGAGAAGGCGCTCGACCCGATCCTGCTCGAGCACCGGGACTTCGTCTACGAGCAGTATCTCGAGCTTCCGCTCACTCTGGCCTGAGGTCCTACCAGGTGTCGATGTTCGGACGCTTCTTGCCACTGCGCGGGGGCGCCGGAGGGGCCGCGTCGAGGCCCGCCAGGATCCAGCGGCGCGAGTCCATCGGGTCGATCACCTCGTCGATCTCGAAGTGGGACGCCATGTTGATCGCCTTGCCGTGGGCGTACATGCGGTCGACCATTTCCTGGAACAGCGCGCGGCGCTGCTCTGGATCTTCGACCGCCTCGAGTTCCTTGCGGTAGCCGAGCTTGACGGCGCCCTCGAGGCCCATGCCCCCGAATTCCCCGGTCGGCCAGGCCACCGTGAACAGCGGCGCGTGGAAGCTGCCACCGGCCATGGCCTGGGCTCCAAGCCCGTAGCCCTTGCGCAGCACGATGGTGAAGAACGGCACGCTGAGGTTCGCACCGGTCACGAACAGCCGGGAGCAGTGGCGCACCAATGCCGTCTTCTCGACCTCGGGTCCCACCATCATGCCCGGCGTGTCACACAGGAAGAGGATCGGGACGTCGAAGGCGTCGCACAGCTGCATGAAGCGGGCCGCCTTGTCGGCGCCGTCGCTGTCGATCGCGCCGGCCAGATGCGTCGGGTTGTTGGCCACGACGCCCAGCGGCCGCCCTTCGACCCGCACCAGGGCCGTCACCATCCCCAGCCCGAAGCCGCGACGTAGCTCGAGCACCGAGTCCGTGTCGGCGAGACCTTCGATCACCTTGCGTACGTCGTAGATCCGCAGCCGGTTCTCGGGGATCACGTGGCGGAGCGCGCGCTGATCGCCGGCGCTCCAGTCGGCCACGGGCCCCTGGAAGTACGAGAGATAGCGGCGTGCGACGTCCACCGCCTCAGCCTCGTCGGCCACCGCCACGTCGACGACGCCATTTGGAACCTGCACGTCCATCGGACCGACCTCGTCGGGACGGAAGACACCGAGGCCGCCGCCTTCGATCATCGCCGGCCCCCCCATGCCGATGTTCGAGTCGTTCGTGGCGATCACGACGTCACAGCAACCCAGCAGGGCGGCGTTGCCCGCAAAGCAACGCCCGGAATTGATGCCCACCAGCGGGACCAGCCCGCTCAGACGGCCGAAGTAGTTGAACGCCAGGCAGTCGAGCCCGGCGACCCCGGACCCGTCCGTATCGCCGGGCCGGCCCCCGCCCCCTTCGGTGAAGAAGATCACGGGCAAGCGCTGGTTCTCGGCGATCTCGAAGAGCCGGTCCTTCTTGCGGTGATTCTGCAGGCCCTGGGTGCCCGCGAGCACCGTGTAGTCGTAGGACATGACGGCACAGCGCGACGCCTGCGGGCCGAAGAGCGACGCGTTCACCGTCCCGATCCCGGCCACCATCCCATCCGCCGGCGTGCGATCGATCAGGTCTTCGAGCGCCCGCCGTCGGCGCTGAGCGGCAATCACCAACGACCCGTACTCGATCAGGCTGCCCGGATCGCACAGGTCCTCGACGTTCTCCCGAGCGGTCCGCTGACCCGTCTTGCGCCGCCGCGCCACGGCGTCCGGACGCGCCGCGTCGCCGGTCTTCGCAAGCCGCGCCTCGAGTTCTGCGAGGTCCGGGCGCACGTAGTCGAGATCGACCGCGGCCTCGCTCGCCGTCTCCGGGCCTTCGACCTCGGCTTCCTCGATGACGATCAACAGGCCTCCCTCGTAGATCGTGTCTCCCGCCGCAACTTCGACGGCACGCACGATGCCGCTTCCGGGAGACGCGATGACGTGCTCCATCTTCATCGCCTCGAGCACCAGCAGCGGCGCCCCCCGAGTGACCGATTGACCGACACGAACGTCGAGGCTGACGACGGTGCCCTGGATCGGGGCCCGCACCGCCGCACCGAGCTGCGGCTCCGCGGCGTTGCCGCTTCGCGCTTCCGTCGCTCGTGCGCCCTCCCCCGGACTGCCCTGCTTGCCCTGCTTGCCATGGGAGAGCACGGCCAGCGGGTCGCTGCCGTCCACACGTGCGCCGGCCCGGGCGCCGTCTCCCGCCGCTTCGGCACTCGCAGGAGAGGCTTCCGGGGCCTCGAGGGCGTCCGCGGCCTCGACGAGGTCGCGCGCGTGCGCCTCGACGAAGCGCGTGTGAATGCGGTCGGCGAGCACGTCCGGATGACGCACGAGGCTTCGCAGGAACGCGGCGTTCGTATCGACACCCTCGACACGCAGCTCCGACAGCACGCGGTCGGCACGCCGCAGCAAGTCCGCGTGTCCTCCCGAAGGCACATGCACGACGATCTTCGCGAGCAGCGTGTCGTAGGCGGTGCTCGGCTTGTAGCCGCCATACGCCGCCGCATCCACGCGAACACCGGGCCCGGTCGGCGCTTCGAATACGTCGATCCGACCCGGCCGCGGTCGCACCGAGCCGTCCGCTTTCATCGTTTCCATGTTCAGACGCAGCTGGATGGCGCGGCCTCGCGTTTCCGGGGGCCTCGCCGGGTCGAGCCCGAGGTCCGCGAGTGTCGCGCCCTCGGCGATCTGGAGCTGCAGCTTGACGAGATCGACCCCCGTGACCTCTTCCGTGACCGTGTGCTCGACCTGCAAGCGCGGATTGGCCTCGATGAACGCGAACGATCCGTCCTCCCCGTCGACGAGGAACTCGAAGGTCCCGAGGCTGCGGTAGCCCTCGTGCGCCGCCATCGCGACGGCGGCGGAAGTCAGCTGGTCGCGAAGCTCGTCCGACAGCCCCGGGCTCGGCGCGACCTCCACGAGCTTCTGGTGGCGCCGCTGCAGCGTGCACTCCCGCTCGCCGAGATGCATGACGCCCCCCGCGCCGTCTCCGAGCACCTGCACCTCGATGTGGCGCGCATTGCGAACGAGCTGCTCGCAGTACAGATCGGCTACGCCGAAGGCCGCCTCGGCCTCGGAGGCGCAGCGCTCGAAGGCCGCGTCGAGATCCGAAGCCGCTTCGACGACGCGCATGCCGCGGCCACCGCCCCCGGCGACCGCCTTGAGGACCATCGCTCGACCCGCGGGCAGCGCGTCGAAGAACGCACGCGCGCTTTCGGGCGTCGCGCGTCCGGCTGTGCCCTCGACGACGGGTACCCCGAGATCGCGCGCGAGCTCGCGAGCCGCGAGCTTGTCGCCAAAGCGCTCGAGCTGCGCCGCCGTCGGCCCGACGAAGACGATCCCCTCGCTCTCGCAGCGGCGCGCAAAGGCAGCGCTCTCGCTGAGAAACCCGTAGCCCGGATGCACGGCGTCGCAGCCGTGATCGCGGGCGACCGCCACGATCTGCTCGATGTCGAGATAGGCGCGCGCCCCGCGTCCCGTCAGCAGCTGCGCTACATCGGCGCGGCGCACATGGAGACTCTCGGCGTCGTCCTCCGGGTAGACGGTGACGGTGTGCAGTCCGTGTTCTGCCGCGGCGCGCAGGACCCGGACCGCGATCTCTCCGCGATTCGCAATCAGCAGGCTCTTCATGGGGCGGTCATCATGGCAGGCCTTCTCCAGACGGTCGACGGAGGCAGCGATCGGGGAATGTCCGATAATGTTTCACTCGGTCGCAATCCGTAATTCACCCGTTACACTTTAACATCGTATGTCATCTCCCGCGGAACCCTGGCTCGGCCGTTCGCCGGCTCGCAATGCGCTGCGGGATGCCGCGCGCGAGCGGATCCTGGCAGCCGCGAGAACCTGCGCTGCGCGGGACGGTCTTCCTGCCATCGGGATCGCGGGCGTGGCCGCGGAGGCGGGCATCAGCCGCCCGACCGTCTATCGCTACTTCGACGACCGATCTGATCTCGTCGAGCAGACGGTGCTGCGCGCCGCGGCCGACTTCGCCGACGGGATCCGCGAGGCGATCGCGCGGCACGAAGACGCCGGCGCACAGGCGGTCGAGGCGTTGATCCATTGCGTGCGCGCATTGCCGGTAGATCCGATCCTCGGACCGGCCCTTTCGGAGCCGGGCTGGCTCGCTGGGCTCCCGCTGGCCCGGGCGCTGCCCTTCGTTCGTCATGCGCTCGAACCCGTCGCGCTCGCAGCGGACTGGAACGACGCGGACGCGCAGGAAGCCAGCGAGGTGTGGTTCCGCTTCGCTCTTTCGCTGCTGACCGCAACGGGCCCGGCGCGAAACGACGCGGCGCTGCGCGGCTTCTGCCGACGGCGGCTGATCCCGGCCCTGGCCTTATGAGAAGAGGGCTTGTGAAAAGAGCGCCCGTGAACACGCGCCGCTGACGCGGGAAGCCCCGGAAAGGTCCACGTCCGTCGAAACCGCACTATCGTCCGGGCCCTGGAGGGAAGGTGTCCGACGGACTGTTGTTGGTGCTGGGGCTGATCCTGCTGCTCGGCGGTGGCGAGGCGGTGGTGCGAGGCGCCGCATCGCTCGCGCGGAGCATGGGGATTTCGGATCTCGCGATCGGCCTGCTGGTCGTCGCATTCGGCACGAGCGCGCCCGAGCTGGCCGTCAACATCACCGCCGCCGTCACCGGCCAGACCGATCTGTCCTTCGGCAACATCGTCGGGTCGAACATGGCCAACATCGGGCTGGTGGTCGGCGTCTGCGGCCTGATCCGCGCCATGCGGATCGACAGCGTGGTGGTTTCGCGCGAGATCCCGATGATGCTGCTCGCCACCATCGCAACCATCGTGATGGCCGCCGATCACGCGATCGACGGAGAGCCTGCGCGCTTCGATCGCGGCGACTCGATCATCATGATCCTCTTCTTCTGCGTCTTCCTGTACTACACGGTCGGCGAGCTGCTGAGGCAGCGCACCCAGCACCCGACCCTCGAAGAGCTGGTCGCCAGCGAGCTGCCCGGAGTCGGCCCGAAGGTGACCGTGGCTCGGGACGTCCTGGTCACCCTGGCGGGTTTCGGCGCGTTGCTGTCCGGCGCGAGTTTCACCGTCGACGCCGCCGTTTCCCTGGCGCGGATCTACGGCGTCCCGGAGGTGGTGATCGGCATCAGCGTCGTCGCCATCGGAACCAGCCTGCCGGAACTCGCCACGGGCATCATGGCGACCCTGCGCGGCCACATGGAGATCGCGATCGGGAACGTCATCGGGTCGAACATCTTCAATCTGCTGTTCGTCATGGGCATCACGGTCTTCATCCGACCGCTCGAGATCCCGAAGTGGGGAATGCTCGATCTGGGCGTCACCGCGCTGCTCTCCGTGGCACTGTTGGTCGTGTCGATTTCCGCAGGACGGCGGATCCTGCGCGCCGAAGCACTCGTGCTCGTGATCATGTACCTCAGCTACGCGACCTGGCGGGCCGGCTTCGCGGGCTGAACCAGGACATCGACCTGGAGAGCCCGGCGACGCAGCAGAGATCGGCCTCCTAGCCGTCCAGACCGAGCCAGGTCATGGCCGCGTCGCGGCGCCGGAAGACCTCGACCTCGGTCGGCGTATCGCTGGTGAGCGTCTGGTACATGCGCGCCAGTCCGAAGCCGACATCCTGCTCGGCCAGGATCGCCATGCGCGCGACCCGGTTCGGGCGCGCCTTGTCGACCTCGGCGATCCGCCGAATCTCTGCGTTCGAGATGCGTGCGTCCGTCGCTTCGCTGAGGTCGAGTAGCTCGAGCGTGCCGGGCGGCAGGTCCGGGAACTTGTCGTCCTGGAAGTCCTCGTCGGTCACCGTCCCGCTGACGGTGACGACGAGCAGCTTCCGATGGGATTCGAACCGGTACTCGACCACACCAGGCCTCTCGTTGCTCTACTCGTGGGGCGCCGCGCACATGCGACACATTCCGGAGTCAACGACGATTCGACTCTGCCGTCAAGCCCTTCGAGACCGCATCGGCTGCTTACAGCCGGCTCTGCAACCAGTCCAGGGTGCGCGCGTCGGCGCCGTCTTCGACGGGCACGATGGCTGCGTTGAAATCGGTCACCCCGACGTCTCGCAGTCGGTCGAGCTCGGCGTCCAGCTCCTTTTCGTTCCCGACGAGCGCGATCTCTGCCGGACCCGCGGCGCCCTCGCGGTCCAGCATGGCCCGGTAGGACGGCAACGTGCCGTAGATCGTCAGGGATTTTCCGATGCTCTCCCGAGCGGCGTCGGGATCGTCCGTCGCCACGATCGGGAAGCCCGCAACGATGCGCGGTGCCGGACGGCCCGCCTCTTCGGCCGCCGAACGCACACCCGGACCGATGTGGCCCTCGATGGTCTTGGGGCCGGTCATCCAGAGGATCGTCCCGTCCGTCAGGCTCCCGGCGAGACGCAGCATGCGCTCACCCAGTGCGGCGATCAGGAGCGGGACCGGGGTCGCACCCGGGACTTCGAGCGTGGCGTTCACCCGGTACTCGTCGCCCTGGAAGCTCGCCGGCTCCCCGCGCAGAAGCGGTGCCAGAACAGACAGGTACTCGCGCATGTGCCGCGCCGGCTTGGCGTAGGAGAGCCCCAGCATGGTCTCGATGACGATCTGGTGGGACAGTCCGATGCCGAGGGTGAAACGCCCGCCAGAAGCTGCCTGGGTGGTCAGCGCCTGCTGGGCGATGGCCACCGGATGCCGGGGATAGGTGGGAACCACCGCCGTACCCAGCTCGATGCGCTCGGTTTCGCGGCCCACGATGGCGAGCGCCGTAATGGCGTCGAGCCCGAAGATGTTCGCCATCCACACGCTCGCGAAGCCGCGGGCCTCGAGATCCTGACAGCGCGCGACCAGTCCATCGATGGCGCCCTCGGCGCCACCCGTTGCGCCAGACATCACTCCAATCTTCACAGCATCTCCTCTGCCACCAGCTCGAGTGCTTCGACCTGCGGGCTTCCAATGTTCATGGTGTGCACCCAGTTCTTCTTGCCGGCTTCCTTCCAGGCCTGAAGCCGGTCGCGGATGCGGTCCTTCGGTCCTACCAGGTGGCACGCGTCCACCAGCTCGTCGGGGACGGCGGCCGCGGCCTCCATCTTCTTGCCGTCGAGGAACAGGTCCTGGATCTTCTTCGCGGCCTCTTCGTAGCCGAGCCGCTTGGCGAGGTCGTTGTAGAAGTTCTTGTCCCGGGCGCCCATGCCTCCGATGTAGAGCGACATGTGCCCCTTGACGGGCATGCGCGCCTTCTCGACGTCGTCGGAGATGATCACGGTCACGCCCGGCACGACGGCGAAATTCGAGAGGCTCTTGCCGCCCCCCGCCTTTGCGAAGCCCTCTTCGAGGAAGGGCAGGTACGCGGTGTCGAAGTTGCCCGGGTCCATCATCATCGGGAAGACGCCATCCGCCACCTCCGCGGCACAGCGCAGCCCGTTCGGACTGATCGACGCCGTGTAGATGGGGATGTTCGGGTTGCCGTGCAGGATGCTCTTGAGGGGCTTGCCCAGCCCGGTGGTGCCGGGGCCGGAGATCGGAATCGTGTAGTGCTCGCCCTTGAACTCGAGCGGCGCCTCCCGGGCCCAGATCTGCCGGATGATCTGGATGTACTCGCGGGTGCGGGTGAGCGGCTTGCCATAGGGGACGCCGTACCAGCCCTCGACGACCTGCGGGCCCGACGGCCCGAGTCCCAGGATGAAGCGTCCGCCGGACAGGTGATCGAGGGTCATGGCCGTCATCGCTGCCATCGCGGGCTGACGCGCGGGCATCTGCATGATCGAGGTGCCGACCTTCATCTTCGTCGTATGTGCGAGCACCCACGTGGCGGTCGTCACCGCGTCGTTGCCGTAGGCCTCGGCGGTCCAGGCCGAATCGAAGCCGAGCGCTTCGGCGCGTCGCATCAAGTCGAGGTTGATCTGGGCTTTGGGACCGAATCCGATGGCGCCGACGCCGAGCTTCATGGGGTTCTCCCGGTGGCAAGAGGGTTTGAGATCGAGGCGTGAGGGCCGCAGGCTGGAAGGCACTCGCGAACGATCCAGATTCGATCGTGGCAGCCCCGGTGTCAATAGCGCAGGCTGCGGGCGTGGACCCGGTTCGCTGTTTCATCGCGCTGGCCTTGCCCGCCGACGTCGAGGCGGTGCTCGCGCGTGCGCGGGAAACCCTCATGAGCGAGCCCTGGGCCGACCTCGTCCGCTGGGTGCCGGACGAGAATCTCCACGTGACCTTGCACTTCCTGGGAGAGCTTCCGGTCGAACGGCTGGCGGGGGTCGCGCCATTGCTGCGAGAAACCGCGCAGGACCTGTCGCCGCCCGCGTGTTCGCTCGACCGCGTGACCGCCTTTCCGTCCCCGACACGCGCGCGCGTCGTCGTGACCGAGCTGCGCGAGACGGACCCAGCCCACCCGCTGCAACACGGGGTCGCGCGCCTCGGCGACGCACTGGCGGCTCTCGGGATCCCCGGCGAACGACGCCGCTTCCGGCCACACGTGACCCTCGGCCGGGTGCGGCGCCCCCCCCTGCGCGGCGCCCGCGTGGAGCTGGCGCTCACGGAGACGCGTTTCACGTTTCGCGAGCTCGTCTTGCTTCGCAGCGAGCTGCGGCCGGACGGTGCGCGCTACACCGCCCTCGAAACGGTGCGGCTTGACTGATCTGCGTTCACGCCGAAAGCTGGGTGCTCCCCAGCCGAACGCCTCTTGGAAGCGAAGGATGACTGAACGATGCCCCTCCAGACCGAATCGCGAAAGGCGCTGCACGAGCTGATCGACCTGCTCGGCGAGGTCGACGAACGCTGGGCAAGCGCCGAGTGGAACCTGCAGAGTGAGGCGGACATCGCCCTCGCCCATCGCGCGGCCCTGCACATCCTCGAAGGCGGGCTCGCGAGCATGTTCGAATGCGACCCGGCGCATCCGCAGTTCCGTCGCATCGTCAGCCCGTGGCGCAAGTTCACGGGCGACAACCCCGATGCCATCTACTGGGACGCACCGATCTCGCACGAGCACGCGTACGTGGTGCGCGGAAGCGTGGACGACGCGGTCTACGTCTCGTTCACCATCGAGATGGGCACCGCCGACGGCTCGATGGCGCGAGCGACCGGCGGCGTGATCAACGACGTCGACTTCGACGTCGATGACACGGGTCGCTTCGAGATCCACTTTGGAGGCGAACGCCGCGAGCGCAACTGGCTGCCCCTCGAGCCGGGCGCCTCGCGCATCACGACCCGCCACTACTACGAGGGCGGCATCTACGCAGACGGGGGCGCCGCGGCCGCCGACCCCGGTCGCAATCCGGCGCTCCAGATCGCGAGAGTCGGCGCAGCCGACCCGGCGCCCACCGCCACGGACGCGTCCGTTGCCGCCGGCATCCGGCGGGTCATCGGGTTCATGCGCAGTCGCACCCTCGACCAGCCGCCCATGGCGAGCAACCCGGACTTGCCGCCCTTCGTCAGTCTGGTGCCAAACCAGTTCCCGAAGCCTGTCACACCCGGTGACTTCGGCCTTGCCGCCTTCGACGCCGCCTACTCGATGGCGCCCTTCGTGATCGGTCCGGACCAGGCGCTGGTGGTGCGTGGCCGCTGGCCCGAATGCCGCTGCGCGAATGTCGTGCTGTGGAACCGCCACCAGCAGACCTACGACTACACGACACGTCAGGTGTCGCTGAACCGCGCCCAGACGAAGCTCGAAACCGACGGCAGCTTCCGCATCGTGCTCGCACCGCGCGATCCGGGCGTTCCCAACTGGATCGACACCGAGGGCTGGCCCTTCGGCATCGTCTTCTGGCGCTTCATGCTGCCCGACGGCGAGGTCGAAACGCCGGTCGCGACCCTCGTCGGACTGGACGAGGTCAGCGGCTGACGCGGGCTCGAACGCGGGCCCTCAAAAGTCGAGACCGAAGCCCACGAGCAGACGGAAGTCGTCCCGCTTCGCCTGTTTGCCGTCATCGTCCTCGGCCGGGTCCTGGATCCGGTCCCAGACGAAGGTCACGTCGAGGTCCAGCGGCCCCCAGATGTCGAGGGACAGCAACGACTCGGCGTGATGGCTGGTGGACCCGTAGTCCGTCGCGACCAGCTGCAGCCGGTACGAGTTGTCGAAGTCGGTACCCCCCGGCAGCTCGGTATCGAGGCTCGCCGTGTACACCACAGCGAAGTCGTGACGGGTGCGATTCTCTTCGACGCTCCGCTCGAAGTGCGTGAACTGGTAGGCGCCGCCCAGGGACATTTCGAGGTCGACCCACTCGGTGCGCACGAACTCGTAGCCCAGCGCCGAACCGGGGGTCACGCGCGCATCGATGCGCTGGAACTCGTCCGAGTAGTAGTCGACGAACGGGATCTTCCAGAAGAGCCGCCGCGTGAGGAACACATCGAAGGCCGAGGTGACCCGGTGGTTGTTGACCGTGCGCTTCCTGTTGACGTTCGCATAGGCGCCGCGATACGACGTCACGAAGCGGGTGATGGCCGTCTCCCGCCGCAACTCGCCTGTGCCTTCGATCTCCGTCTGACGCGTGTTGCCCCTTCGGAAGGTCATTCCGGCACCCAGCTTCCCGCTCCACCAGTCGAGCTCGCTTCCGCTTCCCTGGGCGACGCTCTCGAGCTCGCTGCGCTTGAACTCGAGCACCTGGTCACCGGTGCGGATCCGAAGGACGTCGCCGCGAAGCTCTGCGGTGCCGAAGATCACTCGTCCCTGCACCCGGAACGAGTGTGGCCTGGGCAGGTAGAACGACACGACCTTCTTCCATTCGAGGTCGATCTCGTCGAACTCGTCGCTGTCGAACGCGACGCGGTAGTCGCGCAGGGTCTGGAACTCGCCCTTCAGCCACTCACCGGATCGGACCTGCATCCAGTCGAATTCCTTGGCGCTCGGCAGCGGGGGCACCCACTGCCCCGGCTCGGCGGCTTCCGGCGTGGGACTCGAAGCGGCCTCCTCGTGGGCCGGATCCGCTTCGGCAACCGCCGCCTCTTCGACCACGGGCTGCTCGACGAGGGGCTGCAGCTGAGGGGGGACGGGGACCTCGGCGTCGACGATGTCCTCGACGGCCTCTTCGTCCGTGTCGTCCGCCGCGTCGTCTGCGCTCTCGTCCGCCTCGTCGACGACTTCCGCGACTTCTACGACATCGGCGACTTCGGCGGTGCCCGACTCGTCCGCCGCGTCGGCGACACCCGACGCGAGTGCCAGCACGACGATCGCCAGCAAGGAAACCGACACCCCGCCCCCAGGCACAGCGGTGCTACTTCTCCGAACCCTCACCCACCCCCCTCTCGCGGCCCGAGTCTATCGGCAACGAGCGGAACGGGCACTCGCAGGGTTCAACGAGTGCGGCGACGGATCCACGCGACGGTCAGCATCGCGGCGACGGTCAGCCCGAAGGCGCCAGGCTCCGGCACGAACACAGCTCCAGACAGGACGATCACGTTGCCGACGTCGATGGTGTCGGGCAGCACGACGCCGTCCCCCACCATCTCATTGCTGATCAGATCCAATCGGTCGTCACCGTCGATGTAGCCCGTGGCGGCGCTGTAACCCAGGGTGTCCCCGGTGTTGCCCGAGACGGTCCCCTTGACGCCCCACACCTCGCTGACCTTGACCATCTCCGGCGGCGGCGGCGCCAGCAGATCGACGTACGCGGGCCACACCCCCACCTGGCCGTGCAGCACGTGGTAGCCACCGGCGCTGCTCCGGACGGGATCCGCCTGGGGATCGAAGTGCGGCGACGCGATCGCGAGATCGTCGATGCCATCGCCGTCGAAGTCCCCCGCTGCGGCGGTATCCGCCGCCAGGTCGCCACTGCGCGCGCCCTGGATCAGCGAAACGACCAGACCCTGGGGCGGGTTCCCCATGTCGAAGTCGAGGCCGGCGAGTCCCGCCGCGTCGTAGAACACGTAGCCGTAGCCCGAGAACGAGCGGTTGTGGATCGGGCTCTGGTCACCCACGATGTCGCCCACGAACAGATCGGGATCGCCGTCGGCATCGAAGTCGAAGCCCGCCAGGATCTCCTCGCCGAAATTGGCTGCGCTGGCATTGCCGTCGATACGAGTCGTAGTGCCAGGCGCGTCGTCGATGCGGAACGCGTAGCCGTCCGCCCAGGGATCCCCCGTGAAGTTGTCGTCCCACACGATGTACAGCGTGCCGTCCGACGTCTCGCCGCCGCTGCCGTGCACCGGCGAGCATCCGCCACCGGCCGGAGCGAGACTCGCGCCGGCGCGATTCAGGGTCGCCGCCACCAACACCTCGGCGGCGCCGTCGCCGTCGAGATCGCCTATCTGCACGGTGGCGCCAAAGTGCGACTCGTCTCCGGCGGCCATTCGGGGACGGATGCGCGCGAGGTCGCCCGCCAGGGTCGTCGTCCCGAAGTTCGCGAGGTCGACGGTTCCGGCCGTGAGCAGGTGTGCGCCGCCGCGCACCACGTAGGCGGCGCCGCGATGGGAGCTGCCTTCGGTATCGGCACCGACGACGATGTCGGCAACGTCGTCCCCGGTCACGTCCCCCGTCCGGACCCAGATCCCCAGGCGATCGCAATCCGCCGCGCCCACCAGGGTCACCAGCGTGATGCCCACGGGCGGCGCGCCGAGGTCGAGAGGCTCTCCCGTCGCCGCATGGTCCGCCAGCGCCGAGCCCCCGACCACGATCGTCAGGGCGCCGGCTCCGACCCGCGAGCCGGGGTCGAAGTTCTGCCTGGCGACGAGCAGGTCGCCGACCCCGTCTCCCGTGACGTCGTCCATCCAGATCTCGCTGCCCGCGTACTCGGTGATGCCGACGCCGGCGATCACCAGGATGCGCGCGTCCGACACAGCGGTGTCCAATACCCCCGTGGTCGTGCCATCGCCGAAGATCAGATAGACCTCGCCGGCATTCGTGCGGCCGAACGGGTCGGCGGTGAAGGCCGCGAACGCGAAGTCCGTGAAGCCGTCCTCGTCCATGTCGTGGCCACCCGCGACAGGGACGCCGAAGTCTCCGGTGCCCGTGGATCCGTAGGTGCGATGCAGGCTGCCGCCGGGGCCCGTCGGAAGCGCCGCGATGTCGATCACCTGACTGACCTGGCCCGAGGCCGAGCCCGCCACGACGAGCGAAACGGCCAGAGCAAGAGCGATCGAGTCGAGAGCAGAAATGAGCAGTCGGAGGCGCATACCGTGGCCGAGGAGCGTAGCAGCAAGATCTCCGGCGACGGTCTCGGAGTCGAGTGACCGGGCAACCCATCCTGGCGTAATGTCAGGACCCGCCCCGGAGGCCGCATGCCCGAAGAAGTCTGCTTGATCACCGGCGTCGGTCCGGGAACGGGCGCCGCCCTGACTCGCCGCTTCGCCGCGGGTTACCGGGTCGCCATGCTGGCGCGCAACGAAGACCGACTTCGACAGCTCGATGACGAGATCGACAACGCCACCGCCTTCCCCTGCGACGTCAGTGATGCAGCGGCCTTGCGGTCGACATTCGCGAAGATCGAGCACGAGCTGGGCGCTCCCCGCGTGGTGCTGCACAACGCCGTGGGTGGCGCCTTCGGCGACGCACTCTCGATCGCGCCCGAGGTGCTCGTACGCAACTTCCACATCAACACCATGGCGTTGCTGCACCTCGCGCAGCTCGCCGCGCCGGCCATGCTGGAAGCGGGCCGCGGCGCCATCCTGTGCACCGGGAACACCTCGGCCTACAGGGGCAAGGCCGCGTTCGCGGGCTTCGCACCCACCAAGGCCGCGCAGCGCATCCTGGCGGAGTCCATGGCGCGCAGCCTCGGTCCGAAGGGCATCCACGTCGCCTACGTGGCGGTCGACGCCGTCATCGACGTGCCCTGGACCCGCAAGGCGCAGCCCGACAAGCCGGACGCATACTTCTGCAAGCCCGACGACATTGCGGGCGAGTGCTGGCACATCGTCCACCAGCCCCGATCGGCCTGGACCTTCGACACGGTGATCCGACCCGACGCCGAGACGTGGTAGCGCCCGAGGACGAAGAACGGCGAACGGAAAACGGAGAACGACACATGATCGACCTGCACTACTGGCCGACCCCGAACGGCAAGAAAGTCACCATCCTGCTCGAGGAATGCGGACTGCCCTACCAGATCGTGCCGTGCAGCATCGGGCAGGGGGACCAGTTCAAGGACAGCTTCCTCGGCATCTCGCCCAACAACCGCATGCCGGCGATGGTCGACCACGAGCCGGCGGACGGCGGCGAGCCCATCGCACTGTTCGAGTCGGGCGCCATCATGATCTACATCGCCGAGAAGGCCGGGCAGTTCTACCCCCAGGACCTGCGCGCGCGCCACGAGATCAACCAGTGGCTGATCTGGCAGATGGCCAACCAGGGACCGAAGACCGGCGAATGCGGGCACTTCCGCCGCCTCGGCGACAGCCAGGGCGACCAGTCCTACGCGGTCCGCCGCTTCACCGACGAGGTCAACCGGCTATTCGGCGTCATGAACAACCGGCTCTACGATCGCCGCTATCTGGCCGGCGACGAGTACTCGATCGCCGACATGATCTCGTACCCGTGGACCCCGCGGTACGAGGCCTACGGACAGGACATCGAAGAGTTCCCGTACTTCAGGCGATGGTTCGACGAGCTTTCCGCGCGGCCGGCCGTGAAGCGCGGCATGGAAGTCGGCTCGGACATGACCGTCGACACGGCGAACATGACCCCGCAGGAGATCGAGCGCCTGCGGAGCATGCTCTACAACCAGCGCGCGCGACCCGCACCGGCGGGCGGCTTGCTCTAGCGCCGGAACGGCAGATCGCGGTCCCAGTCCGGTTCGGGGCCGAGGTCCTCCACCAGCCAATCGATCATGGCGCGAACCTTCGGCGACAGGTGGCGACTCGCGGGGTAGACCGCGTAGGCGTCGACCTGGGCGTCGAGATGGTCGACCAGCAGCGACACCAGGCGACCGGCCCGGATGTCGTCGCCCACCAGGAACGAAGGCAGATAGACGATGCCGAGACCCGCGAGTGCCGCCTGGCGCAGGGCATCGCCGTTGTCGGCATTCACCGGTCCCCGGGTCTTGATGCGGACCCCGCCCACGAAGTCCCAGGTCTCCGGCGGCGCGGAGTAACCGAGACACGCGTGCGCCTCGAGATCTTGCGGCTGCAACGGCGTGCCCTGGGCGTCGAGATACGCCGGTGAGGCACAGACCTGCACCCGGATCGGGGCCAGACGCCGAACCACATAGCTCTGCTCGCTGGGCTGTCCGATGCGGACCGACAGATCGAACTTTTCTCGCACCAGATCGATCCGGCGATCCGTCAGGTCGAGGTCGACGTGCACGTCGGGATAGCGCGCCACGAAGCGACCGATGCGCGGCGCGATCTGCAGATGGCCGAACGACATGGGCACGGCCATCCGGATGGCGCCCCGGGGATCGGCCTGCAGCTGGCCGACCGAGCGCTCGGCGATCTCGGCCTCCTCCACCACGCGGCGGCAGCCTTCGAGGAACAGCTCCCCCACTTCGGTGAGGCTCATCCGCCGGGTGGTACGCCGCAGCAGCTGCGATCCCAGCTGCTGCTCGAGGGCGGCGATCTCGCGGCTTACGGACGCCTTCGAGACGCCGAGCTTGCGCGCGGCCGCGCTGAAGCCGCCCGCCTCGACGACCTCCGCAAAGACCAGCATCCCGGACACGTTCTTGAGTCGATCAGTGTTCCCCATGCGAAACGATGATTAACAGAATCCAGAACTGTTTCCACTCATCCAAGACGGGAATCTCAGGAAATCACGCGCCCCGCCCAGGAGACACCCATGATCGCCTTCCGCACTGTCACCCTGCTCGCTTTCGTCGCCCTCGTCGCTCTCGTCGCTTGCGGGGGCCTTCTCGCCGGTCCGGCCGCGCTCGCCGACGTTGCTGCGGCCGCTGCCGCCCAACCCGCGACGCGGATCGAGGTCGACGACACCACCCGGCCATCGGCCACGGTGGCCGACGGCGGCCAGGTGGTGTTCCACAACGGAGCCGACTCCAGCACGCGCATCGTATTCGCCTCACGGGACGCGGTCGCGTTCGACTGCGCGGTCGACGGCGATGCGGTCGTCCGGTCGCGGCGCTCGCAGTACCTGCTGCGCGCTGGCGCCGAGCTTCGATGCCAGGTGCGACCCGGCCGCTACCGCTACACCACCTTGACCCACCAACGCAGCGGGGTCCAGCGAACGAAGTCGACCCTACAGGTCCGGAACTGAACCGGCGTTGGCCGATGGCCCCTGGATCGCCCCCGCGCAGAGCTTGCGCATCACCGGCAGCTGCTTGTCCCGCATCACCGGGAGGAGCAGCTCGTCGGGCATCTCGTCCATCAACTGCACCAGGCGTCCCATGTCGAACAGATCCATCTGCTCACAGAAGCGTCCGTCGGGGCCGAAGCGCAGATGCGACATGCCCGGCACCTGCCACGGGCTGCCGTCCCGTCGCTGGCCCGGCCCGCGATTCCACCAACGGGTGAAGGCCTGGTCGCCGTTCACCGCGAAGCCCTCGAAGGGGAAGGTCCAGTTGAACCAGCCGAGCTGGTCGCGCACCAGCACCAGGCGACAGATCTCGTCCGGGCCCTGGGCGCGCGTCTCGACGGCGCCGGTCTGATACCAGTAGATGGCGTCGTCGGTGTAGAACTCCCCGAGAACGGTCCAGTCCCGCCGACGTTCCGCTTCACGATTCGCCTCGATGAAGCGGGCGACCGTCGCCATCCGATCTTCGTGAACGCCCATCAGGCCGCCGCGATCCGGTAGCGGATGGGTAGACGCTTGAGACCGACCACGAAGCTCGCCCGGATCCACTCGGGCTTACCCGCCAGCTCGAGTGTCTCTACGCGTCGCGCCAGCTCCCGGAAGAACGCCTGCTGGGAACGCCGTGCCAGGTGCGACCCCAGGCAGAAGTGCTCGCCGATCCCGAAGCCGAGGTGGGGGTTCGGGTCGCGGTCGATGCGGAAGCGGAACGGGTCTTCGAAGACGTCCTCGTCGCGATTGGCGGAGCCGTAGAACAGCGCCAGGCTGTCGCCCTTTCGCAGCTTCTGGCCTCGCAGCAGCGTGTCTTCCTGCACCGTACGCTTCATGTAGTTCACGGGCGTCGCCCAGCGGATGATCTCTTCGACGGCACTCCGGGCCAGCCCGGGGTCGCGCCGAAGCTTCGCGAGCTCGTCCGGAAAGCTCGCCAGCGCGTGGAGCCCGCCCGCCAGGGAATTCTTGGTGGTGTCGTGTCCCGCGGTGAAGGTGATCAGGTAGTAGCCGAAGGTCTCGAGGGGTCCCATCGGCTCGCCGTCTACGGTTCCGGTCGCGAGCAGGCTGGCGAGATCGTCGCCAGGATTCGCCCGGCGCTCCTCGATGATCTTCGAGAAGAACTGGTACATCTCGAGTCCGAGTTCCTGGATCGCGGCGCGCCGATCGCTCCCCGCACGCTGCAGGTCGGGGTCGTCCGCCCCGAAGAGCTGGTTCGTCATCTCGAGCACCCGGCCCTCTTCTTCGCGCGGGATCCCGAGGATGTGGCAGAGGATCCGAAGCGGATGCGCGGTGGCGACCCGAGTGGCGAAGTCGCACTCCCCTTCCGGACCCAGACTGTCCACCAGCTCGCGCGCGCTCGTCTCGACCAGCTCTTCGATGCGACTCATGGCGCGCGGTGTGAACCAGGGGCTAGCGACCTTGCGGAACTTGCGATGCTCGGGCGGGTCCATCTCGATGATCGTGCGCATCGCTCCGAGACCGCTCTCGTCCTGACGCAGGCTCAGCTGCTCGTCGGTCATCACCACGATCCCGCCCGCGGCGTTCGAGAACCGCTTCGGCTGCTTCGAGATCTCGCAGATGTCCGCGTGCTTCGTGATCGCCCAGAACGGCTCGTACCCGGGCACCTCACAGCGATGGACCGGCGACTCGCGTCGCAGTGCCGTCCACACGTCGTGGGGCTGCCCACTCTCCGCGTACGGGGTCGGATCGATGAGCTCGAAGCCGTCGGTCAGGGTCTCCGCATCTACCTTGCGAATCGTCATGCGCACTCCAGAAACTCCAGTCGGGAAGCTCCACTCCGGAAACCCGGGCTGAACCAACCGGTGGGGCGAACAATCTAGCGTTCTGGCCCTGTGGTACGTTGAACGCCGATCAGCGGGGGGTCTAGTGTTCGCGCCGGAACGTGTGCTCGTGGTGGATGACGACGAGGCCATCCTGGAGCTGGCGGGAGAGTTCCTGAGGCGCGCAGGCTACGACTGCCAGAGCGCGGCAGGCGGCCTCGAGGCCATCGATCTCTTCGCCAAGGCGCCCGCCGACGTCGACGTGGTCGTCCTCGACCTCACGATGCCCGATCTCGACGGCCGCGAGGTGCTGCGAAAGCTGCGGCTCCTGCGAGCCGACATTCCCGTGGTTCTCACCACGGGGTACAGCCGCGGCACCATCGAGGACAGCTTTCCCGGCGAGTCTCGAGTCAGTCTCCTCCTCAAGCCGTACGAGCCCGAGCAGCTGATCGACGCAATCCGACAGGCGTGCCGGGGCTCCCACCCTCACGTCGAGAACGCCTGACGAATGCCGCGATTCACCGCCGAACCCCTGGCTCCGGGTTGCCCCTGGAGCGGTTGGACGCCACCGAACGTCGACTGGTGCGAGGCGGAGCGCTGTGCCTGGGTGGTCAATCCTTCGGACACCTGGTCGAATCTCGCGTACATCGCCTTCGGCATCCTCATGATCGCGATGGCAAGGCGCGAAGCGAAGGGCCAGGCGTCGCCGGTGCTGTCCCTGTTCGGCCCGGCCAGTATCGTCGTCGGCGTCTTCTCGCTCGTCTACCACGCGTCCTACACCTACTTCTTCCAGTTCTTCGACTTCGTCGGGATGTTCGTGTTCTGCTTTGCGGTGATCACGGCGAACGCTCTGCGCCTCGGGTGGATCGGCCCCTCCAGGCGCTGGCTCTTCTACGCCCTCGGCGTGATCGCTTTCAGCGCACTCGTTCCCGTTCTCTCCGAGACGGTGATCCCGATTCAGGCACTGGTGGCTGTTCTGATCGGGGCCATCGTTGCCCAGGAAGCCGCCATCGCGACGCGAAGGACGCCGGCGGAACCGCGCCCGCCCTACGCGCTCTTCGGCCTGGCGCTCGCGCTGATCGCAGCCGCCGCCGGTTTCTCGTTGGCGGACGTCACCCGTACCTGGTGCGATCCCGAGCATTGGCTGCAGGGCCATGCGCTCTGGCATCTGCTTTCGGCCGCATCGCTGCTGGCCCTGTTCCGCTTCTACCAGCGCATGTCCGCGTGATAGAATCGCCGGGTCCGCATCGCTGGTAGCGACGCCACGAATACAGCAGAGGAACGACTCACGATGGCCCTCGAGCCCCTGGCCCCCGAAACCCGCAACTACATCGATGGCAAGCTCGTCGATGCCAGCAACGGCGGACACTTCGAGAACGTCAACCCCGCCACCGAAGAGGTGATCGGGGTCTGTGCCGACGGAACCAAGGACGACATGCTTTCTGCCGTCGCGGCCGCCAGGCGGGCCTTCGACGAGAGCGACTGGGCCAACGACCACGCGCTGCGCGCCCGCTGCCTGCGGCAGCTGTACGAAGGCATGCTCGAAGAGAAGGAGCAGCTGCGATCGATCGTCGTGGCGGAAGCCGGCGCGTGCGCATCCCTCACCGGGTTCATGCACATCGACGATCCGATCGAGATGATGAGCTACTGGGCAGACCTGGCGAATCACTACACGTACGAGCAGCGGATGACCGACGTCCCCTTCATGGGCCAGCCCCAAGGACGGATCCTGCGGCGCGAGCCGACGGGCGTCGTCGGCGCGATCACCCCCTGGAACGTTCCGGTCTATCTCAACATCGCGAAGATCGGCCCGGCACTCGCTTCGGGCTGCACCCTCGTCCTCAAACCCGCGCCCGACACGCCCTGGTCCGCCACGCATCTCGGCAAGATCGCCGCCGAGAAGACGGACCTCCCGCCGGGCGTCCTCAACATCGTCGCCTCGTCCGACCACCTCACCGGCGAGATCCTGTCGACGGACCCCCGGGTCGACGTGGTCACCTTCACCGGCTCGACCGCGACGGGCCGCCGCATCATGGAATGCGCTGCGGGAACCGTGAAGAAGATCTTCCTCGAGCTGGGGGGCAAGTCCGCCAACGTCGTGCTCGACGACGCGGACCTGGCGGGCCCCCTCGGCATGGGCGCCATGTGCTGCGTTCACGGCGGCCAGGGCTGCGCGATCACCACCCGTCTCTTGCTCCCGCGCTCGCGCTACGAAGAGGGCGTTGCGATCCTCGAGAACGCATTCAAGACCTGGAGCTACGGCGATCCCACCGATCCCGCGAACCTGCAGGGCCCCCAGATCAGCAAACGACAGCAGGAACGGGTGCTGTCCTACATCGAGAAGGGGAAGCAGGAGGGAGCACGGCTGCTCGTCGGGGGTGGCGTGCCGAAGCACCTCCCGAAGGGCTACTTCGTCGAGCCGACACTCTTCGTCGACGTCGACCCGGATTCCACCATCGCCCAGGAAGAGATCTTCGGGCCCGTGCTCTGCGTCATCCCCTTCGATGACGACGACGACGCGGTCCGCATCGCGAACAACTCGATCTACGGGCTGTCGGGTGCCATCCACAGCGGGTCCGAGGAGCGCGCATTGGCGGTGGCCCGACGGATTCGAAGCGGAACCCTGTCGGTCAACGGCGCCATGTGGTTCCACGTCGACACCCCGTTCGGTGGCTACAAGCAGAGCGGGCTCGGCCGCGAGAACGGCGAGATGGGCTTCGAGGAGTATCTCGAAACCAAGGTGATCGGCGTCAAGTCGACCGCCTGAGGCGCCCCTTCCCTGCTCGTCGCCTACTCGACGCGCACGGAGTAGCGTTCCCGCAGCGCCTGGCGGAAGGCGTCCAGGCTTTGCTCGCGCTGTGCGGCCTTCCATTCGGTCCGGACGCGAGCGCGGATCTCGTCGAGGGGCGGATCTCGAGCCGGTTCCCGCTGCTCGACGTAGACGAGGTGCAGCCCGAAGCCGGACGTCACGGGCCCCTCCCAGCGACCCACCGGCAGCGACTCCAGGGTCTCGGCGAAGTCTCCGCCGAAGAGCTGGGACACGCGGTCGCTGGAGACGCCCGCCTGATGCCGGGGCAGCAGGAGCCGGTCTCCTGCCTCCGACGCGTCGGCGCCTCGCCGCAACTCGACCAGGAGCGCACGCGCGTCGGCGTCCGTGCCGTCGCCACGCAGGTCGGGACTGACGTACACCTGGTCGAAGCTGACTCGGCTCGCGACCCGGAAGCGCTCCCGGTTCTGCGCCAGGTAGGCCGAGAGCGTCTCGTCGTCGGGCTCGGAAGTGCCGCCCGAGCCTGCACCCGAATCGGCACCGAGGAAGTCCATCTTCTGGGCAAGGCGGCGGCGGATGATCGTATCGTCGCGATCGAGGCCCAGGGCCAACGCCTCCCGGTACAGGATCTCTTCCTGCACCCAGGCGTCGATCAAGCTGCTCAGCTCTGCGTCCGTCGGCTCGCGGCTCCACTGGGCGGCCCAGCTCGCGCGCATGCGATCGACTTCGGCCCGGGCAACGACGATCTCGTTCTCGGGTCCGGCGCCTCGGGTGACCGCCTCGTACAGGACGAGCGCGCCGAGGCCCAGGATGACGAAGTGGGTGAGCGGATCGCGGAGCAGACGTCGCATACCGGTTCGTCGTATAGCTCAGGTCCTCCGTCCAGCAGCTGGGCGGCCTGGGATACCATCGCGGCCGCTGATGCCCCACGCGCCCCGTGACAATCCCGGACTCCAGCCCGGACTCCAGCCCGGCCCCGAAGCCTGGCCCGAAGCAACTCCGTTCCCGCGGCTGGGGCACGCCGAGGTCCACGTCTGGACGAGTCCGCTGATGCCCGACCCGGACCGCCACCTGCGTCTCGCCCCGCTGCTCTCTGCATCCGAGACCGCGCGCGCGGCGCGCTTCCGTTTCGCCGCGGATGCGCATCGCTACGGGATCGCGCGGGGCGTCCTGAGGCAGCTGCTCGCCGGCTACCGCGGGATTCCGGCCGAGAACATCGCACTCTCCGAAAGCGACCACGGACGCCCCCTGCTGGCCGACGCCGGTGCCCACCGCGGCCTGGAAGGACCGGACTTCGAGGGCTTCGATTTCAATCTGTCCCACGCCCGGGACCGCGTCGTCTACGCGTTCTGCGCCAGCGCCCGGGTCGGCATCGACGTCGAAGGGATCGCCCCTCTCGACGAGATGGACGACCTCGTCGCCCTCAACTTCTCTTCCCGGGAGCAGGCCACCTGGAAGGCGCTTCCCGCGGAGCAGCGGGAGCGCGGCTTCTACGACTGCTGGACCCGCAAGGAGGCCTTCGTCAAGGCGATCGGCGAAGGCTTGTCCCATCCCCTCGACAGCTTCGACGTACGCTTCGCTCCCGGTGACGCGCCCACGATCGAACGCCTGGAGGGCGGCGACCCGTCGCGCTGGTCGTTACACGCTCTCGCCCCCGAGGCGGGATACGCGGCGGCCCTGGCCGTCGAAGCCCGGGCGGTCACGATCCGCTGCTGGTCGTTCCCGGACTGACCGCTTCCGGGTCCGTCGTCGAGGTGGCCATGTGCAAGGTCACCTGCTGGAACGGAATCACCCAGCCGTTCGCGTTGCAGGCGTCCACGGCAATGCGATTGACCAGACGCGTGATCTCGTCGTAGTCCGTCGCAGCCTCGCCCTCGAAGTCCACCATCAACGCCAGGTCGAGGGACGACGCGCCCGCCGACTGGAACTCGACGACTTGCTTCGAGACCCGGTCGCGGTGGCGGGACGCGCCCAGACCGTCGGACAAGAAGCGTCGCATGCGCTCGACGACCTCGTCCGTGACGATCGCCTGGTGCTGGTAGTCGACGCCGAAGGTCACGCTCACGCGAAAGCCGTCCGACAGCACCACGGCGCCCTGGCCGGGGAAGTCGGCCGTCGGGAAGGTCTGGAGGGCGCCGCCCTTGTACATGACCCGAACGCCATCGAGCCCCTGATGGATCACCCGCGCGAGCACACCGCCGAGCAGCACCCAGTCTCCCTCGTCCGTGGGAAACCAGCGTTCGCTCGCCCCATAGGGGCGGGACCGCAGATCCGTGAGGTCGTTGAGGGGCAGTCGCATCTGGCCGTCGCTGAGCGCCGGATTCAGCAGCTGGGTATAGAAGCCCAGGGATTCGATCTGGAACGGGATGCCGCCGTATTCGAGGCGTTCCCCCTCGCGCACGACACCCATGTCGAGGAGCAGCGTCGCCTGGGTCCAGAAGGCGGGCAGCGCCTGCTTGGACGCCCACACGAACCCCATGATCAACATGACCACCAGGATCAACAGCACCCAATCGCCGAAGACGTACAGCACGATCAGGAAGACGAGCAGCCCGCCCAACACGGTGAAGACCGCGTACAGCAGGTTGAAGAGCCGCGATCGGAAGCTCGGGCTCGCGCGACCGAGGGGGCCGCGTTTCTGCAACTCGACGTGGAAACGCCGCAGCACCACCAGGAAGCTCACCGTGATCAGCAAGGCCAGCAGCAGATTCCGCCCCCGGCTCTTGAAGAAGAGCCGGAACACCCCCTGCATCGTGTCGGTGATCGAACTGCTCTCGTTCTCCTTGCGGTCGAGCTTCTGCCGGGCCACGGCCAGCTCGGTACGGGCCGTCTCCTGACGCACCTCCCATTCGGCCTGCTCGACCAGCAGCGCTTCGCGAATCGCCGGGTCCTCGATCTGTTCCAGCAGTCGCGCGACGTTGAAGAGCGCCCGCTCGATCATGCTCAGATGCTCGACGGACTCGGAGATGCTGCTGCGCAGACGGTCGAGGGCTCGCGGACGGCTCGTCATGCGCCGCAGCTCGTAGATCAGCGGCCCCAGCAGCTCGCGGATCTCGCTCGAGAAGTCGACGTCCTCGTTCTGCTCCTCTTCGAAGATGCGCGGATCGAAGCCGGCGGAGATCTCCGCGAAGTTGCGGTCCAGGTCGTCGAGACGACCGTCGACTTCCTGGATCTTCACGATCAGCTCGGCTTCGCGGCCTCGGCCTCCGGCGCCCGCCAGCTCGCGCTGCAGGGTCCGCAGCTGCTCGGTGGCGCGCTTCTCGGCATCGATGACCCCGAGCAGGCTGTTGCGCTTCTGCCGGATCTCGAGGGAGGCGCGCACGCGTGCGGCTGCTTCGTCGTCGACGTCGTCCTGGGACTGGACCGGACCCGCTGCGAACAGGAACAGCAGGCAGCACGCGATCACGCGCTGCCTTCGTCGACTCCAGCGATCCTCTCGAGACACGGGCGCTCCTCGTCTCAACCGATCTACGCGACCGCGCAGTCGGCGGCTCCGCCGTCCACGCGCAGGTTCGCACCGTTGATGGCGCCGGAACGCTCGCCTGCAAGGTACGCGACGAGACTCGCCACCTCTTCGATCTCCGCCATGCGACCGATGGGATTGTCGAGCAGACCCCGCGCCCAGTCGGCGGAATCGCCTCCGGCAGCCTCGCTGCGTCGTGCCATCTGCGCCTTGACCTCGGCGGTGGCGATGAGACCGGGGCTCACCAGGTTGACCGTCACGCCGGTCCGCGCGAGTTCCTTCGCCAGACTGACGCAGAGCGTGGGCAAGGCTGCCTTGGACGCGTAGTAGTGCGGCATCTTCGAGTTCGGTCGCACCGTCCCCACCGTGCCCAGCCAGATGATCCGCCCCCAGCCTCGCTCTTTCATCCCCGGGGCGAAGGCCCGCACGAGGCGCACGCCCGAGAGCACGTTCTTCTGGTAGATCGAGAGCCAGTCGTCGGTGGACGCGTCGAACCAGCGTCCTCGCTCGGCCACCCCGTAGTTGTTGACGAGCACGTCGACGTGCCCGGCGGCCGTCGCGATTTCCTGGGCCATGGCGTTCGCGGCATCGTCATCGAGCAGGTCTCCGACGATCCCGTGCGCGTCACCTCCGGCTTCGCGAAGCCTCTCCACGACGACATCGGGCTGCCCGCCCTCGAAGCCGTGGACGAAGACTGTGGCGCCTTCCCGGGCGAGCACCTCGGCGATCCCGGCGCCGGTTCCCCGGTAGCTGCCCGTCACCACCGCGACCTTCCCCTGCAACCCCAGGTCCAATGCGCCTCCCAACCAGGACCTTTCGATCCGGACGCCGATGGTAGCCGCCCCGTGCCGCTTGACCGCACCGGCCGACGCGCGTCCGGCGGCGGTCCGGACTACGCTCGGTGCATGTCGCGCGCTCTCGAGTTCTTCTTCGACTACGGCAGTCCCTACAGCTACCTGGCCAACAGCCGGCTCGATGGGATCGCCGCCCGCTTCGGCATCGACATCCGCTACCGACCGATGTTGCTCGGCGGCGTCTTCAAGGCGACAGGCAACCAATCGCCGATGATGGAGCCCATCGAGGCCAAGCGAAGCTACGGCGGACTGGCCCTGCGCCGATCCGCCGCGAGCTACGGCGTCACCTTCGCGGCCAATCCCCACTTCCCGATCAACACCCTCGTCCTGATGCGCACCGCCGTGGCCGCCCAGCAAGACGACGTCTTCGACGCCTTTCACCGGGTCGTGTACCCGGCGTTCTGGGTCCAGGGACTGGATCTGGGAGACCCCGCGGTGCTGACCCAGCTGCTCGACGAGAACGACCTCGACGGGGACCGCCTGCTACGGCTCGGGGCCGCGGACCCGGCCAAGAGCGCGCTGCGCGCCAACACCGACGAGGCAGTGGCCCGCGGCGCCTTCGGCGCCCCCACCGTCTTCTTCGAAGACGAGATGTACTTCGGAGCGGATCACCTGTTCTTCCTCGAAGCCGCGCTCCGGAAAGGCGCCTCGGTCGATGACTCGGGGGATTGACCCCCGGGGAAGCCCGACCTCGCTGCGATCGCTACGGTCTGCCGCCGTGCCCTACCTCGATCTCGAAAAGCTCGCCGCGCTCGATCCCGTCGCGTACCAGACGCGCGATCCGTATCCGTACGCCAACCCGGAGGGCGTGCTCTACGAGGAAGCACACCGGAAGCTGATCGAGAACCTGCCGCCCCTCGAGCTCTTCCATGCCATCGAGGGCAAGAAGCGCGCACACGGCCAGAAGCCCCACGACCGGCTGACCCTCGAGTACGAGGACGGTCTTCCCCTGCCGAGTCCCTGGCAGGAATTCGTCGACGAGCTGCGCGAAGGCCCGTATGTCGAGGCCATGTGCCGGCTCGTGGGCGTCCCCCGGATCGATCTCCGCTTCCACTGGCACTGGGCCGCCCGGGGCAACTCGGTGTCGCCTCACTGCGATGCGCTTCGCAAGTACGGCTCCCACATCTTCTACCTGAACAACGACAGCGACTGGGATCCGGCGTGGGGCGGCGAGACCATCGTGCTCGACGACAGCGGCCGCTTCTCGCGCAACTCCGCTCCCGACTTCGACGAGTTCGACCGCGAGATCCATGCGGATGCTGGCCACAACCGGAGCTTCATCTTCACGCGCCGAGGAGACTCGTGGCACGGCGTGCGGGAGATCACCTGCCCGGAAGGCCACTACCGCAAGGTCTTCATCGTCGTACTCAACAAGCCGAGCTGGCGGCAACGGCTACTGCACCCCTTCTCGTGAGAGCCAGGAGCGGGAAACAGGCGACGACGCAAAGGTCGGCAGACCGGAACCGCAGCTAGCGGGAACGCAGGGACGCCAGCAGCGGGGACGGGCGTCCCACGGACGTCAGCCACAGCTGGTGGATCGCACGCGTCGCCCCGACGTGCAGCAGACGACGCGCGGCCGAGGTGTCGGGATAGCTCGCGTTGTCGGCGTCGAGCAGGATCACGTAGTCGAACTCGAGCCCCTTGGCCTGGGTGACTTCCGTCACCTCGATGCCCGCGGCGAAGGTGAAATCCTGGTCGGCCACTCGGCGCAGACGCGGCAGGTCGCTGTGGGCGAGTCCCTCGAAGTAGGCGTCCCGCGCCTCGGGTGACGGCGCCAGCAGCGCCACCGAGGCCTGGCGCTCGTGCTCGCCCAGGTCCCGCAGCACGTCGGCCAGGAAGGCGACGCACGCGCCGCGGTCGGTGAACGCGAAGTGCTCGACCGGGGGGCCGCTGCGGGTCGTCGCCGGGACCGCGTCCTCCTCGGAAAGATCCCCCAGCACGTCGTGCGCGAACTCGACGATCTCGCGCGACGAGCGGTAGCTGATCTTGAGGGTCTCGACCTCGGTGCCCTTGACGCCGAGGTGGTCGAAGAACTCCTGCCACGACGTGAAGCCGCTGTGCTGCATCACGTGTTGCTGGGTATCTCCCGCCATGGTGATCCCGCTGCCGCGTTCCATGCAGCCGAGAACCACCTGCATCTCGAGGGGCGAGAAGTCCTGCACCTCATCGACCACCACGTGCCGCAGTCGCAGGGGACTCTTGCCCCGGGCGCGCAACGGCCCGACCCGCAGCTGCCACGCCCGCAGCAGCAGAGCGTCGTCTTCGGGATCGAGCTCGAAGGACGCCGGATCGTCTCCGACCAGCCCGGCGTAGAGTTCGTCGACCCGGCGCCGGTTGTTCTCGAGGAAGCGATCGAGGTCTTTGTCGGAGAAGACGCCTGCGGCATGCCGCTCGATGGCCGATGCCAGCAGCGGACGCTGGGTCAGGACGCTCGCCCAATCATCGAGGGCCTGCGCCGCGGTGGTCGGACCGGCGACGCGTGCCACCTGTTCCTCGAGGGCGACGCCCAGGAAGGGATGCAGCTTCATGCGCACGACGAGCCCGGGAGTGTCCTCGCGATGCGAGCTGGGCAGTCTCGGGAAGTGGCGATGCCGCAGCTCGGCGGCCCAATCCCGGTAGGTCAGGATGCGCACCGCATCGAGGCCCAGCGACGGCAACACGTGCGCGACGTAGTTCCGCAGGGCAGGCGAGAACACGATCACCAGCGTCGAGTCCCCGTCGATGGCGGCGTCGTCGTAGGCCAGATACGCGATGCGATGCAGTGCGACCGTCGTCTTGCCCGACCCCGCCGTACCGCGCACGACGAGGATGCCGTCCGACGCTCGCGTGATCAGCTCGAACTGTTCCGGGTCGATCAGGCCCGTGATCTCGGGAAGGCGCTTGTCGACCCGGTACGGCAGGCCGTGATGGTCGCTCCCCATGCGACGGGCGGCGCCCTCCCCGTCCGACCAGGCGCGCAGCGCGGCGGACTCACCGCCCGCGAGACGTGCCGGCGGGTGCTTCTCCCGCCGCCAACCTCCGGGCTCGCGCGCGTCGGCGTGGAAGTCGCCCTCGGGTGCCTGGATGCGGTCGAGCGCGCCGTTCTGGATGCGCAACATCCGGCGGACGACGACCTCGCCGATGCGCTCCCGGCCGGCGATCTCCTCGTCGAACTCTTCGCCCTGGCGATAGCTGTAGAAGATCCGACTGATGGGCGCGTCCCGCCAGTCGACGATGCGGATGCCGCGTTCGATACACGTCGCCTTGCCGAGGCAGAGGTCGCGGTCCTTGCCGTCCTCGCGCAGCCGCAGGTGCGCGAAGTACGGCGAGAGCGGATCCACCTTCGCACTGCTCCCGGCGTCGCGCAGCTGCCGCAGGATGGAGCTCTGGTTGTGCCATTGCTCGGTGAGCGCCGGCAGGTCCTTGTGCTCATCGCCGGACAACATCACCGCGCGGATCCGCTCGAGCTCACGAACGATCGGCTCTTCCGACGCCGTGCGAGGCTGGGGCAGCTGAACGAGCTGCGACGCGACCCGGGCGAGCAGTGCCAGCTCGTCGGCGACGATCGGATCGACCCTGGTTTCCACTTCGGATCCCGAGACCTGATCGCTGATCGTCTTTCCTCCCCCACCCGCGCCAGGATCTGCGGGTTCGAGAGGTTACCACGACGGGCCAGGGGCGGAAGAACGCGCCGCAGGCTCTTGGCGGACGCCGATCCGGCGCAGCCGAGCTGGACCCGGGGTCAGCGACGGGCTTCGGGCAGGCGCCTTCGGGGCGCGCTCGGTTCCGGCGGCCGTACCCGGGCGATCCGTACGCGCTCGACTTCCTGGCTGAGGAACGGACGAGCGAGGCCGTTTTCGCCGTCGATGGCGACGTAGTACCCGAGCGGTCCACCGGTGTCGTCAGCGGGCACCGGGTACGGTGCCTCGCAGACAGTGCCGCGGCAGCCCGCGTACGGGCTGCCCGTCGCCACGATCCGGACGCGCTCTCCCACCTCGACCACGCTGTCGCCGACGCCTCCGGACATCTCCCCGCTCATCACCAGCCAGCCGCCACCGAAGTGTCATCCGGATCGCTGTCGCCCGGCCCCGCGTACACGGCCCAGGGCGACACCGGCGCGATGCGTGCGTCGATGGTGAACGCGGTGATCGGCAGCACATACGGAAGCCACGCGGGATTCTCCGCCAGGGGATTGCGCGCGTCGACCAGGGCGTCACCGCGCCGGAAGACATTGAAGCCCTCGGGAAGATCGGCGTCTGGGAACGGGAAGAGCACGATGCCCGGCACGACTTCGAGGGCGCCCACCAGCACGCGCAGGACTCCCTGCGTCGCCTGCAGGAAGGTCAGCCCGAGCCAGCCGGGGAACACGTAGGCGCCCTGCACGAACGCGTTGTCCGACACGGCATCGAGATTGCGCGCGGTCGCGATCCCGCCGGTCACGGGAGACGCTGCGATGTCCACGCTGCCGAAGGTCATGTCCTCGATGGCCAGTCGCAGGGTGTCGGGGGACGCGATCGCCGGCCCAGGGGCGAGGCCGGCCAGCAGCATCACGGCCGCAAGACCCCCGACGATTCGGTGGCGCCTCGTGCGGTCGGATCTCATCGGAGACTTGCGCGCGGATCGGGTCACGAGACGTCCTCGACGGTTGCCAGGGTGCGCCAGGGTAACGCAACCGCCCGCGGGGGTCATGGCGATCCCGGTGCGGCGAGACCGCCCGCGCCGAGTCGTTGGCCGGAGCCCGACTGCTACCGTGTCCGCCGATCCAGCGACCCCGTCCGACCCGAAGCGAACGGAGCCTTCGTCCATGCCCAAGCGCCGCGAGCTCGTCTCGATGACCGACGAGGAGATGTGGGACTTCATCGAGAGCCGCAAGAGCATCCAGGTCGCGACGATCAACCGGGACGGCTCCCCGCATCTGACCACGCTGTGGTTCGCCGTCAACGACGGCAAGATCGTCCTCGAGACCTTCACGAAGTCCCAGAAGATCGTGAACCTGAAGCGGGATCCCCGCATCGCGCTGCTGCTCGAAACGGGCGAGTCCTACGACCAGCTGCGGGGCGTCTCGATCAATGCCACCGCCGAGCTCGTGAGCGAGGTCGAAGCCGTTCACCGTCTGCACACGGCGGTGCTCGTGCGCAACCAGCCCGAGGTCCCGGCCGACGTCCTCGACAAGGTCTCCGCGGGGATGGCCCACAAGAAGACCGCGATCCTCGTCAAGCCAGAACGGGTCATGAGCTGGGACCACACCAAGCTCGACGGGATCTACTGAGCCGCCCCATGCCCGGCGTAGACCAGCTGCTGGCCGAAATGGCGGACGCCGCTCGCCACAACGAGAAGTCCCGCTTCGACCAGCTCGAGCGCAAGCTGCTGGACCACTTCGACGGCGGCTTCGACGCCATGCCCGAAGAGCTCTACCAGCGCTACCTGGACGTCGACCGACACTGGCCGATCGCCGTCGAGCCGTCGGGCGGCGATCCCGGACGACGCACGCTGCAGATCCGGCTCGGCACGTCGGAAGAGACCTGGCTTCAGGACCTGGCGGCGGCCACGGACCGCAGCCTGTCCGCCGTCGTGGCCGAGTGCGTCGATGCCATCCGAAACGACGCCGAACGCAGTGAAGAGGTCCGCACCCGCCTCGAACGCGGGCGCCAGCTCCCCGAAGACTGATCGGCCTGCAGGCGGACGGGCCCTTCGGGCTCTGATTGCGGCGCGAGGCGACCCATCTGGGGTCGGCCTGCTAGCCTCCTTGCTTCGCGGCTCTTTCGGGGGGGAGAGGAATGCGGGTTCTCGTCACGATTTCGTGCGTCACGGCCTGGACGTTCACCGTTGCTCTGCTGTTGGCGCTGCCGGCCGCGGCCCAGGTGAGCGAGGTCGAGTCGAACGACACCGTCGGCACCGCGAACGTCGTCGCGGGCGGCCAGAGTGTGAGTGGCGTTCGCGACGCCGAGCCGCCGGACTTCGACTACTTCCGGTTCACCGGGCTGGTGCCAGACGAGGACTACCTCGTCACGAGCGACAACAACTTTCTCGGACTCGGATTCTTCGATTCCGGCGGGACCCTGCTCGACAGTGCGGCCTTCGTGGTGCCTCTCGAGCTCGAGGTCACCGCCGATGAGAGCGGCGAGTTCATCATCGGGGTCTGCGGGCACGTCGCGCCGAGCGCGTCCGAGATCGACTGCACGAACGCGGGCATCGGATTCGGGGAGTACCTGCTGGCGGTGCCCGAGCCCGGCTCGTTCGCCCTGGCCCTGGCGGCCCTTGGCGCGATCGTCTGGGTCGGCCGCCGACAGCCCTAGCGGGCGGAGCCCGGAGGCTCGGCGTGCGCGCGAACGCCGATTCATCGCGGGTCGGCTCGCCGGCGTCCGGCTGTGCGATCCTTTCGTGATGGGTCGTCTGCTGCTCCTCTTCATCGCGCTGCCCGCCATCGAGCTGGCACTGCTGATCCAGATCGGCCAACGCATCGGCACCGGCGAGACCATCGGGCTGATCGTGCTGACGGGCATCGCGGGCGCCGCCATGGCGCGCAGTCAGGGGCTGCGGGTCTTGTCCGAAGTGCAGGAGCGGCTGGGGCGCGGCGAGGTTCCGGCGGACTCCCTGGTGGACGGGCTCATGATCCTGGTCGCGTCGGCGCTGCTCATCACGCCCGGAGTCCTGACGGACGTCATCGGCTTCCTGTGCCTGGTGCCCGGAGTTCGCCGGCTGGTGAAGCGCGATGTGATGCGGCGACTCGAGAAGGCCGTCCGCGAACAGAAGGTCCAGGTCCGCGTCCACCGGGCACCCGGCGCGCGGCCGAGCAGCGACCCCTTCGGGAGCGAACGACGCCCAGTCATCGACGTCACCCCGCCCTCCGGTCCGTCTCCCAGGCAGGGTCCGCCGAAACGGAATGGAGCCGGGAGCCAGACATGACCGCAGCGAACTTCCGCCACGGCCTCCAGGACATCGGGAACGGCCTGTTCGCCTGGCTGCAGCCCGACGGATCCTGGGGCTTCAGCAACGCCGGGCTGGTCACCGACGGCGACCAGTCGCTGCTGGTGGACACGCTCTTCGACCTGCGACTCACCGCCGAGATGCTCGCGGCCATGCGCGACGCCGCACCGGCGGCGCGCGACATCGACACCCTGGTCAACACGCACGCGAACGGCGACCACTGCTACGGGAACCAGCTCGTCCGGGACGCCACCATCATCACGTCCGAGGCCACCGCCGAGGAACTCTCGGAGGTGACGCCGGCCATGATGGCCGGGCTGCTCGAGAACGCCGATGCCCTCGGCGAGGCGGGCGCGTTCTTCCGCCAGGTCTTCGGACCCTTCGACTTCAAGGGGATCGAGCTGCCCCCGGTCTCGAGGACCTTCCGCGGCGAACTCTCCCTGCAGGTCGGCAGCAAGCGCGTCGAGCTGATCGAGGTCGGCCCCGCGCATACGCGGGGAGACGTGCTCGTGCATGTGCCGGACGAAGGCGTCGTCTTCACCGGCGATATCCTCTTCATCGAGGGCACGCCCATCATGTGGGAGGGCCCGGTCGGTAACTGGATCGCGGCCTGCGATCGCATCGAAGCCCTGGGCGCCGACACCGTCGTTCCCGGGCACGGACCCATCACCGATCGGCACGGAGCCCGCGCGGTCCGGGACTACCTGGTGTACGTCCGGGACCAGGCTCGCGAACGCTACGACGCCGGCCTGTCAGTGGAGGACGCCGTCGCCGACATCGCTTCCAGTGAGTCGTTCGGCAACTATGCGACCTGGGGCGACGCCGAACGCATCGCCGTGAACGTCCACACCCTCTATCGCGAGTTCAGCGGGTCCCGTGAGAGCGCGAACGCCCTCGAGCTCTTCGGCGCGATGGCGGCGATCGCCCGGCAGAGCTGACCGAAGCGGATGTTCTGGCGCTTCTTTCCGGACGTACGCCTTCGCGAGCGCGAGCGTTTCCTGTTCTTTGGTGCGCTGTCGGCGCTGATCACCCTCGCCGAGACCGTCGGGCTGGCCGGGAGCGACGCGCTGTTCCTTGCCGAGATCGGCCCGCAGGCATTGCCGACGGGATTCATCCTGGCGTCCGGGGTCTCGGTCGCGGTCGCCCTCGCCTACGCGTTCGCCGTCGGGCGCATGCGGAACGACACCCTCTACCTGGTCCTGCTCGGCGGCTCGGCGGTCTTGCTCCTCATGGGCGTCGTCCTTGCCTTCCTGGGCGCGACCTGGGTGCTGGTGGCGTTCTTCGTCGCGGGCTACGTGACCCAGGGCGTCCTGCTCTATCTGCACTACTGGACCTTCGCGACCGACTACTTCGACACCCTCTCGAGCAAGCGCATCTTCCCCTACCTGGTGATCAGCGGGAGCGTCGGCGGCATCGTCGGTGGCGGGCTCAGCGTGCTGCTCAGCCGAGTCGCGCCGACCGAGACGCTGATCATCACCTGGGCCGTCGCACTGCTCGCGGCGGCGGGACTGGTCGCCAGCGCACGGCGCGACCTGCGCCGCTGGTTCGCCATCGGCTACGAGGCCGACGAGAGCTCCGCCGAGGGGATGCGCGCTGCGCTGCGCTTCGTCGGGCGCTCTCCCCTGGCGCGCTGGCTCACCATTTCCGTGGTGGGCATGGTGTTCGCCCTGTTCCTGATGCAGTTCCTCGAGATGCAGATCTTCACCCAGGCCTTCGAGACGCCGGAGGCGCTGGCGTCCTTCTTCGGCATCTACCTGGCCATCACGAACGGTGTGGAGATCCTCGTCGCGCGGGTCGTCACGCCGGCGCTGCTGCGACGCTTTGGCATCGCGACCGCCAACCTCGTGCATCCCGTCACGACCCTGCTCACCTTTGGTCTACTGGCCGTCGATCCGCGCTTGTACATCGGCGTCCTGGCCCGCGCCAACCGGGAGCTGATGGACAACGCGCTCGCGAGCACCGTGCGCTCGCTTTCCTACAACGCGCTGCCATTCCGCTTTCGCGGCCGCATGCGTGCCTTCCTCGAAGGCATGGTGTTCTACGCCGCGATGTCGGCGGCGGGCATCGCGCTGCTGCTACTCGAAGATCGCCTCTCCCACCGCGCGTTGTGCGCCGTCGGGATGCTGGCCGCCTGCATCTACGCCTACGCGAACCTGCGGGTCCGCCGTGAGTACCTGCGCAGCCTCGTCGGCGAGCTACGCAGCGGTCGGCTCGACCTCGACGCCGTCGGGGGCGACCTGGGCGAGCTCGAAGTCTCGAGCCTGGCCGACCAGTGGAACGCGTCCCTCGCTTCGGAAACGGACCCCCCGCGCGGCTGGCTCGACCTGCCGCCCCTGTTCGCGCGACACGGCGTGAGTGAGCCCTTGAGACGCAACGTCTCACACCCCAACGCCGCCGTGCGGGTCGCCTGCATCGAGGCGCTCTCGGGCGTCGACGACCTGGGTTTGCCGGATCTGCTGGCCGTGGCGCTGGCTGACCCCGACCCCGCGGTGCGCCTGGCGGCAGCCCGCGCCGCAGGTCGTACCGGGGCGCAGACGGGCTCGCTGACTGCCCGACTGCGAGAGCGGCTCGACGACCCGGACCCCCGGGTGCGGGCCGAGGCCGCCCTGCACCTGGCGGGAGAGGGGCTCCAGACCCTGCAGAAGATGGCCGTGGAAGGAGACCACGCCGCCACCATCGAAGCACTGGACCGCATGCCGCTCGAGGGGATCGTCCAGGCGCGCGGCCGCCTCGACGACGCGGACGCGGGGATCCGAGCCCGGGCGCTGTCTGCCGCAAGACGTCTGTCCGACCACCCTTCCCTCACGCTCGAGCGCCTGGAGATCGACCTCGCCCACCCGGATCACCGCGTCCGCCGCGCCGCGGTGGACGCCCTCGGCGAGCTGCCCGAGGCGCGCGGCGCCGCGTTGCTCGCCGAGGCCCTCGACGACGTTCACCGGGACGTGCGCGCCTCCGCCTCCGCGGGCCTGTCTGCCCTGGGCGACGCCGGTGTGGCTGCGGCCGAGACCGCCGTGCGAAGCATCCGTCGGTGGACGGCGGACGCCGCACTCGTTGCCGTGGCGCGGGCGCACGGCATGTCCTCGCGAGCCGTTCTCGAGCGCGCGTTTCGCGATCGCGTGCGCGAGGCCTGGGAGAACCTGGCAGCCCTGCAGCTCATTCCCCGCGATGGAGACGACGTCTCTGCGCGCTTCTTGCAGACCGCCCTCGAGGACGCGCGCAACCGCAGCACCTGGATCGCCTTCCGCGCCCTCGAGCTGCTCGAAGACCCAAAGGTCGTCCGCAGCGTCCGCAAGGCGCTCGATGTCGACTCGGCGCGGCGACGATCCGACGCTCTCGAGATCCTCAGCAATCTCGGCAATCGAGAGTGCGCACACCAGCTCGCCTTGATGCTGGAAGACGGCCCGGTCACCGACAAGCTCGGCGCCGTAACGGCGTCGCTCCACCTGCCGACCCGGTTCGACGACGTGATCGACCGCGCGCGGCAGTCTCCCGACCGCTGGCTACGACTGGCCGTCGCGAACGGAACCGGATCCACCCCGACCGCGGATCCCTCGGAGGTACACACCATGGAAAGCCTGCTGGCCTTGCGCCGCGTACCGCTCTTCGCGCACCTGTCTCTCGAGCAACTCGAAGCCATCGGAAAGTTCATGACCGAGGAGCAGTACATCGCCGGGGAGGTCGTCGTGCGGGAGGGCGACCCGGGCGAAGAGCTCTACGTGATGCTCGACGGCGAGGCGCGGGCCTTCAAGCACTACGGCACGTCCGACGAGACCCCGCTCACCACCATGAGTCCTTCGGGCGTGGGCTACTTCGGCGAGATCGCGATCTTCGACCGGGCGCCGCGCAGCGCGACCGTCGTGATCACCCGCGACGCGCGGCTGCTCACCCTGCAAGGCGGCCGCTTCATGGACCTGATCCTGCAGTCGCCGGGCATCTCCTTCGAGATCTTCAAGGTCCTGACCCAGCGGCTCCGGGGCGCCGAGGAACGGCTGCGAGCCCAGGAAGACGAAGAGAGGAGCTCCTCGAAGGAAGTCGCGTAACCCCCCGTCGCAGAACGGCTCAGCGCTTCCGCATCAAGCCTTCCTGGGCAACGGAGGCCACCAGCCGCCCGGCGTGGTCGAAGATGTTGCCGCGCGCGAAGCCGCGTGAATTCGAAGAGGTCGGCGAATCCGAAACGTAGAGCAGCCATTCGTCGGCCCGGAAGCTGCGATGGAACCACATGGCATGGTCGAGGCTCGCGATCTGCATGCCGTCGTCGAAGTAGCTGAGGCCGTTCGGCATGGTGGCGACGTCCAGCAGCGACATGTCCGACGCGTAGGCGAGCACGACCGCGTGCAGCTCGGGGTCGTCGGGCAGCCGGCCCGTGGTGCGCAGCCACACGCGCTGGGTTCCGTCCTGGCGTTCGGGTGCCCACCAGTTGATGGGGTCCGCGTAGCGCTGCTCGATGGGGCGATCACCGCCGAACCAGCCCTCTTCCTCCTGCCATCCCGACGGCGCCGTGTCGCGAAAGCGCGCGACCAGGTCGTCGTCGTCGGGCAGCTGCTCGGGCGGATCGACCCCGGGTGCGCTGATCTGGTGTTCGAGGCTCGGCTCCTCGATCTGGAACGAGGCCGACATGTTGAAGATCGCGTGTCCGTGCTGGATGGCGACGATCCGGCGCGTGGTGAAGCTGCGACCGTCGCGGATGCGGTCGACCTGGTAGATGATCGGGACCGCCGGGTCACCCGGTCGCAGGAAGTAGGCGTGGAAGGAATGCGCCGCGCGCTCCAGATCCACCGTGCGGCGTGCCGCCATCAATGCCTGGGCCAGCACCTGTCCGCCAAAGACGCGCTGGCGCTCTTCGTCCGGGCTGCGACCGCGGAAGAGGTTGACCTCGAGCGCTTCCAGATCGAGCAGGTCGAGGAGCTTGCGGAGACCGTTCGAGGACGTCACGGGTGTGTTTCCGACCGTCTTGCGAGTTGGGGGGCGCGCGCGAAGGGGGTAGCACGGCGGGGTGACACGAGCATATCCTCGGTCGAACCACCGGACCCCGATGCTCTTCAACTCCACGCCTTTCCTCTTCGCGTTCCTGCCGCTGGTGCTCGGCGGTTTCCTCGCGATGAAGCGACGGGGTCTTCCCGGCCTGGCGATCGGTTGGTTGCTCGCGGCATCCCTGTTGTTCTACGCCTGGGCGCAGCCGGGCTTCCTGGTCCTGCTCGTGACCTCGGTGCTGGCGAACTACGGGCTCGGACTCCGCATCCAGGACGCGTCCAGCGACACGGCGCGACGCAGGTGGCTCGTCGCCGGGGTCAGCGCAAACCTGCTGCTGCTGGGTGTCTTCAAGTACGCGGCGTTCGTCGTCGAGAGCTGGAATGGCGTCACCGGCAGTCAGTTCGAGACCGTTGCCTTCGGGCTCCCGCTGGCCATCTCGTTCTTCACCTTCCAGCAGATCGCCTACCTGTCCGACACCGCGGCAGGTGAAGTGCGGGAGCGTCGGCTCGTCCCGTACGCCCTGTTCATCGCCTTCTTCCCCAAGCTGATCGCCGGGCCCATCGTCCACCACGCAGAGATGGTCGGCCAGGTGGATGCCCTCGCCGGGCGTCGGGAGACCTCTCGCGACCTTGCCGTCGGGCTGACCCTGTTCACGATGGGGCTGTTCAAGAAGGTCGTGCTGGCCGACGCCGTCGCGGGCCCGGCTGCCAGCTTCTTCGACGCCGCCGCCGGGGGCCTTGCGCTCACCTTTCTCGAGGCCTGGACGGCGGCGTTCGGCTTCACCATGCAGGTCTACTTCGACTTCTCGGGCTACTCCGACATGGCTCTCGGGCTCGCCCGCTGCTTCGGCATCGTGCTGCCGCTCAATTTCCACTCGCCCTACAAGGCAACGGACATCAACGAGTTCTGGCGACGCTGGCACATCACCCTGACACGCTGGCTGCGGCTGTTCTTGTTCGTTCCCATCAGCCGCAAGCTGATGCGTCGGGGAGAACGCTGGGACGTACCCGCGGTGGCGATCGCCCAGCTCGTCACCATGGGGCTCTGTGGGTTGTGGCACGGCGCCGGATGGACCTTCGTGTTGTGGGGCCTGCTGCACGGCGGCCTGCTGCTGGGGCACGACGGCTGGCTCGCTGTGAAGCGGCGACTCGGGCTCGCCGGGCGTCTGCCGCCAAGCCTGAGCCTGGCCCTGGGGCGGGCGTCGTTGCTTGCCGTCTTGATCGCGACCTTCGTGGTCTTCCGAGCCGCCGACCTCGGGGTCGCAGCCGAGATCCTCGGCGCGATGACGCGCATCGGCGACGTCCTCGACCCGACCGCGCAGGCCCGCTTCGCGGCGACCGTCGGGCTCGAGGGCGCCCTGGCCCTCACGGCGCTGCTCGTCATCGTCTGGGGAACGCCCAACAGCCAGCAGATCCTGGGGGACTACGAGCCCGCACTCGACGTCCAACGCTTTCGCGGCGCGCCCATCCACCCGCGTCTGCGCTGGCGCCCCAGCCTGCCCTGGGCACTCGTGACCGCCACCGTACTGCTCGCCTGCATCTACCAGGTCCTGGTCGAGGGATATGAAGAATTCATCTACCGATTCTTCTGAGGGGCGCGCCCTGCGGCGTTACAACTGGGTCCTGCTGGGCGGGACCATCGCGGTGTTGTGCCTTGCCGAGTGGATGCTGCGGGCCTTCGTCGTCCCGGTCATCGACTCGAGGGCCAACCGCGTGGACCAGGTCTACCGGGCCAGCAACCCGGACGCAGTCCTGGGCGACTCCCACCTCTACCGCGGCTTCCTGCGGTCCGAACGCTTCGAGAACCTCGCGCGGCCCGGCTCGTCTCCCGAAGCCCTCGAGATCGTGGCCCGGGAGTATTACCGCCGCCTCGCTCCGGGACGCGTGATCGTCCAGGCCAGCCCCCAGCTCTTCAACCCGGTGATGCTGCACGAAGGCACCCAGCTCCACGACGGCTGGTTCAGCCTGAACCTGGGCCTGCCCTTCGTCCCGTATCTCTTCGAGCCGGGGATCGGACGGGAACTGGCCGCGTTCAGGGACCCCGGCAATCTGCAACACAAGGCCCGGGTCGCCCTCGGGCGGCTGGTGGTCGACGGCGCCTTCGTCACGCGAATCGCGGCCTCACGTCGCAAGCTCAGCGACGAAGATCGACGCGAGCAGGCCGAGACGCGGGTGCGTCAGAACCGCCCGAGCCGGGACTTCGAGAGCACAGCGCCCTTCCAGTCGTACGCCCGCTTGGTCGACTTCCTGCTCGAGCGCGGCGCACGCGTGTGCCTCGCCGCCACGCCGGTGGACGACGCCTACCAGGAGGCAGCCCTCGAGGAACCTGGCCACCAGCAGGTCGATCGAGCGCTTCGCGCGCTCGCCGCCGAGCGAGGCGTTCCCTACGTGGACTTCCGCGACCTCGCGCTGTCCCTCGACGTCGCCGACTTCACCAACCCGGACCATCTGACCACCGGCGCCGGCATCCGGTACGCCGAGCGTCTCGAGGCCGCCTGCTTCTCGGACCGTCGCTGACGGCCGCTGCGGCTCGGCGACCTATCCAGGCGGGAGCGAAACGTCGGCGTCCACGTGATAGGCCCAGAGCGCCGGGATCGACAGGTGCACGGCGCCCACGACGCCGATGCAGGCGAGGCCGCCGAAGACCACCGCGAACACCGCGCTCGTGACCGACGCCAGGAAGCCCGTCTGCGCGTCGCCCAGCTCGTTGGACGCGCCGATGAAGATCATGTTCACGGCGTTGACGCGCCCGCGCAGCGCGTCCGGCGTGGCGAGCTGGAGGATGATCGACCGCGCGACCATGCTGAGCTGGTCGGCGATGCCACCCGCCACCAGGGCCAGGACCGCCAGCGGAAATGCCCGCACCAGTCCAAAGGCGATCGAGCTGAGCCCGAAGATCGAGACGGCGATCAGCAGTGCGCGACCCGGCCGCTGGAAACGCGGAAAAGCCAGCAGCCCGAGGGCCATCAAGACTGTTCCGGTCTGGGTCGACGCGGCCAGCAGGCCGTAGCCTCGCTCGCCCACGCCGAGGATGTCCGTCGCAAAGACCGGCAGCATGGCGTTCACGCCGGCGAACAACACGGCGAACATGTCGAGGGTCATCGAACCGAGAATGACCTTGCGATTCCAGACGAAGGACAATCCTTCGCGCACGGACGCCCAGTCCACGGGTCGCCCACCGCCTTCGATCCCCGGAGACCGCACGAAGAACAGCAGCCCGATGGAGACCGACATCAGGCCGACGGTCGCCGCGTAGGCGGCGGGGATGCCCGCCGCAGCCGCGATCAACCCCATCAGTACAGGACCCGACACCCTCGCCAGGTTGCGAACGTTCGAGCTGAGGATGGTCGCGGCGGGAAACTGCTCCCGCGTGACCAGCCCCGGCAGCAACGCCGCACCTGCAGGGTTCGAGAAGCAGCCGGCGACCGCCAGCGCGAAGGCGGCACCCAGGATCAGGGCCAGCTCCCCCCCGCCGTGGTGGCTCCCGAAGGCCAGCGCCGCGCCGCACAGCAGGCTCACGCCTTGTGCTGCCATGACGATGCGCCGCCGATCCCGATTGTCGGCGATGGCGCCGGCGACGAGCGACACGGGAATCACGGGCAGGAACTCGACCAGGCCCAACAGGCCCAGGTCGAAGAGCGAGTCCGTGGCCTTCCAGAGGTGCCAGTGCAGGGTCGCGTGCAGCAGCGCGCGGGCGAGGCTCGCGAAGAAGCTGGACGACACGAGGTTGCGCACGTCGCGCAACGCCAGAACCTCCCGGATGGGATGGCTCGGCGGAATGGGGTCGAGCGGCTCGGCCACGGGCTCCCGGTCGATGCTAGGGGGTGCGGTGGGGTCGGATGGGCTGCTGTCGCAGGCGCGGGATGGTACGCGGTCGAGGTCCCCACACAAGCGCTCGCCGGGTCAGTCGGACAGCCAGCTCTCGTGCAGGTACAGCCCGAGCAGCACCGGGCGCATCAACGTGTTCACCTCGTCCGTATCGGCTTCGAGCTCGCCCTTGCCGAAGACGAGCGCGCTGCGGAACACGTCTGGCGTCAGGTAGCGCGTCGCTTCCGGAAAGCCGTCGACCCTCGACGCGCGCGCGCGAAGCCCCTCCACGTCCTCGCGCCCGGTGGTTGCCAGCAGGAAGCCCCAGCGCCCGAATGACGGAACGTCGTCGTGATACGGCACGACCGCGTAGCCCGCCGATTCGAGGGTCCGCAGGATGCAAAGGAACGCCTCGCGGCTGTGGTAGGGCGAGGTCGCCTGCAGGGCCACGACCGCCCCGGGCGCGAGCACCCGCCGAAGCTTGCGGTAGAACTCCCGGCTGTAGAGCTTCGCAAGCTCGACCGAGCTCGGGTCCGGCAGGTCGATCACCACCACGTCCCAGAGGCCGGGTACCCCGTCGAGGAAGCGATCCGCGTCGACGTTCACCACGTCGACGCGCGCGACCTCCTCGACGAGGGCCTCTCCCCCGGGCGCGAGCCGGTCCGTCTCGACGAAGACCGGACGGCGCATGCCGCCGGTGACGCCGGACGCGATCCGTGCGTGCACACGCGCATCGCGCAGGGAGTCGTCGTTGAGGTCCCGCAGCACCGCGTGCTCGCGGGCCAGCTCGGTCATGCGCGGATCGAGATCCACCAGGACGACCGACTCGACGCCCGGATGGCGCAGCACTTCGCGCAGGGCCAGGCCATCGCCGCCGCCCAGCACCAACACGCGCGTCCTGCGCTCGGCCAGCGCCATGGCGGGGTGCACGAGCTGCTCGTGATAGATCGCCTCGTCGCGACTCGACAGCTGCAGGTTGCCGTTCAGGAAGAGCCGATAGTCGTCCGCCACCGGATCGTGGGTGAGGACGATGCGCTGGTAGCGGGTCGTCTCGGCGAACACGATCCGGTCCTCGTAGAGCCGCTGCTCGAGGTCCAGACTCCAGTCGCGATTGCGCGCGAAGCCGACCGCGAGACAGACGGCCACCGCGACGATGGCAACGGCGCCCAGGACCCGGGACCGGGCGCCCGCCGTCCCGCGCGAGTTCGTGAAGTAGACGAAGGTCGCCCCGGCGATCGCGAAGTTGGCTCCCGCGATCAGGAAGCTGATCTCCGTGAGGGGCAGTTCCCGAAGCAGGAAGCGCGTCCAGACGAGGGCGCCCACGAATCCGCCCACGTAGTCGAGCCCGAGAATGAGCGCCAGATTGCTCGGCAGCGCCCGCCCCAGCCCGGCGTTGATCCGCAAGACGAGTGGCAGCTCGAAGCCGATCAAGAAGCCGATGGCCGCGACGAAGAAGTAGAGGACGAGCAGGAAGTGGTCGTCCATCAGTCCATAGGCGGCGTAGATGGCGATCGGCGCGAAGCCGCCCAGCAACGCGAGCAGGATCTCCACACCCATGAACTGCTCGATCAGCCAGCGGTCGGGGAAGAAGCGCTGGAGTGCGCCAGCGACACCCATCATCGCCATCATCAACGCGATGATCACGCTGAACTGCTCGATCGAGTTGCCGAGGATGTAGCTCGAGACCGTGCTGAGCAGGAACTCACTGACGAGCCCACAGAAGCCTGTGGCAAAGATCGAGAGGCCGAGCAGAAGAGTGCCGAGGCGCGGCGGAGCTTCGTCAGACACGCGGGACATGGGGGCGGCAGCAGCTAGAGCAGCACCGCGCCGATCACCAGCGCGAGCGCGATCTTGACTGCCACGGCCACCGCCACGGCCGCCGGGTTCGGCTCTGTCTCGATTTCCTGCCGCAGGGTCGTGCTGGGCAGGAAGAGCCGATCGACGGGCCACTGGAACAGCAGCAGCAGTGCGATCCCCATGCCCGCGCTGGCCACGAAACCGACGATGTCCTGTAGCCAGCCCCGGAAGGGCCCGAGCAGGGCGGCGTTGAGGATGAAGCCGAAGGCCAGCAGCATGCCACCCAACATCAGACCGGCGGCAACGTTGCCGTTTCGCACACCGTCGACCACCTGGTAGGGCGTGACTCTCTCGTAGGTCACGGCCATCGCGAGCAGCGCGAGCTGCCCCAGCAAGAAGAACACGATGGCACTGCCGACGCCGCCGCCGGCGCCCGCGAACGATCCGAACGCGATCAGCCCGGTCGCGACCGCAACGCCCAGCTCGACGAGCCCGACCGCCACGTTTCCGTCCCGAAGTGCCTCGTCGTTCCGGATCCCGTGCACGACCACCACGTCGCTCACGATCAGCGCGCCGTACAGGAACGCGACCATCACCGCGCCCTCGATGGCCATTTCGATGGCGTCTGCCGCGAAGCCTCCGCCCCCGCCGGACAGGGCCCCGAGCATCCCGACGGCGACACCGAGATAGAGACCGGCGCTGCGGAGCGCGACCGCGAGATTGCGGCCGCCGACGATGAGCGCGTCCCCGTCGTAGACCTTGCGCATGCGCGCGTCGTTGAGCTGCTTGGCGATCCACATCCACAGGAAGGCGATCGCCGCGAACGCAACGGCCTCGAGGGCGTCGATCAGGAACTCCATCGGGGCTTCCTCCGTTCGTCCGGGTTCACTTGCCGCCGCCTCCGGGACCGCCGCCGCGGCCACCGGGCCCCGCACCACGAATCGAGCGGTCCGCGCGGCCGAAGCCGCCCGACCTTCCGAAGCCACTTCCCGCATAGCGCGGGCTGTTCCGAGTGCGGCTGCCGTAGGTGCCGTAGGAATCGTTGGCGCCGTACCAGGCGCTGCGCCCGCGGTAGTCGCGGTTCCAACGTCCCCAGTCGTTGTAGTAGTAATGGTGGCGGGGCCCGCCGAAGAGCAGGTAGTAGAACAGGAAGTTCTGGCCCCAGGCCCACTGTCTCCGGCCCTGGGCGTCTTCTTCCCACTGGCCGTAGCGAGAGTCGCCGACGTAGGCCATGCCCGGAGGCGCCGCTTCGCGCAGAGCCTCGTCTTCGTACAGGCCGTAGGGCTTGGCGAGGATGTCCATTCCGAGGTCGTCGTAGTTGTCCTCGAAGACCTCCTCACTCACCTCCTGCCAGTCCGTCTCCTGGGACGTCTCGCCTTCGACGACCGCATAGCGGTGGTAGTAGCGAGCACGCGAGTCGCCGACCCAAAACTCCGCCGAGTCGTCTCCCCGGGGCAGCCCGGCGACAGCGTCCACGCGGAGCGCGTCCCACAAGCGCTGGTCGATCTCGATGGTCAGGCTCTTTCTCCCGAAGAAGCTCGAGAGCTTGGCGATCGGGCGGTCGCCAACGGCTTCGAGGGTCTCGAGGTCCTCCGGCGAGACGTCGACCCAGCTGCGCGTCTCGGTCTCGCGCGGAAAATCGTAGGCGTCGTTCCAGCTGGTGCGACCGATTTCCACCGCGCCTTCCTGCTTCATGTCGACCAGGGTCTTCGAGTAGCTGCGGTACAGCTCCGCGACGCGGCCGCGGAGCGCCGCCTCGGCGACCCCCAGAGCGGCAGCTCCCGCCGCCGCCGCGGCGGTCGCGTCGCCCAGGCGCGCGAGGTTGGCGTCTCCTCGCGCGAGCCCCGGTAGCTCGTCCTCTGCCACTTCGAGCTGCGCGTTCGTCTCGTCGCGGTTGCGACGCACGGCCGCGATGCGCCCGGCCAGGTCTTCGGCCTTCGCCGGGTACTCGACGGCGGCCCGCGCGACCTCGCCTTCGAGGTCGTCTGCGGCAGCCGTCGCGGCAGCCACCGCCGCGCGCGCTTCAGAGAGCTGGTCCCCGCCGTGCAGGCGCACGTCCTCGAGGAAGGCGGCTCGGCTCGCCGGCTCGCGGACGAGCTCGGCAGCGCGGTCGAGGCTCGCGGTCAGGCGCGTCAGCTGGCCTCGCAGCGAGGTCTCGTCTTCGGCCCGGTCGGACTCCAGCAGCGGCGCGACTTCGGTCTCGAAGAGCGAGCGTCCGTGATCGATCTCGCCCCGCGCTTCGTCGAAGTGCGCCGACCAGTCTTCACCCTCGGCGTAACGCCGCAGATGGGCGTGTTGCTCTTCGGCGAGGAAGCGCGACAACGCCTGGCTGCGGGAATCCACAGCTTCGGACTCGCGGTCGATCCGTTCGGCGAGGGACTCGGCCCGCGTCCGCAGGTCTTCGGGAAGACCACACGCGACGAGCCCAGACGCCAGGGACGCCAGCAGCGCGAAGCGCGCGAGTCGCGCCAGCCCCTGGAACGACATCACCGTCGCGCCTTCGGGTGAACGACGATCCGCGTCTGCGAGAAGACGATCGTCTGCTCGTTCGGATAGCAGTGCGCCGTCTCCACCTGGATGTCATCTCGACCCGGGTCGAGCCGCGCCCAGACGATCGTGCGGGGCGCGACGTCCGGATCGAAGCTTCCACCTCCGCCACTGCCGCGGACCGCGGGGGTCCGCGGGAGACTGGGCTCGCGACTGGGAAAGGTGTACGCGAGACCGATCTCGCCCCGGCCCGCCTCGACGGCGGCGACCCGTCCTTCGAGCTCGCGAAGTCCCTCCCGGCCCGAGACCGTATCCGCCAGCTGCGACGAGAAGCTGTATTCGAAGCCCCGCGAAGCCTCGCACGCGAAGCCGCCCGGCAACTCGCGCAGGCTTCCCGAATAGAGCTGGCGAGCGGGATCGGCGGGCGGCGCGACGTCGCAGCAGGCGAACACCTCGTGCAGCGGTGCGCCGCGTGCGGGAAGCACCTCGAGCACGTGGCTGGCACCGATGATCCCCGCCCGCAGCCGGACCGTGGAGCGCGCGACGTCCGCCGCAGCGAGCAAGGTGAACTGGCTGAGGTCGAGGGGGCCGTCCACGACGTTCAGCCGCAGCTGTCCTGCCGACTGGTCGATGTAGCCCTGGTGGGTCGAAGCCAGCGGTCAGCTCCCGGTGGGCACGGCGACGACCTCAACGGCGTCGGGGCCGACGTACTCGCTCTCGAAAACGACGTATTCGTAGCCGTCGCTGGCGCTCCCCCATTCCTCGACCGTGAGACAGTGGCGCTCGTTCCGGGTCTCGAAGTCGTAGAAGTAGACCGCCTCGCCGGTGGCCCCGGCATTGGCCCCATTCCGGAAATAGGTCGCGCCGTAGTCGTCGTCGTAGCGGTAGCTGCGCCCGCCGAACGGAATCGTGCCTTCCTCTGACTCGGACATGGCCTCGACCTGGTCGGCGGTCACACCGACGTCGCGCAGGGACAGCTCGGGACCGTTCACGCTGATCTCGATCTCGTCGTCCTTTTCCCATTCGACGTACACGGTCAGGCCCGATTCGAGCCCGAGCAGCTCGAGCTCGTGCCAACCCGAGCCCTTTTCCCGGTACTCGCTGACGGACTCCACCCGGTAGAGCTCGTCGCCGCCGGAGATCGATGCGTCCACCCGGATGTAGGCGCCGGCCGCGACGCCTTCGATGCCGTGGCGGTAGCGGTCCCGGGACGGGATCGGCGCAGGCATCGCCCGGATGGCGTCGAACTGCTTGTCCAGGCGACGCAGAGCCGCCCGCTCCTCGCCGGTCACCGGGTGCCCCCGTTTCCCGTACCGGCGCCCGGGTCGTCCCCCGCCTCGGAGGGCAGCTCGAACTCACGCGAAGCCCGCAGGGCTTCCGCGCGGGGCGCCAGCCCGGCGCTCATCTGGTCCAGCTCGGCGATGCCCGAGCGCGCGGACTCGGTGCCGGCGCGGCGAATCTCGTCCATCTGGTCCATGGCGCCCATCAGGTCGTCATAGGCCGCCTTGACCTTGTCGAGCGCCAGCACCGGGTTCTTGTACATGTCGCCGATCTCGGAGGTCTGCTGGCGAATCGACGCGGCGTTCGCGGCGAGCATGTCCGCCGTGTACTCCTGGGTCTCCTTCACCGCTTCCATGATCTTCTTCTGGTTCGCGAGCGCGGCCTGGATCGCGAGCCCGACGGTGAGCAGCGACCTCGTCACCGTGACGGTTCGCGTGATGGCGTCACTCAGGTGGTCGTTGTTCTGGATCGTCAGGTCGATGCTGATGAAGAACTGCGTGTTGACCTGCTCCATGGTGCGCAGGTCCTGCACGCGCATGGCAACGCGGTGGACGAGCGTCTCGAGCCGCTGCCGTTCGCCGGCCTCCGGGGCGTCGTCGCCCGTACCGGCGAGCTGGGCCTCCAGGCCCTGCCAGAGCAGCTCACCGAGGTACGAGGCTTTCTGCACTTCAAGCTGCGCGGCCTGCACCTGCCGGTAGAGACGGTCGAGTTCGAGACTGTCCTGCAGCAGCTGGTCCTTGCCGGCGCGCAGCCCGTCGACGATCGAATCGATCTGGGTCTGCACGGATTCGTACTTGACAGCGATGTCGGCCAGCACGTCGCCGATCAGGGGCGTACGTCGCAACAAGCGACTCAGCAGCCCCCTCGGCTTGCTCGCCAGGACGTGTGGATTCACGTCGTCCATGGTCTTGCGCAGCTTCACCAGGCCCTGGGGGATACGGGACCCCGGCCCGTCGAGATCGCTGAGCAGTGCGCCGACCTTCGTCTTGAGCAGATCGATTTCGTGACCGGCCCGCTGCTGGGCGTCGCTGCCGAGCGCGCCGAGACTGCGCGCGAGTTGGCGGTCTTCGGGCTCGCTCTCGAGACGTTCGAGCAACCCTTTCGCGCGCTGCTGCAACTCGCTTGCGTCGGCCTCGGCCACCTGGGCCGGGAGCTTCGGTTCGGGGCTCTTCGGCGGTGCGCTCGCAGGCGTCGGAACCACGCTGCCGTCTTCGCTCATGCCACCTCCTTCTATTCCTGGCGTGTTCGGGGCCGTCAGCCGAGATTCGGGTCGAGGAACCGTGCGCGCAGGAAGGCCGCCTTCGTCTTGAACTCGCCGACCCGGGCGCTCTTCAAGAGCTCGACGATGTTCGCGAGCTCAGCGTCGAGACCCTCGAGGCTGAGGAGCAGCTCTGCCCGGTGCTCGTCCCGGGCGGCCGCTCCTAGCGCCGCGAAGGGCTTCACGATGCGGGCGAGGTAGTCGCTCGCCATTCGATTCACCGTCCACGTCAGCTCGCTGCCCGCGTGGTCCTGGTTCAGCTCCGGAATCAATCGCCGCAGTACGTCGATGCTCTGCTCGAGTCGGGCGACGACCGTCGCATCGAGCGCCTGTTCGCGGATCAGCAGGTTCACGCCGGCGAGCTTCTGGAGATGATCGATCCACTCCGCGCGGGCGGGCGCCGAGTCCTCGCTCGTCGGCGCGGAGCCAGGCGCTGCCCCCAGGCTGCGGTGCACGAGAATCGCGACGACGGCTGCGACCGCGGCGCTGACCACGGTCACCGCCAGCTGCTGTACGGAGAGTGCGACGAAGACCACGGCCGCGACCAGGGCGAGTGACACGAGCCATCGTTTGCTGCTCCCGGTCAACTCGTCCCTCCCCTCTCGCCCCTCGTCGGGGCGTCCTCACTTGCTTTGCAGGTGGTAGGACGGCGCGAAGCATAGCGAGTCCGCATCGCGCCGAAGGCTGCGAATATCGCGATCGCAAAGTCGACCGGCGAACGCTTGCGCGATTCGCCCTGAGTGAGCACCCGCAGACCCGTCCAGACCACGGGTAGCGACAACAGCAACAGCACCAGCAGTCGCTCGCTACCCCGAGTCCGCCGCAGCATGTCTGCTGCACCTCGCGCTGCGAGCCAGAGCACCGCGAGCCACAGCAGCACCGTCAGCGCGAGCCAGCTGGCGAGACCCGGCATCTCTTCGAAGACGCGCCGTGCGGTGCCGACGACGCCATACTCGTGGACCCAGTCGGAACGCTTCCCGGTGTACGCGTAGGCGCCGAGATAGCGGAAGAGATCCAGGTTGTCCGGCAAGACGAGCAATTTGCCCACCTGCAACGCCCACTCGCGGGTGAACGCGCCCGGCCGCTCGAGCGCCGCACGCACGAACGCCGCGGCTGGCTTCGCCTCGATGACCGCGACCTCATCGGCGTCCGCCGGCGCGAGCACGCGCTGGGCGCGATTCGCGAGCTCCCACTCCAGGCTCAACGAGGCGCGTTCGAGCCGTACCGGCTCGGAGGTGGCAAGACCCAGATAGAGGCCGATCGGTACGAAGGTCAGCAGCGCGAGCGTCGCGAGGTGCAGCGCCGCCTGCGCCCGGACTCGCGTCCGGACCCGGCTCCACACGAGCGGCACGGCGATGCCGAACATCACCAGCAGCCACGGCAGCCCCTCGGGTCGCGTCACCGCGGCGAGCCCGAAGCAGAGCCCGGCACCGGCAATCGACCCGAGTCCCGCACGGCCTGCGCCGTAGCGAACCAGGGCCGCCACCCCGAAGACCAGCAGCGGATTGAAGAACGCCTCGGATGCCAGGAAGTGCGGGATCGCGAAGTCGATCGGGATCGCTGCATAGAGGACCGCCGCGAGCCACGCGATCTCACTGGCTGCGCGAAGCCCCAGACCCGCAGCCAGGGTCCCGGCGATGCGATGGACGGCGAAGATCGACAACCCGGCGAGCAGCAACTGGACGATCTGGAGTGCCGCCAGGGACTCGCCCGTCGGACCCAGCACGACCGCCTGCCAGGCGTAGTCACCCGGGGCGCCCCGAGTCCGCAGGACCTCGGCCACCTCGGCGGGACCGGCCGCCCCGACGAGCATCCGGGCCGATGCGATCCGGCGTCCGGTGCGGTCGAAGCGCAGGGAGGCCTCGGGGTCGAAGATCCCCCACGCCAACAGGCCCACGTGCGCCGCCAGCAACGCGACGAGCACCCATCGGAGCCGCCGGGACCGGTCCCCCGCTTCGGTCATGGGCGGGGTATATCGCCGTTGGCTGTCTCTGGCTCTCCCTGCCCCCCTGGACCGCCCGCCCACCCGGGCCCGGGCCCCGATCGCGTTTACAGAAACGATACGTACCGTTACGATATAGGGCCCCGGCGGGGCATCCCGGGACCTCGAAAACAGCCGCCGAGCCGATCGGGTCCGAACGCTTCATCTTCTCATGGGCGGCGGGAGCCACGAGAGAGCCGTCGCAGCGGCGGGCCCGCACGGGCGACTTCATCAGGAGAACCGGTGGACAAGCGCACCACGGAGAAGGAAGCCGTCGCCGAACTCGCGGATGGCATGACGATCGGGATCGGCGGTTGGGGGTCTCGCCGCAAGCCCATGTCCATCGTGCGCGAGATCCTGCGCACGGACCTTCGCGACCTCACGGTCGTCACCTACGGTGGCCCGGACGCCGGGATCCTGTGCGCCACCGGCCGGGTCAAGCGATTGATCTACGGCTTCGTGTCTCTCGACTCGATCCCCCTGGAGCCCCACTTCCGCAAGGCCCGACAGGCCGGGAGCTTCCGGGCGTCGGAGCTGGACGAGGGAATGCTGCAGTGGGGCCTGTATGCCGCCGCCCAGCGCATCCCCTTCCTGCCGACCCGCGCCGGGCTCGGGTCCGACGTGCTCACCATCAACCCCGAGCTCAAGCTCGTGAAGTCGCCCTACGCGGATGGTGAAGAGCTGGTCGCGATGCCCGCCCTCGAACTCGATGCGGCCTTCATCCACATGAATCGCGCGGACGTCCACGGCAACGGTCAGTTCCTGGGACCGGACCCGTACTTCGACGATCTGTACTGCATGGCGGCCAAGCGACGCTTCATGACCTGCGAGAAGATCGTCGACACCCCCGACCTGCTGAAGGGCGGAACGCTCCATACCCTGAAGATCCACCGGGCCATGGTCGACGGCGTGATCGAGGCCCCGGGCGGCGCCCACTTCACCGAGTGCCCCCCGGACTACGGACGCGACGAGGCCTTCCAGAAGGAGTACGCCGCCACGGCGCGGGACCCCGACGCCTGGGACGCCTTCCGACAGAAGTACCTCGAGCGGGGCAGCGAGGCGGAATACCAGGAGGCGGTGCGAAAGCGATGAGCGACTTCACGAGAGCCGAGGTGTGCGCGGTCGCGGTCGCCGAGGCCTTCCGCGGCGACGGGGAGATCCTGGCGAGCTGCTTCGGCACGACCCCCGCGGTGGGCGCGCGGCTGGCGAAGCTCAGCTTCGAGCCGGACCTGATCATGACCGATGGCATCGCGTCGGCGATCCGCAACGTACCGCCGGTGAGCGGGCCGAAGACCGAGGAAGACATCGTCGAGGCCTGGCTGCCCTTCCGAACCATCTTCGACCTGCTCTGGAACGGCCGACGACACGTCATGATGGTGGCCAGCCAGATCGATCGTTACGGCAACCAGAACTTCGCCTGCATCGGTCCCCACGAAAAGCCGAAGGCGCAGCTGCTCGGCATGCGCGGCGCGCCGGGCAACACCATCAGCCACCGCACCAGCTACTGGGTGCCGAACCACAATCCCCGGGTCTTCGTCGAGAAGGTCGATGTGGTTTCCGGAGTGGGTTACGACCGCGCCCGCGCCCTGGGCGAGGCGTCGGCAAAGCACCACTGCATCCACCGGGTGATCTCGAACCTCGGCGTCTTCGACTTCGACACGCCGGACAACGCCATGCGGCTCGCCTCGGTCCACCCGGGTGTGAGCGTCGACGACGTAGTCGAGGCGACCGCATTCGAACTGGTCGTCCCGAACGACGTACCCGAGACCCGGGCGCCCACGGACGAAGAGCTTCGGATCATCCGCGAGGTGCTCGACCCCGAAGGCTACGCCAACAAGGAAGTCGCCTGAGGTGGTCGACAGTGGGTCCCAGGGAGTCCCCGTGTCTGCGCTCCGCACAGAGATCTGCGATCGGCTCGGTGTCCGCTACCCGATCATCCAGACGGGCATGGGCTGGGTGGCGACTCCCGAGCTGGTGGCGGCCGTGAGTAACGCCGGCGCCATCGGTTTTCTCGCTGCGGCGACCCTGCGTCCGCAGGACGTCGCGGCCGAGATCGACAAGGTAAAGGCACTCACCGACCAGCCCTTCGGCGTGAACTTCCTGATGGACGCCCCCGGCGCAGACATCATCAGCGACGCGATCATCGCCGCGGGCGTCAAGGCGGCGGGCTACAACCGCGCTCCCAGCGCGGAGCTGATCGGCAAGCTGAAGGACGCCGGGGTGGTCTGCGTACCGACCTGCGGCGCACCGAAGCACGCCGTCAAGGCGCAACAACTCGGCGCCGACATCATCATCGTCCAGGGCGGTGAAGGCGGGGGGCACACGGGCTCGATCCCCACGTCCCTGCTGGTCTCCGAATGCGCCGACGCGGTGGATGTTCCCGTGGTCGCCGCCGGTGGCTTCCGGGACGGTCGCGGCCTGGTCGCCGCACTGGCCTTCGGCGCCCGGGGCATCGCCATGGGCACTCGCTTCCTGCTCACCCGAGAGAGCCCCGTGCCTCCCCAGACCGCCGAGCGCTACCTCGCAGCCGCCATGACCGACGTCATCGTCACGACCGAGATCGACGGCATGCCCCAGCGCGTGGTCCTCAACGAGCTGGTGCGGGGACTCGAGAGCGGAAGCGGGCTCGGCAAGCTCTGGAACGCGCTTCGCAGCGCCCTCGCGTTCCGCAAGCTCAGCGGCGCGAGCATTCCAGACCTGATCCGAAGCGCGATCTCCATGCAGCGGAACGAGAGACTCAGCCGGTCCCAGGTACTGATGGCCGCAAACGCCCCCATGCTCGCGCGGCGCGCCATGACCGAAGGCGACCCGGTCCACGGCTATCTCCCGAGCGGCACCGTGGCGGGCGTGATCGACGACCGCCCCTCCTGCGCCGAGCTGATCGAACGCATCATGAACGAAGCCGAAGCCACGCTGAAGAGCATGGCCCCGTGACGGCTCGCCGAGAGGAGCAGGGATGGCATTCCGCGAGGAAGTAAGCGACGGCGTCGCCGAGCTGGTGCTCGACAACCCGCCCGTCAACGCCCTGGGCTCTGCGGGCTGGCGCGAGTACGCCGACCGCGTGACCGCGCTCGGTCAGCGCAAGGACGTGAACTGCCTGGTGATCCGCGCCGAGGGCAAGGGCTTCCAGGCCGGCGTCGACATCAAGGAACTGGCCGAAGACGGCAGCAAGATCGTCGACGTGAATCGCGGCTGCTACGACACCTTCGCCGCCATCTACGATTGCCCGATCCCCGTGATCTCGGCGGTGCACGGCTACTGCATCGGTGGAGGCATCGGCATCTCGGGCGCATCCGACATCGTGATCTGCTCGGACGACGCCACCTTCGCGCTGCCCGAGATCGATCGCGGCGCTCTCGGTGCGGCGACCCACCTGATGCGGCTCTTCGGCATGCAGAAGACCCGACGGATGCTCTACACCGGCGAACCCATCGACGCCCAGGAAGCCCTGCGGCTGGGGGGCGTCGAGTCCGTCGTGCCGCGGGAGCGCCTACGCGACGAAGCCCTGGCCCTGGCGCGCACCATCGCCTCGAAGAGCCCGAAGGCCCTGCGTCTGGGCAAGTGGTCGCTGAACGGCATCGAGACCCTCGACGTCAAGCAGAGCTATCGCTTCGAGCAGGGCTTCACCCTCGAGCTGTACATGTCACCCGATTCCCAGGAAGCGCGAGACGCGTTCGTCGAGAAGCGGGACGCCGACTTCGAGGGCGGCCCCAAACCGGGCAAGAAGGGCTGAGGCGAGTAGAGTCGAAATGGATCTCACCTACACACCGGAACAAGACGCCTTCCGCAAGGAGGCCCGGGCCTGGCTCGAGGCCAACGTCCCCGCTGCCCCCCTTCCGTCCTTCGACATCGCCGAGGGCTTCGAGGCACATCGCGCCTGGGAGAAGAAGCTGCACGCAGGCGGCTACGCGATGGTGCCCTGGCCCGTCGAGTATGGAGGCCGCGGTAGCGACCTGCTCGAGTGGCTCGTCTTCGAAGAAGAGTACTACCGCGCGGGCGCCCCGGGCCGCGTCAACCAGAACGGCATCTTCCTGCTCGGCCCCACGATCATGGAAGTCGGCACGCCGGAGCAGAAGGCCCGCTTCCTTCCCAAGATGGCATCGAGCGAAGAGGTCTGGGCGCAGGGCTGGTCCGAGCCGAACGCCGGCAGCGACATGGCGGCCATCCAGAGCACGGCCATTCGCGACGGCGATCACTACGTGATCAATGGCCAGAAGACCTGGGCGTCTCGCGGCGCCTACGCACACTGGCTCTTCGGGCTCTTCCGCACCGACCCGGACTCTACCCGCCACAAGGGACTGTCGTTCATCCTGAGCCCCCTCGATCTTCCCGGGATCACCGTGCGGCCCATCCAGAAGATCAACGGCAAGGCCGCCTTCGCGGAGGTCTTCTTCGACGACGTTCGCGTACCCGCCGAGAACCTGCTCGGTGAAGAAGGCGCAGGTTGGAACGTCGCCATGGCGACCGCCGGATTCGAACGCGGCCTGATGCTCCGCAGTCCCGCGCGCTTCCAGAGCACGGCCGCGCGCCTGGTGGACCTCTACCACGCGACCGTGGAACGGGGTGATCCCGTCGCCCCGGGCATGCGCGACCGGGTCGCGCGCTGCTGGATGGACGCCGAGGCCTACACGCTCAACACCTACCAGACGGTGACTCGCCTGCTTTCGGGCGGGAAGATCGGCGCCGAGGCGAGCCTCAACAAGATCTTCTGGAGCGAGCTCGACATCGAGATCCATGAGGCAGCCCTCGAGCTGCTCGGGCCCCGGGCCGAGCTCGACCCCAGGTCTCCTGCAGCTGGCGACGCGGGGAGCTGGCTCGACGGCTACATCTTCGCGCTATCGGGACCCATCTACGCGGGCACCAACCAGATCCAGCGCAACATCATCGCCGAGCGTCTGCTCGGCCTTCCCCGCAAGTAGCGGAAGCAATCGGCACCGGGACACGAGATGGAATTCGGATTCAGCGAAGATCAGCTGCTCTTGCAGCAGACCGTTCGGGACTTCCTCGCCGGCGAGTGCACGCCGGAATGGGTGCGTGGGCAGTGGCAGACCGAGACCGGCCGCTCGCCGGAATTCTGGTCCCAGCTGAGCGAGCTCGGGTTGCCGGGACTGCTGGTCTCCGAGACCCAGGGCGGACTCGGCATGGACGAGACCGACCTCGTGCTGCTGATGGAAGAGATCGGACGCGTGGGCCTGGCGGAGCCGCTCACGGCGACCGCCGTGGGTGTCGGTCTCCTCCGCAGCCTGGGCGACGCATCTCTCGCAGACGCCTGGCTGCCGAAGGTCGCCGCGGGGGATGCCATCCTGGCAGTCGCCCATCCCGCGAGTCCCTTCGTCGCGGACGCCCACGTCGCCGACCTGCTGATCGCATCGGACGGGGACTCGCTGCACGCGCTGCCCCGGGCGGCCCTTCGGCTCGAGGCGCAGACCTCGAATGACGGCTCCCAGCGGCTCTTCCGGGTCGACTTCGACGCGCGCGACGAGACGCGCATCGCGACGGGCCGCGAGGCGCGCGCCCTCGAGGCGGCAGCGCTCGACCGCGGCGCCCTCTGCTCGGCCGCACAGGCCCTGGGGGCCTGCGACCAACTCATCGCGCTGGCTGCAGACTACGCCGGCCAGCGCGAACAGTTCGGCGTTGCCATCGGCAGCTTCCAGGCGGTGAAGCACATGTTGGCCGACGTGCGCGTCAAGCTCGAGTACGCGCGCTCCCACGTCTACCGCGCCGCGAACTCCGTGGCGAACGACGCAACCGGGCGCTCGGTCGACGTCTCCATGGCCAAGATCGCAGCCTGCGAGGCCGCTCTCCTGGCGGGCCGCGTCTCCCTGCAGGTGCACGGCGCCATCGGCTACACCTACGAGCAGGACGTGCACGTCTGGATGAAGCGCGCCTGGTCCCTCGACCTGGCATTCGGGGACGCCGTCTTCCACCGGGCCCGACTGGCCGCGGGTGTCATCGATCGAAGCCTTCCCGCCGAGAGCTTCGGCTACAGCCATCCGCAGCGGGTCCCGACTCCCACTGCGGGCCTGGGTTAGATTCGTCAATCCTCGTCCCTCGTTTCGGACCGGAGATTCCAACATGAGCAAGAAGCGCGTACCCGCCCTCGAAGGCTGGTTCACCCTGGACGACGAGCCGCGCCTGCTCGGTCGTCGCGACCCGAAGAGCGGGAGCTACTTCTTCCCGAAGGACGTGTCCGTCAGCAGCGCCCCCGGCTTCGACCAGTCCGAACTCGAAGACGTCGCGCTTTCGCGCACCGGCAAGCTGTGGTCGTACACGACGAACCACTACGAGCCGCCGGAGCCCTACGTCAAGCCGGACCCCTTCGAGCCCTATACCGTCGCAGCCGTCGAGCTCACCGAAGAAAGAATGGTCGTGCTGGGACAGCTCGCACCGGGCATCGACCCCGCCGACCTGGAGGTCGGCATGGAGATGGAGCTCGTCCTCGGAACCCTCTACGAAGACGACGAGAACGAGTACGTCGTCTGGAAGTGGCAACCCGCTTCCGCTGCAGCCTAAGGAGTCCAACATGTCCAAGAACGACGTCGCGATTCTCGGAGTGGGGATGCATCCCTGGGGTAAGTGGGGGCGCAACTTCGTCGAGTACGGAGTCCACGCCATCCAGGCCGCCCTCGCCGACGCGAAGCTCGACTGGAAGCAGGTCGAGTTCGTGGCCGGCGGTGACACCGTCCGCAACGGTTATCCGGGCTATGTGGCCGGGGCGACCTTCGCCAAGGCCATGGGTTGGACCGGGATCCCGGTGAGCAGCAACTACGCGGCCTGTGCCACCGGGTCCCAGGCACTCGAAGCCGCCCGCACGCGCATCCTCGCGGGTATGTGCGATGTGGCCGTGGTCGTCGGCGCCGACACGACGCCGAAGGGCTTCCTCGCACCGAGCAAGGGTGAGCGCACCCTCGATCCGGACTGGCTGCGCTTCCGGCTGCTCGGCGCCACCAACCCCACCTATTTCGGCCTGTACGCGCGCCGCCGCATGGACCTGTACGGCGCAACCGAGCAGGACTTCGCGCACGTCAAGGCGAAGAACAGCCGCCACGGCGTGAGCAACCCCTACGCCCGCTACAAGAAGATCTTCACGGAAGAAGAGGTGCTGGCGTCGCCCATGGTGGCGGACCCCCTGCGCCTGTTCGAGATCTGCGCCACCAGCGACGGCGGCGCCGCCATCGTCATCTCGTCCCTCGACTTCGCGAAGAAGCACGGTGCGGGCAAGGCGCCGCGGGTCGCAGCGGTGTCGACGGTGACGCCCACCTTCCCCGACACCTACATCGACATGCCGAACTTCACGACCGATTCGGCGGCCGGTCTGCCCATCCCGGACCGCGGCTTCAAGGACTCGATCGCCCACGCTGCCTACGAGGAGGCGGGCATCGGGCCCGAGGATCTGTCCCTCGCCGAGGTGTACGACCTTTCATCGGCACTCGAGCTGGACTGGTACGAGAACATCGGGCTGTGCAAGCCCGGGGAAGCCGAGCGACTGCTGCGTGACGGCGACACCGCCATCGGCGGCCGGATCCCGGTGAATGCCAGTGGCGGGCTCGGTTGCTTCGGCGAGGCGGTCCCCGCCCAGGCGCTCCAGCAGATCTGTGAACTGACCTGGCAGATCCGCGGCGAAGCGGGAGAGCGCCAGGTCCAAGGCGCGAAGATCGGCATCACCGCGAACCAGGGACTCTTCGGCCACGGATCGTCCGTGATCGTGAAGGCCGGGTGACGAATCCTTCGGCGAAGCCGAAGGATTCGCAAACTCGCCGGCGAATCCTTCGGATTCGCAAACTCGCGCACTCGAAGATGCTGAGTTGCTAGGTAGGGAACGTAGATCGCAACGCTAGGGAGTAGAGGAGCTACGACATGCCTGAGGCCTATATCGTCGACGCCGTGCGGACTCCGGTCGGCCGCAAGAAGGGCAGCCTGGCTGCCGTCCACCCCGCGGACATCGGCGCCCATGTCCTCAAAGCCCTCGTCGAGCGCAACGACATCGATCCTCTCGCCGTCGAGGACGTGGTATTCGGCTGCGTCGACACCATCGGGCCCCAGGCGGGCGACATCGCCCGCACCTGTTGGCTCGCCGCGGGGCTGCCCGACGAGGTGCCCGGCACCACCGTCGACCGGCAGTGCGGCTCGGCCCAGCAGGCCGTGCACTTCGCCGCCCAGGCGGTCATGAGCGGCACCAGCGACGTGGTGATCGCCGGCGGCGTCCAGAACATGAACCTGATCCCGATCTCGTCGGCCATGACCTGCGCCGAGCCCCTGGGCTTCCAGGACCCCTTCTCCACCTCGAAGGGCTGGGTCCAGCGCTACGGCGACGTCGAGGTGTCACAGTTCAACTCGGCGGAGATGATCGCGGAAAAGTGGAACATCTCGCGCGAGGACATGGAACGCTTCGCCCTCGAGAGCAACGAGAGGGCCTGCCGCGCCATCGACGAGGGCCGCTTCAAGCGCGAGATCGTCCCCTTCGGCGACTTCGCCGAGGACGAGACTCCGCGCCGGGGCAGCACACTCGAAAAGATGGGCACCCTGAACACCCTCGTCCCGGGCGGACGGCTCACGGCCGCCGTTTCCAGCCAGATCGCGGACGCGTCTGCGGCCCTGCTCGTCGTGTCCGAGGCGGCGCTGAAGGAGCACGGGCTCACGCCCCGGGCGCGCATCCACCACCTGAGCGTGCGCGGCGCAGACCCCATCTGGATGTTGACCGCGCCGATCCCCGCGACCGACTACGCGATGAAGAAGACCGGGATGAAGCTCTCGGACATCGACCTCGTGGAGATCAACGAAGCCTTCGCGTCGGTCGTATTGGCCTGGGAACGCGAGACCGGCGCCGACCTCGCCAAGGTCAACGTGAACGGCGGCGCCATCGCCCTGGGCCATCCCCTCGGCGCCACCGGCGCGCGCTTGATGACGACCCTGCTGCACGAGCTCGAGCGCACGGGCGGGCGCTACGGGCTCCAGACCATGTGCGAAGGCGGGGGACAGGCAAACGTGACGATCCTGGAGCGACTCTAGACATGGGTATCTGTAACGGACGCGTCGTCATCGTGACCGGCGCCGGGCGCGGGATCGGGCGCGCCCATGCCCTCGAGTTCGCACGACAGGGCGCCAAGGTGGTCGTGAACGATCTCGGAGCCGAGATCGACGGACGCGGCGGCAGTACCGGACCAGCGGGTGAAGTGGTGGATGAGATCCGCGCCGCCGGCGGCGAGGCCATCGCCAACGGCGCCGACGTCGCGGACTTCGCGGCCACGGGCGAGCTCGTCACGCAGACCCTCGATCACTTCGGACGCCTCGACGTGGTGGTGAACAACGCGGGCTTCCTGCGCGACCGCATGTTCGTGGGCACCAGCGAAGAAGAGTGGGACGCCGTCGTCCGCGTCCACCTGAAGGGCCACTTCTGTCTCTCGCGACACGCCGCCGAGCACTGGCGCAACCAGAGCAAGGCGGGCGAGGCCGTGGACGCGCGCATCATCAACACCAGCTCGGGCGCGGGCCTGCAGGGCAGCGTCGGACAGTCCAACTACTCGGCGGCGAAGGGTGGCATCGCGACACTCACCCTGATCCAGGCCGCCGAACTCGGACGCTACGGCATCACCTCGAACGCCATCGCCCCGGCCGCGCGCACCCGCATGACCGAGGCCATCTTCACGGACATGGCGGCGCCGCCCGAGGGCCAGTTCGACGAGAACGCCCCCGAGAACATCTCGCCGCTGGTCGTCTGGCTGGGGAGCAGTGAGTCCCGAGAAGTCAGCGGTCGCGTCTTCGAGGTGAAGGGCGGCATGATCGGCGTGTCCGACGGCTGGCGAGACGGTCCGACCGTGGATAAGGGCGCTCGCTGGGAGCCCGACGAAGTCGGCGCAGCCGTGGCCGACGTACTCGCCAAGGCGCCCGCACCCCAGAAGGTCTACGGGACCTAGGTCGGGCGGGAGCGGCGAATGGACTTCACCTTCAATGAAGAGCAGGAAGAGCTGCGCGCCATGGCGCGCGCCTTTCTACTCGATCATTCCGGGCCGGAGCAGGTGCGCTCCGCAATGGAGACGGAACTGGGCTACGACCCTGGCGTCTGGAAGCAGATCGCCCAGGAGCTCGGCTGGGCGGCGGTGAGCATTCCCGAAGCCTACGACGGGCTCGGACTGGGAGCCGTCGAGCTGACGGCCCTGATGGAGTGCATGGGCGAAACCCTGCTGTGCGCGCCCTTCTTCTCGACCGTCTGCCTGGGCGCGAACGCGCTCATCGTCGCCGGGACCGAGGCGCAGAAGCAGGAGTACCTGCCGCGCATTGCCGCCGGCGAGACGACCGCCACCCTGGCCGCACCGCCGGACCCGGAAGCGATCGCGGTCACGTGGCGCCGAGACGGCGACGGCTTCCGCCTCGAAGGCCACATCGATCCGGTCGTCGACGGCCACAGCGCCGATCTTCTCCTGGTGGCGGCCCGGGACGACGCCGGCCGAGTGGCGCTCTTCTGTGTGCCGGGCGACGGAGCCGGCGTGACCCGCAACGGCCACGCCACGATGGACCAGACCCGGCGACTCGCACGCGTCGAGCTTTCGGGGGTGCGGCTCGGCGCCGACTCGTGCCTGTCCGAAGATGCGGACGACGCGCTGCGGGAGATCCTCGACCGGTCCGCCATCGCGCTCGCCGCCGAGCAGGTAGGCGGCGCGCAGCGCTGTCTCGACCTGGCCGTCGCCTATGCGAAGGAACGCGTGCAGTTCGGGCGACCGATCGGCTCGTTCCAGTCGATCAAGCACAAGGCGGCGAACATGATGATCGAGCTCGAATCCGCTCGCTCCGCCGCCTACTACGCGGCCTGCGTCGCAGCCGAAGAAGACCCCGGGGCGAGCGCTGAGCTCGGCGCCGTCGCTTCCCTCGCGAAGGCCTACTGCTCGGACACGTACTTCCAGTGCGCGTCTGACTGTCTGCAGATCCACGGCGGCGTCGGCTTCACGTGGGAGTACGACGTGCATCTCTACTTCAAGCGCGCCCGTGCCAGCGAGCAGCTGCTCGGCGACCCCGCCTGGCACCGGGAACGCGTGGCGCGCGAGATCGGGCTCTAGCGTTCGCATGAACGATCCGCTCGACATGTCCGGCAAGGTCGTGATCGTCACCGGCGGGCCGCGGGGCGTCGGGCGCGGAATCTGCCTGCGCTTCCTCGAACGCGGCGCCGAGGTGGTGATGTGCGCCCGTCGGGATGCCGACGCGCCCGTCGCGGTCGGTGACCGAAAGGCCTTGTTCGTCGAGGCGGACCTCAAGCAGCTCGACGCCATCCAGCACGTGGTGGACGTCACCACCGAACGCTTCGGGCGCCTCGACGTGCTCGTCAACAACGCCGGCGGGGCGCCTGCCGCCGACGCCGCAAGCGTCTCGCCGCGCTTCTCCGAGTCGATCATCCAACTGAACCTGGTCTCGGCGCTGCACTTCTCACAGTTGTCGAACGCCGTCATGCAGAAACAGGACGAAGGCGGCGCGATCATCAGCATCGCCAGCGTCAGCGCCATTCGCCCGTCGCCGGGGACCGCCGCCTATGGCGCAGCCAAGGCTGGGCTCATCAGTCTCACCCAGACCCTGGCCGTCGAGTGGGCACCCAAGGTCCGCGTCAACGCCATTACGGCCGGGATGATCCAGACCGAGCTCGCGCACCTCCACTACGGAGACGACGAGGGCATCGCGAAGGTGGCCGCCACGGTGCCCCTGGGACGCCTCGGCACCCCGGGCGACGTGGGCGACACCTGTCTCTACCTCGCATCCCCGCTCGCGAGCTACGTCAGTGGCGCCAACATCCTGCTTCACGGGGGCGGTGAACGCCCCGCCTTCCTCGACGTCGCCGAGCCGACGGCTTCAAAGGACTGACGATGCCGAAGATCTTCGAGACCCCCGCGGACCTGCAGAAGGCTGTCGGCGAACACCTGGGCCACAGCGACTGGCTCGTGATCGAGCAGGACCGGATCGATCAGTTCGCCGAGGCGACTGGCGACCACCAGTGGATCCACGTGGACCCGGATCGCGCGAAGGACGGACCCTTCGGCGCCTGCATCGCCCACGGCTATCTCACACAGTCCCTCGTCAACTTCTTCCTGCCCCAGATCGTCGAGGTGCGCGGCATCTCGATGGGTGTGAACTACGGCGCTGACCGCGTGCGTTTCCCGGCACCCGTACCGGTGGGATCCCGGATCCGGGGCAGTGGCGAACTCGTGAGCGCCGACGCCACCAAGGACGGCGCGGTCCAGGCCGTCGTGCGGGTCACGGTGGAGATCGAGGGCAGCGAGAGGCCCGGATGCGTGATCGACACCATCAGTCGCTACTACCCCGCCTCCTAGCAGGCCGACCCAAGATGGGTCGGCGTGCGCGGCAAGCCGGAACCCGCGGTTCCGGCCGCTCGCGCAAAGTTTCGCCCGCATCTGGGGATCCGGGGTAGACTGCTTCGCGATGACGGCCGCCCCCCCTCCCCCGTCTCCGGACCGGCCGCAGTCGCCGTACTCGCCCGCCTATCTCCGCTATGCGCTGGGTCTGTTGTGCGCCGTCTACATCGTCAACTTCGTCGACCGGCAGGTGCTCTCGATCCTGCTGCAGTCCATCAAGGACGATCTCGGGCTCACGGACCTTCAGCTCGGACTGCTCTCGGGCACGGCATTCGGGCTCTTCTACGCGACCCTGGGCATTCCCATCGCGCGCCTGGCCGACCGCTTCTCGCGTAAGGGCGTGATCGCCATCTGTCTCACGATCTGGAGCGGCATGACCGCCTTGTGCGGAACCGCCAGCGGCTTCGCGACCCTGCTGCTCTACCGCGTCGGCGTCGGCGTCGGCGAGGCCGGCGGCAGTCCGCCCGCGCACTCGATGATCTCCGATTACTTCCCCCCCGAGAAGCGCGCCACGGCGCTGGGCATCTTCTCGCTCGGCGTCCCGTTTGGAATCCTCGTCGGCTTCCTCGCAGGCGGCTGGCTCGACCAGGCGCTGGGCTGGCGCAACGCGTTCATCCTGGTCGGGCTGCCCGGCTTGGTCCTCGCCGCGGTCGTCGCCCTCACCTTGCGCGAGCCCGTGCGCGGCGGCTCCGAGGGGCTCGCCATGGGCGACGGCGAGGCGCCGACCGCCTTCGAGGTGATCCGGTACCTGTGGAGCCTGCGCAGCTTCCGGCACGTATCCCTGGGTTCCGCCCTCTACGCCTTCGTCGGGTACTCGTCGACCAACTGGATGCCGTCCTTCCTCGCCCGGTCCCACGACATGGAACAGGGGGCCATCGGCACGGCACTGGCGCTCATCATCGGACTCGGTGGCGGAGCCGGCATCTACCTGGGTGGCGTGCTCGCGGACCGGCTGGGTCGCACCAGCGAGACCGGCGTCGTCAAGGTGCCCATGTGGTCCGTGCTGCTGGCGTTCCCGCCGGGCTTCGCAGTCTTCCTCAGTCCGAATCTCACGGTCGTACTCGCGGCTTTCGTAGCGCCCGCCTTCCTGGGGCTGATGTACCAGGCGCCGGCCTTCGCCGTGACCCAGTCCCTGGCGACGCCGAAGATGCGCGCGACCGCGGCCGCGGTGTTGCTCTTCGTCATCAACATCATCGGCCTGGCACTGGGACCACCGGTCACGGGCGTGATCAGCGATCTGCTCGAGCCGCGCTTCGGCGACGACTCCCTGCGCTACGCCCTGCTGATCGTGTCGGCCGTACTGATGTGGTCGGCGCTGCACTTCCACCTGGCAGCGCGCAGCCTGCCTGCCGATCTGGCGACCGCTCGCGCCGCCGCAGCGCGAGAGTCCGCCGGCACCGCCCTTTAGCCCCGGGCCTGGCAGGCACACATCCCCGGCAGAGCGGGCAGACCGGGTCTCAGGCGCGTTGGCTGCTCACGGACACGACCTCGCCCGTCATGTAGCTCGCGTAGTCGCTGGCCAGGAAGACGATCACGTTTGCGACTTCCCAGGGCTCGGCGCCGCGCCCGAACGCTTCCTTCGACTCGAGCTCGGCGAGCAGCTCTTCGCTCGTGACCTTCGCGAGGAACGCGTGGGTCGCGATGCTGGGCGACACCGCGTTGATACGGATGCCCTCCCCAGCGACTTCCAGCGCCGAGCAACGTGTCAACGCCATCACGCCGGCCTTGGCGGCCGCGTAGTGGGCCTGGCCGACCTGGGCGCGCCAGCCCAGCACCGAGGCGTTGTTGACCACGCAGCCGCTGCCTCGATCGATCATGTGCGGCAGCACGGCCCGGGTCATCCGAAAGGTCCCGGTGAGCGTGATGTCGAGCACCGACGACCACTGCTCGTCCGTCATGTCGACGACGTTCGCCGTGCCGCCGAGCCCCGCGTTGTTGACCAGCACGTCGACGCGGCCCAGCTCGGAAACGGCGGCCGCGACCAGCGCCTGGACCTCCTCTTCGCGGGTCACGTTGCAAAGCCGCGACGCCACCGGCTCGCCGGCGATCTTCGCGAGCGCCTCCGCGGCCTCACCGAGGCGCCGCTCGTGGATGTCGCTGACCATCACGCGCGCACCCTCTTCGATGCAGCGCTTCGCGGTCGCAAAGCCGATGCCGGTGCCCGCGGCCGCGGTGACCAGCACCGTCTTGCCGGCCAGCAGGTCGTGGGCGTCGGGATAGGGAGGCGCTTCGATGCTCAACGGGGCTCCCGGGGCAGGCCGAGGGTGCGTTCCGCGATGATGTTGCGCTGGATCTCGTTGCTGCCGCCGTAGATGGTGTCGGACCGCGTAAAGAGGTACATGCGCTGAAGGGGCGAAAGCTCGTAGGGCGCGGCATCGATGACTTCGCCATCCGCTCCCAGCACGTCCATGGCGAGCTTCCCCAGGTCACGGTGCCAGGTGGCCCAGTAGATCTTGGTGATCGTGCCCGCCGGCGACAACTCTGCGCCTGTGCTCTCACTCAGGGTGCGCAGGGCGTTGTAGCGCTGGATCCGGAGACCCATCCAGGCCTTCGCGATGCGCTGCCGGATCAAGGGATCCTTCGCCTTGCCGTTCGCCCGGGCGGCGGCGATGACCTCGTCGAGCTCGTTCTGGAAGGACATCTGCTGGCCGAGTGTCGAGGCACCGCGTTCGAAGGCGAGGGTCCCCATGGCAACCTTCCAGCCCTCGCCGGGCTCTCCCACCACGTTCTCGGCTGCCGTGCACGCTTCGTCGTAGAAGACCTCGCTGAACTCGGCGTCGCCCGTGAGCTGCACGATGGGCCGGATCTCGACGCCCGGTTGGTCCATCGGGACGAGCAGATAGGACAGTCCCTTGTGCTTGGGAGCATCGGGCTCGGTGCGGCAGAGCACGAAGCACCAGTTCGAGGTCGCCGCACCCGAAGTCCATACCTTCTGACCGCTGATCCGCCATTCGCCGTCCACGAGCACCGCGCGGGTCTGGACGTTGGCCAGGTCGGACCCGGCGTTGGGCTCGGAATAGCCCTGGCACCAGATCTCCTCTCCGCTCAGGATGCCGGGCAGGAAGCGATCCTTCTGCTGCTGGCTGCCATAGTGGATGAGTGTCGGCGCGAGCAGCCCCTCGCCGATGTGACCGACGCGCCCGGGCCCCCCGGCACGCGCGTACTCCTCGTAGAAGATCACCTGCCGGGACAGACCGAGGTCGCGGCCACCGACGTCCCGGGGCCAGCCGATGCCGATCCACCCGGCCTCACCGAGCCGCCGTTCCCAGGCGTGCCGCTCTTCGAACAGCGCGTGCTCGTCTCCGGGTCCGCCGCGTCCGCGCACGACCTCGAAGTCTCCGCGCAGGTTCTGCTCGAGCCAGCCAGCGATCTCCCGACGGAAGGCCTCGTCTTCCTCGCTGAAGCGTGCCTGCATGATCTTCCCCGAGTTCGCGTCGCCTGGGCGGGAGCTGGGACTTGGAGGACGCGAGGACATTACGATACGCTCCGATCCGTATGCCCGCCAGCCCTGTCGCCGAGACCATCCCCGCCCTCGCCCAGGCGAACGCTGTCCGATTCGGTGACCACGCCGCTCTCGAAGAGGACGGACGCGTGCAGAGTCACGCGGAGCTTGCCGCGGCCTGCCTCGTCGCAACGCGCGCCTTCATCGCAGCCGGCATCGTGCCCGGCGACCGCGTGGGCATCTGGGCGCCGAACATCTCGGAATGGGTGATCGCCGCGGTCGGATTGCAGGGTGCCGGAGCGATCCTCGTCACCCTCAGCACGCGACTCAAGGGCGCCGAAGCCGCCTACGCGCTTCGCAAGAGCGGCGCGCGCATGCTGCTCACCGTGAACGACTTCCTCGACACGAACTACGTCGACCTGCTCGCGGATGAGGATCTCCCGAACCTCGAGCGGATCGTCTGCCTGCGCGGCGCGCGCGGGACCGACGAGTCGTGGGCAGACTTCCTGAACGGCGCGTCCGACGTCCCCGCGGAAGCCGCGAGCGCGCGCATCGCGGCCCTGTCGGGCGACGACCTCGCCGACCTCATCTTCACGTCCGGAACCACCGGCCACCCGAAGGCCGTGATGAGTACGCACGGACAGAACACGAAGGTCTTCACGGTCTTCACCGACGTGATCGGACTGCGGCAGAGCGACCGCTATCTCATCATCAACCCCTTCTTCCATTCGTTCGGCTACAAGGGCGGCTGGCTGTCGTGTCTGCTCACGGGCGCCACCATGCTGCCCCACGCGGTCTTCGACGTGGACGAGGTGCTGCGCCGGATCTCCGACGACCGCATCAGCGTGATGCCGGGTCCGCCCACCCTGTTCCAGTCGCTGCTCGCACACCCGGACCTGTCGAAATACGACATCACGAACCTGCGCATGTGCACCACCGGCGCCGCGCCGACCCCCGTCGAGCTGATCCGGCGCATGCGCGACGAACTGGGTTTCGAGACGATCATCAACGCCTACGGACTCACCGAGAGCTGCGGCCTCGTGAGCATGTGTCGCCCCGAAGACGACCCCGAGACCATCGCCACGACGACGGGACGACCCATCCCGGACATCGAAGTCCGACTCGTCGACGAAGCCGGCCAGGAGGTGCCCCGGGGCGAGGCGGGGGAGGTACTGGTCCGGGGCTACAACGTCATGAAGGGCTACTTCGACGACCCGGAGGAAACCGCCAGGACCTTCGACGCCGACGGCTGGCTCCACACCGGCGACATCGCGGTGATGGACGAGCGCGGAAACCTGCGCATCACCGATCGCATCAAGGACATGTACATCCTGGGCGGCTTCAACTGCTACCCCGCGGAGATCGAGAATCTGCTCTTCGGCAGCGGTCTCTTCGCACAGGTCGCCGTCATCGGCGTCCCCGACGAGCGCCAGGGCGAGATCGGGATGGCCTTCGTCGTGCCGGCGCCGGGAGTCTCGATCGACGCAGACCAGGTAATCGCCTGGGCGCGGAAGAACATGGCCAACTACAAGGTGCCGCGCCGCGTCGAGATCGTGGACACGTTGCCGACGAACCCGAGCGGCAAGGTGCTGAAGTACGTGCTGCGAGAACGGGCGGCGTCTTCCGCGTGACGCTGGGAACCCGTGGCGCCTCCGACTTCTGGTCCCTGCTGGAACGGCGCGTCGCCGACACCCCGGACGGGCTCTTCTCGATCGACGAAGACGGACGCCAGCTTTGCTTCGCCGAGTACCGGGAAGCGGCGCTGCGCTGTGCGGCAGGCCTGGCCGCGCGCGGCATCCAGGCGGACACCCCGGTCTCGTGGATGCTTCCCACCTGGACCGATTCGCTGGTGTTGGTGGCCGCGCTCGCGCGGCTCGGCGCGCGCCAGAATCCGATCCTGCCAATCTATCGCGGGCGAGAGGTCCGCTTCATCTGCCGTCAGTCGAGCGCTCGCTTCCTGTTCGTCCCGTCGGTCTTTCGGGGCTTCGACTACGCCGAGATGGCGCGCGAGGTCGTTTCGGAGGGGGGAGCGGAAACGGTCGGGCTCGAAGTCATCGTCGTCGACCCCGGTGACCGCGAGACCCTGCCCACCGGAGATCCCGCGACACTCCCCGCGGCGCCGCCGCCGGGCGGCTCGGCTGCAGACGCACCCGTGCGTTGGCTCTTCTACACGTCGGGCACCACCGCGGACCCCAAAGGTGCGCTCCACAGCGACGCGACCCTGCTCGCGGCCTCTGCCGGCATGGCGGACGTGGTCGATCTGCAGAGCGACGACCGCATCGCTCTCGTGTTCCCCCTGACCCACATCGGCGGCATCAACTGGCTGATGGCGGGCCTGCTGGCCGGTGCCGCCCAGCTCGTCGTGCCGGTCTTCGACCCCGCCACCAGCATCCCCTTTCTCTCGCGCCACGGCGTCACCCAGGCGACGGCGGGAACCGCGTTCCACCAGGCGTACCTCGAGGCCCAGCGCCGCTCGCCGGGAACGCCTCTCTTCCCGGATGTTCGCTGCTTCCCGGGTGGTGGTGCCCCGAAGCCTCCCCAACTGCATCGGGACGTGCGCAGCGAGCTCGGCGGCGTGGGCATCGTGTCCGGCTACGGCATGACCGAATGTCCCATCGTCGCCATGAACCGGGTGAGCGACCCCGACGCCAAGCTCGCCCACACCGAGGGCCGCGCGAACCCGGCGTCCATGCGGATCAAGATCGTGGACGGCAGCGGAAACACGGTGGGTCCGGGACGCGAAGGCGAGGTGCGCGCCCGCGGCCCCCAGCTCTTCCGGGGCTACCTCGACGACGCACTCAACACAGCGGCCCTCGACGAAGACGGCTACTTCCGCACCGGTGACCTCGGCTACCTCGACGAAGACGGCTTCATCGTCATCACGGGCCGTCTCAAGGACGTGATCATCCGCAAGGGCGAGAACATCAGCGCCAAGGAGATCGAGGATCTCCTGCACCAGCATCCGAAGGTGGCGGAAGCGGCGGCCATCGGCTTGCCCGACCCAAAGAGCGGCGAACGCTGCTGCGCGGTCGTGGCCTGTCGCGACGTCGCCGACCCCCTCGGCTTCGACGAGATGGTCGTCTTCCTGAAACAACGCGAGCTGATGACCCAGAAGATCCCGGAGCAGCTCGAGATCGTCGACGCCCTGCCCCGCAACCCGACGGGCAAGGTCCTCAAGCAGGAACTGCGAAGCCGCTACGCGACCTGATCGCGCGTGCAGCACCGGTTGGTGGGGGCGTTCGCTACCGGCCGGGCGCGATGCCTGAAAGCGCCATGTCCACCATGGGCCCGACCATGCGCGGGTTCAGCCGGCCGCCCTTGAAGAACAGGCTGACCGCGATGGGTCCGACCACCAGGTCCGCAGCCAGCTCGACATCCGTGTCCGCGGCGAGCTCGCCGCGAGCCACGGCTCGCTCGAAGGCCTCGATGAGCGGCTGGCGCCGGCCCTTGCTGACCGGCTCGAACAACTCGGACAGCTCCGGGTTGTGGGCTCGTTCGCCCGCCAGGCTCGGCAACACGGCAGATAGCGGCGTCGAGTTGAACGCTTGCAGATAGGACCTCAGCATCTTCTTCAGATCTTCGGCGAGGGTCCCTGTATCTACAGGTTCGAAGCCCGGAAGTTGGCCGAACGCTTCGACGACCAGGGGGAGCTTCGAGGGCCAACGTCGGTAGATCGTCGCCTTGCCGACCCCTGCACGGCTCGCGACACCTTCCACGGTCATGGCCGAGAACCCCACCTCGACGAGCAGCTCGAGGGTGGCGTCGAGGATGGCCTTGTGGGCCTCTTCGCTGCGGGGGCGGCCCGCCGTCGCGGACGAGTTCGTCGAGGCCTGAGATGAGTTCTCGTTCGTGCTCATGAGCGGGATCCGAGTGAATTCGGCACCCTGGAACGCGCCAGGGAAGGCATTACGATACTATACGTTCCGTTCCTTTTCATGCCTCCGCGCCCCGCGCCCGGACCCAGGAGCCTACGAACATGGCCAGCCAAACGGTCGAATACGATCCCTTCTCCGCGGAGGTGATGAACGACCCGGGTCCGATCTACAAGCGCATGCGCGACGAAGCACCCGCCTACTACAACGAGAAGTGGGACTGCTGGGCGCTGTCGCGATTCGCGGACATCTGGCGCGCCTCCGCTGACATCAAGCACTTCACCGCCGCCAAGGGCACGACGTCCGCTCACCTGCTCACCAAGGTGCAGCCGGTCACCCCGATGCTGAACCTGATGGACCCCCCGGAGCATTCGAAGCTTCGTTCCGCGATGCGCGCGTACTTCGCGGCACCCGAAGTCGCGCCGCTCGAGTCCATGATCCGGCAGATGGCTCGAGACAGCCTCGCCGCGGCCCGGGACGCGGGCGGGCTCGACGCCATGGGGGACTACTCGTCACTCATCGCCGTGACCGTCGCGTGCAAGGTGAACGGCCTGCCCGTCGAAGACGGCGCGCTCCTCAACGATCTGGTCTGGCGCTTCTTCGCCCGGGAAGAGGGCACCGAGGGCATGACGGCGGACGGCCTCGCCGCCTTCGGCGAGCTGGACGCCTACTTCCGCAAGCTGATCGCCGAGCGGCGCAAGAAGCCCGGCCCCGATTCCGTGCTGCAGACCCTTCTCACCACCGAGGTGGGGGGTGAGAAGCTCGACGACGCCGCCATCTCGTCGCACCTCGCCATGCTGATCATCGGTGGCTCCGAGACCTTCCCCAAGACCTTCGCGAACATCGCCCGCCGGCTGGCCGAGCATCCGGACCAGCGCGCCGAGTGTGTTGCGGACCCGTCGCTGCTGCCCGACGCCTTCACGGAGGGCCTGCGCTACGACATGCCGACCCAGTTCCTGTGCCGATCGGTCACCAAGGAGATCGAGTTCCACGGCAAGACGATGAAGCCGGGCCAGCCCGTCCTCTTCCTCTACCCGTCGGGCAACCACGACGACCGCGAGTTCGAGAACCCGGAAATCTTCGACATCCATCGCAAGCCGGCGCGCATCCTGTCCTTCGGCTACGGCGCGCATTCGTGCATCGGCATCAACGTGGCACGCCTCGAGGCCAAGGTGTGTCTCGAAGAGCTGCTGGCGGTCGCCCCGGACTATCAGCTCGACCTCGACAACGCCGAGCGCCTGGTGACCGATTTCGTCCAGGGCTACGCGAAGTTCCCGATCACCTTCTAGCCAGCCGCCTCGTCCGGGCGCCGGTCATGACCTCGATCGCCGAACACATCGCCGAACACGCAGCCGCCCGCCCCGAAGCGGCTGCGTACCTCTGCGCGGACGAGCGCATGAGCTGGTCGGAGTACGACGCGCGCTCCAACGCCGTCGCCGCCCATCTCGTCCAGCAGGACTTCGCGCCCGGTGACCGCGTCGCCGTGCTGCTGCCCGACGGCCCGGCGGTCCATTGCGCGCTGGTCGGCTGCGAGAAGGCGGGCGTGGTGGCGGTCGGAATCGGCCCCCGTGCCGGCTACAAGGAAATCGAGCACCTGCTCCGCAAGACCGGCGCGACCGGTTTCTGGACGCAGCCGACCCACGAAGGCCGCGAGGTCGCGGACTTCGTCGCGGATCTCAACCGCGCCGGCGGAGACGTCCGGCATCTCGTCGACGGAGCGGAAGGCCCGGGTGTGGCGACGCGCGTCCGGGACCGCTGGATCGGCGCCGACGATGTCTTCCTGCTGAACTCGACGTCGGGAACCACGGGCATGCCCAAGGTGGTCGTGCACGACCAACGGCGGTGGTTCGCCTTCCACGAACTGGCGGTCGCGACCGGCGCGCTTTCCGGCGATGACGTGTTCATGAGCGTGGTCCCGGCGCCCTTCGGCTTCGGCATCTGGACCAGCCACGTGACGCCGACCCTGTTGGGCGTGCCCACCGTCGTCCAGGCGCGTTTCTCGGCGGAAGACACTCTCGCCGCGATCGCTCGCCACCGGGTCAGCGTGCTGGCGGCGGTCTCGACCCAGTTCGTGATGCTGCTCGAGTCCGAGGCCTTCGCGACGGCTGATCTGTCGAGTCTGCGCGTGCTGTACACCGGCGGCGAAGTCGTCCCCTATGCCCGGGCAGCGGAATTCGAGGATCGCAGCGGCGCCGCCGTCTTGCAGTTCTACGGCTCGAACGAGACCGGCGCCGTCAGCGGCACGAGCCTGGACGACGACCGCGAGCGCCGGCTTCGCAGCTCGGGGCGCGTCATCCCCGAAATGCAGGTCCGACTCTTCGACGAAACGGGCCAGGACGTGACCGCCAGCGGACGCGGGCAGCCTGGGTGCAAGGGCCCCACGCTGAGCCGCGGCTACTGGGACGATGCCGAGGCCAACGCGCAGCTCATTCGCAAGGACGGCTGGATGATGCTCGGTGATGTCGTCACCCTCGATGGCGACGGCACCCTCTGCGTCGTCGGACGCACAGACGACTTCATCATCCGCGGCGGCAAGAACATCAGCGGGCCTGCCGTCGAACAGGAGGTCGCGACCCATCCCGCCGTCGCCCTGGCGGCCGCCGTGGCGATGCCGGACCCGATCTTCGGCGAGCGCGTCTGCGTCTACGTCGAGCTGCGCCCGGGAACCAGCCTGGACCTCGACGAACTCGTCGCCCACCTGCGGTCGAGGCAGGTCTCGAAGGAGAGCCTGCCCGAGCGCCTCGAGGTACTGGACGCCCTGCCCCGTGGATCCGGCGGCAAGGTCGCCAAGCAGAAGCTGCGCGAAGACATTCGCGCAAAGCTCTCGTCGGCTGCGGGGCTGGCCTGAAGACGAGGCCCGGTCAGGCGCCGAAGCGATCGATCAGTGCCCGAAGCGATCTATCAGTGCATCCTCGAACCCGAAGTCGAAGGCCAGGCTCTCGTCCAGGCCTTCCTGCTGCATCCATTCCCAGGTCTGCTGCACGGCGCTGCGGAAGGTGTACTCGGGCGCCCAGCCCGTGTCCTCCTTCAAGCGCTCGATGCTGAACAGGACGCTGCGGTTCCAGTGGTGCAGGTGCGGGGCGAGTCGCTGCAAGATCCGCTGCACGCCGAAGAGCGCACGCTCCCGTGCCTCCTGGTTGCTGCGGATGTCGATCTTGACCTGCATGCCGCCTCCGCCCAGGTCCTCGCGTCCGGCATAGAGATCGTCCATGAACGCCGCCGGCAGGAAGATCTTCTCGGGGCTCACACCCACGACCTCGGCGAAGGTGTCGACGTAGCCCTCGTCCGAGTAGTAGTCGCTTCCCGTCAGGTTGTAGCGGCGCCCGAAGGTGCGCGGGTTCTGCATCATCGCGCACAACGCGCGCGCCTGGTCCTCCACGTGTCCCACCTGACCGAGAGTCGTGCCGTCGCCAGGGATCAGGACCTTCCGGCCCTTCGCAAGGCGGACGAACATGCGCTGCTCGCGGTCCGGGATGATGTTGCGCGGGCCGAACACCATCGAGTACGCGGTGATCGATGCCGGAAAGCCCCGCTCGCGGTGTTCGCGAACGAGGATGTCCTCGCACAGCAGCTTCCCCATGCCGTAGTCGTTCTGGGCGTCGCTGCGGTCGACGGGATCGTTCTCCGTGATCGGCAGGCGGTTCGACGCCGCATAGATGACCGTCGAGCTCGCGAACACATAGTGGCCGCAGCGGCCGCGAAACAGATCCACCATGAGCTGGACGTCGTCGGGCCGATAGGCGCTGACGTCGTGGATGCAGTCGAACTCGAGCCCGCCCAGGGTCGCGCGCATGGCCGCGTGGTCCGTGCGGTCGCAGATCAGCCGCGAAATCGATGCGGGCAGGGGCGCCTCAGTCTTCCCGCGGTTCAGGATCGTGACGTCGTGCCCGCGACGCACCAGCTCCCGAACCAGCGCGTAGCCATTGAACTGCGTGCCGCCCATCACGAGGACCTTCATGCCATCACACCTCCCGACTGTCGTCTGAGGGCGTGAGGGTAGCTACACTGCCTGCCATGTCGGGCCCCGGATATCGAAGTCGCAGAACCACCCACGGTCGCAACATGGCCGGCGCGCGCGCCCTCTGGCGCGCGACAGGGATGACGGACGCCGATTTCGGCAAGCCGATCATCGCGATCGCCAACAGCTTCACCCAGTTCGTGCCGGGCCACGTCCACCTGCACGACGTCGGACAGCGGGTCCGCAAGGTGATCCAGGACGCCGGCGGCCACGCCGCCGAGTTCAACACCATCGCCGTGGACGACGGCATCGCCATGGGCCACGACGGCATGCTGTACTCGCTCCCCAGTCGCGACCTGATCGCCGACTCGGTCGAGTACATGGTGCAGGCCCACGTGGCGGACGCCCTCGTCTGTATTTCGAACTGCGACAAGATCACGCCGGGCATGCTGCTCGCCAGCCTGCGCCTGAACATCCCGACCATCTTCGTGACCGGCGGGCCCATGGAAGCGGGCAAGGGGCAAGGCACCCGCGACCGTGAAGGCAAGCCGCTGTCCCTGAACTTGATCGACCCCATGATCGCTGCCGGCGACGACAGCGTGAGCGACGCCGAGGTCGACTTCCTCGAGCGCTCCGCCTGCCCCACCTGCGGCTCGTGCAGCGGAATGTTCACTGCCAACAGCATGAACTGCCTGGCCGAGGCCATCGGCCTGGCGCTGCCGAGCAACGGGACCATCGTCGCCACCCATGCGCGCCGCTGGGAACTCTTCGAAGAGGCCGGTCGGCGCATCGTATCCCTGGCCGAGCGCTACTACGTGGAGGGGGACGAGTCGGTGCTGCCCCGCAGCATCGCGACCTTCGACGCCTTCGAGAACGCCATGACCGTCGACATCGCCATGGGCGGGTCCACGAATACCATCCTGCATCTGCTCGCCGCAGCCGAGGAAGCGAACGTCGACTTCCGCATGCACCACATGGACGAGCTGTCCCGGCGCGTACCCCACCTCTGCAAGGTCGCGCCGTCGACTCCGGACTATCACATCGAGGACGTGCACCGGGCCGGTGGGATCTTCACCCTGCTCGGCGCCCTCGACCGCGCCGGCCTCATCCACCGGGACGTCCCCACCGTGCACAGCGCGAGTCTCGGCGAGGCCATCGACACCCACGACATTCGACGGCCCACCGCCAAGCAGGTCGCTCGCGACTTCGCGCTGGCGGCTCCCGGCGGTATCCGCACCACGGAAGCCTTCTCCCAGGACACCTACTTCGACAGCGTCGACGACGACGGCGAGCGCGGCTGCATCCGCGAGAAGGAATTCGCCTACAGCCAGGACGGCGGGCTCGCGGTGCTGTTCGGGAACATCGCGCGCGACGGCTGCGTGGTGAAGACCGCCGGCGTCGACGAATCGATCCTCCGTTTCGACGGGCGCGCGCGTGTCTACGAGTCCCAGGACGCGGCCGTCGAGGCCATCCTCGGCAACCAGATCGAGCCCGGCGACGTCATCCTGGTGGTCTACGAAGGGCCCAAGGGAGGACCCGGGATGCAGGAGATGCTGTACCCGACGTCCTACATCAAGTCCAAGGGTCTCGGGAAGCAGTGCGCCCTGGTCACGGACGGCCGCTTCAGCGGCGGCTCCTCCGGGCTCGTGATCGGCCACGTCTCTCCCGAAGCCGCCGAGGGCGGCGAGATCGGTCTCGTCGAAGAAGGCGACCGCATCGAGATCGACATCCCCAATCGCTCGATCACCCTGGCCGTCGACGACGCCGAACTCGAGCGCCGTCGCACCGCGATGGACGCGCGGTCGGACGGGTGGAAACCGGGGCCCCGCCCGCGCCAGGTATCCGCAGCCCTTCGCGCCTACGCGCTGCTCACCACCAGCGCGGCCCGCGGTGCCGTCCGAGACGTCTCCCAACTCGAGCGCTGACACGCCGCATGTCCGAAACACCCGCTCGGCCCGGGCCGATCCGCTGGATTTCCGTCGGCGCCTTCGTGGCCTGGGCGTGCCTGTTCGCGACGACCTACGGCTATGCGCCCGGGTTCGGGCGCGCCTGGGGCTTCAATCTGCTCGCCTACCTCCCCGAGTGGTTCGCGTGGGGAACGACGGCATTCGCCCTCGTGATGACGACGGACGAGGCCCGTCGCGGAGTGATCGCCGCCGGCCGCTGGCTGGGCGCCCGCCTGGCGGCGTTGCCCGCCCCCGCCCAGGGCGCCCTGCTCTTTGCTCTCGCCTTCGGCGTGCTGTGGCTGCTCCGTCAGCGCGTGCAACCCGGTGATGCCGAAATCACGATCCTGGTGCTCGCACAGCCCAGTCGGCCGGCCTTCCCGGAAACCGGCGGCACCTGGCTGCTGACCCAGCTCTTCTCGCTGGCCGGGGCCAGCGGTTGGAACACGCTCGGGTTCCTTCAGGCCGTGCTGTGCGCGACGGGCGCGGGGGCCGTGCTGTTCGTGACCCGCGCCGCGCGGATGGCTGCGCCCGAAGGTCGCGCCACCGTCGCCGTCGCCTTGCTGGCGTTCTCCGGCGGCGTCGGCGCCGCGATCGCGGGACGGATCGACGTCCAGGTCCTCTCGATCGCCGCGGCGGGGGTGTACTTCTGGGCCGGGCTCCGACATCTCTCGGGCCGCCCGGGCGTGATGACGCCGGCGCTTGCGCTGGGGGTCCTCGTATGGCTCGAGCCCTTCGCCCTGGTCCTGATCCCGAGTCTGCTGTGGATTTCGAGAGGCCGCGGCGCGCGGCACCTCGTCGCTGCGCTGGGCCTCGCTCTACTGCCCCTCGCATTGCACATCGCCTTCCTGCTGGCCGTCAATCCAAAGGATCTCTCCGCGGCAACGGTGGTACTGCGCGCGCTGGGCTCCGCCCGGGGCTGGGTCGGTCTCCCCGGCGTCGCATCCGGGCTCGGCACGGACTACGTCCTCGGCAGCGCCGGGCACCTGAAGTACCTGGCGAACGCGATCTTCGTCCTGGCAGGCGGCGCCTTTGTCGTGGCAGGCGGCGCCTTCGTCGTGGCAGGCGGCGCCGGGCTCGTCGCCACCCACCGCTGGAAGCTCGTTGCGGATGCGCCGAGCGTGTTCCTGTCGGTGGCTGCGGCGGGGCTCGTGGTGGCAACCGTGCTGACGCGCCCGTCGTGGGGCCCCTGGGACTGGGACCTGTTTGGGATCACCGGCGTCGCCCTCGCGCTCCTCGCCGGGACACTGCTCGCCCATCTCGCCGATGCGCGGCGCCTCCACATTGCCGTCGCAGTGGCCAGCCTGCAGCTCTGCTTCCTCGGGATACCGCTGATCGGCCTCGGCTTCGGAACCCGCACCGACGCCGGGCCCTTCTTCGAGAAGCGTTTCGACGCCGGCCTGTTCCAACGAGATCGGGTGCCCGAACCGCGCATCGCGCCCTGGCTCTGAACGGATGGCGCTGAAGGAACCGCGACCCCCCGCCCAAGAGCGCTTCGGCTTTCTGGGCGACCTGCGTGGCCGCGCCGCACTCGTGGTGATCGGTTGCCTCGTCTGCCAGCTGGCCCTCGGCTACGGCTACGTGTTCTCGCCCCTCGCGTCGATGATCCTGCCGGACTTCGACTGGACGCGGACCGAGTACTTCGCCGTCCGCATCCCCCAGTTGGTCGCCATGTCCCTGGCGAGCCCGCTGCTCGGCATCCTCATCGCGCGCACCGGCGCACGCACCACCCTGCTCTGCTCGGCGATCCTGCTCGGCATCAGCTACGCGCTGCTCAGCCAGATCCAGACGCTCTGGCACCTGTACGCGTTGCTGATGATCTCCGCCCTGCCCCTCGTCGGCCTCGGGGACATCAGCGTCGGACAGCTGGTGACGCACTGGGTGAAGCGCCGTCGTGGGCTCGCGCTCGGCCTGGTCTATTCGGGCTCGAATCTGGCGGGCTTCGTGCTGGTTCCGATCTGGGTGGGCGTGGCCCGGGCCGACGACTGGCGCGCCGCGTTCCTCGTGATGGGACTCGGCGCCTTCGCGCTGATGGTGCCGGCCGTCTTCTTCTTGATTCGCGATCGGCCCCTCGATCTGCAGCCGGACGGCGCCCGGCAGCCGGTGGGGAGCGATCACGACCTCGGCCTGGCGCAGGCCGTCCGCACCCGATCCTTCTGGATTCTCGCCTTCTGCCTGTTCAGCTTCTTCTTCTACTTCGTGGGCGTGCTCGACCACCTCGTGCTGTTCCTCACGGACAGCGGCATGACCGGCAAGGAGTCCACCGCCTTCTTCAGCCGCGCTCTCGGACTCGGGCTCGCGAGCAAGCTCATCCTCGGCTTGATCTCGGACTACATCCCCGAGAAGACGGCCATCCTGGCGGACCACGGCCTGCTCGCCATCAGCTCCGTCCTGCTGATCGCGCTTCCGAACGACTCGCTGCTCTGGGCCTTCATCGTGACCTATGGCTTCGCGACTGCGGCCCGAGACGTCGTCTACCCGCTCATCATCAACCGCTGCTTCGGCGAGCGGTACATGGCCGAGGTCTACGGCGCCCTGATGCTGGCGCTGCCGGGCGGCGCCGTCGGGTCCATCTTCGCGGCGCGGGTCCACGACCAGACTGCGAGCTATGACCTCGCCTTCGGATCCTTCGTGCTCCTCACCTTCGCGGCCTTCGGGGCACTGCTCTTCGTCCGAGACGAGCGCGCCTAGTCGTGGGCTTCTAGGCTCGCGCAATGGCACTCGGGCCCGACGACCTCGTTCTCTGCGCAGGCACCCTTGCGAAGGCCTCGATCCCGGAACGTATCGAGGCGGCGGTCGCCGGGGGGTACCGCGGCCTGTCCCTGTTCCCCTCGGACGTTCGGCGGGCCCGCAGCGAGGGCCTCGACGACGCCGGCCTGCGCGGACGGCTCGCCGACAACGGCCTCGAGATCGCCGAACTAGACCCCCTGATGAGCTGGATCCCGGGCGTCGCGGCGGGCGAGGGCCCCTTCGCGACCAACGAGGACGAGTGCTACGAGATCGCCGAGTCCGTCGGCGGTCGCGGCATCAACTGCGTCGTATTCGCGCCGGCTGCCGTACCTCAGGGGCTGCTCGTCGAGTCCTTCGCCGCGCTCTGTGACCGCGCCGCCGAACGCGGGCTGTTGGTCCATCTCGAGTTCATGCCGTGGACCCAGGTCGCCACCGTGCTCGACGCCCTCGCCATCGTCGAGGCCGCGGACCGCCCGAACGGCGGGATCATGTTCGACACCTGGCATCACTTCCGTGGCCCGGTCAGCAACGCGACGCTGGCCGCCGACGTGCCGATTCCGCGCATCCTCGCCGTGCAGCTCGACGACGCCCCCGCCGAGGCCGAGACGAACCTCGTCGAAGAGACCCTGAACCGAAGGCGCGTACCCGGCGAGGGCGACATCGACCTGCCCGAGATCCTGCGGATCCTGCGAGACGGTGGATCCCCCGCGCCGCTCGGTGTCGAGGTCTTCTGCGAGGATCTCTTCTCCCTGCCGCCGTCGGACGTCGCCGTGCGCTGCGCCGACGGCGTGCGCCAGGCGCTCGCCCGGCGCTGAGCTCCTCGCGAATGACGCTGCATTGGCTCGACTGGGGGATGATCGGCCTGTACGCGGGCGGAATGCTGGCGATGGGCATCTTCTTCGCGCGGCGCAACCGCGACACCGAGGAGTACTTCCTGGGCGGCCGTTCCTTTCCGGGCTGGGCCATCGGCCTCAGCATCGTCGGTACCGCCATCAGCTCGATCACCTTCCTGTCCATGCCGGCAGATGCGTACAAGACGACCTGGGTGCGCTTTCTGCCCTACATCTGCATGCCGCTCGCGGCGGGGATCGCCGCCTGGGTGATCGTTCCGTTCTTTCGCCAGGGCCGGACCACCTCGGCCTACGAGTACCTCGAAGCGCGCTTCGGTCCGTCGATCCGGGTCTACGGCGCGGCGACCTACATCCTGGCGCAGCTGCTTCGCCTGAGTCTGGTGCTGTACTTGATCGCGCTGCTCGCCCACGAACTGACGGGCGTCGACGTCACCACCTGTATCGTCGTCGCCGGCGTGTTCGTCGCCCTCTACACGGTCCTCGGCGGGATCGACGCGGTGATCTGGACCGACGTCATCCAGACCGTCGTGCTCGCGTCCGGCAGCCTGCTCTGCCTCGGCATCATCGTCCACGCGCTGCCGGGCGGGTTCGGACAGATCCTCGAGATCGCCGAGGCCCACGACAAGCTCAGCCTCGGCAGCTTCGTGGACGGAACCCTCGTCCCCCTCGGCTGGGGCTTCGACCTCGGTGCCAAGACCGCACCCTTGATGCTGCTGATGAGCGCGTCGTTCTTCCTGACGGAATTCACGACGAGCCAGCACTACGTGCAGCGCTACTGCGCCGCTCGCTCGCTGCGCGAGGCGCGCAAGTCCCTGGCCTGGGCGGTCGCCGTCGCCATGCCCACCTGGCTCTTCTACATGTTCCTCGGCACGGCGTTGTTCGCGCTCTTCACGGTCTTCCCGGACCCCGAGGCCACGGCAATGCTCGACGGCAGCCAGCGCGCCGAGCAGATCGTCCCCTACTTCGTGCTCGGATGGCTGCCGCCCGGCGTCGCCGGCCTGGTCGTGGCCGCCGCGCTCGCGGCGGGCATGTCGTCCCTGGATTCGAGTATCAACGCGATCTCCACGGTCGCGATCGTCGACATCTACCGGAGACATCTCGTCCCGGACCGGGACGACAGACACTATCTGCGAGTCGCCTGGGGGATCGCCGCCGTTGCCGGCGCCGCGATGATCGTCGGCGCGACGGGCCTGCTGTACGCCGAAGGCCCGACCCTGCAGGACATATCGATCAAGCTGACTTCCCTGCTCGGGGGCGGCATCCTGGGTATCTACGCGATCGGCTTCACCACCCGCCGCGGCGATGCCCGGGCCGTCTGGGGCGGCATCGTCTGCACCGTCGCGTTCACCTTGTGGACGACGGGATTCTTCCCGGCGGCCTGGACGGTTCCCTTCGACACGTACTACACGGCCTTCATCGGGAACTTCGCCATGTTCGTCGTGGGCTACGCGCTCGCGCGCGTCCTACCCGCCCGGGTCCGCGACCTGCGCGGACTGACCCTCTGGAGCCGCTAGAGTACGGCGCCATGCCCGGGCCCCTCGCTGGAATCCGCGTCGTCGATCTCACTGCCATGGCCTCGGGGCCATTCGCGACGGCCCTGCTCGGAGACCAGGGCGCGGACGTCATCAAGGTCGAGCCTCCGGGCAGCGGCGACCTGCTCCGCCACATCGGCAACACCCGCAACGGCCTGTCCGCCGTCTTCGCGAACCTCAACCGGAGCAAGCGATCGCTGGTGCTGAACCTGCGCGAGACACGCGGCGTCGAGCTCCTGCTGCGGCTTGCGGACAGCGCGGACGTCTTCATCCAGAACTTCCGGCCGGGAGTCGCCGAGCGCATGGGCATCGGCCCCGCGCTGCTCCGGGGCCGCAACCCGAATCTCGTCTACGTGTCGATCAGCGGCTTCGGGCTGGCGGGTCCGGACGCCGATCGGCGGGTCTACGACTCGGTGATGCAGGCCTACGCCGGCTTCGCCGCACATCAGTCCGACCCCGAGACCGCTGAGCCCGCCTACGTGCGCAACATCGTGTGCGACAAGTCCACGGCGCTCACCACCGCCCAGGCGATCACCGCCGCGCTGTTTGCGAGGGAGCGCGGTGCCGGAGGCCAGCACCTGCAGATCTCGATGCTGCACGCGAGCATCGCCTTCCTGTGGCCCGACGGTCTACAGAATCACACCTGGCTCGAGGGGGATGCCGGCGAGATGCCCCGGGCCACCCTGCCGGCCATCCGTCGCACCGCCGACGGATGGATGGCGATCACGACGATCGGCGACACCGAATGGAAGGGGCTCTGTCGAGCGTTGAGGCGCCCCGACCTCCAGGACGACCCGCGCTTCGCGGCCGCCGGCGCGCGCGCCCGCAACGCGGGCGAACTTCACGCGATCGTCGCACCGCTGACCCGGGTGCTCTCCTGCGACGAGCTGACCACGCGCCTGGTCGCCGAGGACGTCCCTCACGCACGCGTGACGCCGCTAGCAGAGCTCCACGAGCATCCGCAGGTGCAGGCGAACCACCTGCTGCGCGAAGACCACCATCCCATCGGCGGCCGCATGCGGGGCCCCGAGCCCGTCGGTGACTTCGAGAAGAAACCCCTCGAGGTCACGCGGCTGGCACCGGGGCTCGGCGAACACAGCGACGAGCTGCTCGCGGAGCTGGGCGTCGACCCGCAGGACATCGCCGCTCTGCGCGAACGCGGGATCGTCGCGTGAAGTGGCTCCGCTCGCGCTGTCTGCTGTCGACCCTGTTCGTGTTTCTGTTCCTGTTTCTGTTTCTGGGCCTCGCCGGCGATGCTGCGGCCGAGAAGCCCGGAATCACCGTCGGGGTCAGCTGGTCGAACTTCCAGGAGGAGCGCTGGAAGACGGACGAGAAGGCTCTTCGTGAAGCGCTCGACCGGGCCGGCGCCCGTTACCTTTCCGCAGACGCCCAGAGCTCGAGCGAAAAGCAGGTCTCGGACATCGAGACCCTCCTCGCGCGCGGAGCCGACGTGCTCGTGGTCCTGGCCCAAGATGCCGACGCCATCCGGCCCGCCATCCAGGCAGCCCGCGCCGAAGGCATCCCGGTCATCGGCTACGACCGCCTGATCGAGCTACCCGGCGTCTTCTATCTGTCCTTCGACAACGTCGAGGTCGGCCGCGTCCAGGCGCGGGAGGTCCAGCGCGTTCGGCCGAATGGCCGCTACGTCTTCATCAAGGGCGGCGCGACGGACCCGAACGCCGACCTCGTCTACGGGGGGCAACGCGAGGTGCTGGCCTCAGCGATCGACGCCGGCCGGATCGAGGTGGTCGGCGATCAGTACGTCGACCAGTGGCTTCCCGAGCTGGCGCAGCGCGTGATGGAGCAGATCCTCACGGCCAACCGCGACCGGGTCGACGCGGTGGTGTGTTCGAACGACGGCATGGCCGGCGGTGTGCTGGCCGCGCTGCGCGCCCAGGGCCTCGAGGGCCTGCCGCTTTCCGGGCAGGACGGCGACCACGCCGCCCTCAACCGCGTCGCCCGGGGCCTGCAGACCGTCAGCGTCTGGAAGGACTCGCGTGTCCTCGGACGTCGGGCTGCCGAGATCGCCGTCGCCCTCGCATCGGGGCAGGCCATCGACGACGCCGTCTCCTGGCAGCACGGCCCACGCGGCGTCGCCGTCGACGCCGTGCTGCTGACACCGGAAGCCATCACCCGCGACCGACTCGACGTGGTGATCGACGCGGGCTGGATCTCGCGCGAGACGGTCTGCCGCGGCGTGAGTGTCTCGCCTCCCCCGGCCTGCCGTTGAAGCGCGCGTGGATGCAGACGGGCCTCGACCCCCGGACCCTCGGGCTGGGCATCGCGGGGCTCGGGATCTGGCTGCTGCTCGACTTCGCGAGCGACGGCCTCTTCCTCAGCCCCCGCAACCTCTACAACCTGGCGGTGCAGAGCAGCGTGGTCGGCGTCATGGCCAGCGGCATGGTGCTCGTCATCACCGCGAGGCACATCGATCTTTCCGTGGGAAGCGTGCTGGCGGTGACCGGCATGGTCATCGCCTTGCTGCAGGCCGAGGGCGTGGCCGGCAGTGGCTTGTGGACCTGGCCCGCGGCCGTCGCGGTGGGACTCGTCGCCGGTGCGGTCATCGGCGCCAGCCAGGGGTGGTGGGTGGCCTATCGCGCCGTACCCGCCTTCGTCGTCACCCTGGGTGGCCTGCTGGTATTCCGAGGCGCTGCCTACTTGGTGGCCGATGGTCGCACGGTTGCGCCCCTGGCCGCGAGCTTCGGCGCGCTGGGCGGCGGCGTCGCGGGGTCCATCGGTGAGACCGCCAGCTGGTGGCTCGGGGTCGCAGCGATCGCGGGCTTCGCGGCGGTGACCGCCCGGGCCCGCACGGCGGAACGCCGACACGGCTTCGCGCCCCGACCCCGGTGGCTGGACGCGGCGCGGGTTGCCGCCGTAGCACTCGCCGTCGGTGGCTTCGTGGCCGTCATGAACGCGTACCCGCGACCCCAAAGCGACCTGGGACGGGGCATTCCGGTGCCGGTGCTGATCTGGATCGCGAGCGCCCTCGTCGTCGCGCTCCTGTTCCGGGCGACTCGTTTCGGTCGCTACGTCAGCGCGATCGGCGGCAATCCCCAGGCGGCCGTACGAGCGGGGATCGACGTTCGCCGGGTGACCCTCGGCGTGTTTGCCTTGATGGGCGTGCTCGCCGCCCTGGCCGCGGTCATCACCACGGCCCGCCTGGGCGCCGGGACCAACAGCATGGGTACGCTGGCCGAGCTCAACGTGATCGCGGCCGCTGTCATCGGCGGGACCTCGCTCGCGGGCGGGCGCGGAAGCATCGCGGGGGCCGCTCTGGGCGCCGTGCTGATGCAGAGTCTCGAGAACGGCATGGTGCTCCTCGGGGCGTCGAGCGCCGTGCGTCAGATCGCCATCGGCGGCGTTCTCGTCGCAGCAGTCTGGGTCGACGTTGCGAGCCGCGGCCGGAGCGAAGCAGCGTGACCCATCTCGTCGAAATGACCGGGGTGCAGAAGTCCTTCGGAGGCGTGCACGCCGTCGACGGCGCCAACTTCCATCTCGACGCGGGCGAAGTGGTCGGGTTGCTCGGCCACAACGGCGCCGGCAAGTCGACCCTGATGGCGCTGCTCGCCGGCGCCCTGCCCCTCGACGCGGGCTCGATCCGCGTCGACGGACGCCCGGTGGCGATCCGCTCCCCACGCGACGCGCGCCGCCTGGGCATCGAAGCCCTCTACCAGGACCTGGCCCTCGCCGACAACCTGCCCGCCTCCGCGAACCTGTTCCTGGGTCGCGAGCTCACCGGTCGCTTCGGTCTGCTCGACGAAGCCGCGATGGAACGCATCACCCACGAAGTCGTGCACCGGGTGAATCCAGCGTTCCGCGACTTCCAGGGCCCGGTGAAGTCCCTGTCGGGCGGCGAGCGCCAGTCCATCGCCATCGGCCGGGCCATGCACTTCGAGGCCCGGGTCTTGATCCTCGACGAGCCCACTGCAGCGCTCGGGCCCGCCGAGACCCGCGAAGTCGGCCGGCTGGTGGGTCGCCTGCGCGATCAGGGCCTCGGTATCGTGCTCGTCAGCCACGACCTGCACGACGTCTTCCGCCTGTCCGACCGGGTCGTGGTCATGAAGGCCGGATGCATCGTCGCCTCGCGTCGCACCGAGGACACCCACCCCGACGAGGTCCTCGAGTGGATCATTGCCGGAGCGCAGCGCGACGCCGCTCGAGGAACGCCCGTTCGGCCGGAATCTGTGTGAGCGCGATCGCCCGCGCGTAGGCTCGGTCGGCGTCGCGGGGACGCTCGGCGCGTGCCAGCAGGTCTGCGCAGGTGGCGTGGAACGGCTGGTAGCGTTCGAGCGCCGCCCGTGCCGCCGGGTCCCCGCGCAACGCGTCGAGCGCCTTCAGCCCGGCTTCGGCGCCGTCGGCGCGCGACACCGCGACCGCACGATTCAGGGCCACCACGGGCGACGGCTGCAAGTGGGCGAGCGCGTCATAGAGCGCGACGATGGCGTGCCAGTCGGGCGGGCTGCCGTCGTGAGTTCGCGCGTGCACGGCGGACAGCTGGGCCTGGAGGCGATAGGGGCCCGCGGGCTCGGCGGCCGCCGCCCCATCGATGGCAGCCAGCAGCGCGAGTCCCTCGCCGATCTCGGCCTCGTCCCAGCGGGCGCGTTCCTGCTCTTCCAGGGGAATCATCTCGCCGTCTTCCCCGACCCGGGCGCTCCGGCGCGAGTCGTGCAACAGCATCAGCGCCAGCAAGCCGGCGACCTCGGGCTCCCGGGGAAGCAGCACCCGGAGCACGCGGCCCAGGCGGATCGCTTCGGCGCACAGCTCCCGGCGCACGAGCGCGTCGCCTCCGGTGGCCGCGTAGCCTTCGTTGAAGATCAGATACACGACGGCCAGCACCGCTCCGAGGCGAACCCCCAGCTGGTCCGGCGGCGGCACCCGATACGGGATGCGCGCATCGCGGATCTTCTTCTTCGCGCGCACCAGGCGCCGGGCCATGGTCGCCTCTGCGACCAGGAACGCGCGTGCGACCTCGCCAGTATCGAGGCCGCCCAGGGTGCGCAGGGTCAATGCCACCTGCGCCTCGCGCGCCAGTGCCGGATGGCAGCAGGTGAAGATCAGTCGCAGCCGTTCGTCCGGTACGGGTTGCATGGCTTCGTCCTCCTGCAACCGCCGCTCGAGCTCGGTCCTGCGCAGCTCGGGCAGCTTGCCGTCACGCATGGCTCCGTGCCGCAGACGATCGACGGCGCGGTTGCGGGCGGCGGTGGTCAGCCACGCCGCGGGACGGCTCGGGATGCCGTCCCGCGGCCAGCTTTCGAGCGCCTGCGCGAAGGCGTCCTGCAGCGCGTCCTCGGCGAGATCGAAATCGCGAAAGCGCGTGATCAAGGACGCGAGGACGATCCCCGACTCCTCGCGAAACACCTGGGAGATCGCCGCATCAGACGCTTCGCTCACGCGTACCGCTTGATCGGCCTCACCTCGACGGAACCGACCCGCGCAGAGGGCAGCTTCGCCGCCCAGGCGAGAGCCTGGTCGAGATCGTCTGCCTCCACCAGCAGGAAGCCCGCCAGGCACTCCTTCGTTTCCGCGAAGGGACCGTCGGTGGTGACCAGGGATCCGTCGACGACCCGCTGCGTCGTGGCCGTGTCCACGGTGTCGAGGCGGCGACCCGCCTGGAAGGCGTCCTTCGCCTCGATCTCCTGGACGACCTTGCGGAAGTCCGCATAGAACGCTTCGCGCTCGGCGTCCGGGAGGTTGTCGGGAAGCGCGCTCTCCTGAGAGTAGATCAGCAGTGCGTACTCCATGGCGCTACCCCAGGGCCGGCATGGCGCTCTTGAAGGAGGGTCGCGCCAGCATCTCGTCGAAGTAGCTGGCGAGCTTCGGCGCCTGGCTCGCGTCGAGGCCGATCCCCGTAAACACGAGCCCCATCAGCTGCGCGCAGAGCGCGGCATCCGCCACCGAGAAGCGCGACAGCAAGGTCCCTCCGTCGTCGGGCGCGAAGCCCTCGAGCTGGGCGAGCAGAGGGGGCAGCTCGTCGGCGAGGACCCGTTCGACCACCGCGTCATCGGTCTCCTGCTGGAAGACGTTCGGCTTGACCCACTTCTCGAAGAACAGCGGCCCCAGCACGTCCACCACCCGGGTGTCCGCGAGCTCTTCGAGGAACAGCGCGCGGGCGTACTCGGCCGGGTCCTCGGGGTAGAGCGACGGACCGGGCTGCGTGCGTTCGAGATACGCGATGATGACCGACGAGTCGGGCACGTGGACGTCGCCGTCCTGCAGGACCGGGATCTTCCCGAGCGGTGAGATCGCGAGCAGCTCGGGCGTCTTGGGGAACGGGGCCAGGTTCTCGAGCTGATACGGGATGCCCTTCTCTTCCAGGGCAACGATGACCTTGCGGACGAACGGCGAGGGCTTGGCACCCTTCAGGATGATCATGGTGTCTCCTCCGGTGTGGCGGCACGCGGCCGGCTTCAGCGGACCGACGAACGACCACCCCGGAATACGACACCGATGTCACGCGCTCCGCAACTCCCCAGGGGAAGCTCGCGAGCGGACTTCAATCCAGGACGCTGGCCGCGATGCGCTCCTCGAGCTGGCTCGTGTCCCACCAGGAAAGCTGTAGCTGCTTGGCACGGCGGAAGTACAGCTGGGCGTCGTACTCGATGGTGAAGCCCACGCCGCCGAAGATCTGCAGGGAGACCGCCGTCACGTCGCGGTAGACCTGGCACATGAAGAGCTTCGACATGGGCGCGAGCCGCGACGTGTCCTTGCCTTCCGAGTGGGCCCAGGCCGCCTCGTAGACGAGCGTCGTGCCGCCCTCGACGTTGGTGGCCGCGTCGGCCAGGTAGTGGGCAATGGCCTGGAAGGCGCCCAGGGGCTTGTCGAACTGCTCGCGCTCCTTCGCGTACGCGACGGTCAGCTCGAGCGCGCGCTGTGCGCCCCCCGCTGCCTGTGCGGCCGCCAGGATCACGGCGTCCTGCATGACCTTGTCCCAGTTCGCCCAACCGGCGCCCGCGGCACCGATGCGATCCGCAGCCGACACCCGCACACCGTCGAGTTCGACCGCGTACTGGGTGTCCGACGCCAGGTTGAGCTGCTGGGTGAGCTTCACGCCGGGCGCGTTCGGGTCGACCAGGAAGAGATCGATGGCCGCGAGGGCGTCGCCTGTTCGAGCCACCACGACGAGACGGGTTGCGGCGCTCGCGAAGAGCACATGCCACTTGGTCCCCGTGATCACGAAGCCGTCCCCGTCTGCCTCGGCGCGAACCTGTACGCCCTTGGGTCCATAGCTGTTGCGGGGCTCGAGCCAGGCCGGAGACAGGATGGCTTCGCCACTGGCGATCTTCGGCAGCCATTCGCGCTTCTGGTCCTCGCTCCCGGCCGCAGCGATGGCGCCGGCGGACAGAACGCAGCTCACGAAGTGCGGAGACGGCGCCAGGGCCCGTCCGATTTCTTCGTAGACGATCGCGGCCTCGATCATGCCCTGTTCCGAGCCGCCGTACGCCTCGGGGATCGTCAGCCCCAGCAGGTCGAGCTCGGCCAGCTGCTTCCACAGCTCGTCGGGAAAACCCTTGGGGTCGTCTTCGAGCTCGCGCACGGTCTCGATCGACGCATATTCGCTGAACACGCCGCGAACCATGTCCCGCAGCATCAGCTGCTCTTCACTGAAATCCAGATCCATCGTTCAATCCTTCCGATTCTCTCGAGGTACGAGGCCAGGAGCCTTCAGCACAGCAAGTCGGCACCGCCGACTTGCGGAAACAGTCAGGGCTTCCAGTCGTTGCCGGTTCGGCTCCAGGGGTTGTCGTCACCGTCCTTGGGCAGGGCCATGCGGGCCGTGCAGCCCGTCACCACCTTGTCGCCGACGGTCAGCTCCATCTCCAGATCGACCCAACCTGCCTCGGCGTCCACACCGGCCACGCTGCCGTGGAAGACCATGGTGTCGTCCGGAAAGACGGAGTCCTTCATGCGGAACTTGATTCGACCCAGACGGCCCTTGGGGCCCGTCCAGTCCGTCACGTAGCGCTCGAACCAGGCGGCCTGGTTGGGGGTGTTCAAGAAGATGTTCCGGGTGCCGTTCCGGTTGACCGCGAAGTCGTAGTCGTGGTGCATCGGTCGCCAATCGCGCGTCGCCAGGGCGCCGAGCACGATCGTGGTGGCGGTGACGTCCACCGACAGCTCGGGCAGCGCATCGCCTTCCTTGACGTCCTGGATCGTGAGATTCGCTTCGCTCATGACGCAGTCCTCTTGTAGCCGTAGCCGGTGTACCACTCGGTGCCGACGAGCTCGCCGTTCTGGTTCGTGTAGCGGACCTCGATCTCCCAGAAGCGTCCAGTTCCGAGCTTCGTCTCCTTCAGAGCGGACACCGAGTGCAACACCTGGCAGGTCGTCAGCACGTCGCCCGGTCGCACGGGGACGCCGAAGACGATGGTGTTGTCGGTCATCACGGCCTCGGGTAGCCCGAGGCGGTCCTTCAGGTCGAAGTGGACCTGCAGGGGAAGCGACTGCTCGGTCTGGTTCGGCACCCAGTGATGCGGACGGAACCAGGCGGACAACATGCTCGGCGGCGCGATCGGGCCGCCCGTCAGCTCGCCGGCCACCTGCTCGTCCCAGAACAGCGGGTTGCCGTTCTCCACCGAGGCACAGGACGTGTACACGTACCCCATCTCGATCGGAAAGGTCGTCGTCTCGACGTAGCGTTCCTTGCCGAGCCAGCCTTCCACCTCGGCCGACAGGTCTTCGGCGTTCTTTGCAGCGCCCATGTGTCGTCCTCCCTCCTCGCTCTGTGTGCCCGCTACTCGACGCAGCCTGTCGCGCGCAGCTTCTCGATCTCTGCCGGGGCCAGGCCGGCCCCCTGCAGCAGCTCGTCGGTATCGGTCTCGTCCGCCGGTCTCACGCGGTGCGGCGGCGTGTCGCGTCGGCCGCCCGCCAGCACCGCCGCGGTCTGCTCGAAGCGACCTTCGTCTGGGTGCTCGGCGTCGACAAAGGCGCCGCGGGCGCGGAAGTGCGGGTCCCGGGTGACTTCGGGCAGGCTTCGCACGGGCGCCACGCAGGTGTCCTCCGCAGCCAGCGCGTCGACCCATTCCTGTTGGGTCTTCTTCGCAAAGCACTCGGCAAAGGCCTTGCGGATCTCGTCCTGAGCCGCGTCGTCGTGCTGCTTCGACGCGTAGTCCTCGAGCCCGAGCAAACGACAGAGGTTCGCGAAGAAGTGCGGCTCGATCGCGCCGACGGAGATCCACTTGCCGTCGCTGCACGCGTAGACGTCGTAGCAGGCGTAGCGTCCGGTCAGGAGAGCCTGGCGCGGCCCCGCCACTTCGCCCGTCGCCAGGTACTGGTCGAGAGACAGCGACATCAGCGACAACACGCCCTCGGCCGCCGAGACATCGAGGTAGGCCCCTTCTCCGGTCGCGCTGCGACGCACGAGCGCGGCGAGGATCGAGATCACCGCGTGCATGCCTCCCCCGGCGCTGTCGGCCACGGTCGCGCCGGGAATCGGCGGCCCGCCGTCGGCGCGGGGCTCACTGCACGCAAGGAAGCCCGCCATGGCGAGATAGTTGATGTCGTGGCCAGCCCACTGGGCGGCGGGGCCGTCCTGGCCGTAGCCGCTGGTCGAGCAGTAGACGAGACCCGGGTTGCGCTTGGAGACGCTGTCGTAGCCGACACCCAGTCGCGCAGCGACGCCGGGGCGATAGCTCTCGATCAACACGTCGGCCTGCTCGACCAGTCGCAGCAGCACCTCGACGCCGGCTTCCGACTTGAGATCGATCCGCATGCGCGCCCAACCGCGACCCGCACCGTAGGTGTGGTAGACGGGCTGGATCTGCTTGGCACCCTTGCGCGAGGTCGGGGCGATCTTGACCACGCGTGCTCCGAAGTCTGCCAGCATGCGCGAGGCTCGCGCGGCCGGCCCGACGCTCGCCAGGTCGAGGACCGTGACGCCGTCGAGCATGGCCCTACCGGTCCCAGCGAACGGAGAAGACGAGGAAGCCACCACCGAACCTGTCCTAGAAGTTCTTCGGCAGGCCCAGGTGCCGCCGGGCCAGGATGTTCTTCTGGATCTCGGAAGCGCCGCCACCGATGGTGTCGATCACGGTGTAGCGATACGTCGATTCCGCGCGTCCCTGCATCGGCGCTTCCTCGGTCTTGACCCGAAGCTGCGCTCCAATACCCCCGATGTCCATCGACGCGTTGGCGAGCTTCTTCGACAGCGTCGTCGCGAACAGCTTGTACATCGAAGCCTCCGCGGTGGGCGGCTTGTCGCCGACTCCGGCCTTCGAGACGAAGCGCAGTCCCAGCACCCGGGCGACCTCTCCCTCGGTGACCAGATGGGCGACCTTCGCGCGCACCAGCGGATCGTCCTTGAGCGGCTCGCCGTCCTTGGTCTCGGTCTTCACGTGGTCGATCAGCACTTCCAGTCGCTGCTGGATGGGCGCGTACGTGAACATCGTGAAGCGTTCGAGGTCGAGGGCCTCGGAGATGTACTGGAAGCCCGAGTTGACCTCGCCCACCACGTGGTCGTCGGGGACGAAGACGTCCTCGAAGAAGACCGAGTTGGTGATCTCGTCGCCGATCGTCGGGATGCCCTGGATCTCGAGACCCGGGTGGTCCATGGGAACCAGGAAGAGCGTGATGCCCCGGTGCTTGTTCTCCATGTCGGTGCGGGCGCCGACCCAGTACCAGTCCGCGAAGTGCGCCGACGTGGTCCAGATCTTCGCGCCGTTCAGCACCCAGCCGCCGCGTTCGTCGTCGTGCACCGCCTTGAGCTGCATGTTCGCCGCGTCCGAGCCCGCCTGGGGCTCGCTGTAGCCGACGGCGAACTCGACCTCCGCGTTCAGGATCTTCGGCAGGAATTCCTTCTTGAGCTTGTCGTTGCCGTGGCGGATCAGCGTCTTGCCGATGATGCCGACGCCCTTGCCGATCTGCGGCCCCCCGCGATACGCGAGTTGCTCGTTCAGCAGGTACTCGTAGACGCCTTCGCTGTCCTGCCCGCCGAGTTCCTTGGGCCAGGTCATGCCGAGCCAGCCCTTGTCGGACAGCTTCTTCATGAAGGCCCGGCGCGGAGGCGTGTCCACGATCTGCGCCATGTTCTCGCGCGTGACGTCGAAGACTTCCGGGTCGTCGTTGGCGTCGAGGAAGGCGGAGACCTCCTCGAGGAAGTGCTGCTGCTCGGGATCGAACTCGAAGTTCATGGGGCGCCTCGTTGGCTCGAACTCGCGTCGCGTGACGTGTGAGCCGGTACGGATGTGGCGTGCGCGCGCGAGCCGCGCAACTCGGGAATCATATACGATACGTTGCGTATCGCAAAGGCGCGAAGCGCGCCCGCGGGGCCAGGAGTGGCCTGCTAGCGGTCGAGATCCCCGACCAAGCCCAGGGCGGAAGGATCCATCACTTCGCGCGACAGGGTCGAGATCGTGAGCCCAGCACTTCCCGAACGCGGGGGCACGGGCGGCGGCGGCAAGTGTTGGAGGAGCTGGAAGTTCCAGGAGAGCCCGACCGTGCCCGATCCGACGGGGAGATTCGCTCGTTCGCTGATCTGCCCGCGTCCCCGGAAGCGGACGCTGCCCTTGGCATCGATCTCACCGAAGTCGCCGGACGCGACGCACTGGATCTTGTACTGGGACCGCACCTTGACCTCGCTGCCCCGCGCGCGGCCCTTCAGCTTGGCCTTGGTGACCTCGCACTCGACCGCATCGGGGTCGAGCCCGTCCCGCCGGAGGCTGTCGCCGTACGACGCTTCCCAGGACCGGGCGTAGCGCTCCAGCATGACCGGATCGACGCGGAACCGCAGCTTGTTGCCCTTCTGCACGTAGCGGCCAGACACGCCGGCGGCCGAGAAGGTGTCGGACCCGAAACGCAGGTCCATGTAGTCGAGGCGGCGCGACCTGCCCCCGAAGCTGGCCTTCTCGCGCGTCAATCCCGAGACCCGCACCACGGCGCCGGCCACGGAGTCTTCCCGCGAGCCGGCCGAAACACTGGGAGCGGGCAGGACGACGACCGCGGCGAGAGCGATCCCGATGGCGTGGGTCCGGAGGCGCACCCCCGCATTCTAGACGAATCCGCCCCCGAGAAGGCCCGCTATCGGCCCCTCCGGGCCGGATTGCTACCGTCCCGGGATCATGCCCGACGAGATCCTGACCGCGTCCAACTGGTGGCTGTTGGCCACAGTCGCCCTGGGCTGGCTGTCCTGGAGCTTCGTCGAGTACCTCATCCACGGGATCCTCGCGCACCGCTTCAAGACGCCCGTATCGCCCCTCCACTGGGGGCACCACCGGACCCCCGCCGCCGTCTTCACGTCGCCGATCGCCTGGGTGCCGACCGGTCTCGTGATCTTCGGGGCGACGGCAGGGATGTTCGGGATCCCGCTGGCGATCGCGTTCATCGCGGGGCTGCTCGCCGGCTTCTTCCGCTACGAGTACGTCCACTGGCGCATCCACTTCCGGGAACCGCGGAGCCGTCGCCAGGCGAGGCTCCGCAGCCACCACCTGGCTCACCACTTCGTGAACCCCCGCGCCTACCACGGGGTGACCACCCGCTTCTGGGACCACGTCTTCCGGTCGTTGCCCGACGGCTGGGAGAAGGACTACGCGCGAGCCGCCGGGCGCCCACCCATCGACGGCCCGAGCAACCTGCGCGCAAGCCTGAGCCCGCGCGCGACCTGGGCAGTCGTCTCGAACGCGATGCGCCGCTAGGCGGACCGACCCAGGCGGCTCGCCTACCCCCGAATTCTGTCGCGTCCCGCCCCGGCGATCGGGTCCTGCGAACCCGAAGCGCGCGCTCGTTCGCACTGCGGACGAGCCAGACGCACCGGCAGCCGATGGGCCACCTGGCACGATGCATGCACTCCTGATTCACGAGGGGTGAGGAACCGTGGCGCCGGGTGTCCGGTGCTGGGGAACTCCTGCCCGTACGGCCGGTCGCGCAACCAGCGACCGGAAGAGAACAGGAGATCTCAATGCACGGTGTACAAACGACAAGACGCTTCGACTTCCAGCGAGCCACTTTCGGACTCGCGGGGATGTTCGCCCTCTTCGGCTTCTTCCTGCTGGGCTGCGCGGGAAGCGGGCTCGACATCCAGCCGATCCCCGTCACGACGAACCCGTCCGAGCAGGTGGCGTCGCTGGCGTCCGAGCTGGACGCCGCCCAGGCAGAGGGTGTCGCTGTGCTGTCGCCCACGTGGTTCGGCAAGGCGCAGGCTTCCCTCGACACCGCTCGCCAGCGACTCGACGGCGGATCCGGCGTGCAGAAGGTGCTCGAGACCGTGTCCCAGGGCCGCGCCGAGCTGGCGCGCGCGCGTTCCTACGCGCAGGTCACCCACACCGCCATCCCGAAGGCCGTCGAGGCGCGCGAAGCCGCGCGCAACGCCGGTGCCACCAGCCTCGGCGGTGAAGGCTACGCCGAGGCGGAGAGCCACTTCCTGGCGCTCAGCGCCGCCGTCGAAGACGACGAGCTCGCCTGGGCGACCCGCAAGCAGGCCGAAATCGTGAAGGAGTTCCGCGACCTCGAGCTGGCCGCCATCGAGCAGAACACCCTGGGCGAAGTGCGTCGCCTCATCAAGGAGACGAGCAAGCAGGGCGGCGTCGAGTTCGCCCCGAAGGCCCTCGCCCGCGCGAAGTCATCGCTGGCCGACGTCGAGCAGTTCATCGAGAAGGATCGCTACGCGTCGGAGCAGATGTCCGAGCTGGCCGCCCAGGCCCTGTTCGAGGCCAAGCGTGCGCTCCAGACGACGCAAGAGGCAAAGCTGCTCTCGAAGCAGTCGCCCGAGCAGATCGCGGCGGCACAGGAGAGCGTGCTCGCCAGCTACGCCAAGGGCCTCAACCTGGCGGACCTGCGCGACCAGAGCTTCACCACCCAACGCGACACCATCCGCACGGGCATCGACCAGCTCACCAAGGACCGGGACTTCCTGGTCAATCGCACTGAAAAGGCGCGCGCCCAGGTCGAAGAGCTGCGGGGGCAGATTGCCCAGCTCGAGGGGCAGAACGCAACGGAACGAGCGCGCAGCGACGAGCTCGAGTCCGAGCGCCAGTTCAACGCGCTCTACTCCGAGGTGAGCAACTACTTCGACCCGTCCGAGGCGGAAGTCTACAAGCAGGGTCAGAGTCTGGTCGTGCGGCTCCGGGGCATCCAGTTCCCGGTCGGCCAGCACGTCCTGATGCCCGACGACTACGCGTTGCTCGCCAAGGTGCAGCGCGCGGTGCGGGCCTTCGGCGAGCCGAAGGTCGTCATCGAAGGTCACACGGATACGACGGGCTCCGCCGACATGAACGACCTGCTGTCCCAGCAGCGTGCCGAGGCAGTGATGGAGTACCTGGTGGCGAACAACACACTGGCAAGGGAGCGCATCGTCGCCATCGGCAAGGGCTTCGCGGTTCCGCTGGCCTCCAACGTCAGCGCGGAAGGACGCGCGCTCAACCGCCGCATCGACGTCATCATCGACGCCAGCGGTCCGGTGGCGACGCCCGCGGTGTCGTCCGGCGGCAAGTAGCCACTCAACTAGCGACTCGAAGAGAAACGGCCCTCGCTGGCGCGCACAGAGCGCGCCCGGCGGGGGCCGTCGTGCTTCGTCTCGGGAATTCCGCTTGACCGGACGGCGACGCGTCCGTCAGTATCGGGGGCCGACTCCCACCGGAGGCCCGAATGGATTCTCGCTCCACGCTGAAGCTGTCGCATAACGCCGGACTCGCACTCGCCGCCGCGATGGCCGCTCTCGGGATCTCCGTCGCGGGGCCCGCGCAGGCAATCTCCCAGGACTTCGCCTTCGAGCTCACGACCGTAGACATCGACCTGCTGGGCACAGGTCTGCAGCCGGGAGACGTGCTCCAGGGGAACTTCAGCCACAGCAGCTGCCTGAGCCAGGGCTGCCGCGACCAGTACACCATCAGCTCGACGTTCGGGTACTACTACGATCTCTCGATCGGCCTCGACCTGCTGCTGGGCAGCTTCCAGGTGGAATCCAATGCGTACGTGACGGACATCTACATCACGAACGGCACCGCGTACGATTCGTACTCCTTCACCACCTGGTACGACGTCGGCAACGGCACCATCAACCCGTTGCCGTCGACGATCCTCGGAGAGCCCGTTCTCGATGTATTCCTGCTACAGACCTCGGCACACCTGACGCTCGTCGATCCCGACCACAATGCCCTCGTCTCGGGCTACATCCCGGCAGAGCTCCCGTCCCTAGCCATCTTCGAAGAGATGAGCTTCGACGTTCACGTCTACCTCGACTACTACACGGCGAGCGGGGCGGTCTACGGTCGTGAGGTGTTCAGCGCGACCGCCCTCCTGCCCCAGGTGCTGCCGGAGCCCTCGACCGCACTCCTGCTCGGAATCGGGCTGGCCGGAGCGGCCGCCACGCGGCGCCGGAGCACCTGACAGAGCCCACAGGGCTCTCTTTGCGGCGGGTCGGCCTCCTAGCTGCGGTCTGACGACCTTTGCGTCGTCGCCAGTTTCCCCAAGACTCCGTCTTGGAACTGACACCTAGTCGCGCCAGCGCGTCACGCTGTCGACGAGGCGCGCGTCCCCGATCTCGTCGCAGAACGCCTCGAGGGCCGCGCGGTCGGCGCCTCGCCAGCACAGATCGTCGAGGGTCTCGTCGAGAGGCACGTCCCGGCGCAGGGTCGCGAGCTGCTTGTACAGGTCTGCCTCTTCGCGGCCGGCCGCGAGGTTGCCCGCCAGGCGCTTGGCTCCGCGAACGGCCACCTCCCACTTCTCCGGGTCGTCGGGAACCCGCTCGAGATGCTCGTAGTGCGCGAGCACCGTCGCCGTCGACTTCGCCCCCCAGCCGGGGATGCCGGGGATGCCGTCGGCGCTGTCGCCGACCAGCGCCAGGTAGTCGGGGATCGACGCCGGTCCGACGCCGAACTTCTCCCGCACGCCGGCGTCGCCGCGCTCGACGCGACGCACCCGATCGACGGTCACGACGCGGCTCCCCTCCACGCACTGGCACAGGTCCTTGTCGGGCGAGCACAGCACTACCTGCTCGACGGCGGGTTCCGCGCCGTAGCGCGCTGCCCCCGCGGCCAGGGCGTCGTCCGCCTCGAACTCGGTCATGCCCCAGACCGTCAGGCCGAGCGCCGTACAGCCGCGTTCGGCCAGCGGGAACTGCTGCCACAGATCCGGCTCGAGCCCCTCGCCCCGCTTGTAGCCGTCGAACATCTCGTTGCGGAACGACTCGATCACCGTGTCGAACGCACAGGCGACGTGACTGACATCGCCCTGGCGCAGCAGCGAAAGCATCGACCGCAGCAAACCGCGGGTCGCGCCGACTTCCTGACCGCTCGGGGACTTCGCGCTCGGCGCACCGAAGTGGGCGCGGAAGAGCTCGAAGGTCCCGTCGACGAGATGGACTTTCACGGTCGATCCCCCACGGATCAGAAGTTCTTCGGCAGGCCCAGGCCTCGCCGGGAGATGATGTTCTTCTGGATCTCGGACGTCCCGCCGCCGACGGTGTCCACCACCGTGTAGCGATACGAGCGCTCGAAGCGTCCGTCCAGCGGTGCACCCTCCACACCGGGCTTGAGCTGTCCCGCCGGTCCCATCATGTCGAGCGCCGCGTTCGCGACGCGCTGGCCCAGCTCGGACTGGAACAGCTTGTACATGGCCGCCTGCACGGTGGGAATGCGGCCCTTGAGTGCCTCGCTGATGACCTTGCGCTGGAGCATGCGCGCGACCTCCAGCTCGGCGACCAGCCTGGCCAGGACGCTGCGCACGCCGGGATCGTCGCGCACCGGCTCACCATCGCGGCTGGCGTTCCGCGCCCAGTCGCACAGGGCGGCGATCTTCATCTCGTGGGGGCCCACGGGCAGCATCGCGAAGCGCTCGAGGTCCAGGGCTTCGCAGATGTAGGTCCAGCCCTTGCCGACCTCTCCCACCACGAAGTCGTCTTCGACGAAGACGTCGTCGAAGTAGACCTCGTTCGTGCGCTCGTCGCCGATCGTCCAGGTGGGATGGATCTCGAGACCGGCGTGGTCCATGGGGACGAGGAACAAGGTGATGCCGCCGTGCTTGCTGGCGGGGTCGGTGCGCGCGCCCACCCAGTACCAGTCGGCGAAGTGCGCCGAGGTGGTCCAGATCTTGTGGCCGGAGAGCACCCAGCCCCCCCGAGCATCGTCGCGGGTGGCCCGCAGCTGCATCGACGCGGCGTCCGATCCCGCCGCCGGCTCGCTGTAGCCGATCGCGAACTCGACCTCGCCGCGGATGATCTGCGGCAGGAAGGTCTCTTTGAGACGTGGGTTGCCGTGCCGGATGATGGTCTTGCCGACGATGCCCACGCCCTTGCCGGGCTGCGGCGCACCGACCCGCGACAGCGCCTCGGTCAGCACGAAGTCGTAGATGCCGGCGCGCTCGGCGCCGCCGTACTCCTCGGGCCACGACATGCCGAGCCAGCCCTGCTTCGCGAGCTTGCCCATGAAGACCCGCTTGGCCGGGGTCTCCACGGTCTGCGAGAGCTGCTCGGGATTGGCGTCCATGACGTCGTCCGAGTGGTTTGCAGCGAGGAAGCGCTCGACCTCCAGCTCGAAGTCGCGTTCCTCGGGATTCAACTCGAAGTTCACAGGGGGTCCTCATGAGTGGAACGAGTCGGACAGATCGAACGGACCGGCACGGTAGCCGACGGCATCGGAGACGGCCGGCGATCCCCTGCGCGGGACGTGTGGCGCGGCGCGCGTATACTCCCGCCCGTGCGAATCGGCGAGATTCGGAGACCCGAGCGGGCGCAGTGGGGAAAGCCGCTCGACGGCGTGCGGATCCTCGCGGCCGAGCAGATGCAGGCCCTGCCCTACGCGACCCAGCTGATGAGCCACCTCGGCGCGGCGGTCGTCAAGGTCGAGCACCCTCGGAACGGGGAGTCCGGTCGAGGCGCCCGCCCCTTCCTGATCGACGAGGACGGTCGCCAGGTGGGCGCGACCTATCTGCGCAACAACCTCAGCAAGCAAAGCATCGGCATCGACCTCAAGCGGCCCGCCGGGCGCGACCTCTTCAAGCGCCTCGTGCCGCACTTCGACATCGTGGCCGAGAACTTCACGCCGGGGACCATGGACCGCCTCGGACTCGGGTACGCGGCGTTGTCCGAGCTGGAACCCCGGCTCGTGTACGCGTCCATCTCCGGCTTCGGGAACCAAGGCGATTCGCCGTACGCGAGCTGGCCCGCCTACGCGCCGATGGTCGAAGCCATGGCCGGCATCTACGAGCCGAGCCGCAAGCCAGGGCAGCCGCCGCCGGTGGTGGTCGCCGGCGCCCTGGGCGACAACGGCGCCGGGCTGTTCGCGGTCATCGGCGTGCTGGCGGCCCTGCTGCACCGGGAGCGCACGGGCCTCGGCCAGCACGTGGACATCTCGATGTACGACGCCATGGTCGCCATGTCCGACATGGTTCCGCACCTGTGGTCCATGGACGCCCCCGCGGCCTGGGCCACCGCCGGGTCCATCGCCATCGTCGCGGGCTTCCGCGCCCGAGACGGATACTTCGTGGTCTCGGTCATGCGCGAGCACCAGTTCGAGCGACTGGCGCACACCGTGGGCCACCCGGAATGGTGCGACGAACCGCGCTTCGCGACCCGCGAAGGCTGGGCCGAGAACATCGAAGGCGTGATCCGCCCGGCCGTCGAGGCCTGGTCGGTCGACCTCACCCGACTCGAAGCCTGCAGCGTGCTGTGCGGCGAGGGCATCCCGTCGGGACCCAGCAACCTGGCCCACGACATCCACGCCGACCCGCATGTGCAGGCGCACGACATGCTCATCGAGGTACCGCGGCCCGACAGCGACAAGCCGATGCAGGTCGTGGGCAACCCAGTCAAGCTGTCGCGGGTATCGGAGGGTCCCGTCACACCCTTCCCCCGGCTCGGCGAGCACACCGAACAGGTGCTGCGCGAGACCCTCGATCTCGGCGACGAGGAGATCGGCGGCCTGCGCGAGCAGGGAGTCATCTGACGCGGTCTCGCGCAGGACCCAAGGCAGCGGCTACTCGACAGGCTCTCCGACCTGGCCCGCGAAGCGCGCGTTGAGGCGCCGCATGCCCGATAGCCAGCGGTCGTAGTCCCCTGCCTTGCGCTGGATGTACTGCTCGACGACCGGATGCGGCAGGATCAGGAAGCGTTCCTCGGCCAGCCCCTCGATGACGCTGTCCGCGAGGTCCTCGGGCTCGAGCATGCCGTCGACACCGGCAACCCCGCCCCCCTGCATGCCTGCGGTCATGGCTGTCCGCACCGCCTGCGGACACAGCACGGACACCTTGATGCCCTGATCGCCGTGGGTGATCGAGAGCCACTCGGCCAGCGCCACGGCTGCGTGCTTCGTGACCGCGTACGGCGCCGAGCCGATCTGGGTCAGCAGGCCGGCCGCGGAAGCGGTGTTCAGCAGATAGCCCTCTCCCCGGGCGATCATGCCGGGCAGCACCGCGCGCGCGGCGTAGATGTGCGACATCACGTTGACGCCCCAGATCTGCATCCAGCCCTCGTCGGGGACTTCGACGCCGCCTTCCATGCCGATGCCGGCGTTGGAGCAGAAGAGATCGATGGGGCCGTTCGCCTTCTCCGCATCTGCAACCAGAGCCTGAAGCTGCGACTCGTTGCTGACGTCGAGGCCGACTCCGATGCCACCAATCTCCTTCGCCACGGCTTCAGCGCCGGCGGCGTCCAGGTCCGCGGCCACGACGGCGCTGGCCCCTTCCGCCTTGAAGCGACGCGCGAGGGCACGTCCGATGCCCGATGCAGCGCCGGTCACGACGACGTGCTTGCCTTCGATCTTCATGCTCGCTCCTCTGCTGCGCCGTTCACTCTCGCCCCAGTCTCTCCCCAGTTGGCGCCCCGCTTGGCGAGGGACCGCCGATGGTAGTGTTTCGCGCGCCCCTGGGCGTACCCCTCGCCCGCGTATTCACACGAGGTGACCGTGGCCCGCGATCTGTACCTGCACGAAACCGTCGACATCGTCGGACAAGGTGCCGTCCCCTACATGGAGAACAGCGTCGTCGGGTTCGACGCCGACGTCGTCGCCGACCGCGGGCTGACCCTGTACGGCACCTGGTACGTGCAGGGGTCGACCGGGCGCTGGCCCCAGGTCGTCAACATCTGGGAGCTGGTCGACGGATGGGAAGGCTGGAGACGCCTGTGTCAGCGCACGAATCTGCGACGGGAAGCCAACCGCGAGCTGTCGTCCTGGTGGGCCGAGGCGGCAAGCTGGCGCAGCGGCGGCTTCGATCGACTGCTCGGCGCGACGGAGGGAAGCCTTTCGTTGGCCGACGTGCGCGCAGGCGAGATCGAGGGGGAGCTCTTCATCCACGAACTGAGCCGCGTGCAGCCCGGAGCCGCACTCGACTTCCTCGCGGCCGTCGCTGAAGAGTGGGCGCCGGTGATGGCCGACCACGGTCACCGGCTGGTCGGGGCCTGGGAGGTGCTCTTCGGAGAGAGCGAAGTCTGCACCCTGTGGGCGACGGATCTCGACAGCCACATCGCGCTCTGCCGAGCGACCGAAGCGGCGCGAGGCTTCGCATCCCCGGGTGCGACTGCCGACGAACGCATCCCCGCATGGCGCGAACGGATGCGACCGCTTCGGACGGACTGGCGCGAGGAGGTGCTCATCCCCTGTCCCGGATCGCCGATGGGGCCGGCGCGCTGGGCGGACTGAGGCGCCGATCGGGGCCACGAATGGCGGCCCCAGGGGGTTCAAGGGATCTCTGCAGAGCGTCCGCAAGTTTCCGGAAGGAAACATATTTATTCTGAAACTCTTTCTTACTCCTGCCACACCATTCTGGGTATGATGACGGGGTTCCTGACACCACCTGGGAAGGGGGTCGGAAGCGAGGGCGAGCCTCTTGGCCCCCGCATCCGAGCGTCGAAACGCCGAAACGAACGCTCGCTCGATCCGCTTTCTTCCTAGGACTGGCCACCATGCACGCAAAACTCTCGTTCCTCGTCGCCGCTGCGACTGCCGCACTTCTCTTCGCGGCGCCTTCGTTCGCAGCACCCATCCGCTACGAGTTCGATTCGGGATTCGTGACGCTGACCGCATCGGTCGGGGGCGTCGCCATCGCCGACCCGGTCACCGCGTCCCTGTCCGGAACCCAGGTCACGATCGACGAAGATCCGATGGCACCGCAGCTGGTCTCGATCCAGCTCGACGTCGCGGGCCCGATCCCGATCGTACTCACCACTCCCTACGCGGGGTACGACGACATCGTCCTCGAGAGCCTGTCGCTGTCCGGCAGCTCGGGTCTGCTCGTCCCGCTCACGCCCGGACCGCCCACCGCCGAGTACTTCTTCCTCGTGAATCCGCTGGCGATCGATGCCGTCGTCTCCGCCGACGGTCCGCCCCCGATCGAGTCCCTTGCGGTCGGCACCGAGGCGCCCGCAAGCGGCAGCCTGTTCGTGTCTTCGGAGCTGAACCAGCTGTCCCTGTCCGGCATTACCATCGGGTCCTTCGCACCGTTCGGCGTGGATTCACCGCCGTTGGTCGTGAAGGCCGACTTCGTCTTCTCGGGATCGCCGATCCCGGAACCCAACGCTGCTCTGCTGTTCCTGGTGGGAACCCTCACCCTGACCAGCTGGACTCGAAGCAAGAGGACCTGACGAACACCTGAGCTCGTCTCCTCGATTCCTTGGGAAGGGGAATGGGGAGGAAAGATGCTGTTCCACCGGTCCATCGCTCGCACCACTGCGGTTGCTGCGCTGCTGTTCTGTGCCTCTCTCGCCTTCGGCGGGAACGCCCAGGCACTCACCATCTCGAGCGGCGGCTTCGATCAAGCCCTCGGTTGCTCGGACGTCGCGTGCGGCGCGACCCAGACACTCACCTTCGATCCGAACGGCGATCCCGTCGCGGTGGTCTCCGGCAACGTCGACCTCGACACGATGGCGCTGACCCTGAGCTTCTCGTTCAGCGTGGTCGAGCTGTCGATGACGCCGGTCTCGGGAACCGACGACAACGGCGCCTCGGCAGTCGTCTTCACGAACACCACCTACGCGGCGAGTGGCGTTCCGGTGATGAACCTCGGTGGCGGCAACTTCCTCGTGGGGCCGGCCCAGACCGCCAGCGTGTCCGGGTCCCAGGAACAGGTCGGCGTCTCGGCCGCGGCCGCCTTCGCGGCACCCCTGGCGCGCCTCAACGGCAGCTGCCTGGTCGTCGGCGACGGACTCAGCTGTGGCCTCTCGTTCGGTCAGTCGGGCTTCAGCTTCGACGTCGGGGCCACTCCGGATGAAGAAGCCCGCTACTTCCAACACACCGCGAACATCCTCGCGGTTCCCGAACCGACGACGGCGGCCCTGATGGGCCTGGCGCTGTTCGGGATCGCAGTCGCCGGCCGCCGGCGCTAGGACCGTGCGCGGCAGAACGCCGCGCACCCGCAGCAAGCCGGAACCGCAGGTTCCGGCGGCTAGCGCGGGACCGACGAAGACCCATCGGCGCGTCCGCTACAGTCGGGCGCCCATGAGCTGGAAGCCCGAAGCGGACGCGATCCGCCGCCGACGCGAGCTGGCGGCCGCCCTCGGAGGCGAGGCCGCGGTCGAGCGCCAACACGCCCGCGGCCGAGGCACCGTCCGCGAACGCATCGACGGCCTGCTCGACCGCGATTCGTTCCGCGAACACGGCGGCATTGCCGGTCGGGGCGAAGTCGACGACGACGGCCAGCTGGCGTCCTTCACGCCGGCGAGTGTCGTCGCAGGAACGGGCGAGATCGACGGCCGACGCGTGGTCGTCTGCGGCGACGACTTCACGATCCGGGGAGCGGCCTACTCGGCCGTGGGCCTGAAGAAGGCCCTCTACGCCGACGCCCTGGCAGTGCGCCGACGCGTCCCCCTGGTGCGGTTGCTGGAAGGAGGCGGAGCGTCCATCGCGGGCGCGGGCGAGACGCGTGGCCGTTCGGGCTACGACATGACCGCGCCGGCGCCGCTCAACCTGCTCTCGATGGAGAGTCTCGCGACGGTGCCGGTCGTGTGCGCCGCGTTGGGACCGGTTGCGGGCTTCCCCGCTGGGCGGCTCGTCGCTTCCCACCTTTCGATCATGACCCGGGACACCGCGCAGGTCCTCACGGGCGGTCCGGCACTGGTGGAGCGCGCCCTCAAGGAAAGCTCCAGCAAGGAGGAGCTCGGCAGCGCCAAAGTCCATCTTCGGAGCGGCGTGGTCGACAACGTCGCCGAGGACGAGGAGGACGTCTTTCGACAAGCTCGCAAGTTCTTGTCCTACCTGCCGTCGAGTGTGTGGGAACGATCGCCCGTATTCGACACGGGCGACCTGCGTCAGCGCGCGGAAGAAGAGTTGCTCTCGATCATCCCGCGCGAGCGCCGCAAGGTCTACAAGATCCGTCGGCTGATCGGGCTGGTGGTGGATCGCGACTCCTTCTTCGAGATCACGACCGGCTTCGGCCGCAGCCAGGTCACCGGCTTCGCCCGCGTGGACGGGCGAGCGGTAGGCGTGCTCGCCAACGACTGCCGCTTCGACGGCGGCGCGATGACCGCCGAGGCCGCCCAGAAGATCCGGCGCTTCGTCGAGACCTGCGATGCCTTCGGCCTGCCCATCGTCAGCTTCGTCGACGAGCCCGGCTTCATGATCGGTGCCGCCGCCGAGCGAGCGGCCACCATCCGTCACGGCATGGCTGCCATGTTCGCGACCCTCCAGACCACCGTGCCGTGGTTCGCCGTCCTGGTCCGCAAAGCGTTCGGCGTGGCCCAGGGCATCCACCTCGGGCCTGCCAGCACCGTCGTCGCCTGGCCGTCGGCGGAGAGCGGCGCGCTTCCGGTGGAAGCCGGCGTGGCTCTCGCCTACCGCGCGGAGATCGAGGCTGCCCCCGACCCCGACGCCCGACGCCGGGCCCTGGAAGAGGAGATGGCCGCCGCCCAGTCCATCCTTCCGCGCGCCGAGGAGTTCGGCGTCCACGACCTGATCGATCCGCGCGAAACGCGTCCGCGGCTGTGCGACTGGCTGGACGAAATCGAGCCGCAGCTCGCGCAACGCGAGCGCGGGCCGCGCCGCTACTCGATGCGCCCCTGAGCGCGAACACCGATGCCCCGCCAACCTCCCGACGTGCCCCGCCACCCTCCCGACATGCCCCACCACCCTCCCGACATGCCCCGCCACCCTCCCAGCGACCCCCGAGAGCAGCCCCCGGGCACACCCGACGTCCTCGATGAGATCGCACGCTGGCGCGAGGCGGGTCGGGGCGTGGCCCTGGCCACCGTCATCGCGACATGGGGGTCGTCGCCACGTCCCGCCGGCAGCCTCCTCGGCGTCGACGACGCCGGGCACATGGTCGGCTCGGTCTCGGGAGGCTGCGTCGAAGGGTCGGTGGTGGAGACGGCGCTCGCCGTCATCGCGTCGGGCCGCCCGGAGATCCTCGACTTCGGCGTGACCGACGAGATGGCCTGGGAGGTGGGACTGGCCTGCGGTGGCGAGATGCAGGTCTACGTCGACCGCGTCGCCGCTCCGGGCGAAAGTTCCGGGCAAGCGGGCGCCTGGCTCGACGGGCTGTTGCAGGACCGCGCCGACAAGCGCCCCGTCGCCCTGGTCGTCGATCTCGCCAGCGGCCGTCGGGAGCGGCTCCACCCCGGGCCCGGCGACGCACCGGACGCGTCCGCTGACGCCGACGTCGCGGCCTCTGCGCGGGAAGCGCTTCGCAGCGACCTGGCGCGACTACTCGACCACGACCCGGTGCCGCTCTTCGTCCAGCCCTTCAACCCGCCCCTGCGATTGGTCGTCGTGGGCGCCGTACACATCGCGCAACCCTTGTGTCGCATGGCTTCCGAGATCGGCTACGCGGTCACGATCGTCGACCCGCGTCGGGCGTTCGCGAACGCGGACCGCTTTCCCGGGGTCGATCTCCTGCACGACTGGCCCGACGACGCCCTCCGCGCTCTCGCGCTCGACGCGCGAACTGCCGTCGTCACGCTTACCCACGATCCCAAGCTCGACGACCCCGCGCTTGCCGTCGCGCTCCGGTCCCCGGCCTTCTATGTGGGCAGCCTCGGCAGTCAGCGCACCCAGGCGAGACGGCTCGAGCGGCTCGCTGCTCTCGGGCTCAGTGAGGCTGAGAGTGCCCGCCTCCACGGACCGGTCGGACTCGCCATCGGCGCGCGCTCCCCGGCAGAGATCGCGGTCTCGATCCTGGCCGAGATCACCGCCCGGCTTCGCGAGCGCTCCGCCTGAAGCGGGTAAGAATGCGCGCCAGGACGACCTCCGCGCGAACGAAGAAGCCGACCCGGTCGAGCGCCGGATTGAGCCAGCCCGCGGTCACGCAGTAGCTCTGGTCGTGGGACGCCCGGTGATGACGCGCGTGCATCTCCGGCGAGAGCACCAGGCCGACTCGCTGCAGCCACGCCACGCCCGGGGGAGGCACGGCCATGTGGGCCCAGCAGTGGAACGCGTTCGTCGCGAAGAGCGCGATCGCGAGTGCCGAGACGACGACATGCAGCGCCTGCCCCGAAAGTGACATGCCGGGCCCCCCGCTCACGAGGAGCGCAAGGCCGAGGGGCAAGGTCGCCAGCGCGTTGTTCCCCAGTAGCTCGAGGAAGCCGTGCTGCGTGATCTCCGCGGGGTCGCTGTGATGGGCGCGAAACGGAGCGACGAGCAGCGGCCCCAGCAGTGGCGTTCGCGGATGGAAGTAGGTGTCGGCCACCCAGTGGACGCAGCCTCCCACGAAATCCGCCGCCGCGAATCCAACCAGGCCCCCCAGCGGAGCCAGCCACAGTAGACGGCCCGCAGGCGAGACCGAGACGATCCCTGCGATCACCGCGCCCCAGAGCAGGACGAACGAGGCCACCGAAATAACCTCGATGGCGACGATCCAGCGGGGCCGGGCCGCTCGCGCGGCCACTCCTGCGCGCGCTCTCGCGATGGAAGCGGCCGATCGTCTCGTCACAACGCTCCACACCTCCCGGTGTCGCGGTCGGGCCGAGCTTGGAACCGCGTGCTAGCAAGCCGGAATCGCAGATTCCGGCTTGCTGCGGGTGCGCGGCCTTACGCCGCGCACGATCCTAGACCGTGTCACGGAAGCAGTCGACGACTTCCTTCATCCATGCGTTCATGCGCGGCGCGAACTCGATGGGCGTCACGCCCAGGCGCACGACGATGAGATCGAGCCCCGGTACCAGGGTGATCCGCTGGCCGTTGTAGCCGTTGGCCTGGAAGATCCCGAGACTGCCCGGAATCACCCACCAGTGCGACCCGTAGGCGAAGTTCTCGCTCGGCGCCTCGTCGCTCAAGCGCCTTGCGTGGTCGACCCAGCCGGCGGGCAGGATGCGGCGTCCGGCGAAGACCCCGTCCCGGAGATACAGCAAGCCGAAGCGGGCGAAGTCGCGGGCCGTCGCGTAGGCGAACGAGGATCCGATCCAGGTGCCCGCCTCATCGAAGCGAAGGGTCGCGCTGCGCATACCCAGGGGATCGAAGAGCCGCTCTCGCATGAAGCGCTCCACGGGCGGACCCGCCCCGAGCACGCCCGACACGAGAGAGGACACGATGTTGCTGGTGCCGCTCGAATAGTAGAAGGAACTACCGGGCGGGTGTGCGAGCGGGCAGCTCGCCGCGTAGCCGGCGACATCGTCCTTGCCGGGCCCGAAGAGCATGTCGATGACGTTGCGCTGGGCGTCGGTCTTGTCCGTGTAGTCTTCGAGGAAGTCGAGGCCGCTGCGCATCTTCAGCAGCTGATCGAGGGTGATGCCGTGCCGGTCGTCGGACGGATCGCTCCAGGCTTCGACACCGGCGGGACCGTCCAGGGACAGCTTGCCCTCCCCGACGAGCAGACCACACACCGCGTGCAGGACGCTCTTCGCCATGGACCACGACAGGTGGGTGGTGGTCGCGTCCATTCCCTCGGCATAGCGCTCCGCAACGATCCGACCCCGGTGCACGATCAGGCTGGCGTTCGTCTCGGGCATCTCGGCCGGCTGGCAGAACGCGTAGTCGAGCAGCTTGTCGAGGGACGCGACATCGACGCCGGCGCCGGGGCTGCCTTCGGGCCAGTCCGGTTCCGGCCACGCCGTCCGCTCGGGCTGCGGCGGGAGCGGCACCAGGGGCGCATCGGCTTCGTCGAGCATGTGGAGTCGCCTCCTCGTCGCGGCTTCGGGTTCGGGGTCAGCGCCCTCGGAACACCGGCGGACGCTTCTCGGCGAAGGCCGAGACGGCTTCCTGGTAGTCCTCGGTCATGGCGCCGCGCACCATCCGGTCCGCCTCGTAGTCGAGGCAGGTCCGCAGGTCGGCTTCCTGGGCCCGGTTCAGGTTTGCCTTCATGAAGCGGTGGGCGACCGGTGGGCCGGCTGCAATCGTACGCGCCAGCTCGAAGGCTTCGGCCTGCAGGACGTCGTCGGCCACGACGCGGTTGACGAGACCGAGCTGCTCGCATTCCCGGGCGGACACGCGCTTGTTCGTGAAGTAGATCTCGCGGGCCCGAGCCGTTCCGACGAGCTGGGTGAGGAGCCAGGTGCCGCCGTAGTCGCCCGAAAGGCCGAGACGCGAAAACGACGTCAACAAGAAGGCGCTCTCGGCTGCGATCCGGATGTCCGCGGACAGCGCCAGGGAAAAGCCCGCCCCGGCCGCCGCGCCGGGCAGCGCCACGATCACGGGCTTCGGGAGCGCCCGGATCTTCGCCGGAAGCCGGTGCTCCCAGCGCAGCAACCGTTGCCGGTCCTCCATGGAAGGCGGGCGGCCGGCACTGGCCATGACCTTGGTGTCGCCTCCGGAGCAGAAAGCCTTGCCTGCACCCGTCAGCAACACGCAGCCGACGCCTTCGTCGACCTCGAGCACGTCGAAGACCCGGTGCAGCGCCTCCTTGAGAGGGACCGACAAGGCGTTTCGGGACTCGGGTCGATTGAGGGTCACGACCGCTACCCGCTCCTCGACGCGGCACAACAGCTCTTCCGTCCCGGTGTCGATGCTTCGCACTTCGGACGCGGCTTCCATGGGGGCCATGCTCAGCGTCCCCGATAGACCGGCTCGCGCGTCTCCGCGCGTGCCTGCTTCATCTCGGCGTAGTCATCGGAAGCAAAGACCAGGGTCTGGGCCACGGACTCTTCCTGCATCGAGTGGTCTACCAGGGGCGTCGCCAGCCGGTCGAGGGTCCGACGGAACATCTTCACGGTGAATGCCGGCGCCTTGGCGATGGCGGCAGCGATCTCGAGTGCGGTTTCGTCCAGCGCCTCGTCGGGAACCACGCGGGAAACGACGCCGTGTCGCAGCGCTTCCTGGGCGTCCATCGGCCTCCCGGTGAGGGCCAGGTCCGCCGCCAGGCCGTGCCCCGCCATCTGGAAGAGCCGCGCGGTGCCGCCCGAGTCCGGGACGACGCCGTGCCCGATCTCCGGCAGCATCATTCGCGTACTCTCCGCCGCGATCCGGATGTCGCACAGCAAGGCGCGTTCGAAGGATCCACCGATCACCCAGCCCTTCATGGCCACGACCACGGGCACCGGCAGGGAGAACAACAGGCGCGTGCCCGCGTGCCCCCGTTCGATGAAGTCGAAATCGGTGATGTCCTCCGTCCGAACGCCGAGCTCGGAAACGTCGCGTCCGGAAGAGAAGGACTTGCCATTGCCCCGCCACACGACCACGCGAAGGCCCGGCCGGTCGTGCAGCTCGCGCAGGCAGTCGAAGAGACGGCGGTCCATCGCGTCGTTGGCGGCGTTGTGCTTTTCCGGGCGGTTGTTGCTCAGCACCGCGACGGGGCCGTCGTAGTCGAGGGTGATCAGCTCGCTCATCGGCTTCTCCTGCCTTGTCGCACCGGGATCTCGGCGGGCTCGACGCCCGGCTCCAGAAGCTATCATGGCACGCCCTTCGAGACGCAGAGGAGAGATCGCGGCATGGGCCTTCCTGAACCGCCGTCACTGGGGGCGTCGGCACTCCCCGCTGGCACCTTTGCCGACCAGGTCGTGATCGTGACGGGCGGTGGCACCGGGCTCGGCAAGGCCATGGCGGTGGAGTTCGCCCGGCTGGGCGCGCGCATCGCCATCGTGAGCCGCAAGGAAGAGCACCGCGCAGCCGGTGTCGCGGCCATCGAGTCGGTCGGCGCCAAGGCGATCGGGGTCGGCTGCGACATCCGGCAGCCGGATCAGATCTCCGAGGCCTTCGACGTCGTCGAGCGCGAGCTCGGGGCCGCAGACGTCCTCGTGAACAACGCCGCGGGCAACTTCCCGGTGCCTGCAGAGGACATGAGTCCGAACGCCTGGCGAACCGTCGTCGACATCGTGCTGAACGGAACCTTCTACTGCTCACGGGAATTCGGGCGGCGACATCTCAGCGCCGCGACGCCCGGCAACATCATCAACATCGGCGCCGCCTACGCGTGGACGGGCGGCCCGGGCTTCGCACATTCCGCCGCCGGCAAGGCGGGGGTCAAGAACCTGACGGAGACCCTGGCCGTCGAGTGGGCCCCCTACGGCATCCGGGTGAACGCGCTGGTACCCGGGCTCTTCCCCCACGAGGACGAAGTCCAGGCCATCCGTTCGGTCCCCGAGCGCCGCAAGAACGACGGCGCTCGCTCACCCGCCCTGCGCGTGGGACATCCTCATGAGCTCGGCTGGGCCGCGACCTTCCTGGCCTCTCCGTTCGCCTCGTACATCACGGGGCACACCCTGGTCGTCGACGGCGCCAACTGGCAGCGCCGGTCGATGCTCATGCCCGAATTCGTTCCGATCCGCGAGCAGCTCGGCAAGGGCCCCTTCGGCAGCGACTGAGCGGCCCGTTCAAGGAGAGTTCGTTGACCGACTCCACGCCCGCGCCCGGCTCCGTCAGCGGCGCGCCCGCCTACATGCAACTGGAACAGGACGGCCCGATCGCGACGATCGTGCTGAACCGCCCCGAAAAGCTGAACGCCTGGAGCTGGGAATCCGCCCGGCAGATCACCGCCCTGGCGGACCGCATCCGTTTCGACGACAGCATTCGTGTCGTCGTCGTGCGCGCCGAGGGGCGAGCCTTCTGCGCGGGAGTCGATCTCGGCATGCCCGAGGACCGCATCACCGGGCGTTCCCCGGCAGAGAAGGTCCGCAACTACTACGAGCGCTTCCGCTGGGTGCACGAACGCTTCCAGGTGCTGTCCCAGCTGCCCCAGCCCGTGCTGATGGCGATCCACGGCTACTGCCTCGGCGCCGGCCTCGAGGTCGCGATGATGGGCGACATCCGGATCTCGGCAGACGACGCGCGCTTCGCACTGCCCGAGCCCCGGGTCGGCGTGTCCATCGACGCCGGCGGCGACATGCGTCTGGCCAGCGAGGTCGGCGCAGGCTGGACGAAGCTGCTCGCCTTCACCGGCCGCCGCATCGACGCCGAGACGGCGCTTCGCATCGGCATCGTCCAGGAAGTCGTTCCCCGGGACGATCTCGTTCCCCACGTCCGGGCGCTCGCCGACGAGATCGCCGCCAATGCGCCCCTCGCGGTGCAGGGCATCAAGCGCACGATCAACAACTGGTCCGAACGCGGCCTGTCCGAAGCGCTGCGCTTCGAAGCCGCCAGCGCATCGGTGTTGTTCAGCTCGGAGGACATGACCGAGGGCTACCGGGCGATGGCCGCCAAGGAGCCCCCGGACTTCGACGGCAAGTAGCAGACGCCGAAGCGGTATCGAGAGAGCAACACATGACGAATCGAACAGGGGACGCTCGGAAGGTCGCGTTCGTGACCGGCGCGAGCCGAGGCATCGGACGCGCGTCCGCCCTCGAGCTGGCACGCCACGGCTTTGACGTCGTCGTCACCGCGCGAACCCTCGTCGAGGGCGAGACCGCCGACGGCCGCCCGCTTCCCGGCAGCATCGAGACGACAGCGGCCGCCGTCCGCGAGCTGGGGCGGGACGCCCTGCCCTTGCCCCTCGACCTGCTCGACCGAAGCTCCATCGACGCCGCCGTGGCCGAGACCCTTGCTCGCTGGGGACGCATCGATCTGCTCCTCAACAATGGCATCTACGTGGGCCCGGCCAACATGCAGCACGTCCTGACGTTCGATCTCGAGGAGGTCGAACGCATGTTCGCGGCCAACGTGTTCAACCAGGTCCACATCACGCGCCTGGTCCTGACCGGCATGCTGGAACGCAAGAGCGGAACGGTCATCGACATGGTGTCGGGCGCGGGCCTGTCCGACCCGCCCATGCCCGCCGGTCAGGGCGGTTGGGGCTTCGCCTACGCGGCGACGAAGGGCGCCTTCCAGCGACTGGCGGGCGTACTCGCGGTCGAGCACCGGAACAGTGGCGTCCACTTCTACAATCTCGAACCCGGCTTCGTGATGACCGAATCGATGAAGCTCAACGACCCCGACGGCGCACTCGAGAAATTCCAGAAGGCGGCGCCGATGACGGTGCCGGCAAACGTCATCCGCTGGCTGGCGACGGACCCCGGGGCCACGGAGTGGAACGGCCAGACCGTCTTCGCCCAGCCCTTCGCCCTCGAGCACGACCTGCATCCGGACTGGCGCTGAGCGCGTCAGTCGCTCGAATCAGGCGAGCCACCCGAGCAGCCGTTCGCTCAGCGTGCCGAGCACGACCAGCAGCGTGAGGCCACCCGCCCAGGCGACGACCGGCCCGGTTTCGCGTTGCTCGATGCGGTTCACGACCCGAAACACGATCACGAAGGCCAACAGGATCCAGGCGTTCCAGAGCAGGCTCGACGCGAATGGCAGGCTCGCTTCTCCCAGCCACGCAGCGCCGGCGGTGACCGCCGTGAGGAAACCCGCCGCCGCGACCGGCACCCGCACCGTCGCCGGGAGCGCCCGCCAGCGACCGAGCCAGCCGACCGTGTCGGGCGCAGCCGATCCATCCGCAGACCCGACGTCGACGCCGTCGCGGAAGGGCCCGAGCCCGCAGCGGCGCAGCTCTTCCGTCGCCAGCTCCTGGAAGTCCGCGTTCTTCGTCATCACCATGTCGACCATGCCGACGTAGCCCGAAGGCAGCATCGGGACGTCTTCGTAGACCCGCAGCTGCTGGAAGGGGCGCGTCTGCTCGTAGTGATGGTCTGCGTGCCGCGACAGGCCCGTGAGCCCGTAGTAGGTGAACCAGGAGTGCGTGTCCCAGGAATCTTCCGGACGGACGCGCGAGCCCTCCCGCATCAGGCCCCAGTGCTCGAAATAGTTGACGGCTTCGAGCAGCCGCGACGAGAAGAAGGCCTGCAGGACGAACGCCACGAAAGCCGCGAGTCCGGCGGCAGCCCCGACCCAGAACGCGAGCCCCCAGCCGACGGCCAGCCCATGGACGATGCGGTTGCCCAGCATGCGGGGGTCGAGGTTGGACATCTGCTCGTCGCCGAGACGCTTCTTCTCGAGCTTCCAGGCGCTGCGAAACTGCGCCGGGACGGTTCGGAGATAGAAGCTCTGATAGTCCTCCCCGAAGCGCGCCGTCGCGGGATCCTCGGGCGTTCCGACCCGCACGTGGTGGCCGCGGAGATGCTCGGTGAAGAAGTGCTCCTGGAGCACCGTACACAGCAGCAGGCGACCCAGATTTCGTTCCCAGGGCTTTCGGCGGTGGATGAGCTCGTGGGCCGTGATGATCGAGAAGCCCGAGCTACCGCCCACGACGGTGATCATCACCACCATGTCCACCGAGAAGACGGACTGGACGGCGAACATGCGAGCGATGCCGACGATGGCGAGCAGCTGCAGTCCCGCCAGCAGGTAGACGAGAGCGTCGAAGGGCCAGGCCGGCAACGCCTCGGTCGGTTGCCGCTGCTCTACCCGGTCGCCGTCGTCGAGCACGAAGGCGCCGACCACCGGCAGCATGAACAGGGGTGCGATGTACCAGGCGTGCGGTCCGCTGAACAGGAACGCCAGGGCGTTGACCGGGAGCAGCAACGAGGTGAGATGCTTCACCCAGACGCGCGCCACGTCGCCGGCGGCGAGGTGCGGGCTCTCGATGGGATCGGCGGTTCCAGGAGGGGATTGGGCGCTCATGGGGTCTCGGATTCCGGCTGGGGCTGGGCGTTCACTGCGCGACGCCGGCCTCGAGGACCGCGATGGCGTCCGCGTACATCTCGCGCTTCAAGGCGGCCATGGCCTCACGGCTCTTGCCCACGTGGGGAGAGGCCATGCTGATGGCAGCCCCCAGTACATCGACCTCCGGCGCGCAGTCCTGAACGATGGAGGCGGCCACCGCATCCTCCGCGCCGTAGCGGCGTCCGGTCACGATCGCCTCGTGAAAGGTCGGTTTGGGAAGCCTCGCGGTGATCAGGGCATTCATCCCCGGACGCAGAGGCATTCCCAGGTCGACCTCGGGCAGGCACCAGAAGCCGCGATCGCTGCGCATCACACGGAAGTCGTGGCTGAGCGAGAACATGGCGCCCCCCGCGAACGCATGGCCGTTGAGAGCCGCGACCGTGACCATGGGGAACTGCAACATCCGCGAGAAGAGTCGCTCGAAGTCGTCCAGGAAGGCGCCAACCACCGGGAGCTCCTGCTGGGTCAGCCAGTCGAGATCGAGCCCGTTCGAGTAGAACTTGCCCTCCCCGACGGTGACGAGCGCCGCGGGCCCTTCGCTCGCTTCCACCTTGTCGAGGGCCTGGCCGAGGGCCGAAAGGAAGTCCCGGTTGAAGCGGTTCTCGCCGCTTCGCATGGTCAGGACGAAGACGTCCCCCTCGCGCTTCAGATCGATCATCCCGCGTTCCTGCTCCCTAGCTGCCGCGCACTAGCGCATCAGCTCGCCGGCGTTCACCAACAACTTCTGACCCGACACCATGCGCGCGCGATCCGATGCGAAGAAGCAGATCACCTCTGCCACGTCGTCGTCGAGGGGGATCTCACCGAGGGGCATGTTGGCTGTGATGCCGGCGACCACCTCGTCCTCGCCAACGCCCTGTTGCTTGGCGGTCATCTTCACGTAGGCCTCGACCGGCGGACCCCACATCCAGGTGGGAACCACCATGTTGACCCGGATGCGGTCGGGCCCCAGCTCCTTGGCCATGTAGTACATGGCAGACAGCAACCCGCCCTTGGACGCGCCGTACGCGATCTGCGGAGTCTGCGGCAGCAGCATGGCCTGAGATCCCACGAGCACGATCGAACCGCCGCCCGCCTGCTTCATGGCCGAACGCACGGCCCGCGCCAGGCGGATCGGGCCGAGGACGTTCGTATCGTAGGCGCGTGCGAAGTCCTCGAGGGGTGCGTCCTCGAAGGACCCGAAGACCGCGTCGAGCGCGGCCACCTGTACGAGGGCGTGCAAGGCGCCGAAGCGTGCGACCGCGGCGTCCGCCAGGGCGACGCACTGCGCCTCGTCCGTCAGGTCGGTCGGCACACAGGCCACGCGCTCGCCCGACGGATCCAGTTCCTTCGCGATCGCTTCGAGCTTGGCCGCCGTCCGCGAGGCCATCACCACACGGGCGCCGTCGCGCAGCGCCTTCTCGGCGACCTCGCGACCGAGTCCGGGACCCACACCACAGACCACCACCGTCTTGCCTTCCAGGATCACTGAAGCGCCTCCCGCAGTGCCTCGGACGCTTCCTCCAGCAGCTTGCGCCCGTCCTCGACGATGGGGCTGAGCTGGAAGAAGACGTGGGGCATCCCGTCGTAGCGATGCAATCGTACAGGTACTCCTGCGCTCTCGAGGGCGCGTGCGTACGCCTCGCCCTCGTCGCGCAGGGGATCGAACTCCGCCGTCACCACCAGCGCCGGCGGCAGGCCGCGATGAGACCGCGCGAGCAACGGCGAGAGCCGGATGTCCTCGCGCGGCTCGGAAGAGCCCCCGGCCCCGCGGTTCGCAGTTCCGAGATAATGCCCGAGGAAGTACTCGACGGCGGCCCACGGCAGGAACGGCCCTTCGGCGTTGGACACGCGCGAGCCGTACTCATTGACCGGCCGGGCATCGACCGCGGGATACACGAGCAGCTGGAACTGCAACGCGGGGCCGCCGGTATCCCGAGCCAGCAGCGTCATGACGGCGGACAGGTTGCCACCCGCACTGTCCCCGCCGACCGCGAGCCGCTTGGGGTCGCCCCCAAGACTACTGGCGTTCGCCGCGACCCACTGCAACGCGGCGAAGGAATCTTCGACCGCCGCGGGGAATGGGTGCTCCGGCGCCAGGCGATAGTCGACGGCGACGACGATGCAACCGGCGCCGGTGCAGATAGCGCGGCATTCCCGGTCATGGGTCTCGAGGTCGCCGATCACCCAGCCGCCGCCGTGGTAGAAGACGAGAATTCCGAAGGGGCCTTCGCCCGCCGGTCGGTAGACGCGCACGGGGATCTCTCCCGCTGGGCCCGGGACCTGGCGGTCGGCAACGGATGCGACGTCGGGCGGCGGCCCGAGCATGGCGACCAACGCGCGGTAGCCGTCGCGGGCTTCCTTCGGCGTCTGTTCTTGGAAGGGCTTCGCGTCGGGGTTGGCGGCGAGGCCGTCGACCAGAGCCTGGATCTGGGGATGAAGGGGCATCGCGCGAACGTAGCAGGCGCGAGGCGGACCCCGGGTCCGAAGCGACCGAAACGGTCAGGGGAACAGATTGCGAGCGCGCTCGATGCACCACATGGCGGCCAGGGATCCCATCACGTAGACGGGTAGTCGAGGCGCCCACGTCGGCAGCCAAGCGTCGGACCGCAGGACGTGCAGCAACCCGCGCGCAGCCAGAACGAGGCAGACGAACGCGACCTGTCCGACCTCGATCCCGACATTGAACGACAGCAACGCCAGCAGGATCTCGCCTTCGGGCAGCCCCGCTTCGACGAGCGCGCCGGCGAAGCCCAGGCCGTGCAGCAGCCCGAAGCCTCCCGCGAGCAACCACGGCAGCCGGGCGGTGCGCACCGCATCGGGCGCCGCGCCTTCTACAGCCGTGGGTCGCGCAAGCTCGACGGCAAGCAGCAGCACACTGAGTGCGATCGCGAACTCGACAGGCGGCCCCGGGACCCGCACCCAATTTAGTGCTGCGAGACTCAGGGTCGCACAGTGCCCCACTGTGAACGCCGACAACGTCAGCAGCAAACGCCCCAGATAGCCGGGCCCCGGCGCCACCAACAGCACCAACCCGAGTACGAAGAGCAGATGATCGAGGCCACTGAAGATGTGCCGGGCACCCATGTCGAGGTACGACGAGAAGACCTGGACCCGGCTCGGGCGGACTGGCACCTCGACCGTCGACGCACCGGCACGCAGCACCCGTTGCAGACTGCGGCCATCCTCGAGCTGCACCCGCAGTAGCGCGTCGATCGCGTTCTCGCCGAGACCGCCGACGCCGACGACCTGGCCCGTCAGCGGCTCGTCGCAGGCCAGAGTCCAGCGCTGAACGCGTCCCGTTCCCTCCATCTCGAGCGCGACCTCGCCAACCCGGCGACAGCTGTCGGGCAGGATCGGGGCGAGCCGCTCCGCCGCCCGGCGAGAGCGGACGTAGCGCGTGGTCTTGAAGCGGACCTCGACCCGTCCGTTCGGCTGCTCGCGCAGCTCGAGCAACGCGGGGGCAAGTGGGTGCGCGGCGGCGACTCCCGCCAGGGTTCCCGTGACTGCGACCACGACCGCGACAACGACAGCGGCCAGCAGCCACGAGGCACATCGCATGCGGGTTGCGGTCTTCATCCCGGTGGCTCCTCGCCGCCCGGCAGTCCCAGGCCGCGCGGACGCTACCATCCTCCGACCGGGCCGCCTGTCTCGACCCGACGAGAGGAGACGACTTGCTCATCGCGGAGGGACTCCGCAAACGCTTCGGCGACCGGGAGGCGGTTGCCGGGGTCGGCTTCGAGATTGCGCCGGGTGAGATCTACGGCTTGCTCGGGCCGAACGGCGCGGGCAAGACCACGACGATCTCGATGATCACCGGCGTACTGCCCCGCGACGGCGGGCGCGTATCCGTCGACGGCATCGACCTCGACACGGGTCCGCCGGCAAGACGGCGGATCGGCCTCGTCCCCCAGGCGATCACGCTCTACCAGGACCTGACCGCGCGCGAGAACCTGCTGTTCTGGGGTCGCATGTACGAGCTGCGCGGCAGTGCTCTCGACTCGGCGGTGGATGAGGCCCTGGAAGCGGTGGGCCTCGCGGATCGTGCGGCCGACCGCGTCGGCACCTTCTCGGGGGGCATGCAGCGGCGTCTCAACCTGGTGGCCGGCCTGCTGCACGGCCCGGGGCTCCTGACTCTGGACGAGCCGACAGCCGGAGTCGACCCCCAGAGCCGCAGCGCGATCTTCGACCTCCTCGAACGTCTGCGAGACGACGGCATGGCCATCCTCTACACGACCCACTACATGGAGGAGGCCGAACGACTCTGCGACCGCATCGGCATCATCGACGGCGGTCGGCTGATCGCGGAGGGAACCCGGCGCGAGCTCATCGCCCAGCTCGACGACGACGCCCGGATCGAGCTTGCCTTCACCGGCGGTCACGCGAGCGAGCGGTCGGAAGCGGTCGCCAAGACCGTCCCGGGCGTGCGACAGGCCCACTGGAACGGCGAGCACCTCGCCGTCTTCGCCGAGGACGGCAGCCGCTGCCTGCCAGGCCTGCTGTCGGCGATGCTCGAAGCGGACCTGCCCCCCGCCCGCATCGAGGTGGTCGAGCCGGACCTCGAGGACGTGTTTCTCGAGCTGACCGGCCGGGCACTGCGGGACTGACTCGACTCTTGCGCTTCGCCCTCGTCATCTGCCTCAAGGATCTGCGCCAGCGCGTGCGCGATCGCACCGCGATCCTGGTCGCCGTCGTCGTGCCGATGCTGCTGGCAGGCCTGGTCGGCTTGTCCCTGGGCTCGAACCGGGCCGGGGTCAGCCTGCGCCTCGCCCTCGTCGACCTCGACGGCGGCCCGGACGTCGTGCGCTTGCGCGAACACCTCGCCCGCCCGTGGCTCGAGGACGTCGTCACGATCGAGGAGGTCGGCAGCCTCGAGATCGCGACGGAACGCCTGGCCGACGATGACGCCGACGCCGCGCTGGTCCTGCGCAAGGACTTCGCGCAGACTCCGGTGTCCGCCATGGCAGGCACTGCGCCTCCGGTGGAGGTGCTGGCCAGCGGCAACAACCCCTTCGCCACCCGGATGACCGTCGCCCTCGCCGAACGCTTTCTCAGCGAGAACGCGACGGGAGGAACCGAATCCGAAGCTTCCCCGGTACCCCTGCCATCCCTGCTCGCGGTTTCCCCGACCGGTCGCCTGCGACCCGTCGACTTCTATGCGTTCTCGATGACGGTGCTGTTCCTCACCTTCACGGTGCTTTCCGGAGTGAGGTCCCTGCAGGAGGAAGTCGAGGCCGGCACCCTCGCACGCCTGATCGCCTCGCCGGCGTCCGCACGCTCGGTCATGGCGGGCAAGCTGCTGGGCCTGTTGATTCTCGGCTGTCTCCAGATGGCGGTCATGATCGCCGCCACGAGCCTCGTGTTCGGCACCGAGTGGGGGCACCCGCTCACGGTGACTTGCCTGGTGCTCTCGAGCGTCTGGATGGCCATCGGCATGACGTCGTTCTTCATGGCCATCGCCGCCAACGCGGAGCAGGGACAGATGCTCGCCTCCATCTCGATCTTCCTGCTCGCCATCGTGGGCGGTCAGTTCATGCCGGCCCAGGGACTGCCGGACGTCTTCGACACCCTGCAACGCCTCACTCCGAACGGCCAGGCGTCCCGCGGCTTCATGGACGCGGCGGCGCTCGCTCGGGACGGCGGACTGTCCGCGCTGCTCGAGCCCCTGGCCGTGACCCTCGGTGTCGGCACGGCCGGGATCCTGTTCGCCGGTCGGCGGGCGGGCTGGACACTCGAACGGGCGATGCAGTGAGCGCGGATCCCGGGCGCCGCTCCCGCGCACTCTCGACCCTGATCGCAGCCTCGGCATCGGGCGCATCCTCCATGGCGCGCGACGGGAACATCGCGGTCGGGATCTTCCTGCTGCCGGTCGTGGTCATCGCGGTCGTCGGCATCGCGATGCAGGGCTACAGCGACCCCGTCTTCACGGTCGGGTTCCTCGACGAGAACGGCGGGCCCACCGCGAGCGCCCTGCGCAGCGCCCTCGCCGACGAGCCCACCGTGCGCATTCGGGACTACGACGACCCCCAGCTGATGCGCGCGGGGGTCTACCGCGGCCGATTGCATGCGGGCATGGTCGTGCCGAAGAACTGGGACGGTCGCGGCGACCTCGAGATCCACGCCACCGCCGCCGGGGTCGGGGCCATCGTGGTACGGGCCATCGCGGAGGCGCGTCTGGCCCGGGCGGTCGCGCCCGCCGCGACCCGGGCCGTGCCCCATCGGGTCTACGACGGCGGCTCCGAGGGCAGCCCGCCGATTGGCTTCCATTACACGGCGCCGAGCAACCTCGTCCTGTTCCTGATGGTCAGCGGCCTGGTGTCCTGTTCGGGCCTGCTGCTGATGCGACAGCGGGGCATCACCCGGCGACTGCTCGCGACGCCCGCCCGCACCTCGGAACTCGTGCTGCTGACCCTCGTCGGGCCGGCGCAGATGATGGTCGCCCAGGCCGCCTTCCTGCTGGCGAGCACCGCCCTCGCCTTCCGCGTGCCCTGGGGTGACCCCATCGGCGTCGGCCTACTGACCCTCGCCCTCCTGTTGGTCGCAGTCGCGCTCACGCTCTTCATGAGCACGGTCTTCCGCAGCCCCCAACAGGCCTTCTCCCTGGCACCGCTCCTGGCCATTGCCGCCGGGATGATCGGGGGATGCATGTGGCCGCTCTCGATCGTGCCGGCCTGGCTGCGCGACGCCGGACACGCGCTCCCCACCGCATGGGCGATGGACGGATTTCTCAGCCTGATCTTCGGGCGGGAGAGCTACGTGCAGATCCTGCCGAACGTCGCCGTGCTGCTTGCCATGGCGGCCGCCCTGGGAACTGCGGGCTTCATCCGCTTCCGGAAACGGCTCGCCCTCTAGCCAGACGAGCCGTCGTCGGACCAGAAGCGCTTCCAGCTCTCCCAGCTCTCGGGGATGCTTCCCTTGCCGGTGTGATGCTCGGGCCAGTTGGCGTCGGGCAACGCAAGCGGGTTCATCGGGCTGTCCGGACCGTGCACCGTCCCGTACCACAGCAGGTGCGTTCGTCGCACGAAGAACCAGTTTCGGTCTCGCCTCTCATAGCGGTCCCGATACTGGATCGCCTGATGGATCCAACGGTCCCCGTCCTGGATCTCGCCTTTGCAGTACACGATCCCACGGGCGTGATCGTCGTCGTCGAAGTCGATCACGTGATTCCCGACGAACAGGATCGAAATGCCGATCGCTCGCAGCTGCTCGTCGAAGTTCTCGCGCAGGGCCGAGCGACCGAAGCGTTCCCTTCCCACTTGCACGTCGTCGACGAACAGCGCCACCAGCGCGTCGAGGTCCCGAGCGTCCAGGGCGACGGCATAGCGCGCGGCGAGTTGTCGGATCTGGTCCGTCGCGAGCAGTCGTTCGAGATCGTCCACGAAGTGCCAGGGTGGCGGACGGCCCCGGGCAACGCCACCGTCCAGCCATGGCCATCGATCTCGCGACCCTGGCGGCGCCGGGGCGAACCGCCCTGGTCACCCAGGAGTGCCAGCGTGGCGTAATCGGCGATCGGTCTGCCTTGCCGGGCCTGGCCGAGGCCGCCCAGGGAGACATGATCCGGAACGTCGCGCGCCTGGCGGAAGCGGCACGTAGCGTCGGCATCCCCGTCATCCACTGTACGGCCCTGCGTCGCGCAGACGGCCGGGGCGCAAACCAGAACGCCCGCCTTTTCCAGTACATGGCCCGGGCCGACGAGAAACTGCTTCCGGGTTCCGAGGCCGCTGCCCTGGTCCCGGAACTGCGGGTGGACGCCGCAGACATCGTCCTGCCGCGCCTACACGGGCTGTCCCCGTTCCAGGGCACCGAGCTCGACTTCCTGCTGCGCAACCTGGGCGCGACCACCCTCGTCGGCGTTGGTGTCTCGGTGAACGTGGCGATCACGAATCTCAGCTTCGACGCGGTGAACGCGTCGTACCAGGTGGTGCTCCCGCGCGACGCGGTGGCGGGCTTCCCGGCGAGCTACGTGGACGCCGTCTTCGAACACACCCTCTCCGCCATCGCGACGGTCACCACCACGGACGCGCTGCTCGACCTCTGGCGAGCCTGACCGCGGGAGTCGAGTCAGGCGTCGAAGGTCAGCACGGTCCGGGCCACCTCGCCCTGCTTGAGCGCGGCGAGGGCGTCGTTCACCTGTTCGAGCGGCAGGCGCTGGGACACCATCTCGTCGAGGTGGAGTTTGCCTTGAAGGTAGAACTCGATGTAGCGCGGCATGTCGACCCGGAAGCGATTCGAGCCCATCGCGCAGCCCTGCAGTTTCTTCTCGGACAGGAAATCGACGCCGTGGATCTCGACCATCGTGCCCACCGGAATCATGCCGATCACGGTCGCAGTGCCGCCCCGGGCCAGCATCCGGAACGACTGCTCGGTGGTCAGCTTCAGGCCGATCGCCTCGAACGAGTAGTCGACACCTCCGCCCGTCAGCTCTCGCACCTGGGCAACCGGATCGCCGTCCGCAGCGTTGACCAGATCCGTGGCGCCGAAGGTCTTCGCCAGCTCGAGCTTTCCAGGCACCGTGTCGATGGCGATGATCCTGCCCGCCCCCGCAATCGCCGCGCCGTTCACGCAGGCGAGACCGACTCCGCCGCAACCGATCACCGCGACGCTGCTGCCCGGTTCGACGCCGGCGGTGTTGTGCACGGCGCCGACACCGGTCGTCACCCCGCAGCCAATGAGCGCAGCGCGATCCAGGGGCATGTCCTTGCGAACCTTCACCAGGGCGTGCTCGTGGACGAGCATCTGTTCCGCGTAGGACGACAGGTTCACGAACTGATTGACGACCTCGTCTCCCTTCGAGAGTCGCGGCGGGTCGCCGGGGGCGCGCTGGACGTCCGGGCTTTGGCAGAGGGACATGCGACCGGTCAAGCAGTAGGAGCAATCCCCGCAGAAGGCCGAGAGACAGGTGATCACGTGGTCCCCCGGCGCGACGTAGCGGACGTCGGAACCCACGGCCTCGACGATGCCTGCGGATTCGTGACCGAGCACCGTCGGAAGCTGGTGCTTGTAGGACCCTTCGACGAAGTGCAGGTCGCTATGGCAGACGCCCGCCGCCGCGGTCCGGATCAACACCTCACGAGCCGCAGGCTTCGCGACCTGGATGTCCTCGATGACGAGCGGCTTTCCCACCTCACGCAAGACTGCAGCCTTCACGGATCGAGCCTCCTGGACAATGCCCCCGAGAGATTCCGGAGAGATCCCGGACAGATCCCGGAGAACGAGCCCTGAAATGAGCCGAAAAACGTGCTTCGCGGCAGGGTAGCCCGGGGCTACAATGAAGCGGTGCGAAATCTGGCCTTGCTTGCGCTCCTGCTGCTCCTGTGGCCGACCTCGGCCGGAGCCGCAGATCTGTCCGTGGGCGATGTGGCGCCGCCGTTCACCCTGGCCGGGTCCGACGGGAAGCAGTACTCGCTGGCGGAGATCCTGAAAGCCAACCAGGGGGCCGTGCTGGCGTGGTTCCCAAAGGCCTTCACCCCTGGCTGAACGGCCGAGCTTCGCTCGCTGCGTGACAGCGAGAAGGGCCTGACGGAGTACGACAGCGCCGTCTTCATGGTGAGCCTCGACGACGCGGAACGGAACCGGGCCTTCGCGGATTCCATGGGCGCCGACTTCATTCTGCTGAGCGACCCGAGCGGCCAGGCCGCCGAAAGCTACGGCGTGCTCGCCATGGGGGGCCTCTACGCGCGGCGGATCACGTACTACATCGACGCCCAGGGTCGCATCGCACACATCGATCGCGACGTCGCCACGGAGACCCACGGCGAGGACGTGCTCCGGAAGCTCGGCGAGCTGGGCTTCCCGAAGAAGGCGTCCTCATCCTCGCCGGATGCCGTCGAATCTCCGCCCCAGGACGGGAAGTAGCGAACTAGTCGGCCCCGAAACCGGCTGCGGGTGTGCGGCCTTTCCCCGTCCTAGCCGACGTCGGCAGGGTCGACGCCCTCTCGCAGCAGCACCTCGACCTCGTGGGCCGGCTTCGGAACGCTGAAGCGATAGCCCTGGAGGTAGTGGCACCCGAGCCCTCGCAGGAAGACTTCCTGTGCCTCTGTCTCGACTCCCTCGGCGACCACGTGCAGCTGCAGCCCCTTCGCCATGGCGACGACCGCAGTCGTGATCGCCTGGGCATCGGGATCGATGACGACGTCCTTCACGAACGAGCGATCGATCTTGATCGAGTCCACGGGATAGCGGTGGATGTAGCTGAGCGATGAGTAGCCCGTGCCGAAGTCGTCGAGAGCGATGCTCACGCCGAGATCCTTCAGGGCCGCGAGAACGCGCGCGGCTTCGGCTTCGTCCTCCATGACGGCGCTCTCGGTGACTTCCAGCTCGAGATAGCGCGGGTCGAGCCCGGTCGACGACAACACCGCCGCCACCTGCGCAGGAAGGTCGCCGTGACGCATCTGCACGCTCGAGAGGTTCACGGCGACGGAGACCTTGGGCAACCCGGCCTCGTGCCAACGATGGGTCTGCTCACAGGCGCGCCCGAGAATCTCGTTCGAGATGGGGACGATCAACCCCGTCTGCTCGGCGATCGCGATGAATGCGCCGGGCATCAGCAGCCCCTTCTCGGGATGCTGCCAGCGGATCAGGGCTTCGAGCTTGACGATCTCGTGCGTGACGGTATCGATGATCGGCTGGTAGTGGACCACGAACTCGCCGCGCTCCTTCGCCTGGCGCAGCTCGTTGGCCACGGTCGTGCGATGCACGACCTCGTCGTTCATCGCTTCCCGGAAGAACTGGAAGTTGTTCTTGCCGCGCTGCTTGGCGCTGTACATCGCGAGGTCCGCGCTCTTGAGGAGCCCGTTGACGTCGTCCACCTCACCCGGATACAGCGCAATCCCGATGCTGGTGCTGATGTGGATCTGCTGGCCTTCCACCGGAAAGGCCAGCTCGACCGCACTCAACATGCGTCGGGCTACGAGCGCTGCTTCCTGCTCACTTCGCAGGCGTCCGAGCAGCACCGTGAACTCGTCGCCGCCGAGACGCGAGACCAGTGACTCGCTCGGCCCGTCCGCATCGTCGCGAGCCCCGTGAAACACGGCGTCGGAGTTGCGCACGCACGAGCCCAGTCGCTCCGCCACGCTTCGGAGCAGCGCGTCTCCCAGCCGATGCCCGTAGGTGTCGTTGACCTCCTTGAACCCATCGAGATCGAGGAACATGACCGCGACCATTCGCTCGTCGCGCTCGGCCTGCAGGACCGCTTCTTCGAGGCGTTCCTGAAACAGCTGTCGGTTGGGTAGGTGGGTCAGCTCATCGTAGTAGGCGAGGTAGTGGGTCCGTTCCTCGGCCTCGCGACGGTGGGCGATCTCCCGGGTCAGCTCGGCGTTGGAATGGCCAAGCTCGGCGGACTGCCGGTCCTTCTGTCGTTCGTAGATCAGGGCCACCGCGAACAGGATCGCGACCCAGGTGCCGACATCGACCAGTCTTTGCACCCAGCGCTTCTCATCCCCGAGCCCCGATTCCCGAAGGTGGTCCGGGAGAGGCACCCCCGCCAGCTCCATGGCAGCGAACGCCCCGAGCGCAGCGATGGCCAGTCCGCCCCAGACCCACGCCGAACGACGCGCTCCCATCAGCACGGCGAGCATCGGAAGCAGCGCGCACCAGTGCAGCACCGGTGATCGCAGCCCGCCGGCCAGGCTGAAGGCGGCCATCATGACGACGAAGGACCCGGCGACCACCAGATTCGCAGCGAGCTCGGAGCTCTCCGACCGTCGCAGGGCAACGGGCACGAGCAGAACCATGCACAGCGCAATCACCAGGGCCGCGTCGAGCAGGCCGGTGGTCCCAGGCGGGAGCGCCCAGTGGAAGAAGACGTAGGTCTCGGCCGCGAGCAGCAGCAAGGTCAGCGTGAAGCCGACCACGATCCGCGCGGTCCGCAGGCTCTCGCCCCCCGCCTCGATCCGCGGCGCGGGAACCCACAGCTCGACCACGCGAATCGCCAGGCGCTTCAGGGCCTTCTTCGGGCCGGGGCTGTCGGGGCCGCCCTGCGCGACCGAGGGAATCTCGTTGGGCACGCGTCCCCATCGTCCGATCGGCGTCGGCTCTTGACGCAGTTTTCGACTGTCAACGGACGGCTCGTGATAGGCTGCACGGATGCCGAATCCTTCCCTGTTTGCCGAGACGCCCGAGAGCGTCGGAATCGATTCCAACAAGCTGAACGCGTTGTTCGAACGCGCCGAGAAGGAGGTGGCCGAAGGGCTGCTTCCGTCCTGTCAGATCGCGCTGGCGCGAAACGGCAAGCTGGCCGGCATGCGCAGCTTCGGTCGCGTCCGGCACGGGACCCGAGAGGTCCCCGCCAGCAACGACAGCCTCTACTGCGTGTTCTCGAGCACCAAGGCGATCACGTCGGCAGCGGCGTGGATCCTCATCCAGGAAGGCAAGCTCGACGTCGACGAGCGCGTCGCGGACATCGTCCCGGAGTTCGGCTCGAACGGGAAGGACAGCGTTCGGGTCGAGCACCTGTTCACCCACACCGCCGGCTTCCCCGCAGCACCCTTCCCGCCCGCGGACTTCCTGGACCGCGACAAGCGGCTCGCCATGTTCGCGCGCTGGCGGCTCGACTACGAGCCCGGAACCCGCTTCGTCTACCACCCGTCCTCGAGCATGTACGTGGTCGCCGAGATCATCGAACGCCGCAGCGGCCAGCCCTACGGCGCCTTCGTCCGGTCCCGCATCGCAGAGCCCCTGGGAATCGATGACCTCTGGGTCGGGCTGCCCGACGCGCTTCACGATCGCCTGGCGGACATCGTCCACGTCGGGGAGGCCCTGACTCCCGCCGACTACGAGCGAATGGGGTTCCCGCCGCCGCCGGTGACCGAGGTGACCGAAGAGAACATCCAACACTTCAACGACCCGGCGGTGCGCCGGGCCGGCATCCCGGGCGGTGGCGGCACGATGACCGCAGCCGATCTCGCGCTGTTCTACCAGGGGCTCCTGGGTCAGGCGGGCGGCGACGCCATCTGGCAGCCGGAGACCCTGGACATGGCGCGTCGGATCCGGAGTGGCGACTTGTGCGACCTGCTCTTCGGCAAGCGGGCCAACCGGGCCCTGGGCCTGATGATCGCCGGCGACGCGGATCGCAACTACCGCGGCTTCGGGCACACGAATTCAGAGCTCGCCTTTGGCCACGGCGGCGCGGGCGGTCAGATCGCGTGGGCGGACCCGGCGACGGGAATCTCGCTCGGCTACTGCACCAACGGCCACGACCGGGACAATATCCGGCAGGCACGTCGCGGCATCGGCATCTCGAGTCGCGCCGCAGTCTGCGGGCTGGACTGAGCCCATCGAATCAGGCCCGCGGCCCGGCCGACCGATTCCTCCGACATGACGCACGCAAGCGGCGAGGAGGATCGACCGGAGTTCCGCTTCGGCGAGGGCAAGATCAGCGGCGTGCTCTCTGTGGCCCTCGGCGCACTCTGCGTCCTCGCAGTGCTGTGCTTCCGCTACCCGGAGCTGCTCACGACCCCCGACCTGCGAGCCGTGCTGCCCCTGGACGCGGTGCGGATCGTGCTCTTCATCGCCGACGCCCTGGCCCTGGGCTTCGGCGCCCTGTGCTTCGCCCTCGGCGGCAGCCGCCGACTCGCCTTCGGCGGCATCGCGCTCTCCGCCGCCGCCATTGCGCTCGGTGGGTCCTGGGTCGAGACGCCGGATGCGGTGTCCTCGACGCGCTACGTCGGGGTCGACTGGTTCGTCCTCGACCTGCTGGTCCTCGCGCTGATCTTCCTTCCCCTCGAGCGCGCCCTGGCGCTGCGGCCACAGCAGCGAGTGTTCCGCCCCGGCTGGCGGACGGATCTCGTCTACTTCTTCGTGAGCCACCTGCTCGTCCAGGTCACGGTGCTGCTCACCTTGACGCCCGCGCGCGTGTTGCTTTCCGGAACGATCCCCGGGGGCTTCCAGGCATCCGTCGCCGCCCTGCCCTTCGCCGTCCAGTTCGTCCTGGCCCTCGTCCTGGCAGACCTCTTCCAGTACGCCGCACACCGGCTCATGCACGCGGTGCCGGTGCTGTGGCGATTCCACGCCGTCCACCACTCGTCGACCGCGATGGACTGGCTGGCCGGGTCGCGACTCCACCTGGTCGACATCGTCATCACACGCGCGATCAGCTTCCTGCCGCTGTTCGCGTTGGGGATCGCGAACGCGCCGCTGACCGCCTACCTGGTGTTCGTCTCGTTCCAGGCGGTGCTCATCCACGCGAACGTGAAGGTCCGCTTCGGTCCGTTGCGCTGGTGGATCGCATCGCCGGAGTTCCACCACTGGCATCACAGCGCCGAGGCCCAGGCGATCGACCGGAACTTCGCCGTGCACGTTCCCTGGATCGACCGGCTGTTTGGCACCGCCTACCTGCCGGACCGCTGGCCCGAACGCTACGGGATCCAGGACGCCCCCGTCCCCGACGGCTGGCTGGCCCAGCTGGTCTGGCCCCTCCGCCGGCCCCGACCTCTTCCCCCACCCGCTCCACGGGTCTAGGCCCTAGAGCGCGACCCGACTCAGCTGCGACGCCTGGAGCCACGCATCGCGTCCGTTCGCGAGCCTGACCCGTACCCAGGAGTCGCGCTCTTCCAGGATCCGCAGCTCGACGCCCGCGGGCAGCGGCCGCGGGAAGGCGCTCGGTGCGAGGCTCGAGTCCGCCGCACGCGCCACGGCTTCACGCGTGACGACGGCCGCATTCTGCGCATCTCCATCCCCGTCCAGCACCGATGCCCCGATGATTGCGATCCAAGCGAGAGCGGGCAGCAGAGCGGCTGTGCGGAGCGCGCCCTGCTCGAAACGAATGGCGGTCGCGAACAGCAACGCAGCCAACGCGAAGCAGCCCGCTGCCAGCAGCGACCGCTGGGGCGCCGGCACGCCGCGGTGCCAGACGAACAAGCTGTCGAGTACGCCCGCGGGCTCGGGACGCGGCACCCAGGACGGCAGCAGGCTTCGGGCGTGCGCGAGGTTCTGCAACGCTCGCGGATGGTCCGCGTCGAGCAGTAGCGCGCGTCGGTACGCGAGCAGCGCCTCGCCGAGGTCCTCGGCCTGCAGCGCCGCGTTCCCGAGATTCGTGTAGAGGTCGGGCGTCCGCACGCCGCGCTCGGCCAGGCTCGCGAACAGTCGCTGGGCGCGGCGGAACGCGTCGAGTCGCGCGTCCCGCTGCCCGGTATTCAGACCCTCAGTGTAGACGTCGACCGCAAGCTCGAAGCTGTCCTCGACAGAACGGGGCTCGGCACCAGCCGTTCCGGCAGGAGCGATCAGGCACACGATTCCAACGAGTACCCACGCCGCGGCGGCGAGCAGTCGGCCGGAGGCCCTCACGCTTCGCTCCCTCCCTTGCGAGCGATGTCCTCGGCAAGTTCGACCGCGCGCGAAACGAATTCGGGCTCGAGCGGAGTCGCGTCTCCCGATGGCGCATAGCTGCGGGCGTCGCATTCGCCGAGCAGGCGGTCGAGGTCCGCATTCGAGGCGCGCGGCATTTCTCGCAGCATGAGCCGGATCGCCTCCCCGATCTGGCGGGCGCCGTCCGCCGGAGCCAGCGCGCCCGCAGCCCGAATCCGCGCGACCTCACCGGCGAGAACGCGCCGTCTGCGGACCTGTTCGGGATCGACCTGCCGTCGCCGCCGATCGAACAGCGCAAGCGCCACCAGGGCGACGGATCCGGCGTACAGCGAGGGGACCCACCAGGCTCCCGGGCCCGAGGCCCTGGACCCCAACACCGCCGCGGGCGCCGTTTCGATCGCCAGATCCGCACCGGTCAGTGCGAAGGTGCGGGACCGCGGGGCTTCGTCGTCCCTCCGCGTCGGCTCACCGGGGCCGGCACCGTCCTCGGCACCAGCGATCTGGACGTCGCGCGCACCGATCACCTCGGCCGCGCGCACGGAAAGCGCGATCGGTCGCGAGAGCGTCGTCTCGAACTGCTTCGAATCCGGGTCGAACCAGGAATAGGCCAGCGCCGGAACCTCACGGACCCCGTCGTCCAGCACGCGGACCACGGCGGTGAAGCGCTTCACGTCGCGGTCGAGCTCGCCGGTGGGCACGTCGGCCGGGACCCGGAAGCTGTCGACGGGCAATAGTCCCTCGGCATCCAGGGCGGGCAGCGAGGCCGTCTCCAGGCCCTCGCCCCGCACGAGGAAGGTGAGTGTGATCGGATCGCCGACCTGCACCACCGTGCGATCCGCCGTGACCTCGAGCGTGAAGCCGCGACCGATGGCGCCGCCGAAGCTGGCGGGCTGCTCTCGACCGGGGATGGCGGCCACTTCCAGGCCGCGCCCGGGATCCCTGGCGCTCCAGCGACGCACCTGGGTTGCGCGCCTCCCGCCGAAGAAGTCCCGCCGGAAGCGGACTCCTTCCTCGACGCTGAAGTTGACGGGGGGCACGCGATGCTTGCCTGGGGCGAGGGGGACCATGGTGCGTGTGACGCTGACGGCGACAAAGCGCTTGCCGCCCTCGCTGATCTCTCGCGACTCCCCTCTCAGCTCGACCTGACGGCTGCCCGTATTGATGACGACGTTGGTGTCCCCTTCGCCGGGCTCCTGCTCGAGGAAGCGGAATGCGGACTGTTCATCGAAGAACGGGACCTGCAGCTTGTAGCCCAGCGCGTTCTCCTGCAGCGCGGCTTCGAGGGTGAAGGTCACCGTCACGGGGACCCGCTCGCCGACGAAGATCTGGCCAGACGGAACTGTGAGCGCGACGCGCACGTCGTCGTTGGAGGGCACGTCCTGGATCTTGAGGCGGACGCTGGGCACACTCGTCGCTCGCGTCCCATGCCGGATTGCGAACGGCCCGATCCGCAGGTTCCCGGCCCGATCCGGCACGAAGCGGTACTGGAAGACGTGGGTCACTTCGCGCGTGCGGGTCATCTTGCCGTTCACGATCGTGATCGACTGGTTGACGCTGGGGCTGACACCGACGAAATCGAGACGACCGCTGTCGGGGGCAGGGACGTCGACCTTCGGCGCTGGATTCTCGTCGAAGCCCACGGCGGTGATGCGGATCGAGACCGCTTCGCCCACGTAGTGCGGACCGACGTCGGTCGTCACCTGCGCGGCCTGCGCGTGCGCGAGGCCGGTCGGCAACGACAGCAGGGCAACCGCAAGCGCGGCGCCCCCCGCGATTCGCAGCAGGCTCACCAGTCCTTCTCCACGGTCTCGTATCCGGCCGCGCGACGCGCTCGGTCTCGTCGGCGCTGGGCCTCCCGATCGCGAACCTCCTGCAGCAGCTGCGCGGGGTCGGCGACCTGCTCGGGCTCACCCGGCTTCTCCGCGGCCGCCTGCTCTTCGGGCGTACCGGCCTTCCCCTTCGCGTCCTCCCCTTCCTCGGGGTCCTGGGCGCCCTGTTGTTCCTGCTGCTGTTGCTGCTGTTGTTGTTGCTCGGAGCCGTCCTGCTGGGGATCGGGCTTCGGGGGCTCGAGAATCTCGAGCGCCGCCCGGAGCTCTTCGAGCGCCACCTCCTGGGACTCACGCGTGGCGGCCAGATCCGCGGGCGCCTGCAAGGTCTCGATCGCGTTCTCCATCTCACCGTGAGCCCCGAGTACGTGCTCGCCTGCACTCCGCAGGCGCTCGCTGGCCTCTGCCGCCTGGGGATCTGCGGCTGCGGCCTCTGCGGCTTCACTCGACTGTCGCTCCAGACCGTTGGCGATGGCAAGGGCCTGCTCGGCCAGCGACCGCTGTGGGTCCACCAGGGGGCCGGCGAGCGCCTGCGGGTCGGCGTCCGGAGCAGCAGACGAGGCCAGTGCGTCCTGGGTGCTGTCGGCCAGATCGAGCTGCCGCTGCGCGACTTCGCGCAGGTGCTCGGCAATCGAGAAGAACAGTCGCCGCAGGGTTTCGATGTGCTCGACTGCGCTCGCGCTGTCGCTGCGGATCCACTCCCAGTCGACCGTCTCGGGCGCAACGTCGGGATCGCCCAGGCCCTTGCCAACGGCCGCCATGTCCTTGTGAGCGAGCGCCAACACCTTGCCGGCGATCTCCAGGTGCTCGCGCTGGTCGGCAACCGTCTCCGGGTCCGGCGCGGGCGAGTCCGGGTCGACGACGCCCGCCTCCAGTGCCGCCGCCAGCGCGGCGAGCTCATCGGCCTGGGCCGCGAGCTTGCCTGCCAGGCGTTCGGCTCGGCCCAGGCTGCCGGCTTGTGCTGCGCGCAGTGCCGGCACGTACTCGTTGCGGTGCTGCGCCGCGTCCTCGCCCTCGGTCGCGGCCACTTCGGCGATCTGCCGCTCGTCGTCGTAGATCGCTTCGATCAAGCCGCGAACGTCGAGGAAGCGCTCCCGGGCCTCGGCCAGTGCGCGAAGCGTCTGCCCCTGACTCTCGGGCGCGGCGTCGACTTCTCCCGCGTCGAGGGAGACAGCCGCGGCGCGCGCGTGGTCGTCCGCCTCGTGAATGAAGGGCTGTGCCTCGCGCACCTGAGCGAGCAGCTCGACCTGTTCGGACGGGATCGAGGCGGGGTCCGCCGCATCCGCTTGCGCGAGCCCCGCTTCGAAGCGCGCCGAAAGCTCAGAGATCCGCTCGGCGAAGGACGCCTGGCCCTCCGCGGTTCCCTCGACGTCGAGCCACGAAGGCAACGGGGGAAGCACGCGCCCGGGGACCTGCTGCTGGGACAGCGCCAGGATCAGGGTCTGCCGCGCCAACTCGGTGCCGTCTCCGAGCAGCTGGTCGAGTACGGCGACGGGATCGCGCAGCTGATCCGCGGCGCGCTTGAGCGAAGCGAGAGCGGCTGCCGCCCGACGATAGGCGCGCTGGCCCTGACGTTGACGCAGCTGCCGCCGGGCCTGCCCCATGCGTTCGCGCGCCCGGTGCAGGTGCACCTCGACGTTCGAGAGCTGCGCCGCCCGCATGCCGTCTTCCGGGGTGCGCTCTTCTTCGGGACGCGCCTCGATGGCGTCGCGTTCGCGGACGAGGGTCAGCGACAGCTGATCCGCGTCGGAGAGCACAGCGCGCTGGGAGGTCGCCTGGGCCCGAAACGCGCCTCGAAGGGCCTCGCTCGGGTCGAGCGGGGCCTGCTCGCGACGCGACGCCTCGAGCAGTCCCGCGACACCCGCGGCCACCGCACGCTGACGCCCCGCGAGCTCGGCGAGCGCGCCGGCGATGCCGCCGTCCTGGCCCCGGGCGATCTCATCCGCCAACACCAACGCGCGCTTGAGCGTGACCTCGAGGTTGTGTCGCGCCTCGTCGTCGTCGGGTCGCAGACGCACCGCCTCTCGGAACCAGTCGGCCGCCCGGTGCAGCAGCGCCAGGGCCTGCGCCGGCGCCTCGGCCTGCACGCGCCCCGACTGCTGCACGCTCACCCAGCCCTGGTTGTACGACGCGTGAAAGCGAAGCTCGTCGTCTCCACGGGCGTCGCGCCGCGCGCGTTCGAGCAGGCTCTCCGCCTCGTCGTACTCGAGGGCCGCGATCGCCGCGATCGCGCGGTTGTAGACCGCGCGCGGATCCGCGGAAGCCGCCTCGCTCTCCTCTGGCCCCTGTGACCCCTGTGGCCCCGCCTCGTCCTGCCCGGCGAGCGGATCGGGGCCGAGCGAGTCCGGGTCGAGTGCCAGGTCGAAGGCCTCCCCCGCAGCGGGCGTCTGGGCCGAAGCCGGCGGCGGCGCCACGAGCGAGAGCGCAAGCAACACGCCCGCCAGCGCGGTGCCTCGCAGGCGCCCGGCCGACACCACCGCGCTGGACACGAGAAGAACCAGGGCCAACAACACGAACCACGGGTAGCCCTCGTCGCGAACCCTGCGGCTGCCGTCGAGCTCGCCTCGGGTCAAGCGCGCAATGTGCTCGTCGTAGATCGATTCGAGATCGAGCACACCCGTGCCTGCCGGTACGTATGCGCCGTCGGTCACCAGGGCCAGCTCGCGCAGCAGGTCTCCGTCGAGATGCGTCCGCACCGGGCGCCCGTCGGCGTCACGCACCAGGCTGCTGACGCCCGTGCGCGGATCGCTGATGCGGATCTCGCTGCCCGCTTCATCGCCGAAACCGATGGCGATGATCTTGACGCCCGCCGCCGCGGCTTCCTTCGCTGCATCGGGGGCGAACGAGTCGTGATCCTCGCCGTCGGTTATGAGCAGGATCGCGCGGGATGCGCCTTCGGACGGCCCGAAGCCCGCCACGGCCTTGCGGATGGGCTCCGCCAGCTTCGTACCGCCGCGGGTCACGCTGCCGGGGCCGGTCTCCTCGAGTACCAGGCGCAAGAAGCCGAAGTCGGGCGTCAGCGGTGACAAGACGCTCGCGCGACCCGCGAACGCGATCAACCCCACCTGGTCTCCGTCCAGGTACGAGAGCAGGTCGACGATCTCCGCTTTCGCCCGTCCCAGCCGGTTGGGCGCGACGTCCTCGGCCAGCATCGAGCGCGACACGTCGAGGGCGATCATGATCTCGGCGCCTACCCGTGACGCCGCGACCACCCGCATGCCCCATTGCGGCCGCATCAGCGCCAACACCGCCGCTGTCGCGGCCAGCCCCAGCAAGACGATCCGCAGGCGACGACGCCAGGCGCCAGGGCGCTTCACCAGCCGCTGCTGCAGACTCGTCCCCACGAGCCCCTCGATCGCGCTGCCACCGCGAAGGTCGAGCCAGAAGAGCAGTCCCACGAAGGCGAGCACCGCCCACAGCACGTGGGCGAACTGCGGATCGGCGAAGCGGAACTCGCTCACGGGAGCCTCCGCAACCAGGTTCCCGCCAGCAGCGACGAGGCGAGCATCGACACCAGCGCCAGCACCACGAAGCTGGCGTAGTGCTGCTCGTACTCGAGATAGCGGACCTCGATGATCTCGCTGCGCTCGAGCTCGTCGATCTCGGCAATGACGTCGCCGAGCGCGTCTGCGTCCGCGGCATGGAAGTAGCGGCCGCCGGTGTGCTCGGCGATGTCGTGCAGCGTCTCCTCGTCCGTCTCGACGAACGCGCGACGCAGGGCGATCGTGCCGTTGCCCATGCGCACGGGCACCGGCGCCCAGCCCGTACGCCCCGCACCGATCGTATAGACCTTGATGCCGTGTTGCTGCGCCAGCTCCGCGGCCTGCATCGGCGTGATGTCCCCGGCGTTGCTGACGCCGTCGGTCAGCAGGATGGCGACCTTCGATCGCACCTCCTGGTGACGCAGGCGCTCGACCGCGAGTGCCAGCCCCTCTCCCACCGCCGTCCCGTCCTCGCTGCGCTCGGTGACGATCTCCTGCTGCTCGAGGATGTTCAGCAGATTGCCGTGGTCACCGGTGAGCGGGCATGCCCCGTCCGCATAGCGGGCGAAGCTGACGAGCCCGATCAGGTCGTCGCCGCGACCCGGCTTCTCGACGAACTCACGGAAGACCTTCTTGACGACGTCGAGCCGGCTTGCGCTGGCATCGCCCTCGACGAAGTCCCGGGCCTGCATGGAACCCGACCGATCGACCACCATCGCGATGGCGATGCCTTCCCGGTGCACCTTGCTGCTGGCGTCGCCGGTGCGCGGGCCCGCAAGCGCCACCGCCAGGGCGACCACCGCAAGTGCCAACAGAGCCGCCGGTAGCGGCACCAGCCGGGTGCGCAGGGAGCGCGGGGCGCCGTCCACCAGGGTCAGGCTCGACCACACCACGGCAGACGGCAGTCTCGACGCCAGCAGATAGACGGGAATCGCCAGCAGTCCGACGACCAGGAAGAGCGGATCGCGCAGGTCGAGGCTCACGAGATCAGGCATCCCGCACCTCTCCGGTCTCTTCGAGGAAGCGCTGGGCGAGACCGACGGACGCATTCAGCCCCTCGGCGTCCGGAATCCGGTGGGCGAACTTCACCAGGTCCGCGCCCTCGAGGAACTCTTGCAGCAGGTCCCGGTGCCCGCGCGTGAGGTCCGGTGAACGTGAGAGGTCATCGAGGAACTCGTCGGTGGTCTGCTCCGGCGAGTGCAACCCGAAGCGGTCCTCGAGGTAGCGCCGCACGATGCCCGACAACGCCACGTAGAAGGCGTCGATGGCGGCGACGTCGTCGGGAGACGGGCGCGATCCGTAGAGCAGGCCGTCGAGCTCCGCGCGCGCCACCTCGTACGCGGACCGCTGCCGACTGCGCGCGCGGCGCGCGACGATTCCGCGCGCAACGAAGGGTGCGGCTGCGGCCAACAGCGCCGCCCCGGCGAGCAGCCACGGCCAGATGGGACCGGCGGGTCCACGCAGCGGCCCGAGCTCACCACGGGCAGGCATCAGGTCGAGTGAGCTGTCCGAAGCCAGGACGCTCGCCACCTCGAAGGAGAGACGCTCCGTCAGTAGCTCGTAGGCGTCCTCGCCCTCCGGCGTCGGGTCGCGTCCCGGACGTCGGTCGATGAACTCGATCAACAGCGGCGGAATGCTGAGAGACCCCGAGCGCGAAGCCTGCAGGGTGTAGCGCTGGCGGGAAACCGTGCGGCCCTCGGCATCGATCTGTTCCGAGGGCGCGAAGTCCACCACCGCAAAGCGGTCGAGGGCCTCGCCGAACTCGGGCATCAACAGCTCGACGCCCTCTTCGGCAATCACCTCGAGGTCCAGGTGCAGGGGATCTCCGATGCGCGGGTTTTCGGGCTCGAGTCGCACGCGGGCGCGGACCGGCCCGCTCTCACGGGTCGCCTCGGAAGACCACGTGGGCCCCGCGAGGACGACCCCGCTGGCCGCCACGATCAGCGCAAGGCCTGCACACCGCCGCTTCACCGCCGCGCCCTCCGCCCTCGCATGCGGAAGAAGCGCACCAACGGATCGACGACCGAGCCCGCCGCGTCGATGTGGATGAAGTCGATACCCGCGCCGCGCATGCGCCGCTCGACCGCTGCCACGCGCGCGGCCGAGGCTTCGCGTACGGACTCGCGGAAGGCGCGGGAGCCGGTGTCATAGAGGCGGGTGCGACCGCTCTCCGCGTCCTCGAGCGCCACCAGCCCGACGTCCGCAACTTCGAGCTCGCGCGGGTCCGTCACCAGCACCGCGATCACGTCGTGACGCTGGTTCGCCAGCACCAAAGAGCGCTCCCAACCTTCGTCGAGGAAGTCGCTCACGACGAAGCAGATGGTTCGCCGGCGCGTGACGGACAGCAGGAACTCCATGGCGCGCGCGATGTCGGTCGACTGGCGCGCGAGCCGGGGCCTTCGGCGTCCGGGCAGGCGCGCCGCCAGGCGCGCACCCAATCCCGCACGCAGGCCCGCACCCAGGCCCGCGAAGAGACCGAGCGCTGGCCCGTCGGACGCGAGGGCCGGCTCTTCACCGTGGGCGAGCACCTCGCGCACGACGCGCAGCGCGTGCTTCTGTCCCTTGCGCGGCGGGATGTACTGCTCGATGTCACCGTGGAAGAGCGTCAGCCCGACCTTGTCGTCATTGCGGCTGGCGGAGAAAGCGAGCAACGCACACAGCTCGGCGGTCACCTCTCGTTTCGAACGCGTGCCGGACCCGAAGTCCTGGGAGGCCGAGATGTCGGCCATCAGCATCAGGGTGAGCTGACGCTCCTCGACATAGCGCTTGACGAAGGGCTCGCCGGTGCGCGCGGTGACGTTCCAGTCGATGCTGCGAACGTCATCCCCAGGGACGTAGGGACGCACCTCGTCGAACTCGATGCCCCGGCCCTTGAAGACGGAGACGTACTCTCCCGCTAGCACGTCCGCGACCTGCCGGCCGGTACGTACCTGGATCTCGCGAACCCGCTGGAGGATCTCGCGCGCCAGCATCGTCGAGACCCGCTACGGGACCAACGTGCCGACGAGGATCCGCTCGATGACGTCCTCGGCGGTCTTGCCCTCGGCCTCGGCCTCGTAGGTCAGCACGACCCGGTGGCGGAGCACGTCGAGAGCGACGTTCTTGACATCGTGGGGAGTCGCATAGCCGCGGCCCTGGAGGAAAGCGTGCGCCTTCGCGGCCTTCGTGAGGTTGATCGATGCGCGCGGGCTGGCGCCCATCTCGAGCATGCCCTCGAGGTCGGTCAAGCCGGCGGCGGCGGGATCCCGGGTGGCGTGCACGAGATCCACCACGTAGCCCTTCACCTTGTCGTCGACGAAGATCTGGTCGACGGTCTTGCGGGCCGCCAGCAGGCGCGCCGGGTCGGTGACCGGACGGATTTCCGGCTCGGGCTGACCGCTCGCCATGCGATCGATGATCTTGAGTTCCTCGTCCCGGGTCGGGTAGCCGACCTTCACCTTCAGCATGAAGCGGTCGACCTGGGCCTCGGGCAACGGGTAGGTCCCCTCTTGCTCGATGGGATTCTGGGTCGCCAGCACCAGGAACGGCTCATCGAACGTGTAGGTGGTGTCTCCGATCGTCGCCTGCCGCTCCTGCATGGCCTCGAGCAGTGCCGACTGGACCTTCGCCGGCGCGCGATTGATCTCGTCCGCCAGGACGAGGTTCGAGAAGATGGGCCCCTTCTTGATCGAATAGGTGCCCTCTCGCGGGTTGAAGATCTCGGTCCCGATCACATCCGCCGGCAACATGTCCGGCGTGAACTGGATGCGCGAGAAGCCGGTGTCGATGGCCTGGGCGAGGCAGCGCACCGCCAGGGTCTTGGCCAGCCCGGGCACGCCCTCGAGCAGCACGTGGCCGCCGGTCAGCAACCCCACCAGCAGCCGCCCGATCATGGCCTCCTGGCCGACGAGGACCTTGCCCACCTCGCTCACGAGCTCGCTACAGACCGCTGCATGCTCTGCGACGTTCTCGACGGGTGCCTCCGACATCACCTTCCTCCGGATCGCGTCACTCACTCAAGTACGGCTGCCCCCTCGCACGGCGGCGGCCCGGGCGGCCGGAAAGTACCCGGGAAGTACCCGGAAATTCAAGGCGTTCTGGGCATTCGCGCGGGTCTGCCCGGCGGGGCCTGTGGAATGGACACGAGTCGGGCCGGAGCGGTTCAACCGTAGACAGCGAATTGGCCGGCATGGCCGGGCTGCCCAGCGAGCGCAGAGGGCTTGCGTGCGGCCTGCTAGCGTCGCCGGCCGCATGCAAGCCGGCGACAGGACCTTGGCGGAAGGCGAGAATATGCGCGCGGGGCGGAAACAGGCGACGGAGCGACGATGGACCGCGGCTCCCGCCGTCGTCCTGCTGTTGCTGGGGATGCCGCTGACCGCGTTCGCCGCAGACCCGCCCCCGACCCTCGAAAGCTGCGATCTGACGCCAGTCGCCGATGGGGAGGCGGTGTTCGTCCAGACCCCCCTGGGCGCATTCCAGATCGAGCTGTATTCCAACGTCGCACCCCAGACCGTGGCGAACTTCCGCGGCTACATCTCGCGCGGCGACTACGACGACAGCCTGGTTCACCGCATCGTGCCGGACTTCGTGATGCAGACCGGCGGCTTTCGAAGCCGGGACGTCTTCTTCGAGCCCGTCGAGACACAGCCCGACGTCCCCAACGAGCCCTGCATCTCGAACGTCGCGGGCACCATCGCCATGGCCAAGCTGGAAGGCCAACCCAACAGCGCCAACAGCCAGTGGTTCGTGAACCTGGTGGACAACACGGGCCTCGACAGCGCCAACGGCGGCTTCACGGCCTTCGGTCGCGTTCGCGGTCACGGGCTGTCGGTCCCGACGGCCATCTCGTTGCTGACGACGAAGGTCCAGACCGATCCGGTCCCGCCCTTCCTGGCCGCGGTGCCCATGCCGTTGTGGTCCTTCTTTCGCGCGTCCCCCGTGACGCAGCAGCTGGACCTCGAGCCCGGTGACTCCGGTGACTATGGCTGCTTCGATCCGGACCAGGCGGGGATCCTGCTCGCCGAGGATCCGCAGTCGTTCCAGGACTGGGAGCCCAACGAAGCCCTGGGCCTCGAGATGACGCTCGTCTCGACGGCGTGCGAACCCGGTGGCGGAGCCGCGGGCCCGCCGTCCGTGGCCTGCACGGACCCGGAGGGGCGCCGCGTCCTGCTGATGGACTCGACGGGCGGCTTCTTCGGCGACCCGGACGCCCCCTTCAACTTGGCCGAGCAGGTCGTCAGCTGTGACGGGCTCGCGGCATCCGAAGCAAGCCTCACGGCGCGCCTCGAGGCGCTCGGTGCCCAGCTCGACCTGCGCTTCATCAAGCTGCAGTACAGCGTCCCCGAGCCGGGCTCCGGGATCGCTGGCGCCGTCGCGCTGTTCACCCTGTACGGGCTCCGGCGCGGAAGAAATCGCCGCCGCTGAGGTTCAGATTGCGGCTTGCGGTTCGCGGTTCTCGATCCAGCTTCGGTACCAGCGGGGCGTAAAGAACGCCAGCCACTGGCAGCCTGCGACCGCGAGCGTGACCGTCGAGATCAGCACGATCTGTCCCGCAGTCATGATGGCGCCCATGGACGACCCCCCCGCGTTCGCGATCGCCGTCGAAGCGAAGATCACGACACCGCCGAGGGAAGCCGCGCCCCAGAGCGCGATGCGATTGGTGACCACGGGATCGGCCAGCCCGAGGCGCAGGCGCCGACGCATGGCGAGATGGTAGTGACCCGCTTCCAGTGTGCCCCAGACACCGCAAGCGATCCGCACCCCGTGCCCCAGCCAGAAGACGAACAGCGCCGTTCCGTCCATCGCCAGCCCCGGATCGTCGAGGGTCGGCAACGCAGACGGCAGCGCGGTCACAGCGACCACGGGACACACGATCCCCACGAACACCTTGGCGAGGGTCGAGCCCGGACGAAAGACGCGCCACACGAACAGGTAGGTGAGAATCACTCCGCCGCTGATCAGCCCGTAGCCGATCATGAACAGCAAGCGCGCGGTCTCCGCGGCCATCTGGCTCGCCGCGCCGGCGCCGGCCAGCATCAACACGTACCCGACCACACCCGCGCCGAGGAAGGCGCTCCCCATGATGAGCTCCGGGACCTGGCGAGTTCGCGCATACAAACGGAGCAGGCGCACGCCGAGGACCGCGCTCGCAACGAGCGACGCGATCGTGCTGATTCCAAGCAGTGCGAGCATGCTCCCTCCCCCCGGTGCAACCGGCCGCACCAGACGGTTTCGACCCAGCGCCCCCGCCAGTTGAGACAATCCCCTGAGACACCTCGGAATCCAGGTTCGGGAGCCCTCCCAGAAGGAGAGCCGCCTGAGGCCCCGGCGCGTAGGCCCGGCACGCGCACCGCAAACCCAGTCACGAGGGGTGGGGTGGGGGGGGGGGCGGCGGCGACGGATGGGAGGTCGAAGAACCCGCCAAGGGGAAGGAAGCACCGCCCCGGGAGGGGGAGG
>JAJDAN010000040.1 GCA_029261855.1 Deltaproteobacteria bacterium
GCGCGCGCGGTGGGTCGACCGGCGCCCGCGCCTGCGCCGGACCCCCTTATGGGGGCGTCCTCGGCGCGGGCGCGCCTGCGCCCCCCCACCCCTCGCATGCCCGAACCATTCCGGTCGCTAGAGGGGTCCTTCCTAGAATGACGGGACCGGGTCCATATCCGCGTCCGGGTCGTCGCCCTGGTACAGCTCTTCCACCGGTTCGTCCGGCTCGACGGACAGCGGCGGAAGCGGAGGCGACCTGGCCTCCATCTCGAGCACGAAACCCGTTGCCTCGTCGGGCACGCCTTCGAAGAGGGCCTGGAAGCGAACCGCCTGACCGGGCTCGAGGCGCATCACCGCCAGATCGGATACCGCGCGCTGGTACGCCCACGCCAGGTCCTCGGCGGGAAGCTCGCGTAGATCGGCTTCGGCGATCAACAGACCGGCCCGCGCAGCGGGATGATCGATCTCGCTGCCATCGGGCGAGACGAGGGAGACCCGCAAGCTCGTCCCGGGCATCCGCGCCTCGGTGCTGTCGTTCACGAGGTCCCCGCTCACCGCGTAGACGTCGGTCGAACGCGCGGTTTCGAGCCAGGCGCCGCGAACCTGTTGCGCCTCGAAGTCTCCGAAGTCGACGCCGGTCATGGGCTGCGGGGTCGTCGTGGACGCGTCGATGACCCCGCGCGCGATGCCGAGTCCGAGCAATCCACAAGTCGCGAGCCAACCCAGGCCGCGCCCGATGCTGCGAAGTCCGGCAAGCCGCGCTCCGTGCTCCTGCCCGACACTGCCGAGGTCCGGGTCGCGGGCGGGGGCACGCATGCGGGACGGATCCTCGACCGCCTCCATGACCCGGCCCATGGCGTTGTCCATGGACCCGAGAGAGCTGTCTTCCTGGGAGTCGTCGCTGAAGAAGTCCCAGTCCTCGGGCTCCCCGATCTCCTGGGCAGGCGCTGTCCGGGGTGCCGTCTGGGCTGTCTTCTGGGCGGCCTGCGTCGCCGCGGGAGCCGCAGCCGGGGCGGTCGGAGCTGGCGCGGGCCCGTCCCCGTGCGACGAGAAGTCGCTCATGTCGCCAAAGTCGCTCTCGCTCTCGACGTCCGCATCCGCACCGAGATCCACGGACTCCGCTGCGGCCTGTGCCTCCGGGCTGGCGGCACCCCCTTCGGCCAGGTCGAGCCCGCTGACGAAGTCATCGTCATCGTCGTCGACCGACATGTCGTCGACTCCGAGCCCGGGCACCTGGATCTCGTCTTCGTCCACACCGAGGTCGTCGTCGATCTCGGAGCCCGCCGCCTCTTGCGGAGGTGCGGGCGCGGGGACGGGCGCCGCCACGCGCCCGCTGCGACTCTCCCCGTTCGAGTCTCCCCCGGGCAACGAGCCGTTGAACTCCCAGTCGTCCTCGTCGGATTCGGAGTGGGACGCAGGGGTACCGGGCGCCCGCGACTGCAGGTCCTGGGTCGCGTCCGGTGTCGAGACTCGGGTCGCCTGCTCGGCGACATCGTTCACCGCGTCCTCGCGGCTGGCGTCCGGATGCTCGAGGAAGAACGCCTCCTTGCAACGCGAGCAACGCACCCGAATTCCGCGCAACGGAATCCGCGCGTCGTCGAGCTGGAATCGCGTATCGCAGTTACTGCACTCAACGATCACGGCGTCCCCGGTCCTCCCCGACCCTGGTCGAAATTGGACCCAACGCTGTGTGCTAGCTTCGAAATCGGCAAGCGCGCGGACCCGCTTGGCGTTTCGGACCAGCTGCGAAATCGCTTGAGCGCTCCATCCCCTGGGCTCCGAATTCCTCCCCTGCCTCTGGAAGCTTCCCATGGCGCCGGAACTGACTCCCATCCTCGACCGACGCCTGGTCATCGTCACGGGCAAGGGAGGCACGGGCAAGACGACCGTGGCTGCCGCGCTGGCCGTCGCCGCGGCCCGCCAGGGAAGGTCCGTACTGATCGCCGAGGTCGGAGGTCAGGAGCAGGTGCCCCAGTTCATCTCGCCGGGGCATCCGCCGGTGGGCTACGCGGGCAGCGAGCTGATCCCCGGGCTGACGTCGATCCACATCGACCCGCACGAGGCTCTGGCGGAATACCTGGGCCTGCAGCTTCGCGTGCGCGGGCTCGTCGACCTCGTCATGCGCAACAAGGGCTTCGCGCAGCTCCTGAACGCGGCGCCGGGTTGGCGCGAGCTGATCACGCTGGGCAAGGTGTGGCACCTCGCCCAGATGCAGGACGCGGGTCGCCCGCGCTACGAGCTGATCGTCGTCGACGCGCCGGCGACGGGTCACGGACTCACCTTCCTCGACGTACCGCGCGTAGTGGGAAACGCCGTACGCGCGGGACCGCTGCGGGGCCATGCACACCTGGTCGAGGAACTGATCCTCGACCCCGAGCAGACACTGCTGCTGCCCGTGGCGTTGGCCGAGGAACTGCCCGCGAGAGAGACCGCCGAGCTGGTCCAGCGCGCGCAGTCCGACATCGGCATCGCGATCGATCGCGTCGTCGTGAACGCGGTTGCACCGCCGCCGTTTCCGCCGGGCGTACCCGACGACCTCGATACCCGTCTGCACGCGATCGACGACGCCGTGGCGTTAGGCGGTCTCCCTCGGCCTTCCGTGCTCGCGACCTGCGCCAGCTACCTGCGCGCTCGCCATCAGCTGAACGCCGGCTATGTCGAGCAGATCCGCCGGGACTGCGATCGCCCGCTGGTGATCCTGCCCTACTGCCCGGGCGGCATCACCGGCGCCGGCCCACTGGCGGACTTCGCCGAGCCGATCCTCGCGGCCGGAGGCCTCCCAGCGTGAGCGTCGAGACCTTCACCGATTCGGCACCGAAGCCCGCCAGCCTGCCCAGCGACCGGCTCGGAGACCTGCTCCACGAACGGAAGATCCTCGTCGTCGTCGGAACCGGCGGCGTCGGCAAGACGACGGTCGCCGCCGCGCTCGCCGTCGAAGCGGCGCGACGAGGCCAGCGCGTCGTGGCGTTGACTATCGACCCCGCGCGCCGCCTCTGCGACGCCCTCGGCATCGACCCCCCTTCGAGCGACGCGCGCGGCGCCGTCCAGTCGCTGAGCGAGGCCGCTCGGACGACGCTCGAGATCCAGGGAAGCGGTCGACTCGACACGATCATGCTCGACATGAAGAGCACCTTCGACGGACTCGTCCAGCGCTTTGCGGACGACGAGAAGACCCGGGCGCGCATCCTCGACAACCCGATCTACCAGCACGTGTCCGACGCCCTTGCGGGCAGCGCCGAGTACGCGGCCATGGAAAAGGTCCACGAGCTCTCGGAGGGAGGACAGTACGACCTGATCGTGGTGGACACGCCGCCTTCGCAACATGCGCTCGATTTCCTCGAAGCACCCCAGCGTCTGGTGGAGTTCCTCGACAGCCGCCTCGTCCAGTTGCTCGTCCATCCAGCCATGGCAGCCGGACGCTTCGGGTTCAAGCTCTTCCACCGTACCAGCCAGCGCGTACTTCAGATCGTGGAGCGGGTCTCGGGCGTCGGATTCCTCGAAGACATCTCGGAGTTCCTGCTCGCACTCGAAGGAATGTCCGAAGGCTTCAAGGATCGCGCCACCCACGTGCGTCGGCTGTTGCTCGGCCCGACTTCCGCATTCCTGGTCGTCGCCGGACCGAGTCCGCAGACCGCGCGCTCGGCTTTCGAGTTCCTGGCGCGGATGCGGGGCACGGGCGTCCCCGTCGAGGGCGTCCTCATGAACCGAATGCGATTGTGGCCCGACGGCGAGTCGGTCCCGGACGGGCTTTCGCAGGGTCCGGTCGAGACCGCGGATCTCGACGCCCTCGCGGCGGCCCTGTCTGCCGCAGACGCCGCGAATCCAGGGGATACGGAGCTCGGCGACCCGCGTGCCGCGGCGCGTTCGGCGGTGGAGCTGGCGAAGCGATACGCTTCGCTCGTGCAGCAGGACGAACGCAGCGCATCCGCCCTACGCGACCAGACCGAACGCGATCGCAAGCTGTTCGCGCGGATCCCCGAGCTTCCCCGGGACATCCACGACCTCGACGGACTGGTCCGCATCGGCGACGTGCTCTTCCGAAACCTGCGACTTCCTTCGAGCCAGGCGGGAGCCTCCGATGCCGGTTCGTGAATCGAGTCGTGAGTCCACTCGCACGGACTCGCCCGCCCCGGAAAGCGCCTCCCAGGCGCTCGAGCGTGCGCGACGCCACGGCCGCCGCGCGGTCGCCGAAGCGCTGGCAGCCTTACAGGCTCTCGTCGACGCCGCCACGCTTGGCTGGAGCGGCATGCCGCGCGAGGCGCAGTTCGCGCTGCGCAGCCTGTCGAGCCTGCTCGACGAGCAGTCGCAGGCGTTTCGAGACGGCGGTGGCGATGTTCCGATGCCCGTCATGACGGCGATCCTCGACGCACTCGACCAGGAGATCGGACGCTGGGAGAAGCGCGCGAGTCGCGACCCCGACGCGCGCGCGGTACTGCGCACCTTCCTCGGGCTGCGCGAGATCCTGTGGGAATTCGGCTTCCGCCGGCACGGGACGGCCGCGCCGGGGAGCCAGGAACCCGAAGCGCCGAAGTCCCCGCGAAAGAAGTCCCCGCGAAGGCGGCGCGCCACCTCTCCAGCCGGGACGGAGAAGGCCGGGGCAGCGAAGGCCGGGGCAGCGAAGGCCGGCACCGAGAAGGCCGGTACGAAGACTGCGGGAACCGAGGACGACGCGAAGAGCGAAGATCCGGTCCCCCTGCGGCGCAGCCGCGTACAACGAGTCGACGTGCAGGGCTGATGCTCCTCCTGCTAGCGTGTGCCTCATTCGCGGGTACCCCGCTCGGCTTCGCCAAAGGAGAACTGAGAGCTTCATGGCGATCCTGATCAAGCGCTACGCGAACCGAAAGCTCTACAACACCGACACGAGCCGATACATCACGCTCAAGGGCATCGCCGAGCTGATCGACGAAGGCCAGGAAGTCCGCGTCATCGACAACGAGACGGGCGAGGACATCACCAACGTCGCGCTTTCGCAGATCCTCGTCGACAGCGAACGCTCGAACTCGAACGTCTCGGGCAGTCTCCTCACGCAGATCCTCGGGCGCGGGGGCGATGCGCTCTACGACGCCCTTCGCAAGAGCGTCGACGACGCCAGCGAGAACATCGGCGACTTCCAGGACCGCTTCCGACGCTTCGTCGGCGCGGACGGACACGAGGGACCGGATGGGCAGGGAGCAGGACACGACGGGTCCCGTCGACGGGACGCCACCCGCAGCCTCAGCGACTGGATCGCCTACGCATCGCCCGACTTCGAGCAGATGGTTCAGAAGTCGATGGAGCGGGTCTTCAAGCTACTCGACCTACCCCGCCGTTCGGACATCCAGGCCCTGAACCGCAACCTCGAGCGCGTCGCCGAAGCGGTCGAGACCCTGGAAAAAGTCTACGAGCGAAGAGAAGCCGCCCAGCAACCGGACGACGTGCACTAGGAACGTTCGCGGCAGAAAGCCGCGCACCCGCAGCAAGCTGGAACCCCGGTTCAGCCCAGGCCGCTTCAGCCCCAGACCGATTCGCGCCGCTCGAGGGCGTCGTTCACCAGGTCCTGGATGCAGCCGCGCAGCTCTTCGGTGAGCCTCGACACGAGCAGCTCGTCATCGAGCGCGCCGACTTCGAGGTCGTCGAGCGGGATCGGCTCACCCACCTTGACGATCCACTTGGTCGGAAATGGCAACAGACCCGCCGGCCCCAACCAGGGAAAGGTCGGGGTCACCGGCAAGAAGGGCAGGCCCACGGCCCGCGCCGGTGTATACGCCTTGAACAGGATGGGATGCGCCTCTTCGGCGCCCACGATGCCAACCGGCACGAGCGGAACACGATTCTCGACGGCGGCGCGGATCACGCCGCCGCGGCCGAAGCGCTTCAGCGCGTAGCGCTCGGCGAAGACCTTGGCCGCTCCCTTCTCGCCCTCGGGAAACGCGATGACCGAGTGCCCCTTGCGCAACAGGCGGTCCGCGTTCTCGCGACACGCGCGCACCCCACCCAGGCGCGCGAGATAGGGCTGGGCGAAGGGAAGCGTGATCAGCCAGTCCGCCACCAGGAAGCGCGGTCGCTCGCGCCGCGGGTGCCAACGCTCGACGGCGTGGGAAAGCATCAGTCCGTCGTAGGGAAGTAGCCCGGACCGGTTCGCCACCAGCAGGTTCGGCACTTCGGGATCGAGGGCGTCGAGTCCCAGCACCTCGACGCGGAAGTAGCGATCCATCAGGAAGTCCAGCAAGACCCGCGAGCGGTCCAGGGTGATGTCGTCCATGCCGAATTCGTCGACCTCGCCCGAACGCTCGACCATGCCGAGAGTCCCGAGACGGTGGCGAAGCTCCTGCAGCAGACCGAGCCAGTCGAACTCCTCCGGCAGGTCGGTCGTCGTCGCGGGTGCACCCACCGCGTCCGGCGCCGCGACCGACGCGTCCCCGGTCCGCAGGCGAATCTCGCGGCGCAGATCCCGCAGTGCGAGATGCAAGACTTCGAGCTCTTCGTCCTCACCGGGCGGTGTGGCCGATCCGGTGCCCGACCCTGCCAACGGTCCCTCCAATTTGAAACTCCGATCCGCTTCTTCCGCTAGCGGAAGCGCTGCAGGCGTCGAGACGAGACGAAGGAGATCCAGGCCTCCTTCGTCGTGTACACGGGCTCACCGAAGGCGTGCCAGCCGCGCTCGCCGTCGGCCACCCAGAGATAGCGAAGATAGTCGAAGAAGCCTTCGGGGAGGTCCCCGGTCTGCCCCTGGGACGGAACGTTCGCAAGGCGGTGAAGCAGGGGAGCGGGCAGCGGAAGCGCGCGCTTCCCGGCCAGGGCCAACAGGGTCGACAAGGGCAGGACGCCGCGACCCACGACATTGAAGACTCCGACGTGATGCTCGAGCGCGGCGCGCTCGAAGCTGCGCAGCAGATCGTCTTCATGGATGAACTGCAGCAGCGGGTCGTAGCCCAACACCACCGGGATGACCGGGCGCTCGAAGTAGCGAACCACGTGATCGACGTAGCTCGGTCCCATGACCCAGCAGTGCCGAAGCACGCACACTTCCACGTCCGGATGCCGCGGCGCCCATTCACCGAGCAGCTTCTCGGCCTCCACGCGATTCTGGATGCAGTGGGCGTGCGGATGGCCCACCAGCGCGTGCTCTTCGGACAAGAAGTTCGGATTGGTGGCGCGCGGCCCGTACAGCATCGTCGAAGAGGCGATGACCAGTCGCGGCACCTTCGCTGCCGAGCAGGCGTGCATGACATGCAGGCTGCCGATGGTTTCGAGCTCGTGATCGTACTCCCGGTCCGCCGTCGGTGAGCTGCGGAACGCGCAGTGGACGAGTACGTCCACCCGCTCGTCCGACAGCACCGAAGCCACCTCGCCATCTGCGGTGGGATGGGTGAGATCCACTCGCCGGAACGAGACCTGACCTTCGAGGCGCAACGGTCGCCGCAAGTCGATGCCGACCACGCGCGGCGCGTCCGGCTGCGCGAGCAGTCGTTCGGCGAGGCGCTGGCCCAGAAATGTATTCAGGCCCGTGATGGCGATGCAGCGAGGTCGTGTCACGAGCGCATTGTAACTCGCGGCCCGGCGGGCTCGGGGGTCGCCCCCCGGACTTCGACTAGAATCCATGGTCATGGACGATCCCGGCCTGATTCGCGTCGTCAGCGACCCCCGCTACCGGGACCACCAGGGGCCCGACGGACACCCGGAGCGGCCGGAGAGGCTGATCGCCGTCGAGCAGGCCCTGGCCGAGTTCGAAGACCGGATCGAGCGCAGCGTGCCGCGCGAAGCCGAGCCGGACGAGATCCTGCGCGTACACGAGCGCGACCACTGGGACGAGGTGCGCCAGACCGCAGAGCGCGCGCGCACACAGCTCGACCCGGACACCTACGCCTGCCGGGACAGCTTCTCCGTCGCGCGACTCGCCGCGGGCGGCACCATCGATCTGTTCCGCAGCGTCGCCGAGGGCCAGGCTCGCTCGGGGATCGCCGCCGTTCGTCCACCCGGCCACCACGCCGAGAACGACCGCGCCATGGGCTTCTGTCTGTTCAACAACGTCGCCGTGGCAGCGCGAGCACTCCAGGCCGAGTGTGGTGTCGGCAAGATCCTGATCTGCGACTGGGATGTCCATCACGGGAACGGTACCCAGCACAGCTTCGAAGACGACCCGTCGGTGCTCTACTTCTCGACCCACCAGTTCCCCTATTACCCGGGCACGGGCGACTTCGGGGAAGCCGGTCGCGGACGCGGCGAGGGAACGACGGTCAACGTCCCGATGCCCGCGGGCTGCGGCGACCTCGAATACGGCGGGGTGTTGCGCCGCATCCTGGCGCCGGTGGCCCGGGGCTTTGCGCCCGAGATGATCCTGATCTCCTGTGGCTTCGACGCGCATCGGGACGATCCCCTGGCGTCGATGGAGCTGAGCGAGTCCGGCTACGGGGCCATGACGGCGATCGTCCGCTCCCTGGCCGACGAGCTGTGCGGCGGGCGCATCGCCTTCGTGCTGGAGGGGGGCTATTCGGCCGCCAGCCTGATGCAGGGCACGCGTGCCGTCGTGTCCGAGATGACGAGCCAACAGCGCGGAAACACTGGCGAAGACGGCGAGCTGGCGCCCGGCTCGAGCTTGCGGTGGATCGTCGACCGGGTCGCCGCGGTGCATGGCGGCCGCTACCCCGGACTCGGCGCGAGCTAGGAGCCGACCCAAGACCCGGTCTTGGGATTTCGGCTTCCGTCGCAAGCGAAGCCTCCGGCTTCGCCAGCTAGCAGCGCGGGGGGCAGACGCGCCGCCCACCCGCAGCAATCCGGAGCCAGCGGTCCCCGCCGCTGGCGCCCCACTCCATCCCATTCGGTCCTACCCGCTCATCCCACTCGAGCCCACTCGGTCCTGGTCGGAAGGCGCGCCAGAGCCGGTTTCGGCCGCGCTCGGCGTTCGATGGGACCGGCGGCTGCGCAACCACCGGACGAAGGACACAAGACCTCGAGAAAGTTGTCGCGGTCGCGAATCAATTGCGAAATTCGGCCCAGAAAAAGTGGGATCGGGAGGCACAAAAGACTAGTCGGGTGGGATTCATTGGTATAGAGTGGCCCCGGATTGAAGGCGGCACATACCAAATCATGTCTTTCCGAGGCCGCTTCGATCATACACTCGATAACAAGGGACGGGTAAGCGTCCCTGCGGGGTTCCGGATGGAGATCCAAAAGTTGGGTGGCGAGAAAGCGCCGATCCTGACTCGAGGCAAGGATCACCTCCTGCTCTATCCCGCCGACACCTGGGACGAGATCGAGAAGAGTCTGGCCGCCAAGTCGAGCCTCCTTCCTCACGTCCAGAACTACCAGCGCTTCCTGATCGGCGGCTGCACCGAGTGCCCCGTCGATGGCCAGGGACGGATCACGATCCCGGCAGTACTTCGAGACCACGCAGGCTTGGAAGGCAAGATCACCCTGGCCGGCGTGTTGGACAAGATCGAGATCTGGAACAACGAACGGTTCGAGGCGGCACAGGCGCTCACCCTGGGCAACCTCGGGCAGATCCAGAAAGAGGTCGACGACAGTTCTTCCAGCTCGTAAGAGCTTGGTTTTTGGGGGGATTGGAGAGGGCGACCTCTCCAATGGAAGAGGTAGGGGTCCCCGGGAGTCCACAGTACGGCTGTGGTGCGGTTACTGGGGGGTACGCACCACGGTTCGGATTCTCGGGGCACCCCACTCTTCTTTCTCTCTCTCTGAACGACTGGACGAGTCGAAGTCCTCTCACCTCCATCCCGTCTCCCAGGAGGCATCAAGACGGGAGGCGCCCCGCTCCTCGTGGCCAGCGAATTCGCTCATCGCCCCGTCCTTCTCCAAGAGAGCATTGGCTACTTGAACCTGAAGCCCGGTGGGGTCGTGGTGGACGGAACCCTGGGCGGCGGCGGACACGCCGAGGCCATCCTCGAGGGCATCGCGCCGAATGGGCTGCTCGTCGGCTTCGACCTCGACCCGGACGCCCTGGCCGCAGCAACGGAGAGGCTCGTCGGATTCGGCGATCGCGTTCGCACGGTGAACGCCTCCTTCCGCGACCTCGTCCCCTGTCTCGCGGAGCTGGGTATCGAGGGCGTCGACGGCGTGCTGCTCGACCTCGGAGTCTCGTCGTTCCAACTCGACACAGCCGGGCGCGGCTTCCGCTTCGGCGGCACGGCCGAAGAGACCGCCGCCACGCCCCTCGACATGCGAATGGACCCGACCCGCGGTGAGACCGCGGCGGATCTGCTGCGCCGCGCGTCCGAGGCGCGACTGCAGGAGACCTTCCAGAACTACGGGGAGCTTCCCGGCTCGAAGCGCCTGGCGCGCGCAATCGTCGAGGCACGGCGCGAAGCCCCGCTCGAGACCGCCGCGGACCTCCTCCGCGTCATCCAGGAAGCGCGAGTAGGGGGTGGTCGCCGTCATCACCCCGCGACGCGCGTCTTCCAGGCCCTGCGAATCGCCGTCAACGACGAGCTGGGCGCACTGCGCGAGGGCCTCGATGCTGCCGTGACGGTGCTGCGCCCGGGCGGACGCGTGGTCGTGATCTCGTATCACTCGATGGAAGATCGCGTGGTCAAGAACCACTTCCGGGACGCGGCGAAGGGCTGCACCTGCCCTCCCCGTACCCCCGTTTGCGTCTGTGGTGGCAGCGTGACCCTGAAGGTCGTGACCCGACGACCGGTGGTTCCCGCCGACGAAGAGAGCGCCGCCAACCCGCGCGCGCGCTCGGCTCATCTGCGCGCCGCGGAGCGCGTAGCGGCGGGAGGAGCGACGGCATGACGCGTCGCAACTCGAGAAGCGTGAGGCGGAAGACGGGCCTGCTCGCGCGAATCGGCATGCGCGTGATGCGACCCCTGCGCGCACGTCTCGACGGGCGGCGCACGCGCGCCGCCACCACGCGAGCGCGGCAGGAGCTTCGCCGCTCGGTCGATCGCTGGGCCGCGCGCACGTCGGCCCGCGCGGCCGCGAACCCGGCCATCAACCTGATCGGACTCGACGTCGCGCGCGCACCGGGTCGACTGCGTGGAACCTCGTGGCTGCCGGTGCTGGCGGCCGCGTTGATCGGCGCACTCTTCCTCGCCGGACTGCGCGTGGACGTCATCCGAATGCGACTGGCTCGCGCGAAGTCGTTCGAAACCGAGCTCCGTCTCGAACAGGAGGAGCGCGAGCTCACTGTCCTGATGCGGAGACTGCGTGACCCCGCCGAGTTGGCGCGACGTGCCAACGAACTGGGCTTCCGGCGTGCCGAACGACTGATCGACCTTGCACCGGGTACCTCGGGCGCGCCGCTCCCGGCCGTCGCGGCCCCGCCCGCAACGGAGCTCGCGCGATCCCCGCAGCCGCCTGCACTCGAGCTGGCCGCCGCCAACCGTCGGGAGGCGCGCCCGTGAGGGCCGCGACTCTTTCGGGTCCGTCGCGAAGGCTCCGGCTCCTGTGCCTGCTGTTCCTGGCTGCGTTCCTCGTATTGGCGGCGCGGGCCACCCACCTGACGGTCTTCGATTCGCGCGGCAAGGGCTGGGGCGAGCGCCAGATCCACACGGTGCTTCGCCTTTCCGCACCGCGCGGGTTGATCGTCGACCGGCGGGGTGTCGAGCTGGCCGTGACCGTGCAGTCCCCCTCGATCTACGTGGTGCCCGACGACCTCGACGACCGCGCGCAGACGGCCGGCGCGCTGGCGCGGATCCTCGATCTGGACGCCCGGGATCTGGCGGGGCAGCTCGAGCGACGCCAGCGCTTCAGCTTCGTCAAGCGCTGGGTCACCCGGGACGAGGCGGAGCGAGTACGCGAGCTCGAGCTGCCCGGCGTCGGCATCCTCAAGGAGCCGCGGCGCGCGTATCCGGCGGGTGCCCTGGCGGGGCAGCTGGTCGGCTTTGCCAACATCGACGGCGAGGGTGTTCGCGGCATCGAGCAGCAGCACGACCGCACCTTGCGCGGTCGCGAACGCGCCGTGATCGTCGAACGCACCGCCGACCGGCGGCTGCTGGTAGTCGACCCGTCTCTGCCCCGCGACATGGCGGGAAACGACGTGCGGCTCACCCTGGACGCCACACTGCAGGCCGCCGCGGAAGGCGCACTGGCCGCTGCCGTCGAGCGCAGCGGCGCCCGGGGTGGCGTGGCCGTGACCCTCGACCCCAAGACCGGCGACATCCTGTCCCTGGCCGAATGGCCGCCCACGGACCCCAACGTGTTCCGCCAGCTCGATTTCCCGAGCACCCGGTCACGTGCCTTCCTCGACGCCTTCGAGCCCGGCTCGACGATGAAGGCCTTCCTGGTAGCGGGTGCACTCGACGCCGGGGTCGTCCGGCCCGACGAGAGTTTCGACACCGGTCCGGGCTGGCTCCGGGTCCCCGGCAAGACCGTGCGAGACCACCGGCCCTACGGCGTCATCGACCTGTCCGAGGTGCTGCAGGTCTCGAGCAACGTCGGCGCGGTGCTGATCGGCCAGCGTCTCGAGGCACGCCGCCACTACGAGGTGCTGCGCCGCTTCGGCTTCGGCCGCAGCACCGAAAGCGGCTTTCCCCAGGAGTCCTCCGGGATCCTGCGCAGCTATCGCGACTGGAAGACCGTCGACCACGCGACGATCTCCTTCGGCCAGGGCATCAGCGTGACGCCGGTACAGCTCGCCGCTGCCACCGCCGCTCTGGCCAACAACGGCGTCTGGCAGAAGCCCCGCCTGGTGGACGCTCTGCGCAAGAAGGACGGCGAGTGGGAAGTGCTGCCCCGGGAGGTCGGTCACCGGGTCGTGTCCCGCGACGCCGCGAGGACCACCCTGCAGATGATGGAATCGGTGGTCAGTGCTTCTGGCACGGGCCGCCGCGCCGCGCTCACCGGGCTGCGCGTCGCCGGCAAGACGGGAACCGCGCAGAAGTTCGACGCGTCTGCCGGTCGCTATTCGCACAGCCGCTACCTCGCCTGGTTCATCGGCGTGACCCCCGCGGACGATCCGGCGCTCGCGATTGCGGTCGTGATCGACGAGCCCCAGGGACCGGCGCACGGGGGCGGCGACCACGCCGCCCCGCTCTTCGCGCAGGTGGCGTCCGCGCAGCTGGCCCAGCTCGGCATCGTGACCGAGCCGGCGCGCCTGCGGCCCGTTCCCTTCCGCACCCTGGTGGCAGAGCGCAGCGAGTTCGAGGAGAAGCCGGCGGCCGGGACGACCCCGCCGACCCGGAACACTGCGAAGAAGGCGGCAAGGCGCGCCCCGCCGGAACTCGCCGGCCGGACCCAGGTGCTCGAGACAGCCGCGGAACCCGCACCGAAACCTGCCGTCGCCACGCGGATCGCAGCCGCACCGGCCCATTCCGCAGCGGTCCCGGCGTCGCTACCCCCGGTCTCCGCCGCGGCGAGCGTCGCAGCTCGCCCGGTTCCACATCGAACGCACCTGGTCCCGGACTTCCGAGGCGAGACCCTCGACAGCGCGAGACGCATGGCGGCCGAGGACGCGCTCGTCCTGGAACTCGAGGGCGACCGACGGGGTCTGGCCGTCGAGCAACACCCGGCGCCGGGAACGATCCTCGTGGGAGAGGAGCTGCGCATCAAGCTGCGCTTCTCGGCGGGTCCCGAACAAAGGGGCACAGTCTCGAAGGAGGAGGGGTGATGCGGCTCTCCCTCTTGCTTTCGTCCCTGCCCGTCGAGCTGGCGCCCACGCAGGCGCAGTCCGGGCTCGACCCCGTCATCCGGGGCATCACCTACGACTCGCGCAAGGTGTCACCGGGCGATCTCTTCGTCGCCATGGTCGGCGCGGTCAGCGACGGTCATGACTATCTCGACGCCGCTCTCTCCCTGGGTGCGGCGGCATTGCTCGTCGAGGACGCAGAACGCGCGGAAGCCGCAGTTCGCGCCAGCGGCCGCGATGTGCCCGTCGTGGCTACGCCCGACAGCCGACGCGCGATGGCACCGATCTCCGCCCGTTTCTATGGCGACCCTGCTGACGAGCTGGCCCTCGTCGGGATCACGGGAACCAACGGCAAGACCAGCACCAGTTATCTCGTGGAATCGATCCTCGCGCGCGCGGGCCGGGCCACGGGGCTGATCGGCACCGTCGCCATCCGCTACGCGAGCGAAAGCCTGCGTGCGGTGAACACCACGCCCGAAAGCCTCGACCTGCAACAGGTCCTGCGGGCGATGCGGACCCACGGCGTCGACGCGGTGGTGATGGAAGTCTCGTCCCATGGCCTCGAGCTGGGACGGGTACGCGGATGCCGCTTCCGCGTGGGTGCCATCACCAACGTCACACAGGACCACCTCGACTTCCACGGAAACATGGACTCCTACCTGCAGTCGAAGCTGCGGCTCTTCCGCGATCACCTCGCCCCCGGCGGCGTGGCGGTCATCAACATCGACGACGCCACGGCGGAGCGCTCGCTCGCAGCGGCACGGGAAGCGGGCGCGCGAGTCATCCGCGCGACGCGACGTCTCGGCGTCGAGGCGGAGGTGGTGCTGCTCGAGGCCGACGTGCAGCTCGCGGGAACGCGCGCGCGGCTGCGACTACCCTCAGGTGAGCTCGAGGTCTCGCTTCCTCTGCTCGGCGACTTCAACCTCGAGAACCTCGTGGTCGCATGCGGGATCGCAGTCGGCCTCGAGCTTCCCCACGAAGCGATCGCCGAAGGCGTGCGCCACTGCCCGCAGGTCCCCGGACGCATGGAGGTCGTCGACCCCCAACCCGATTCGCCCACGGTGATCGTCGACTACGCCCACACGCCGGACGCCGTCGAGAAGCTGATCGATGCGGTGCGACCTCTCACCCGCGGACGGCTCATCACGGTCTTCGGCTGCGGTGGAGACCGCGACCGCGCCAAGCGACCGCTGATGGCCCAGGCCGTCGCCAAGTCGAGCGACCGCATCGTGGCCACGAGCGACAATCCGCGCACCGAGGACCCGGAACAGATCCTGCGGGACGTCGAGGCGGGTCTCGCCGGACGCGAACGGGTCCCTGCGGACGAGCTCGACACGAGCGACGGCGCCTACGCGCTCACCATCGATCGCCGGGAAGCCATCGATCTCGCCATCGCCATCGCCGGACCCGACGACACCGTGGTGCTCGCCGGCAAGGGTCACGAGGATTATCAGATCATCGGGCGCCACAAGTTCCCGTTCGACGACCGGGAGGAAGCGGGTCGAGCCCTGGCCAGCTGGCGCCGGGCGCGCGCCGACGCAGGGGCCCCGCGATGAGCGAACCCTTCACCGTCGCAGACGTCGTGCGCTGGTCCGGCGGTCGGCTCGCGGGGGGCTCGGACGACGCCGAGATTCGCGGCACGGTCATCAACAGCCGCCAGGCGGGTGCCGGAGACCTCTTCGTGGCCATCGTCGGGCCCAATCACGACGCCCATCGCTTCGTGCAGCAGGTGGCGGACGCCGGCGCCGCTGCGGTCGTCGTGCTCAAGGACCGCTTCGACGCCGCGGCCGCCGACGGCGTCGCCGTGATCGAAGTCGACGACACGACCACGGCGCTGGGCGCCGTCGCCGCGGGTCACCGCGCGCGCTTCGCAGGCCCCGTCGTCGCGATCACCGGCTCGTCGGGCAAGACCACCACCAAGGAGATGTGCGCCGCCATCCTGCGCGCAGCCGGCCCCTGCCTCAAGACCGAGGGCAACCTCAACAACGACTTCGGGCTGCCCCTCACCCTGCTGCGACGCGAAACCACCCACGAGCGAGCCGTCGTCGAGCTGGGCATGAACCACCGGGGCGAGATCGCGCGACTCGCCGCCATCGCGAAGCCCGATGTCGCACTCGTAACGAACGTGGGCGTTGCGCACATCGAGTTCCTCGGGAGCCGCGAGGAGATCGCGAACGAGAAGGGTGATCTCTACCGAGCGCTGTCCGCGGACGGCGTCGCCGTCGTCAACCTCGACGACCCGCTGGCGTCCGCCCAGGGCGAGCCCTTCCCCGGCCGGAAGATCGGGTACAGCTGCGAGCGCGAGGCGGAGATCTGCGCCCGGGACGCGCGCTTCGTCTCGACCGGCGCCTTCTCCTTCGAACTCGTCACGCCGGCCGGATCGGCTCGGGTGCAGGTCACCGGACTCGGGGCGACCACCGTGACCAACGCCCTCGCCGCCACCGCGGCCTCCATCGCGGCCGGGGTGGGTCTCGACGACGTGATCGCTGGGCTCACCACCTACCGCCCGCCCGCCGGGCGCATGGCGCCCTATCCCATCGGCGCCATCTCCGGGGAGGCGACGGTCATCGACGACAGCTACAACGCCAATCCCATCTCCATGCGTTCCTCGCTCGAAGCCCTGGCTTCGCTCGCGGGCCCGGGCCGGGGCGTCGCGGTGGTCGGCGACATGGGCGAGCTCGGGGACACCGGTGACGACGCCCACCGCGACACGGGACGCTGGGTGGCCGAGCTGGGAATCGCGCAGCTCGTCGCCATCGGACAGCGCGCGACCCTCGTCGTCGCCGGAGCGCACGATGCTGGGATGAACGAGGAGCATGCGCGAATAGCCGCCGATGCCGACGACGCGAACCGGATGGTTCGCGAAAGACTCGGTGAACGGGACTGGGTCCTGGTCAAGGGATCGCGGGCCATGAAGCTCGAACGCGTCGTCGAGGCGCTTCGCAGGGAGACGACCTAGATGCTGTATCACCTGCTCTATCCGCTCGCAGAGCAGTTCGGCGCGTTCAACGTCGTCCGCTACATCACCTTCCGCACGGCCGCCGCGACCCTGACGGCGCTCTTCATCAGCTTCATGGTGGGGCCCTGGCTGATTCGCCGCCTGAACGCGTTGCGCGTGGGACAGCCGATCCGCGAGATCGGCCCCGCCCACCAGGCCAAAGCCGGCACGCCGACCATGGGTGGGCTGCTGATCCTGCTCGCGCTGGTGGTCTCCGTGTTGCTGTGGTCCGAGCTCGACAACCGCTTCGTCTGGATCCTGCTGGGGCTCACTACCGGCTACGGCGTGCTGGGCTTCATCGACGACTACAAGAAGGTCAAGGAAGGCAGCAGCGCCGGCGTTTCCGCGCGCATGAAGCTCTTCTGGCAGACCGTCCTGGCGTTGGGCGTGGGCTTCGCGATCTACACCGACCCCAATTTCGACAGCGAGATCGCGGTCCCCTTCTTCAAGGACTTCACACCGAACCTGGGCATCTTCTACGTGCCGCTCGCGGCCTTCATCATCGTGGCCGCGAGCAACGGGGTGAACCTGACCGACGGCCTCGACGGGCTTGCCATCGGCCCGGTCATGATCGCGGGCGCGACCTTCCTGCTGCTCGCGTACGCGGCCGGACACGCGGTGATCGCCGACTACCTCTCCATCAAGTACGTGCCCGGAGCGGGCCAGCTGGCGATCTTCTGCGGCGCACTCGTGGGTGGCGGGCTGGGCTTCCTGTGGTTCAACGCCTCCCCCGCCGAGCTCTTCATGGGAGACGTCGGCGCCCTGGCGCTCGGCGGCGCACTGGGAACCATCGCCGTCCTGATCCGTCAGGAAGTCCTGCTGGCCGTCGTCGGCGGCATCTTCGTGATGGAAACCGTCTCGGTGATGATCCAGGTGACGTCGTTCAAGCTGACCGGGAAACGTGTATTCCTGATGACACCCATCCATCACCACTACGAAGAGCTGGGCTGGCCCGAACAGAAGATCGTGGTCCGTTTCTGGATCGTCTCGATCATCCTCGGGCTCGTCGCGCTGTCGTCACTGAAGCTGCGTTGAACGAGGAGGCCCGCGTCGACGATGGGCTCGCCTCGATCGGCGAATGGAAGGTGCTCGTGATCGGCCTCGGCATGACCGGCCGAAGCGCCGCAGCTTTCTGTGCGGCGCGCGGCGCGCGGGTCGTGGCCGTCGACGAACGCCCGGCGACGAGCTTCGGCGATCCCGCCACGATCGAAGCCCTGACAGCCCTCGGACGAAACGTCGACATTCGCACCGGCTCCGGGATCCCGAACCCCGCCGACTTCGATCTGGTGGTCCCGAGCCCCGGCGTCCCGCGCGAGCGCTACGCCGGGGCACCGCGCGCCTGGGGCGACATCGAGCTGGCCGCCCGAGCGCTGCGGATCCCGCTCATCGCTGTCACCGGGACCAACGGCAAGAGCACGACGGTGCGGCTCATCGAGGCGATGCTGCGCGCGGCGGGGCTCCGCGCCCGCGCGGCCGGCAACATCGGCGCGCCGGCGCTCGACCTCGTCGGAGAAGCTCTCGACGTCGCCGTGCTCGAGGTGTCCTCGTTCCAGCTCGAAGCGGTCGCGAGCCTGCGACCCCGCGTGGCAGTCATCCTGAACGTGACACCCGACCACCTGGACCGACACGGCAGCTTCGAAGCCTACGTCGACGCGAAGGCCGAGCTGCTGGCCCGCCAGGAAGCGGACGATGTGGCGGTGCTGAACATGGACGATCCGGTCGTGCGAGCCCTCGCGGCGCGCACCCGGGCCCGTGTGGTCGGCTTCAGTCGCCGGGGCCCCCTGCGCGACGGGGCCAGCGTCGACACGGGGCGCATCCTGCTCAGCACGGGAGGAGCGCGAACCGAGATCCCGTGCGACGGAGCATTCCTCGGGGCCGCGGGAGCGACGGGCGGACACAACCTCGACAACGTCCTCGCGGCGTTCGCCGCCGTCCAGGCGCTCGGCGTCGATCCGCGCCGCGCCGCAGGCGCCCTCCTCGACTTCGAGGGTCTGCCACATCGTTGTCAGACGGTCGCCGCCGCCGCGGGGATCACATTCGTCGACGATTCCAAGGCCACCAACGCCGGCGCGGCGGAGCGGTCCCTCGAAAGCTTCGCCCACGAGCCGCTGCGCACCCTCTGGATCGCGGGCGGACGCACCAAGGGCGCAACCCTCGGCAGCCTGGCCGAGACCGCAGCGGCCCGCGTACGGGAGGCGTTCCTGATCGGGGAAGCGGCGGACGAAATCGAGACCGGACTCGACGGTCGGGTCCCGGTGACGCGCTGCGATTCGATCGAAGCCGCCGTCGAGGCCGCGGGCCGCGCCGCCCGGCCCGGCGACGTCGTCCTGTTGGCGCCGGGCTGCGCCAGCTTCGACCAGTTCAAGAACGCCGAGGAACGCGGAGATCGATTCGCGGCAGCCGCGCGGGAATGGGTCGCGTCTCGCACGCACCGTGACTCGCATGGAGAGGAGAGCCGTTGAGCGCCGCCGCCACCCGCGCCACCGGAAGACGGGGCCCCCGCCGCGACGATGCGAGCGAGAAGCTGGCCTGGCATCTCGATGCCGGTGTCGGGGCGGCCGCGATCTTGCTGATCTCGATCGGTGTCGTCATGAGCTACAGCACGACGGCGCCACTCGACATGGAGGTGACCATCCCTCCCCTGTTCCGGCAGCACCTGCTGGCGCTCGGTGTCGGGTTGGCGGCCATGACGCTCGCGATGTGGGTGCCGATGCGCGCGTGGCAGCGGCTCGCGCTGCCGATCTGGGCGGTCTCGGTCGTGATGCTCGCAATGACCCATGCATTCGGGATCGAGGCCAACGGTGCCCAGCGCTGGCTCGACCTCGGCGTCCGCTTCCAGCCCGTCGAGATCGCCAAGTTCGCCACCCTGCTCGTCGTCGCCGCCGCAGTCGCGCCGCGAGACGGTCGCAACGATCTCAGCAACCGCCGTGCCGGCGTCGCGCTCGGCTTGTTCACCATGCCCCCGGTGCTGCTGCTGCTGTTCCAGCCGGACCTCGGCAATGCCGTGCTGCTCTTCGGGCTCACGGCCCTGCTGCTCGTGGTCGCGGGCCGGCCGCTGCGACAGCTCTTCGTCCCGGCCGCAGTCGCGGGCGCGTTCGTCGCCATCTACGTCTCGACCAACGACTACGCGCGCCGCCGGGTCGACGGCTTCCTCGACCCGTGGGCCGAGTGGCAGGACGCGGGCTTCCAGCTGGTGCAGTCCTTCGTGGCCTTCGGCCAGGGCGGCGCGACGGGCGTCGGGTTGGGGAACGGCCGGCAGAAGCTCGACTACTTGTTCGGCGCGCACACGGACTTCGTGCTGTCCCTCGTCGCGGAAGAGCTCGGGCTGGTCGGGGTCCTCCTCGTTCTCCTCACATTCGCCGCGCTGTTGATCGCGGGCTGCCGGGTCGCGCTGCGCGCGACGGACCGCTTCGGCCTGCTGCTCGCCTTTGCGATGACGACCCTGCTGACCGTCCCGGCGATCCTCAACGGCGCGGTGGTGATGGGCCTCGTCCCCACGAAGGGGCTGACCCTTCCCTTCCTGTCCTACGGCGGCACGTCTCTCGTGATGTGCTGCGTGACCCTCGGCGTCCTGCTCGGCGTGGGACGGCAAACACCGGCCGACCGTCGCACCACCCGCGACGCCCGGACGGATTGGATCTAACGGCATGCGACGACGCGTTCGGCACATCCACTTCGTAGGCATCGGCGGAATCGGGATGTGCGGGATCGCCGAGCTGCTACACGCCCAGGGCTACCAGGTCTCGGGGTCCGACGTCGCCGAAGGCGCCACCGTCGACCGGCTCAGACGCCTGGGGGTCGTGGTCCAGATCGGGCACGACGAAAGCAATGTCGGCGACGCAGACGTCCTGGTCTACAGCAGCGCGATCCGCCCCACCAACCCCGAACTCCAGGCGGCCGAAGGCCGAAAGATCACGGTCATCCCGCGCGCCGAGATGCTGGCGGAGATGATGCGGTTGCAAGAAGGCATCGCCGTCGCGGGCACGCACGGAAAGACCACGACGACGTCGATGATCGCCCACATCCTGGATGCCGCCGGCCTCGATCCCACCGCCGTGATCGGCGGCCGCGTGATCACGCCGGTGAGCGCACCCGAGGACCGGCGCGGTGTGCGGCTGGGAAGCGGCGGCCTGCTCGTCGCCGAGGCGGATGAGAGCGACGGATCCTTCCTGCGCCTGGTCCCGGCGTTCGCAGTGGTGACGAACATCGACCCCGAGCACCTCGATCACTACGGCAGCTTCGATGCGCTGCAGGACGCCTTCGTCGACTTCGCCAACTCGATTCCGTTCTGGGGGCTCGCCGTCCTGTGCCATGACCATCCCGGCGTGCAGGCGATTCTCCCTCGCCTGACCCGCCGGCACTCGACCTACGGCTTCAGCCCCCAGGCCGATCTGGTCGCGACCCAGGTCGAGCCGGACGGACTCGGCATGAGCTTCGTCGTGAGTCGCCACAACGACCTGCTCGGCACCGCCTACTGCCCGCTGCCCGGACTTCACAACGTGGCGAACGCGCTGGCAGCCTTCGCCATCGCGCTCGAGCTCTCGGTCCCCTTCGAAACCGCATCGGACGCGCTCGCCTCCTTCGCCGGCGTGGAAAGACGCTTCGAACGCAAAGGGGAAGCCGGTGGCGTGCTCGTCGTCGACGACTACGGACACCACCCGGCGGAGATCCGCGCCACCCTCAGTGCGGCTCGCGGCGTCCACCCGGGCCGCATCGTGGTCGTGTTCCAGCCCCACCGCTACACGCGCACCCGCGACTGCTTCGACGACTTCGCGACGGCGTTCAACGACGCGGACGTGGTCGTGCTGACCGACATCTACGCCGCCGGCGAGGACAAGCTGCCCGGCGTGTCCAGCGCAGCGCTCGCGGACGCGATCCGCGCGCACGGTCATCGCGACGTTCGCTTCGTGCCCGAGCTCGAGGAGATCATCGCCAGCCTGCCGGCGTCCCTGCGTCGGAACGACCTGCTGATCACCCTGGGCGCGGGAAACGTCTCATCCCTGGGTCCACGCATCCTCGCGGCACTCGCGAACCGGGGAGACGCGACGGCATGATCGCGAATTCCGTCAAGCAGCAGCTCCGGGACGCCCTTGGCGACGCCGTCGCGTTCGACGTCCCGCTGTCCCGGCACAGCTCGCTGCGGATCGGCGGCCCGGCAGACGCGCTGGCGACGCCCCGGGATCGCAGGGAGCTGGCCCGGCTCCTCGCACTCTGCGCCGAGCATGGCGTCCCGAGCTTCGTGCTGGGGCGCGGATTCAACTGCCTCATCGCCGACGCAGGCGTCGACGGGGTCGTCATCAAGCTCGACGCCTTTCGCGCCCTCGAACGAACGCCCGAAGGCGCCGTGCGGGCCGAGGCCGGTGTCACGCATGCCAGTCTCACCCGTTTCTGTGTCGAGCGAGGGCTCGCAGGGCTCGAGTTCGGCGCTGGGATCCCGGGAGTCGTGGGCGGCTGGATCGCGATGAACGCCGGAATCGGAACGCGCGAGGTCCGGGACGTCGTGCTCGAGATCGAGCGGATCGTTCCCGGCCAGCAAGAAAGCGAGCGCGTCCCCCGCAGCGCGCTTCACTTCGAGTACCGCGCGTTGCTAGGGCTGCCCGCTGGCGCGGTCATTCTCGCCGCGAACTTCGAAGTCGAAGAATCCACGTCGGAGGCCGTCCGCGCCGAGGTCGATCGGCTGCTCGCGCTCCGGGCCGGCAGCCAGCCTTTGAACGTTCCGTCCTGCGGATCGGTCTTCAAGAATCCCGAAGGCGACTACGCGGGACGCCTGATCGAGGCTGCCGGGCTCAAGGGCGAACGTGTCGGTGGCGCCCAGATCTCGCCGGTCCACGCGAACTTCATCGCGAACACGGGAAACGCGACCGCCACGGACGTGCTGCAGCTGATGGCACGCGCCCAGGAAGTGGTGGAGAAGGAGGCGGGCGTCCGCCTCGAACCGGAAGTCCGCGTCGTGGGACGACTCGACGACAGGGAGCGCGTCTGATGGTCATCGGGTCCCGCAGCAAGAGCCGCTTCGAGCGCCGCAGTCTCGCTCGCCAGCGTCGCGTCGAGCGACGCCTGGACCAGGTCCAGAGTGCAAAGAAGGGAAGGCACGCCGGAGGCGCTCGCGGGGTGGCGCGGGCCGCCCGCAGTCTCTCGGGCAAGGCCCGTCTGGCCCTCTTCATCGGATCCCTGCTGCTCGGGATCGGCGTGGCCCGTGCCGTTACCGCCATGGTCGTCTCGTGGTGGAACGACACGCCCGCCGTCGTGACCGCCGTCGCGGTCCAGGGAACGACGCGACTCACCCCTGCCGAGGTCGCACTCAGCATCGGGCTGTCCCGGGGTCACGCAATCGACGATTTCGTGCCCGCGCAGCTTGCCGAAGACCTGGCTGCCCATCCCTGGATCCGTTCGGCGCGAGTCGCCGTGCTGCCGACGGGCACGGTGATCCTGGACGTCGAAGAGCGTCGGCCACGGGCCGTCCTCGAGCGCCCGGACGCGGCGGGGATCTTCATCGACGCCGACGGCGTGGCCTTCGCCGAGGTGCGCGAGCAGGACTACGCCGAAGCCCTGCGCCTGCCCGCTCTCTCCGCTCCGGGCCGGGACCCGAGGCTGGGCGTGGAGTCGGACGCGCAGGACCTCGAGCGCGCCCCTGCAGCCGTCGAAGCCGTCGACCTGACGGAAGCCCTGACCCTGCTCGACCACCTCGACCGCCTGGCACTGCCCGGTCTGGCCCAGGCGGAGCTGCCGCACCGCGGCCTGGTGCTGGCACTGCCTGGACGGGAAGCGTCGCGCGGCTGGGTGCTCCGCTGTGCGGGCAACACCAGAACCGGCACTGCGGTCATCCTCGGCGACGGCCCGGCGGCGGCGGTTGGCGAGCGGCTGGACCGTCTCGAACGCCTGCTATCCGCGGGACTCCGCGAGCTCGACCGAACGAAGGAGATCGATCTGCGTTTCGCAGGACAGGCCGTCCTGCGCACGGAAGGCACCTCGGGGTGAGGTGCTGACAAGCGGCGGCTGAGCGCGGATGCGCGAGGCCGTCCACGATGGGTTGCCGGGGATCCGGTAACCCGATTTTCGGGGGGTGAGACCAGCAATGACCAGAAGAGACGATCTGCTGATCGGGCTCGACATCGGGACGACGAAGATCTGCGCCGTCGTCGCCGAGCGGACGGAGAATGGTGTCGAGATCGTCGGCATCGGGACCCATCCGTCTCACGGCCTGCGCAAGGGCGTGGTGGTGGACATCGATTCCACCGTCCGCTCCATCAAGCACGCCGTGGAAGAAGCGGAGATGATGGCCGACTGCGAGATCACGTCCGTGTATGCGGGCATCGCGGGCGGCCACATTCGTGGCTTCAACTCACACGGTGTGGTTGCGGTCAAGGACGGCGAGGTGAGCAACCACGATGTCAAACGCGTCATCGACGCCGCGAAGGCCGTGGCGATCCCGATGGACCGGGAGGTGATCCACGTGATCCCTCAGGAGTTCATCATCGATGACCAGGACGGGATCCGCGAACCCCTGGGAATGCACGGCGTCCGGCTCGAAGCGCACGTGCACATCGTGACGGCCGCGGTGACGAGCGCCCAGAACATCGTCAAGTGCGCGAACCAGGCGGGGCTCAACGTCCAGGACATTGTCCTCGAGCCGCTCGCGTCGGCCCAGGCGGTGCTGGGCGACGACGAACGGCACCTGGGCGTCTGCATGATCGACATCGGAGGCGGCACCACGGACATCGCCGTCTTCTCCGAGGGGTCGATCAAGACCACCGCGGTGCTGGCGCTCGGCGGGTACCACCTGTCGAACGACATCGCCGTCGGGCTGCGGACGCCCTTCGACGAGGCCGAGCGCATCAAGAAGAAGTTCGGCGTCGCCTCGGCCCGTTACCTGTCGAGCGACGACGTGCTGACCGTCCCGAGCGTCGGCGGCCGCAAGCCCCGGGAGATCTCGCGCAAGATCCTGTGCGAGATCATCGAGCCCCGGGTCGAGGAGATCCTCAGCCTGGCGCGGCAGGAGATCAGCAAGGCCGGACTCGAGGGAGAGATCCCCTCCGGTGTGGTGCTGACCGGGGGCGCTTCCGCCCTGGACGGTATCTGCGAGCTGGCGGAGGAGATCTTCGAGTCCCCCGTCCGGCTGGGGATGCCGACCCGGGTGGGCGGCCTCCAGGACGTCGTACGCAGTCCCATGTATGCCACGGGCGTGGGCCTGGTGCAGTTCGGCTTCGGCCAGCGGCCCGAGCCAGCCAGCCGTTTCCGGATCCGCGACGACTCGATCTTCGGGCGCGTCAAGCAGCGGATGCGGGACTGGTTCTACACGGATTTCGTGGACTGAGGGCCGTTCCAGGCGGGTCCAGAATGGAACAATTCTTGATCAATTCTGTTACGATGGGCGCAATCTCGCGAGATGGCCAATGAGCAAGCACCGCAACAAGACGGGCGCCCGTGCTGGCAAAAGCAAGACTGCCAGAACGGGAGCCTCCGGCAAGAGCGGCAAGCGGCGAACCAAACGAGCGAGAGCCCGGGGGGGTGAGAGTAAGATGTCGAAGCGCAACCAGAACACCGGTGATGAGTCCGTAGATCTGCTGGAGATCGGTCCCGACGACGGTCAGGATCTGCTCGAATTCGAAGGGTCGTCCCACCAGAAGGCAACGATCAAGGTGATCGGCGTCGGCGGCGGCGGCGGCAACGCCCTGAACACCATGATCAACTCGGCCCTGACGGGCGTCGAGTTCATCGCGGCGAACACGGATGCACAGGCGCTCAAGCACAACCGTGCGCCGGTGAAGATCCAGCTGGGCGCCGAGGTGACTCGGGGCCTGGGCTGCGGCGCCAATCCCGACCGCGGTCGCGCGTCCGCCCTGGAAGCCAGGGATCGCCTGCGCGAGCAGCTCGAGGGATCGGACATGGTCTTCGTGACCGCCGGCATGGGCGGCGGAACCGGGACCGGAGCAGCGCCGATCGTCGCCGAAGTCGCCCGTGAGATCGGCGCCCTGACGGTCGGGGTGGTCACCAAGCCGTTCATGTTCGAAGGCAAGGTGCGGACCAAGCACAGCGAGCGCGGCATCGACGAGCTGCACGAGGTCGTCGACACCCTGATCACCATTCCGAACCAGCGCCTCCTGACGCTGGCCGGAAAGGGAACGGGGATGAAGGACGCCTTCAAGCTGGCGGACGACGTGCTGCTCAACGCGGTGCGAGGCATCTCGGACCTGATCACCGTGCACGGCCTGATCAATCTCGACTTCGCGGACGTACGAACCGTGATGAACGAGTCGGGCGTGGCGCTGATGGGGACGGGGGTCGCTTCGGGTGACACTTGCTCGGTGGACGCCGCAACCGCGGCGATCTCGAGCCCGCTGCTCGAAGACCTGTCGATCGACGGTGCGCGCGGCGTGCTGATCAACGTCACGGGCGGCAACGACATGACCCTGTTCGAGGTGAACGAGGCGTCGGTGCTGATCCAGGAGGCGGCCCACGAAGATGCCAACATCATCTTCGGGGCGGTCATCGACGAGGACATGCCCGAAGGCGAGATGCGGGTGACCGTGATCGCAACGGGCCTCGACGAGGAGCGACGGCGACGGGCTCCCGCGCCGAGCTCGGCGGGTTCCGGGCAGGGGCGCACCCACGTCGAAGTGGACCGGGCGGCGCATCGCGAGTCAATCTCGGTCCAGACGGGGGTTCCCGCGGCCGCCGAGGCGAGGGGCCATGTCTCTGCCCACGAGGCTCGACACGACGCCCAGGCTGCACTCCATGCTCCGGTAGAAGGGGGACCCTTGAACGAGGTCGCCCTGAGCGCAGCCGAGATGGCGAACACGGGGGCGGAACCGAGTGCCCTGGACTTCGCCTCTCCGTTCGAGGACGAGCTGGACACCCCGGCCTTCCTGCGACGCCGGGCAACCGAGAATTAGAACAAGGGCCCCGCATCATCCGCCCGACCAGAAGGGCCGCCTGGCGAAAGCCAGGCGGCCCTTCGCATTTGGATGGGGCCGTGGGCGCCGCGGCCCAAGAGAGGTCCGCGGCTGCCAAAAGAGCCGAGCCGGTTGACATTCGCCTGCGTCACGTCAGTCTCCGGCGCCCATGCCGCAAGAAGATCTCATCCTGAGCGCACGCGACGGCGACGTCGTCACGCTGACCTTCAACCAGCCGGACCGTCTGAACGCCATGACCCAGGCCATGGGCGAGGCCTTCGCCGACCACATCGCCGGCCTGCGCGACGACGACAGCATCCGGGCCGTGATCCTGACCGGCGCCGGCCGGGCCTTCTCCGCCGGCGGCGATCTGGACATGATCAACGACCGTGCGGTCGAAGGACGCGCCGCACCGGGCACCGCCCGCCGCCCGATCCGGGACTTCATGCGGTCGTTCTACAAGCTCTTCCTGTCCGTCCGGGATCTACCCTGCCCGACCATCGCCGCCATCAACGGCGCGGCCATCGGCGCCGGCTTCTGTGTGGCGCTCGGATGCGACATCCGCCTCGTCTCGGACCGCGCCCGGGTCGGCCTGAACTTCACGAAGCTGGGGCTCCATCCGGGCATGGCGGCTACCTGGACGGTCCCGCGCCTGGTGGGACCCGCCGTCGCCGCCGAGCTGCTCTTTTCGAGCCGGCTGGTGGACGGCGTCGAGGCGGCGCGCCTGGGTCTGGCCAACCGCGCCCTGCCCGTCGAGGAGGTGGTCCCTGCGGCTCAGGAACTGGCGCGGGAGATCGCCGGCTGTGCGCCCCTCGCCAACCGCGCGCTCAAGCGTGCCCTCACCCGGAGTCTGTCGGCCAGCCTCGAGGACCAGCTCAGCTTCGAGGCCAGCGAGCAGGCCATCAATTTCGAGGCCGAGGACGTGCATGAGGGCATCGCGGCGGTTCGGGAGAAGCGGGACCCGAGCTTCGAGGGTCGCTGATCCGTCCCCACGTCCGGATTGCCGGCCCGACTGTGAGTTTCCGCACGGATCTCGGCGAATTTCCGGCCGAAGCTAAAGAAGCAGCGAAAACGTTCGAAGAAGTAGGTGAGGGGTGTCGGCAGCCCGCCCGCAGGCAGGGGCGCCGAACCCGTTCTCAGAGAGGGGTGATCACGGTGGCGGAATCCATGGCAAAGGCACTTCGGAGCAACAACCTCTGGCTGGTCGTCACCTACGTCGGCTTGATCGCCCTGATGGCCCGGGCGTACGCCTGAACTCAGCCCCGCCGAACCCACCCGATGAAGCGCCTCAGAGCGCCTCGGTCGGGACCCCGATCTCCGTGGCATTGAAGAAGTAGCTGATCTCGACCTTCGCGGTTTCCGGGGCATCGGACCCGTGGCTGGCGTTCTGCTCGATGTCCGTCCCGAAGTCACCGCGAATGGTGCCCGCCGGTGCGTCGTTGCTGTTCGTGGGTCCCATCAGGTCGCGCCAACGCTGGATCGCGTTCTCGCCCTGCAGGCACAGCACCACCACGGGGCCGGAGGTCATGAACGCCACGAGGTCGCCGAAGAAAGGGCGCTCCTTGTGGACCGCATAGAAGCCCTGGGCCACCTGCTCGGTCATCTGCATGCGCTTCATCGCGACGACCTCGAGGCCGCTGTCTTCGATGCGCTGGATGATGGCGCCGGCCGCCTTCTTGGCGACTGCGTCGGGCTTGACGATGGCGAACGTGCGCTGGACTTCTGCCATGGTGCTTCGCTTGCTCCTGGCCCCGGGATCGAGGCGGAATGAGGGGATGAAGGAAGAGGTTCCGGGGCGACCGCTGTCGCGAGGGCCGGTACGGTAGCGACGCTTCAGTCGATCTGCAGGATGATCTTGCCGAAGTGAGTGCTCGCCTTCATGACCCGGTGGGCTTCGCCAGCTTCAGCGAGCGGCAAGACCCGATCGACGATGGGCTTCACCGTCCCGTCCTCGATGGCCTGACCGAAGTCCCGCAGGAAGCCCGCGACGATCTCGGCCTTCGTGTCCTCGGGCAGTGCCCGTAGCGTCGAGCCGATGACCTGCAGCCGCTTCATCAGCATCACCCCGAGCGGGATCTCCGCCCTCGCGCCGCCCATCAGCCCGATCAGGACGAGCCGGCCGCCGGGCGCCAGGCTGGCCAGGTTCTTCTCCAGGTACGGTGCCCCGATGGAATCGAGTACGACGTCGACGCCCCGGCCCTCCGTGGCTTCCTTGACCGTCTCGACGAAGTCGTCCTCGCGATAGTTCGCGGCGGCATCGGCGCCCAACTCGAGACAGCGCCGGCACTTGTCGGCCGAGCCGGCCGTTACCACGCAGGTCGCACCCCAGGTCTTCACCAACTGGATCGTGGCGGTCCCGATCCCGCTACCACCGCCGTGCACGAGCACGGCGCCGCCCTTCGGAAGAGCGCCGAGCTGGAAGACGTTCCGGTACACGGTCAGCATCACTTCGGGCAATGCGGCGGCTTCCACGAACGACAGGTGTTCGGGGATGCGCATCAGGCTGCCCGCGTGCACGACGGCTTCCGCCGCATAGCCTCCGCCGGCGACGAGAGCCATCGCACGATCACCGGGCTTCCAGGCCGTGACGTCGCTCGCCACCTCGACGACTTCGCCCGCGACCTCGAGGCCCAGCAGATCCGACGCCCCGGGCGGGGGCGGATACAGGCCCTGCCGCTGCATCAGATCGGCACGGTTGACGCCGGCCGCCCGGGTTGCGATGCGGACACAACCCGGACGCAGCACCGGCGCGCTGGCCTCTCCCAGCCCGAGGACGGATTCGTCCCCGGGCGCTTCGAAGACGATCGCCTTCACCGAGGCCTACTTGAGGTCTTCGCGGGTGTAGTCGAACAGCCCGCGCGCGATGATCAGTCGCTGGATCTCGCCTGTGCCTTCGTAGATGTCGGTGATCCGACAGTCGCGCATCCACTTCTCGAGCAGGTGGTCGCGCGAGATGGCCATCGGACCCAGCAGCTCGATGCAGCCCTGGGTGATGGCGCGTACCGCCGAACCCGCGTGCGCCTTGCAGACGGACGACTCCATGTTGTTGGGAAGCCCCTGCCCTGCCATCCAGGTGCAATAGAGGGTCGCGAGCTCCGACGCCTCGTAGAGCCCTTCGAGCCGCATGAACTTCTCGGCGACGGCGGTCTGGGAACCGAGGCCGGAGCCGTATTCGAGCGCCACGCCGGCAGCCGTCAGCTCATCGCGCGTGAAGTCCAGGGCGGCCTTCGCGAGGCCCAGACCCATGGCCGCCGTCATCGGCCGCGTCATGTTGAAGGTCTTCATCACGCCGCGGAAACCGCCCGAGGTCTTCTTCGAGATGCTCTCGTCGAGGCCCAACAGGTTCTCGCGCGGGATGCGGCAGTCCTTGAAGACGTAGACGGCCGTGTCGTCGGCGCGAATACCGAGCTTCTTCTCCTTGTACGGCACCTCGAAGCCGGGCGTGCCCTTCTCGACGAGGAAGGACTTGATCCCCGCGCGGCCTGCCGACTTGTCGATGGTCGCCCACAGCACCACGCCCTGGGCGCGGATGCCGGTGGTCACGAAGATCTTCTCGCCGTTGAGCACCCACTCGTCGCCGTCGAGCACCGCGCTGGTCGAAACCATCGACGGGTCCGATCCACAGCCGGGCTCGGTGATGGCCATCGAGAGCGTGAGGCCGCTCCACTTCTTCTGCTGCTCGGGGGTACCCGCGGCGGACAGGGCTGCGTTGCCGAGCCCGCCCGTTCCCGTACGCCGAACGCGTACCGAGTAGTCTCCCCAGAACTGGCCGATCGACTGCAGGGCCATCATCACGGGCGGTGCCGTGTCGTCCGCGCTCGCCTCCGGGAGGGGCTTCTGGTTGGCGTAGAACTCGGCCGCCTCGGGTAGCTCGTCCGGGGGGAAGTCGCCTTCGTTCTCGTCGTGGTAGCGCGCGTACTTCCGGCAGATGAGTGCGGCCTCGCGGGTGCGGTCGAGCTGCGCCTGGTCGCGTTCGCTGAGCGTGAATTCGATCATGCTGGTTCTCCGAATGTTCGTTCTTTGAAGTGGGGCTCGTGCTGGCGGGGACGTGGGATTCGTCGCGGGCGGTCAGACCGCGATCAACCCCTCCAACACGCCGAGGGTGCGGGCGTTGCGGAACCACATCTCCACGGGGTGCTCGCGGATGAAGCCGTGGCCGCCGAGGGTCTGGATGCCGTTGTCGGTCACCCAGAGCGACTTCTCGGCGCAGTAGCCGCGGGTCAGGTGCGCGACGCGCGAGACGTCGAGACCCTTCTCGAGGTGGCTCGCCGCCTTCCAGACCATCAGCCGCATGGCCTCCTGCTCGATGTGCATGTCCGACAGGCGGAAGGCGATGGCCTGCTTCTTCGAGATGGGTTCGTCGAAGGCCACGCGATCCTTGGCGTAGGGCACGCAGTAGTCGAGGACCGCGCGCGACACGCCGAGCATCAACGCCGAAAGGGCGACGCGCGAGCCGTCCAGAATGCGGCGCACGTCCGCGCCGGCGTCTCCGCCGAGGCGAGCCGTTTTGGGGATCTCGACCCGCTCGAGCTCGAGCCCGACCGTGATCAGCCCCTTGAGGCCCAGGTTGAGCTCGGGCTCCGAAATCGTGAGCCCTTCGGCGTCACGGGCGACCACGAACGCATCGAGAGCGTCTCCGTTGCGGGCGGTCACGAGGAAGTGACTCGCGCGATCGCCGAGCGGCACCAGGGTCTTGGCGCCCGAGAGGACGAAGCTGTCGTCCTTCGGCTCCGCCACCGTGCGCGGCCGAGATGCGTCGAAGATCGCGCCGGGCTCGACAATGGCCAGGGAGGCGGCGTGGAACTTCTCGGTGCAGAAGAGCGGCAGCAGGGTCTTCTTCTGGTCCTCGCTGCCCTGGTCCACGATCGCATTCGCGAAGCCCGACGGCGAGGTAGCGGCGGCCGCCAGGGTCGCGTCGCCGAAGGCCAGCTCCTCGAGAATCATCGCGTTGGTCACGGATGAGCGCTCTTCACCGCCGCCGCCGTAGCTTTCCGGGATCTGGGTCGACGTGAGACCGAGGTCCCAAACGCTCTGAAGGAAATCCGCCGGGATCTCCGACGCTTCGTCGCATTCGCGTGCGATCGGGCGGACGGCCTGCTCCGCGAAGTCGCGCATCGCGTCGCGAACCATCTCCTGCTCTTCGGTGGGTCCAAACGAGATCACTGGCTTTCTCCTGGGTGGGACGATCGTTCGGTCGATCGTTGAGGTTCGGGTCAGGCCCCGGCTTCGGGCTCGGCCGGGCGGTAGATCTGGTGGAAGTAGTGGTCCATGGCCTCGGCACTGCCTTCCTTGGTCATGTCCCCGTTGCGGACCACTTCGCGCGCATCGGCGACACCGAGCGCAACCGCGCACCAGGTGCGTGCGTCGGCGGTGTACCGGACGTCCGCCCGCTCCGCGAAGTCGGGCTCGACACTGCAGTGACCGTCTCGGATCCGGACGGTCCAGACGCCACCCCCGTGTCCGGTCAGCCGGATCTCGAAGGTCACGTCCGCATCGCGCGCGTCGTCGCGCAGCAGGAAGGGAAGCGACTCGATGATCGACTGCGGAGACGTCTCGGTGAACTGCTCGGTGTCAGTCTGCAGGGCCTCGCTGCCGTGGCGCGTGTACCAGCGCGCAATGGCTGCCACGATCGGCTCGAGGGAACGCCCCAGCTCGCTGATCGCGTAACCGGCGCGGCCTTCGAGCTGCTCGACGAAGCCCTGCTCGACCAGATCTTTCAGCCGACCCGACAAGACCCTCGGCGCGATCCCGGTTCGCATGCGCAGGTCCTGGAACCCCTGGTTGCCGAGCAGCAGGTGCCGCACGAGCACCAGGCTCCAGCGATCCCCGATGGCATCGAGAGCCCGGCCGACCGGGTCGTAGATCCCACCGGGCCGCGGCACCTCGCGACGGGTCGTCGGGCGGCTGGGAGTCTCGCTGGGACTGGGGGATCCGGTGGCCATTGGTTCAAGTATCTAACAAATAGAAATCGGGTATTCAATAGATACTTGACTCCCTACCCCGGATCGCTCTGGGGAGCCCTGCCCGGGGATCTGGGGTTGCGACTGTCTTCGAGATCTATACAGTTTGTCACTTCACTGGATTCGAAGAGGAATCGCTTGCCCCCCCGCCGCGATCTCAGCCTCGTGGAGCCTCCGGCGCCCGGCCGCTTGTGGGCGCCTGATCGCCGCGACCAGCTGCTCGGTGTTGCCGCGGAGCTGCTCACAGAGGGCGGCGTCGAAGGCGTGCGCATCCCCGACGTGGCGGACCGAGCGGGGGTCTCGCGGGCGGTCGTCTACAAGTTCTTCCCGAATCGTCAGGCGATCCTGCTCGATCTGCTCGAGGAGTTCGGTCGCATGCTCGAAGAGCGTGTCGAGACGTCGCTTCGGGCCGCGGGACTCGCCGACGTCGACGTTCTTCTCGAGCGACTTTTCAACGACGTCTGCGATTCGGTTTCCGATCTCGGCGCAGGCGTCTGGCGCCTGCTGAACTCGACGGGTCCGGATCCGGACATCGAGAGCGTCGCCCGAAAGGTGCGGGCCGACGTGGCGGGCCCCTGGTTCGCGCGGGTGCAGCAAGTGACGGGAGCGCCCGAGCGTGACGCGTTCGCGCTCACGTCCATGATCGCCGCCACGATCCCGGCAGTCGTCGAGCTGTGGCTCTCCGGTCAGGTCGAGCGGGAAGAGGCGGTCACGACCCTCAAACGAGGCGTCGCCGGCCTCATCCGCGAATTCACGAAGGACTGACGTCCAGGCACATGCTCCAGCGGTCGATGCTCCTACTCCTTTTCATCTCGCTGCTCGTCGTGTCGACTGCCGGCCCCGCACGAGCAGGCGACGCAGTGGACGGCGACCGCTTCCTCGGGACCTACGGCTTCTCGGGTGGCGAGAGCGAAGCCCGGTCGCTGCGGGCCACCGTGGATGCACTCGTCGACGACTTCAACCCGCTGCTGCGCGGGTTGGCGCGACGGCGACTGAAGCGGACCGTCCGCGTGCCCGAGCGCATCGAGATCGCGATGCGGGACGGCGCCTACCGTCTCACCGTCGTAGGGGCCCCCGACTTTCCGAGCGACGCACGCTACGAGAACGGAGCGATGGTTCTGCGCCAGTCGAGCTTCGAAGGCACGCGCGAGACCCGGTTCCACCTGAGCGACGACGGGCGCCGACTTCTGATGCGCGTCGCGACCCGGTCCGCCCTGCTCCCGGACAGGCTCGACTACCAGCTGACCTTCGAGCGCCGCCAGGTCCCCATCGAACGCGACGCGTTCGCCGGTCCGCCGACGCCGGTCGATTCCGGGTCCTGAATCGCGCCCGACGCGGCGGGCGAGCCCCCCGCCGTCGGCTACCCTGCCGGCGCTGGAGGTGGTCGGAGGATCGCCGGCGAACACGAACCGTTCGCGGGAGGAAAGTCCGGGCTCCACAGGGTACGGAAGTCGGTAACGCCGACCCGGGGCGACCCGAGGGAAAGCGCAACAGAAATGACACCGCCGATGGCTTGCCGGGCGTCAGCCCGGTTCGCACAGGTAAGGGTGAAATCGTGGGGTAAGAGCCCACGCGCGACAGCCGGGAGACCGGCGGCGAGGCAAGCCCTTCCGGGAGCAAGCTCGAATAGGGGTGCTGTTGAGGGTGACCCGCCCAACGCCCTCGTCTTCGGACGAGACGCCAGCATCCGGGTGAGAGTGCTCGAGCGGCGCGGCAACGCGTCGCCTAGATGAATGATCCTCGCCGACGAGAGGGCAACCGACCGTCGGAACAGGACCCGGCTTACAGACCACTTCGCGGCGCGCGCCAGCGCGCAGCGAACCCTCGAGAAGAAGCGAAAGCCACGCTCGGGGCGCTCCAGCGCTCGGCCGAAACGGTCGGAAGTCCGCCACCGCGGGCTTCCGACCGACCAGCCCCAACACCGAGACCGGGCCAGGAGCCAGAAGTCAGGAGCCTGCGACGCTCAGGTCGTGTCGCAGACAACGGACCCGGGCGCGGCGGTCTTCGGGATAGCCGTCCCACTTCGCCGCCGGGATCTCGCCCTGCCCGACCGTCCGGAAGCCGTGACGCTCGAAGAAGGCCTGCACCCGCTCGGACGTCGTACAGGCGAAGACGTAGTCGAGACCCTGGTCCGCGGCCGACTCGAGGGCGAAGCGCACGAGATGTCCGCCGATGCCTTCTCCGAGGAAACGGGTGAGCGTGTACAACGAGACGATCTCGGCGCAAGTGTCGTCGCTGGACGGCAGCAGCGCACCCAGGCCCGCCAGGTAGCGGCCCTCCACGAGCACACCAAAGGCGTTCGCGAGGACTTCCTCGAGCTGATCGGGCCCGCGTGGCGCCAGATAGCCCTCGCTAACGCCACGCTGAATCAGACGCTCGGCGGCGTCGAACTCGTCGAGCGCCAGGCGGCGGACGTCGAGGTACCGCTCTCGCGCGAAGAAGGTCCCCGAACCTTCGAAGGTAAACAGGTCGTCATCGAGCCCGGCCAGGCTGCACAGGTTCACCGCCGGGACTCCTCCGGCGACCATCGCTCGAATCTCTGCGAGCAACGCGCGGCGGTGGTCGTCGCCCGCGAGGGGCCCACTCAGCAGGGACTCGATCCCGCGGCTGTCCACGAGCGAGATCCGTTCGCCCGACTCGTTCACCAGGGGTCCCGCCGCATCGATCCAGATGAGCTTTGCGAGCCTCAGGCGCAGCGCCACCCGGCGGCAGGCCGCCGCCGCGGACTCGTCGGGTGACAGCGCGACCGCCACCCGGACGTTGCTCTGGATCGTCCGCCACAGGCGCCCGACCCAGCGCGGATCGTGCGCGTCCAGGACGCGGTCGCCCGCGATCTTCTCGAGCAGAGCGCGATCCGCGGACAGGACGAGGACCCGGGTGCGGTTCGCCTCGAGAACGTCGATCACCGACTGGAGCAGCGGCAGCTCGTCGGGCGACGCTCCCGGCACCGCGAAGGCGAGGGTTCGTCCGCGGAACTCCGCGAGATAGAAGTCGCGCTCCGAGAAGCCGTTCGAGAGAGGGGTGTCAGCGGCCATGACTGCCGCAGTTTCGCCGATTCCCGCGCCGCTGCACGTGCTCGTTTCCCTGTCCCGGCGCGGATATCCCCTGTATCGTGCTCGCCCAATGGACTGGCAGATCGCCTACACCCTCGCGGTCGTGCTGGTGGCCCTGACCGCCATGGTCCGACAGGTCGCAGCGCCGGACATGATCCTGATGGCGGCGCTGCTGTCCCTGGCGCTCGCAGGGATCCTCACCCCCCTCGAAACCTTCGCCGGCTTCGCGAACCCAGCGGTCGCGACGATCGGCGCCCTCTTCATGGTTTCCGCGGCCCTGCGCGGCACCGGTGCCCTCGACCTCACCGTCGGGCGTTTCCTGGGCGGCGCCCGCGGACTGACCGCCGGAGCCATCCGCATCACGGCGCCGGTGGCGACCCTCTCGGCCTTCCTGAACAACGCGCCGATCGTGGCCATGATGACGCCCTCGGTGACCGAGTGGGCGCGACGCAACAACCTCTCCCCGAGCCGCTTCCTGATCCCCCTGAGCTACGCGGCCATCCTGGGCAGCAGCACCACCATCATCGGCACGAGCGTCAACCTCACGGTGGCCGGCCTGATCGACGATGCGGGCATGCGGCCGATGAGCTTCTTCGAGCTGCTGCCCGTCGGGCTGCCGATCTGCGCCGTCGGCTTGCTCTACCTCGTGTTCGTCGTCCCGCGCCAGCTGCCCGACCGGGTTGATCCCCATGAAGGTCTGGGCGAGCGACGCCGGGAGTACGTCACGGCCATGGCCGTCCAGGACGACTGCCCCCTGGTCGACCGCAGCGTCGAGCAGGCGGGGCTGCGACGGCTGCCCGGGCTCTTCCTCGTCGAGATCGATCGCGGCGGCCGGGTGATCACGCCCGTCGCACCCGACGAGTCGATCCGTTCCGGCGACCATCTCGTCTTCGCAGGCGTGGTGTCCACCATCATCGACCTGCAGCGGATCCGGGGCCTGCTGCCGATTTCCGAGGATGCCGGAAGCGCGAACGACCCCACCCACCGGCTTGCGGAAGCCGTCGTCTCACGCTCGTCTCCCCTGGTCGGCCTCAGCATCCGGGAAGCGAGCTTCCGTACGGTCTACGACGCGGCGGTCATCGCCGTGCACCGCAACGGCGAGCGGCTGCCCGGCAAGATCGGCGAGATCGTCCTGCGTGCGGGCGATACCCTGCTGCTGCAGTGCGCACCGGGGTTCCTGCGCGCACATGGCAACAGCCCGGACTTCTTCCTGGTCAGCGAGCTCGAGGACGAGACGAAGCCGCGCTACGAACGAGCCGGCCTGTCCCTCGCGATCCTGCTCGGCATGGTCACGCTGGTGACGGCAGGCGTGCTCCCCATCGCCGTGGCGGCATTCGCCGCGGTGGGGCTCATGCTGGTCACGCGCTGCCTTACCGGGGCCCAGGCCCGACGCAGCGTGGACTGGTCGATCCTGATCGTGATCGGTGCGGTGCTGGGTATCGCCTCGGCGATGGAGAAGACCGGCGCCGCCGACCTCATTGCGCGCACGCTGATCGGGGACGGGTCCGGTATCGGCCCGCTGGCTGCGCTCGCCATCATCTACGCGACCTGCCTGCTGATGGCAGAGACGCTCCACCACAACGCCGCGGTCGCGATCATGTTCCCGATCGCCGTCGCCACCGCCAACCAGATGGGGGTCGAGCCGCGGGGCTTCGTGATGGCCGTGGCGGTCGCGTCCTGCTGTGCCTTCGCATCGCCGGTGTCCTACCAGACGCATCTGATCGTGTACGGGCCCGGGGGCTACCGCTTCACGGACTTCGTCCGAGTCGGCCTGCCCCTCGACATCCTGTGCGGCGGGGTCGCCATCACGGTCATCCCCTGGATCTGGCCCTTCGCCTGACGCCTCCAAACCGGCTCCCGCGTTGCAGCGGGAAGATCCGCCCGAGACTGCGCGTCGCTTGCCGGCCGACCTCCCCGAAGGGGCGTCACCTATTCCGTCTTCGGGGTCACTCCCTGATGGAACCGGCAGGCGGTTCACTTTGTCAACTTGACAGACGCGATTTCATGATAGAGTGGCCACGAATTGCTTGGGTCCTCGCACTTCGCGGCCGATGTCTCGAAAGTGGGATGTGGCAAATTCACCTCATCCCCTTCCTTCAGAGAAGCAGCAGAGGTGGCCCCGCGATTCGAATCCGACCGAAGATCGACACCGAACGGCGTCGACCAAACCCAAAAAACGCTGGCGCGACGCACGTTCCGAACCCATACTTGCGGGTCGCTCGCAGGCGCGTCGCCCCCGGTGAAGCAGTACACAAGCCCCAATCATCCGTCGCCCCCGGGTCGTACCGGGGCCTTGAAACCGGCGCAGATCGGGCGGTATCCGAACTCGGTAACCCGAACGGAATCGCACCGGCACGCGGCGGTCGAATAGAGGTGAATCGTTGAGCGCCGAGAAGCAGAAGAAGTCGACCAAGCAGGAGACCGGCCAGGCCGTCATGGGCGCGACTCCCGTGGTCGCCGCCGAAGAGCTCGACCCCGGTCGCGAACGTCGCCCGCTCGAGTCCTATTTCCAGGAGATCGGCGGTACCCGGACCCTGAAGCGCGAGGAGGAGGTCTTCCTCGCGAAGGACCTCGAGTCCGCCACCGCTGAGTTGCGAGCGGCGCTCTACGAGATCCCCGTGGCCGCCATCCACGTGGTGGCGCGCTGGGACGCGTTGCGCGCGCTGTCGCACACGGGCGCCAAGCTCTCTGAGTCCGTCGGCGACGAAGAGACCGGCGAAATCGCCGCCCGCGTCGAACGCGCGGTCAAGAAGCTGCGCACCTTGCTCGAAGACCGGCAGAAGAAGCTGGCGCGGGCGAACGGCTCCTACACGAAGCCGCTGCAGGCCATCGACGTGAAGATCAGCAAGGACATGCACAGCGCCCAGCTGTCGCTGGCGGTCCTCGTCGAGCTTCGCGAGCTGGCGCTCACCAAGGCCGCCGAGCTGCGGAAGGTGCGCGCGCGCAGCCGCAAGCTCGCCGAGCTGGAGGACGCCGCGGGCGTCACGAAGAAGCGCATGATGGAGCTCGTCGAGAACGTGGAGAAGGCGCACGAGCGCATGACCACGGTCAAGAACCGCTTCATCGAGCACAACCTCAAGCTGGTGGTGGCCATCGCGAAGGACTACCGGAACCTGGGCCTGTCGTTCCCGGACTTGATCCAGGAAGGCAACCTGGGCCTGATCCGTGCGGTGGAGAAGTTCGACCACCGGCGCGGCTTCAAGTTCTCGACCTACGCCGTCTGGTGGATTCGGCAGGCGCTGGTTCGCGCGATCCAGAATCACTCGCGAACCATCCGGCTTCCCTCGCACGTGCATGACCGGTTGCAGCGGAGTCAGCGCATCCGGGCCGAGCTCACCGGCAAGCTGGGCCGCGAGCCCACGCCCGCAGAGCTGGCCCCGGCGCTGGGCACGGATACCGAGTCCCTCGAGGCGCTCGATCGACTGTCGCGTGAGGCCATCTCTCTCGAGTCGAACGTGGCGGGTACGGAGAAGCGGCTCGAGGACTTCGTCCCCGATCCCTTCAGCAGCGCGCCCGATGGCGGTATCGACGACGATCGCATGCGATCCGGCGTCGGAACGCTGATCGGCACCTTGACGCCCCGCGAGCAGCTCATCCTTCGCCTTCGCTATGGCCTGGGCGGAGAGGAAGAACACACCCTCGAGCAGATCGGCCAGTCTCTCGGCCTGTCGCGAGAACGGGTGCGTCAGCTCGAGGCGCGGGCACTCAAGAAGCTGCGCGAGACCCAGCCCGCTCAGCGGCTCCACCCGATCCTCGAGCCCTAGGAGCGGAGCGTGGGCGGGGGGAAGCCCCGCCCCCCCCCCCACCCCGGAGAAACGCAGGTAGAACCCCCCCCGAAAGCCGC
>JAJDAN010000041.1 GCA_029261855.1 Deltaproteobacteria bacterium
CGGGCGGCACGCCGGCCATCGTTCTCGGGCGCTACTTCAACGATGCGACCCCGACGAGAGCGGATATTGCAGGCATCTCGGGGACGCTGTGCCTTGCTTCTGACCCGAGCGCAAGCGCAGACAGCGAGTCTCTGTGGAGAAAGCTGGGTCGCCTTCTTGGGGAGAAGGAGGACGAAGTTCGTCCATTTTTCTTCGCGACTGATACCGGGTTCGGTCTCAAGGTGGCTTGGTCGGGCACCACGGGCCCCTATCCCGATACGCTCAAGCTCGGGTACAACCGGAAGGAGTTCGCGTTTGCACCGATCTTCGCGCACGCGACGCCCTGTGACCCCGACGGGGCAGGACCCAAGCCCCCCCTTGCGTACAGTGTCGATGTCCCAGCGTTCATCGCGACCGTCGACAACGCAACGAAAGCGGGTGAGTTCCAGAAAAGCGGTGTGCGGCATTCTCAGTTCTTCGCTACCGGCAAGGCCGCAACGGAGCTCGCCCGGCGGAAGGAAGTTCGTGACGTTCTGTACTCGCGGATGGCTCCTTCGATCTCGCAGGCTATCGAAGACGCTGAGAGTCGTGAGGGCTTCCGTTCGCTCTATGACGAATTCAAGCCTCGCTACGACGCGGCTGACGACGCGAAAAAGGCCCAGATCGTCGCCAAGGCCGCGGAGCTAGAACTAGTTCCGGCGGACACCACGACAGTGAATCTCAAGCCACGGCTCGCGGCAAACGAAAGCGGTGGGCTCGAGAAGAAGGAAAAACTGAAGGTCTTGCACGAGTACGCGGGCACGCTCTAGGGGGAAGTGATGGATTCCACCGTGGACATAGGACGAATGGGTTCCGCGGATGAGACAGCCGCTGAGATCTTGAAGTCCGTTCAATTCCAGACTAACAATGGGAACGTCCTCGTTTCGTGGAGCTTCGAGGCGGACAAGGTCGTCCTGAGATACAGGTCACCCTGAACGTGGAAGGTCGCACGGGTCTGGCTTCGTGCCGCGGCCCGACCTCAATGGCCAGAGTTGATCCGATGACTCGTGGGCGTCGACATCTGGCCCCATCGGCGCGACTGGAAGAACTTCTCCGGTACGCCAGCTATTGCCGTGGTGACGCCGCGCAGTTCCTTCAGTCTGCTCTGAATCCGCAAGCTTCCCCGTAGTGTGCCAAGACTCGGCCGCTCGAAATCGGAAATGGGATCCGGCGACTTCCCTCGCAGCCGGAACCTCCCGGATCGCTCGAATACTCATCTCTCGCCCACGCTCAGTGGCGGATGGGATGGCTCATTCGCCTCAGCCTGGAGAGCGGTTTGGCTCGCCGGGATTTCCCTGCTCGTCGAAACGAGTTCCCTGTTCCTGATCACAGGGAATCTGTCGCCATAGCCGCGGAAGGGCTTCGGAATCTCGGCGCTGAACGCGCCAGGAGGGTCCGTTCTCGGAGAAGTTCCCTGTACTTTCCCTGCAGATCAGGGAATTGGCCGCAGAGACGAGTTCGCACTCGACTGCCTCCACCGCCATCTAGTCTGCGGTGTGGAGACTGGCTGCTCGTAGCCCGGGACTGGCCGTGTTATCCGCCTGCGATAGGCTAGGTGCCGCCCCCAGCGATTCGAGAGCAGGGCTGTTGATGAAGGCGATTCGGACGCGGGCCATACCCGTTGCCGCATGGGTGCTGCTGTCGGTCCTTAGTGCGAGCGTTGCCGAGTCAGAGGTGTTTTCGAAGGTTGGGGTCTTCTCGGTCGCTCACTCGCCGCAGTTTCTCGTCTTCGGTGACTTCGATGCCGACGGAGAGACGGATCTAGCGACGACGGACGGCGAAACGCAGCTGTCGCTCCTGCGCGGGATCGGCGACAGGTCCCTGGGAGAGCCGATCACCTATCCGGTTGCCTCGCGAATCGTCTCTGCGCTCGCAGCCGACCTCAATGGCGATGGAACCGACGACATCGTCCTCAGTGACATAACACCGACGCTTCAGGTCTTCCTCGCTCGAAGGGGAGACGGAGTATTGAGCCTCCACGAGGTCCCTGTCGAGTCGTGGGCCGCCGCAATGGTGGCTGATGACTTCGATGCCGACGGCCACATGGACCTCGTTGTCGTCGAGTCCTACGGAGCGGCGCTCCTGCCCGGCGATGGTTCCGGCGGGTTCGGACCCAGGCGACCAATCGACCCCGGCCATAGACCGAACTCCGTCGTCGCTGCTGATCTCGATGGAGATGGCTACTCGGATCTGGTCTTTGGGGATGATCGCCGAGAGCTCTCCGTGCTCCGCGGTGACGGCGTCGGAGGCTTCGGCGAGGCCGAGGTTTACGCCTCGCCAATTTCCGCGGGGTATCCGACGATCGGGGATCTCGATGGCGACGGTCACCCGGACGTCGTAGTCAGCTATCGGTTTGGCGATGAGCTCGCGATCTTCCTGGGACGTGGGGACGGTACGCTCCAGGATCCGCAGTTGATCGGTATCGAGGAGCCGCTCCGCCCAATGGTTGGAGATCTGGATGGCGACGGGATCGACGATCTCGGGGTGGCGAGCCCGTCCGGGCTCGCGGTCCTCAGAAGCCTCGGGCGCGGCTCGTTCGCAGCACCCGATTTCTACGATACGACGGGTGTGGGCCGCGCACTGATCGACCTGGACGGGGACGGGCGACTCGACGTGGTCAGTACTGATTCCCTCGCGCGGAGCATCCGAGTGGCCTTCGGCCTAGAAGAGGGGGGGCTGGGTGCTGCAAAGGTGTACCGGCTACCGACAGGGAATCGGCCCTCGGGAATACAGATCGAGGACTTCGACTCGGACGGTATCCCTGATCTCGCGGTCGGTGGCGACCTCGAGATTCGGGACGGCATCCGAGACTCTACCGCCGTGGACATCCTCCTCGGGAGCGGGGGCGGGGACGGACGCTTCTCCCCGGGAGAGCCGACGCCAACCGGCCAGAATCCCGGTTCGCTGGCCACGACTGATCTCGATGGTGATGGTCTCCCGGACCTTGTGGCTCTCAACCAGTCCGACGACGACGTGAGCGTACTGCTGAGCAATGGCGACGGCACCTTCCGGAGAGCTCCCAGGGTCCCCCTCACGAGTCGACCGGTCAACGCGGTGGCGAGTGACTTCGACCTTGATGGCCATATGGACCTTGCCGTCGGCGTCGGGCGCTTCTATGGCGGAACGATCTCCGTCCTCCTGGGCCTGGGCGATGGGACATTCAGCGAAGCAGCGCCGATCGACGTCACCAGCCCTCCTCGTATCGCGGTTGCTGACATCGACGCAGACGGCGTTCCCGATCTGTTGGCCCGCGTCGACGGGGCCGTCCGCTACTGGGTCGGTGCCGGCGACGGGAGCTTCACAGGGGCGCGCACGGTCCACATCGGAAACGATCTGCAAGACTACGCTGTCGGCGACCTCGACCGGGACGGACTTCCCGACCTTGTCACGTTGCGGTGGGACGAGGGTGTGCTCGAGGTCCGCACTCGCACGGGTCCGCGCAGCTTTGGCCCAGCGCGGGTGCTTCCCGCTGGCGGGGCCCCAGGGCCCGTGTCGGTCCGCGATGTCGATGGAGACGGGCTTGCAGACATCTTGACCAGCAGTCGTGACGGCTTCGTCCTCCTCCATCGGGGCGACGGGAACGCGAGCTTCGCCGATCCGATCGATTTCCCGGTGAGCGGCCGTCTCGGCTCGCTCGGCCCGCTGCGCTTCGGGGACCTCGACCTCGACGGAGACCTCGATCTCGTCTCAACGGATTCAGGTCGCTATCCTCGCGTGGCGGTGCTCTTCGGTCAGATGAACCCGACCACCGTCGCGCGCATCGACATTCGGCCGAGATTCGACAGGAACTGGATCAACCCGCGTCGGGGCGGGCTCGTACGAGTGGCGCTGCTGGGTTCCGAGGAACTCGACACCGACGAGGTCGAGCTCTCCTCCCTCCGCTTCGGGCCCGCAAGCGCGCGTGCCCTTGCAGTTCCACGGGCGAGCAGGCGCGACCTGGATCATGATGGCTTCAGCGATCTCCTCGCGTGGTACCGGGTGGAAGATTCGGAGATCGCGTTGGGTTCGGAGTCTGCGTGCCTTCGGGGTCGCAGGAGCCTCGGCCTTCGGTTCGAGGGTTGCGATGGGATCCGAACTCCTCCGCCCTGCGGTCGCGGCTTCGAAGGTGCTTTGGCCGCGCTCCCGCTCGCCACCTGGGCGGCGAGACGGCGGTCTCGGGAGCGGGTTCGCGTCCCAGCTCACGCATGACACCATACCGGAGTGTGGGGTCTTTCATGGTGTTCCCTCTCCGCCGATGTTAGGCTCCGTCGCCTAGCCTGCGCCCTTACTCTCGTAGTGTGCCAAAAGTCGGCCGAACCAAAACGCCAGCGATTCCGGAATACTAGGGGCTGGCACGATCGTCGCTCTCGGCCCTGCGCGCGACGCCCTGACTGACGTACGTTTGCGCGGATGACCACTCTTCAGCTCAGTTTCTGATGATGATCTTCGCCGGGTGGGTGAATCGCAGCCAACAAGATGTCATCGAGTACCTGCAAGCGGAGAATCGGGTGCTCCGAGAGCAGCTCGGCAATGGGCGCTTGCTCTTGACCGATGGACAGCGCCGACGTCTCGCACGCAGGGCCAAGGTTATCGGCCGCAAAGGTCTCTTCGAGATCAGCACTCTGGTGACGCCCGACACATTGCTTCGCTGGTACCGGCGGCTCATCGCCAGGAAGTACGATGGGAGTGGGACTCGCAGGCCCGGTCGCCCCAAGACGGCCGCTGAGATCGGGAAGCTCATTCTCCGGATGGCCAAAGAGAACCCAGGCTGGGGCTACACCCGCATCCGTGGCGCGCTCCGCAACATCGGCCACGAGATCGGACGTAATAGGATCAAGCGGGTCCTGAATGAGAATGGGATCGAGCCTGCCCCGCTGCGGAAGATGCCGTGGAAGACACTCCTGAAAGCTCACTGGGGTGCGATTGCAGCCACCGACTTCTTCAGCGTCGAAGTGCTCACGCGGGCGGGCTTGGTCCGGCACTTCGTGCTCTTCGCGATCGACTTGAAGTCTCGCAGGGTCGAAATCGCCGGAATCGCGCGGCAACCGGACGGAGATTGGATGAAGCAGATCGCGCGCAATCTCAGCAATGCCGATGATGGATTCCTGAATGGGGCTCACTACCTCATTCACGATCGGGATCCACTGTTCACGGAGGCGTTCAAGGAGCTTCTCGGGCTTGCTGGCGTGACGACTGTGAAGCTTCCAGCACGCAGCCCCGACCTGAACGCGTACGCGGAGCGATTCGTTCGATCTATCAAGTCCGAGTGTCTGGCCCAGATCATCCCGCTCGGCGAGCGCCACCTTCGGACGGCCGTGAAGGAGTACACGGAGCACTATCACGTTGAGCGTAATCACCAGGGTCTCGAGAACGAGTCGATCGAATATCGCAGGGACGGGCTCAACATTGGCGGCAGCGTCGAGTGCCGGGAACGACTCGGCGGTGTCCTCAAGTACTACGATCGAAGGCGGCGTGACGGTGGGCGGAGTAATGGCACACTACCCGCTAGTTGTGCTGGCGGTCGACTTCTGCAGAGCGCGCGATGGTGATCGAGACGCATTCACGAGGCTTCTGCGGGAGTTCGACGAGCATGCACTCGGGATCGCAGGTCAGCCCGGCGCGGACAACATCGTCGTGTCGCTCTTCGGCTTCTTCCCAGACTGGGACGCGTCGGGCCGGCGCCTCTTTCGGTATGTGAATCGCGCCGACGGTGCTGCCACTTCCATGGCGAGGGATTCCCTCGAATGGAAGCACCACCTGTTTGGTCGGACCAAGGGCTACATCAGGGAGTGCCTGGACGCAGCGATGTCCGAGGTTGATGAGTTGGGGATGAAGCGGGACACGCTGTGTCCCAAGGGAGAGTCGAGCCTACCCGCAGCGAAGTAATCCAGATCCCGACCCCTGCGAGAGTCAGTCCGGCCTGACAGGAGTGTGAGATGAGTGACGTAGACAGCACGGAAGATCTCTATCGACGGACTCTGGCCTACTGGCCGGAGTCCGTCGATGTCCGAGAGCGAAAGCTCCACGCGACTGGTGGGGCAACGTCCCCAGCACTGGTCGCAGCGCATGACGACTTGTCGACTTGATCGACGCTTCCTAGGCGCTTAGCGAACCGCGTCGTTGCGTAGCTGGACGCGGTGGGGCAGGAGTTGCTCGACCTCTTCAAGGTTCTGTGGGTGTCTCAGCCGCGGAGCCGGGGGGACAGCGGTGCGTCCTCGGCGATGACGCCCGGCTTGGGGTCCACGGCCTTGAGCTTCATCCCGCCTTCCTGGCCGCTCGTCGCCGGCGTCGGCTGGAACTCCAGGCGTGCTTCGCCGAAAACCTTGCAGCTTCCGTCGCCGTAGAGGCCCGAGACGCTCGCCCAGTCGATCACGTTCTGGTGGTTGTCGATGCCGGCCTTGACCTTCGGGGCCAGCTCTACGTTCAGGAAGGTGACGTCCCAGAGGTCGGGCGTACCGTCCTCGTCCACGTCGACCACCTCGACCTTCGAGGTTTCGCTGGCCCGCAGGCAGCCTTGCAGGCGCAGCTTCGTCAAGTCCAGCGGGTCGACGTGCTCCGCCGCGAAGGGAAGGATGCGGACGCGGACATTGCGGGTCCCTCCGCTTCCTTCGACCTCGAAGACACTCGACGAGAACCCGAGCACGGCGGGCTGGAACACGGGCGTCTCGTTCCAGGGCAGGAGCGAGTGGATCCGGTCCCACACGCCGACTCTCGCTGCAGCGCTCTGCTCGCGCCGGTGCACGATCTCGGATCGCTCCTTGCGCATGGAAGCGAGGTGGTTCAGCACGGTTCGTCCGCAGTCGCGACAGGTGAGGAAGTGTTCGAGCGCTCCGCCCGCGAAGCCCTCTTCGGAAACGCGCTCGATGTCGGCAATCGTCAAGCAGTCCGAGCCTGGCCCCGGCGCGCGGTGTCGCTGCGGGCGCGCGCTGCCCTGGGCGTAGGCCTGCTCGAGGATCGAGGAGATGTCGATGCGACCGCCATCGTGGGGGGCGCCGGATTCATTCGAGTCTGTCATCGGGCTTCCATTGGTCTGTTGGCGAGCGGCCGTGCAGTAGCCCGCCACACACAGGATCGGGTGACTTCTATACAACGTGCGAGCCGTCCCTTTTCTAACATGCGGACGAATTCCCCAGCATTTCCCGAATCTTATCGAGGCAGCGCTTGATAGTCATCGGGACCGACTGGGGCTGGATCTCCAGCGACCGAGCGATGTCCCTGTGGGGGCGGCCTTCCAAATAGTAGGACTCGACCGCATAGCGACAGCGATCGTCCAGTAGATCGATCAGCTGTAGAGCGTCGATCTGGTTCTCTCGGGCGATCGCCTCGTCGATCCCATCGCTGGGGATTCCCAGCTCGGGAAGCAGCGAATCGATCGGGTGCTCGCGGCGCCCCTTCCGGTGCTCGTCGATGAGACAGTTCTTGGCCATCGCCCACAGGTACCCGACGGTGACGGGCGCGTGATCGCTTCGGAAGAGCTCCAGGAACTTCACGCGCGCCGTCGCGTAGGCATCCTCGGCGTGACTGGGGTCGGAGTTCGAACGCGCGCAGAGGTAGATCCGAAGCTCGGCGCCGAAGGTGCGGTCCAGCTCGACGAATGCCTCCTCGTCGTGCGGGTTCCGGAACAGACGGTCGATGACCTCCTGGTAGTTGCGGCTCACGGGCTCTCCCCGGCCAGCGATCGGCGTGCGAACTCCAGCACTGCCTCGCCAAAACCCAATCCTCGCATGGGTCTCTGCTCGAAGTCGAACACGAAGTCCATGAGAAGGGTCCCGGCCTTGGCCTGGACGAAACTCGCTGGGGCCCCCGGGCGCGCTGCAGAGACGGCCTTGGATACGGGTGCGAAGTGCGCGGTGATGTAGTTCCGAACCTCCTCCACGCTCGCCACTTGGAGCCTGCGACACTCGTGGATCACTTCACGGGGTGCCAGGTGGTCTCTAAGCTGGCGGAACAGGATCTTAGCCTGTTCATGTTGCAGCCGATGGCCGGAGCGGGTCTGCTCGACGGTGTCCCCAGGAAGCCCCATCGACCGCCGGGAACGGACGATCTGGTCGTAGTTTCCTCGGACCGCGATGGATCGCAGGCGTCGGCGACGGTCGGGATGGTCGAAGACCCCGGGCCACTGCCTGGCGAGGGTCTTGAAGGCCGGGCTCCAGCGGTGGAGATCTCGCCACTGTCTCAGCCGGTGTTCCTTCTTCGCGCCGGGCAGACGAGAGAGCATCGCGTGTAGAGGGAGGGCGCCGAAAGAGAGACGCGCATAGCCGAAGTGGGGCGTCCCGAAGGTCACTACGAGATCCACGTCCAGTGCGGCTCCACGGCCCGCGAGGAGCTCTTCGATGACGAACAGCTTCGCCACGAGCCCTCCCTGGCTGTGCGCGATGAGTGCGATCGTCTCATAGTGACTCTGGTGCGCGCGGAGAAAGCGGCGCAGCCCGGGGATTGCGTGCTCCTGTAGCGAGGGCTGACAGACGAATCCGGTCGCATAGTCGAAGGTGTAGGTGTCCCAGCTGCGGATCAGGCCATCTTCGAGTGCCTGGGCTTGGAGCACGTCTAGGAAGGGCGCCCAGGTTGAGAAGCGATTGCCCGTGATGCCATGGATGAGAACGGCCAGCGAGTTGTTGAGCTTGTGGCGGTTGATCCACATGGAGTCCTGTCATGACCCGCCCCGGACGAATCCCGGGATCGTGTCCGAGCATGGACCTGGCGCCGAGCCGACACCATGCCCCGAATGGGGTAGCCGTCGCTCGAGCTGGAAGGGCCGCCCCCGCGCTGCGAACTCTGTGCCCCGCCCGGCCGGGCTCCGTCGACATCGCCCCGATCGGACTTCTGTCGGGCGGCAGCGCCGTTCGATCGCAGCGCGCTCGCCCGCCGCCTCGTGGCCGTGAGAGGGGCCATGCGCGGGCACAGGGGTTGCGCTGTGTCGCGTCCGGGAGCACTCGACATGCAGATCGCCAGCCACCGGGCTTCGTTCCTGGGCGGGCTCGCCCTGATCGCGGCGATCGCCGGCCCGCTGACATTCCGGAGTCGACTCGATCGGCGCCCCCAATACCTACGAGGCTTCCCGCGCTTGCCTTCGTGCTACCCGATTCCCAGTGCCCGAACCTGCTGCGGCTCCACGATTGCGTCACAGGTCAGCGAGACATGGACGTTGCCCTCTCTCCAAGAGGATGGACTGGGATGGTCCTATCTGAGCGCGCTTGGAGGACTGCGTGAATCCGGTTGAAGGCGAAGCAAGCCGGCATCGACAACACGGCCGATGGTATGGACCATAGGCCGCGTCGTATATGTGTAGAAGGGCCCCGCGAATGCCTTTCCAACTGCGGTCTCGAGGGGCTGCAACGAGCGTCCCGAGAGGACTCGAGTGGGGGTTCAACCTACTCCGCCGAGTCCAGTCTCCAGGAGCTCGCCGCAGGTGCGGAGCAGTCCAGGCCAGCTGCCCGATGGCCAATCGCGACGGTCAGGCTCGAGCGAGTGCTGGCAGCGAGCCCCATAGGCCGCGGTGTAGACCGCAGTCCCGAGGACGGACTGCCGCTGCAGCTCGGTGAAATTGCGACCTCGGGCGTCTTCGTAGTCGGCCAGGAAGGTGCGCACCGCGAGGACGTCGGGCACGAGCCCACCACCGTACGAGGACCAGTCCGTCGTGTGACTGGCCGCAGTGACGCCGACGACTTCTGTCTCGGACATGGGCATCAGCGCCTCCCAGTCGTAGGTCGCAGTGATGCGACCTCCCAGGAAGCGCAAGTGCTCGCAGCGCCAGTCGCCGTGCGCGAGCCTCTGGGGTCCCGGATCGAACGACTGCGCCTTGGCCTGGTTGGCCAGGGCATCGATCCACTCGGCCCCGGACGCAGTCGCGTCGAAGTCGAAGAGCTTGCTGTGTGGCGTCGGGTAGAGACGATCAGCGGGCCGAAAGAAGGAGCGCAAGCCCGGTAGATCGCCCAGTGGCGCCAGCAGCTCGAGCAACTCGAACAGTCCCCGGGCGATCGCCCGCCGGATCTGCGGATCGAAGCCGTCGCCCCGCTCGCCCTCGTCGAGATAGGACTGCACCGTTGCCATTCCGACGCCAAGCGGCGCCGCTTCGACGAGTGGCTCGGGGCAGGGATATCCCCGCTCGTGGAGATGGGTGAGCACCCTATGGATAGACTGGAGCGCAACCGGCCCGTGCTCGCGATCGGGGTTGATGCGCGTCGGTTGGTGGACCTTGAGCACCACGCGTCGACCGTCCGTGAGCTCGAGTCCATGTGTGGCGCCCTGGCTGGCCTGGCAGAAGAGGTAGCCCTCTACCCGCGAGCTGAGGTGCTGGAGGCAGAATCCGTCAACGAGCGCGGCGATCTCGCGGGGCTCCGCCGTTCCGAAGGTGTCGATGTCGACGTACGGCGTTGCCCACTTCGCAAGATGAGCGCGAATCGCTTCAATCGGATCCAGCAGCTCGGTCACAGTCATCGAGCGTAGTGCGGTCAAAGCGTGGCATGCCAGGAATCGACCATCCATTCGGCACCCGGTAGATACCGGAGGGCACGAGCGTCGTCTTCCTTCGCCACAGCGGCGGCCCGGGTTCCCTGCTGCGTCGCAGGAATTTCCCTATTCAGCGGCGCAGGGAAAATGCCTGCCAGGGCCGCTAGAACGGGTCGAATTCGAGAGACTGGCCGCGCCGGAAGCCGGAATCCGGACGATTTCCCTGTACTTTCCCTGCAGATCAGGGAACAGGTACGGGGGACGAGTTCGCTCTCGACTCCACCCACCGCCATTCAGTCTGCGGGAGTAGAGACTCCCCGCGCGCACTCCGGCACAGGCTGGGAAATCTCCGCGATTCCGGGGGGCCTTGGCCTCCTTGCCCGGCCGTTCGGAACCAGAGAGCGCGGCGTCAGGGCCTGAACGAGCCCGCCGGGCACATTCGTCTCTGTTGGCAGTTCGTCCCGGTTCGGATTCGCTTTCGATTCGCCTACGGTCGCCTCAGGACCTCTCGATCGCCTGCCCCGAGAACGCCCGGCCCCTCCATCGTAGGCTTCGCTGGCGCCAGCGAACGGGCTCAGCCGAGGCTCGCGAAGCGAGCCTGTTTCGCGAATCGGAGCAGAGAACCTCGGGCGCTCGGGTCTGGTGCTGTGTGAGGTCGCTCCGGACTGAGGAGCAGCGCGTTGGTTCCCGCAAGTTGCGAAAGGCGATTCGTGTGGTACCCAGACCTGCGCCCCCCGGGAGATCCCGTGAGTGTCTCACCACCCGGATACCTGGAGGGGCCATGGCCGCGCGAATTGCTGGACTGATCGTTGCGATGATATTCCCAGCGGCGGCCGTCGCAGATCCCGTTGAGCCGTTCCTGATGGAGCTCCCCGGCACGGCGAGCGGGGCCAGCTATGTGAATGACGTCTCCGCGGACGGGTCGGTCGCGGTCGGCGCCTGCGGCATCGCGGGCAACGCGACCGGAGGCGCATGCCGATGGGTGCAGGGTGAATTGGAAGAGCTGCCCGACGTTCCCGGTCTACGGGCCTTCGACCGCGCCCTAGCGGTGTCTGCAGATGGAAGCACCGCCGTCGGATCCGGACAGTCGGAAGACGGCAACGAAGCAGTGATGTGGGTCGGGGACGAGATCGTCCTGCTCGGCGATTGGCCCGGCGGCAGCTTTGCGAGCGTCGCCTACGACGTGTCTGGAGACGGCAGAATCGCCGTCGGAGTCGGAAGCGGGCCCTTCTCCGCGCCTCCCCCCGCAATCATCTGGACGAGGGGCGAAGGGATGGAGCGTGTCGTCGACCCGCAGAGTCGCATCGAAGTCCTGCGCGCTCTGGCGATCTCCGCCGATGGGTTCACCTATGTCGGATACGGCAATCAGCGAAACCCGCCGCCGCTGCGGGGTCGCACATACCGAGTCAAGGATGGGGCGATGGAACTCCTTCCACTTCTTCCGGGCGGAAACGTCACGCAGCCCAGAGACATCAACGCCGACGGATCGGTGGTCGTCGGGTGGGGCAACTCGGTGGGCATCCACCGCACTCCGTTTCGGTGGACGACCGACGGAGGCATCGAAGCCCTGGGCGACCTCGGAGGCCGCTACGGCGAAGCGGTCGGCGTCTCGCAGGACGGCGGCATCGTGGTCGGTCACGGCATCCCACGCACCGGGCCGACCGCGGCTTTCGTGTGGACTGAACGTCACGGCCTGCAGACACTTGCAGACTATCTAGCCGACTTCGGCGTCCCGACTGTGGGATGGCACCTCTCTTCGGCAACCGCCGTGGCAGACAACGGGAGGCAGGTGACGATCGTCGGGAACGGTCTCAACCCCGAGGGCGAAGGCAAGCCGTTCATGGCGGTGCTGCCCTCCTCTCCCTGTGACGACGGATACGACAACGACCGTGACGGACTCACTGATCTGGACGACCCGGACTGTCGGGACGCCGACGGACGTTCGGAGTCACCGACCGCGGATGACGACAGGGACGGTGTACCGAACGAGTACGACAACTGCCTGGGACTGAGCAACCCTGACCAGTCGGACCCCGATAGCGATGGCTTGGGGAATGCCTGCGACAACTGCGCGTACAATCCGAACCCCGACCAGATCGATGCCGACGGGGATACGCTCGGCGATGCCTGCGATCCGTTCCCCGACGATCCCGAGAACGAGCTCGCGCAGTGCGAGTTGGACCTGGATACCATCCTCGACGGGCTGGAAGTCTGCCTGGCCCGGCCAGAGATCCCGGACGGAGACGGTGATGGCGAGGCCGATCCGACCGACGCGTGCCCCGAGACGGCGGCAGGCGAAGAGGTCGACGATGCAGGTTGCTCGTTGAGCCAGTTCTGCGGTGACATCCCACTTGAGGTCCCACAGGGCTACAAGCTCTGCACTCACAGCGACTGGGGGAATGACGAGCCCCTTGCGACCCCACGAGACTGCGAGGTCGAGCGGCCTCGCTATCGCCACCGACGAGACGGACGGGGCGACGCGACCTGTGTACCTCGAGATCAGAGGGAACGCAGGCGTTGGCGCTGGAAATAGGCTCTTCGCCCAAGGCACTGGCAGTTCCGAGGGCTTGCCCGTCAGATCTCGAATCCGGCGTGCCCGCGCCCGAAGCGCGGATTGCGACCGGCGGGCGATCCGTAGTGCAGGCCAGGGAGACGAACCGGCGGGAAGGCCACCCGCCGGCAGGCCGTTGCTAGAGCTCGACACCGAACCGCTCGCAGTACGGCGCAAAGGCCTCTCGAATCCGGTCCTCTTCGAGGCCGAAGCGTGCGAGGTCTGGATTGGGGCGCCCGGGTCCTCTTGGGTTCGCGTCGACCCACGCCTGCATGGGCACCGAGGCGCTGGTCGGCAAGTCGATGCCGAGCTGATCATATATCCGAAGCACCGTGCGCATCGGGTCTTCGACGAACGATTCGAAGTCGACATCGACCCAGGAGGGCGAGCCCGCTCGGTCCCGGAAGCGGAGCGAGCGGGTGATGTAGTCGCTGAGCAGCTCGAGGATGCTCGTCCCGACCTCGTAGGGGTCGACGTGTTCGCTTCGCATGCCGCGAATGTGAAGAGCGAGTTCGCAATTGGATGCGACGACCGCGCGCGGTGAACGGTGAAACTGTACGAACTTCGCGCTCGGCAGCGCTGCGTTGAGCTCATCGAGGTGGAGCAGGTGTGGCGAATTCTTCAGAACCCAGCGAGTCCCCGGCGTTCTCGACTGGAGGATCTGTAGCTGCAGCCGGTAGTAGGCGTAGGCCTCGCTCATGTCCGCCTCGTACACGCTCCAGTCGTAGAAGCGTGGAACGCGCATGGAGTAGATCTGATGCGCTCCGCGGAACGTATTGCTGATCAGCCAATGGCACTCATCGGGCTCATCCGCGTCGTTGAGGTGCATGCGGCGAACTTCCTCGGGCAAGCTTTCGATGTTCTTTCGTGCGGCCGCGATTCGCGGGTCCAGCTCGCCGGGATCTCGAACAGGCGGAGGGATGGGCCGCTTCGCGAGATACGTGTAGAGCGACCGGTTGCGGGGGTCCCGGTCGAGCATCCAGCCCGCCGCCGTCTGGCCCGTACGCGGGAGGGTGGCCAGGATGATCGGCGCTCGAACCTCTTCTTCCGAGACCTCGGGGCGTCGCTTGACCCAATCCTCGATCTCGAGTCGATTGACGAGCTGCGCGACGATTTCCGATTGGAGGATCTCGCCGCCGGCCCGGGACAGTCGGGCTTCGGTCTCGACGGACGCCAGGAGCACCTCGAGCCCCTTCCGCCAGGAACCCGAGCCGAAGTCCTCGAGCCCGGTGATACGGCGTGCCTTGGCTTCGGCCTCCTCGATACTGACCACGACCGTCCTCCTGGCGCTACCGCCGGGTCCCTGGGAAGTATGGACCGCAGGCGCCGACGAGCCCATCCCGATCCGCCCCAGCTGCGCAGGGTGTGGACGCAGATCTCGATGACCACTGCCACGCAGCCGCAAACCCCGCGGGCGTAGTGAGCCGCCGCGCGACCGTGCGAGAGCGGTGCAATTGCGAATCGACACGCAATTGCGTGTCGCGCAGACCCGCGCGCGTGATAGGGTGACGCCGACAAGCCGTCGGAGCCCGGCCGCCATGCAGTTCCGAGCCACTTCGCAGCAAGCCAACCCGGTGTCGTTCGGGTGGACCGCCGGGGCGTTGCTCGCCATCGTCACCTGGGTGGGCTTCCCTGCCAGCGCTTCCGCTCAGTGTCTCAGCGGAGCGGACCTGTCCATCTCGGTCGCGGGCCCCGACGTGGCCGTCTCCTCGACGGGCGAGCCCCTGCCCCACGATCTTCAGCAGACGAGCGCGCTGCTCCTGGGCGCGTGGCTTCCGCTCGGGTCCTTTCCCACCGGCACCTTCGATGCGATCGATCCAGCGCCGCCGGATCTCCATCGCGCGTACCGCGCGCCCTGTGGCCTCGTCCTCAGCCAGAACGCCGTCGGGTACGTGAAGCGCTCGGTGGCGACTGGCGAGCTGCAGCTCCTGGGCGTGCAGCTGCTGGGTCCGGACGGCGGCGCCGGCACCCTGGACGAGCTGATCGGCGCGCAGCCCGGCGTCGGCTCCGCCGTCTACGTCTGGAAGCGGGCAACCGACCGCTACGTCCCCGCCATCCGGACGAGCGCGGGCTGGGCTCCGAACCTCACGCTGCAGCTCGGCGACGTCCTCTGGATCGACCCCGCACCCGACGAGGGCGGCGAGTCCGCCTACGAGGTGAGCCTGGTGGGCGATGTTCCGGGCGCCGGAAACGGCCACACGTCGGTCGTCCTCTCGGACATCACGCAGGACTTCATCGCGTACGCGTACCCCGTTGCAGTCGAATGGACCGAGCTGGAGATGGCCGACGGACTGCCCGATGGATCGACGGTGTACTGGTGGGACTCGGCGAACCAGAGCTTCTCGAGCATGTCGAAGGACCCGATCCTGGGATGGCCGGCGCTGCTTCCGCTGGAGCCGGGGGATGGTGTCTTCGTCCTCTCGGCGGGGGGCGACGCAGTCTGCTGCAATGGCAAACCCTATGACTGGCCGTGAACGGATGAAGCCGGAGCGAACCTCCATCGCGAGAGCCTGCGGCCTCGCGCTGCTGCTGTCCTTGCTCGCTTCGCCAGCCAGCGCGACGGTGCGCATCGTCTGGGGCGACGCGAACGGCTTCACGCTCGATGGCGTCGCGCTGGCCGACGCGCTGGGTCCGGCGACGGTCCTGGTCCAGCTCGTCCAGACATCGAGCGCTCTGCCGCAGCCGCCGCATCCCGCCGCGCCGGACGGGATCGGGCCGGGCGAGCTGCTGCTCGACTCGGTGCTGCTCACGCTCGACCCGGCGAACCCGCCGGCGATCTTCCTCGAGAGCCACACGAGCCCGGGTCCGCCTGCACCGGGCAGCTTCGTCTATGCGCGCATCTTCGACGGCGCCAGCGTATCGGTGGGCGCGCGCTACGCGGCGACGATTCCGGTCTCACCCCTCGATCTGCTCGATCCCGCGCCGCCGCAGCTCGTCACGTGGACCGGCGCGCCCCCGGGCATGAACGTCGGAAACCCACCGCAGGAGCTGGCCGGGGTCGTGACCGCTGCGGCGACACCCACCTTGGCGCCCCTCGCCATCGGTCTCGTGATCGCGGGCCTGCTCACCGCCGGCGCCGTTGCCGCCTCCCGGGTCGACCGCACCGGGTGAGCGCGCTCGCCGCCGGATGCCCGGCGGATCCCGCCCTCGCTAGGCGACCGAAGGCGGCAGCTCTTCGGATTCGGCTCGCAGGTGCTCGGCGAAGCTGCGACAGGCGTCCGTGGCTGTGAAGATCCCGACCAGCTTCCGATCCTTCACGACCGGGGTCGACCCGATGTGATCGTCCGCCATCTCCATCAACACCTCGGAGAGGCCGTCGTCTCGACCACATAGGGATCGTGGATCATGACGTCGTCGACCAGGAGCTCGTCCCGGGGCAGTAGACCGAGCGACGGGTCCAGCGCGCGCTTGAGGTCCCGGTCGGAGAGCACGCCGACCCGCGCCCGCCGCCGGGACCCTGAGGGGGATTGACATGACACCACTACCCGGACGTCACGCCAGGACCTAGTCGATCGCCTTCTTTCATCAACGATTGCCAGGCCATAGCCCGCCGTGCCCGGCCCTCCGGATCGCCCAGTCGCGCGTGTTATGGGACGCATGGCATTGAACTTCTGGAGTACTCCTGCCCACGCGATCCTGACGATGCTGGCCGGCTGGATTCACCGCGAGCAGGAAGCGGTCGTCGCGTACCAGAAGGAGGAGATTCGGGCGCTAAGGGAGATGCTCGGCCGCGGGCAGTTGCGCTTCACCGACGCACAGCGCCGCCGCCTAGCCCTGAAAGCGCGACCGCTCTCCCACGCCAAGCTTCGGGAGCTCGGCTCGGGACCTCGTAGTCAGGTTGGCCCAAGAGAACGTGGGCTGGGGCTACACCAGAATCCGGGACGTGATGCGCCTCCTCGACCACTGGGGCGCCATCGCGGCGATGTTCAGGTCGCAGGGAATTCGGCGGCTGGGGCCGCGAGAACAGGCCGGTTTGGAGGCACTCGCCGCGTCGAAAGACAATTTCCCTGTACTTTCCCTAGAGACGAGTTCGCGACAGACTCCACCCACCGCCATCTAGTCTGCTGGTGTGGAGAATTTCCTCCGCGCCCACGGGCGCTCGGACTGCTCGATGCTGCGCTTTCTCACTCTCGTGACGTTGCTGTGCTGGGTCGCTGGCTCGGCGATGGCTTCGGAGGGCTTTCCGTCGCCCGCCCGCCTCCCTTCTGGCCTGGCATTCGACGGGAGCCGTCTGCTGGTCGCGGACCGCTCCCTCTACGAAGTGGATCCGGAGACCGGGGCCGAGCTGGCCCGCGTCGTGCTGTATCGCGCGGACGGAACGACGGTCTTGTCCGTCGGCAACGTCGCTTACGATGCGCCAGCAAACCGGCTCTTCGGCTGCAGCGGGCTCGATCTGATCGAGTTCGATCGCTCGACCTGGGCGGTGGTTCAGGAGATCGTGCTCCCGTTTCGGTGTGGTGGCTTGGCCTGGGACGGCACGAGTCTCATCGTCGGCGACTCCGACTCGAAGACCGTCGTTCGAATGAGTCGATCCGGCGATGTTCTCGAGACCGTCGAGATCGACTTCCGCCTGGGCTCCCTTGCATGGGACGCGAGGCTGCAGCGGTTCTATGCGACGGCCTCGTCCGATGATCTGATTCACGTCCTGGCGAGCGACCTGACCGAGATCCTCACCTACGAGGGACCGCACGAGGAGGTGCGGGGGGGAGCCGGAATCGCGATCGTGGGGACGCGGTTGTTCGTCTCCTATGGGATCGAGCCCGACCTGCCCGACCCGGGCGTGATCGCGATCGTCCCCGGTGTCTGCGGAGACGGGCAGCTCACGCCGGGCGAGCAGTGCGACCCCGGTCTGCCCGCGGTGAGTGACTGCTGCACCGGTTCCTGCCGATATGCAGGGTCACTGCGCTTCCTGGACGAGCTGTACCTGGCGGACGCCCTCGACGTCTCGGGCGATGGAACGACGCTGGCTGGAACGATCCCACACGGCGATATCGACGTCGCCTTCTACTGGCGTGACGCGGACGGCATCACCCGTCTCGAGACGCAGCCTCCTGGGCCGAGCTTCCACGGGGGAATCTCCGAGGATGGCGAGGTGCGAGCCGTGTCCCTCGGCGTGTCGGGAAGTGGAACCTCCGAGTTCGCGATCTGGGAGGACAGTCGGCTCCTGGTTCCGGATGTGTTGCCGGGTGACTTGTTCGGAATTGCCGGCGGGATCTCCGGAGACGGCAGGGTGATGGTCGGGTGGAGCGGCGACGCGCGGGTGGGGCAGGAGCGCGCGCGTGCCGTTCGGTGGACGGAGGAGACCGGCATCGAACGCCTCGCTGGAGTGGGGTCGGAGTTCAGCTCCGCCCTCGACGTCTCCGCGGATGGCAGCGTCGTCCTCGGGAGGGCTGACTGGGTCCCGTTCTTGTGGTCCGGCCGTTCCCAGATCGTGCAACTCCCACAGCCGGGCGGCATCGACAAGCTCTCCGCCGACGGATCGACGGCGCTGGTCCTGCTGTCAGAGGCTGCGACCATTGGCGACGCGGCCCGCTGGACCGGGGGAGCCCCTGCGCCCCTTCCGGTCGTACACGAGGGAGAAACGCCGGATGCAGAAGACCTCTCCTACGACGGTTCCCGGGTCGTGGGATCCGTCGGCGGCGTCGGGCTTCCGAGGAGCCCGATCTTGTGGGACGGCGATCGGCCGGTGAATCTGCGGAGCTGCGCCGAGAACGACGGCAACCGCCCACTGAGACCATCTGCCATCTCCGACGATGGCAGCGTGATCGTCGGGAAGGCCCTCGACCTCGGACCCCCGTGGCCGAGTACGTCGATGCCCTTCATTCTGACGCTCCCCGAGCCGGACGCAATCCTGGCCGGCTCGGCAGTCCTGCTCGCGCTCGGACTCCTGAGGAGGAAGGCTCCGATCCGCGCGCGCCTCCGCGTGCGCTGACACGCGCGGAACGAGCAGCCCTTCCGATCACGAGTCCGGATGGACTGCTCGTCCCGCTACGCCCTCGGCCCTACTCGCTCAGCCTGTTGCCGCGTTGAGTTCGGGTTCAGCCCCGACCTACTTTCTTCGCGTGGGTCGCACCGCCTCGGACATCTCTGTGAGCGCCTTGGATAGTTCTCGGCGCTGCTTGCGGAGGAACTTTCCGAGGTCCGATCCGCCGGAAAGCTCGACGTCATTGAGCCGCTTGCGCGCCTCTCGGATCACCCGCGAGGCCTTTGTGCCGGCCTTGCGCTCGACCTGCTCGATCTCCTTCCGCAGTGGCTTGAGTCTCTTTTCGACCTGCTTGTGGAGATCCGAGATCTCCTTTTCGATCCGGTCGCCCAGATCTTTGGCCTTCCTTTTGGCCACCTTCTTTTTCTTCGCCACCTTCTTCTTGATCACCTTCTTCTTGATCGCCTTCTTCTTGACTGCCTTCTTTTTTCTTGCTGCCATGTAGTAACCCTCCATCCTGGTTTCGTAACGCTATCGCCGGACTCAGCGCCGACGATCTGATTCCCTGTGCTGTGCGCTTGGCCCCCTAGGTGTGGGTCCCAAAGACGTTGTTTACACCTGAGGGTGCTCTCTGAGGAACAATGGGGTTGTTCGAAGACCTCAACGACCTCAGAGAGGGAACCCTCAAGTGCAACTGCATCCTAACGCGAGACTGACTCCTTCGGCGCGGCGTCTGCTGGTCGATCGAGTGGATCAAGAACAGTGGCCGGTAGCTCGAGCGGCACGGGCAGCCGGTGTAAGCCGGCAGACCGCCCACAAGTGGCTCCGACGGTTCCGGGAGGGCGGCGCGAAGGCGCTTGCCGACCGAAGCTCCCGGCCCCGGCGGATCCCGGTGCGAACGCCCCAGCGGGCGATCCGCCGCATGGAGCAGCTTCGGCGGCGCCGCAAGGCGGGCTGGGAGATCAGTCAGGAGATCGGGGTCCCGCTCTCCACCGTCTCCAAGCACCTCAAAGCCATCGGTCTCGGTCGGATCTGGAGGCTCGAGGAGGAGCAGGATCCTCCCCGGCGCTATGAGCACGCGGCGCCCGGCGACATGTTCCATATCGACGCCAAGAAGCTGGCTCGCATCGACGGCGTCGGCCACCGGATCCACGGCGATCGGAGCCGCAAGAAGCGCGGCGTGGGCTACGAAGTCGTCTTCGTCTGCGTCGATGACCACACGCGCCTGGCCTACGCCGAGGTGCATCCAGCCGAGAGCGCGAAGTACGCCATTCGCTTCTTCCGAAACGCGCTTCGGTGGTTCAAACGCCTCGGCATCTCGTGCAAACGGCTGCTGACCGATCGAGCCAAGTGCTACGCCGACTCCCAGGCCTTCCGGAGCTTCTGTGTCGATCACGACGTCCGACAGTGCTTCACCCGGCCGTACACGCCCCAGACCAACGGCAAGGCAGAGCGCTTCATCCAGACCCTCACCCGCCGTTGGGCCTACCGCAGGCCCTACCGCAGCTCAGCAATCCGCTCCGCCTCGCTGCCAGCCTGGATCAAGCACTACAATCACCAGCGACCCCACCGGGAGCTCGGCAAGAGGCCGCCGTTCGCTCGGCTCAGAGAGGCACGTCAACAACGTGCATAGGTCCCACACCTAGGCGAGCGTCTTCTCGAAGCGTCGCGATGCCAGCCAGAGAGTCACCACACCCATGATCGCCAGTGCCAGCATCTGCGGCCACAGGATCTCTGGGCCGATCCCCTTCAAGAACTAGGTACCAGCCCCCTCCGCCGAGTAGGAGAAGCAGGGAGGGGACGACAATCCAGATCGCTCGCTTGTCGACGAGATTCATGAGGTGCTCCGCCTCTATCTAGGCTGGAGGGTCGCACGAACGCGGGCCGGAGGCCGGTTACCTCCGAGCCCGATTCAGTCCTCGTTGGAGTGTTGCGTCGAACTCACGGCTGCTGGGCTGTTGACATAGGCGCTGGCCGCGCCGTGTTTGTAGACGAGCTCCCCGCCGCTGTGGCCTACCGAGATCCCGGCCGCGAGGACAGCGAGCGTCGCGAGTGTTCCGGCGGCGCGGCCGACTGCACCCGGCCGCCCGGGCAGCAGGCCCGCCCCGGTCACGAGCAATCCGATTCCGGCGAGGAGGAGGAAGCGTTCCGCTGCCTCTTCGTGGGCCTCGATGTGGCGTTCCGCCACGACGCGCTCGACTCGATCCTCCTGCTCTTCGCCGGTTTCGAGCGCGAGCCAGCCGCTGCCGATGAGCAACGCCTGCAGCAGGACGATCAGCGCCCAGCTCCGGGATGGGAGAAATCCCTTGTGGATCAAGAAGATGCCGAGGATGGCGAGGCCTGGGATCAAGATCGCAAGTGCGATCGGGAGATGAACGACGGCGGGGTGTAGGGGATCGGGCATCATTGGGACGGTCCTCCGGTCTGGTGTTTGCACAGGTAGTTTGGCTGCAGACGCCCAGATGCCCATCCGCCAGATGCCGGAGGACGCGTTTACGGGCCGTTGGCGAAAGGAGGGCCCGATGGGTCCGACGGATGCCGGAGTGCGGTTTCGATGGCTGGCGACAGTCTTGCTCGGCGCGATCGCCACAGGCGGGGTCGTCGACCTCGCCCTGGACCAACCGACCCCACTCTGGAGCTTTCACGTTCTCTTCGAAGTCGGTCTGCTGATCGTCTCTCTGGCTGCCGTGGCGTACCTGTGGCTCGGCTGGCGAGACGCCAGCGATTCGCTCGAGCGGACCCGCATGGAGCTCGAAGCCAGGGGCGCCGAGCGCGACGCCTGGCGCTCCCGGGCCGAGAAGATCCTGCGCGGTCTTGGCGAAGAGATCGATACCCAGCTTCGGGACTGGGGCCTCACGCCGGTCGAGCGCGAGACGGCCCTGCTCCTGCTCAAGGGCTATGGCCACAAGGAGATTGCGACGCTTCAAGGGAAGAGCGAAAGAACCGTTCGCCAGCACGCAGTGGCCGTGTATCGGAAGTCGGGGCTCTCCGGGCGCGCCGAGCTCTCCGCGTTCTTCCTCGAGGATCTCCTCCTGCCCGGCGGTGAGGAGTAGGGAAGGTGGCCGAGGCGTCGGAGCCCAGGAGTCGGTTGCCTTTTCTCACGCGCGTGGTCGACCTGTTCCTGCGCGGACGGCTCCCGCCGATCCTGATCGCCGTTTCGGTGGCGGCGGGTGTCGTCGCGCTCGTAGCGACTCCGCGCGAGGAAGAGCCCCAGATCGTCGTCCCGATGGCGGACGTACACGTCCTGGCCCCGGGACTTCCCGTACCGGAAGTCGAGCGCCAGATCGCCACCCGGCTCGAGAAGCTGCTGTTGCAGATCGACGGCGTCGAGCACGTCTACTCGATGTCGCTACCCGGTCGCGCGGTGGTCACCGTGCGCTTCTACGTCGGCGAGGATCGAGAGGACAGCCTCGTCAAGATCTACAACAAGATCTACTCGAACACGGACCAGATCCCTCCGGCCGTGCGCTCCTGGGTCGTCAAGCCGATCGAGATCGATGACGTTCCGATCCTGATCGCCACGCTCTGGAGCGAGCGACCGGAATTGATCGATGACTTCGCGCTCCGTCGGATCGCGGAGGAACTCGAGATCGAGCTGCAGGCCGTCGTCGAAACGAATCGGACAGGAGTCGTGGGCGGCCGGCCGCGTGTGGTGCGTGTGGAGCTCGACCCGGACGCGCTCGCCGCCCGTCAGACCTCGGCACTGGAGGTCGCCTGGGCGCTCGGTGTCTCCAACGTTCGCCGGTCGGCAGGCGGCTTCGACCGGCGCGACGCCTTCACCGTCGTCGAAGCGGGCGACTTCTTCGGCGACGCGGCGGCTGTCAGCCGCACCGTGGTAAACGTCATAGATGGCATCCCCGTCACGCTCGACGCCGTCGCCGAGGTATTGGACGGCCCGGCGGAGCGCGAAAGCTATAGCTGGATCGGCTTCGGAGCGGGCGAGAGAGGGGTGGAAGGAGAGCGCGGCTCCGAGGTGGAACGGTCGGCGTTCTTTCCCGCCGTGCATATCGCCGTCGCGAAGCAGAAGGGCAGCAACGCTGTCTGGGTGGCGGATCGCGTTGAGGCCCGCATCGAAGAGCTGGTCGGTACCTTGTTACCGGCCGGCGTTCACATGCGCATCACGCGGAACTACGGCGAGACAGCCAACGACAAGGTCAACGAGCTCCTCGAAGCGTTCGCGGTCGCCATCCTCATCGTGATCGCGCTCATTGCCTACAGCCTCGGCTGGCGCGAGGGACTGGTGGTGGCCGTGGCCGTTCCGATCACCTTCGCGCTGACGCTGCTGCTGAACTACTGGGCCGGATACACGATCAACCGGGTCACGCTCTTCGCCCTGATTCTGTCACTCGGCCTCGTCGTCGACGACCCGATCGTCGATGTCGAGAACATCTACCGGCACCTGCGAATGGGCCTCGAGTCTCCACTCGATGCGGTGCGCACAGCCGTGAACGAGGTGCGGCCGCCGATCCTACTCTCGACGCTGGTGGTCATCGCGTCCTTTCTGCCGTTGGCGTTCATCACCGGAATGATGGGGCCCTACATGCGGCCGATGGCGCTCAACGTTCCGGTAGCCGTCGTGATGTCGACGGTCGTGGCGCTGACGATCACGCCCTGGCTGGCGTACCGGGCGCTACGGGCGAACGCAGTCGCCGACGGCATGGCAGCCGGGTCGGCCGTGAACGAATCGGGCACCTACCGCTTCTACGAGCGTCTCCTGGGTCGCTTCCTGGACGATCGACGCGCGGCGTGGGCTCTTTTCGGAACGATGGTGGTGCTGTTCGCAGGGGCTGCGATGCTGGTGGCACTTCGCGCCGTTCCCCTCAAGATGCTTCCCTTCGACAACAAGAACGAGCTGCAGATTCTGGTCGACGCCCCCGAAGACTTCAGCCTCGAGCGCACCGACGCGACCGCGCGCCGGCTTGCCGAGGTCCTGCGGAGCGCCCCGGAGGTTCGCGACTTCGAGATCTACACAGGTGTCGCCTCGCCGATGGACTTCAACGGGATGGTGCGCCACTACTTCTTGCGTCGCGGCGCGAACGTGGCCGAGATCCGGGTGAATCTTTTGCCCAAACGTCGGCGCGAGATGCAGTCGCACGAGATTGCGCTGAGGCTGCGATCGCAGCTCGAAGAGGTAGCCCGCGCAGCGGGCGCGAAGATCAAGCTCGTCGAGGTGCCGCCCGGACCGCCCGTGCTCGCGACGCTCACGGCGGTCGTCTCGGGGGCGCCAGATGTTCCTTATGAGCAGATTCGCGAAGGAGCGCGTGCGCTCGAGGCCCGGCTCGCGCGCGAGCCCGCAGTGCGTGACGTCGATTCCACGGTGGAGGACGACGCCCCCCGGCTCCTGTTCGTTACGGACCAGGAGAAGGCTGCGCTCTCCGGCGTGGCCGCCGCGGACATCGCCGAGACGATCGAGATCGCCCTGTCCGGCCGCGATGTCACGCAGCTGCACGTTCCAGGCGAGGTGAACCCCCTCGCGATCCGCCTGCGGCTGCCCCGTGCAACACGCTCCGGCCACGGGCCGTTGCTCGCGCTGTCGGTCAAAGGGCGCCCGGGAATCGTCAAGACTCGGGAGAACGGTGGCGTGCGCGACGCTCCCATTCCGGTCGTCCGCCTGGGCGAGCTCGGACGCTTCGATGCCGTTGCGGCGGAGAAGGCGATCTACCGCAAGGACCTGCGACGGGTCGCCTACGTGTACGCCGAGCCGGTGGGGCGCGCGCCCGCCGAGGTCGCTGCCGACGTTGCCGCCGACCTGAGAGGCCTTGGGAAGGAGCCTGCGGCGAATCGCGGACTCCGGCCCGTGTCGGAGCGCACCTATCTCAGGAGCGGTGGTGGCATTCCATGGTCGCTCCCGCCGGGAACGCAGGTGGACTGGCTCAGCGAGGGAGAGCTCGAGATCACCCGTGACGTCTTCCGCGACCTCGGGATCGCCTTCGGCGTCGCACTTCTCGGGATCTACGGGATTTTGATCTACCAGACCGGCAGCTATGCGATGCCGCTCATTCTGATGATCTCGATTCCGCTCACCCTGATCGGGATCATGCCCGGGTTCTGGTTGCTGTCGGCGCTGTTCGGCAAGGACGTAGGCGGTTTCGCGAACCCGACCTTCTTCACGGCGACGGCAATGATTGGGATGATCGCGCTGGCCGGGATCGCCGTGCGCAACGCCATCCTGTTGATCGAATTCCTCCACGTCGCACTGCGTCGGGGCGCGCCACTCCGCGAGGCGCTTCTCGAGGCCGGCGCGGTCCGTACGCGACCGATCCTGCTGACGGCGGGTACGGCGATGCTCGCGGCGATCCCGATTACGCTCGACCCGATCTTCTCGGGCCTCGCATGGGCGCTGATCTTCGGCCTGCTCGTCTCGACGGCATTCACCCTGCTCGTCGTCCCGGTCGCGTACTACCGCGTGTACCGGGATCGACCCGGGCACGGACTGCGCGATGCGGATCCTACGGAGGAGACGAGATGACTCAAGCCGTCCGACGAGGGCTCGAAGCCGCCCTCGGCATAGCGGTCGTGACTGCGGCCGTAATGTGGCTGTCCGGCGCGTTCGAGGAACGCGTTTCGCCCGGCGAGGTCGATGTCGCGGCGCGCAGTGTCTCCGACGCCGGCAGTGCTGTTGTCGAGGAAGTCTCGGAGCCAGCCGTCGAGTGGGCCAGCGGAGAGGTCGCGTCGGCGCGGCACACGGCCGTCGCGTCCCGCGTGCTGGCTCGGATCGAGGAGGTTCGCATCCGTGCGGGTGCCTCCGTCTCGAAAGGGGACGTGCTTCTCGTGCTGGACGCGCGCGACCTTCGCGCGCGCGTTGGCGAGGCCGAAGAGATGCTGCGCTCGAGCGAGGCTCGGCTCGAGCTCGCGCAGCGCGAGCACACCCGCACCGAGGCGCTCGCTCGCACGGGGGTCGCACCCCAGCAACGTCTGGACGAGACGACGTCCGCCCTGCGGTCGGCCCGCGCGGAGGTCGCCGCCCGACGGGAAGCCCTCGGCGAGGCGAGGACGGCGGCCTCGTTCGCCGAGATCCGCTCGCCGGTCAGTGGCCGCGTCATCGACCGCCTCGCAGAGCCCGGAGATACCGCAGTGCCGGGCCGGCCGCTCTTGCGGATCTACGATCCCACCCTCCTGCGTGTGGAAGCGCCGGTGCGAGAATCGCTTGCTGTGACGCTCGAGGTGGGGGACTCGCTTGCCGTCGACGTTCCGGCACTGGGCGAGCCCGTGGACGGACGCATCGACGAGATCGTTCCGTTCGCCGAGCCCGGGGCGCGCACGCTGCTCGTCAAAGTGAGCCTGCCTCGCAGCGACGCGCGGCTGTTCGCGGGGATGTTCGCCCGTGTCGCGATCCCCGCCGGCGAGCGCTGGCGTCTGCTCGTGCCCGGGGCAGCCATCGAACGCGTCGGTCAGCTCGAGTACGTGACGGTGCTCGCCGCCGGCGACGTGCCCGAGCGCCGCCTCGTCACGACCGGAGAGCCTGCACTGGCGGGCCGCGTCGAAGTGCTGAGCGGCCTCCAGGCAGGCGAGCGTGTGCGTGTGTCGAAGAAGGTGACCGCCGCGTCGCCCGGCGGGCTCTCCGCAGCCGCGGCGGCAATCGCCCAGGTTCGCGCCGAGCTCGGGCAGGCCTTGCGCGAAGCGCTCGCGCAGGGACCCGAAGCGGCCCTCGAGGTCTGCCGCCTCGAGGCGCCTCGACTGGTCGGGGTCGCCGCAGCCCGGGGGATCATCGTCGGTCGCACCAGCCATCGCCTCCGCAACCCCGCCAATGCGCCGGAGGACTGGATGATCCCGGTGCTGGAAGAATTCCAGCGAGGCGAGCCGCAGCCGGGAAGCTCGCGAGTAGTGGACCTTGGCGCTCGAGGCGCGGGCTACGTGGAGCCCATCTACTTGCTGCCCGCATGCGCGACGTGCCACGGCGAGGACGTAGATCCCGTTCTGCTCTCGCGCATCCAGGAACACTACCCCGACGATCAGGCCGTCGGCTTCCGCGTTGGCGAGTTCCGCGGACTCTTCTGGGCCGTGGTCGAAGGAAGCTCCACCGTTGAGTAGGCGAGGTGAGCCGAGCACCAGCGAGCCTGCGACGAAGAGATCTCGTGCTGCTTGGACCACAGGGGCCGCGCTCGTCGCCGCGGGCTTTGGCCTGTTGACGATCCGGGAGGCCAGCGCCGTGCTGTTCGGCGATGGAGTCGCACGCGAGGCCGCAGGCCACTACGTGCCCTTCGTGTTGTGGTTCAACTTCGCCGCCGGCTTCGCCTACGTCGCTGCCGGGATCGGTCTGGGACTTCGGCAGCGCTGGGCGGTCGCGCTGGCCTTTGCAATCGCTGCCGCGACGCTCGTCGTGTTCGCGGCCTTCGGAGTACACGTCGCTTCGGGACGAGACTATGAGCTGCGCACGGTCATCGCGATGGCCCTGCGCAGCAGCGTGTGGCTCGCCCTCTCCGCGGTTGCCTACCGGTTCGTGCTCAGACCGAGAGCAGAGTGACGAAGCAACCACGACGCTGAACGCTCAGCGTGGGCGAAAAGGCGGCCGCAAACATCGAGAAGCACGGGGACGCGATCGGGCGGTGCTGCAATCTGGACTCTGCCTGCGACGACGGTGACCCGCGCACCACGGACTTCTGCATCGCGGATAGGGAATTCAAGCTGCGTTCTGGCACCACGCCGGAGTATGGGCGTTATGTCATCCCAACGGGGAGCCCCACAGCGGGCCAACCGCACCAGGCTGAATTTTCTTCAGCGATCTAGAACGACCGGGTGCCCAGATGGGCACCAGCTCGCGCCGTCGAGGTGCGGAGGGCCTCGCAGCCAGGCTTTCGCGAAGACGCCGACGTGTGACCTGTCAGCGTTGGGCAGACTGGCGAGTACCCTCGAGCGTGGCGATGCGGCCGAGGACGGCGTCCTGAGCCGCCTCGAGTGCTGCGATCTGACCACGCAGTGCGTCGTTGCCGTCGGCGAGTTCGCTCACGGCCGCGACGACCGGGGCGATGAGGCTGGAGTAGTCGACCAGCCGGAAGCCCTCGTCGTCGTAGGAGACGGCTTCGGGGTAGACGGCCTCGACCTCCTGCGCCATCAATCCGAGCTTGCGCGGCCCATCCGGCGTGGACTTCATGCGAAAGGAGTAGGCGTCGAGGCTTCGGACCCGGCGCAGCGAATCTTCGAGTGGCACGATGTCGGTCTTGAGGCGGCGGTCCGAAGCGACGTTGTAGCTGGATGCCAGCACTGGGCCGTAGCCGGCGCCGCCGTCGCCGACATAGACCCCGCCCCCGCTAAACCAGCTCAAGTAGATCGAACCGTGGTCGGTGTCCAGATGGAAGTTTCCTCCCACACCGCTGTGGCGCAGTGATCCATAGTACTGGTCGAGCGGATCCCTGATCGTCATCGTTCCCGCCGCAGTGACCGAGAGCGCGGGTTTGTTCGTACCGGGCGCGTAGATCGAGTACTCGATGCCCCGGTCATAGCGGGTGATCCAGGTATTCGTCACGTCGTCGTAGTGGCCGAATTGCCCGCCCTTGGACATCGTCACGTACTCCCCGTCGATGCTGTAGCCGGCCCACGTGCCCTTCCCGTCTCCGTTGATCTGAACGGATCCGTAGTCACCCGTTGGGTAGGAGAGATAATTTTCGGCATTGTCGACATAGAGCCGGCCTTCGGCGTACAGGTCATCGGTGAACCGACCCGTGCCGTTCACATCCAACTTATGGGCCGGTGCGGGCGTCGCGATTCCCACATTGCCGACGTTGTCGATGTGCACAGCCGCTGAAGCTTGGCCGTTTCGGATCTCGTAGTAGACGTTGCGCCAGCTCACCGTGATCCAATTGTTGACGGCATCGTCGTAGAGGCCGAAGAGATTCGCGCCATCCGTCATCATCGCGTAGTTGCCGTCGATGCTGAATCCCTCGTAAGCGTTCTTGCCCCCACCGTTGATCTGAACGGAGCCGAAGTCTCCGGTCGGGTGCGACAGGTAATTGGTCGTGTTGTCGACATAGAGTCGGTCCAGCGCGAAGAGGTTGCCGAAGAACTCGCCCGTGGTGGCCTCCAACGAGTCGACCGCAGTGATGTCGTTGCCGTTCATGACGAGGTCGCCATTCATGCTGCCGCCGGTTTTCAGCAAGTACTGAGGATGGTCGTCATCCCCGAGGCCGCCCAGCAGCCCGTGCTCGAGTTGCCCTACATCGTCATCCGTGATCGAGCCGTCGAGGATCTCGCTCGAGCCAATGCCGCTCACGTCGAGGGTCACGACACCGCTCGAGCCGCCGCCCGACAAGCCCACGCCCGCGATCACCCCGGTGATATCACCACTTCCGAACGGCTCGCAGACCACAGTGCCGTCCTCGTTGACCGCTCGGATCGCCTCCGCGACCGGGCACCCCTGCCCGACGCGTTGCTGGATTACGCTCGGGTCGACAGCGAGCGACACCGCGCCGCTCGCACCGCCGCCGGAAAGCCCGTACCCGGCCGTGACCTCGCTGATGTCGCCCCCGAGTAGCTCGATCGCGGCGATGCGCGAATCCTGGGCGTTGCTCTCGAGCACCAGCGTGTCGAAGTTGGCGTTCACCTCATCCGCGTCGGCGGGTGTCCCGTTCGAGAAGGCGTACGGCATCGAGATGGTGGACGCGACCGCCGGCGTGATCCAAAGGAACGACAACAGCGACAGCAGCAGCGTGCGGGGGCTTCGAGTCAGGGAATACATGGGTGTTCCTATTAGAGATCAACCCGATCTCTCTGGGATCCGATCCAGGATGTTAGTTTGCGTGCCTGTCGGTGAGTTCGAGGGCGGCGAGTCTCTCCAGCAGCTCGGACTGCCTCTCTACGAGCATCTTGGCCCGGGCGCGAAGCGCGTCGTTCTCCAAGGCGAGCTCGCGGGCACTCGCGACGAGTGGCCCGACCAGAGCCGAGTAGTCGACCAGTCGGAAGCCGCGATCGTCGTAAGAGACGACTTCCGGGTAGACCGCCTCCACCTCTTGCGCCATCAAACCGAGTCGTCGCGGTGCGTCGGGCGCCGACTTCAGGCGGAAGGCATAGGCGTCGAGGCCTCGGAGTCGGGGCAGCACCGCCTCCACCCGTGCGATCTCCGACTTGAGCCGGCGATCCGATGGAACCCCGAAGGTGGCGGCCCTGATCGAACCGTAGCCGGCGGACCCGTTGCCCACCACGATGCCCCCGCTGCCACCGTCCATGCCCAGCCCGATCTGGCCGCCATAGGTATCGATGTGAAAGTTCCCGGCGGCTCCGCTGTGGCGAAGCGAACCCATGAGCTGCATGCCCAAATTGCCCACGTAGGTACTTCCGGAGGTGTCGATCTGGAGGGCGTCCACTGCTGCGGCCCCGGGGCTGCGGATCTGGTAGAACACGCCCTGTTGGTACCAGCTTATGCCGTCGTTGATCGCATCGTCCCACTCGAGCAAGCCGCTCGTCCCGGTGGCGGACGTCACCGTGAATTGAGCGCCGATGCTATAGCCCGGCCAATCCCCCACCCCCGGCCCATTGACTTGGACCGACCCGAAATCGCCCGTTGGATATGTCAGATAGTCGTTCGCGTTGTCGACATAGAGACGCCCTTCCGCGTAGAGGTCGCCCGCGAATCGGCCCGTGCCGTCGACCTCCAATCTGTCGAACGGCTGGTGGGTCCCGATTCCGACGTCCCCGTTCGCATCAACGTGAAGGGCGACGGCGGAGGAGCCGGGCGTCATGATCTGATAGTGCTGACCACGCGAGTAGAAGCTGATCCAGCGCTGCATCACGTCGTCGTAGAGCCCCAGAAAGGTGTTGCCCGCCCTCAACCCGTACGCGCCGTCGATGAAGAGCCCCTGACTGCCATTCTTACCCGTGCCGTTGATCTGCACGGACCCGAAGTCGCCGGTCGGGTATGATAGATAGTTGGTCGAGTTGCCAACGTAGACCCTGCCCTGGGTGACGAGGGTCCCGAGATACTCGCCTTGCGTGGCGCTGAGCGAACCGACACTCAGCACGCTGTTGTCGTTCAGCGTGACGTTTCCCGACACCGCACCGCCGGCCCTGCGCAAGTAGGGGGTGTGGACGTCGAACCCAAGGCCACCCAACAAACCGTGGTCGAGCGTGCCCACGTCCGCATCGGTGATCGTGCCGTCGATGATCTCGCTCGAGCCGATGTCACTCACATTGAAGTTCACGTCGAGTGCGGTGCCGCCGCCGACCAGACCCGTGCCTGCAACCAACTGCGTGATCTCACTGTCTCCGACCGGGTCGCAAAAGGCACCTCCAAATTGATCGATCCCATACATCACGCTGCCGAGGGAGCAGGTTCCCGTGATGCGTCGTTGGATGGTGCCCGTGTCGATGGCGAGCGAGACGCCCCCGCTTGCACTGCCGCCGGTAAGCCCGAACCCGGCGCCGACGTCGCTGATATCGCCCCCGAGCGCCTCGACCGCGGCGATGCGAGCATCCTGGTTGTTGCTCTCCAGAACCAACGTGTCGAAATCCGCATTCACCTGGGTCGCGTCTGCGGGCGTTCCATTCGAAAAGACATGGGGGAGCGAGATCGTGGACGCTCCGACCGGTGCCGCATAGAGGACGAGCAAGGACGAGAGCAGGAGAGTAGGCAGTGAGCGCATCCGTTCTCCGAGAGTCCGGCGTTGCATGAATGGCGGGGAAGAGACCGAGCTACCGAGACTGGCGGCGCAGCAAGCGCACGCCCACCGCAGACACGACCACACCGAGCAGGACGAAGCCCGCGGTCGGGAGAGTCGGGACCGGGAGCGCACTTCCCCAGAACATCGTCTGCCAGTCATCCCCCCAATTCCCGGCCCAGGCGGGGCCCGCCAGGAGAGCTGCGGATGAGGCGCACGCGAGATTGGCGAGCGCGCGCCATAGAAGCAATCGTGAACTGCGGTTGCGGTAGTGCACCGGCACCTCCCTTTCACATCATCGTCGGACCGACAGTCGCACCCGGGGTGCACTCGTCATCGTACACCGACTCGGCTCCCGAATTGACGCCTTTCTCTCGGGGCAGCAGCCCTCCATCTGGCGCATCCGTGGCATGATTCAGGCAGGCGCGACCATCTGGAACGCAGCCTGCCCGGATCAGCCCAGATCGTGGATGAATTCGAGCTGCTTGCCGCCCTCCTACTTGGGTGGGGATGATGAAATCCACCTTGAAGCCCCAGGCGCCTTCGATCTCGGGCGGGCGGGCGGGACATGGGACGCGCAGGGGGCGTGAGGGTGTAGAATCAAACGAGTCTCCGATCTGGCCTGCGCCCGCGTGTAAGCCGGGAATGGAGACGAGTCGTCAGCGCTCATGGATGCTCCTGTTGTGATCTACTCGTTCCGCGGCTTCGATCTCGATTCCGACCAGTACCAGCTACGACGACACGGCATGGTCGTGCCGGTTCAGAAGAAGGTAGTCGAGCTGCTCCTGTTGCTCGCCGCTTCGGAGCCGGGTCGTCTCGTCCCTCGTGAGGAGCTCGAGCGTTCCCTCTGGGCAGGTGTCCGCGTCGGCCCGTCGTCCTTGCGACGCCTCGTTTCGCTCGCGCGGCGCGCGCTGGGCGACGATGCATCTATCGGGACGGTTCGCGGAATCGGGTATCGCCTGGTGGCCGAGCCGGCCGCCCGGGGCGGCGATGCCGCGGGGCCCATCGACGGGAAGCTCCCGTTCGTGGGTCGAGAGCGTTCGCTGGCGTCCCTGGGCGATCGTCTTGCCGACGTGGTCAGCGGGCGCGCCCGATGCGTCCTCGTCCGCGGAGCGCCTGGGATCGGCAAGACCCGTCTGATCGAGGTCTTTCTCGAATCCGCGGCGGCGCGCGCCGCGCAGGTGATGTGGGGACGCTGCAGCGAAGACGTCCATGCGCCGTCGTTCTGGCCCTGGCGCCAGGTCTTCGCGGATCTGCACGATATCGAGCTCCCGGTGGGGACTCGTTCGCCGCTGATGAAGGGCGCGGATGCGGACGAGGAGGACCGTTTCCGCCTGTTCGCGAGCGTCGGGGAAAGACTGAAGGCGAAGTCGATCAGCCGGCCGCTGATCATCGCGCTCGATGACCTCCACCGCGCCGACCGAGCGTCCCTGGCCTTGCTTCGTTTCCTGGTTTCCGAGACTTCGGGGATCCGCGCGCTCTTCGTGTGCGCACTGCGAGACTTCGACGAAGCGACCCGGCCGGGTCGCGACGCCGTGTACGACGCCCTGGGTGATGCGTCCGAGGTCTCGTCGCTGCCCCTCGTGGGTTTGTCCCGGAGCGAAGTCGGAGCGTTCCTGCGAGAGAGCCGGTACGAGACGACGACGGAGTCGCTGCCCGAAATCGAGAAGCTCACGGCGGGCAATCCATTCTGGCTTTCGGCTCTCGTCCAGGGCCGGAACGGGACGGCGAGCATCGAAGGGAGCGTGCCGGGGCTGCGCGAGATCATCCTGCGCAGACTGCGGAAGATGTCCGAGGATGCGAGACGCCTGATCGAAGTCGCCGCGGTCGCGGGCAGGCGCTTCGAGCCTCGCATCGCGGCGAGAGCGGCCGGCATTCCGGCGAACGCAACTCTCGCTGCGCTCGCCCAGGCCGAGCAGGCGCTTCTCATCGAACCCGAAGCCGACCCCGCCTCGGCCGGGCGCTTCCGGCACGTCTTGATCTGTCAGGAGATCGCGCAGACGCTGTCGGAAGACGAACGTCAGCGCATCCATGGACGCATCGCCGATGCGCTCGAGGCTGTTCATGGCAAGCGTTCTCCCGCTAGAGCGGCAGAGCTTGCCTATCACTGCGCACGCAGCGCCAACGGGACGCGTCGCGCGATCGACCACTGGATCCTGGCAGCGGAGCATGATCGCGGGTCCCTTGCCTGGGAGGACGCGCCGACGCATCTGCGGGCCGCTCTCGATGCCGCTGAACGTGATCACGCGGAAGACCGCCGGCTGAAGTGCAGACTGCAGATCGCCCTGGGTGAAGCATGGATGCAGGCGGGCGACCCGGATCGCGCGGAGCCGTTGTTGCGGCGCGCTGCGGAACTGGCGCGGAAGCTCGACGAGTTCGAGTTGTTCGTACGCGCTGCGCTGGCCTTGAGTCCCGACTTCTTCGGGATCGAGATCGGAGCGTTCGACCACGAACGAACGGAGATGCTGAGAGAGGCGCTCGCGACCATCGAGCCGAGCGATCTCGCACTGCGATCGGAAATCCTCTGCGCCCTGGCCATCGCCCTTTCCTGGAGCGACGCCCGAGGACAGATGACCGAGCTGGAGCAGGAAATCGAATCGCTCGCGGGAATCGGGCTTGCCGAGACCCCGCGTCTGTATGCCGATTGCGCACGTTACGCGCTGCTGACGGATCCCTGGGAACGCGTACGGCTGGGGCGTTCCATCGTCGATCACGCCCTTGCGCTCCGCGAATACGACCTGGCACTGATCCATCGTGTCCAGTTGGTGAGCGACTATCTGGAAACCGGCGACCTGGACGCATTCGGAATCGAAGTCGCAGCGTTCGAGCGCCAGGCGATTCGCACGAAGCGCAACCAGGTTCTCTGGTACGTCCACCTCTTTGCCGCCATGCGGGCGCTCAATCGCGGTCGACTCGACGAGGAGGCAAACCGCGCGGAGGATGTCGCGCGGACGGGCTATCCGGCAGGTGATCGGAACGCGCTTCAGAGCTTCGGAGGGCACCTCGTCTTCGTGTCGACATTTCGCGACGAGTTCGCCCGGGTTCAGCCCCAGCTGAACCAGATGCTCGAATCCGTGAACTACCTCGCGACCTGGTACGCAGGGCGGGTGTGGGCATGGACCATGACCGGAGAGCCGGAGCAGGGCCGACCAGACTACGAGCGCTACGCGGTGCGAGATTTCCAGAACATTGCCCACGACCGCCTGCGCCGCGCCACACTTGCACTGTTGTGCGAGCCAGCTCTCGCGTTCGCAGATCGGCGCGCTGCGTCACTGCTCTATGACGAACTCCTGCCCCATGCGGGACTCAACTTCCAGATCGGCTTTGCGTGCATCTGCCTCGGCAGCGCTTCCCGGTATCTCGGCGTCGCGGCAAGGGCAATGGGCCATTGGGACACTGCAGAGCGGCACTTCGAAGATGCCTTGCGCGACAATCTTCGCGGGGATGCGGTCCTCTGGGCTGCCGCGACCCTGAGGGACCACGCCGCGATGCTTGCTGCGAGAGCGGAGAATGACGATGCCGCCCGGGCGGCCCTTCTGGCGCAACGCGGCCTGCGCCTGCTCGGTCGGGAATCGGTGCCACTACTGCAGCGACAGTTGGCACAGCTCGCGTCGCACACGGACTGATTCAGCAGGCCATCGAGCAAGTCTGCGCTCTCACGGCCCCGGTGTGTGATCTCTGTGTGATCAATCCGTGATGCCCGGCGCGCCTCGCGATGCCTTCGCTATCGGTGAGGTCGACTGACCCACGCCGGATTCTCTCGGTTCATCCACCCCAGAGTGGGATTCGGAGTGCCTGGAGATCTACGGAAATGCTCTACGAATTCGGTCGCTACGCTTTCGACGACGCGACTGGAGTCGTCGAGTGGGGGGACCGGCGGGTCAAGATCGAGCGGCTCACGCTTCGCCTGTTGACCTATCTGATTCGGCATCGTGATCGGGTCGTGCCCAAGGACGAGCTGATCGAGGTCCTGTGGAACGGGGACGCGGTCAGCGAATCCTCGCTTCCGCGCTGCGTGAGCGAGCTGCGCGCGGCACTGGGAACTCGAAGTCGTCGAGGCGACGACATCATCGAGACGGTGTACGGCCGTGGCTATCGATTCAGGCCTTCTGTCCAGATCCAGGGATCCTCTCCGGTGTCGGCTGAGAGTGGCGGGGAGGACGGCCGGTGGAAGCGGCTGCCTTCCGTACCGGAGGCTGCGGAGCTCCTCGAAATGGCGGTGGAGCAGACTCGATCGGGTGCGTTCGAGGATGCGCGCAGCAAGCTCATGTCGGCGCTCCAGCTGGCGCGAGACGCCGAGGACGGCGAGCTCTTCGCGCGCATCGCGATCGCGCTTCAGGCCACCCGCCTGTTGGTCTACGCGAATGCTCAGCCGGTGAGGATCCTGGAAGAGGCAGAGCTGCGATGGGGTGCGCCTTCCACGCCGCTCGGGCTCGAGCTGAGGGCCGAACTCCAGGTCGCGAAGCTGCCCACGAGTGCCCCGGAAGTCCGCTGCGAGGCTGTTCGCCAGAACGTTGCCGAGGCCCTGCGACTCGGGGATCCCCACGTGCGCGCCCGCGTGCTCTTGCTGAGCCACCGTGCGCTCGAAGGGCCCGGTACGGCGAGCGAGCGCCGTGATCTCTCCGTGCGCGCCTCCCGCGCCGCTCACTTCGTGGGGACGGCCCCGCTGCAGGCCGAGGCCGCGCATGCTCGACTCGCGGACGCCCTCACGGCCGGAGACATCGCGCACTTCGACGCGGAACTCCCGGAATTCTGCATGCTCGCCCGGGCGACAGGCCATCACGCTTGGAAGGCGCGGGCTGCACTCGCGGAGTCGTTGCTGGCCTTCTTGCGGGGGCAGTATTCCTGCGCGATCGAGCTTCGCGACGACGCGCTCTCGCTACTCGAGAATGGCAGCGAGGACCATCGGGCCGTGCATCGGGCGACGGCCTTCGCGATCGGCCGCGAGCGCAATGACGAGCGCATGCGGTTGGCTCAGTCCGACGCGCAGGCGGACTGGCGTGAGCCCGTCACCTTCGTCTCCATGGCGCTGTCCCTCCACTACTGTGGTCTGCCGGACGACGCGAGGCGCGTCTTCGAGGTCGTGCCCGACGAGGGGAGCCGATCGGCCAAGCCGAGCCGCACCTGGAAATCGACGATCGCGCTGTGCGCCGAGGCCGCCTTCCTGTTCGACGACCCGGAGATGGCGCGAAGCATGGTCCGTGAGATCTCCCGTTCCGGGAACGTGATGCCATCCCTGGACGCCTTCCTCTGCCTGGAGCCGCTCGACTATTTCTTGGCACTTGCCAAGACCTGCCTGGAATCGTGGGCAGAGGCCGAGGGCCACTTCCGAACGGCGATCGCATGGTGCCAACGAATGGGTACCCCGGCGTTCGAGGCCCGCATCACCTACGCGTTGGCCACGATGCTCTCGCGACAGGACGAGCGCGAGCGAGGACTGCTCGCATACGAGAACGCATGCCGCGCGCTCGAGATGGCGACTGCCCTTGGTATGGACCGCCTGCAGTGTGAAGCGCAGGCTCTGGCCGAGGGGCTGGCCGGGTAGGGGCGCCTTGCCCGCCCGGAGACCCGGGCGGGCAAGCGCGGAAGCCCCGGGCTACGGCGTGACCTTGACCTCGATGTCCACCGCGGTGAAGTGCCCAAAGGTGTCGTAGACGAAGAGGGTGACGAAGAAGGTTCGGAACGCCTCACCCGGTGACAGCGTGAACGTGACAGGGGGATTC
>JAJDAN010000042.1 GCA_029261855.1 Deltaproteobacteria bacterium
GTGCGGGTGGGGCCTGTGACGACGTATGGCATGACGAAGACCCGGCAAAGGGAAAACACCACCGCCCAGGGAGGAGCAGGCCCCACCCGCACTCCGCCCCCTGGCAAGAAAGCCCGTCACACGATCCAAAGCAAAGAGCCGCCCCCGGACTCGGGGACGGCTCTTCGATGTTTCGCGTACGGGAGGCAGGACTACATCATTCCGTCCATGCCACCCATTCCGCCCATGCCGCCCATACCACCCATGCCGCCCATGTCGGGCATGCCGCCGCCCCCACCCTCTTCGGGCTCGTCGGCAATCATGCAGTCCGTCGTCAGGAGCAGACCGGAGACGCTGGCGGCGTTCTGGAGAGCCGTCCGCACCACCTTCGTCGGGTCGATCACGCCGGCCTTGATCAGGTCGCCGTACTCGTCGGTGCTGGCGTCGAAGCCGAACGCGCCCTTGCCGTTCTTCACCTTGTCGACGACGACCGAACCCTCGAAGCCGGCGTTCTCGGCGATGCGGCGCAGCGGCGCCTCGATGGCGCGGCGTAGGATGCTCACGCCCGCCTGCTGCTCCAGGTTCAGGCCCTTGCCGAGCCCGTCGAGTGCGGACTGGGCGCGCAGCAACGCGACACCACCACCGGGCACGATGCCGGATTCGACCGCTGCGCGCGTGGCGTGCAGCGCGTCTTCGACCCGGGCCTTCTTTTCCTTCATCTCGCTCTCGGTCGCAGCGCCGACCTTCACGACGGCGACACCACCGGCGAGCTTGGCCAGGCGCTCCTGGAGCTTCTCGCGGTCGTAGTCGGACGTCGTCGACTCGATCTGGTTCCGGATCTCGTCGCAGCGAGCGGTGATGGCCTTCTTGCTCCCGCCACCGTCGATCACCGTCGTGTTGTCCTTGTCGATCACGAGTCGCTTGGCGGTGCCGAGATCCTTCAGGGTCACGTTCTCGAGCTTGAGACCGAGATCCTCGGAAATGACCTGGCCACCGGTGAGGATCGCCATGTCCTGCAGCATCGCCTTGCGCCGATCGCCGAAGCCCGGCGCCTTGACGGCGGCGACATGGAGCGTGCCGCGCATCTTGTTCACCACCAGGGTCGCGAGTGCTTCGCCTTCGATGTCTTCCGCGACGATCAGCAGCGGCTTGCTGCTCTGGGCGACCGCTTCGAGCAGCGGCAGCATGTCCTTCATCGAGCTGATCTTGCCTTCGTTCAGCAGGATCTGCGCGTCTTCGAACTCGGCGACCATGGTCTCCGGGTTCGTCACGAAGTACGGCGACAGGTAGCCCCGATCGAACTGCATGCCCTCGACCACGTCGAGCTCGGTCTCGAGGGACTTGCCCTCCTCCACCGTGATGACGCCTTCCTTGCCGACGCGCCCCATGGCCTCGGCGATCACGCCGCCGATGCTGGCATCGCTGTTGGCCGAGATCGTCCCGACCTGCGCGATCTCCTCCGCGCTGCGCGTGGGCTTCGAGAGCCCGTCGAGCTGCTCGCAGATCACCGCGACCGCCTTGTCGATGCCCCGCTTCAGGTCCATCGGGTTCATGCCGGCGGCCACCATCTTGGCGCCTTCCTTGAAGATCGCGTGGGCGAGCACGGTCGCGGTCGTCGTCCCGTCTCCGGCGACGTCCGAGGTCTTGCTGGCGACCTCGCGCACCATCTGCGCGCCCATGTTCTCGTAGTGGTCCTCGAGCTCGATCTCCTTGGCCACGGTGACACCGTCCTTCGTGACCGTGGGTGAGCCCCAACTCTTGTCGATGATGACGTTGCGCCCCTTGGGACCGAGGGTGACGGCGACGGCGTTCGCCAACTGGGTCACGCCGGACAGGATCTTTGCGCGGGCGTCCGCGTCGTAGGTGATCTGTTTGGCCATGTGAGTGCTTTCCCTTTCGTGTTGGATCGTGTGCGAGTGGCTCGTGTCTGTCGCCCGGTTGCCCGGTCCAGTTGCCCGGCCTCGTCGACGGAGCGCCCGTTCGCAGACGATCGCGACGGGGACGCTCGGGCTTCGAGGGCGCTGGCCGCGCCGGCGGGCGTCGCGGCGGGGCCGCAGAGTATGCCAGGGGCAAGCCCCGACCGCACCCGTCGGGCGCGGTGCCAGCGCGAACGGGAGGCGAACGAGAGGCGAGCGAGGGAGCCGCGGTGTCGCGCTACAACGCCTCGCGAATGCGCGCCAGGAGGGCATCGGCGGTGAAGCCGAAGTGCGTGGCGAGGTCGGCGTACGGCGCCGACGCGCCGAAGCCCTGCATACTGTGAAGCACCCCCCGGCGACCGATCCAGCGGCGATAGGACTGCGCCAGGCCGGCTTCGACCGCTACCAGCAGGGGGCCATCGTCGGGAACGAGCGCGTCCTGATAGTCGGCGGGCTGCTGGGCGAAGAGCTCCTGGCACGGCACCGAGACCACGCGGGTCGGGACGCCATCCGCTTGGAGCTGGGCCGCGGCGTCGCAGGCCAGGGACACCTCGGATCCGCTCGCGAGGATCACCACGCGCGGATCGCCCTCGGCTTCCCGCAACGTGTAGGCGCCGCGCCAGACGTCGTAGCGGTCGAAGCCATCGGCGCGCTCGAGCCCTGGCACGTCCTGACGCGTCAACGACAGCGCGCACGGGCCCTCGGCCTTCTCCAGGACCCAGGCGTAGGACATGGCCGTCTCGATCCCGTCCGCGGGACGGAAGACCGTCAGCCCGGGTACGCCACGCAGCCCGTCCACCTGCTCGACCGGCTGGTGGGTCGGGCCGTCCTCGCCCACGAAGATCGAGTCATGGGTGAAGACGAAGATCGACCGCACCTGCATCAGCGCCGACAACCGGATGGCCGGCCGCATGTAGTCGCTGAAGATCAGGAAAGTGCCCGAGTACGGGATGAAGGTCCCGTCGAGGCCGATGCCGTTCGTGACCGCAGCCATGCCGTGCTCGCGGACGCCGAAGTGGATGTTCTGCCCCGCGAAGGGATCGTGGCCCTCGCCCGCTCCCGGCCCGACGATGCCCCGCCCCTTGATGAGCGGCGGCGCGCCAGACCCGGCCAGGTCGGCGGAGCCGCCCACCAGGTAGGGCACGTGCTCCGACAGCCTCTCGATCACCTTGGCAGAGTGCTTTCGCGTCGGGCTCGTCACGCCCTCCATGCCCTCGCACAAGAGCGCCGGTAGATCGGCGGGCAGCTTGCGGGCGAGCGCGGCCTCCCAGGCCTGGGCGCGTTCGGGGTAGGCACTACGCCAGGCTTCCTGGCGCGCGTCCGCTTCCAGCCGCGCTTCCTTGAGCTGCTTCTTGCGCTCCTCGAAGTAGGCGGTCACGTCTTCCGGCACGTACAACTCGACGTCCGCGGGCCAGCCGATCGCCTCCTTGGCGACGCGGATGTCGTCGGCGGACATGCTCCAGCCGTGGGCCTTGGCCTGACCGGCGATGGCAGCACTGCCCTTTCCGATCACGGTCTTCAGCACGATCAGGGACGGCCGCTCGACCTCCGCGCGGCAGCGTGCGAGGGCAACGTCGAGCGCCTGCTCGTCCTCACCGTCGACGTCCTCCACATGCCAGCGCTGGGCCTCGAAGCGGCCGCGCGCGTCTTCGCTGAAGCTGATCGACGTGGGTCCGTCGATGGTCACCTCGTTGTCGTCGTAGAGGAAGATCAGGTTGCCGAGCCCGAGATGCCCGGCCAGGGAACCGGCCTCGGACGACACGCCTTCCATCAGGTCGCCGTCACCCGCGAAGCCGTAGACGAAGTGCTCGCCGGGCCCGAGCAACTCGGGGCCGTCGCCTGCCTGTTTGCCGAAACGCGAGCGCGCCAGACGACCCGCGAGGGCCATCCCGACCGCGTGCGCGAAGCCCTGGCCAAGCGGTCCTGTCGTCACCTCGATGCCGGGTGTCTCGCCGTATTCCGGGTGGCCGGGCGTGCGCGACCCGAGGTTGCGGAAGCGCTCGATGTCGTCCTGGGAAAGCACGCCGTAGAGGCGCAGCAGCGAGTACTGGAGCATCGACGCATGGCCGTTCGACAACACGAAGCGGTCGCGCAGGGGCCAGCGGACGTCCTGGGGATCGAAGCGCAGGTGCGCGTTCCACAGCTCGAAGGCAGCTCGCGCCAGTCCCATCGGCGCGCCGACGTGGCCCGAGTTGGCGCGGGCAACCGCGTCCACCGACAGGAAACGGATGGTGTTCTCGATGCGCTCCCGCAGCTCGCGAGAGGGCGCAGCGGACGAAGAAAGCAAGGGGGTCTGGCTCAAGATCGTCCTCGAAGCGACCACGCGGGTCGGCTGGGAACGAACAGCCCGGAGGATGGCTGTGCTGGGGGACTGAGGGGGGCGCGGAACTCCCGCACTCTACCCTAGAAGACAGAGGGCTGGGAATACGGGAGCTCGGCGGAGGCGGACCGCATCCGGGCGGGGCGCAAACGGCCACCCGGGGCGCGCCGCCCCAAGCATCGTTCTAGGAACGCGTCTGGTGGTCGCTCCGGGGCACACGACTTGCAATCCCTCGTGGCACCCGGCTCGCGTACCAGGAGGTCACGCATGGCGTCCCAGGACCCTCGAAAGAACGGCGTCGCACGTCCGGGCGCGCTCCACGCGCGATCGCGCAAGCGCCGCGCCGCCCACTCGCCCGAGACCGCACGCTTGTTGTCTCGGGTCCGGTCGTGTGAGGAAGGGCGGGCGTTGCTGGCGGACAAACCCGCCCTCGACAGAGAGACCTGCGACCTGCGCGACCTGCTGCGCCTACCCCGGGGCACCTTCGGCCGCGAGTACGCCGAATGGATGCGGGCCAATGGCTTCGACCCGGACGCCGGTCACCCTCCCCTGGACCCGGTGGCGGACCCGGACGCTCGCTACGTGTGCGAACGCATGGTTCAGGTCCACGACCTCTGGCACGTGCTGACGGGGTACAACTGCGACGAAGACGGCGAGCGCGGATTGCTGGCCTTCTCGCTGGGCCAGACCGGCTCGCGTGAGGTCGCCGCCCAGCTGCAGAACGTCGTCCGCGACGAGATCCGCTTCGCGTGGCGCACGGGAGACCCGGAATGGCGCCACCTGCTGGGCTATCTCTGGCACGCCTGGCGGCGCGGACGCCGGGCGCGCCTGCTGGTGGCGGTCCCGCTCGAGGACTATCTCAGCCTGCCGCTGGACTCCGTCCGCCAGCGCCTGGAGATCGACCCGGTGGACCAGGCGTATAGCGGCCACTCCCTGCCGCCGATCTCCGTCCCCGCCTGAGGACCAGGGTTGACAGGGTCCCGGCACCCGCGACTCTGCTCCAGTCGCTTCCTCCCCCGGCCAGCAGCCCCCAGACACCGCATGCAGGAAACCCTGATCAGCGAGCGCCGTCGAGTCGTCAGCCGAGCGGTCGTGGTCATGGCCCTCGTCGGGATCGGTGCGGTCGGCGTCGCGATCCGCGCCCTGTACGGCGCGGCTTTCGACGCGGAGAGCGCCCGCCTCGCCGGGGCCGCCGCCAGTCGCGCGGCGCTCATCCAGGCGGTCGTGCGCTTCGATGCCGGTCTCACGCCCGCTTCCGAGGGTCTCCCCCCTGCGACGGACCCCACGGCCGCAACGCTGGCGCGGCTCTCCGAGGCCCAGCGGCGCTTCGAGGGCTTCGGCGAAACGGGCGAGATCGCCCTCGCCCGACGCGAGGGCGACAGCATCGTCTTCCTCGTCAGCCAACGACACCAGGACTCCGAGGTTCCCCGCCCCATCGCCTGGGGTTCGGACCTGGCGGAGCCCATGCGAAGAGCCCTTTCGGGAGAGACGGGGACGATCGTCGCTCCCGACTACCGCGGAGAGCGGGTCCTGGCGGCCTACACCACGCTTCCCGACCTCGGGTGGGGGGTCGTGGCCAAGATCGACCTGCGCGAGGTCCAGGAGCCGTTCCTGCGTGCGGCAGCACTCGCGCTCGGGATCGGGCTGCTCCTCGTCATCCTCGGGGCCGGGGTCATCGAACGCATGCTGTCCCCGGTGTTCGAGGCAATCGATGCACGCGCAGCCCGGCGGCTGGAAGCCGAAACCCAGGACCGGGAGGCCGCGGAGGAGATCACCCGCGAGAGCCTGACCCTGACACAATCGATCCTCGACACCGCCGTCGACGCCGTCATCACGATCGACCACATGGGCCAGATCCAGTCCGCGAATCGCGCCACCACCGAGATGTTCGGCTACGCCGAAGAGGAGCTGCTGGGGCGCAACGTCCGCAGCCTGATGCCAGACCCCTACCGCCGCGAGCACGATTCGTATCTCGACAACTACAAGCAGACCGGGCACCGGAAGATCATCGGGATCGGACGCGAGGTGCCGTGCCTGCGCAAGGACGGCAGCGTGTTCCCCGGCGATCTCGCCGTCAGCGAGGTGAAGCTGGATGGCCGCACGCTGTTCACCGGCGTGATGCGCGACCTCACTGAACGCAAGCAGAGCGAACGGGACCTGCAACGCGCCGAGCAACGCGTCGAGGCCGCCGAAGAGCTGGCGTCCGTCGGCACCCTGGTCGCGGGCCTGGCCCACGAAATCGGAACGCCCATGGGCGTCATCCAGGGCCACGCCAAGCTCCTCGAGAAGCACGTCACCAACGAGAAGGCTCAGTGGCGCCTCAAGACGATCCAGGAGCAGATCGGCCGCATCTCGAAGATCATCCAGTCACTGCTCAACATGGCGAGGCCCAAGGCCAGCGAGCGCATCCCGGTGGCCCTCGAGGCGCTGGTCGAGACCACCCTGTCATTCCTGTCGGAGAAGCTCGCGCGGCGCCGTGTGGACGTGGTCCGTCGCTTCGAGCCCACGAGCAGTGTCACCGGCGACCCGGAACGCCTCCAGCAGCTGCTCTTGAACCTCTTCCTGAATGCAGTCGATGCCATGCCCGACGGCGGGGAGCTACAGCTGCGCCTGCGTCCCGACGGCAAGGCCGGAGTGCTGCTCGACGTGTCGGATACCGGGACCGGGATCCCGTCCGAGAATCTCGACCGGATCTTCGACGCCTTCTACACCAGCAAGGAGGCGGGCAAGGGCAATGGCCTCGGCTTGATGGTCGCGAGCCGGATCGTTGCCGACCACGGTGGCACGATCCAGGTCGAGAGCAGCGTCGGCCAGGGCACCGCCTTCCACGTCCACCTGCCCTGGAACCCCGCGTATCCGAAGGAGCCGGGCGGCCCCAAGGCTCCAGCCGGCTCCTGACGGAGCAATTTGTACCATCTGGTCCCATTCATGGTACAAAATGGGTCACGCGCTCCTGTGAGGTTCTGCTCAGCGGTCTCTCACCCGGCATGCATCCTGCTCTTGTGACTGGCTGCCAGTCGACGCGAGAGCCGCGAGCGCATGCAGCGTGGCCGGCCCGCGCGCAGCCGGAGTAAGGAAGCCCATGGACTCAACCTGCAAGATCCTGGTGGTCGACGACGACCTCGCGATGCGTGAGATGCTCACCTCGATGTTCAGCGAGGAGGGCTACGAGGCGGACTGCGCGGCCTCCGCGGACGAAGCCATCGAGCGGTCCCGAGACGAGGAATTCGACGCCGTCTTGAGCGACATCAAGATGCCCGGACGATCGGGCATCGACCTCGTGGCCGCCCTGCGGGAACTCCGACCCGAGACCCCGGTCGTGCTGATGACGGCCTTCGGCACCATCGACTCTGCGGTGGAAGCCATGCGCGCCGGAGCCCTCGACTACGTGACGAAGCCGTTCGAGCCCGAGGTCGTGCTCTGCGCGATGGAGCGTGCCCTCGAACGTCGAGCACTCGAGCAGGAAAACCGCCAGCTTCGGCGGGCCCTCGACCAGACCAGCCAGCTCGGCGACCTGATCGGCTCCAGTCCGGCCATGCGCGAGATCTTCGCCCTCGTCCGGCGCGTTGCCCACAATCGCAGCAGCGTGCTGATCACCGGCGGCAGCGGCACCGGCAAGGAAGTCGTCGCACGCACCATCCACTTCCACGGCAGCCGCGCCGACAAGCCGTTCGTCCCGATCAACTGCACGGCGATTCCGGAAGGCCTGCTCGAGAGCGAGCTCTTCGGCCACGTGCGCGGCGCCTTCACGGGCGCACACACCAGCAAGCGTGGCCTGTTCGAGACGGCCAGCGGTGGCACACTGTTCCTGGACGAGATCGGCGACATGCCGCCGGGTCTGCAGAGCAAGCTGCTGCGCGTGCTGCAGGACCGGGAGATCCGGCCCGTCGGCGGCAATCACACCATTCCGGTGGACGTCCGCGTGATCGCCGCGACCAACAAGGAGCTGCGCGAAGAGATCGAGCGCGGAGCCTTCCGCGAAGACCTCTACTATCGCCTCAACGTGATCCCCATCCACATCCCGCCCCTGGCCGAGCGCCCGGACGATGTACCGCCCCTGGTCGAGGCGTTCCTCACCCGGCACTCCGACGGTGCGCGTCGCAGCATCTCGAGCGAGGCGGTGAAGGCGCTCTGCAACGCCGAGTGGAGGGGCAACGGACGCGAGCTCGAGAACGTCATCGAACGCGCGCTGGCGCTCACGGACCGCGAGGAGCTGCAGGTGGCGGATCTCCCCCTCGAACACGTGGGGCAGGCGTCGGGATCGTCCTCCGTCGTCGACCGGCTGCACAGCTGCGCGGTCCGGAACCTCACCCTGGAAGAGCTGCAGGACCTGTACATCGACGAGGTAATGAGCCTGCACAACGGCAACAAGGTCCACGCGGCGGCGGCCCTCGGCATCGACCGCAAGACGCTGTACCGACGAGCCGAGCGACGAGCCCGTCGCGAAGCGGCCGAACACGAGCATCCGACCGCATCGGTCGGATAGCCTCTGTTCGTCGCGCCCCGATCAGACGAGAGACAGGAGAACCCCAATGATCCAGATCAACAAAGTGCTGGTGGCCACCGACTTCTCGGAGAACGGCCACCAGGCGGTGGACGCCGCCATCAACGTCGCGAAGACTTTCGGCGCGAGCCTGGAAGTCGTGCACGCCTTCCAGACCCCCGTCCCGATCGTCAGCCCCTACGAGGTGGTCGTACCCGACGGCTTCCTCGAGCAGGCGCGCTCCGCTGCCGCCCAGAACCTGAAGGCCGTGGTCGAGAAGGTCGCCGCGGAGGGCGTCAAGGTGGGCTCACACCTCACCGAGGTGCCGGCCGCTCCCGCCATCGCCCGCGTCGCCGAAGAGAACGACGTCGACCTGATCGTGATCGGCACGCGAGGCCACACGGGGCTCAAGCACGTCCTGCTCGGCAGCGTCGCCGAACGCACGATCCGGCTGGCCCCCTGCTCGGTGTTGACGGTGAAGCCCAAGGAAGACTGAGCTGGCTCAGCAGCTACCGGACGCGAGGCGAGAGGCGACTCGACGGATCGCCATCGCGGTCGTAGCGCTGCTGGTGATCACACTCGTCGGGGTCGTCGGGTTCGTGACGATCGAGGGCACGAGCATCCTCGACGCGCTCTACATGACCGTGATCACCGTCAGTACCGTCGGCTACCGCGAGCCCTTCCAGCTGTCGCCCGAAGGCAAGGCTTTCACGATCTCCCTCATCGTGATCGGCGTCGGGGGTGGCCTGTACTTCCTTTCGGTCGTCTGGGAATCGATCCTCGAAGGACGCCTGCGCGACATCTACCGGAGGAGCGCCATGCTTCGCGAGATCCACCGCATGGACGACCACGTGATCGTATGCGGCTACGGACGCTACGGACGCATCGTGGTGAAGGACCTCTGCGCGGGCGGCGTCCATGTCGTCGTCGTCGAGCAGGATCCGGCGATCGAACCCGAGCTCGAAGCCGCTGGCTTGTCGTACGTTCTCGGGTCCGCCACCGACGACACGGTGCTCGAACAGGCGGGCCTGCGCGACGCGCGGGCGATCGTGGTGGCCGTCTCGTCCGAGTCCGACTGCGTCTTCATCACGCTCGCTGCGCGCGAGCTCAATCCCGACATCCTCATCAATGCACGCAGCGAGACCGACGCCGCGGTGCGGCGCATCGCTCAGGCCGGGGCGAACCACGTCACCTCGCCGCTGAAGATCGGCGGTGGGCGGGCAGCCATGTCGATCCTGCGCCCCACCGTGGTCGACTTCCTCGACCTCTCGTCGGCGGGTGTCGGCCAGGACTTCGATCTCGAAGAGATTCGCGTCGAGGCGGGGGCGCCCATCGACGGTGTCGAGATCGGGCGCCTGGAAACGCAGTCCGCTGTCCGCATCGTTGGACTCAAGCATGCCAACGACTCGATCCAGATCATCCCGTCGCGCGACGCGACGGTCCGGGCGAGCGACCATCTCGTGGTGATCGGGTCGCGCGACGATCTGGCAGACCTGGCGCTCCAGGCGCAGCAACCCGAGAGCTGACAGTCCGCGATCGCGCTCGGGTGCGGGCCAGATGCCCCGCCCCTCCCTGCAGTGGGGCGAGACGCCCCGAGACCCCTCCCGGAAGCGCGCTTCTCCGCGTTCCCGCGTGGAACGGTTCCTGCAAAGACGCCTAGCAGAACGCGAGGCCGAGGAGCGCACCGTGGCACCGACCGACACCACGTCTTCCCCGAACGAAAGCCCCCAACTGGGGCTCGATCTGCGAATCGCCAACGAGACCCGGCGCATGTTCGGCCAGCACGCCCAGCTGCACGCGTTCTTCGATCTCGTCCGGGAGGGTCTCGATCGCGGCTCGTTGCAGGCGACGCGGCTCGCGTTCACCCGCTTCCGCGACGCCATCGAGGCCCACATGGACGTCGAGGACAAGTCCTACTTCCCGGCCCTGCGCGGACTGCGACCGCACCTCGCGCCCCAGCTCGCCCAGCTCGTTCTGGACCACGCCGCCAACCGTGAGGATCTCGAAGAGCTGCACGAACTCCTCGCGCGAGGCTCGGCAGAAGAGTTCATCCGACGCTTCGCAGACTTCTGCGACACCTTCGCCCAGCACGAAGCGCGAGAAGAAGCGCTGGGTGCTCCAACGAACGGCGACAACTGAGGCGGCGAGAGCCGCGCCAACCAGAGCCAGCACAAGGAGAGCCAGCATGACGAACTTCCTCGACGCCTACTCGATCCAGTACTGGCTCGAGTCCTGTCCGCAGGGCTATCTGATGGACACCGACTACGGGCACCCCGCCGACGAGAAGGAGCCCGCGCTCGTCATCGAGGACCCGGTGCTTCGGGACGCCGCCATCCGGACCACCGTGCAGCTCGTCGTCGGAGAGCGCTGCGCCCTCGCCTCTTCCTCCGGTCTCGTCGGCTGCGCACCGGACGCACCGAGTCAGTGCTTCCTCGCCACCCAGACCCTGGACGAGGCACGGCATGTCGAGGTCTTCACCCAGCGACTCTACGACCTGGGAGTCAAGAAGAAGGAACTCGAAGACGTCATCGCGCGCTACGCCAACCCGAACCTCGTGAAGTTCGCGGAGATCCTGCTCGAGAAGGTCGACAAGAAGGACTTCGTCGCCGGTGTCGTCGGGCAGAACGTCGTGCTCGAAGGCATGGCCTTCAGTGTCTTCGAAATGATGGAGACGGTGAACCGCGATCCGAACCCGAAGTTCGCGCACACCCTGACGGGCACCATCGCCGACGAGCGCCGCCACGTCGGCTTCGGCGAGAACCGCATCGGGTCGCTGATCCGACAATATCCGGAGAGGAAGTCGGAAATCGAGCAGATGCAGAAGGACATGTCCTACTTCATGCTCGCCACCTTCGCGGACAACTTCCGAAGCAACGAAATGCAACAGGAAGTCGAGCACGCCCGCGACGAGTTGGACGCCGGCGCCCGGGGCGACGCCACCTGGCAGGGCGTCAACCTGGCCCAGGCCGAGCCCGCCGAGATCGAGGCAGTGCTCTCCGACACGATCTTGAAGGATTTCCAGGCTCGCCTCGGCCGCATCGGCCTCGCCTACCAGACACCGGCGAAGCCCCGGGTCGCGGCATGAGCGGCAGCGGCATCGACGACGTCCATGCGCTCGAACCCGAGGATTTCATCGAAGAGGTCCACTCGTTCGAGCACTGGTTCGAGGCCGTGGAGGGGTACCTGAAAGGCCTCGACCACGGGCACCTTCCGGACGTCGCCGAGGCGCTGCTCACCGCCGAAGAGCGCGACCGCCTCATCGCCACGTTCTGCAGCTATGCCGTGGCCGAGACGGCCGCGCTCGAGGCATCGAGTGGGTTGATCGCGATCGCGCCGAATCGCCACGCCAAGATCTTCCTTTCGACCCAGACCGTCGACGAAGGTCGTCACGTCGAAGTCATGCTGCACCGCCTCCGGGAGCTCGGCGTTCCCGATCCGGAGGCCGAAGTCGAACGCCGCGCCGGACCGAGCGTCCGCAACCTGCGCAAGAAGATCCTGCAGCTGGTCGAGGCGCACGAGTGGGACGCGGCGATCTTCGCCCAGAACGTCGCGCTCGAGACGATGGAGTACACCGTCTTCCGAGCCCACGCGCGCACCGCGGACCCGATCACCCGCGACCTCCTCGAGCGCGTGTTGCGTGACGAGCGTCGCCACATCGGCTTCGGGGAAAACGAGCTCGGACGCCGCATCCGAGAAGACAAGAAGCGGCGTCTGTGGCTCGGTACCGTCAAGAGCGAGCTCGACTCGCTGGTGCTGCAGACCTTCGAGGAGGCCATGGAGGAAATCGGCGTGCCGCGCTGGGACCGCCCGTCGCTCGGCCGGGACTACCTCGAGACGGTGAACCGACTGGGGCTCGTGTGAGTTCGGTCGACGTCGACCCCGGCGCCGACCGCACCCGGGGAGATGCCGACGAGACCCCGCGGCGGCGCTACGAGCTCGAGGATCTGGGCTTCGACGAAGTGCCGAAGAAGTACCGGAAGTTCTACCGACGCTGGAACGGACCGGGAGATACCATCGCCCCCAACGAGGCCCTTTGCCCGGTCTGCAAGGTGATCATCCGTTCGCCCCGCGAGCTGCGGGCCGGCGACCGTCTCTATTGCATGGCTTGCATGACGCGCGTCCGGATCGTTGCCGGCGAGAACGGCGGGCTGGAGACCGAAACCCTCTACTAGCCCCAATCCGTCATTGTCGCGGCACAGCGCTCGCCGGGCTTCTGCTGAACCTTGCGGATCCCGCTTCCCGGGTGGTTCTCGTTGAGAGCGCGACAACCTCACACCGGTGAACTCGAGTGCCAAGAGCCAGATCTCCGCGCGAGACGGAGCGTCGCGCGATTCCGGGCGCGAATTGGGGTCGCGCCCGGATCCGCATGACGGATCAGGGCTAGGAGCCTGACCGAGACGCAGTCTTGGGGAGACAGGCGACGACGCAGAGGTCGGCAGACCGCAGCTAGGAGGCCGACCCAAGACTCTGTCTTGGGATTTCGGCTTCGCCAGCTAGGGAGTAGAGGTCAGGCAGGCTCGCTGCGCAGCTCGGCGTAGACGCCGAAGTGGTCGCTGGGCCAGACGCCATCCTTCTCGTCGTCGCACACCACGCGACAGCTCTCGACCAGGCCGAGACCTTCGCGCGTGGGATACCCGACGTAGATGTAGTCGATGCGCTTGTCGGGCTCGAAGGCCTCGCGGGCGTAGGGGTTCCGGTTGCACCAGGTGTGGCCCTCGCCGTCACCCGCGACCCGAAACGCATCGTTGAAGTAGACCGCCCGGTCGCCGATGGCGTGGGCGCCTCGCAGGAAGCGCATCTCGTCCGAGTCGGGCTCGGCGTTGAAGTCTCCGACCATCAGCGGCGGGAAGCCATCGCGAGGCCGCAGCCGCAGCACCTGCTCGGCCAGGGCCAGCACCTGACGACAACGGGTGTCGCTCTGGTGCAGCTTCCAGTTGAGATGGGTCGTCGTGAAGAGAATGGGCCCGACGGGGGAGTCGATCCGGACACTCAGGGCGGAGCGCGTCTCGCCATCGTCCCGATCCGGCAGCCGCAGCTCGTCCCGCTGGACGATCGGCCAACGACTCGCGATCGCGTTGCCGAAGGAGAGGTCCGACCCTTCCCGCCAGAACGGTGACGCGTGCAGGTATTCCACGTGATAGTCGTGACCTTCGACGATGCGACCGACGAGGTCCACATCGTCGCCACGGAGCGCCTCCTGGAAGCCGATCAGATCGGGGGCGAGGCGGTCGATCCACGCGCGAATGCGCGCCAGTCGGTCTTCCCACGGTCCAGCATCGTGCCAGAGGTTCAGGGTGAGTACCTTGACGGGCATGAGCGCACCTCCGCCGCCGAGTCTACCGCCCCAGCACCCGCTGCAGGGCGAGAGCGGCACGAACCGCCTGCCCCTCGGCACGCTGCTTTCCTGGGGACCTCCCATCGTCGGGCTCTCGTCGGCGCTCTTCTTCCTGCAGTTCTTCTTCCTCAACTTCGCGACCGACGTACGTACTCCTCATGGCACCGGCGCTCGTCGGCGGCCTGTTCGCCGCGGGCCGCCTGTGGGACGCCGTCTCGGATCCCATCGTCGGCACCCTGAGCGACCGGACGCGCTCGCGCATCGGGCGCCGCCGCCCCTGGATGCTCGCGGCGGTGCCGCTGCTCGCGCTGTTCGTCTGGATGACCTGGGTCCCGCCCGCAGACCTGACCGGGGCACCGCTCGTCATCTGGGTGACCGTCGCGCTGTTCGGTTTCTACACCGCGTTCACGATCTACCAGGTTCCACACATCTCCCTCGGCTCGGAGCTGTCCAGCGATCATCACGAACGCAATCGCATCTTCGGCGTCCAGAGCGCAGCCTTCAGCGCCGGGATGATCTTCGCGTTCGGATCGATGCAGGTCGTGATGAACAGCGACGACCCTCGCGGTGCGGCCGCCGGCGCGGCGACGCTGCTCTGCATCCTGGTCGTCGGCCTCCTGCTGATCCCGCCCCTACGCGTTCGTGAACGCCCCGCCTACCAGGGCCGTGGGGCGGCGCGGCCGCTGCGCGCGCTGGGCGACGTCCTTCGCAATCGCGACGCCCGCCGACTGCTCATCGTCCAGTTCGTCGTCATGGTGGGGATCAGCGTGGTCGGACTGCTTTCCCCCTACCTCGTCAAGTACGTGCTCAAGCGTCCGGACATGGTGGGCCCGTTGCCCGCGCTCTTTCTCGTCTTCAGCATCGGCTCGATCCCGATCTGGGTGCGCGCTTCGCGCCGATTCGGCAAGAAGCGGACCTGGATGATGTCACTGGCCCTCTCGGGCCTGGCGTTCGGCGGTATGACCTTCGCCGGCGAGGGCGACGTCGCCCTGCTCGTCGTACTCCTGCCCATCGCCGGCTTCGCGACGGGCTGCGGCGGCATGGTCTCACCGTCGATGCTCGCGGACGTGATCGACGGAGACGAGCTCGCGACCGGCGAACGCAAGGAGGGCGCCTACAACGCGGCCTATGGCTTCGCCCTGAAGGTCGCGAACGCGTTCATGATTCTGGTCACGAGCCTGGTGTTGCAGGGTCTCGGTTTCGAACCGAATACCGAGCAGAATGAAGCGGTGAAGTGGGGCCTGCGTCTACTCTACGGAGCGTTGCCTTTCGTCATGTACGCCGTCGCAGTGCTCGTGTTGCGGGGCTTCCGGCTCGACGAGGAGGAGCACGCGCGGATTCGGGCGGCTCTCGACACGCGACTCGCGGAAGGGGCGGATCGACCCTGAAATCGGTCCGGCGACCCGGGTCGAGACGGTCGAACGAGACGGTCGAAATAGTAGGCGTCGACCTACTCGCAGCGATCCCGAGAATGTGCTCGCATAGGGGCGCGGATCTGGTGCAGACTGGCGAACGCCTCAATTGGAACAGGAGAACCCGGCATGCCCCGACCTCGTCGTCTCTTCGTCTTGCTGATTGCGCTGGTCGGCCTCGTCAGTCTCCACTGCGCGACGAAGCCGTTCGCGACCGGCGCCAACGCGGACGCGGAGTACGACTTCGCGAGCGTGAAGACCTTCGCATTCGCCATGGTCCCGCCGCGACCGCTCGCCTCGGCCAACGGCAAGATCCTGCGCGCGGCCATCCAGGAAGCTCTGACCCAGCGCGGGTTCAAGGAGGTGCCGGAGGCGGAAGCAGACATCTGGGTCGCCTACGATGTCGGCATCTTCACCGCGTCGTCGGTCAGCTGGGGCAAGCAGGGGGGGCCCGGCCAGGGGCGCATCGTCGTTCGCGCCATCGACCCGAAGGAGAAGCGCGAGGTCTGGTACGGCTGGGCCGAGGCGAACCTCCGAAGCCAACCCGACCCCGAGCGGCGCATCCGAGCGGCCGTCGAAGTACTGTTCCAGGACCGCGTAAAGGCTCGCTAGCCCGCGGTGGTCGGGTCGACCCGACAAGATTTCAACCAGTCCCCGAACAAGACCCACAACGAGAACTACGAGAGGACCCGATGTCTCGAACCCATGTCGCCGCCGCCCTGTGCACCTCCTTCCTGCTGTCGCTCGGATGCGCCGGAATGTCCAGCGACGCCATGCCGACGACGGCCTGGAACCAACAGGCCGCCACCCAGCTGGCCACCGAACTCGCGAGTCAGTTTCAGACCCTCTACGCCACGGCTTACAAAGAACCGGAGATGACAGGCCAGCAGTCCGCGGAGCAGTCGACCCTCAACGACCTGCGGGTCCTCAGCGAAGAAGCTTCGGGACTCGCGAAGGAGCTCTCTGACGGCAAGACGATGGACGACACCCGCCACCGCTTCCAGCGGATCCAGGAAGTCGCGCGCGATACCCAGGTGAGCGACAGCTGGGAATACCTGCCCAAGGAGTTCACCGCCCAGGCGGACACCGCGTTCTCGCTGGTCAAGCAGCTGGACGCCTTTTATGGGACCCGCTGAAGGTCCCCGCTGAAGGCTCCGGGACCCGCTGAAGGCTCCGGGACCCGCTGAGGGCTCTCGAGGGGCGCAGCTAGCCGGCTAGCCGGGAAAGCTGCACTGGGTGTGCGCGCACCCGAGGGCAGGACTCAGATGGGGGAATTCGTCCATTTCTCCGATCTCCCTCTTCTGGTTGAATTAGTGCCGGGAGAGAGCGAGCGAAGTGGATCCCTGGCAAGCCCTGACAGGAAGTGTGGCGCTCGTCGGCACCTTCATCGCGGCATTCGCGCTCGCGCGACTGCCGCGTACGTCGATCCGACTTCCGCTCTATGCGTTCGTTCTCGGCGGATTGTGTTGGGCCGTCGGCGACATTGCTGCCGATAGCGCTCGCGACGCATTCACGAAGCAGATCTGGATCTCGGTCCTCTATACCGGCTCGATCAGCATGCCTGCGCTCTGGTGGCTGATCGTGCTTCGCTGGGCTCGCGAAGCCGACGTGCGACTTCCGCTCCGCTCGCCAGCCTGGCACTGGGTGCCGCTGGCCTGGGCCGGCGCCATGTGGCTGCTGATGATCACGAACTCGTTGCACGGCGCGTTCCTGACGCCGGTCGTCGGAGGGCGCAACGTCTATCAGCCGCTGTGGTACGCGATGGCAGTTCCCAACTACGGGCTGATCCTCGCCGCGCTCGCACTCGAGATCGCGGTCGCAGTCCGCGGCGCGCGACGCGCGGTGCGACGACAAGCCGGGTTCTTGATCGCGGCCAGCGCGACCACTCTGCTCGCCAATTTCCTGTACGTGACGGCCGTCCTGCCCTTGAATCTCACGGTCATCGCACTGTCGACTTCGGTCTCGCTCCTGCTGGTCGGGATGGCACGCGACGGTCTCTTCGGGGTACTTCCCGAAGCCCTATCCGTCATCGCCGACGAGCACCCTGAAGGCGTCATCGTCATCGGCTCCGATGGGCACGTGGGGTATGCCAACCGCAAGGCGCATTCGCTGCTCGCGCCAATCGTCCTGCACATGGACCGACCCATCCTCGAGACGCTGCAGGACCCGGCATTGCGGCCGGCGAATACACTGCCCCCGGGCCCCACCCAGGCGGCTCGCTGGTGGCAGGCGCTGAACGGCGCAAGCGGCGTCCTCTTCCAGCTGAGAGGCGAGAGGCTTCGCTGGATCCAGGTGATCGCGACGCCCGTCGGCAACAGCCGTGCCGGGGGGCGGAGCCGGCTACTGCACCTGTCCGACATCACGGAACGCCGGCAGGCCGAGCTGCACGCGGGACAGACCCGGCGGCTCGAGAGCGTGGCCGCACTGGCGCGATCGGTCTCGCGCGACTTCCTCGGGGCGTTCGCGATCGTCCGCGGCAACGCCGAACTGCTCGACCGCGAAGTGCAGGGAGACGCCCCTGGACGTCACCTCGGCCGCATCTTCGAGGCCGCGCAGATGGGCGCCGACCTCGCGCACCAGCTTCAGCTGTACGCCGGCAGCGTCAACGCCGTCCGGGTCACGCTCGATCTTTCGGGTGTCGTCAGTGAGACCTGCGATCTCGTATCACTCGATCTTCCGCCCAATCTCCAGATCGAGCGACGCCTCAGCGATCGGCTACTGCCCGTCGAGGCCGACCCGATACACATCCGGGACTGCATCTTCAACCTCCTGACCAACGCCATCGAAGCGACGAGCGAAGCCGGTGGCCGCGTCGAAGTCACCACCGGCAACGGTCGCTTCGACCCGCGCCACATTGCCGAGCTCGTTTGGGGGGCGGCAGAGAAGCCGGGCGAGTTCGCCTGGGTGCGGATCCGCGACGAAGGCGGCGGCATGGATGCGGAAACCGAAGAGCGGGCCTTCGAGCCCTTCTTCAGCACGCGCCAGAAGGATCGCGGCAACGGGCTCTCGACGGCCCTGGGAATCGCGCGCGCCCACGACGGGCTCTTGGCGCTCGAGAACGACCCGGGGCGCGGCTGCGCCTTCACCCTGTACCTGCCGCGCACGCCCTCGCGCTGAGCCCGGCCTTCGCGTTCCGAAGCGCGCGAGGCCGGTGTGGTCGGGGTGGCGGGATTCGAACCCGCGACGCTGAACCCCCAAAGTTCAGGCTCTAGCCACTGAGCTACACCCCGAGCGGACCTGACCCTACCACGGGGGCGGGCGCGCTACGAGCGTGCTATCCCCCCGCTTTCGCACAGCTTTCTTCAACCGAAACGAGACCGAAATGGGAAATACCCCCCGCAACCTCTTCGACAAGGTCTGGGAAGCCCATCGCGTCCGCGAGCTTCCGAGCGGTCAGACCCAGCTCTTCATCGGCACACACCTGGTTCACGAGGTCACGAGCCCGCAGGCCTTCGCCATGCTGCGCGAGCGCGACCTCCCGGTGCGCTTCCCGAACCGCACCTTTGCCACCGTCGACCACATCATCCCCACGGACAGCCAGGTGCGACCGCTTTCCGACGAGCTGGCCGAAGCCATGATGACCGAGCTCGAACGGAATTGTCGCGACCACGACATCCATCTCTTCGATGTCGCGAGCGGCCATCAGGGCATCGTGCACGTGATCGGACCCGAGCAGGGCATCACCCTGCCCGGCTCGACGATCGCGTGCGGTGACTCGCACACCTCGACCCACGGCGCCTTCGGCGCCATCGCGTTCGGGATCGGAACGAGCCAGGTGCGCGACGTGCTCGCGACCCAGTGCCTCGCCATGGCGAGGCTGAAGGTCCGGCGGATCGAGACCACCGGCAAGCTCAACCCGGGCGTCTATGCGAAGGACGTCACCCTCGCGATCATCCGCCAGCTCGGCGTAAACGGCGGTGTCGGATACGCGTACGAGTACGCCGGACCCGTGATCGACGCCATGTCGCTCGAAGAGCGCATGACCGTCTGCAACATGTCCATCGAAGGCGGAGCGCGTTGCGGCTACGTGAACCCCGACGAGACCACCTACGACTACCTGCGCGGCCGACCCTACGCGCCCCAGGGCGACGCCTTCGAGCGTGCCGTCGACTGGTGGCGCAGCATGGCCAGCGAGCCCGGCGCCCACTACGACGACGTCGTCGAAATCGACGGCAGCGCCGTCGCACCCACGGTGACCTGGGGCATCAACCCCGGTCAGAACCTGGGGGTCGACGAGAAGATCCCGACCCTGCACGAGACCCCCGACGACGAACGCGCGTCCGTGGCCGAAGCACTCGACTATATGGACCTGCGCGCCGGCCAGCCCATCCTGGGCATCCCCATCGACGTGGCCTTCATCGGGTCCTGCACCAACGGACGCATCAGCGACCTGCGCGAGGCCGCACGCGTGGCACGACACGGGCAGGTCCAGCCGGGCGTACGCGCGCTGGTGGTTCCCGGCAGCCAGGAGGTGGCGCGTCAGGCCGAGGCGGAAGGCCTCGACGAGGTCTTCCGCGCACACGGCTTCCAGTGGCGTGAGCCCGGCTGCTCGATGTGCCTGGCGATGAACCCGGACAAACTGCAGGGACGCGAAGTCTGCGCGTCCTCGAGCAATCGCAACTTCAAGGGACGCCAGGGGTCGCCCAGCGGGCGTACCCTGCTGATGTCGCCGGCGATGGTGGCGGCGGCCGCCATCCACGGGAAGGTCGTCGACGTTCGGGAGATACTCTGATGACTGCAACACGTGCATCCGTCGAGTCTGTGAGTGGCCGCGCCTGCGTGCTGCGGGGCGACGACATCGACACGGACCGCATCATTCCCGCGCGCTTCATGAAGGTCGTGACCTTCGATTCCGTGGGCGAGCATTTGTTCGAAGACGATCGCCTCGCCGCGAAGGGAAACCACGCCCTCGACGACGACCGCTACGAGGGTGCGAGCATCCTGGTGGTCGACAAGAATTTCGGCTGCGGATCGTCCCGCGAACACGCGCCCCAGTCGCTGATGCGTTTCGGCTTCAACGGCTTCATCGGTGAGTCGTTCGCCGAGATCTTCGCCGGCAACTGCACCGCACTCGGTCTCGTCTGCGCGACGCTCGGCGAGGACGACCTCGAGAACCTGATGGGCAGCGTCGACCTCGACCCGGAGCAGGAAGTCCGGATCGACGTCGAAGCGCGCACGGTCACGTCGCGGGTCGGAACGGTTGCCTGCCAGATCCCGGACGGTACCCGCCGCCAGCTGCTCGAGGGCTCCTGGGACGCGACCGGGATGCTGCTCGACGGTGCCGAGGACGTCACGAAGACCGCAGAGGCGCTGCCCTACGTTTCGGGCTTCTGACTCCCGGGGTCTTCGGGTTATGATCCAGTGCTGCTGCTGATGAATGCTGAAACTGCTGCGGAAGGTGACCCTCGATGCGGAACCGATCTCTTGCGAGCCTGCTCCTCACCCTGATCGGCGTTTCGCTCCTGACGGGTTGCCAGGACAAGGGACCCGACCGGGTCTACAGCGTCGCCAACGGTTGCTACGCGGTCGGCGCCTATTCAGGTAGTTCGGCGGGCAAGCCCGGGGCTGGCAAGCGATCGTTGCTGCCCGCTTTCCTGGCCGTGTCCGAGGACGGCTCGAGCTACGGCTTCGCCGCGCCGCACGAACGCGACGCGGCCGCCTTCTTCCTGAAGCCGGCGGCGCTCGGCACCTATCTCCTCTACGACGAGGACGGCTCCTATCTCAGCTCGGATGGATCGGCGCTGCAGCGCACGAGCGAGCTCGAGTCCGACATCCGGCTCGTCGACGACAGCTTCGAGTCTCCCGCCGAGTGGGACCTCGTCGCTCCGGAGAAGCACGGGCGCAGCCTTCAGCTGCGACACCGCCGCTCGGGCCGCTACCTCACGGGCGAGGGTCTCGTCGACGACGCCGGGCAGGCCGCGCAGGTGGTGCTGCTCGAGACGGACGGCTGCGCCGAATTTCCCGAAGCCAGCCTCGACGCCGAGGGGCAGGTCGAGGTCACACGCTTCGAGGACGGCGATCTCTTCGGCTTCGTGGACACGCATTCGCATATCCTTTCGAACTTTGGCTTCGGCGGTGGCGGCATCTTCCACGGCGCTCCCTTCCATCGCCTGGGCATCGAGCACGCGCTGTCCGACTGCGAGCAGTTTCACGGAGAAGACGGACGCAAGGACCTGTTCGGCTGGGGCTTCGACAACCCCGGGGACTCCGACGCGCTGCTGGTCGCGTTCGTCACGGGCCAGACGCCGGAGCCCAATCACGTCACGACGGGCTACCCGGACTTCACCGATTGGCCGAGCGCCCACTTCAGCTCGACCCACCAGGTGCAGTACTACAAGTGGCTCGAGCGCGCGTACCTGGGAGGCCTGCGCCTCGTCGTGCAGCACGCGACAACCAACCAGATCATCTGCGATCTGATGGTCGGCGCGGGGATCCAGGAGACCCGCTACTCGTGCAACGACATGGTCGGTGTGGACCGCATCGTCGACGAGGTCCACGCGATGGAGGCGTACATCGACGCTCAGGAGGGCGGACCGGGCAAGGGCTGGTTCCGCATCGTCACCTCGCCCAAAGAGGCGCGACGGGTGATCAAGAGCGGAAAGCTGGCGGTGGTTCTGGGCATCGAGACGTCGAACCTCTTCGACTGCTTCCTGGTGCCGTCCGACGAATTCCCCGCCTGCAGCGAGCAGGACGTGCTCGACCGGCTCGACGCCTACCACGCACGCGGTGTGCGCGTGCTCTTCCCCGGCCACAAGTACGACAACGCGTTCACCGCGGGCGACGGACACAAGGAAATCATCGAGCTCGGGAACTTCATCCAGACCGGGCACTTCTCGAACTTCACCCCAGACTGCGACCCCGACGTCCCGACGGTCTTCGACCGCGGTGCATCGGCGTTCCCGGGTCTGCTCGAGCCGCGGGCCGATTATTTCGCACCGCCCCCGAATGACTTCAGCGGCTTCCTCGCAGACCCCGTAGGCACTCTGTTGCCGTTCTTGCCGCTCTTCCTCGTGCCTCCCACCGGCGAGGAGGTCTGCCAGGCCGCGGGCATCACGCCCCTGGGCGAGTTCCTCGTCCTGCAGATGATGCAGCGCGGGATGATCCTCGAGATCGACCACATGCCGCGCAAGACCTACAAGCGCGTGTTCGAGATGCTCGAGCAGAACGACTATCCCGCCGCCGGCACCCACGGTCTCAACAACGGCGGCCAGTTGTACGGCCTCGGCGGCGTATCGAAGACGGGCTTCGGCCGCTGCCGCTCGGCGACCGAGACGGCGACCATGGACGATGGGTTCCAGAATCGCATTGCGCTCATCGAAGACAACGGCGGCTTCCCGGCCGAAGGCCTGGGGCTCGACCTGAACGGCTTCGCCGGTGCGCCCGGCCCCCGCTTCGGCCCGAACAGCGTCTGCGGGTCCACTCCCCAGGACGACCCCGTCACCTACCCCTTCACTTCGTATGCCGGCGACGTCGTCTTCGACGAGCCGTGGGTCGGCAATCGCGCCGTCGACTTCAACACCGAGGGCCTGGCGCACATCGGCCTGCTCCCGGAACTGATCGACGACGTGCGCCGGGACGGCGTGAGCGACGCCGAGCTCGAGCCGTTGTTCAAGTCCGCCGAGGGCTACATCCGGATGTGGGAGAAGGCCGAGCGCCGGGGTGCGGCCCTGCGCGGAGAGAAGCCGCGCAAGTACAAGTACAAGTACAAGCACAAGCGCCAGGGCGGCTGGAGCTGGCGGGACTTCCTCGACAAGCGCTGAGCTACTTCCCCGGGAAACGAGGGTCGCGCTTCTCGAGGAAGGCGGCGATGCCTTCCGTCTTGTCTTCCGTGGCGAAGACCGCGCCGAAGGCCGTCTGCTCCAGCGTGTGGGCCACTCGGATGTCCGCGTCCTGGGCCTCCTGCAGCACCCGCTTGGCGGAAGCGACGGCAATGGAGCCGTTGCCTGCCACCGCCTCCCCCACGGCGATCGCCTTCGCGACGAGCTCGTCGGGCTCGAAGACCCGGTTCGCGAGACCGATCCGAAGTGCTTCGTCCGCCTTGAGATTCTGACCGGAAAGCACGATCTCCTTCGCCCACGCGATCCCGACGCGGCGGGTCACCCGACTGGTCCCCCCGAAGCCGGGGATCAGCCCGAGGTGCACTTCCGGCTGGCCGAAGACGGCCTTGGTGGACGCATAGATCCAGTCGCACGCGCAGGCGAGCTCGCAGCCTCCACCCAACGCGAAGCCGTTCACCGCCGCAATCGTGGGGATCGACAGGGCTTCGAGAGCCGCGAAGCTTTCGTGACCGAGGCGCGAGAAGGCTTCGGCCTCGAGCGGCGTCAGATGACTCATGGCCTCGATGTCGGCCCCCGCCGCGAAGGCGCGGCCTTCTCCCGTCACCACCAATGCCCGCGCGCGCGCGTCGCGACCGACCGCGTCGACGGCGCCCAACAGCTCGCGCAGCAGCCCTTCATTCAGGGCATTCAGCGCTTCCGGGCGATTGAGGGTGAGAAGTGCCACGCTGCCGCGGCGTTCGCTGCGTACGAGTTCGGCCAATCTCGTGCTCCTGGTTCGTGCGAAGGACGCAAGACTCTATCATAGGCACCTACTTCACCGAGATTGGAGAACCGCCATGTCCCGGATCGCCCGTGCCGCCCAGGTGCTCGGCATCGCCGCGCCCGCCCTGACCCTCGTCGGCATCGGCCTGACGCAGGTCGGGATGCCCGCCCTGATCGGCTTCGCGACCTTCGCGTTCTCGATCCTGATCGGACTGATCGCACTCGTGCTCGGTCTCATCGGGCTCTTCCTGACGCGCGGAGACGGCGGCGGACGACGTCAGGCGCTGGTCGGCATCGCGATGGGCTGCCTGATGATTGTGCTCGTCCTGGTCGGTCGCGCACCCGGTACCGATGCGCCGGCGATCAACGACATCACGACCAACCTCGAGGACCCGCCGGCGTTTGCCGCCCAGGGCGATCGCGACATGGCCTTCCCGCCCCCGATGTTCGCGGCCACCTACAGCGTGACCGAATACAAGGATCTGATCCGGAACGCCTACCCGGACCTCGAACCCATCCGTCGCGCGGCGTCCGTCGACGCCAGCTACGCGGCGGCGCTCGCACGGGCCCAGGACATGGGCTGGACGGTGACCGTGGAAGACCCGGCAACAGCGAGCTTCCAGGCCCAGGACGTGACCGCCGTCTTCCGCTTCGTGGACGACATTTCGGTGCGCGTCCGTGCCGACGGCACGGGCTCGGTCATCGACGTGCGATCGAAGTCCCGGGACGGACGCGGGGACATCGGCGCCAACGCCGCCCGCATCCGAGCCTTCCGCGACGGACTCGAGTAGCTCTAGAGCCCGAGCGCCCGGGTCGCCGTTTCCTTCGCCCAGCGGTAGTCCGCCTTGCCGGACGGTGCCCGGGTGATCTTGTCCACGTATACGAAGGCCTTCGGCAGCTTGTACGCCGCGATGTGCTCGCGAGCCACGTCCTTCATGGCGTCTTCGCCGGGCTTCGCGCCCTCGCGAAGCTGCACGATCGCCGTCACCTGCGACCCCCAGCGCTCACTCGGCGTGCCGACCACCACCGCGTCATAGATGGCGGGGTGATGCTTGAGGGCCTGCTCCACCTCTTCCGCGAAGATCTTCTCGCCGCCGCTGTTGATGGTGACCGAGTCGCGACCCAACAGCTCGAGTGAGCCGTCCGCGGCGATGCGCGCGCGATCGCCCGGCACGGAATACCGCACGCCGTCCAGGGTGGGGAAGGTGCGCGCCGTCTTGTCGGCGTCCTTGTAGTAGCCGAGCGGTACGCGCGCCTCTCGTGCCAGCCAGCCCGTCTCGGCGCTGCCGGGCTCGAGACGAGCGTCGAGTGCCTCGTTGAGCACCAGGCTGCCCGGCGCCAACTCGAACGAACCGCTCGAGGCCTTGGCTTCCGACGTCGAGGCGTGGCTCGCCTGGCTGCCACTTTCCGAAGACCCCAGCGCGTCCATGATGCGGATGTGGGGCAGCCGCTCGAGGAACTCGGCCTTGAGGGCCGCGGTCAGGATGGCGCCCCCCGAGCTCAGCTGGAACAGGCTCGACAGGTCGTACTCCTTCTTGTCGAGCTGGTCGATCAGGGGACGACCGAAGGCGTCGCCCACGATCAACAGCACGCCCACCTTTTCGCGTTCGACCGTCGACCAGATGTCGTCCGGGTCGAGGTGATCGACGTGCTCGTTGATCACGACGGTGCCGCCGATGTGCCACATGTTGAAGGCTACCCAGTGGGCGGCGCCGTGCATGAAGGGTGGCGACGGCAGGGCGCGGATGGGACGCTTCGCGTTCTTCACGCGCTCCTGGATCTCTTCGAGGGATTCCGGCTTCCAGTTCGCCGTAAGGGCGCCGTAGAAGATGTCTTCCTGACGCCACAGAACGCCCTTCGGCATGCCCGTCGTACCGCCGGTGTAGAGGATGTAGAGGTCGTCCGCGGACAGATCGTCGGGCGGGGGCGCCGGGCTCGCCGCAGCCAGAGCCGCTTCGTAGTCGAGCGCGCCGGGCAGCAGGGCGTTGCCCGAGTCGTCGGCGATCTGCAACCACAGCTTCACCTGCACGAGTTGGTCCCGGATCTTCTCGAGCACCGGCGCGAAGCGGGCGTGGTAGACGACCGCCTTCGCGTCCGAGTTGTCGAACAGGTAGAGAAGCTCTTCCTCGACGTAGCGGTAGTTGACGTTGAAGGGGGCACAACGGCCCTTGAAGCTGCCGACCATCGCCTCCAGATACTCGTTGCCATTCAGCGCGTAGATGGCCACGTGGTCCTGGCCGGATTCCCAGTTCTCGAGACCGCCGCGGTCCTGGTGCGCGCCGAGGCCATGGCTGCGCAACAGGTTCCCGAAGCGACGCGTACGGTCCTGCACCTCGCGCCAGCTGAAGCGGCGGCCCCGGAAGACGATGCAGTCCCGGTCGGGAATCGCGTCTGCGATCGCTTCGTGGATGCGGCCGAGGTTCATGGGACTCGTCATTTCTGGCTCCATGCAGGGAGAAGTCGAGGGACTTCGAACGAGACGGTGGGGAACGGAATGCTAGAGCGCGCGGCAGAGGCTCCGGACGCCGAACAGTGCGTCGAGAGTCGGGGCCACCCGGCCCGGCGGCCCGCCCGGGTCGAGGGCGGCGAAGCCGCCGTCTTGAGCCTGCTCGTCGAGCAGCCGCTCGAGCAACTCGACGACGTCGAAAGTCGCCCCCGGCATCGCCTCGGCGTCGCAGGAGAACAGCACGCGCAGCACGTCGACCGCCTCGAAGCGCTGACTTCGGAAGCCCCGCTCGAGCTCGCGGCCGCACCACTGCAGGGCCTCGTCGGAAAGGTCCGGCGCACCGCCATTGGCGAAGAAGTTTGCGAAGGCGGCGATCGCGGACAGTCGGCCGTCCTCCACCCGGTCGGGGCTCCACAGGCCGGTCAGGAATCGCCCCGCCCAGTCGGTCACCTCGGGTCTGACGAAGGGCGTTCGCATCGCATAGCCCGCGAGCATCCCCGTGACGAAGAGGCGGTCGTCCGCGGCGCGCGCCTCGGCGCCGTCGGGGTCTTCGGCCTCCCGCACCGGGTCCACATGTCCCCAGGAGCCGTCCACCCGCTGGGCGCGGCCCAGCCATCCCACCAGCTTCTCGGCAACCGGACGCGTGAGGCCGCGCACCTCGGCCAGGATCGACAAAGCTTCGAGAGCGCCCACCTGCGCGGCGTCGACACCCGCCACGCGCAGCTCGGCGCTGCGCGCCCCCGAAAAGACGAAGCCGACCGGAGGGCAGGTGCCGTCGTCCTGCTGACGCGATGCGAGCGCGTCGATGACGACGTCCGGCGACGCCGCTTCGAGCACGACGTGGGCCCGCATGAGCGCCAGCTCGTCGCCGTACGCCTCGACGAACGCGAGCCCCCGTTCGAGGGCCGTGGCTGCGCGTTCGCGCAAGGCCAGCACGGCCTGGGTGTCGTCGGGCTCCCCAGGGCTCGCGAGGCCGCCAATCTGGATCACGTCATCGGGTGTGTCGGGCGCATTCGGCATGAGTGATCGGGGAGGTTAACCCAGCCCCCACCCCGTTTGCGGCGACGTCAGTCCGCTTCGAGCAGGACGCCCGTCAGGTAGCGGCCCTCGGGATGGTCCACGGCGACGGGATGATCGGCGGGCGCGCCGAGATCCGCGAGATGCCGGAGGGGCCGGCCCGCATCGAGCGATGCCCCGAATACGATCTTCCCCAGCAGGTCCGGCGTGATGTGGTGAGAGCAGGCGAAGAACAAGATGCGAGCACCCGGGGCAGCGTGCGCGATCCCATGGAGAAGGAGGTCCTTGTAGGCGCGACTCGCCCGCTGCACGTCCCCCTGCCGCCGGGCAAGCGGCGGCGGATCGATGACGATCAGGTCCTGTGCACCGTCCTGCTCGCGAAGCGTTCCGGCGGGCTCGAGAAGGGCACCGTGCTTCCTGAGGAAAGCGAATGCGTCGTCCCGGTGGATGTGCACTTCCGTGCCAGGCGCGTTCGCTTCCAGATGCTCCGCCGCACGGTCGAGGGCCGGCTGGGACGAGTCCACCAGCGTGACCCGCGCTGCGCCCCCGCGCGCCGCGGCGACCGCGAAGCCGCCGGTGTAGCTGAAGACGTCGAGCACCCGTCGACCCGACGACAGTCGGGCAACGAGGTCACGTGCGTCGCGTTGGTCGAGATAGAAGCCCGTCTTCTGTCCGGTCTCGATATCGACCCGGAAGCGCCGGTCGCGTTCCCGGATGTCGACGGGACCCAGCGGTGCCTTTCCCCAGAGCAGCGGCTCGGACGACGGGATGCCCTCCCGGCGAGCGGAAGCGACGTCAGACCGTTCGAAGCCACAGGATGTCCCCGTCAGCTCGCGAAGACAGTCCGAGACGATCTCCCGCCGCGCCGCCATTCCGGCGGACGAGAAGCGCAAGACGCTGACGTCGGCGTAGCGGTCGACGCTGAGCCCGGGCAGCCCGTCTCCCTCGGCATTCACCAGCCGCATGGCGTCGGTCTCACCGATCAAGGGGTCACCGCTTCGCCGTGCGACGGACGCGGCGATGCGCTCTGTCAGCCAGTCGGGACCGGGTTCGTCGGGACCGAAAGACAGCATGCGCACGCGGATCTGCGAAGCCGGGGAGAAGTCGCCGTAGCCGACCACCTCCTTCTTCGCGGAAATCACCCGCGCCAGGGTGCCGGGGTCGGCCTCGGCCTCGCCCCGCAGCTGTGCGACTGCACCCGACATCACCCAGGGATGACGACGACGAACGGCCTTGTCCCGGCCCGGCTTCAGGAGAATCTCCAACACGACACACCCAGGGTACCCTGTGGCATGGCCGATGGAACCCGCGCGGGCTACGACGCGGTCGCTGCCGCCTACGCGGGCCGCTTCAGCGACGAGCTCGACCACAAGCCCTTCGATCGCGAGCTGCTGGACGGCTTCGCTCGGCGGCTGGCAGGCGCCGGGCCGGTGGTCGACCTCGGCTGCGGCCCAGGCCAGATCACCGCCTATCTCGCCGGGCGCGGCGTCGAGATGAGCGGCATCGATCTGTCCCAGGGCATGGTCGACCAGGCGCGGGCACAGCACCCGGACATTCCGTTTCGGACCGGCGACATGCGCGCCCTGCCCTTCGAGGACGAGAGCCTGGCAGCGCTGGTCGCCTTCTACTCCATCATCCACATTCCACGCCCGCAGATCAGCGACGTGCTGACCGAGGCGCGCCGGGTCCTGAAGCCCGACGGACTCCTCTTGATGAGCTTCCATCTCGGATCCCGCACCGAGCACCTCGAGGAGTTCTTCGAAACGAAGGTGTCGATCGACTTCGTGTTCTTCGAACGCGACGAGATGGAACGCAACCTGGAAGCGGCCGACTTCGCGCTCGAATCCTCGCGCGAGCGCGACCCCTACCCCGACGTCGAAGCCCAGACCCGCCGCGCCTATCTGCTGGCGCGCCGCGAAGGACAGAAGCAGCCCCGATGAACCCGCCCGCTCTCGAGATCCGCACCCTCGAAACCATCGTCCCGCCCGCACCGGACCGACCGGAGATTGGCGGTCCCGATCACCCCATGCGCAAGGTCACGCGCCAGGTCGCCTTCGAGCCCGACGGCTGGACGCCCGAGCGCGCCGCGAAGGTCGCGCAGCTCTTCGACGCCATGGCGCCGGAATGGGGCGCGCGAACCACCCAGGAAAGGCAGGACGTGCTGCGCGACGCGCTCCTTCGTGGCGGCTGCGGTGACGACGCGGGCGTCTGCGTCGAGGTCGGTTCGGGGACGGGGTCGAGCACGGACGATCTTGCCCGAGTCTACGACCGCGTCGTCGCGCTCGATCTGTCCCGCGAGATGCTGCGGCACGCACCTCCCGCACCCGGGCTTCGCGTGCAGGCGGACGCGGCGCACATCCCGCTGCGCACAGGCGCCGCGGACGCCATCGTGCTGGTCAACGCCCTGCTGTTTCCGCGAGAGATGGACCGCGTGCTCGCGCGGGACGGCGTGCTCGTCTGGGTGAACTCGCTCGGCGATCGCACACCCATCCACCTTCCCGCCGCCGACGTCGCCGCCGCGCTTCCGGGGCGCTGGCACGGCGTGGCGGCCGAAGCAGGCTGGGGCATCTGGTGTACGCTCCGCCGCTTCCATGACTGACGCTCCTGGCACCACCAACCGCCTCTCGAACGAGACCAGCGCCTACCTCCGGCAACACATGCACAACCCGGTGGACTGGTATCCCTGGGGCGAAGAAGCCTTCGCGCGTGCGCGCAGCGAAGACAAGCCGCTGCTCATCTCCATCGGCTACAGCGCCTGTCACTGGTGCCACGTCATGGCCCACGAGTCGTTCGAACACGACGAGTCGGCCGCCATCATGAACGAGCTGTTCGTGAACGTGAAGGTCGACCGGGAAGAGCGCCCGGACGTGGACCAGATCTACATGGACACCGTGGTGCGCTTGACCGGCCACGGCGGTTGGCCGCTGACGGTCTTCTGCGCGCCGGACGGGCGGCCCTTCTACGCCGGCACCTACTACCCGCTCGAGCCCCGCGGTCAGGGACCGACCTTCCGCCAGATCCTCGCGGCCGTGCACGAAGCCTGGACCAAGCGCCGGGACGAAATCGAGGAGAGCGCCGGCCAGATCCTCGAAGCTCTCTCCGCGCGTCCCGAAGGCGATGCCAGTCGCCCACCCGGCGTCGCGAATCTCCTCGACGGCGCCAACCAGCTGATGCAGCAGGCCGACGCCAAGAACGGGGGCTTCGGCGGCGCACCCAAATTCCCCACGCCCACGAACCTCGAGCTGTTGCTGGCCGCAAGCCTGTACGCCCCGGACGAGGACGCCGGAACCTTCCTCGGCCACTGCGTCCTCTCGGGTCGCGAAATGGCCCGACGCGGGCTCTACGATCACCTGGGCGGCGGCTTCCATCGCTACTGCGTCGACGAGGTCTGGGCCATCCCCCACTTCGAGAAGATGCTGTACGACAACGGCCTGCTGCTGCGCGTCTATGCCGAGCTGTACCGTCGCACCCGGGACCCGGAGTTCGCCTGGCCGATTCGCGAGACCATCGCGTACCTGGTGCGCGAGATGTGCGGCGAAGAAGGAGCGTTCTACGCCAGCCAGGATGCCGACAGCGAGGGCGAAGAAGGCCGTTTCTATGTGTGGAAGCCGCTCGAGGTGACCGCAGTGCTGGGCGACGGTGCGCCCGCGTTCCTGGAAGCGTACGGGGTGGACGACGCCGGCAACTTCGAGGGCGGTACGACCCACCTGATCGACCGCGCGCGCGCGCCGCGCGGGGAGTTCGCCGCCGAGCGCGAGACCCTGCGCCTGCACCGCAGCGAGCGCATCCCGCCCGCGACGGACACCAAGCGCGTCGCCGCCTGGAACGGCTACACGATCTCCGGCCTGGCCCGCGCGGCCAGCCAGCTCGACGATCCGGAGGTACTCGAACGCGCGGCAGAGGCGGCAGACTTCGTGCTCGAGCAGATGCGCGACGGGGGCGGACGTCTACTGCGCGTGTTCGCCGAAGGTCGCGCGCACGTGACCGGCTTCCTCGACGACCACGCGGCCCTGCTCGACGCCTGCCTCGACCTGCACCGGGCGGGTGCGGGCGCGCGCTATCTCGCCGCCGCCCGCGCGCTGGCAGACGAGATCGCCGCGCGCTTCTACGACGCGGGCGAGCGCGACCTCTTCCTGACGCCGAGCGACGGCGAGTCGCTGGTGCACCGACCGCGCTCGGACAACGACGGCGCGACGCCCCACGCCGCCGGCCAGGCCCTGCTCGGTCTCGTGCGCGTCGCCGAGATCTGCGGAGACGACAAGCTTCGGGAAGTGGTCCGGAGCGTGCTCGAGACCCACGCCTTCGTGCTCGAGCGAGCGCCGCACGCTTTCCCCACCCTGCTGCGCGCGGGCGCCCTGGCCGAGCACGGCATCTCGGTCGCGGTGATCGTCGGCGACCTCGACGATTCGGACCTGGCCGACGCCACCGGGGCCCTGGCCGTCCGCGCCCGCAAGGTCCTCGCCCCGGAGGACGCCGTCGTGATCGTGCCGCCCGGCGGCGCCGGCTCCCCGGACATCGCTTCCACGTGGTTGGCCGGTCGCGACCTGCAGGACGGCAACCCCACCGCCTACGTCTGCCGCGGAACCACCTGCTCGCTCCCGATCACGCGTGCCGAGGACTTCTAGATGCGCGGTCTCGCGGGTCTCACCGAGGCACCGATCGTCATCACGGGAGCCGCAAGCGGGATCGGTCGCGCGACGGCCCTGCGACTCGGCGAAGAAGGAGCCGTCGTCGGCATCCTCGACCGCGACGAGGCCGGTGCCGAAGCCACTGCAGAAGTCATCCGCAGCGCGGGGGGTCGCGCCATGTCCTTCGGCGTCGACATCACGAACGCGCGGGACGTAGAGAACGCCATCGCGCGCTTCAGTCAGGACGCGGGCGGGATCGTCGGACTCGTGAACAATGCGGGCTGGGACGTCGCGAAGCCCTTCCTGGAGACGGACGCCGACTTCTGGCAGAAGGTCATCGACATCAACCTCGTCGGACCGCTCAACGTCACGAAGGCCGTGCTATCGCGCATGCAGGCGAACGGGCGGGGGCGCGTCGTCAGCGTGGCCTCCGACGCGGGACGTGTCGGCTCTTCGGGAGAAGCCGTCTACGCCGCCTGCAAGGGCGGCATCATCGCGTTCAGCAAATCCGTCGCGCGTGAACTCGCCCGCACGGGGATCACGCTCAACTGCGTCTGCCCCGGCCCCACGGACACGCCCCTGCTCGCGAACATCGAGGAGACCGGGAAGCTCGCGAAGGCCCTGGAGCGCGCCATCCCCATGGGCCGACTCGCGCACCCCGAAGACTACCCGGGCCTGATCGCTTTCTTCTTGTCCGACGACGCCGCGTTCATCACGGGCCAGACGATCAGCGTGTCCGGTGGCCTCACGATGCACGGCTGAAGGGCCGTCCATGAAGAGCGATCCGTGAAGGGCTAGCTGGCGAAGCGTAGGCTTCGCTCGCGACGGAAGCCGAAATCCCAAGACGGAGTCTTGGGTCGGCCTCCTAGCCCTCCCCGCGTGGTCTGGCCTTGCCGTAGCCGCCCATCATGGCCTTGCGGACGTCGTCCATCTGGTCCGGGGACAGCAGCTTCGGACCCCCCACCTGCAGCGTGTTGAAGTACTGCTGGGCCAGGGTCTCGACCTCTTCGAGCACGTAGAGCGCGCCCGCCAGGTTCCCACCGGTCACGATGACGCCGTGGTTCGCGAGCAGGCAGGCGTTGCTCCTGCCCAGGGCCTGGACTGCGTTGTGCGAGAGCGCTTCGGTGCCGAAGGTCGCATACGGGGCGCAGCGCACGGTATCTCCGCCGGTGACGGCGATCATGTAATGCAGCGACGGGATGTCGAGCCCGAGGATGGCGATCGTCGTGCAGTACATGGGGTGCGCGTGGATGACGGCCTGGACTTCCGGCCGGGCCAGTAGGATGTCCAGGTGGAAGCGCCACTCGCTCGACGGCTTTCGGTCGCCCTCGTAGCTGCCGTCGAAGTGCATGGCCACGACGTGCTCGGCCTGCATCAAGTCGTAGGGAAACGAGCTGGGCGAAATGAGGAAGCCTTCGCCCGAGCGGGCGCTCACGTTGCCCGAGGTGCCGCGATTGAGGCCGCGGGAATTCAGCTCGCGGCAGCGTTCGACGATCTCCTGCCGCAACGCCCATTCGTTGCTCGAAAAGCCCGGGGTGATGGGCCGCTCTTGCGTCATACGGGGCTTCCTTTCGCGGCCTCTGCTTCGAGAGAGACGGCGCTTGTTTCAGCTCGTCTGGACGCGCAGGTGGAACGACTTGGGCCGTGTGAGAGACTCGAAGCCGATGCGAGACAAGGTGCAGCCACGCCCGGAATCCTTGACGCCCGTCCATGCGAGCGCCGGGTCGAGATAGTCGCAGCGGTTCATGAACCACGTTCCCGTTTCGACGCGGTCTCCGAGAGCCACGGCGACCTCGTCGTCGGCGGTCCACACGGACGCCGTCAACCCGTACGCGCTGTCGTTCATGAGCGAAACGGCTTCGTCGTCGTCGCGGACGCGCATGATGCCGACGACAGGGCCGAAGCTCTCCTCGGTCATGACCCGCATGTGGTGATCCACGTCGACCAGGATCTGTGGAGCGAGATACGCGCTTCCCGGGTCGTCCGCGGGAAAGTCCTTCGCGTCGAGCAAGCCCCGGGCGCCTGTCTGCAGGGCCTCGTCGGTCTGTCCGCGTACGAAGTCCGCAGCGCTCGCGCGCACCACCGGCCCCAGGGTCACGCTGGCGTCGAGGGAGCTTCCGAGACGCAGCTTTCGGCCTTCGGCCACCGCTGCTTCGACAAAGGCGTCGTATGCGTCCCCGTGCACGTAGATGCGCTCGATCCCGCAGCAGGACTGACCCGAGTTGAAGAAGGCGCCGTCGACGAGGTTCTCGGCGGCGAAGGGCACGTCCGCGTCCGCCCGGACATACGCCGGGTCCTTGCCGCCCAGCTCGAGACCCATTCCGATGAAACGCCCGGACGCCGCCCGCACGACGCTGTGCCCCGCCTCGACGGACCCGGTGAACGCCACGAAATCGACGGACGCCTCGCCGCGCGCATCGATCAGGCGCTCGGCGTCCGCGTGGCTCGTGTGAAGTGCCTGGAAGACCCCGGGCGGAAGCCCGGCAGCCTCGAACGCCTGTGCGAAGCGCTCGGCGCACAGCGGCGTCTGGGCCGAATGCCGCAGGACCACGGCGTTGCCGGCCAGGATCGCCGGCACCACGGAGTTCACCGCGGTGAGATACGGGTAGTTCCAAGGCGCGATGGTCAGCACCACACCCAGGGGCTCTCGCCGGATGAAACGCGTGAATCCAGGCTTCTCGAGGACCGCGACATTCGCCAGCGCCTCGGGTGCGATGGCGATCATGTGACGTGCGCGCTCTTCCAGGCCGCCCACCTCGCCCGGGCTGAAGCGGATCGGTCGTCCCATCTGCCGGGACAGCTCCTCCGCAATCTCGTCGCGTTTCCCGACGAAGGCATCGACGAACGCGCTGCAGGCCGCCTGGCGTTCGGCCAGCGGAGTCTCCCGCCAGGCCCGCGAGGCCGCGCGGGCCCGCTCGAGCGCCCGAGCGATGTCCACCCCGCTCGCGAGGTCGCGCTCGCACACCACGTTCCCGTCCACCGGGGAGATCGTCTTCAGGCGTCCAGCAGCCATGGTCCAGAACTCATCCTGCGGAGCTTAGATCAGACCTGCAGCAGCACGCCGCGGGCCGGCGCCTTCGTCGCAGCCTCGATGGCTTCGAGATAGAGCAGCACCTGCGCGTCATAGGCGGCCTGTTGATCCGCGGGGATCGCGCGGTCGGTCTTGAAGTCCACCACCGTCCAGACGGGGGTGCCCGACTCCTCGTCGCGGAAAGCCAGATCGACGATGCCCTCGACCAGGACGCCGTCCTCGCGAAGGTGGAGCACGGGCGTCTCCCGTCGCAGCCAGCCACCGCCGGCCGCCGCAGCGGCGCGACGCAGCAAGGGATGCGCGAGAGCCGCGGTCACCGCGACGACGGCGGCGGCGACCTCATCCGGTGGCGCCGCCAGCAGCCGCCCCTGCTGGTGTGCGAGTCGTTCGAGCGCAGCACGCTCGCCGTTGCCCTCCGTCGCGAGTGAGAGCGACACCTCGGCCAGGACCGCGTGGACGAGGGTCCCGAAGCGCCGTCCGCCCGGGCGGGTGTCCCGGTCGCCGTCGACGATCTCGAGCGCAACGCGTCCGCCGGCGACCGGCGCGGCGGAGTCAGGAGCGGGGGCGGAGTCAGGAGCGGGGGCGGGGGCGGAGGCGGAGGCGGGGGCGGAGGCAGGGGGTGTGGAGACAGGGGGAGCGGAGACAGGGGGGGCAGAGACGGAGACGGCGTGCGAGAGACTCGTCACCGAGCGCACGTCGAGGCTCGGTCGCGTGCCGCTGGCCAGGGCCTGTGCGCGTGCCTGCTGCCACTGCGCGTGGGCCTGGATGCCCGCCTCGGCCACCTGACCCTCGTCGGCGACCAGGATCTTTTCTTGTCGCAGACCCACCTGCTCTTCTCGATCGAGATCGAGCACCGCCGGGTCCCACCACGCGACCCGATGCGCGCCCGCCTGGGGGGCGTGCAGCCCCGGACGCACGGACCGCTCCGCGTCCTCGAATCCCTTCGGACCGCGATCGAGCACGCTGTCCGCGCCGAAGCCCGGACAGCCCGGGGCCGGGTCGCCGTCTCGCCGCTCGGCGGGCTTCGGGTACACGGCCGGGTGCAGCACGTCGAGCCAACCGGGTTGCTGCGCGTCGCCGACCACGGGCACCACGAGCAGCTCTCGCGCACGCGTGGCCGCGACGTAGGCGACCCGGATCGACTCCTCCGCATCGCGCGCCAGCTCTTCTTCGGTCGCGTCCTTCAACTCGTGTGGCGTGCAGCCGCACAGCGGCTCCGCCCACAGACCGATCTCGGGATCGATGTGGCGGCTCGGGTTCCGCGCCACGCGGTTGGCCGTGGGGTCAGCCAGGATGACGACGGGGAACTCGAGACCCTTCGCCCGGTGCACCGTCATGATGCGCACCCCCTCGGTGCCCTCTTCCACCACCGGCGCATCTTCTGCTTCCCCGCGCTCGGCCTCGCGCTCGAGATGGGTGACGAAGGCGCGGAAGGAAGGCGCACCCCGACGTTCGAAGCGTCGCGCCAGATCGACCACCCGCAGACAGTTCGCGAGCGCCTGCTCGCCCGTGGGCCAGATGGCAACGCCCGCGTGCGCACGCACGGCGCTCAACAGCTGGGACAGGGTCTCGGCGATGGGACGTTGGTTGCGTCCGTGATGCAGGCGTCGCAGGACGGCGAGCGCGTCCGCGACCTCGCGTTCCGGTCCGCCGAGCGCCTCCAGGGCGTCTGCGTCGAGACGCCGCAAGGGATGCAGCTTCGCGAGCGGTGCATCCGGCCCGGGCCGCAGCGCGTGGCGATAGGCGAGCAACGCGTCGTCGCCGAGCGCGAAGAACGGACCGCGCAACGTCGCGAAGACGCTCAGCTCGTCGCCGGGCCACTCGATGGCCGCGAGCGCGTTGCGCAGGGCCTCGACCTCTTCCCGCTCGTGAAATGAACGTCCTCCGACCAGTACGTGGGGCACGCGCCGGGTCTCGAGGGCGCGCACATAGGGACGCGTCACATCGTTTCCGAAGCTCTTGAAGCGCCGGAACAGCAGACAGACGTGCCGCGCGCGGATCGGCTCGCGTCGCCCCGAACCGTCCGACGCCTCGATGGTCCAGCCGCTCTCCTTGACCAACCACTCGACGAACGCGCCGACCGCATGCGGAAAGGAGGAATCGATCTTCCAGTTCGTGATCCGGCCGTAGTCGCCGTACGGCTGCGGCACCGGCAATGCGACGACGCTCGGGCGACCCGCAGCCTCCTCGCGAAAAGGTTCCAGCGGCACATAGCTCGCCTGGGTCCCGCGTTCTCCCGGTTGCATGCAGGGCTCGAACGCCGCGTTCACGGCCTGCTGGATGGACGGCAGGCTGCGAAAGCTCGTCGACAGCTGCAGGACCTCGGCGCCCCGCTCGAGCAGCTGGCGCTTGGCACCCTCATAGATGGCGACATCGGCGCGCCGAAAGCGATAGATCGATTGCTTGGGGTCACCCACCAGGAAGAGCTTGCCCGGGACGGGGTTCGCGCTTCGCCAGTCGTCGATCTCGGGATCGTCCGCCGCGAGCAGCACGAGGATCTCCGCCTGCAGAGGGTCCGTGTCCTGAAACTCGTCCACGAAGAAGTGGGTGAAGCGTTCCTGCAACCCCTCGCGAACGCTGCGATCGTCGCGAACGAGGTCGCGCGCACGCACCAGCAGGTCGAGGAAGTCGAGACGCCCTGCCGCCTCCTTCTGCGCTTCGTAGGCGACGACCACGGGCCGCAGCTCTTCGCGCAGCAGCGCGGCGAGATCGGCGTCCGACTGGGCGAGCAACGCGTCGAGCCGTCGTTTCACGTCGTCGCGCCGGTCGACGACGTCCGCGCGCACCAGCCCCGACCCGTAGGGGCGCCGCGCCGCGCCCTTCCAGTGCCAGTGGGTTCGCGACGAACGCGCGAATTCGCGCAGCTCCGCCTCGAGCCCGTCGTGGTCGCGGCCGCGCACCGATTCGCGCAGGGCGTTCTCCTCGCAGAAGAGTCGAATCTCTTCGAGGTTCATCGCGAGCCAGTCGTCCGCGGCGGACGCCTGTGCGGCCAGCGCACCCACCGCCGTGAGCTCCTGCATGACGGCGTCGGTCTCCGTGTCCCGATCGAAGCTCTCCCGACGCCAGCCCATGGGGAAGTCCCGGTGTTCGACGAGGTTTGCCACGGCCCCGCGCAGCTGCTCCCGCGGACCGGCTCGGTCGTAGCCCCGCGGTCGGCGCCGCAGCATGCGGCGCACACCCTCCGGCGGGTCCGCCAGCACTTCCTGGAACCAGCGATCAAAAGCGCGGTCGAGCAGACTCTCCGCCTCTTCTTTCGCGGCCACCTCGAACAGCGGGTCGACCCCGGCCTCGACGGGGCGCTCGTGCAGCAGGTCGCCGCAGAAGGCGTGGATCGTCCCGATTCGAGCTAGTTCGAGCTGCGAGAGCGCCTCTTCGAGGCGCTCTCGTTCGACCGGGCGGGTCGTGGTGGCGGCGCGGGCGCGCTCGATCTCGGCCCGCAGTCGCAACTTCATCTCGCCCGCCGCCTTCTCGGTAAAGGTGACGGCCGCGATGCGATCGAGGCTGCCCGTGCCACTGCACAGCAGCGAAACGATGCGGGCCACCAGCGCGCTGGTCTTGCCAGTGCCTGCTGCGGCCTCGACGAACAACGTCACGTCGAGATCGTCGCGAATACGCCGGCGCGCCTCGGCGTCGGCGAGCGGTCGCTCCGGAGACGTGCTTCGAGGGGCCATGCCTAGAGCGCCTCCCGCAGCTTCGCGAGACCGGATAGCTTCTCACCGCCGTGTTGCTTTCGCGCGGTCCGCAGCTCTTCGTAGGGCCCGCACACACGGCGATAGTCGCAGAAGCGGCAGGCGTCCTTCCCCGGCGCAGCGGCCAGGAAGGGCGTGGACAACGCGTCGTCGATGACGCGTGAAACGAGCTCGACACTCTCGCGCGCCGCCGTATCGAGTGCGACCTCCCGGTCGGCGAAACCGCCGGCGGCCGTGCAGTAGTAGAGGCGACCCGACTCCACGGCCGCGTCCGGCAGCAACTTCTCTGCCGCCAACGCGTACAACACCGGCTGCAACGACTCGCCCCCGGCGATCACCTCACCCGGATCCACCCACACCTTGCCCGTCTTGTGGTCGGTGATCCGCAGTGACTTGCCACGCTTCTCGACCAGGTCGATCGAGCCACGCAGCTGGATCCCGCAGTCGAGGGCGACGGGATCGCGCACGGAATGCGCGTCCCGATCACGCTGGATGGGTAGACCGAACGAGAGCTCGAAGCGCCAGGGAACGAAGCCCGATTCGTCCTCGCTCTCGCGCCGCAGCCACTCGCGCAGGTCCGCGCGCACGCTCGCGATTCCGTCCAGCCACACCCGGTCGATGGCTGGCGCCAGGTCGTCTCGATAGCGGTCGGCCACGTCGTCGAGCACCTCGTCGAGAATGGCTCGCGCCTCGGCGAGCCCTTCCCGGGTGACAGGCAAGGCGCCCGCGTCGTCGAGTCGCGTGTGCAGCTGGTACTGCGCGTCGTGGACGAGGGAACCCCGCTGCAGCGGATCGATCTCGTCGATGGCTTCGGGCTCGTCGCGAGGCTCCAGCCGGTGGACCGCCTGCAGGAAGAACTTGTACGGGCACTTCGCGAAGTTCTGCAGCGCGGTGGCGGAATAGCTGCGGGCGGACAGACGTTGCGAGACCATCGCCTCCCGTGCTCCCGCCGCGACCTCGCCGGACGCCGTGGTCAGCAGGCCGTCGGCAGGGGTCCAGGTCGTGAGCCAGCGACGCGCACGAAAACGAAGCGCGCGCCCCAGATGCGGGTTCGCCGTCAGCAGATAGCGGGCGGTGCCGACGCTCTCCTCCTCACTCTGGGCCAGCAGACGGTCGAGCAGCGCGAGATCGTGTTCCGCCTCGTCGATGGCGTCGGCGGGACGCTCGGGGGCTGGCCAGCCGACGCGCGCTCCCGCGACGCTCTCGGCCCGGGCAGCCAGCTCGTCGAACCCCGGAAGCGCTCCTTCGGCCGCACGCAATGCCTCGAGGGCGTAGAACGAAGGCACGCGGGGCCGCGACTGATCGAGGTCGAGGCGCGGATAGGACAGCACCAGCAGCTCACGCGCGGCGCCGGCCGCCAACCGCAGCGCCATGCGTTCCTGGACGACGCGATCCTCGTTGGTCGCGAGCCCACCGAGGATGTGACGCTTGCCGTCCAGCAGCAGCGGCTCTTCCGAGATCTTGCGGGGGAACAGACGTTCGGCGAGCCCGGGGACACAGACGACGTCGAAGCAGAGACCGCGGGCGGCCTCCGCCGGCGCGACGAAGACACAGCCGTGCCGACTGGCGGGAGGAGGCACCGCGAGCTCGAGCATGCGTTCGCCGAGCACGCGCTGGACGTCCCCGAGCTGCACCGGACCCACCGAGGCCATGGGGGCCAGCTCGCTCAGGACGGCGAGCACGCGGTCCGGGCGCCGCAGGGTGCGGGTCGCCAACTTCGACAAAGCGTCGATCCACTCCCCCCAGATGGCGCGGTCCGGCAGGTCGGCGAGCTCGTCGAGAATCGGCAGGGCGAAGTCGCGCAGCCGCGACAGGGCTTCGAGATTGCCGGCGCGCAGCAGGCTGGCCGGATCGTCCGGGTCATCGATCTCCTCGATGTCGAGCCGGTACTGCTGGGCCAAGCCTTCGAGCCTGCGCTCCCAACGGTCCCGCCCGCCGATCACCGCCGCCTCGACGAGCAGCTGCTCCCAGTGGCGCGGCACCCGCAGCCCGCCGTCGGCAACCGCCCGCTGTTCCGGGTCCAAGGGCTCGACTGGCTCGGCGCTCTCGTCCGTGTCGCCCGTCGCACCGCCATAGAGGCTGTCGTCGAGGGCCGTCGCGACGACGGCCGGCACGAGTTCTTCGTCCGGGGCGACCCAACGGTCTCCCGAGGGCGTCGCGGCGGGCGGCGCGCCTGCGGTGTCGGCCTGGGGCACTTCGCCGAGAGAGAGGTATTCGGCGAAGCGGCGCGCCGACAGGTTCTCGGTGCGACAGGCGAGCAGCGCGAGGAACGCGCGGCCCGCAGGATCGGGACGCGTCGCACCCCGGGAGAACCAGGCGGGGATCCCCGCGCGCTGCAGGGCCTCTTCCAGATGCGGTCGGTATTCGGCCACCGAGCGCAAGAAGATCGCCATGCGATCGAAGGGGACCCCGGCGCGCGCCTGGGCCTGGAGCCGACGGGCGATCTCGACGCACTCGCGGCTCTCGCCCGGAGCGGACAGAACGAGGACGGCGTCATCGAGTGCCTTCGGCGCCCTCGCCGCGTCCGCCTCGCCGTCTCCCCTGCTCGTGTGATCCTCGAACAAGTGCTGCTGCAACCGCGTGAGGGAGGAATCGGCCGCACGCGAGGCAGCGCCACTAGCTTCCGGACCAGGTGCCACACCAACACGATCCACCCAGACCGACAGCGACCGCTCGTCACCCGACGGGGTCGTCGCCAGCAGTTCCGGGCTGCGCGCCGCGACCGCCGACACGAAGGCTGCCTCGGCCTCGTTCAGCAGCGGTACGTCCACCACCAGGGTCGGAAGGTCGAGCAACGGATGCTGGAATGCCGGATCTCCGGCGCGCGCCGCCGCACGCTGCAACACGGCCGCGCGGTCGATCAGCCCCGCCTGCCGAAGCGCTTCGCCGTAGGCCTCCGACAGCGCTGCCAGTCCGGGATCCAAGGCCGCAAGCCCCGAGTCTGTGGTGGCGAGTACCGCGGCGTCGGGGAAACTGCCGTGACCCGCGAGTCGCAGCTCTTCCAGAGTCGCCGTCGCGGCCCGCGCGAAGGTCGGCCCGGAAGCGACGCCCGCATAACGTCCGAGTCGGCCGTCGGTGGCCAACGTCTCGACGACCCGAGCCACCACGGCCGTGCAGGCGAGTCGTCCGACGGGAGCGAGATCGTCACGGGCCAGATCCGCAGCCACCAGCGACGCTGCCAGGCGGCCGACGGTGGCGCGGTGCCAACCGAAGGCCGCGCCCGATGCGACCGCCGAGAGGCGCAGCAGCTCGTCCGCTGCCGCCGGCGACGGAGCCACGACCAGGACCTCCTCGCCGGCAGGTCGCGCGGACAACCAGGCGGTAGCGCGGTCCTGACGGAGCGAGCCACGCGGAGACGTGACGAGCGTGCGGTTCGTGGCGTTTCCCCTTATTGCCTACTGCTCTCTTACTTCTGGCCTACTTCCGGCCTCTGACGAGCCCGTGAATGGGTGCGGATACCCGGCGCATTCTACTCAGGACGGCGTCAGGGACGGTCACGGACACCAAGACGACTGTAAAAGATACATATTCATCCGAATTGGACACTCTCCTCGTGGCTGACACGGGCAGCCAGTGAGGGGTGATACGCTCGCTTGCATGCCTTCCGCCGCCGCAGACGCCTTCGCGTACCGAGATGCTCCCCATGTGGTCCGCGACGACATCCGTGCCGCCCACGCCGCCTTCTGGGAACGACTCGCACGTCCGGGGGCCGCCTGGACGGGCGCCCAGCGCGTGGCATTCGCCGCCGAGGCGCGTGCTGCCTGGATGCTGCGGACGGAGCCTCCGTGGCTGCGCGGCCAGCCGGATCCCGACCCGACGATCGCACCGGCCTTCGCGACCCTCGCCGTTCGCACCATCGCCCTCGACGTTCACAAGATCGACCGGGTCTTTGCGGCCGAAGCCATCGCGGCGCTCGGCGAAGCGGCCTACGTCGAGCTGGTCGCCGTCAGCGTGCAGACCATCGCCATCGACGCGTTCGCCGAGGCGCTCGGCGTCGCGCGCGTCCCTCTCCCGACGCCGCTCCCCGGCGAGCCGAGTGGCGCTCGACCCGAAGGCCTGGGAGACATCGGCGCGCACGTCGCGTGTCTCCTGGACTACGCGGGTCCCAACGTCGGCCGCGCGATGAGCGGTGCACCCGACGACAACGCGACCTTCTTCGGTCTCGTGGGCAGCATGTACGCGGTCACTGACTTCATGGAGATGGTCTGGAAGGACCGTCCCCTGTCCCGCCCCCAGGTCGAGCTCATCGCGGCGCGCGTCTCCGCCGTGAACGAGTGCTTCTACTGAACGACCTCCCACGTGATGCTGCTCCGTGCGAGCGGCCAGGCCATCGATGCAGCGGTCGAGATCGAAGGGGCAGTCGGCGCAGTCGTGAAGGGAGACGGCGGTGTCCCTTGCGGTCATCTGCTCGCGCAGTTCGCCGAAGCGGCAACGCGGGGTAGCGAAGAGCTCGCCGACGCCCGCGCCGCACTCCTGGCCGAAGTCGGTGGTGAACGCTTCATCGAGGCGGCCGCAACCGTCGGGGTCTTCAACGGACTGGTTCGCGTCGCGGATGCCACCGGTATTCCGTTGGACGCACCGACCCACGCGGGCTCCGCGGGCTTCCGCCAGGAACTCGGCCTCGACGCCTTCTCGGGAGCCCGGAACACGCCCTGAAAGCGACGTGATTCCGGCGAGTTACGGGAACCTGACCGGGGTTCTGGGAACGCGTTCCCGAAAGCGTCCGGGCGCGGCTCCGCCGCCTGTGGCGCGGCTATGCTGACCGCTCCCGTCACCTCTCCTCCGCCACCTCACATCCCACATTCGCAACTGCGATCCCACAGCACCCCAGGAGTCGACATGAAGGCAGCCGTACTGCGCGCATACAACACGCCCCTCCAGATCGAGGAGGTCCAGCTCGGCGATCCCGCGCCGCGCGAGGTGCGCATCCAGACGAAGGCCAGCGGCGTCTGCCACAGCGATCTCCACGTCATCCAAGGCGCGCTGCCCGCCCCGCCGCCCACGGTGCTCGGTCACGAGCCTGCCGGTGTCGTGCTCGAGGTCGGGTCCGACGTCACGCACGTGAAGCCCGGCGACCACGTCATTGGTTGCTTGTCGGCATTCTGCGGCAACTGCGAGTTCTGTCTAGCCGGACAGCCCAACCTGTGCGGGGGCGCCGCCACGATGCGCAGCCCGGACCAGCCGCCGCGCTTGTCGAAGGACGGCGAGATGATCCACCAGTTCGCGCACCTGTCATCGTTCGCCGACGAGATGCTGTGCCACGAGAACGCGGTCGTGAAGATCCGCGAGGACATGCCCCTCGAGCAGGCTGCGTTGATCGGCTGCGGGGTGACGACCGGTCTCGGTGCTGCGCTGAACACCGCGCGCATCCGGCCCGGCGAGACCGCCGTGGTGATCGGGTGCGGGGGCGTCGGACTCGCGGCCATCCAGGGCTGCCGCATCGGTGGCGCCAGTCGCATCATCGCCGTGGACGTCGTCTCGTGGAAGCTCGAGCTGGCCCAGAAGCTGGGCGCGACGGACGTCATCGACAGCAGCCAGGACAACGCCATGATGAAGGTCCTGGAAATGACCGGGGGCGGCGTCGACTACGTGTTCGAATGCATCGGCGTGAAGGAGCTCGCCCCCACCGGGCTCGCCATGGTGAAGAAGGGTGGCACCCTGGTGCTCGTGGGCGTCGTGCCCATCGGCCAGAGCATCGAGTTCCCGGGGCTGGACGTCGTGCTTTCCGGCAAGAAGATCGCCGGCTCGATGATGGGCGGGAATCGCTTCCGCATCGACATGCCGCGCTACGTCGACTTCTATCTGGACGGCCGACTCCAGCTGGACGAGATGATTTCCGCCCGCCTGCCTCTCGACGAGGTGAACACCGCGTTCGACAAGATGAAGTCCGGCGAGGTGGCGCGGAGCGTCATCACCTTCGGGTGACCGGGTCCGTCTGGCAGCCGGGCCCGCGGCCGGAATGGGTGCGGGCACTCAACCGCCTGGGCGACCCGGAGAGCCTGTCCCTCGCACCCGATGAGATCCTCACGGATGCGGTCGCTCGGACCGGTCTGTCCGACTTCGGCGACGAGGACTGGCGCGAGGGCTTCGACGTCTTCGTTGCGGCCCTCGCCGACGAGGCCCAGCTGCACTTCATCGGTCGTGCGCTGGCCCGCGCGGACGTGCTGAACTGGCTGGAGAACCGCTTGCGCATGACCGAGACGCGCAAGCGCAACCCGACGATCGACGCGGAGGCGGTCGAGCGACCGCTGTTCATCACGGGACTTCCGCGCACGGGCACCTCGATCCTGCACGACCTGCTGGGACACGACCCGGCGTCGCGGGGGCCCCTGGCGTGGGAGGTGCTGCACCCCTGCCCGCCCCCCGAAAGCGAGACCCACGCGACCGACCCTCGCATCGCGCTGGCTGAAGAAGAAGTCCGACTGTGGTGCGAGATCGTCCCCGAATACGACGCGATGCACGAACTCGGCGCGCGCATCCCCGTCGAATGCATCCAGCTGACCGCGCACAGCTTTCGCAGCGACGAGCTGTCCGGCCGCCACGTCGTACCGAGCTACGCGGCCTGGTTGGCGACCGCCGACCTCGTCCCTGCGTACGCGGGCCATCGCCAGATGCTGCAGCTGCTGCAGTGGCGGATGCCCGACCGACGCTGGGTGCTGAAGGCACCCTCCCACCTGGGGGCCCTCGGGCCGCTGCTCGCCGTGTACCCGGACGCGCGCATCGTCTGGACCCACCGCGACCCGCTGACCGTGATGGCTTCGGTCGCGAGCATCCTGTTCGCGACCGCGTGGGTCCGGTCCGACGCCGTCGATGCGCATCAGGTCTTGTCGTGGTTCACCGGCGAGACCTGCGCGGCGCTTCTCGCCGCGGGGGAAGCCGTGCGGCACGGGTCCGATGCCGACGCCAGACGCTTCTGCGACGTGCGCTACGCGGACCTCGTGAACGACCCCCTGAAGACCGTGTCCAGCATCTACGAGCACTTCGACATGCCCTTCGATGCCTCCGCCGAGACCGGCATCGCCTCTGCCATCGCCGCCAAGCCCAAGGGCCGGCACGGCGTGCATCGGTACGACTTCAGGGATACGGGCTGGGACCCGCAGGTCGAACGCGACCGCTTCCGCGCCTATCAGGAACGCTACGACGTTCCGTCCGAGGGCTGACATGAGCGAGGAAGAGCGCGCGCAAGGCGGCAAACGCAACGTCGAGACGCTGCGGACGGCGCGCAGCGAACGACCCGACCCCGAAGCGGCGGCCGCATCCGTACTCTCCGGCGAGGCCTGGCACCGATACTGCGACGCCCTCAGACGGGCGGGCGACCATCTGCTGTCCGCGAATGCGAATGCCAGCGAGAGCACGCGCGCCGAAGGCGTGCGCTATCTGCTCGGCCTCGTGAGGGGCGGCATCGGTCAGGCTCTCGAGCTTGGCGATCCGGGACAACCCCGCTTCTTCCGCAACCCGGACAGCAGCGCGCGTTGGGGCGCCGAGAACGCCGACAACCAGTACCTGTGGGCGCGCATCGACCCCGCCGCGAACTATCGCATCCGCGGCGAGCGCGGCAGCGCCTTCGACTTCCTGATCGAGGTCAAGGAAGGCTACATGCAACTCGGCGACGTGCGGAACTTCGCAACCCTGACCGGCGACGAGATCCGTTGTGATCCCGATGGCAGCTTCGAGATCACGGCGTCGCGCGAGCCCGCGTCGGGCAACTGGCTCCCGCTCCACCCCGACGCGCGCTTCCTCGCCGTACGCCAGTACTTCTGCGACTGGCGAGAGGAACGGCCGGCGCGCTTCTGGATCGAGTGCGTGGACGCTCCACCCGCCGGGGCGACGCGTCCCGAAGCGGTAGCGCTCGCGCTGTTGGACGCCGGCGACTGGACGCTCCAGACCGCACGGACCTGGACCGAGTGGACCGAGCAGCTGCGCGAAGCCTGGGACCCCTCGCGCATCGCGGCGGCGAAAAAGTTCGAGGGTGGCGCCGACGACATCTACTACGGGAACGACTTCTATCGCCTCGCCGACGACGAGGCCATGATCATCGAGACGGACCTGCCGGACGCGCGCTACTGGCAGTTCCAGCTGTGTGATCTGTGGTTCCGCAGCGCAGACTGGGCGGAACGCAGCACCAGCATCAACCTCTCACAGGCACGCATCGACACGGACGGTCGCTTCCGCTGCGTCGTCGCCCACCGCGATCCGGGTGTCGCCAACTGGCTCGACACCGCCGGCGAACCCGAGGGTGTCGTGCAGTACCGCTGGATCTGGTCCCGGGACAACCCCCACCCCGAGTCCCGCATCGTGCCCTTCGACCGGATTCGCGCAGGGTTGCCCCCGGACACCGCGACGCTCAGCCCCGGAGAGCGGGAGACCGATCGAAGGCTGCGCCGCCGTCATCGCGAGGTCCGCGAGCCGGCCACGTGACACGCAGCAGCAACGGGGACCCCATGAACATCGCGACGCGACTGCGCGCGAGCTGGCGCGACAAGGTCGCCGTGTGCCTGGGCCTCGCCGTCGGTATCTGCGTGCCCTACTTCGGGCTGCAGCAGGTCGCGATCGGCTGGCCCCTGGCGGTGCCCGCAACGGCGCTCGACGTTGCGGTCCCCTTCTCACCGGGCTGGACCCCTGTCTACCTGTCCATCGGCGCCCTGGTCCCGTTGGCTCCCTGGCTGGCCCCGGACCGCGACGCAGTGCTCCGCTACGCGTGGGGCCTGGCGCTGCTGTGCCTGCCCAGCTTCGTCCTGTTCGCGCTGCTCCCCGCCACGGGCCCGCGACCGGAGATCGTCTCGGACGCGGGCCTCTACGGGCTCCTGGCGGGACACGACCGACCGACCAACTCCCTGCCGTCTCTCCACGCGGGCCTGACCGTCTACTCGCTGCTGGTCATCGGACGCGTCCTGGGACGTGACCTGCCGCCGCTGTGGCGCATTGCAGGCTGGACCTGGGGCGCCGCGATCCTGGCCTCGACCCTGCTGACCAAGCAGCACTGGGCACTGGATCTGCCTCCGGGCATCGCGCTCGCGCTACTCGGGTACTGGCTCGCCTGGCGCGGTTTCAGGACGCCTGACGCGGCTCAGCCGGCTCGGCTGGCTCACCCGACCCGCCCGAGTCAACCGACCCAGTCACAGGGGCCCGGCGCGTGAACACGAAGCCCAGAATTCCGAGGCCCACGAGGGTGGCGGCGATGGAAAGATACTGGCCCGGCGTCCAGCCTGCGTAGCGAGCCTCGAGGATCCGAAGCGAGTCCATCGCGAAGCGGACCGGGCCGTACAGCGCGAAGAAGAGCCCGATGTAGAAACCGTCCGGCCGAGGCTTGCGTCCGAGGACCGCGAAGGCCGCGGCCACGCCGGACACGTAGAGGAACTCGAGCAGCCCGAGATCGAAGCGTGCACCGTCGGGAAACTGCACCGCGAGCCAGTGTCCCGACGCAACGCCCAGGTGATCGTGCTGCAACGCACAGCCGAGGCGCCCGATGGCCAGGGTGAAGGGCAACGCAAAGATCAGGATGTCGAAGAAGCGCAGCATCTCGACAGGGCGCATGTGCTTCGCGCGCATGACGAGATAGATGCCGAGCAGCCCGCCCAGCATGCCTCCGAAGGACGACAGGCTGTCCCACACGGCGAAGAGGATGAGCGGGTCCTCGACGAGCTTCTCGGGCGTGTACGCGACGACGTCGAAGACGTGTGCGCCGACGAGGCCCAGCACGATCGCCCAGCCCACGAGGGAGGAAGCGGTACGCCGGTCGATGCCGAAACGCGGCGAGCGCCGGATCGTGATCTGGAACTGCACGACGACCGCGACGACGACGAGAGCCGAGAAGGCTTCGAGCCGATAGAAGCCCAGGTCGAGAACGGGGTGCGGGATATACGGGAACACCGGAAGACTCTACCGCCCCATGGGCAGCGCAAACGGGAGCCCAAAGTCAGAGCGCCCCGGCCACCAGGCCGAGGCGCTCATCGACTTCACGTCTTCCAAATAGGCGACGGCCTACTGCTCGCGCCGCAGGCGCCGGCGATGGAAGACCATCAGACCGGGCAGGATCAGCAGCAGCTCCGGACCGAAACCGCAGTCCGGCGGCGCCGGCACCAGTCCCGGTGTGCACGACAGGGTCTCGTCGGAGTCGCTCATGCCCTCGAGCAACCAGGTGTTGATGCGGCTGGCCTCGTTGTACTTGCCGTTGCCCTGGGCCTTTCCGCAGTCCTCGACACCATTCATCGACTTGTCGCTGCAGTAGAGATCAAAGCGCGAGGTTCCGATCAACGTGATCCCGTTCGTCTGGAAGATCTGCCAGTTGCTGTCGCCGCCCTCGGTGCCGAGGCCTTCGACGTCGAGAGTGTCTCCGGGCTGCACGTTCTCCCAGGTACCGATCAGCGTGCTGGTTCCCACGCTGCCTGCCCAGGCCTTGACCAGCACTGGACCCGCACCGTTCCAGGTCATGCTGAGCTCGTTCAAGTAGCCCGAGCAGCTGAAGGAGCCCGGGGGCGGTGCGGAGACGCCGACCGTCACCTGGTCGACGCCGGGGGCACAGACGTCGCCTCCGATGTCGCCCGAGGCGGTTGCGACGTTCGTCGTCGTCCCGAAGAGCGTCGCGTTCTGGATGAAGGTCTGGGAAGCACCGGCCGCGATCGTGGCGCCGCTGACGATGTTGCCGAGCTGATCGTCGTCGACGGACACGTTCTCGAGCGGATCTCCGTTCGGGTTCGTCACGGTGTACTGGTACTGCACGTTGCCACCGAGGGTGATCGGACCTTCCTCCACGCGGTTCATGCCGAACACCACGAAGGAACCGAAGCGATCTCCGAGGCTGAGCGGTGCGTAACAGGAGGTCTTGATCCCGATCGACTGGGTCCCACCGGCACCAGTGACGTCGAAGTTGACGAGCCAGGGAAGCACGCTCTCGTCGTCGCGGGTGAAGGTCACCAGGTCGCCGAACTCGATCTGGTCCTCGGGGTCGGCCACCATGTTCGCGGCCTGGGGAGTCACGGCCACCGGATCGCCCGGATCGGCGACGCCGGCGCAACTGCCATAGCCCGCCTGCGGGTTGCTCAAGGTGCAGCCCTCGCCGAGATAGTCACCGATGTAGACGAGGGTCAGCTCATCGACGTCGCCGGTGCAGTGCGGGCCCGGGGGCGCCAGGGGCACCTCGCAGGCGTCCGCGGGGCCATCGTTGCCGCTGCCGAGCGCCACGCGCGTGCCGCTCTTGGTCGTGAACTCGACGACCTTGAAGCTGCCGAACTCGTCTCCGAGCGCGAGGGGCTGCGAGCAGGAGGTGTGGAACTCGATCGACTGCAGCACGCCGTTGGAGTCGGTGATGAGGTACTTCTGGTTCGGGAAGAGTCCGCCCTTGTGCGTCGACGTCACCCGGATGCGGTCGCCGTCATTGATCATGCTCGCGGGCGACACCTGATGCTTGTAGCCGAATTGTCCGACGTAGCTGACGCCCACGTTGACGGCGCCCGTCGCGTTGCCTTCGCACTCGGCCTCGCCGCTCTGCGGGTTGCCCAGCGGGTCCTGGCAATCCTGCCCGGTGTACTCGAGCACCATGTCCACGACCTTGGCATCGCAGGGCGTGCCGACCGGATCGCCGGAAACGGCGCAGACCGGCGGCGGCGGCGGGCCCGCGCAGTCCACCACGCCACCAACGGTGCTCTCGAAGCCCACCACCTCGAAGGCGCCAAACTGATCGCCGCAGGCGAAGGCCTTTTCACAGGACGTGTTGATCTTCAGGTACTGCTTTCGCCACCAGTCGCCACGCACCTTGAACTTCGTGCGCTCCGGGAGCGTGCCCGCGCTGCTCGTGAAGGTCACGAGATCGCCGTGGTTGACGCCCGTGTCCGGGGTCGCGGTGACGTTGCCGTACCAATCGAGCGGGAAGATGTCAGCCGGCTCGCCGATCTCGCGGCGGCCCCAACACTTGAACGAGCGGCCCTGGTCGTTGTTCGACCGCGAGCACTTGTCGCCCGTGAACTCCAGGGTCATCGAGACCATGTCGCCCTCGCACTGACCGAAGTCGGGCAGGCCGGGCTGGGTCACGCAGCAGGTCTTGTCGAGCTCGACGTCACACTCGAGCGGATTCACCATCAGCGACACCGCGGGGCCGCTCAGCGACTTGCTCTGGATCGAAGCAGCGCTGTTTCCCGCTTCGCAGTTGGAATCGAGGGTGTTCGTCAGCACCACGTCCGCGACTGTCGCAAGGGGCACCACGGAGGCAACGTCGACGGCGACGCTACCCGTCCAGCCGTTGGTTCCGAAGTTCCCGGGCAGCGAGAAGGTGCCGCTCGGCGTGAAGGTGCCACTGAAGGGGATCACGACGGGTGCGATCGGACCGCTCGTCGTTTCTGTCACCGTCACCGTGCCGCTGATCGCCGCGGCCGTGTTCGTTGCCGGCGTCCCGAACGGGGGAAACTTCGTGAGCGTCGAGTCACCGCCCAGCTGAAGCTCCACGACCTCGATGTGCTGCCCTGCCTCGCTGGCGAGCGTGACAACCAACTCTGAAGCAGTGGTGTCCGAACTTCCGAGCGTGCAGCTCGACAGGAAGTTCGAAGGGAAGAAGAGCAGCTGCGTTCCAGTCACCGCTACCGACGGCGTCTCCCAGAGCGGCTCGGGATCCCCCGCGGTCAGGGTCGTTTCCGACACCTGCAAGAAGTCGACGCCGGTTCCCAGGAAGTCGCCGTGATTCACGGTGGCGAGAGCAGGGGCCGCTACGAGCAGAGCGAGGAGGATCGAGAGATGCCGCGCGAGGGTGGACTGGGGCACGAAGGTGGCTCCTTGGGCTGCAAATCGGCCCGTCCGGCCAGCTACCGGGGTCGAGCCGCGTTCCGCGTCACATGGCGCTAAACGAGGGGTCGCCGGGAATCCGTCGGGACACCGACCCCTCGAAGTCACATCAATGTGTTACCGGTGGCGCACCCAAAGGCCGACACCCCTCTATCCTGTGCTCGTCCCGCGCTAGCGGGTTCGTCGTCGCCCGATGACCGCGGCGCCCAACACGCCCAGGCCCATCAGGGCGAGGCTGGTGGGCTCCGGGACGGTGATGATCAAAGCGCCCGACGCCTTCTTCTGGATCAGAGCCGAGGTCGTTGCCTCGCTCGCCGCGAAGAGGAAGTTGTCGATCTGGAGATGCGCGAGGGTCACGTTCGGCACGGCAGCGGCCACGTCGATGTCGATGCTGCCGAGCCAGGCCGTGGCGCCCGCGTCGTTCGTCAGATCGAAGGTGTCCTGGTCGAAGATGCCCACGAAGTTGATCAGCTGACCAACATCGCCGGGATCGTCCGCGCCCAGCACCGTCACGACACCGGACAGCCCGACGAAGGTGCCCGTCGAGGCCGTACCCGCTCCCGCCAGGAAGGTGTCACCCGCCTCGGTCAGATGGATCATCTCGATGTACGTGCCGGTTACGGCCTGCAGGTCCATCTCGAGGAGAGCAGCCGTCGTATCGACGCCTCCGCCGGCACTCTGAGCCACGAAGTTCGAGGGAAAGAACAGCAGCTGATCGCCGATGTGGACCGGCGCCTCGAAGAGCGGCTCGGGGTCTCCGGGGGTGTTGGTCGTTTCCTGGACGCCCAGGAAATTGACCGTGGTGCCGAAGTAGTCACCGTAGATCTCCGTCGCGAACGCAGGTGCCGCGACAAGGAGCAGGCAGCCAACTGCCAACGTACGGATCAACAGGGTGCTCAGCGCTTTCATCATCAGATCGACCTCTTCCCAGGGTCTAGAGCAACATCTACGTGAGCCCGATTGGGACCACGACATCAAAATCTCCCGCTCATTAGGAGCAATATTCGTTCCCATTGCAAGTGAAGATTCTATCCATGAAGTAACGCACGGGATTCCGGCTAGTTGCGACAGCCGAGGGCGCACCTTCCCCCGAGGGGACCTCCAAACTGGGGAAAACACCTACCGGAACAGGGAAAACTCTTTCTTCCGTCCGACCGAAAGGCGCTGCATGAGCACCAATCTCGCGGCCGCCTATGACGACGTCTACCGGGCGAAAAAGCCCAACCGGAAGACGCTCCGCGTGGATCGCTGGCCGACCAGCCGGGCCGAAGGCTGCGCCTACTTCGCACCGGGCGGCGCACGCGTCCTGGACGTGGGCTGCGGGAGCGGCGTCGTCCTCTACAACCTGCGCGACAAGTACGACGTTCTATGTGGCCTCGAGCTGTCCGCCGAGCGCGTCCGGACCGCGCAGCAGACCCTCGACGGACTCGACGCCGAGGTGCGTGCCGGCAACATCGAGACGGGGGTCGACTACCCGGACGCGAGCTTCGACACCATCGTGCTGTCGGACGTCATCGAGCACATCGTCAACCTGTGGCCGGCCATGGAGGAGATGAAGCGCCTGCTGCGACCCGGCGGACAGGTCGTCCTGACGACGCCGAACGTGGCCAGCCTGCGTAGACGGCTGATGCTGCTTCGGGGCGAGTTCCCGTCCACTGCCGCGGCCGACGAGGGCTTCGCGGTCCGCACCCAGCACGAGCTGCACGACAAGGGACACCTCCATTACTTCACGTATTCGATGCTTCGGAAGCTCTTCGCCCGTTACGATTTTTCGGACTTCCGGGGCTACGGGATCGGGCGGCTCGGCCGGGTACACCAGCTGGTGCCGAGCCTGCTGTCGTCGTGCTGCATGGTGGTCGCGACGAAGTAGACCGGGGGAGTAGACTGGGCCCTCGACCGGCGAAGAGCCTCGAGGAGATCCCATGAGCCACCCCGAGCGAGACGATCCGAAACCCCAGGACCCGCTCAGCCAGCTGGTTGCGGGCATGGGCGTCCCCCAGACTGCGCAGGACATGCGCACCATGCTCGACGGCTTCGCACCCATGCTGAACGCCGGCGGACCGGCGGTCGGCGCGGTCCACGAGAAGGTGGCGGTGGCGGGCGCCGACCCGGCCGTGACGGCGGACGTGGTCCTGCCGCCGGGCGAAGGCCCCTGGCCCGTGCTCGTTTATCTGCACGGCGGGGGTTGGGTCGCGGGCAGCCCCGCGACCCACGCCAAGCTGGCCCGACGCTTCGCCGAAGCGGGATTTGTGGTCTTCAACGTCGACTACCGGCTCGCGCCGGAGCACCCCTTCCCCGCCGCCCTCGACGACTGCGTCCAGGCGATCCGCTGGGCGTCCGAGGTCGCCGGACAGTACGGCGGAGACCCCGCGCGGCTCGCCGTCGGCGGCGATTCCGCCGGCGGCAACCTGTCCGCGGCGGCGGCCATCGCGCTGGCCGACGACCCTGCGGTCGAGATCCGTGCCGCGCTCTTGATCTACGGGGTCTTCGACTTCGCGAAGCTCGGAGACGCCGACGCCATCGCGAAGCTCGCGAGCCAGCCCGCCCTCGCAGCCGCAGGCGACGAGCTGATCGAGCTGATGGCCGGGTCCTACCTCGGCGCCAATCGACCGGACTCGCTGCTCGCGAATCCGCAGGTGAGCCCGGTCCATGCGGCCGAGAAGCTGCCCCCGTCCCATGTGGTGTGCGGCACCGCAGACCCGCTGATCGCGCAGGCCGCGGAGTTCGCCCGCGTCCTGCGCGAGGCCGGCGTCGAGCACGAATACAAGGAAGTGGCAGACATGCCCCACGGCTTCGTCCAGATGGAGTTCTTCCCCCAGGCGCGTCAGGCCATCGACGACATGGCGGCGTTCCTGCGCAAGCACCTCGGCTAGCGGCACCCCGCCCGTGCAAGAGCTGAAGGCCCTCGTTGTCACGAAGGGGCACCCCTTCGAAAGAGAGCCGTTCTTCCGGGCCTTCGAACGCTGGCCCGACATCCGCCTCACGGGCGTCGAGCACCCGGCCGCTCTGTGCTTCTTCGACCCCGCGCTGGCCGCCGACTGGGATGCCTTCGTCCTCTACGACATGCCGGGCATCGCCTTCCAACCGACGGGCGGCGCGCGCTTTCTCGACCCGCCCGAGACCCTGCGGCGCAACCTGCCTGCGCTGATCGAGCAGGGACACGGGTTCGTCTTCCTGCACCACGCCATCGCCGGCTGGCCCACCTGGCCGGAATACGCGGATCTGATCGGGGGGCGCTTCCTGTATGCGCCGGGAACCCTGCGCGGGCGCCAGCTACCGGACTCGGGCTATCAGCTCGGCGTCCGACACCGCGTCTCCGTCGCCGCTGACCATCCGGTGACGCGCGGCCTCGAGGCTGGCTTCGAGATCGAGGACGAGCTCTACCTGTGTCCGATCTTCGAGGACGAGGTGACACCGCTACTGCGGAGCGACGCTTGCTTCGACGACCAGGCGTTCTTCTCCGCCGATGCCGCGATCCACGGACGCATGCTCTCCCGCGACGGCTGGTCGCATCCGGCGGGCAGCAACCTCGTGGGCTGGACGAAGCGCGTGGGCCGCAGCACGATCGTCTACCTCGCGCTGGGCGACGGCCCGTCCGCGTATGCCCACCCGGCTTTCCGCACCCTGGTGGGAAACGCGATCCGCTGGGTCGCCGACGATGCACGCGCGGCGCGCGCATCCGACCCGGCTTGACGATCAGGCCGTGAAGAAGTCCGCGCGCGGCGTGCCGGTGTTGTCGTACACGGGCTCCGAAACGGCCATGCGGTACTTCAGCACGTCGGCCCCGACGAGTCCGTACGACGCCATGGTGTTCCGCATGGCCAGGTAGTGGGGCCCTTCGAAGTGGGCGCGCAGATCCTCTTCGCTCGCCCATCGCTCGAAGACGTAGATGCGCCCCGGGACCAGCAGGTCCGCGCTCCAGACGTAGTCGATGCAGCCCTGCTGGGCGCGCGTCGCCTCCATGTGGGGGCAACCGGCTTCGAGCGCGGCATCACGCCGGGCGGGATCGACGTCGACGGTTCCGGCAATGATGATCACGAACAGTCACCTCCGGCGGGCATGATAGGATCGCCACCCGGAGGATGGAATGTCGATCGACGAGAAGGCGATACAGGATCTGATCGACGAGCGGGATATCCGCAAGCTCGTCGCGCGCTATTCCGACGCGGTCACGCGCAACGACGCAGACGCGTGGATCGCCACGTGGACCGACGACGGGGTCTGGGACGTCGGGATCGCAAAGGCGGCCGGCCGTGACGCGGTCCTCACGACCTGGCAGAAGCTCATGGGTCACTTCCGCTTCGTCACCCAGCTTCCGCAGAGCGGCGTGATCGAGATCGACGGCGACGTGGCGGCGGGCACATGGCACTACCTCGAGATCGGCTGGCCCAGCGAGGGCCCGGGCACCCTGACCATCGGGCACTACGTCGACGGCTATGCGCGGACAGCGGAAGGCTGGCGCTTCTCCGAGCGCATCTTCCGGATCCTCTACATGGGCCCGGGAGACCTCAGCGGGTCGCCGGTCGGGTCACCGAAGTAGACGCGACACTTCAGGTCGGGGCGCCGGATGCGAGCCAGTGGTTCGCGTGGGCGAGGCTGCGGAAGATCTGGATCTCGCCGGCCACATCGCCGCGGCGCGCCTGAAAGATGCGGGCGAGGCCATAGCCGAGGTCGGTGCGCACCACGAAGGCCCGACGCGACTCGGACGAGAAGAGCGGTGGCCGCCGGGCCAGCTCGCGGATCGCGCCTGCCGTGAGGTCGCCCTCCTCCGCCTCCGTCATGTCGACGAGCTGATCGAAGCCCGAGTCGAAGTCGGGCGAGGCCCGGAGATCGTCGTCGCCGGCGATCAGGTCGGTGTCGGAAACGGTTCCGTAGAGACGAACCCGAACGATCCTCGCGGGCACGTCCAACTCGAAGCTGACGGGCATCGCTCATCGCCTGGGCTTTGCGGCGCGACGGCGCGGCTCTCTGCTACGCGGTCGAACCGCTCGGGAGCGCGACGTTCAGAGACTCGACAAGACGATGTCTCCGATGAGACCCAGCAAGAAGAAGAGACCGAAGCGGCGGTTGTACCAGAACGTGACGGCGACGAACCAGAGCGGCCAGACGCCCTTCGGCAGGTCGTCGGGGGCCTCGCTGGGTCGCGGCGCATTGTAGGTGGTGAAGACCCGGCGCAGCGAGGGGACGGCAGCAAACGCGATGAGCATGGCGGGCGAGAAATAGCCGGTCGCGACCAGATAGAGGATCACCCCATACTGCGCGACCAGCATGCCGAGCACCGTGTAGCGCGACCAGCGCTCACCGAGGATGACGGGCATGGTGCGGATCTTCTTGGCCTCGTCCGCGTCGAGTTTGTCGATGTGCTTGCCGAAGAGCACCGCCGTCGGCCCGAGCGCGTAGGCGAGACTCGCGACGGCAACGTTGTTGCTCCACTCGCCAGTGACCACGTAGTAGGTGCCACCCACCATCAGCGGTCCCCACACCGCCAGCACCGCTGGCTCGCCCATGCCGATGTACTTGAGCGGAAAGGTGTAGAAGAGGACGAAGAACGCACCGGCGCCGAGCAGCCAAAGAACGATCTCGCCCTGCAGCACCACCAGATAGGCGCCGATCGACAACGCGGCGAGCCCGGTGAGCGCCGCGTAGGCGATCAACTGCTTCACGCTCAGGAAGCCGTCCTGCACCGTCTGCGGTCCGTACTGCGTGCGGAAGTAGTTGCCTTCGTCGACGCCCTTCCAATAGTCGGTCAGGTCGTTGACCAGGTTGTTGGTCGCATGCGCGAGACACAGCCCCAACGTCGTCAGCACGAACAGGAGACCGTCGAACTTCCCGGCCTTGACCGCCAGCAGCCCGCCGAAGGCGGCGGAGGTGAAGGTCATGATGATGACCGCCGCACGCGATGCGATGAGCCAGCGCGAGACGAGATCGAGCCCGTCCCAGTCCTGCTTGGTGATCCGGGGCATGACGGTGAGCGCCTTGCCCCACATGGCGACGTTCGGCATGAAGCCTCCTGGAAGTCCGAGCGCCCGATGATACCCCAGCAGCTTGCTACCCTGCGCCCGCGACTCACGCGACCAGGAGACCCCCGAACGTGACCACCACTGCCATCACGGGATGCGGCTCGGGCATCGGCGCCGGCATTCGTGAGAAGCTCGAAGCACAGGGACACCGGGTCATCGGCGTCGATCTGAAGAACGCCGAGATCCGCGCCGATCTATCCACCGCCGAAGGACGAGGACGCGCGGTGGACGCGGTCCTCGAGGCCTGCGACGGCAGCCTCGACCGGCTCGTGACCTGCGCCGGGCTCGCGGGCAGCGTGAAGCCCCGATCCCTGGTCACCTCGGTGAACTACTTCGGTGCCGTCGACGTGCTCGACGGCCTGCTGCCGGCGCTCCAGAAGGGACAGGATCCCGCGGCGCTGGCGATCGTCTCGAACTCTGCGCAGATCGCTCCCCTCGACGAGCACCCGCTGGTCCTGGCGCTGCTCGACCACGATGAGGCCGAGGCGTCCCGCATCGCGGTGGAGCACGACTCCGGACCGATCGCCTACATGGGATCGAAGCACGCACTCGGCCGCGCCGTGCGACGACGGGTCCGCAAGTGGGGCGACGCCCGGGTGCGACTCAACGGCGTCTGCCCCGGCCCCATTCGTACGCCCCTGCTCGAAGCCGACCTGCAGGACCCGGCCACGGCGCGCGCCATCGAGAGCATCGACATTCCGATCGGACGTTGGGGGCAGCCCGAAGACATCGCCAACCTGGTCGCGTTCGTACTCGGTACCGAAGCCGGCTGGCTGCACGGCAGTCTCTTCTACGCGGACGGCGGGAACGACGCGGAGATCCGACCCGACCGCTTCTGATCCCCGGGCTTCGGGCGGGCGTTCAGCTCAGCTCGTTCTTGAAGATGCGGCCGCCCTTCGCGATCAGGCGCAGGCTTTCCGCCGGGCGTTCGAGTAGCGACAGATCGGCGAGGGGGTCGCCGTCCACCACGAGCAGGTCGGCCAGGGCACCCGCGGCGACGATGCCTAGCTCGCCTTCCCGCCGCAGCAGCTTCGCGTTGGTCACCGTCGCACTGCGCAGCACCTCGGCCGGGCTCAGCACCTGGGCACGGATTCCGAGCTCGCGGCTCTGCTGTTCATGGGTCTCCCCCAGCAGGTCCGTCCCGAAGCCGACGGCGACGCCGGCCTCGCGCGCGATCTCGAGGGACGCGAGCCCCGCATCCAGCACGTCCTTCACCTTCGCGAGGCTCTTCGCCGGGAAGCCCAGGCTGCGCCCCATCTCGTCGATGGCGAAGTAGGTCACCAGGGTGGGGACCAGGTACGCACCCGCCTTCTTCATCTTCTGGGCGCTGGCCGCGTCGATGAGGTTGCCGTGCTCGATGCTGCGGACGCCCGCGTCGACGGCTCGGGAGATGGCCTCGGGCGTATAGGCGTGGGCCATGGCATAGGTGCGCCAGCTCTCGGCCTCTTCGACGATGGCCCGCATCTCCTCGCTCGAGTACTGCAGATTCCAGATGGGATCCGAGGGAGAAGCGACGCCCCCACTGGCCATGATCTTCACCTGGTGGGCGCCGCGTCGCAGCTCCTCACGCGCCGCCTTGCGTACCGCCGCGACGCCGTCCGCGACGTGCGAGAAGCCGGTGGAGTGGATCTGGCAGGCGCACAGCATGGGATGGTCGCCCTTGGGCGTGAAGTCGCCGTGCCCCCCCGTCTGCGAGAGTGTGCGCCCCGCGTAGAAGATCCGCGGTCCTGCGACGAGGCCGAGCTCGACCGCCTGGGCCAGCCCGTAGTCGGCGCCGCCGGCGTCGCGCACGGTGGTGAAGCCGCGCAGCAGCATGCGCTCGAGGATGCGCGCCGCCTCGATGGCCACCAGGCTCGCGGGGCGGCTGGTCATCGACGCCAGGTTCATGGTCGTGATGACCGCGTGAACGTGGGCGTCGATCAAGCCGGGCATCAGGGTGCGGCCGCCGACGTCGATGCGCGCGGCGTCCGGCGCCGCGATCTCCCGATCGGACACCTCGACGATGCGATCGTCCTCGACGAGGACGCTGCAGCCCGGCCGCAGCTCACCCGCCTCGCAATCGAGCAGCTGCGCGCCGTGCAATAGCAGTTGACTCACGCGATCTCCCCGGGGATCAGAAGACCGAGCCCACCGACGCCACCTCGTACTTCTCGAGGCTCATCCCCTTCACGCCGAGCGAGCCCATCTTCTTCTGGAAGGCCGCCATGTGCGGCGTCTTGAAGTGGAAGTCGAGCGCCTCCTGGCTCTCCCACTTCTCGAAGATGTGGACCACGCCGTCGTTCTCGAGATCCTGCGAGAACGCGTAGGCGAGGTTGCCCTCTTCCTTGTGGGTCTCGCGCATGATCTCGACGGCCGCAGCGGCGGCGACGTCCTTCTTGGCGGGGTCGATCTCGATGGTTCCGGCGATCACGATGATGGACATGGGGGCTCCTTGATTCGAAACTCGATTCAGGTGGACGGAGTGTCTCGAAGATGCGCGGTCTCGTTCAGGCTACCGAGGCTGCGCTCGCCGCTGGCTGCGGCAAAGAAGCGGTTCACGCTCGTATAGCGGACGTCGACGAAGAGCTGGGGCTTCAGGCCGAGCACGTGCGCCGCCCACGCATTGATGACGCCGCCGTGACAGAAGACCGCCACCCGGCGGCCGGGGTTTTCCGCGATGATGGCTTCGACCGCGGCGATCACCGTGTGATGGAATGCCAGGAAGTCGACCTCGGGCGCGTAGCCGCCGGACACCAGCCGCTTCCAGGCCTCGTAGTCCTGAACCTTCAGGTCTTCCATCGGGATGTAGGACTCGGCCTCGGCGTCGTACTCGCGCACACCGTCGGACAGGTCCACGGCCAGCGACCGCAGCGCGGCCAGCGGCGCCGCCGTCTGCTGCGCGCGCAGCAAGGGGCTCGCATAGATGCGATCGATCTCGACTCCGACGAGCCAGCGCGCCACACGCGCAGCCTGGTCCAGACCCACGGCGGAAAGCGGCGGATCCGCGGGCGAGCCGTCGTCGGTCACGACGCGCTCGGGCAAGCCGTGGCGGATCAGAAGAAGCTCCATGGGCGCACCATCCTATCCGAGAAAACCCTGTTTGCCCGCGGGTCTGGGAGCCGATCGCTCGATTGACACCTGTGTAAGTTGGCCCCTATTCTGCCCGGCGTGCCCCAGAAGTACGTCGTCATCGATGGGGTCGCGACCTTCCTCCATCACACGGGCGCGACCACGCTCCCCGAAGAGCCCCCCGCAAGCGACCGCGGCGAGGTCGTGCTGTGCCTGCACGGCACCGGCCGCCATGGCGGCGACTTCGCGGGCCTGCTGGGCGCCCTTGCGGACGCGCACAGCCCGATTGCGTTCGACCAGCCGGGACACGGGCGCTCGGGCAGCCTCGACAGCCTGGGCGCAGTCGACCGCATGCGCGACTTCACCCGTGCCCTGACCGAGAAGCTCTCGCTCCGGCCCCACGTGTTGCTGGGACATTCCGTCGGCGCCGCCGTCGCCCTCGACTACGCGCTGACCTTCCCCGACGCCGTGCGCGGGCTGGTGATCTGCTCGGCGGGAAGCGGCTTCGACTTCCCGGACGACTTCCTGCAGAACGCCCGCCTGGTCACCGAGGGCAAGCGCCGGCGGGACTTCGACCCGGAGGCCTTCGCGAAGGACGCCGACCCCAAGGTCATGCGAGCGGCGTTCATGGCGGGCATGAAGACGGACCCCCGTGCCAGCTACGGCGACCTGCTCGCCTGCGATGGCTGGCAGCGCGCGGACGAGCTCTCGCAGATCCAGGTCCCCACCCTCATCCTGCACGGGGACGCCGAGCGCGGCAGCGTCGTCGCCCGGGCCAACCAGCTGATCGACCGCCTGCCGAACGGCCGCAAGGCCGTGATCGCCAAGGCCGGCGAGATGCTGCTGTACGAGCAGCCCGAGGCCGTCGCGGCCGAAGTGCGTTCTTTCCTCGAGGGCTTGGCGTGAGTGTTTCCGGCAGTATCGCGATCGCGGGTGTGCACGAGCACGAGACGCGCTGGGCGCCCGAGAAGACCGAGATCCAGATCATGGCCGAGTCGGCGCGCGGCGCCCTCGCCGACGCCGGTCTGGCACTTTCCGACGTGGACGGTCTGTTTGCCGCCAGCATGTCCATGGGCGCCATGGGCACCGTTTCCCTCGCGGAATACCTCAACATCAAGCCGCGCTACCTCGACGGCACCAACATCGGTGGCTCGTCGTTCGTCGCGCACGTGAATCATGCCGCTGCGGCCATCCACGCGGGTCTCTGTGACGTGGCACTCATCCTGTACGGCAGCACCGCGGCCTCGAACGCCATGGCCATCGGCACGGGCCTGGGCGGCGGCAGCCGCGACCCCAACCAGGCCTTCGTCGGCCCCTACGGCATGACCACGGTGGGCAGCTACGCGCTCGTCGCCCAGCGCCACATGCATCTGTACGGGACGAAGAGCGAGCAGCTCGCCGAGATCTCCGTCGCCATGCGCAAGCACGCCGGACTGAACCCGAACGCGAAGATGAAGAGTCCGATCAGCGTCGACGACGTGCTCGAGAGTCGGATGATCTCCGAACCGCTGCACCTGCTCGACTGCTGCATCATCAGCGACGGCGGCGGCGCGGTGATCGTGACCAGCCTCGAGCGCGCCCGCGACCTGGCGAAGCCGCCGGTGGTCCTGCTCGGCTGCGGCGAAGCCGTCGCCCACCAGGAGATCGGCGCGCCGGATCTCCTGACCCTCGCGGCAAAGCAGTCCGGCGAGCACGCCCTCGGCATGGCCGGTGTCAGCCACGACGACATCGACTTCTGCACCATCTACGACTCGTTCACCATCACGGTGCTCTCCACCCTCGAGAACCTCGGCTTCTGCAAGCCCGGCGAGGGCGGCGACTTCGTCAGCGGCGGACGCATCGCCCTCGGCGGCGCGCTGCCCATCAATCCGGACGGCGGCGGTCTTTCGAACAATCATCCGGGCATGCGGGGCATCTTCCTCGTCATCGAAGCCACCAAGCAGCTGCGGGGTGAATGCGGCGAGCGCCAGGTCGCCGGCGCCAAGTTGGGCCTCGCCCACGGCACCGGCGGGACCCTCGGAACCATGCACTCGGGCGCCACCCTCGTACTGGCGCGCGACTAGAACGCGCGACCAGAAACAGGAACGACCATGCCCCCGGAATTCACGCACCCCAAGCCCGCCGCCAGCTGGGAGACCCGCGCCTACTGGGAAGGCGCCGGCCGTCACGAGCTGGTGTTGCAGCGTTGCGGCGATTGCGGCGTCGTCCAGCACCGCCCGCGCGCGATCTGCGCCAGCTGTCTCTCGAGTGCTCTTCAGCACTTCGTCTCCAGCGGCCGGGGTCAGGTCTACACCTTCACGGTCACCCACCAGAACGGCGTGCCGCCCTTCCGCGACGCCGTCCCCTACGTGCTCGCCTACGTCGACCTCGAAGAGGGCCCGCGCCTGATGACGAACATCGTCGGCTGCGATCCCGGCGATGTGGCGATCGGCATGGATGTCGTCGTCGACTTCCAGGACGCCGACACCAGCGACCTGGGCGATGCCGGCGGAGCCTTTGCCGTCCCGCGCTTCCGACCGGCATGATCCTCGACCTGCACAGCCATTCCATCCGCTCGGACGACGGTCGGGCGAAGGTGGAGAACTACTGTCAGTGGATCCGCAAGCGCGAGCTTCCACTGGACGGCTTCGTGCTGACCGAGCACCGCCAGTGGGACGCCAAGAGCGACTACCGGAAGCTCGAGGACGAGACCGGCCTGTGCATCCTCAAGGGCAGCGAGGTCGAGACCGAGTACGGCCACGTGTTGCTCTTCGGCGTGAACGACGACCTCGTCGCCGCCCTCGATTTCAGCCGGCTCGACCTGCCGCTCCACGAGGTCGTCGCTGCCGCGGACCGTTGCGGTGCAATCGCCGTCCCCTGCCATCCCGGACGGGTCACCGTCGGCATGTGCGCGCACTACGGCACCCTCGGCCCCTGCGAAGGCGTGCAGGTGATCGAAACCCTCAACGGAGGCAGTCGCGGCACGGAGAACGAAGAGGCGATCGCCCTGGCAGAGCAGTACGGTTACCGGGGCGTTGGCGGCAGTGACGCGCACATCGTGAGCTTCATCGGCCGCTGCGCAACGAAGTTCGAGCGCGAGATACGCGACATCGGCGACCTGGTGTCGGAGCTTCGTGGCGACGCCTACGAGGCCGTATCCTTCAAGGAATAGAGCAAGGCACCCGACTCCCGAATCAGACAGAGACAGGCAGGACATGGATATCGACGTCAATCAGCTGAAGGAAGACTGGTGCGGACGCCAGTTCGACGAGGTCCAGATCCCCGTCGCCGCCAAGGAGATCGTCGAGTTCGCGCAGGCCTGCGGCGAGACCGCCGCGCGCTTCACCGACCCGAGCGATCCCGACTTCCAGGCACCGCCGAGCTACACGAGCCGCTTCCACGGCGGCCGCGCCATGCCCAAGGACTTTCCCATCCAGTCCCACCAGGGCTTCGACGCCGGCAAGTGTGTTCACGTCAACGGGCCCCTGCGCGCCGGCGACACGGTGACCGCTCGCAGCGAGATCCACGACATCTATACGAAGACCGGCCGCTCGGGCAACATGCTCTTCATCGTGCACCGCATGACCTTCACCAACCAGAACGAAGAGCCGATCTCCGTCGTCGACTGGCGCCTCGTCCAGAACCAGGTCAGCCGCAAGTCGAAGCGGGAGGCGGGACAGTCATGAACGAGGCGGGACAGTCATGAACGAGATGGAACAGTCATGAACGAGGGCAAGAAGAGTTTCGCCGACGTGGAATTCGGTGAGGACCTCCCCGAATTCCACCCGGCCATCGACATGAAGTCCGTGAAACGGTTCACCGACGCCACGGGCATGAGCTGGTCGCGCTTCAACGACCACGAAGAGGCGAAGAAGCAGGGGCTCCCGGGCGCCATCGTCCCCGGGATCATGAGCCAGGGCATCCTGGCCGCCATGGTCAACAACTGGGCCCCCGGCTGCACCACCTTGAAGATCGACACCATCTTCCGGGCCTCCCTGCTCGTCGATTCCACCGCCACCTGCCGCGGCGTCGTGACGGACATGGTCGAGGACGAGGGCATCGTCGAGGTGGATCTCACCATCTCGAACGAAGCCGGCGAGACCCGGGTGATGGGGACCGCACTGATCCGCCTCCAGGACGCCTAACGGGACGGACTCACGAAATCAGCGCACCTGGCCGAATAGAGGGGGACCATGGCCGAACTTCACGACGTGACCGATGCCAACTTCGATGCCGAGGTCCTGCAGCCCGGGACCCTCGCCCTGGTGGACTTCTGGGGCGATCACTGTCCCGCCTGCCGGCAGATCTCGCCGGTCCTCAAGCAGCTCGCCGCCGACTACGCGGGTCGCGTGAAGATCCTCAAGCTGCACGCGGCCGAGAACATGCAGACCAGCGCGCGCTACGGCGTGCGGGCGATGCCCACGGTGTTGGCCTTCCGGGACGGCGAGGTGCGCGGGCAGCTCGTCGGCGCGCGCAAGAAGGCCGACTTCGAAGACCTCATCAGCGGGATGCTCGGCGGCTGAATCCGTGACGCACGCCTCCAAGAAGCCCATCCCGAAGATCGGTCTCCTCGAGGTGCTCCGGCGGACCCTGTTCGCGGGGCACAACGAGCGCGTCGACATGCTCGCCGGCCTCTCACGCATGCACGACGAGCAGGGACCGGTGGTGATGCAAGACGTCGGCATCATGAAGATGATCAATCTCTTCGGTCCCGACGCGAACCGGCACGTACTGCTCGACCGCGAACGCACCTTCTCGGCGCGCCGACCCTGGATGCAGATCATGGGGCGCATCTTCCCCAATGGCCTGCTGCTGCAGGATGGCGCGGTCCACAAGCACCACCGCAAGATCATGCACATACCCTTCAAGCGTCCCGCCCTGCGCGAGTACGGCGACCGCATGAACGACATGATCGACGAGCGCCTGACCGCGTGGGGACAGGCCGCAGGCAAGACTCAGTTCCTCGCCTTCCCCGCCTACAAAGAACTCACCCTCGACATGGCCGCGTCCATCTTCCTGGGCATCGACCTCGGAAGCACCACCCGCGAGCTGAATCGCGTCTTCGAAGACCTGGTCGCCGCCTCCATGTCCCGGGTGCGGCTGCCGATCCCGGGGCTCGAGTTCCACCGCGGCCTCAAGGGACGCCAGTTCATGCTCGACTTCCTGGGTGACCTCATCCCCAAGAAGCGGGCGGGCGACGGCCCGGACATGCTCACCCGCCTGTGTCACGCGGAGACCGAGGAAGGCGAGCGCTTCTCCGACCAGGAGATCCTCGACCACATGATCTTCCTGATGATGGCGGCCCACGACACCACCACCAGCACGCTGTCGTCGATGACCTACGAGCTGGCCAAGAACCCGGCGTGGCAGGAGCGCGCGCGCGAAGAGAGCCTGGCGCTTCACAGCGAGGGCCTCGGCCTCGACGAGATGGACCGCCTCGAAAGCCTCACCTGGGTAATGAAGGAGACGCTCCGGCGCTATCCGCCGCTGCCGATCATTCCCCGGGTCGCCACCGAAGCCTTCGAATTCGACGGCTACGAGATTCCGGAAGGCGCGATGGTGGTGCTGTCGCCCATCCACACCCATCACATGGACGCCTGGTGGGACGACCCCTGGCGTTTCGACCCGGAACGCTTCTCGCCTTCCCGCGCCGAGGACGAACGACACAGCCACTCGTGGGTTCCCTTCGGCGGGGGAGCGCACATGTGCCTCGGCTTCCGCTTCGCCGAGCTGCAGGTGAAGGTGATGATGCACCAGCTGCTGCAGCGCTTCCGCGTGCGCGTGCCCGACGACTACGTGATGCCCGTGCAGCAGGCGCCGATCTCGAAGCCCCGGGACGGGCTGCCCATCGAGCTGCTGCCCCTGTGAGACCCGAGCCGGCTCAGGCGGTGATTCCGCTCGAGGTCTCGTCCACCCGGCTCACCCTCCGCGCCCCCCACCCCGACTTCGCCGAAGAGATGAACGCCGCCATCGGCGACTCGTTCGGCGAGCTTCGCGCATGGATGGACTGGGCCCAGGTGATGCCGACCGTCGAGCAGTCTCGCGCGCAGCAGGCGCGCGCGCGCCGCGCGTACCTGGCGCGCGAGGACATGCAGATGACCCTTTTCCATGGAGATCGCATCGTCGGCGCCAGCGGTCTCCACCGGATCGACTGGAGCATCCCGCGCTTCGAGATCGGCTATTGGGTGCGGACCCCCGACGTGGGCCAGGGCTACGCGAGCGAGGCCGCGGATGCGCTCGGACGCTTCGCCTTCGATCGGCTCGGCGCGCGCCGCGTCGAGATCCGCGTCGACACCCGCAACACCCGCAGCCGCGCGATTCCCGAGCGTCTCGGTTACGAGTTCGAGGGCATCCTGCGTCACGACGCGATCCACGTCGACGGGTCGATCCGAGACACGGCGCTGTACGCCCGGGTGCGCTGAGACGCTCTCCAGCGAGGGGCCGCCCACCGTGTAGCGCCAGGCCCCAGACCGCGTATAGAATCCGGCCACCTCGAATCGCGACCTGGAGAGAAACCCCTGTCCGTCCTGTTCTCCGAGCGCCAAGAAGGTCTATATACCCGTTTATTTTCAGCGGGTTACCTAACCGTTGATCAATGGTGGCCCGAAACCGACGTGCTACGCGGCTTCTGGCGTTTGTATCTGAACGCCGACGACGGGGCGAGCTTGCGCCTGGCCGACCGCTCTTTCGCGCTGCCGGCGGGACGCCTCGTCCTGGTCCCGCCCGGCCTCGAGTTCGACATCGCCCTGTCCCGACCCCTCGATCAGCTCTTCTGCCTCTTCGAGTTCCTCGGTTGGCCCGCCGAGGCGGCTCGCGACCTGCTACCCGAACCCGCCATCCTGGCCGAGGACGACGTCCGTCACGCACTGGCGCGGGAGCTGTCCGTCGAGCTCGCCGCTGCGGCGCGACTTGGACCGGTGCTGTCTGGTCGGGTCAAGGCGCTGGTCCACCTGTCGATCGCCGCCGCCCTCGCCGAGCTGCCCGAAGAACGGACGCGACCCGTACTCCGCATCAACGAAGGACAGCGCGAGCTGCTCGCCGTCCTGCACTACATCGACGAACATCTGGCAGACCCCATGAGCAACGCCGCCCTGGCAGAGATCGCGCTGAGCAGTGAGTCGCGCTTCATCCGACGCTTCCGCGAGGCCACCGGTCGCACCCCAGCACGCTACGTACAGGAGCGCAGGCTCGAACGCGCTTCCGAGCTGCTGGTCTCGACGGACTACAGCATCGATCGCATCGCCGAGGTCAGCGGCTTCGCGAACCGGTACTACTTCACGCGCGTCTTCACCCAGCGCATGGGACTGCCTCCCGGGCGATATCGCTCGGAACGACCCCACCTGCCGGGCGGCGCGAACGACTGACCGGAGGGCCGTCCCAGTGGATCTCGGAATCGAAGGCAAGCGCGCGGCCGTTGCCGCCGCTTCGAGCGGACTCGGGCTCGCTACCGCCCGGGCACTCGCCGCAGAAGGCGTACGCGTCGCGATCTGCGGCCGTGACCGCGCGCGCGTCCAGAAGGCGGCTGCAAGCCTCGGCCACGACGCAGTCGCACTGGTGGCGGACGTCTCGAGCGCCGCGGGCGCCGCGCATTTCGTCGAGCGCAGCCGCGAAGCGCTGGGCGGACTCGACATCCTGGTCACCAACGCCGGTGGCCCGCCCGCGGGCAACTTCGCTTCCACTCCCCTCGACGCCTACCCGACTGCGATCGACCTCAACCTGATGTCCGTGGTCGCCATGTGCCAGGAAGCCATCCCGGGCATGCGCGAGCAGGGCTGGGGACGCGTGCTCGCCATTACGTCGATCTCGGTGCGGCAACCGCTGCCGGGCCTGATCCTGTCGAACACCGCGCGCGCCGGTGCGACCGCCTTTCTGAAGACCCTCGCCCGAGAGGTCGCCGCCCACGGCATCACCGTCAACTCGATCCAACCCGGCATGCACCGAACGCCGCGGGTCGAGCAGCTCTTCGGCGGAGACCTGAGCGCGCTCACCCGGGACATCCCCACCGGCAGCATGGGCGAGGCAGACGACTTCGGCCGGGTCGCCGCATTCCTGTGCTCGGACCAGGCGCGTTTCGTGACCGGCGCGGCGGTCCCGGTAGACGGCGGCGCCTATGCCGGGTTGCAATAGCGACGCCTGAGCCGGGCTGCGGTAGGCCGGGTTGCAGGTGCGACGCCCCGGGCTCTGCCGGTCAGTCCCCCGTGAGCAGCGCCTCGACCCGGGCGTTGGCGGCGTCCGCGCGCGTCAGCAGCTCGTCGAGCGCACCCTCGGCAGATTCCAGCGCGTTCGCGAGTTGAGTTTCGCTGCGCTGCGCGGCGCGCGCCCGCGCCTCGTCCGCCGTCTTGCTCCGATGGCATGGCACACACAGGGTCTGCAGATTGTCGGCGTCGTGGCTGCCACCTTCGATCAGCGGCACCACGTGGTCGAGCTCCCACAGCGACCGGCGGGGAAGGAAGCCGAGATCGCGAAGGCGCTGGGTGCGACCCCGGCCCTGGATCTTCCGGCGCAGCTCCTTGGTGTCGAGCCCACAGGACTGACAGACGCCGCGATCACGCTTCCGCACCAGACGCCTCAGCTCGCGCGGGTCGGACGCTTCATACGCGGCGACGCAGTCCGGGTGCCAGCGGCGGCGGTAGTCCGGCTTGCCCTGCTTCGGGCCGGGGCCGTGCAGGATGGCTTCTCCGCACCAGCGACAGGTGCCGCGAGGCGCGTCCGAGAAGCGGATGGTCGGTCTTCGGTGTTCCAGAACGAACGAAACCCCTCGCCGGTCTCACGACCGCGCAGGGGGTCGTGTGAGAATCGGGCAAGCGGGCGGACGGGTCAAGCTTCGAGCGCCTTCGCCGCAAGCGCGATCGTGTGCGGTAGCATCCCGTCCGTGCCTGGTCCGCTCGACGGATACCGCATCATCGACGTCACCCAGATGATCTCGGGGCCCATGGCCACGATGATCCTGGGAGACCAGGGCGCCGATGTGATCAAGGTCGAGCCGCCCGGACGCGGAGACCTCACGCGGGCCCTCGGTGGCGGCACGCGCCGGATGTCGCCGATCTTCGCCACCTGCAATCGCAACAAGCGCGGCATCGTGCTCGATCTGAAGCAGCCAGCGGGCGTCGAGCTGTTGAAGCGCATGGTCGCGAGCGCCGACCTCTTCGTGCAGAACTTCCGGCCGGGTGCCGCGGAACGAATGGGCATCGGTGAAGCCGCGCTTCGGGCCGTCAACCCCAAGCTGATCTACGTCTCGATCAGCGGCTTCGGCGACAGCGGTCCCTACGCGCACAAGCGCGTGTACGACCCGGTCATCCAGGCGCTCTCGGGCCTTGCGGACATACAGGGCGGCAGCGGCAAGCGACCCCGCATGCTGCGCCTGATCGTCCCGGACAAAGTCACGGCGCTGACGGCCGCCCAGGCCATGACGGCCGCCTTTCTCGCGCGCGAGCGCACCGGTGAGGGCCAGCACGTCCGGCTCGCCATGCTCGACGCGGTGATCTCGTTCTTGTGGCCCGAAGGCATGGCGCGGCACACCTACGTCGGCCCGGACATCGGCGTGTCGCGCCCAAGCGAGGTGCGCGATCTCGTGTTCGAAACGACGGACGGCTTCATTACGGCGGGCGCCGTTTCCGACGCCGAGTGGCAGGGCCTCGCGAAGGCCGTCGGCCACCCGGAATGGCTCGAGGACGAGCGCTTCAAGACCCCGGCCGGGCGCGTCAAGCACGCCGACGCGCGGCTCGAGATGACCGCCGACGTGCTCGCGACCCGCAGCTCGGACGAATGGCTCGAGCTGCTCGATCGTCACCAGGTGCCGTGCGCGCCCATCGTGCGGCGCGAGGACCTGGCGGACAACGTGCAGGTGGTCGCCAACGACCTGATCGTCGAATCCGAGCACCCGCTCACGGGCCGCATGCGTCAGCCGCGTCCGCCGGCGCGCTTCGAGGGGACCCCGTCGGACATCCGGCGACCGGCGCCGGGACTCGGCGAACACGGGGACGAGCTGCTCACCGACCTCGGCCTCGACGCCCAGGCGATTGCGGCCCTGCACGACGACGGCGTCGTCGGCTAGAAGCACCCGCGAGCCCCACCCCAGGAAAGAGGGAGACGAATTGGATTTCGCAGGCCTGCTCAAGGAAACGTGGGATCGGTTCATCGCCGAGATCGCGCCGCTGGTGCTCTTCACCCTGGTCGGCTGGCTGCTCTGCTTCACCATCATCCTGATCCCGACCGTGGCGGGCGGCTGGACACGCGGCTTCCTCGCCTACACCCGGGACGGCACGGCGCCGAACTTCGAGGAGCTGTGGAACTTCGACGACTTCCTGCCGATCACCCTGATGATCGTGCTGGGCGTGATCGGGATCAGCATCGGCTACATGCTGTTCTTCATCCCGGGCGTGATCGTGAGCGTCTGGTGGATGTACGCCATGTACTTCCTGCTCGACCGCGACATGGGCGTCGTCGAGGCGTTCGGCGCCAGCAAGGAGGCCGTGAGCCACGACGGCTTCGCGAACCATCTGGTCGTCTTCCTCATCCTGTGTGCCCTCGGGATGCTGGGTGGCGCCCTGTCGGGCATCGGCAGCCTGCTCACGACGCCCTTCGCCTTCGTGATGGTTTCGCTCGTGTACCTGGAACTGGAGGGGCACGGCCGGGTCTGACGCAGCGGCGGCGCCCAACCTGAGGCGCGGCCGCGCCTAGCCCGGGGAGAGGCCCCGCCCGCCCCTAGGGGTCATCCCTAGTTCTGGCGATAGGCTCCCACCCACTCTTCAGTTCATCATCGCCCTCTCTGGAAACACAGGAGGGTGTATCGATGACCAGGACCCCCAGTCTGCGGGCGGCTGCGCTCATCGGCCTCGTCGGCGCGACGCTCGCGCTCTCCGCGTCCGCGCGAGAGGTCTGCGACCCGCTTCCCGATCCCGCCTTCACGGGCAGCGAGTCCGTAGATCTCACCGGACCCGCGCGACCCGACAACGACCTCACCGGCGCGCCGCTCGGACCGGCCGAGATGTCCTATCAGTTCACCGCTCACGGGGTGACCTTCCGCTTCGACAGCCTTTCGGGCGAGCCGCTCGACACGACGGGTGGCGACGGGATCTTCTCCTGGGGGTTCGGCGGGGGTCAGGGCGTCGCCCTCACCGTGAACCCGCCCGTCGCAGCCATGGGGCTGTCGGGCTACGAGCTCGACGGCTGCCCGGGCGCCACCTACTCGGGCGCCGGCGGGAGCCAGGAAGCCACCGCGGTCAGCTGCAACGGAGGCTTCCCCTGCCCCGCCACCCCGGCGAACCCCTCGTTCTTCGGAGCCGCCGACATCGGTCTGGTGGGCGCCGTCGACATCAGCCAGCCCGCCTCCCTCTTCCTCGTCACCGAGCTGGTCTTCGTGCCGAGCGGGCCCCCACCCGTCGAGACGGCAGACGTCGCGATCGCCAAGTCAGAAGCCAGCGACCGGGACGTCGCATCGGGCGGCGAGCTCATCTCCTACGAGGTCGACGTGACCAACGCCGGCCCGGACGACGGCACCGGCCTGATCGTGTCCGACTTCATGCCCGCCGGCATCTTCACCACTGCCAACCACGACGGCCAGGGCAACGACGCCTTCGACGCGATCAACGAAGTCTACAGCCTGACCGAGCCGGCGCTGGCCGACGGCGCGGCGCTGTCCATCGACATCGATGCCATGACCTCGGCAGACCGGAAGGTCTTCAGTTGTCACGACAAGCTCATCAACGTCGCCATCGTGAGCGCAGCGGTGAACGACCCCGACGTCGCCAACAACATCGCGGTGCACAGCATCGGCTTCGACCTCGTCTCTGTCGCCGGCGTCGCCGAGGACTGCAACGACGGCATCGACAACGACTGCAACGGCTACATCGACTGTCAGGATTCTCCCTGCACCTGCCGGCCTTCGTTGCAGCCGCTACCGGGCGGAACTGCCAACCCGCTGTGTTCGGACATCCTGGGGACCGGCCTCGTGCGGGACGAGCGCGGAGACCTGCGGTACTGCGGCGTCGCTGCCGACCACGGCTGCACCGTGCCGCGCGGTGCCTGCGGCGGCGTCACCGTCCCGGCTGCGTGCTGCGACGTCAACCTGTTCTCGAATCCCCAGGCCGTGCTCACCCTGTCGGCCTGCGACGTCGGCGTACCCGGCTGCGTGCCCCGGGACCCCAACTTCAAGGAATCGATCCCCGGCGTCACCCTCGAAGGCTACGGCTACACCGAGGCCGGCCTCACGATGACCTACATCCTGCACTACGAGAACGTGGGCACGGCGGACGCCCTGAACGTCCAGGTGATCGACGTGCTCGACGACGATCTGGACGACTCCACCCTCGTGGTCCAGGACGGGGGGGTCTACGACCCGGGTACGCGCACCCTGATCTGGACGGACCCTGTCGTGCCGCCCGGCGAGCCACGGCAGGTCAGCTTCGAGGTCGACGTCCGCGCCGACGCCGCGCCCAGCACGCGGGTGCGCAACGTCGGGACGATCGTCTTCCCCAACGCGGTGCCGCCGACGCGCATCGACACGAACTTCGTCGAGCATGTCATCCCCGAACCGAACTTCGTCCCGGCGCCGGAGCTGGCCGTGATCGGTTGCGAGGAAACCGAGCCCGGCAGCGGACTGTGGAAGGTGCAGCTCGGCAACGAGGGGCACGGCTTCGCATACGACGTCCGCGCGCGCATCGTGTCGCCGCCCGGGTCCGTCGTCGTGAGCGACGCCGAGGTCGGCTTTGGCCACCCCGACGATCCGCCGGACGGGTCCTTCACCACTGTCGTGCCCGCCGCCATCAGCACGAGCCTCGACACCGTGGCCTTCACGACGCAAACCCCCGACGACCCGTGTGCGGCGCTGTCGTGGCATCTCGAATGGGGCGACCTGGCCGGGGGCGCGTTCAGTGCAGACGTCCAGGAAGCGCCGGACCGGGACGTCGACGCCGTGGCGGACGACGCGGACAACTGCCCCGACGACTACAACCCGGGCCAGCAGGACAGCGACGGTGACGGCCTGGGGGATGCCTGCGACGGGCCGCCGGCAACTTCGTGCGATGTGGACGACGACGGCGACGTCGACCTCAACGACGTGAACGCGATATTCGCCGCCCGCGGCCAGACGGCGACAAGCCCCGACGACCCGCGCGACTCCAACGGCGACGGGATCGTCAGCGTGAACGATGGACGCATCTGCACCCTGCAGTGCACGCTGGCGAACTGTCGGGCCCCTGCGCAGTGCGGCCTACTGGGGCTCGAGCCGCTTCTGGTCCTGTGGATCGTCAGACGGCGACGGCGGGGACCGTCTTCCCGCGCCCGCCAACGAGGAGAGACCCGATGAGTTACGCACATCCTTCGTCCCGGGCGGCGATCTCCGCTCTGTTGCTGACGGGGCTCCTGCCCCTTTTCCTGGCTGGGCCCGCGCGATCGGCGACGATCGGCTTCTCTGCGTCTGCGACCGTCGTCGATGTGGGCGAGTCGTTCGTCGTGGATGTCGTCGTGTTCGGGCTCGCGGGTGAGATCGTCAGCGCCTACGACCTCGACATCGTCTACGACGACGCGGTCATCTCCCTCGACAGCATCGTGTTCACCAACGCGGTGGGGGACCCGGGTCTGTTCGAGGCTTTCGTCAGCTCATCGACCGGTCCGGGGCTCGTCGACCTCGCGGGGCTGTCGCTGTTGTCGGACGCCGACCTGCTGGCAGGCCAGGGCGGCGACTCGGTGATCCTGGCGTCGCTGGGCTTCACGGCGCACACGGAAGGCTCGACTCCCCTCGGCTTCGTGTTCGACGCGTTCAACGACGTCAAGGGGGCGGGCGCCCTGATCTTGCCACTGGAGGCGGCTCCGGGTTCGGTCACCGCGGGAACCCCCATCCCCGAGCCCACGAGCGCCCTGCTCTTCGGGACCGGTCTACTCATCGCGTGCGCGAACTCTCGCAACCGCAACCGCAGGCTCAACCGCAACCGCAACCGCAACCGCAAGCGTCGAGGCGCTGGCTAGGAACGTGCGCGGCAGAACGCCGCGCACCCGCAGCCTGTGGTTCCGGCCGCTAGCCGGAGGTGGGTTCTTCCGGTACGCCGTAGCGGAGCAGGGTAAAGAGGTTCGTCCCGACGATCTCGTCGTTCTGGTTGTAGTAGGTGCTGAGATTCGTCTGGAAGTAGCCCGGCCCGAGCGCCGTGCGCTTGAGAGGCGAGCAGTCGAGCAGCTCTCCCGTCGAGAAGACTCGGTCGCCCGGGCGCAGCGGCGTGCCGTAGTACTGCACCGAACGCGTGGCGATGGTGTCCGTCGCGCCGGGCGGTGTGTACATCCCCGGACGACCCCCTGCTGAGGCCGCGACCGGGGGCCAGGGCTTGCGGTCCGGACAATCGACGTCAGGGGCGCTCGAATCCACGCCGCTTCGGCCCGCGCGCGGCATCATCCACGAGATCAAGCCCATGGGCGGCGCGATCACGCCCTTGTGGCGGCTCTTGAGCGCGTACTCGCCGGCCTCGTAGAGGGGGTTCGCGTCCTCGACCATGTCGCACCAGTACATGATCTGGACCTCACTGATGGGATAGCCGCCCGCTTGCTTGGCGCTTTCCTTGCCCAGCCATTCCTGGGCCGATTCCGGAATGCCGCGGTTCACGGGCACCTCGGGCTTCTGGAGGTCGGTCTTGGGCTTGACCCCGCCGTACGTGTCCGAGGGCATGGCGATCGTCGCCGACGATCTCGCCGCAAGGCCGCGCGCGCCGGTCGCCGTCATGTCGATCTCGACGATGCAGTCGCTGCCGTCCCAGTACTTGCGGACGACGCGTCCGCGGATCTCGGCGACGTCACCCGGCACCAGCTGACCGACCATCTGCAAGCTCGTCGAACGGAAGTCGGCCTCGGGCCCGGACCAGTCCGTCACGTAGCGCGCGAACAACGCCTGCTCGAACATGGTGTTGACGAACATGTCCGGGTTCCCGATCGACTTCGAGTAGACCGGATTGTGGTGATACGGCATGAGATCGCGCGTGCCGCACACCCCCAGCACGAGGGTCTTGACCGTGATGGGAAAGGACAGCGGCGGAAGCGCTTCGCCGCGGATCGCTTCTTCCCAGAGCTTCGATTCGGTGTTCGCAAGTAGCAGGGGCATTGGGGGGGACCTTTGCGAGAGGGGGCCTTTGTGAGAGACGGCGTAGCTTCCGAGAGACGCGCGCGTTCAGTCCTTGGGGAGCCCGAGGATCCGCTCCGAGATGATGTTGCGCTGGATGTTCGGTGTGCCGCCGCCGATCACCGTGCCGTGATAGCCGAGGGAGCCCGTCTGCCACTTCCCTTCGTGCTGGGCACTCGAGCCCAGCAGGGCGTTGGACAGATTCCACATCTCGTGTTCGAGTTGTCCCCGCACGAGCTTGTTGACCGACGTCTCGGTGCCGGCGGGCTCGCCGCGCAGCTGCTTGGTGAGGTAACGCATGCCGTTCAGGCGCATGGCCGAGATCTTCGCCTGGAAGCCGGCGAGTGCACGCCGCACGGCCGCATCCTCGCTGGCGGGCCGTCCGCCCCGCCGGGTCTCGCGCGCCAGGGCGATCAGGTCGTCGAGATGACGCAGCTTCTCCGTCGCCTCCGAGATGCCGGAACGCTCGTTGGCCAGGGCGCGCACCACCACCATCCAGCCCTGGCCCTCCTCTCCCAGGCGGCTGTCGACGGGCACGCGGACGTCGTTGAAGAACACCTGGTTGAAGCTGTGCACACCGGTGAGTGCGGGGATCGGGCGCACCTCGATGCCCGGCCGGTCCATCGATACCAGCAGGCAGGTGATGCCCTTGTATTTCGAGGCGCCCGGGTCGGTGCGGACCATCATGAAGATGTACTTCGCCTTGTGGGCGAGGGTCGTCCAGATCTTCGATCCATTGATCACGTACTCGTCGCCGTCGCGGGTCGCACGGCACTGAAGCCCGGCCAGGTCGCTTCCGATGTCCGGCTCCGAGTAGCCCGTGCACCACACGGAGTCCCCCGCGAGCAGCTCGGGCAGGAACTTCTGCTGTTGGGCCTCGGTGCCGTGCATGATGATCGACGGGCCCACCCAGGTGAGCCCCATGAAGTCGGATCCGAGGGGCGGCGCGCGCCGGGCCGAGCACTCTTCTTTCAGGATGAACTGCTCGATCAGCGTCCCGCCGTACCCGCCGTGCTCCTTGGGCCAGTGAAAGCCCAGCCATCCTTTCTCGCCGAGGGCGTGATTCCACGCCCGCAGCTCGGCTTCGGTCGGCGGATCGCTCGCGGGCAGGTTGGCGTCGAGGAAGCTACGCACCTCGGCCCGGAAGGCCTCTTCTGCTTTCGTGAAGTGGAAGTCCACCCTAGTAGCCTCCCAGTCGAGCGATGCGGTCGTAGTGGTAGTCCTCGTCACCGAAGAGCGGACGACTCCACTTCGAGCGTTTGAGGTAGAGCTGGACGTCGTACTCCGCCGTGTAGCCGACGGCACCGTGCAGCTGGATGGCGTCGATGCCCGCACGCGTGATCGCCTGGGCGCCGAAGGCCTTGGCCTCGGACACCGCGAGCGCAACGTGATCGGGGCTCTCGTCGAGCGCCCAGGCCGCGTAGTACGTCAACGACTTCAGACTTTCGAGATCGACGTAGATCTCAGCCAACGGGTGCTTGACGCCCTGGAAATGCCCGATGGGCTGCCCGAACTGGACGCGGTCCTTCGCGAACTGCACGGTCAGGTCGAGCACGCCTTCGATGGTGCCCACGGCCTCTGCGGTCACCGCCGCTGCGCCGCGGTCGAGATGCGCCGCGATCGCCGGCCACGCGGACCCGACTCTTCCGAGCAGGGCGTCGGACCCGATTCGCACGCCGTCCAGGCGCAGGCTGCCGACGCGCTTCGTGCGGTCGAGGGTCGGGGTCGGGACGACACTGAGCCCCGGCGTGTCCCGCTCGATGACCGCGAGCCCGAGATCGTCGGGTGCGTCTCCGCTGCGGAACGCGACGACGTAGAGATCGGCGAAATCGGCGTCGACCACGAAGCACTTTTCACCGTTCAGGACGAAGCCGCTGCCGTCTGCGACGGCCCGCAGCTGGACGCCTTCAGCCGCCAGGAGGTCGTCTGCTTCGAGCAGCGCCACCGTCGCGACGGTGGTACCTGCAGCGAGACCCGGCAGCCAGCGGCTCTTCTGTGCGGCGTCGCCGGCGTCGCTCAGCAGTGCACCTGCAAGCACCGTGGACAGCAGGGGCGACGGGAACAGCGACCGCCCCGTCTCTTCCAGCAGCACGACGAGGTCGGTCCAACCGAGGCCGGCCCCTCCGTATTCCTCGGGCAGGATCAAGCCGAGGAAGCCGAGCTCACCGAGCAACTTCCAATGGTCCGGCGAGTAGCCTTCCGGTGTCGCGGCGATCTCGCGCACGCGATCCAGCGGACAGTTGCGGTCGAGGAACTTGCGCACCTGATCGCGCAGCAGGTCCTGCTCTTCGGAGAAGCCAAAATTCATCGCGCGCGAGTCGCTTTCATTCGAGGTTCCGGCCGGGATGGCCCGGCGAAGGGGACGGGAGAAGACAGACAGAAAATGCGGTCATCCAGTCTAACGACTCTGAGCCTCTCCGGTCATGGGCACGAAGCGCACGGGCAACACCGATTTTCGCGTCGTTCCCGACGCCGTGCGCTCGATGACGATCAGGTCCTGGATGCCTTCCCCGACCGGGATCACGAGCCGCCCGCCTACCGCGAGCTGCTCGACCAGCGGCGGCGGCACCTCCGGCGGCGCCGCGGTCACGATGATGGCGTCGAAGGGCGCGCGCGCGGGCCAGCCGCGATAGCCATCACCCACGATGACCTGAACGTTGTTCCGACCGTCCGCAGCCAGCGCCTGGCGCGCGCTTTCGGCGAGCTCGGGCAGGATCTCGATGCTGATCACCTCCTTCGCCAGGCGCGAGAGCACCGCGGCCTGATAGCCCGACCCGGTGCCGATCTCGAGCACGACGTCATTGGGTTCCAGCTGAAGCTGCTCGGTCATCAGAGCCACGATGTAGGGCTGCGAGATGGTCTGACGGCTCCCGATGGGGAGCGGCCGGTCCTCGTACGCGTAGTCGCGCAGGTCCTCGGGGACGAACAGGTGGCGGGGCGTGTCCCGCATGGCGGCGAGGACGCGGTCGTCTCGCACGCCGCGAGCCTCGACCTGCTGCTCGACCATCCCGACCCGGGTCATCTGCGACTTCTCACCCGGTCCCTCGGCCTCCTGACCGGCTGCGCCCGCTGGAGACGGAAGCACCGTGAGAAGGAGCCATCCAACCCATCCGACTGCAATCCAGAGCGAATCGCGCACGTCGCGTGCATCGTAGCTAAGGTTCGCGGCTCGATTCGCGCGACGGTGGACCGACGAGGAGCCCCAGATGGCCGAGCCCAGAGACGAGAACAGCTTCGGCAGCGGACGCGAAGAGGGCCTCGAGCCGCTCCAGCCGCTCGACATCGTCTCCGCGTCAACAGTTGACGCGCTCGTGCGCGCCATGTCCCAGACCGCCTTCGGCGGTCGTCGCCTCGGCGAAGCCGCGGACGTGCTCGAGGCCATGGTCCGCGACGAGGCGTGCTTCCGGGTCGTCACGATCTCGGGCGCCATGACCATCGCCAAGCAGGGCCTCGTGCTGTGCGAAATGATCGACCGGGGCTGGGTACAGGCCATCGTGACGACCGGCGCGCTCATGACCCACGGGCTCACCGAGGGCGCCGGCATGTTGCACTTCAAGCACCGGCCGACCATGCACGACGACGACCTGTTCTCCAAGGGCTACAACCGCGTGTACGACACCATCGAGCTCGAGAAGAACCTCGACGCCGCCGAGCAGATCCTGCAGCGATCGCTGCGAGACATCCCCGACGATACGGTGCTGTCCAGCCACTTCCTGTTGGACCGGCTAGGCGCCTACCTGGCGCGCGAAGTACCGGGGAAGGCGATCCTGAAGAGCGCGCACGAGAAGAAGGTGCCGATCTACGTCCCGGCCTTCACGGATTCCGAACTGGGGCTCGACCTGTCCATCTACCAGGAACACCGCAAGCGCGCCGGCAAGCCGCGGCTGCACTACGACCCGTTCGTCGATCTCGACGATTTCACCGATCGCATCCGGCAGCACGAACGCACGGGGATCTTCACCATCGGGGGCGGCGTCCCGCGCAACTGGGCCCAGCAGGTCGCCCCCTACCTCGAGATCCGCCAGGGACGCCTCGGCATCCCGGAACCCCTGCGCCGATACCGCTACGCGGTGCGCATCTGCCCGGAACCAGAGCACTGGGGTGGGCTCTCTGGCTGCAGCTACACCGAGGGCGTGTCCTGGGGCAAGTTCGTCCCCGAGTCAGAAGGCGGCCGTTTCGCAGAGGTCTTCGCCGACGCAACCATCGCCTGGCCGCTCGTCATCCGCGCGGTGATGGAGAGACTCGACGCTTCCTAGGAGGTCGCGACGGCGAGCCGGGCCGGATCAGATCCAGCCCTGCTCCTTGAAGCGCTTCTCGAGAATCTCGACGATCTCGTCTGCGATCCGGTCCGCGGAGCCCTCGGCGCCGCTCTTGCCGGTGACTTCTCCCACACCCTTGACGGCGCCCGAGACCACGAAGCCGATGGGATTGTGGGTGGCGATCGTCACGAGTGCGGGAACCACCAGACCCGGGGACTTCCCCCCGCCCGAATCCACGTCGCCGCTTCCGAGCAGTACGAGCCCGTTGGCGGTCATGTGGTAGCCCTCGGCGTGGGCGCCCACGCTGGCCGCGCCCTTCCCGAAGCCGACCAGCATGCGCTTCGCAGCGCTGCCCTCGTCGACGGAGGTGAAGTAACCGATCAGCACGATGTCGTTGAGCTGGGGCGCCGGCTGCCCTTCTGACCGGACGGCCACCATGCCGGTCTTGTTGATCTTCTCGGCCAGCCGTTTGGCGACGTCGGCGCCGAGCTTGCGGCCTTCCTCGAGCTCTTTCGGCGTCATGCTCGCGCCCGTCTCGGGGTAGGCCGTGTGCGCGGCTGCCCATTCGGGGATGTCTGCGGGCGTGACCGCGAAGTCGTGGACGATGATGCGGGCGGGACGAGGCAGCGGGCCGCCCTCGTATTCCTGCCGATCGCTCACCTTCGTGGACGCGCAGCCCGCGGCGAGCGCCAAGGTCAGCACGCCGGCCAGCAGCGCGCGACAGCGGGAAGAATCGATCGACATCATGGCATCACCTCGTCATGCGGACGAGGAGCGAGGACTACTTCCCGCCCTCGGCCTTGTCCCGCTCTGCGGCCTCTTCTTCCATCTTCTGGAGACGGGCCTCGGCCTCTTCCTCGGTCATGCGCAGCTGGATGATGCGCAGGTCCCATTCCGGTCCGCTCTTGTCCTGGTTCTTCTCGAACGAGAACACGACGTTCTTGTCGCGCGGAACCATCTGGAGGGCCTTGAGGAAGCCTTCCATGGTGCCAGTGGTGTCGAGGCCGCCGCCGTTCAGGTTCTTGATGACGGTGCGCTTGAGCACGCTACCCGACGGCACCACGGCGAACTCGATGTCCGAGCCGCGCTTGATGCTCTTGGGAGCCGGCTTGCCGGCTACTCGGCCGGTGCCTGCGCCGCCGCTCACCTTCGTCTTGACGACCTTCACCACGATCACGTTGCGGGCCTGGTCGAACTCGAGCAGACGGCCTTCGAGGCCGTAGCGCTTGCCCTTCTTGGCCGCGAGTGCGCCTGCCGCGGGCAGCAACAATGCGACCGAAACGAGCAGGATGAGTGCGACGCGCGCATCCAGGATCTTCTTGATCGGAATCATGAAACCTTTACTCCCCCAGAACCTCTGTAGCGGTTTGCGCCACGCATCCCGACTGATATTCGGGGGCCGAACGATAGCCCGAAATCCAGCGCTGCAAGCCCGGCGTCCCTGCTTCGACGCCACGAGACGGGTCGGCGTTCGCTGAAGCCGCTTCGAAGTAGCCCCGCGGGTAGGCCAGCCGAAGCCGCCTCGGTCGACGATGTATCAACCGAAGCTCAGCACGTAGACGTCGTACAACGCATGCGTCCACGCGGCGACCGCAAAGCCGCGCAGCTGGTACACGACGCCGAAATAGACGCCCGCCAGGGTTCGATAGACGAACGCGACGGCGGTGAAGTCCTCGCCTTGCGGCCCCAGGTGATGGACGGCGGCGAACACCAGCGACGAAACCGCGAGCGCGAGCGTCCAGCTGGCGACGGCCCGGGCGCCCGGGCGGCGTGCGAGCCAGAACGCGAGTCCGCCCATCAGCCCTGCGCGGAAGATGAGTTCTTCGTGCAGCCCGGCGCCGGCGGAGATCACCGCGATCTCGAGCGGCCCACGCACCACGGGCAGCGACCCGGACGCCAGCCCGGGCAGGAAATAGAGCAGATGGTGGATGACGAGCAGGATCAACGATCCCATGCAAAGGGCATAGAACGAGGCCTCGCCCAGCAAGGGCAGGAAGCTGCGCGGATGAAAGCGACGCGAACGGCGCAAGGCCACCAACAAGCCGACGTAGCCGAGCAGCAGCACCCCGAGCAGCAGCAGATAGCGGCCGATGTCGCGCGCGCACAGCTCGATCAGCAGGGTCGTGACGAAGTCTGCGCCGTTGCGTCCGGCACCGCCGGCGAGGATGCCCACCTGGTACACCGCGAAGAGCGGAAATACGAGGACTGCCGTGTCGAGGGCGTCGGGACGTGCGGGAAGCCAGTGCTCGAGACGTTTCGACGCGCGCTTCGCGAGCCTGTCCACGAGGTTCTCTATCTAGCCGCCCAGGATCGAGGCGTCCCGGGAGAGATCCTTGGTGATGTTCTTGTGATGCGCCTCGAGGGTGCCGCCACCGATCTCGAGGAGCTTGGCATCGCGCCACAGCCGGGACACGACGTACTCGCCCATGTACCCGTTGCCGCCGAGTACCTGCATGGCGGCGTCCGCGGCACGCTTGGCCGCCTGTGAGGCGAACAGCTTGGTGCCGTCGGCGTCGAGGCGCTGGCCCGTGGCCGTAAGCGAGAGCCTACGGGCGGTGTCGTAGACGTAGGTCCGGGCCGCACGGTATTCCGCGAAGGTCTCGGCGATGTGGCGTTGGATCTGTCCGTGGTTCCGGATGGGGACGCCGAAAGTCTTGCGTTCGGTCGCGTAGTCGACCATCACGCGCAGACAGCGTTCGGCAATCCCGACCGCCTGTGCGGCCAGGGTCAATCGTTCGATCTCGAGATTGCGCATCATGTGGAGGGTGCCTTCGCCCTCTTCGCCCAGGCGATTCGCGACGGGCACGGCCACGTCCTCGAAGACCAGCTCAGCGGTGAAGGACGCGCGCATGCCGAGCTTGTCGGTCCACTTCTGGCCCAACGAGAAACCCGCCATGCCCTTCTCGACGAGAAAGCTCGAGATCTCGCGCTCACCCGTCGCCGCGTAGACGATAAAGACATCGCCCAGCGTGTGGTCGTCGATGCCACCGTTCGTGATGAAGGTCTTCGTGCCCGTCAGCCGGTACGCATCTCCGCTGCGGGTCGCCGTCATGCGCATGCCCAGCACGTCGGTCCCGGCTCCCGGCTCGGTCATGCACATGCCGCCGATCCACTCGCCGCTGGACGCCCGAGGCAGGATGCGGGCGCGCTGCTCGTCGTTGCCGTTGACGGCCAGGTTCTGGGCGAAGAGGATGCTGTGAGCCAGCACCGCGAGGCCGAAGCCGGGATCCGACGTCGACAGCACTTCCATCAGCTGAACGGCCGCAACGGCATCGAGACCGGCCCCGCCGAAGCGTTCGGGCACCGTGACGCCCAGGAATCCGAGATCGCCGAGCTTTCGGAAGAGACCGTGGTTGAAGGTCTCCGCGCGATCGTGCTCCGCGGCCTGCGGCTCCACTTCGCCGGCGACGAAGTCGCGCAGGCTGCGATCGAGGAGCGCGTGCTCGTCGCTCGGGTGGAACAGGTCGAGGCCGTGGCCGGAAGCGGTCTCGGGGTCGCTCGCTGCGTTGCTCACCCGGAGCAGTCTATCGGGTCCGCTCCAGCGCGTCCGCCCGCAGCTGCGCCTCGACGTAGGCCGCGATGGCGGTGCGGATCCGGGGCGAGATCGAGCTGAACACCAGGCCCAGGTTCGGCAACAGCTGATAGGCGGTCTCGGCCCGGACGTGGACCGTACCCGACCCGGACAGCTCGAACGCCAGCTGCAGGGCGGTGCCCAGGGGCACGGGCTCCGGACTCTCGAGCAGGCATCCGTTTTCGGAAAGCGAGACGATGGAGGCGTTCCACTCGTGCCCGGAACGCCGACAAACCGCTTCGAGTCGGGTCGGCACGCGCAGTGTGGTTCGCGGCTGGTCTTCGAGCACCTGCTGCAATACCCGGTAGAGGTCGTGCATGCCCACCGGCGCTTTCATCAAGGCCGCGATGCGCGCGTCGCCCTGGGGTGCACTGTCCTGCTCTGCCAGCAAGAGGATCGGGACCGGGCTCGACGTCTCGTCGGTGTCCTTCGCACCCGTATCCACGGGGATCTCGCGCAGCCGACGTTCCTCGACGATCAACAGGTCGGGCTGGCGATCGAGCTCGCCGCGATCCAGTCGCTTCTCGAACTTCTCGGGCGACAGGATCTCGTACCCGAGTCGAGCCAGGATGGCGATGGTCCCTTCAGCGAAGGCGTCCGCGCTCGCGTAGGCGACGAGCTGGCGACTGGGCAGCGGTTGTAGGTCCATGCCCCCGTCAATCGGCGAGTCTGCAACTCGAGTTGAGGCGCATCGCCGCAAGAAGCGTGGATGCATGTCAGATCCGATAGACTCGCAGCTCGTGGAGCAGGGTCGCAGCCTCGCAGGATGGTTGGTCGCGCACCGACGCGACATCGAGAGCGCAATGAAGGTGCAGCTTGGACCTGCTGCACCGGCAGCCGGCTCCGCCGAGAGTGAAGCGCTACGGCGCTATCGGTCCTTCTTGTCCACCGGACTCGTTCGCGGCGGCTCCGCGCCCCCTGCCCTCGACGGACTGCGCGTGGGAGAAAGACGCGTGATGGCGTTGATCGATGCCTGGACGCGTGCTGCCGATCACACTTTCGCGGACGACAGCATCGACCTGCGCGCCCTGATCGAGCCGTGGACCAACCAGTTCCGAACCGCGATTCGGACGAGCGCCGGCAGCCGCAAGCAGAGCGGCCGTCCGCGAGTCGCGCGCCGCGCCGTCGCCGCCGCCATCGACCGCGTGGCGGACGCGTTTCTCGCCGTCGACACCGATTCCGGCGAGATCGTCGACGCGAACCCCGCAGCGGGCTCGCTGCTGGGCGTGAATCGCGACGCCCTGCTCGGGGTCGACTCGCAGCAGTTCGTCCCCGAAGCCGAGCGCGGCAGCTGGTGGACGGAGCTCGACGCCATGAGCGAAGACGGCGATACCCGCAGCTTCGCCGCGCGCCTGACGGACGTTCGCGACAGCCCGCTGGAGGTGGTGGCCACCGCCAGCCGCTTCGCATCGAAGGGCCGGATCCTCGCGCTGCTGATGCTGCGCCCGCGCCCGCTCTCTGCGCCGGTCGCTTCTTCTGATCAGCTCCAGGCGTCCGATCAGCCCCAGGCGTCCGATCCGCTCCAGGCGTCCGAGACGCCCCGGGCTCCGGCTCGGCCGATCAGTACTTCCGGACCGCCTCTCCCAACGCGATCGTGACCTTCTTCGCGTCGCCGAAGATCATCATCGTGTTGTCGTTGAAGAAGAGCGGGTTCTGGATGCCGGCGAACCCGGTGTTCATGCTTCGCTTGATCACGAACACGTGCTCCGCCCGGTCCACGTCCAGAATGGGCATGCCGTAGATCGGGCTGCCCTTCTCGGTACGGGCCGACGGGTTCACGACGTCGTTCGCGCCGATTACGAGCACGACATCCGTTTCCGGGAAGGTCGGATTGACCTCGTCCATCTCGAGAAGCTTGTCGTAGGGCACGTCCGCTTCGGCAAGCAGCACGTTCATGTGCCCGGGCATGCGACCGGCGACCGGGTGGATCGCGAAATTGACCTCGATGCCCTTCTCTTCCAGGGTGTCCGCCAGCTCGCGCACCGCGTGCTGGGCCTGGGCCACGGCCATGCCGTAGCCCGGCACGATGACGGCCGTGCGGGCGTTCGAAAAGATGACTGCCGCGTCCTCCGGGGTGTAGGACTTCGCGGTGCCCTGCGGTCCCTCGGCAACGGCGCCGGCCTCGGGCGCCGCACCGAACGCGCCGAACAGCACGTTGGTGAGGGACCGGTTCATGGCGTCGCACATGATCTTGGTGAGGATGATCCCCGAGGCGCCGACCAGGGCGCCCGAGACCACCAGAGCGCTGTTGTCGAGCACGAAGCCCGTCGCACAGGCCGCGAGGCCCGAGTACGAGTTCAACAGCGAGATCACGACGGGCATGTCCGCGCCGCCGATGGGGATCACGAGCAGCACGCCGAGCAGCAGCGCGACAGCCGCCAGCAGGCAGAAGGCCCCCAGTTGCGTCGGGTCCATGGCGACCATCACGCACAGGGCGATTACCCCGAGCCCGATCAGTGCGTTGACGACCTGCTGACCCGGATAGGTGATCGGCGCCGTGGTCATGACTTCCTGCAGCTTCGCGAAGGCGATGAGGCTGCCGGTGAGCGTGATCCCACCGATCAGGACCGACAGCACGATGGCGGTCGGAACGATGCCGGAGGGAGTGATGCCCTTGTCGACGACGTTGCTGACGAGATCCGCGCCGGCGACCAGAGCGGACGCGGCGCCGCCGAGTCCGTTGAGCAATGCCACCATCTGCGGCATGGCGGTCATCGCGATGCGAAGGGCCGCGACGGCGCCCGCGGCGCTGCCGATCACGGCACCCAGGGCGATCCACTTGTAGTCGACGACGTCCTGGTCGACGAGGGTCGCGACCACGGCGACGAACATACCGACGGCGGCGACGAGGTTGCCGCGGGGCGCCGACTTCGGCGACGAGAGCATCCGCAGGCCCGTGATGAACAGGACCGCGGCCGCTAGATACGCGAGCTGGATGATGACGTTCGCGTCGACCATTACTTGCGGTCCTTCTGCTTGAACATGCTGAGCATGCGGTCCGTCACCAGGAAGCCACCCACGACGTTGAAGGCGGCGAAGGCCGTCGCCACCACGCCGAGGACGATGGCCGTCGCCCCGTGCTCGCTGCCCGCGGCCAGGATCGCGCCGACGATGCTGATGCCCGAGATCGCGTTCGAACCGGACATGAGCGGTGTGTGCAACAGCGGGGGAACCTTCGAGATGACCTCGAAGCCCACGAAGAATGCCAGGATCAGAATCGTCAGGGCCGCTACGGCCTCAACCTCGAGCATCAGTCCCCCGAACCGGCGCCCTCGATCAGGGCGCGGATCCTCTCGTTCACGACTTGTCCCTCGTGGGCCACGAGCGTGCCGCTCGTGATCTCGTCCTCGAGGTCGATCTTGAGCTGTCCTTCTTCGAGCAGGTGATCGAGGAAGGTCGTCAGGTTCTTGGCGTACAGTTGGCTGGCGTGGGCCGGCACCATGGAGGGCAGGTTCGTGTGCCCCATGATGGTGACCCCGTGCACCTTGATGACCTGGTCGGCCTGGGTGAGCGCGCAGTTGCCGCCCTTTTCCGCGGCGAGATCGACGATCACGCTGCCGGGGCGCATGGCCTGGACGGCGCTCTCTTCGATCAAGAGGGGCGCCGCCTGACCGGGCACCAGCGCGGTGGTGATCACGATGTCCGACAGGGCGACATGCTCACCGAGCAGCTCGCGCTGCCGCTGGTAGAACTCTTCGCTCTGTGCCGTCGCGTAGCCGCCAGCGTCCTCGGCGGCGCCGGTATCGAGATCGAGCTCGACGAAGCGGGCGCCGAGGCTCTCGACCTGCTCCTTGACCACCGGGCGCGTGTCATACGCATAGGTGACGGCACCCAGGCGCTTGGCGGTGCCCAGGGCCTGCAGCCCGGCGACGCCGGCTCCGATGATGAGCGCCCGCGACGGCTTCAGCGTACCCGCCGCCGTCACCATCATCGGCAGGATGCGGGGAAGCGCGGCAGCGGCCAGCAGCACCGCTTCGTAGCCCGCCAGGTTGCTCTGGGAAGACAGCGCGTCCATGGACTGCGCGCGAGTGATGCGCGGCATGAACTCCATCGAGAACGCCGAGATCCGCCGATTCGCCAGGCGCGTGGCCAACTCCGGCATGTCCAGGGGTTTCAGAAGGCAGATGAGCGCGGCACCCTCTGTAATGAGATCGACCTCGTGGGTCCCGTCACGCAAAGCCTGCGGGGGCTGAACCTTGAGAACGATGTCCGCACCGCCCAGCACCTGCGCGGCCTCACCGGCCATGCGCGCGCCCGCATCTTCGTACACCGCGTCGGGGAAGCCGGATTCTTCTCCGGCACCCGACTGCACGAGCACTTCGAGCCCCTGGCCGACGAGGGACTTGACCGCGTCCGGCACCAGGGCGACACGCCGCTCGCCCGCTAGAACTTCTCGAGGGATTCCGATGATCAAGAGCGCGCTCCAGCTTCGCGTCCGGGATCGCGTACAGGCATCGTGCCGCCTGGCCACGCCCGGCTTCGATCGTTCAACCGCATCCGGCTTGCTTGGGTCTGGGTGGAGAGTGGGTCGGGCCGGTAACCGGCCCCATCCGGACCGGGGACCTTACCCACAGCGGCGCGAACCTGCCAATGGGCAGAAGCTTGAAGGAGGACAGTGACTTGGACCGCGAACGCCCGTCGCCGAACGAGCTCGTCGCCCTGCTAGGCCCGCACCCGGCCCGCTCCCTGGGTCTCGACCTCGACGCCGGGAACGGCGCCGAATCCGATCTGTCGTCCTGGCTGGTCGCGAGTGTCCTGCTCGGTGGGCGCACGCCGGAGGCAGTCGCCCTCGACGCATTCCGGAGGCTGCGGGACGCGCGGCTGGCGACCCCTGCCGAGATCGCGACAGCCGGCGCGCCGGCCCTGCTCGCCCCCCTCGAAGCGGCGAAGATCCCGAAGTGCGAGGGCGTGGCCGCCGTGATCGGGCGGGTCAGCAGCAACCTCGAACGCCAGCATTCCGGTTCCGTCGATCGTCTGGCCGCCGGCGCGGATGACCTCGAAGACCTGGCGCACCGACTCTCGGGGCTCGGCGCCGGCTTCGGGCGCGCGGCCGTGCTGCGCTTCCTGACACCCCTGCGCGAGCGTTGGTCCGCGGCGAACGACCTGCCGGCGACGACAGCCGTCTGCAGCGCGGCCAGCGACCTCGGCCTACTGGCCTTCGCCGAAGACGCCGAAGGCGCGCCCGCCACGATCGCGGCCTGGACGCGTAACGAAACCGGGCCGGACGACGTAGGACCAGCAGCCGCGGCACCGCGGGACGTCGAGGCCGCGCTCGAACGACTCGGGCGCAGGGCCTGCCTGCGCGGTCGCAGCGAACGCTGTCCGCTGGGCGAGCGCTGCCCTCGCACGGGAGCCGGAAGTGAGATCGACGCCTGAGCCGAACCGCGGACCGCGGTCAGTCGATGTGCGGCGCCCCAGCGATCAACCGGCGCCGCGCGGCGAGACCGACGAGCCCAAGACCCAGCAGCACCGCCGTCCCCGGCTCGGGGATCGTCGCCACGAACGCCTCGGTCTCGCCGGCGGGGTTGTTCCCGTAGCCGACCACCGTCAGGCCGTTCGCCGAGACCTGGCTTGCTTCCACGAGCTCCCAGCCCGTCATGTCGATGCCCTCGAGCTCGAGCAGCTCGAGCAGGGATCGCATGCCGTTGTCCGCGTCCCAGATGAACGCGACGTTCGAGGTGCCGTCGTGGGCCGAGCCGACGATCACCGAGCCGTCGCGGGACGTGTCCTCCGCACGACCGGAGCCCGACCCGCCCGGCAAGCCTGCCAACGGGACGAGACCGTCGGCGTCGGTCCAGCGAAAAGCGTTCCCGTCCGCGAATCCCACGACCGTCGAGCCGTCGGCGGAAACCCCAAGCGCCTCACCGGCCAGACTCGCGACGACCAGGCCATTGATCGCGTCATAGCGATACGGCCGCTCGATCCAGTCGTCGTAGTGTCCGGTGGAGCCGACGATCACGGATCCATCGGCACTGACGTCGAGCGCCAGGCCGAAGCCGACGTAGCCCTGCAACGGAATGATGGGCGCGCCCATGACCAGGGGGTACGGCTCGCTGTTCTGGAAGTACTGCTCCCCGACGGCGAGAGCCCCGTCCGCAGACGTGGCGTGGAACCGGACGCCCCAATCGACCCCGTCGCGGTGGGTCCACGTATCCGTCGCGATGTCGTACGAGAAGCCATGCTCCCCGTACGTGGGCGTCGGGTCGTGCCAGCGGTGGCTGCCCACGATGGTCGATCCGTCGTCCGACACGCCCCAGGCCTGGACGCCTTCGAACGACAGGCTTCGTTCGTGCTGTGGAGGCAGTTCGGGCAGACCGATCGACTGCATGCCGCTGCCGGCCTGGTAGGTAAAGCTGTGCAGAAGGCCGTCCGAGCCACGGCTCTGCCCGACCACCAGGCTGCCGTTGCCGGAGACCCCGGTGGCGATGCTGTAGGGGTTGGTCGGGTCGAGGGTGCCGAGCCCCTGGAAGCTCGAGGACGCGAAGCCGGAACCCGCCCCGAACACCAGAAACGAGAGCACAGCCAGAGCAGACAGCCTACGCATAGGGGGAACCCTCCGAAGCCTGCGCTCGCGAACGGCGAGCGTCCGGATCCGTCGCAGCCTAACGGAGGGCGCGGCCCCAGAGAAAGCGAAAAGCCGCCGGGCGGACCGCCCGGAACTCTCATGAGGACTGCAACTTGATACACACACCCCGCGCGCTCCCCGGGATCCTGCTCACGAGCCTGATCGCGACCCTTTCCGTCACCGGCCCGTCACGATCGGCGGACGCCGCGAGCCCGTGGACGGACACCTGGGGGACCGTTCTCACCCGGCACACCCAAAGCGTGAAGAGCACGGTGGGCACCGAGGTCGACTACCGGGCGCTACGCGCCGGCCCGGCGGCGGGCGTATGGAAGGCGCTGGTGGCCGATCTCGCCGCCGCGCAGCCGCCCGCGGACGGCGACGCCGCGATGGCCTTCTGGATCGATGCCTACAACGTCCTCGCCATCGACACGGTGCTTCGCGCCTGGCCGGTCGACAGCATCCGCGACGCCGGCAACCTGCTGTGGCCGGTCTGGAAACGAGACGCGGGCGTCGCCGCCGGTCGGCCCGTGACCCTGCACGAGATCGAGCACGAGATCCTGCGTTCCATGGGCGACCCGCGCATCCACTCCGCCATCGTGTGTGCGTCGACGTCCTGCCCTTCCCTGCGGCGTGCGCCGTTTTCCGGCGGCGACCTCGACGCCGCGCTCGACGACACCATGCGCGCCTGGCTGGCGAGCCCCACGAAGGGCATGCGCGTCGACCGCGCGCGCCGGCGCATCACCGTCAGCAAGATCTTCGACTGGTTCGCGGACGACTTCGACGCAGTCGGTGGCGTGCGCGCCGTGCTGGCCCGATACGCCCCGGAAGCCGACCGCGCGTGGCTGGCGGCCAACGGCGCCGACGCGCCCCTCGACTACTTCGACTACGACTGGCGGCTCAACGACTGGAATCGCCCGCAGGCGGCGACTACCCTCCGCGCCCCCTGAAAGCCCTGACACCCGCACGCAGACAAGGACCCGCCCATGAGCAGCCCCCGCGTCATCCGCAAGAAGACCGGCAACTTCCTGGAAGACTTCAAGCCCGGGCAGGTCCTGCGCCACAAGGGCGGCAAGACCATCACCGAGGGGCTCTTCACGACCTTCGGCGACTTCTCCATGTCGACGAACCCGCTCACGAAGAACGCCCGGGTCGCCCGGGCCCACGGCTTTGAGGGGCTGGTCTGCTCCCCCGGTCTCGTGATGCTCGTCAGCTTCAGCCAGACGGTGGAAGACGTCTCGGAGAACGCCCGCGCGAACCTCGAGTACATCGACATGCGCTTCGGCGCGCCGGTCTACGTGGGCGACACCATCGAGGTCGAGACCAAGGTACTCGGGGTCCGCACCTCGTCGAGCCGCCCGAACCTCGGCATCGTGCATGTGCAGTCGACGGCGCGGAAGAACATCGGCGCCCCCGACGAAGCCATCGTCATGACCTACCAGCGCAAGGTGCAGGTCTACAAGGACGACGAGGCGACCCCCGTCGAGAGCTTCCAGATCGAGCCCGACGACGTCGCCTGCGAGCTGTGGCTGCCGGAATACCGCAAGGACGCGGACTACAAGTCGCTCGCGCACCTCTTCCGGCCCGACGCCTACTTCGAAGATCTCGAACCCGGCACGCGCATCGAACACTCCCGCGGCCGCACCGTCACCGACGAACACATCCACCTGACGGGTATCCTCGACAACACCAGCCAGGTGCACTGCAACCAGCACATGATCGACCTCGATCCGTCGCGCTACGTGGGCGGCGAGTTGATCATCTTCGGCGGCATTCCCTTCGTGCTGTGCCTGGGCATCTCGGGGCCAGACGTCGGCGACAACGCCCTCGGCGACCTGATCTACCGCACCGGCCGACACACAGCCCCGTTGCAGAAGGGCGACACCGTCTTCGCCGCCACGGAGATCCTCGAGAAGAGCGACCTGCCCGGCCGAGACGATCTCGGACGCGTCTCGACCCGGCTGCTCGGATACAAGTTCGTGAAGAACGAGGAAGCCGACGGCGGCCAGGAGCAGGTCCAGATCTTCGAGTTGGAGCGCGAGATCGCGGTCAAGCGCCGCAGCCACTATCTCTAAGAGCGCTGTAAGAACGCTCTGAGGACGCTCCAAGACCGCTCTGTGCGCGGGCACAGATCCCGCGGGGTCGCATGCCCCAAATGCGGGATTTCGGCCGACGGGTGTAACTGCAGATACATTCCCTGACGTTCCGTCAGGATACGTTCCCTCGCATGGGAACGAGTTCACGAAGAAGCAGTGAAGTCATGCGGCGGCAGCCGCTGCCCGAGCCGCCCTGCACCACGCGAGAGGCGCTCGCAAGTCCGGGCGAGAAGGGCGAGCCCGGCGCGGCAGTAGGAGATGACCTAGTGGACCCGCTGATCGGCAAGCTCTACGAGGCAGCCGTCCAGCCCGCGGAGTGGCCTCGCTTCCTCGAGGATCTTGCGGCGGTCGTCGGGGCGGACGCGATGTCCCTGCTCGCCGCCTCCGTCGACGGGCCCGGCATGCGCGAGCTGACCTTCGACGTCGGAACCGACGGCCAGGCTGCCAAGGACTACCGGGAGTACTTCGGGGCTCTCGACCCCTACATCGAGGCGGGCTCTTTGGACCTGCCGGCGGGCAAGGTCATCCGGTCGGACACCGTGGTCAGCGATGCGGACCTCGTTCGCACCGAGTTCTACAACGACTTCTACAAGCGCAACGGCTGGCATCACGGCTTCGGGGCGAAGATCTTCGAAGACAGCGAGGGCGTCGCCGCCACGCTGACAGGGCATCGCCGCCAAGACGCGGGTCCCTTCGGCCCTGAAGCACTGGACGTGCTGTCGCGACTTCTGCCGCACCTGCGCCGCGCCCTGGCGATACGCCGACAGGTCGAGGGGATCGAGCTGGAGCGCGACGCCGGAAGCCAGCTTCTGGAACGCGTGTCCATCGGCACGTTGCTCGTCGACCAGCGCGGAAGGCTGGTCCGCACGAACCGCATCGGAGACGAGATCCTCGCCGCAAACGACGGCTTGCGGATTGGGGCCGAGGGACTGGAAACGGCGACGCCCAAGCAGACGGCGGCGCTGCGCCGAGCGATCGCAGGCGCTGCAGAGACGTCGCGGGGCGAGATCGGCTCGGCCGGCGGTCGGCTTCGAGTAACGCGGCCGTCGGGCGGACGTCCGTACCTGCTCGAGGTCTCTCCCGTCGACCGCGGGGCCGAGGTCTGGGGCTCCACCAAGTGCCTCGCGGCGATCCTGGTAACCGACGGCAACGGCGGCATCCAGCCGGACATCGATGCCTTGCGCACCTTCTACGACCTGACCCCCGCCGAAGCCGAGTTGACCGCCATGCTCGCCCACGGCCTCTCTCTGGACGAGGCCGCCGAACGGCGCGGCGTGAGTCGCAACACGGCGCGCGGCCAGCTCAAGCGCATCTTCTCGAAGACGGGCACCAATCGACAGGCCGAGCTCATCCGGCAGGTGCTGCAGGGACCCGCCGGATTCGCACGACGCTGACCGTGATCCGCATCCTGTCGCGTCGCGATCGCCCCGGCCGTCTCGTACGACCGGGGCGTTTCGCTTGGGTGTGAGGCCGCGACCCGCGCCTCCGAGGGGTGGATCCCCCGCGCGAAACGCAATAGAGTCCGCGCGCTTACGCCGTCCGTCCGGACGGCGATCCCGCTTCGCGCGAGACCCCCCGGAGACGCCGCGATCCAAGGCGCACCCCGCTCTCTCGTCCGAATCGGGTTCGAATCCCGAGTCCACAGGACGAGACAGAGAGGTTCGCCTTGCGATTCTACGAGTACGAAGCGAAGGCCCTGTTCGCGCGGCACGGCCTGCCCATGGGCGCGAGCCGGGTGGTCGAGTCCGCCGCAGCGGCGCGCGAGGCGTTCGACGCCATCGGTGGCCCGTGCGTCCTCAAGGGCCAGGTGCTGTCCGGCGGCCGCATGAAGGCCGGCGCCGTGAAGTTCGCCGACACCGCGGATGAGGCCGCCGCCCACTTCGACGCCATCATGCCCGTCGAGGTCAAGGGCCAGAAGTCGCGCTCGGTGCTCGTCGAGAGCAAGAGCGAGATCGTCCAGGAGTACTTCGCCGCAGTCACCTGGGACGGCCGCGCCAAGCGCCCGGTGCTGGTCTTCAGCGACATGGGCGGCATCGACATCGAGGAGGTCGCGGAGACGCACCCCGACCACGTGTCGAAGACCCACTTCTCGTCGATTCTCCCGCTCTCGCCCCGAGTAGCCAAGGAGGCCATCGGCGCCACCGGCGTAACGGGCAGCGACCTGAACCGACTCACGCCGATCATCTTCGAGCTGATGCAGCTGTTCCTGCGTTACGACCTGACGCTGGCCGAGATCAACCCCATCGGGAAGCTCGCCGACGGCCGCTTCATCGTGCTCGACGGCCACATCGATCTCGAGGCCGAGGCGCGGGGGATCCACAAAGAGCTGCTCGACGAGCTGGGGATCGGCGACGACGAGACCCGCCAGGCCCGACCCCCGACAGAGTTCGAAATCGCCGGCGCGCGCGTCAACGCCGTCGACCACCGGGGCGTCGCGGGCAACGTCGTCGAATTCGACGGCAACCTCGGCCTGGTGATCGGCGCCGGCGGCGGCTCGCTCACCCTGTTCGACGCCGTCCGGAAGCACGGGGGCAAGCCCGCCAACTACTGCGAGATCGGCGGCAACCCGAGCGTTTCGAAGGCGCGCGAGCTCACCAAGCTCATCCTCGGCAAGCCCGGAGTCGAACGCATCGCCGTCATGATGAACGTCGTGTCGAACACACGGGTCGACATCGTGGCACGAGGCGTGGTCTCCGGTTGCATCGAAAGCGGCAAGGACCCGGCGGAAGCCATCGCCATCTTCCGCATCCCGGGCGCCTGGGAAGACGAGGGCTTCAAGATCCTCGAGAAGTACGGCGTCGAGTACTGCGATCGCAGCGTGTCCATGTACGAGGCCGCCGGTCGCGCGGTCGCCAAGATGGGAGCCGGGAGCTAGCCGATGTCGATCCTGATCAGCAAGGACACGCGCTTCATCGTCCAGGGCATCACCGGCCGTGAGGCCATCAACCTCACGCGCGAGAATCTCGACTACGGCTCGAAGATCGTGGGCGGCGTCACCCCCGGCCGCGCCGGGCGCGACGTCTACGGCGTGCCGGTCTACGACTGCGTGCGGGACATCGTGAAGGCCCACGGCGCGGTCGACGGTTCGATCGTGTGCGTGCCGCCGCGCTTCACCCAGGACGCCGTCTTCGAGGCGCTCGAGAACGAAGTCAAGCTCATCGTCGTCGTCACCGAGAACGTGCCGCGACGCGAAGTCGCGCAGATGGTCGAGCTGGCCGAGCTGCGCGGCGCCCGCATCATCGGGCCGAACTGTCTCGGCATGATCTCGCCGGACGAGGCCAAGATGGGCGGCATCGGGGGTCCCGCGGCCAACACCCGTCAGGCCTACACGCCGGGCAACATCGGCGTGATGTCGCGATCCGGCGGCATGACGACCGAGATCGCGAGCACCCTGACGAACGCGGGCCTCGGCCAATCCACTGCGGTCTCGATCGGCGGCGACGCCATCATCGGCAGCAGCTACGCCGAGCTGATGCCGCTGTTCGAGGCGGACCCGGACACGAAGGCCATCGCCATCTATTCCGAGCCCGGCGGCCGCATGGAAGCCGAGCTGGCGGACTGGATCCGCACCAACAAGTCCCGGCTGCCCGTCGTCGCCTTCATGGCGGGGCGCTTCATGGACGAGATGCAGGGCATGCGCTTCGGCCACGCCGGCACCATCGTCGAGGGCGTCGAGGACACCACCGCCGAGAAGATCAAGCGGATGGAAGCGGCGGGCATCTCCGTCGCCGAGCGGATCGAAGAGATCCCGGAACTGCTGCGCAAGCGGCTCGCGGAGGTCAACTAGCCATGCCCGGACTCTTCATCGACGTGAAGGTCGACCCGGAAGTCGCCAAGGACGCGACCCTCGCGGCGAAGCTCGCCGAGGTGTGCCCGGTCAGTATCTTCAAGGCCAGTGAGCGCGGGCTCGAGATCGTCGAATCCGAGCTCGACGAGTGCGTGCTCTGCGACCTGTGCCTCGAGGTCGCTCCCGGCAAGGTCGAGATCGTCAAGCTCTACGAGCAGAAATAGAACGCGCGCGGCGCGACACCAGGAGACCCCCATGCAGAACCCCAAGGATTTCTTCAAGCCCAAGGCCCTCGGCGCGCCGGAGCCCCTGCGCGAGATCCCCGTACGCCCGTCGCGCATGATCCACTTCTTCAACCCGGGCAACGAGCGCATGCGCTCGAAGGTCCCGGACCTGGCCAAGCGCTGCGACGTGCTGCTCGGCAACCTCGAAGACGCCATCCCGGCGGACGAGAAGATCCAGGCGCGCGAAGGCCTCGTGAAGTGCGCCAACGAGGTCGACTTCGGCGACTGCCAGCTGTGGACCCGGGTCAACAGCCTCGACTCGCCCTGGTGCCTCGACGACCTGACGACCCTGGTGCAGGAGATCGGCGACAAGCTCGACGTCATCATGGTGCCCAAGGTCGAAGGCGCCTGGGACATCCACTACGTCGACCAGCTGGTCGCGCAGCTCGAGGCGCGCGCCTGCATCAAGAAGCCCATCATGCTGCACGCCATCCTCGAGACCGCCCTCGGCGTCGCCAACGTCGAAGAGATCTGCGCCGCCAGCCCACGCATGCAGGGCCTGTCCCTGGGCCCGGCGGACCTGGCCGCCAGCCGCCGCATGAAGACCACCCGCGTCGGCGGCGGACACCCGGGCTACCTGGTGCGCGAGGATCCGACCGAAGGCAAGAGCGACGACGCCCGCGCCGTCGCCCAGCAAGACCTCTGGCACTACACCACCGCCCGCATGGTCGACGCCTGCGCGGCCAACGGCATCCTGCCCTACTACGGCCCCTTCGGAGACATCAAGGACGAGCTCGCCACCGAGGACCAGTTCCGGAATTCCTTCCTGATGGGATGCGTCGGCGCCTGGTCGCTGCACCCGGTGCAGATCGACATCGCCAAGAAGGTCTTCAGTCCTCCCGTCGAAGAAGTGAAGTGGGCCATGAACGTCATCGAGCAAATGGGCGACGGCACCGGCACCGTCATGATCGACGGCAAGATGCAGGACGACGCCACCTACAAGCAGTGCAAGGTGATGGTGGGCCTGGCCGAGATGCTGGCCGAGAAGGACGAAGACCTGAAGAAGGCGTACGGCCTGTAACAAGCCGGCGAGAAGGTTCGAGAGGCCGGTGCGCACCGTGGTCTTCCGGGGATGCCAGACGTGTCGCGCGCAGAGAAGCCCCAGGTAGCAATCGCCGACGTCGAGCGTTGGCTCGCAGCGCGACACGCGGGCGTGGCGATCACCGGCCTGACCCCCCTGGCGGGCGGCTTCTGGTCGTCCGCCTACGCCTACCGAGCCGGCGACGACGAGCTCGTCCTGCGCCTGGGCGACATGGACGAAGGCTACAGGATCGACGAAGCCGCCATGCGCTTCGCGAGCCCGGACCTGCCCGTCCCCGCGCTGCTCGCACGCGGCCACGCCTTCGACGGCTTCTTCGCCATCTCCCGCCGTCACTACGGCCGCTTCATCGAGACCGCCCCCGAAGCCGAAGCGAGCGCCATCGGCAACGCCATGGCAAGGCTGCTGCGCGCACTCCGCGCCGCGCCCGTGAAGCCCGACGAGGGCGTCACGTGGTACGAACCCGGCGCGAAGGGCTCGACGACCTGGCACGACTGGCTCCGCGGCGGCATCACCGATGACGGGGCCGCGCGCACGGGAGGCTGGCGCGAGAAGCTGCGCGCGAAACCGCGCATCGACGCCCTCTTCCGCAGCTGCGAGTCGCGCATCCACGGCCTCCTCCCCAGCTGCCCCGAGCGCCGAGACCTCGTCCACAGCGACCTGCTCCACCAGAACGTCCTCGTCGCCGACGACGACCCGTCCCGGGTGACCGCCGTCTTTTCCTGGAAGTGCTCGGCCCGGGGCGACTTCCTCTACGACGTCGCCTGGTGCACGGTCTGGAGCCCCTGGCACCCGGCCATCGCGGGCGCCAACCTGTGGCAAAGGACGCTCGAAGCACCGGACCTCGGCGACACCGATCTCGCCGACGCGCCGCTGCGCCACCACTGCTACGAGCTGCAGATCGCCGCCGCACACCTCGGCTGGTACGCCCGGATCGACGACGACCACGAGCAAAACAAGCTGGCAGACGTCATCGACGGGATCCTCGAGCGCGGCCCACTCGCCACGCCGCCACCCCGCGGAACATCGCCAGCCCGCCGCTGATATCCTGCAGCCAGGCGACCTGCGAAAGCGCGATTCCGGCGATATGCGCGCAACCCCCGCAGTCCAGAACACCAGATCCGGCGATAAGCGCGCAAGCAGAACCCGAACGAAGCGTCCCCAATTGACGCGCCCAAAGGTACAATCGCTCGCGGGTCAACAACTAGTTAGGGGGCGCGGTGCGTCAGCATCTCGTCGCGATTGTGCTCTTGCTATCCTCGCTGGTCGGATGCGCAGCGTACAAGTCACCAATTCCACCGTCGGTTGCGGTCGCGGATTCTGCCCGGGCATCCCTCACCGGAAAACTTGTAGTCGGAATCGTTGAACCTGAGATCCGAATCGACGACGAGCCGATGTTTCCGCCCGCCGGCAACGATGCCAGAACGACCGAGAGCCTGATTCGGCAAGCGGTGCACACTATCGATGCGCTGCGCGGCACAGGTCTGTTTGCTGAGGTGAACTTCAGCAGACAGCTCTCAGCTCCGCCGGATCTTCTGCTGACGCTCGCTCCAGCCCCACCAAACACAGCGGACGGCGACGCAGTCATGCCATTCGTCTTTACAGTCGGTATCTACCCCATGATCTTCATCGAGGAAAACGGCGTCTACTTCACATCCTCTGGCGCCGACTCCGTCGCGTTCAATTGGCCTACCACGGCCGTAGCCGGCTGGGCCGCACCGTTTCTACTCGTTTCGCCGCGTTGGAAGATCGAGCGAGACCTCGCGGGCTTTCATCGCGCCCTCGCGGTTTACTTGCTGAGTCATCTTTCCGAACTGTCTGGCCACCAGTCTGTTCCGTAGGTAGCCCATGCGCCCAGTGTGATCGCGCGCCCCCTAACATGCCGTTGCAGCAGACTTGCTCACGCTTGGGGCCTATCGATCATGATAGAATCGCGTGAATCAAGGGCGTCCCAGCCGCTGTGCCAGGTCGGCGCAAGCCGCTGAACGCCGATCCGTTGGGCGGCGAACGGTGCTTGGTAGCCGGTCGGTCAGATTCTTCGCCTTAGCAGCGCTCATCGTGAGCGCATGCACGAGCACACCAGAATGGGCCCGGTACGACGACGGCTCGCCGATCCGTGCCGATGAAGAACATGAAGCGTCTCTCGTCCTTGATACTCTCACCTCTGATCCTTCGCTCCTCGCACTCATCCAATTGCATCGCGGCCACGACTTGTGCGTCGTATGTACTCTAGAGGGGCAGCTCGATGCCGAAGTCAGCGGGCTCAACACTTTCCTGGCAAAGCCTCAACCGCCTTGGGCAGTTGAGCGCGCGCAGAGCCGCCTGAATCTCATCAGTCGATACCGCGCTGAGCACCCGTTCGAGGCGGCGCACTGCCCGCGACCGCCTTGCTTCGAGGAGCCCGAGGTCGCCGCCCAACAAGGCGTTGAACCGGACGTGAAATAGCGCGGTTCAAATGACGGCTGTACCGTTCTAGCATCAACTTTTTCAGGCTCGGCCGAGTCCGGTGGCGCTATTCCACGCCGCTGAGCGCCGGGTCCGTTGGGCGGCGGAGCTCTCGACAGGACGCGATGGCACATGGGCGCCCGCACCGCACTTCGCGCCGGTCAGCTATTCTCCTGCCATGGCGGAGTCCTGTCCCGAGATTCACTCGGATCCCGACCTTCTCGGAGGTGTGGCGGTCTTTCGAGGCACGCGTGTTCCTGTGAAGGCCCTGCTCGACTACCTGGAGGGCGGGCATCCACTCGCCGACTTCCTTGCGGACTTCCCCTCGGTCTCCCAGGCGCAGGCTGTCGCAGTGCTTGAGCACGCGAAGGAGCTTCTAGATTCGAGTGCTGCTTGACGAGTGCGTGCCCAGGCGCCTCGGCCGAGAGCTCGGGGGGCATGAGGTCCGCACGGTCCCAGAAGAGGGTTGGGCGGGACTCAAGAACGGAGATCTCCTGGCTCGCGCGGCCGACCACTTCGACGTCTTCCTGACTGTCGACCAGGGACTCCCCTTCCAGCAGAACCTCCTGTCACTCGACCTGGCCATCGTTGCCATGAGAGCCCGGTCCAACGACATCGCAGACCTGCTTCCGCTCGTTGCCCAGGTGCTCGAGGCCATCGAAACAGCTCGGGCAGGAACCTTCGCGCTAGTTCAGAGCTAGGAGGCCGCCGTCCAACAAGCTGTTGCAGACGGACGTGGCAACAGCCTGCCGCAGTCTCTTCTGGTAGCGTTCTGGCTTCGAACGATGGCTGTTCCAGCGAGTTGCCAGGCGCTGTCGCCACGCCGCTGAACAGCAAAACCGTTAGCCGGCCTCGGTTGGGCCTGACGAATGTCGATTCGTGTCGTGGGTGCTGGGCTCTACCGTACTGGCACCAAATCATTGAAGGCCGCCCTCGAGCGACTGCTTGGTCGCCCCTCATACCACATGGCCGAGGTCTTCGTTCACCCGGAGCACATTCCGGTATGGCACGGCGCGGCGCTTGGAAGAATGCCGAACTGGGTGGAGTTTCTTGAGAACTACGCCGCCACGCTAGACGCGCCTGCTGCGTACTTCTGGCCCGAGCTGAGTGCGGCGTTCCCGAGGGCACTCGTACTTTTGTCAATTCGTAGTGCGCAGTCATGGTGGGAGAGTGCGAGTCAGACCGTGATGCGCACGGAAGGAATGGTCTCGCCTGAATGGGACGCCATGAACGCCGCGATCAGCTCCACAAGATTCGCGACAACGATCGAGACACGAGAGCTGGCGATTCAGGGTTTCAACCTTCATAACGATCGGGTGAGGTCAGAGGTCGTGCCGAGTCGGCTCCTGGAGTGGACCGCCGGCGACGGTTGGGAGCCAATCTGCTCTGCACTCGGCGTCCCGGTGCCCGATGAGCCGTTTCCCCACACGAACACGCGCGAGGAGTGGGCCGCGCGGGAGCGAGCCAGATCGCCGGCCGGCTAACAAGGGCTTGCTTGCTTGTTGACGGCCTCTCGGAGGGCCAAGACGTTTGCGGTCTACCGACTCCGCGGGAAGGTCGGCAGGTAGTTGCTGCTGCCTGCCGACCATGCACTTCTACCACGGTGGGGCGACAAGAGCCGTTGAACCGGGCGTGAAATAGCCCGGCTCAAACGGGGGCTGTACCCTTCTGGCATCACCCCCCTTTTTGGGATCGGCGCAGTCCGACGGCGCTATTCCACGCCGATTCGCGCCGATCCGGCGTACGGCCCGAGCAGGAGCGACGTTTGAGGAACCCGCGAGCTTGCGCCCTGACGTTCGTCATCGCCGCCCTGATTGCTTCACAGACAGGTGCAGAATCGCCCGACGATTCGTGCGCGGTGCACTGGGTTCTGGCTGCCCTTGAGTCCCGCGACCCGGTCATCGACGCCCAGTCGGCGGCCAAGAGGGGCGGTCCTCAGTTCATGGGGCTCTACGGATACTCTCTCGAAAGTCCCGGCGTGAAGGCCGACCCGTACTGCCTCCGCGATGCGGGCCTACTTTCGGTCATCCCGGACACAAGCGACGACCTCCGATGTGAAGCGCATCATCGCCTGCAGTCGGTCGCGCGCAGCTATGCACTGGCCTACAACGGCGAGCTCCTCTCCGCGAAGGCGGCCGAAGTCCCGGCCAGGTGCGTCAAGAAGTAGTTCGCCGCGAAAGGCTGCATAGCAGGGCATTTCGAACGCCGCCTCGAGCACTGCGATCCTAGGGGCCAGTCCGAGACTGGGCCCTTCGGTAGCGCGGGCGGACGAGATCCACCCGCGCTACCCGGCCACTCACCGGTCCAGCTTCAGCTTCTTCATCGTGATCGGCCCCTGTGAAGCCTCGTCGAACTCGGCGCCCGCCTCGACGCCAAGCCGCGCGATGTCCTCGACCTGAGCATCCACTTCATAGGCCGCGTACATCGCGCCGAGAGCGAAACCGGCTCCCGACCCCACTGCGGCGAAGCGCTGGACCTGCTCGACCGTCCGGTTCGCGTACATCCCGAACAGGCCGAACCGGTTCATCAAGAACAGCGTCATCTGGGTGGACTCGTAGGCTTCGCTATTGCCATCGCCGGTGTTCAAGAAGTACTCGTCCTTGAGCTTGGCATGCAACTTCCGAGAGAACTCGAAGAGCTCGAGCTCGTTCTGGACCTCGGGGAGCTGCAGCTCGCCCGCGGCGAACACGCTCTCGAGCACGTTGCGACTGGCGACCAGACCGACCAGGCCCAGGTAGGACTCTCCGATGCGGAGGATCTTCTCGGGCCGCGCCGTGTACTTCGACAACTGCTTCCACGAGCCGAAGGTCGTCAGCGTTTCGGCCGCCATGCAGGCGACGCCGTCCTTTTCGACCATCACGAGGGTAGACATGACTCCCCCCTTCCCGTGCCGCGGGCACACCCGCGGCGTCGCGCACGCCTCTACAGGCGCGCGGGATTCCAGTGCTACGCCAGCACTACGCCAACCAGGCGCAGAGCCGAACGGGTTGCTGAGCCGGGCGCTGGACTTGCTAGGCCGGCAGCAGGAACCGGAGCTGAGCAAACCGCAGCGCGTTCAGGAGACCCCGAAGCTGTGTATACATGGTTTGCGCTCCCGTGGTGCGCGCGGGGTTTAGCGCGCCTGCAGATCTGAGTCAACGCCACGCGCGGAGATCCTCGAACGCCTAACAAGCTGCCCCGACACGAAGCCGGCTTCGTTTCCCGGAAGGGCTATTTCGCGGAAGACCACCGGCTACGACCGCCCGACTGACATCGATCCGCTCAGGCGTGCCAAGCGTCGAGCACGGGCATGTACCGGCGACCGAGGTCGTCCACGTCGCAGGGAACTTCCCGGCCCGAGACATGGCTCTCCAGGGCGTCCACGAAGCCATGGTATCCGGACACGACGCCGGACCAGTGCGTCCCGAGGCCACCCGGCTGATACACGAGGTGCTCGGGCGTGTCGCCGCTGAAGATCTTCCCGGGATCGGCTGACGCTCCCATCTTGTCGATGAGGCGGAAGAGACAACCCTCCGAAGTGGGTTCGATTTCGAAGCGAAGCCAGGCCTCGTCGGAGCCGTCCGTCGTGAACTGGACGCACCGCGGCGGTTCGACCCGCGTCACGGTCCCCTGCCAGCCCCCTTCGAAGGAGAAACGCCCGCCCTGTTCGATCTCGAAGGGCGTCGGCATGAACCAGTGACTCAAACCCTCCCGCGTGGCGACGGCCTGCCACAAACGCTCGGGCGGGAACTCGAAGTGACGTTCGAAGAGCAGCGTGTTCTTCTCGAGCAGGCGCCCGATGTTCTCGATCCGGTTCACTTCCGCGCTCCTTTGCGGTCGGAATTCGGGGGTTCGGTGCGTTGCAGGTACACATCGAGGGCGCCGAGCTTCTCTTCCCAGAAGGACTCGAACTGCGACACCCAGTCGTGCACGCGCTTGAGTCGGCGGAAGTCCACCGAGTACATGCGCTGCCTGCCGTCCTGCCGGACCTTCACGACCCCGGCAGAGCGCAGGACCCTCAGGTGCTGCGAGATCGCAGGCTGGCTGATGTCGAAGCGCCGAACCAGATCGCCGACCGAGCGCTCGCGATTGGAGAGCAGGGTCAGGATCCGCCGGCGGGTCGGGTCGGCCAGTGCCATGTAGGGGTCGGCTCGTTTCGAAGCATTTGCCATTGCGCCATCATATAACTATATGCTTATGTGTAAACACTCGGCTGCAGCATCTTGTGAATCCGTCTCTCGGGCGGTCGCCGGTGGTACGCTCGACGCATGCTGGAACTGGATTCGGATCTCTGGGTCACGGAGTCGCCCCTGCGCTTCCTCGGGCTCGAGGTCGGGGCGCGGATGACGGTCGTGCGCCTGCCGGACCAGAAGCTGCTGTTGCACTCGCCCATCGCGGCGACGCCGGATCTCGTGCGCGAAGTGCAGGCGCTCGGGTCCGTCGCGTATCTCGTGGCACCCAACCGGCTCCATCACCTCTTCATTGGCGAGTGGCAACGCGCTTGCCCCGACGCCTCGCTCCACGTGGCACCCGGCCTCGATAGCAAGCGCCCGGACCTGACGATCGACGGCGTGCTCGGTGACACGCCCGACGCCGGCTGGCAACGCGAGCTCGACCAGGTATTCGTCGCCGGCTTCCCGTTCGCGAACGAGGTCGTCTTCTTCCACCGCAAGACCGCGACCCTGATCGCCACGGACCTGGCGTTCAACGTGGGCGCCAGCTCCCCGCCCGCGACTCGTCTCGCCTTCCGACTCGCGCGAGCCTACGGACGATTGACGCCGACGCTGGTCGAGCGGCTCCTGGTGCGCGACCGAGCGGCCTTCCGTCAGTCGTTGGAACGCATCCTGGACTGGCCGTTCGAGCGTGTCGTGGTCGCCCACGGCGACGTCTGCGAGACGGGCGGCCGAGACGAGCTCATCCGCGGCTACGCCTGGCTGCCCCTCGGCGAAGCGCGCGCTTGAAGCGGACGGAGCACGGCGCCCCGAGCCGCTTGATTCTCATCGAGGGGCTCCCGGGTTCTGGCAAGACATCGCTGGCGCAGTGGCTTTGCGAAACCCTCGAAGCGCGGGGCACGAGCGCGACCTGGGTTCCGGAGCTGCAACGAGATCACCCGGTGATCGACAAGGCCACCATGCGGACCGCGAGGGATCCGGGCTACGCCGACCGCTGCATCGCACGTTGGCAGGCCTTCGCGACGCGCGTCCAGGCCGTCGATTCGCCGCAGGTGTTCATCCTGGAGGCCTGCCTGTTCCAGGGCACGATCCGTTTTCTCGTCGAATACGAGCGCGCCGCGCGAGAGATCGACTCCTACCTGCCCGCCGTCGAGCAGTGTCTGGCTCCGCTGCGCCCGCATCTCGTCTACCTCGTCCAGACCGACCCGGGCGCCTACCTGCGGGACGAGATCGTGCGCCGAAAGGGAGCAGACATCGTCTCGCGGATCACGACCTACTCTGCGACAACACCCTACGCAGTCGCCCGGGGGCTCGAGGGGACCGAGGCGCTCGCATCCCTCTATGCTTCCTACCGGAGCGTGTGCGACCGACTCGTCGCGCGCTCGAGCCTGCCGGTGCTCGAGCTCGATGCCGTACGTTCTCACGAAGCCCGCGTCCGCGACGAGGTGGGGCCTTGGGTTGCCGCTGCGATCGGAGCCTGAACGGAGGGACGAGTGAGCGTGCAGGTTGAAGCTGTCTTCACGAGTGCCGTCGAGACCTTCTCGCTTCCCGACGGTGACCCGCTGACCAGCGCCATCCGGAAACGGCGGCAAGCCCAGAGGGTCGCCGTGGGGGAGCTGGGCTTCGAGGGAGACGAGTGCTTCGACCCGGCCCACGGCGGGCCGAACCGAAGTCTGCATGTGTTCCCGCTGGAGCACTACGCGGTGTTCAGCGAGCTGGCTGGCCGCGCGGTCGAGGCGCCAGCCTTCGGGGAAAACCTCTCGCTCCGCGGGCTCCCCGACAGCCAGGCCTGCGTGGGCGACACCCTCGCGATCGGAAGCGCGGTGCTTCAGATCACCATGCCGACGGAACGCTGCCGCAACCCGGGGCGCCTCGCGGGCATCCCGACGCTGCTCAAGTGGGTGATCGAAACCGGGCGCAGCGGCTACTACCTGCGCGTGCTCGAAGCCGGCGACATCGGCCCTGGCGACGTCTGCGAGGTCGTGGAAAGGCCCCATCCAGATTGGACCATCGAGACCCTCACGCGGTCCATGTACGATCGGGTCCAGCACCGGGAGCACCTCGCGGTGCTCGAGTCGATCGAGAACCTGGCACCGGAATGGAAGAGCCGCGTCTGGACGCTGCACCGGCGCGCGACCGGCCGGCAGGAGAACGAGTCATGACGGTCGCAGTCAACGGCATCGCCCACATCCACTTGACGGTGAACGAGCCCGAGACGTGCATCCCCTTCTGGGAAAAGCTGTGCCACTTCCTGGAAATGGAAACGCTGATCCGGAACGAGGACACGCTGTACTGCATCGGCAGTCGCACGGGCATCCTGGTGCGCGCCGCACCGCCGGGCAAGCGAAACCGGTCCTTCGACCAGGACACCGTCGGCCTGCACCACCTGTGCTTTCGCGCTCGCAGCGCGGAAGACGTCGATGCGATCGCGAAGTTCGTGACCGAAACCCTGCAGGCCCGGGTGGTTCATCCCGCCGAGCCCGGAGAGCAGTTCGCCCCGGGCTACTACTCGTTCCTGTTCGAAGACCCCGACGGCATCCGCGTCGAGTTCAACTTCGTGCCCGGCAAGGGACACTTCGGCGAGGGCGGCCGACTCGGACCCGGCGGCAAGGGCCCTGCCAGCTCCTACGGCGAAGCGGGTGTCGGGGCCGAAGACACGGACCGAGAGCGCGAATGAAGACGCTCGTTCCGGCGCGATGAGTTCCGGCCGTTCTGTCGAAGAGCGGCTCCTGAAGCGGGCGGTGCCTCGACCCGTCGCGGACCATCAGCCGGCGCCGCAGCAGATCGGCGACGGACTGTGGGCTCTCGAGCGCCGGCTCCTGCATTTCGGACGCATCCTCCTCCCCTCTCGCACCACGCTGGCTCGGCTCTCGGGCGGATCGTTCGTCGTGATCGGTCCGCCGCCGATCGACCGCGTCACGATCGATGCCATCAATTCGATCGGGAGCGTGCGCTACGTGGTCGTTCCGAACTCGTTCCACTACGTCTTCGCCGCCGACTTCGTCAGGCACTACTCCAGCGCGCAGCTGCTCGCGGCGCCGGGCCTCGTCGAACGGGTGCCGGGTCTCGATGCGACCGAGTTGGGCGGGACACCGCCGGACGCCTGGTCCGGCGCAATCGAGTACGCGGTGCTCGGTCCGGTACGCGGCGTGTCCGAGGTGGCTTTCTTCCACCGGCCTTCCCGCAGCCTGATCCTGACGGACCTCGCCTTCAACATGGTCCACTATCCGCGGCGGCTCGACCGCTTCGTGTGGCGGGCCTCCGGCATCCCGGGCGGCTTCGGCCCGGGCCGAACCTCGCGCTCGCTGCTCCTGCGCGACCGGGACGTCGCCCGGCGCTGCCTGTCCCGGGTGCTGGAATGGCCCGTCGAGCGGATCATCGTCGCCCACGGTGAGGTCGTCGAAGAGGACGCCCTCGGGAGGTTTCGAAAAGCCTTCTCGCGCTACCTCTGACTGGAAACGCCGTTGCACGCCGCGTCTCGAGCCTGGATCCTCACACGGAGCAGTGCTCGCCGCTCCGCACTTCGGCCGATAGCCGATCGGGTGCAGAACTCGAGGTGTTCCTGTTAGGTTCCGGCCGCCCCCAGGCCAAACGTTCCGTCTTTTGGAGACCAGACCGATGATCTCAGGTGAGTCGACGGGGCGCAGCGTCATTGCCCGGTGGGTTGTTGCAGCGAGCCTCGCGCTGGCTCCCTGGCAGGCCGTCGCGCAGGAGGGCCAGGACGAACTCGGCCGCAACGCCTACTTCGGCGAGCTCCACATCCACTCGAGCTGGTCGATCGACGCCTACGTGTTCGGCACGCGCATCGGTCCCGACGCGGCGATCCGCTACGCGCGCGGCGAAGCCGTCACGCATCCCGGCGGTTTCCAGGTCCAGCTGCAACAACCCCTCGACTTCACGATCGTGATGGACCATTCGGAATACACGGGCGCGTTCCCGTTCGCCGACGATCCCGAATCGCCCCTCCGTCTGGAGTCCCCGGTCGTGGCGGCGACGCTCCGGTTCGGTGTCTGGGCGAGTCCGATGAACTTCTACAAGCTGCTCGCGGCGAGCCTCGTGAAGGACTTTCCGATCACCACGCTGCAAGGGCCGAGCGGTGCCGGCCATGCCTGGAAGCGGATGATCGAGATGGCGAACGACAGTTACGAGCCGGGAAAATTCACGACCTTCCCTGGCTGGGAGTGGACCGCGACCCCCGACTACAAGAACCTGCACCGGATCGTGCTCTTCAAGGACGCGAACCACGCTTCGGAGACCGAGTTCAGCTCGATCGACTCGACGGATCCACCCGACCTGTGGAAGTGGATGGCCGAGCAGCGTGCGGCGGGAAACGACGTGATGGCGATCTCGCACAATGGCAACCTGAGCAACGGCGCGCTCTATCCGAGAACCGTCACCCACGCGGGGCAGCCCATCGACCAACGCTGGGCCGCCACGCGGATGCGGATGGAGCCCGTCTCCGAGATCGCGCAGGTGAAGGGGCAATCGGAGACGACGCCCGCCCTTTCGCCCGACGACGAGTTTGCGGACTTCAACGTCTTCGTCTGGCTACTCCTCGGCGCGGCCGGCACCCCGACGGACTACGGCAGCTACATGCGACTCGCCCTGCGCGACGGCATCGCGATGCAGGGCGCGCTCGGCTTCAACCCGTACAAGTTCGGCTTCGTGTCCGGGTCCGATTCGCACAGCGCCGCTTCTGCCTACCGCAACGACGACTATTTCGGGGAGCACGGCACCTTCGACGACACCCCCGAGAAGCGACTCAGTCCAGTCAAGCATCTCAACATGGACAACCGCCAGGTGGACACCGCCGGCCTGACGGGCATCTGGGCGCTGGAGAACACGCGCGAGTCGCTCTGGCGCGCCATCCAGCGCAAGGAGACCTTCGCCACCAGTGGGCTGCGCATGCAGGTCCGGTTCTTCGGCGGCTGGGACTACGACAGCGCGAGCGCGGAGGCCGCCGACTGGGTCGACGCGGGCTACGCGAAGGGCGTGCCGATGGGAGGGGATCTGCCCGCGTCCGGCGGCGACGCGCCCACCTTCATCGCCTGGGCGCAGAAGGACCCGACCGGCCCGAACCTCGATCGCGTGCAGATCGTGAAGGGCTGGGCCCGAAACGGCCAGTCCTTCGAGAAGATCTACGACGTCACCTGGGCGGGCGACCGCACTCCGGACCCGGCCACCGGTAAGGTCTCCGCGATCGCGAGCACCGTCGATCTCGAGAAGGCCACCTACACGAACACTGTCGGCGCAGCCGAGCTGAAGGGCATCTGGACGGACCCCGACTTCGACCCCGCGCTCGACGCCTTCTACTACGTGCGCGCCATCGCAATCCCAGTGCCCCGCTGGACGACCATCGCGGCGATCGCGCAAGGCGTGCCCCGCCCGGACGTCGTCCCGGCGACCGTGCAGGACCGCGCCTGGTCGTCACCCATCTGGTACACGCCGCCTGCTGACGCGCGCAAGCAGGCACCGGCGGGTGCCACGGTGGCAGACCTCGAAAAGCAGGGAGCCACTGCCCTCGACGACGCTGCGCTGAAGGCGCTGCTCGTCGGCAAGACGATCACCGTGCGCGACAGGATCACCGGTCTCCGCCTCGAGATCACCTTCGACGCGGATGGCAGACAGCGGGTCAAGAACCTGGGCGGAGACGCCGCGGCGGGCGTGGTGTTCGAGGCGCGGTACGAGATCCGTGGCGGACGGCTGGTCACGCATGTCGCCAACTCGCAGTTCGAAACGACCGTGTACGCCCAGGGAGGCCAGTACCTGGCGGCGCGCAATACGGAGTACGGCTACGCGAACTACGCGATCGAAATCGTCGAGCCCTGACCCAGCTCGCGGAGCCAGCGGTGATGGTGGCGGCCCGGCGCGCTCGGCCCTCAGCTGAGGGCCAGCATCTTCTCGATGGGTGCGAGCGCCTTCAGGCGGATGTCTTCGCGCACGGTGACCTGGGGCGTCAGGTCGCGCAGGCAGAGGTAGAGCTTCTCGAGCGTATTGAGGCGCATGTACGGGCAGCGGTTGCACGCGCAGCTCTCGTCCATGCCCGGCGCCTGGATCAGCTTCTTCTCGGGGGCGCGCTTCCAGATCTCGTGGAAGATGCCGTCCTCGGTGGCGATGATGGACACGCGCTTCGGGTCTTCGCAGGCGCGCTGGATGATGCCGCTGGTGGACGCGATGAAGTCGGCCTGGTCGAGGACGGCCTGGTCGCATTCGGGGTGGGCGAGCACCTCGGCTTGCGGGTGCTGCATGCGCAGTTTCTCGAGCCCCTGGGCGCTGAACAGCTCGTGCACCACGCAGGCGCCCTGCCAGATGATCAGATCGTCCCGCCCGGCTTCCTTCGCAACGAAGCGGGCCAGGTGACGGTCCGGCGCGAAGATCAGGGGCCGGCCCTTGAAGTGCTCGACCATCTTCACGGCGTTCGACGACGTACAGATGAGATCCGACATCGCCTTCACTTCTGCGTTCGAATTGATGTAGGTGAGAACCGCCGCGCCTTCGTGTTCGGCGCAGAACTTCGCGAAGGCCTCCGGCGGACACCCGTCCGCCAGCGAGCAGCCGGCCTCCAGGTCGGGCACCACCACCGGCTTGTCGGGGTTCAGGATCTTGGCGGTCTCGGCCATGAAGTGGACGCCGCAGAAGGCGATTACATCGCAGTCGGCCTTCTGGGCGGCCCGCGCCAGGGCGAGGGAATCGCCGACCACGTCGGCGAGGTCCTGAACCTCGGACTCCTGGTAGTAGTGGGCGAGCAGCAGGGCTCGCCGCTCGCGCTTGAGGTCGCGGATCGCCTGTTCGAGATCGTCGGGCAGATCCAGGGCTTGCTTGCCCTGAGCGGCAAGACGGGCGGCGAGAGTGGCGGCGGGGTCGGCTGCTTGAGTCACGCGGGGGTCCTGACCTGAGGGGGCGCGCAGGTCTCGAGAGTAGCGGATCAGCCCCGGTCCGGACCCTTGAGCAGGGTCGGCACGCCATGGCTCGGCCCGCGCACGGTGCACACCAGGGTTCCGGGCTTGTGGCCGACGCGCACGTCGGACACGTCGAAGTCCTCGCGGGCCAGGCGCGCGTGGATCGCTCGCACGTCTTCGACTTCCCACGCCAGCCCGCCGAACCGATCGACGTCGGGCGCAAAGGCGCCCGGCCCCCCTTCGCTGCGTCTGGCGTCGGGCAGTGCGCCGACCACCTCCACCGTCGTGCCACCCACGCGGTAGAACAGGATCTGGATGCCCCGCTTCTCGAACACCCGGTCGAGTGCCAGTCGCAGCCCCAGGCGCCCTCCGTAGAGCGCACGCGCCGCGTCGAGGTCGCCCGTGGAGATCACGACGTGGTCGAGCGCGGAAACCGTCTCCGCGGGCTTGACGGTCTCCGGCGAGAGCCCGGCTTCGTTCGCTTCGTCCCGGTCGGCGGAATCGCCGACGAGCCCGATCGGGATGCCCCGGGTCGCGTCGCCTTCCAGCCACTCGCCTTCGCCGCGCTCGTCTTCCTCGAAGACGAGGGCGGCGACACCCGGGTCCGGGCTGCGGTCGGCGATCTCGCTGGACGCGCGGTCCACCAGCTGGACCGTCGTATTTCGCAGGACGAAGCGGTCTTCGCCAGACGGAGAGCGCCCCAACAGGCGCCCGTAGTCCCGCATGGCCTCTTCGAGGTCGTCCACCGCCACCACCACGCGTTCGAGGCTTCGGACCATTCGACTCTTGGGCTCCCCTGGAGGCGCTTGCCGCTCGCTGCGGTCAGTGAGTCCGGAGGATGACACCGAGCCAGAAAATGGCACGTTCGCTATGCCTGCGGCGATGGACGTCCATTCCGACGGGTCGACGCGCCGCCGAGATCGCCAGCGCCGGCGTCGATTCCGGCGTCGCGGCGCTGCATCGATCGCGCTCCTGGCTCTGCTGACCGCGTCGGCATGCGGCGAGCCCGAGGCACCGCCCCCAGGGCTCCTGCTCGTCACCGTCGACTCCCTGCGCGCCGATTTCCTCACCTGCTACGGCGGCGCCGAAGGCGTCGGACAGCGCATGTGCGACCTGGGACGCGAAGGCACCCGGTATGCATGGGCCTTCTCGCCGGCCCCCAGCTCGGCTCCGGCGATCGCGTCGATCCTGACTTCGACCTACCCGGCGGAGCACGGCGTCGGCGACTCCGCGGCGTCGTTCCTGCGCGGCGAGCAGCTGACCCTGCCCGAAGCGCTCCGCCGCGCGGGCTTCGCCACGGCCGCCTTCATCTCGAGCCCCGAGCTGAACCGGTCGCGCAACTTCCACCCGGGCTTCGCCGTCTACGACGACCGCACGGGTCGCGCGACGGCGCGCAGCCTGCCCATGCGAGGCGCGGCCGAGACCACGGACGCCGCCCTCGCCTGGCTCGCAGAGGTCCGCGCGCCGTGGTTCCTGTGGGTGCACTACCGAGAGCCCCACGGTCCGTACCGCGCGACGCCCGGCCCAGGCGACTCCGTCCTGCCCGGCGGCCCCGGCGAGCGACTGCCGGTGTTGGCGACGCCGAACGGCCGCGGCGGCATCCCGAGCTATCAAGCCATCCCGGGTCTGTTCACGCGCGAAGGCTACGAGGCGCGCTATCGCGGCGAGATCCGGGTGGTGGACAGCGAGCTCGCACGCCTGCTCACAGCGGTCGACGCCCGGGACGAGCCCGTGGGCGTCATGCTGACCGCCGACCACGGCGAAGCGTTCGGGGAGGATCGCTACTACCTGTCCCACGGTCACTCGGTGGGGCTGGACCAGATCCGCGTGCCACTCTTCTGGCGCCCCCAGAAGCCGAGCACCCCGGAAGAGATCCGCGTCGTCGTCAGCACCCTGGACATCATGCCGACGATGCTGCGAGCCGCCGGCCTCTCGCAGCCGGACTCCCTCGACGGCTGGGTGCTCCCCAGCGCCGAGGACCCGCCGGGCGCCCCCGAGCAGGCCCGCGCGGTGTTCGCGGTCCACCCCGACCAGGTGGCCGTGGTGAGCAGCAACAACTTCTACACGCGGCTTCGTCGCCCGGTGACAGACGTCGTTCCCCGGCTGACCCCGGCCTACCTGCAGGCGACGGCCGCGCGGGCGGCCGTGCTCGGAGACGGCACCGGACCTCTGCCCGCGACCGCGCCCGCAAGGCCCACTGGCATCACGCCGCTGCTCGAGCCGCGGGTCGCCGACTTCCTCGCCGGTCGTCGGGACTGAGGCGGCGACGACGCGTGCAACGCGACGGATGCCCGCGCCGAACCGCCGCGCGCCGGTCCACCGCCCTGCTGCTGGCCGGGTGCCTGGCAGGGGCGCTGCTCGCGTGCGATCCGCCGACTGACAGCGACGTGCCCGAGCTCGCACCGGCTCTTCCGAACTCTCCGAACCCGACGAACCCCACCTGGATCGAGGTGACCATCGGGGGCATTCCCGAACGCGATCGCGGCCTGTTGGTCCTTCCACCGTCCGGCTTCTTCATCGACGTTCACTTCCCGCAGCCGGACGCCGTGATCCCCGAAACGCTCGGCCTCGCAATTCGGCCGTGGGCGCCGGGGACCCAGATCGTGCTGTCGGATCCCGTCGTGCGGCGGCCGGACGGCGCGACATTTTCCGTCGGCGACCACAGCAACTGGATCGCGGCCGCTGACGACGGCGACTCGGCGACGACCGGGCCCGTTCTGGCACCGGGCAGCCACACCCTCTGGGCGACCGTCGAACGCCGGGACGGCGCGACGGAATCCGTCTCTCTCGCGGTCGCCGTCCGCGCCCCGACGGGCCCGTCGCCCCTGGCCGGTGGCCAGTGGGTCCAACTCGACTTCGAGGCGGACCGCGACGGCGACACCATGCCGGACTTCCCCGCCGACCTCGCGACCTTCGGCCTCGCGAGCGGTTTGTCTCCCGCCGTCGACATCCGCATGGAGTCGTGGGTGATCGCCGAGATCGTCGACCGCACGTCGGCCTTCTACCGCGCGAACCCGAGCCAGCTGCCGGGCGGCGACCCGCTGGCGGTCCGTTTCAGCGCGGACCCGCCGCCCCGGGGACCGTACAGCCGCATTTGCGTTGCGGGGGAGACCCCCGGCGAGGACGCCTTCATCGGGAACGTGCTGCTCGACCCCGGCAACCTGGACCGTTCCGACGACGCCTGCGACGACTTCCTGCCCTCGGGTGTCTTCCCGCGCGAGCTCGTCTACTACGCCGATGTCCCCGCCTACGAAGAGGCGTTCGGCCCCCTCCTCGCAGCGCCCGCCGGCAGCGATCCCCTCGACATCGTCGTCCTCGGGGCGACCTACGACCCCGGCGACCCGGACCAACGCGCACGGCGAGAAACCCTGACCCGGGGCGTCGAGACCTTCGCGCAAGCGGTCGCCAGCGTCGTCGCCCACGAAGCAGGCCACGCCATGGGGCTCGTACCGCCCGGCCGGCCCGGCGTTGGTCTCTACGGTGGCAACGATGGTCGGGACTTCACCCACAACCTGACACCGCAGGGTGACGTCCCCGAAGAGAGCCTCCTGATGAATCCCGGTCCCACGCTCGGGTTCGAAGACCTCGCGGGCAGCAACGGCACGCCGCTGCCCCGGCTGCGCGAGCTGAACTTCGCGTACCTGCAGGGCCGCGTGATCCTCGACCGCCGGGTCGATGCGCTCCATCCGCCGCCGAAGATCGAGTCGATCTCGCCGTCGACGATCCGGACCGACGGCGCGCTGCTCGAGATCGTCGAGGTCCGGGGAACGGGGCTACTGGATTCGCCGCGCGTGATCCTGCGGGGCGAGCTCGAGTTTCCGGTCTTGCATGTGGCCAACCTCGCGGGTCAGAACGGCGCACCGGACACGCTGATCGGTCAGGTCCTCGCGCCGACCCTCGCACCCGGCCGCTACGACGTGGAGGTCACGAACCCCGACGGCCAGAGCGCAACCCTGCGAGACGCCCTCGAAGTCCGCTGACGTCGTCAGAGGTCCCAAAAGAAGTCTTCGTTGGTCAGCTCGGGCTCGTCGCTCTTCGGCGCGCTCCTCTCCTCGCCCGGCGACGCGACATCTCCGCCGCGCTGGATCCGCTCGAGCTGCTCGCACAGGTCGCGTGTCTCGTTCTCCCAGTACTGCGGCGACCCGAAGTGCGGGAAGGCGTCGGGAAACGACGGATCGTCCCAGCGGCGGGCGATCCACGCCGCGTACCATACGAAGCGGAAGGCGCGCAGCGGCTCGACCAGGCGCAGGCTGCTGACGTCGAAGTCCCGGAACTCGCCGTAGGCCTCGACGAGCAGTGCCCGCTGCCGCTGGGCGATGGCGTCGCGCCCGGGAAGCAGCATCCAGACGTCCTGCACGGCGGGGCCCACCAGCATGTCGTCGAAATCCAGGAAGAACCAGCCGTCCGCGCCCCGCAGCAGGTTGCCCGCGTGGCAGTCGCCGTGGATCGGATGGAGCGGCACGTCCGCCGCCAGCTGCTCGTAGATGCGCACCACCTCTCGTGCAGCCTCGCCGTAGACGCGCGCGCAGGACGGTGGCAGGAAGCCGCGGTCTTCGAGCAGGGCCAGCGCATCAAGGGGAATACGGGTGTCCAGGGTCGGACGGTGATGCGTCTCGAGCGCGGCTCCCACGTTGTGGATGCGGGCGAGCAGGCGTCCGAGCACCGCCACCTCGTCGTCCGAAAGCTCGTCCGGCGATCGCCCTCCGGTGCGCGGCCAGATGGCGTAGTAGATGCCCCCGCTCTCGTGACGGGTTTCGCGGACGGTCTCGCCGTCCGGGAACGCGAGAGGCGCGCACACCGGGATCTCCGCGTCCCGCAACGCGAACAGCATGCGGTGCTCGTCGAGGATGGCGTCCCGGGACCAGCGACCCGGGCGATAGAACTTCGCGACCACGTGCTGGCCGTCGTCGAGGCGCAGGTCGTAGACCCGGTTCTCGAGGGCGTTGAGCGCCGTGCAGTGGCCGGTCGGCGAGAAGCCGGCCCCCTCGACCGCGGTCAGCACGCGATCCGGCGACAGGCGAAAGAACGAGTCGTCCCGGTCCGGCATCCGCGCGACTCTACCCGAAATTGCCCCGACGATGCTGTTTCGTTAGCTTTCTCGGACACTTATCGGGCGAATGCCCAGCGCCGGGGACCGCTTCCCGGCGACGGAGAATGGACCTCCCCAGCATGACCGCACCCAAACGCGACCGCCCCTGGTTGATCCGCACCTACTCCGGCCACTCGTCCGCTCGCGCGAGCAACGAACTCTACCGGGCGAATCTCGCCAAGGGACAGACGGGCCTGTCGGTCGCCTTCGATCTCCCGACCCAGACCGGCTACGACGCCGACCATCCCCTGGCCCGGGGCGAGGTCGGCAAGGTCGGCGTGCCGATCGCGCACATCGACGACATGAGCCAGCTCTTCGACCAGATCCCGCTGGCCAAGATGAACAGCAACCTCACCATCAACGCCACCGCTGCCTGGCTGCTCGCGCTGTACGCCGCCACTGCGGAGCGCCAGGGCGCAGACCCGGCCGCGCTCCAGGGCACCACCCAGAACGACATCGTCAAGGAATACCTGTCGCGCGGCACCTACGTGTTTCCGCCGGAAGCGTCCCTGCGCCTGATCACCGACATGGTGACCTACACCGTCGACGCCATCCCGAAGTGGAACCCGGTCAACATCTGCTCGTATCACCTGCAGGAAGCCGGCGCGACGCCCGTGCAGGAGATCGCCTACGCGATGGCGAACGCCGTCGGCGTGCTGGACGCCGTGCGCGCCCGCGACGACGTGCCGGAAGACGCCCTGCCCCGCATCTTCGGCCGCATCTCCTTCTTCCTGAACGCCGGCATCCGCTTCGTCGAAGAGGTGTGCAAGTGCCGGGCGATGACCGCCCTGTGGGACGACCTGGGACGCGACCGCTACGGCATCGAAGACCCCCAGATGCGCCGCTTCCGCTACGGCGTCCAGGTGAACAGCCTGGGCCTCACCGAAGCCCAGCCCGAGAACAACGTAATCCGCATCGTGCTCGAGAGCCTGGGCGTCACGCTTTCGAAGAACGCCCGCACCCGCAGCCTGCAGCTACCGGCTTGGAACGAGGCCCTGGGCCTGCCGCGCCCCTGGGACCAGCAGTGGTCCCTGCGCATTCAGCAGATCCTCGCCTACGAGACCGACCTGCTCGAGCACGAGGACATCTTCGAAGGCTCGAAGGTGATCGAGGCGCGCACCCGCAGCCTGCAGGAAGAAGCCCTGGCCGAAATGCAGAAGGTGCTGGACATGGGCGGCGTGGTGGCGGCCATCGACAACGCCTACATGAAGCAGCGGCTCGTCGAGTCCCACACGGCGCGCTTGCGTGCCATCGAATCCGGCGATCTGAAGGTGGTCGGCGTCAACGCGTTCACCGAGACCGAGCCCTCACCGCTCACCGCCGCCGGCAGCGATTCGATCCTGGTGGTGGACGAGGGCGCCGAGCGCGAGCAGATCGAACGCCTCGATGCCTTCCGCAGCAAGCGCAACGATGCCGACGTGAAGGGGGCGATCACGAACCTGCGCGACGTCCTCAAGAACGGAGGCAACGTCATGCCGCCGTCGATCCGGGCGGCTCACGCCGGGGTCACCACCGGGGAATGGGCCGACACCCTGCGCGACCTCTTCGGCGAGTACCGCGCGCCGACGGGCGTCACCGCCAGCGGGCGGGCTGCCACCAGCGCGACCACCCAGGCCGTGCGCGCACGCGTGGACGCCGTCTCGGAAAAGCTCGGCCGACGGCTCAAGCTGCTGGTCGGCAAGCCCGGGCTCGACGGCCACAGCAACGGCGCCGAGCAGATCGCGGTGGCCGCCCGGGACGTGGGCATGGAGGTCGTCTACGACGGCATCCGCCTGACCCCGGAAGAGATCGCGGCGTCCGCCCGGGACGAGGGCGTGCACGTGATCGGCCTGTCGTTGCTCTCGGGCTCTCACGGCGTGCTGGTGCTGGACGTCCTCAAGCGCCTGGCAGACCTCGGCCTGGGGGACATCCCGGTCGTGGTGGGCGGCATCATCCCCGAAGCCGACGCCAGCGAGCTTCGCGAAGCCGGCGTCCAGCGCGTCTACACCCCCAAGGACTTCGATCTCACGCGCATCATGGGAGAGATCGTGGACCTGGTCTCGGATGCCGACTGACGCAGCCCCCGCTTCTCGCGGGTCGTCTGGCGGCTCGTCGGCCCTGGCGGCCCGGCTGCTGGCCGGAGATCGCGCCGCGGTTCCCGAAGCCCTCAATCTCGTCGACGACACCCGCGCCCCCCAGCGCGAGCAGGCGCGCGACCTGCTCGACACCCTGCAGCGAAATCGCGAGAGCCTGCGTGGGCATCGCGTCGGCATCACGGGTGCGCCCGGCGCCGGCAAGTCGACGCTGCTCGACGCCCTCGTCCGCAATCTGCGTCCGCGCGGACGCAGCGTGGGCATCCTGGCCATCGACCCGTCGAGCCAGCGCACCGGTGGCGCGCTACTCGGCGACCGCTTCCGGGTGCGTTCCGGCGCCAACGACGACGGCGTCTACCTGCGGTCGATGGCGGCGCGCGACCGGCTCGGCGGCATCGCGGACGCCACCGCGGCGAGCGTCGAGATCCTGGGCGCGGTGTTCGACTATGTGTTCGTCGAGACCGTGGGGGTGGGACAATCCGAGAGCGAGATCTCCCACGGCGTCGACACGCTCGTGTTCGTCGCCCAGCCCGGCGCCGGCGACAGCCTCCAATTCATGAAGGCCGGCATCCTCGAGCTGCCGGACGTGTTCGTCGTCAACAAGGCCGACATCGGCGCCGTGGCCGAGCGCACCGCAAGCGAGCTGTCTTCGGGCCTCGGGCTCTCGACGCCCCGCGCCGACGGCTGGGAGGCCCCGGTGCTGCTGGTGTCCGCCCGGGACGGCGCCGGAGTGGACGCCCTGGTGGATGCCGTCGACGCTCACGCCCAGCACGGCCTGGAATCGGGTGCCCGGGAAGCCGGGCGGCGCGCGGGCCGGGCTCACGCGGTCTGTGCGGCCCTCGCCCAGCGCTACGGCGCCTACGGCCTCGAGCGGGTCGGGGGACGCGACGCCCTCGAGGTCCGGGTCCGGGAGGCCGAAGAGGAATCCGTCGCATCGCTCGTGCACCGGCTCGGTCAGTTCATCGAGGGCGCCCTCACCGGGCGCTGAGAACCGGCGTCTGGCCCGAGCGACGTACACCGCACCCGGAGGACGAAGCGATGCTCAAGATCGTCCGTAGCGTCCTGCTGGCGCTGCTCGCGTCCCTCGTGACGGGGCTCGCGATCGGCACCTGGATCCGGATCCGCATGGAGGAGCCCGAGCGCTACTTCATCGGGCAGACTCACCCGATCGACCCGTCGCACTCGATCGACCCATCGGACGCGGGGAACTCAAGCCTCGCCGCGCGGGCTCCATGGCACGTCGGGCACGTCCGCCCGACGATTCTCGACCCGGGCCATGACGAAGAGCAGGTCGGATAGGCGGTTCAGATAGCGGAGCGCGAAGCCGCCCAGGGGCTCCTTCTCGTCGAGCGCCACCGCCGTGCGTTCGGCCCGACGACAGACGGTACGCGCCACGTGGAAGGCGGCCGCCGGCGGGGTGCCCCCCGGCAGGATGAAGGTCTTCAGCGGGGCGAGCTCTGCTTCGAGGCGATCGATCTCGGCCTCCAGCGCATCGACGTCCGTGTCGTCGACTTCGGGTACGGACGCCTTTTCGCGGTGTGCCGCGTCGGGCGTTGCCAGGAACGAGCCGAGATCGAACAGTGCGCTCTGGATGCGTCGCCCGAGGACGACGAGGTCGTCGTGGGCGCTCGCGGCAATGGCCACGCCGAGGCAGGCGTTCAGCTCGTCGACCTGCCCGTAGGCCTCGACGCGCAGGTCCTGCTTGCGGACCCGCTCTCCCCCGAACAGGTCGGTCTGACCCGAATCGCCGCGACGCGTGTAGATCTTCACGCGCTCAGGACCCGGCGAACTCTTCCCGAACCAGGCGTTCGAGGTCGACATCGCTCTGTGCCGGACCGCGCGCGATGTCCGTCGTGTCGCTGGCGGCTCGGTTCGGTTCGACCTGCGAGGCGGGCGCCGCTTCGCGAACGCGGGCCATCCGGAAGATCACGAAGGCCACCAGCGGGCCGCCGAGCAGGAAGCCACCGATGGGGATCGCGTAGGCCGAGATCCCCCAGCCCCCTTCGGCTTTGGGCGCCGAGAGCAGCACGTCTCCGTAGCGCTCGTACAAGGAGGCCTCGAGTTCGGCCTCGGTCTGCCCTGCCGCGGCCTGGAACAGGATCCACTGGCGCAGCTGGTCCGCCTGGGGACTCGGGCAGGCCGCGAGGGTACGCCCGGGACAGAACGGGCTCATGAGGTCGTGGGCCAGTGCGTACGCCCAGGCGGGCGGACCGCCGGAGCCCGTCCCGCTGGCGTCATCGGCGAGACCCTGGGCTGCCGACAGCGACGGCGCCGTGAAGAGCAGCAAACAGGCGAGAGCGAGGGCGCGCGCGATTCGCATGGTCAGATGTCCCAGCGCAGCTGGACCGCGGATTGCCGGTCCGGACTCTGGGGCCTCACCTCGTGCCGTGCGGGCTCGGCGATCACCTGGGACCCCGGCGGCACCGACTCGGTCAGCCACACGTTGCCACCGATGACGCTGCCGGTACCGATCACGGTTTCTCCGCCGAGGATCGTCGCGCCGGCGTAGATCGTGACGTCGTTCTCGACAGTGGGGTGTCGCTTCTGCCCGCGCAAAGTCGACGAATCGCGCAGCGACGCAGCACCCAGGGTGACGCCCTGATAGATGCGCACGCGGTCGCCGACCTCGGCGGTCTCTCCGATCACGACGCCCGTGCCGTGGTCGATGAAGAAGTGCCGCCCGATGGTCGCCCCCGGATGGATGTCGATGCCGGTGCGGTCGTGGGCGTATTCGGCCATGATGCGCGGGATCAGCGGAACGCCCAGCAGGTGCAGCTCGTGGGCGATCCGGTGGATCGAGAGCGCGCGCAACGTCGGGTACGCGAGGATGATTTCCTGCAGGTTCGTCGCCGCCGGGTCTCCGTCGAAGGACGCCTGCAGGTCGTCTGCAATGAGCGCGCGGATCGCAGGCAGTCGCTCGATGAAGCCGAGGGCGAGATCTGCCGCCGTCGCGCCGTCTCGCAGGTCCACGCGGCCGAGCAGGTCCTCGAGTCGCTCTGCCAGGGCTGGCACTTCGGACCGCAGGGCCGACCGATCGCTCTCGAAGCGGATCAGGCGGTCCGCGCGCTCGACCCAGTCCACGGCCAGTTTGGGATCGAGGATGCCCGGGCACACCGCCTGGGAGATGGCGTCCTGCCCACAGGCCGAGAGCGCCTTGATCGTCTGATCAAAGACCTCCCGCGCGCTCTTGCGGGCCTCGTGCGAAGGCTCTCGCGTGTCTGCTGTTGCGGTCATCGCGGCTCCGAACTTTCCGGGCACCTCGGACTCGGGTGCTCGCAGGCGTTCCCAGAACGCACGCGATCTTAGCAGGGTCGGACCTGACCCCTATACTCGGCGAAACGGGGGGTCCACTTGGGCGAGCTGTACAGCCATTCGCGCTTGAAGTGCTTCGAGAACTGCGCGAAGCAGTTCCACTTCAAGTACGTGCTGAAGCTCCCCCAGGAATCCGAAGGCGTCGAGGCCTTCGTGGGCAAGCGCGTCCACGAGGTGCTCGAGCGGCTGTACGTCTTCGTCGGCCAGGACATGCTTCCGTCCCTGCCCCAGGTCCTCAACCGCTACGAGCAGTCCTTCGACGTCGAGTACGACCCGGACCGCGTGCGGATCGTGAAAGAAGGAACCCCCCTCTCCTTCTACCGAGAGCTCGGCGCGCGCTGCATCGAGACGTACTACCGCCGCCACTATCCCTTCGACGGCGAGGAAACCCTCGGGATCGAAGAGCACGTGAAATTCGACCTGGCGCCGGATACCGCCCCCGGCGAATACCAGATGCAGGGCATCATCGACCGCATCTCGAAGACGTCCGACGGCACCATCGAGATCATCGACTACAAGACCGGCGGCTACGTGCCGAACCAGAAGGCCCTCGACGAAGACCGCCAGCTGGCCCTCTACCAGATCGGGCTGGCGGACCGCTACGGGCCGGACCGTCCCGTCGAGCTGGTCTGGTACTACCTGGCCAAGGGCGCCGTCCGGCGCTCGCGCCGGACACCCGAGCAGCTGCAGGAGCTTCGCACTGGCACGGTTGCGCTGATCGATACCGTGCGAGCCGAGGAAGAGTACAAGGCGCGCAAGAACGCACTTTGCAACTGGTGTGAGTTCAAGTCGGTGTGCCCCGCGTGGAACCCGCACGCACGCCAGGCGAGCCCGCCCGGCCCTTCACGGCCCGCGGCGTCTCAGGTCGCGCCTTCGCAGCCCGCGCCTTCACAGCCCGCGTCTTCGCAGCCCGCGACGAGCAGCACGCGCGAGCCAGCGCTGACGGCAGAACCCAAGCAGCTCTCGCTCTTGTAGAGGCCCTGCTAGATTCCCGCCATGGGCCTACAGATCGAGCGCATCCCCACCCTTTCCGACAACTACACCTATCTCGTGATCTGCGAGGCGACGCGCGAAGCCGCGATCGTCGACGCGCCCGAGGCCGACCCCGTCATCGCACGGGTGAAGGAGACCGGGGCGAAGGTCACGAAGATCCTCTCGACCCACCACCACCCGGACCACGCCATGGCGAACCCGAAGCTCGCCGAGACCTACGGCGTGCCGGTAGTCGGGCATGTGTCCGACTCGGGTCGACTCGCGGGCTACAGCGACGGCGTCGACGAGGGCGACGTCGTGCAGGTGGGCAACGAGACCGCACGCGTCCTGTTCATCCCCAGCCACACCACGGGACACGTCGCGTACGTCTTCGACGACGCGAAGGCGCTCTTCAGCGGCGACATGCTGTTCGCCGGCGGCTGCGGTCGGCTCTTCGAGGGCACCGCCGAGATGATGTACACCGCGCTCTGCGAGAAACTGGCGCGGCTCCCCGACGACATGCGCGTCTATTGCGGCCACGAGTACACCGAAGGCAACCTGCGCTTCGCGGCTCACGTCGAACCCGACAACGCCGACGTCAAGAAGAAGCTCGAGTGGGCGCAGAAGGTTCGCGCGCACGCAGCGGCCGACTGGCACGACGCGACCGACGACGAGATGACCATCCCCTCCACCATCGGCGACGAGAAGAAGACGAACCCGTTCATGCGTTCGCCGGACGCCGCCGAGTTGGGGCGACGCCGCAAGCTGAAGGACGAGTTCTAGTCACAGTGCGTTCTTCCGCGCGGATCGAAGCCAAGGCCCTGCCCGACGCGTCCCTCGTGTCGACCATCGAACACCGGGTCGGCTTCCACGAGACCGACGCCATGGGCATCGTCCATCACAGCAACTACCTGCGCTTCTGCGAGCAGGCGCGTGTCCAATGGCTCGAAGAACACGACGAGCCCTACACCTACTACGTCGACATGGGAATGCACTTCGCCGTCACCCGTGTCGAGCTCGACTATCACCGCAGCGCGAAGTTCGACGATCGCCTGGCGGTTTCGACCTGGCTCGAGGTCGTACGCGGCGCGTCCCTTCGGATGGCGTACCGCATCTCCTGTGGCGACGTGGTGCTGGTGACCGGCGCAACCGAGCACGCCGCCGTCAACCTCGAGGGACAGGTACGACGCATCCCGAAGGACCGACGCCAGAACCTGCAGGCCCGCCTCGCCGCGACCTGATCGCCGGGCCGGGCCGCCCGCTCGGCCGAATCAGCGGCGGCGAAAGACCCGCCCCACGACCTGCCCGAGCCGGACGTTGAACATGCGCTCGGTCCAGCTCGTGACCCGGTAGATCGCCGCGAGCGCGTCCCCCTGCCCGGGCCAGTGCGACCGCACGACGTCGGGGTGCACGCGATTGAGCATGCGCGACAGCACCGCTCCGATCACGACGAGGTCGTCCACCAGGCCGAGGGGGCCCAACAGCAACGCGGGCATCAGGTCGATGGGCGACACCAGGTACGCGGCCCCGGCGATCGCCAGCACCTTGGACGACCCGGGGACGCGGTCATCGCGCAGCAACCGGAACAGCAGCACCGACAAGTCGGGCAGCAGCAGCAAGAGATCGCGCAGACCGGACGTGTCGCCGGGCTCGGCGTCGACGACCTGGGCGCGCAGTCGATCGTACAGGCGTCGTTCGCTGGGATTGAGCTCGATGACGACCGGCGCTCCGGCGCTCATTCTGGCCCTCCCTTCGCCCCTTCCGTCGTCTCGCGAGCGGCCTGCCAGGCGCCCAGGATAGCGACCAGCGGCGAGCCGTCCGGGCCCGGGAGCGTGAGGCCGAGCAGGGTGGCGACGGTGGGCGCGACATCGACCTGGGACATTCTCTGCACGCGCACGCCGGGCCGGACGCCGGCTCCCCACGCCACGAAGCCCACGTCGCTACCCGGGCGGGTGGGGAGGTAGCCGCCGAGGCCCTTGCGCGGGGTGGCCTGGACGATCAGCCCTCGAGCGGTCTTGCCGATGCCGTAGCCCGACCCGCCCTCGAGGCCGAACCAGGCTTCCGGGTCTGCGTCCAGGCGCAGCAGCTCGCTGGCGGGGACGACTCGAAACGCACGCGTGCGTTCCGCTTCTTCCTCGAGCGCCTGCCGGGCCAGGATCGCGCTGTCCTCACTGTCGGCGTACACGACCCCTGCGCCGCCGTAGCTGCGCACGTAGGCGTCCCAGCTGCCGATCCCCGCCCCGAGGTGCATGGGCGCCTGGGTGATCAGGCCGACCCGTTCGAGTGCGACGTTCGGGTAGACGACGGAATGGATCGGGAACAGCGCTCGATCTCCCACGACGATGAAGGTCGTGGTGTCGAGGATCCCCTGAGCCGCGAAGCAGTCGACCATGCGACCGATCGCCTGATCCACCTGAGAGAGCGCGATTCGCTTGCCGTCGCTGTCCGGTCCGTCCCGGGCGATTGCCGTCCCGCTGTTTTCGAACGCGAGCAGCCAGAGCCCGGGTGTCACGGGCTGGCGCGCGATCTCGCACGCGAGCTTCGCGATCAGCTCGTCCCGCAGCAGGGCGCTCGGCCACGGGATCTGCGCCAGGGTCGGGTCCATTCGGGCCAGCCGATCGAGCACCCAGGGGCTGGCCTCGCCGGACAGCAGCTCGAACCACCGGGCTTCGGGATCCCGGTCGGGAACGCCCATGTCCGGCAGCAGCAGCCGCACGTCCGCCCCGCGCGTCAGCGGCCAGTTGAGCGCAGTCGCCGGGATCCCGTTCGCCTCTGCGATGTCCCAGATGGGCGTCCCCTGGATCCGACCCTCGCGCGCAATGCCCCGGACGTGGAGCCCCTGCGGACCCATCACTTCGTCGCCGAGCACCCGATGCCGCACGGGCAGCAGACCCGTCGCGAGCGTCGCGTGCACCGGATACGGCGCAGCCGGCAACACCGGCGTCATCGCGTTCGCGTACGCGCCGCGGGCGGCCAGGGTTGCGAGGTTCGGCATCGGGGCGCCGATGCTGCGCACGATGCCCGAACCCGCGCCGTAGTCGGACGGCTGCAAGCCCGCGACGGAGATCAGGACTACTCGACTCGGCGCCCGGGCCGGTTCGGAACGCGTGATCACCGCACTCACCCCGGCGGCCGGCTTCGCGTCGGGCTTGGCGCCATCGCCCGCACAAGCGACCCCGCCCACCGCCAGGAACGCAACCAGCAACAGTGTGACGACGGAAGAGACGGTCGACCCGGAGCGTCGCATCAACGGAATACACCTTCCCGTTCGGCGAGGCCCCGCGCGAACATATCGGTGATCGACTTGCGGACGACGTCCACGTGCTTCTGGATGACGGCGTCCTCGTCCGACGGATCGCCCTCGAAGTGCAGCGGCTCGCCGAAGTAGAAGCGGTACTTGACGGGCATCGGCAACAGGCCGAGGGGCCCGAGCAGGGGAAAGGTGGGGGTGATCGGCGCCGCCGGTGCCCCCACCAGGCGGCCCAGGGATTCGAGGTTTGCGAGCCCCGGGTTCTGCTCTTCGGAACCGACGAGGGCGACGGGCACGATGGGCGTGTTGGTCGACAACGCGAGGCGCAGGAAGCCGAGCCCGAAGCGCTGGAGCTGGTAGCGATCCGAGTACAGCTTGTTCATGCCACGAACGCCTTCGGGAAAGACCATCACGCATTCCCCGGCCTCGAGCATCTTGATGCAGTTCTCGGGTGTTCCGACCATGGAGCCCATGCGAGCCGCCATCTCGCTGATGAACGGCAGCTCCGACACCCAGTACTCGGCCATCGCGCGAGCCACTCGCGGCGGATCGGCCTCGAGCAGCATCGACATCGACAACATCATGCCGTCGAAGGGAAGCTGCCCGGCGTGGTTGCAGATGAGCAGCACGCGCCCGTCGGGCACGCGGTCGATGTCGTGGTTCTCGACGCGGAAGTAGTAGCGGTAGAGCAACGCCGAGGGCAGCGATCCCTTGCGGAAGGTCTCCGGGTGGAAGCCGTAGCGATCGAAGCCGTAGTCGTTGAGCGCGATCGGGATGCCGTCCACCCGGTCCTCGATCTCTTCCTGCAGTCGGCGTACCGCCATGGGCTGGAAGGCGCCGACCAGGTCCGTGAGCGTGGATAGGATCCCGGTGGGCCGCCGACGCTGGCGCAGGGCCTTCGCCCGCCGGCGTCCGGGCGCGTCGTCCTTGCGGACTGCGGATTTTCGGTCAGCCATCCCTCACCTCTTTACTCGCTTGCGGCGCCCTTCTCGCTTGCGGCGCCTTCGTCGTCCGCCGAGTTGCCGTCCGCTGCGGCTCGCCCGTCACTCCCGGATGCTCGCGAAGATCTCGGGCAGACCGTACTTGCAGCGGAACCCGGTCGCTTCCGCGAAGCGACTGCCGTCGAGTGACACGGGGTACTTCAGGAAGTCGAGCAGGCCGGCGGGGTACGGCAACATCCCGAAGCGGAACAGACGCCCGAACAGCCAGCGCGCCGGGGGATCGGGGATGGGCCAGGCCGTGCCGCCCGTCTCCTCGATGGCCGTGTGCAGCGGCACCTCGCCGGGGCCGACCACGTTGAACACCCCCTGGAGCTGGTGGTCGACGGCCAGGGTCATCGCCTCGGCCAGATCATTTTCGTGAATGAAGGGGATCATCGGGTCGAAGCCCAGCACCGTGGGGACGCGCCGCTGGCGCAGGTATTCGCGCACCATGCTTGGCACGCGCGGACCCAGCGTGCTGACGGGACGAATCACGCTGGTGCGCAGCTCCGGACGGCGCCAGATGTTCGTCGAGACCAGGCTGTCGACCTCCACGAGATCGCGGATTTCGGGGTAGTTGCGGCTGGCGGACAGCGGCGTCTCTTCGTCCATCTGGTAGGGGTTCTCCGGGAACGCCCCGTACACGTAGCCGCTCGACAGCACGACCAGATGACGGACGCCGTACTTCACGCAGTGGTCGAGCAGAAGACGCGTGCCGCCGACGTTGACCGAGTGACGCTCGCGGTCCGATGCGCGGAAGTGCCGCACGAATCCCATGTGCACCACGGCGTCGGGCCGCGTGGTCCGCACGACGTCTTCGAACTTCCGCTTCCGCAAATCCACGACGTGGGTGTCGATCCCTCGGGGGCTACTCTTCCAGCGAGAAGTGTCGACACCCGTCACCGCGTACCGGTCCGAGAGCCGGCGCGCGACCAGACGGCCCAGGCCACCCGCCACCCCGGTCACTAGAACTTTTTCCACTGCCACTCCGATGACTTACAGAAGGCCGACGAGCCTTCCAGCCTGAGTTTCGTAATCTAACGCCGAATTCCCGCGAGCACTCCCCCCGGAGGGATGTGGTGGTCGAGCAATCGCCCCGCTTCGAAGAGCTGAAGGTGCGTCTCCCCGAGCCGGTTTCCGGCGTCGACGAGATTACGACCGTGCTCGGCATCCCCGAATGGTGGCCGACGGGGTCCCGGGTGGCCGTTGCCATCGCACACGGCTCCGCGAGCAACATGGACGACCCGGTCATCGTCGAGCTGGCCGAGCGCCTCACGCGCCGCAAGTTCCTGACCCTGCGATTCAACTTCCCGTTCGGCGAGGCGGGTAAGAAAAGCGGTGCCGATTCGATGGAAGTCATGGAACGGGGTTTTCGCGCGGCGCTGTCGGTGTTCGGGCGCGACACCACCCAGGCGCCCGCGCACCTGGTGCTCGGCGGCAAGGGAACCGGTGCCGGCGTCGCGGCCCAACTCGCGACCGCGCGTCTGCGCCTCGCTGGCCTTTTCGCTCTCGGGTACCCCCTGCACCCCCAGGACAAACCCCAGAAGGCGAACGCCGAGGCTCTCTACCGCATCACCGCGCCGATGCTGTTCATCCAGGGCACCCGCGACCGCCGTTGTGACGTCGAGACGCTGCGCGAGACCCTGCGCGGGGTCGGCGCCTCCACCCGGCTCCACGTGTGCGAAGACGCCGACCAGAACTTCAAGGCGCCCAAGCGGTCCCTGCGCAGCGAAGAAGACATCCGCAGCGAAGCCTTCGACGTCCTGTACGACTGGCTGGAAACCATCACCGGCGAGGTCTGAGCGGCGTGTCCGAGGCAAGCTGGCACGACCTGGGACCCGCAGCGGACTTCCCGGATGACAAGCTCCACGGGCGTCTCATCAAGGGCGTCCGTCTCTGCTACGGCCGCGTCGGGGAACGCTTCTTCGCCATCGACGACACCTGTCCCCACGCGGGGGGAAGCCTCACCGAGGGCATGCTCGACGGCGACCTGGTGATCTGTCCCCTCCATGCCTGGGCCTTCGAAAGTGCCAGCGGACGCTGCGTCGACGACCCGGCCTGCTCCGTTTCCGCCTACCCGGTCCGTGTCGAGGGGGGCATCGTCCAGGTCCAGATCGAGGAGAGAAGCCGTGCCGAACGCTGAGAACGCCGAAAGCGACCTCTACTTCCGCCAGACCGCCGTCGGCGAGATGGCGAACTTCGCCTACCTGCTGGGCAGCCTCAGCACGCGCGAGGCGCTGATCGTCGACCCGGCCTGGGAGGTGGATGCCCTGCTCGACCAGGCCGCCGCCGACGGTATGAAGGTCGTGGGTGCCCTCGTCACCCACTATCACCAGGACCACGTGGGCGGCTCGCTGTTCGGGCACTCGATCGAGGGGCTGGACCGCCTGATGGAACGCAACCCCGTGCCGATCCACGTCAACAAGCACGAAGCCGCGGGGCTCGTGCAGGTGACGGGCGTGTCCCAGGGCGACCTCGACATCCACGAGGGCGGCGATGTGATCGAAGTCGGCGGCATCCGCACCCGCCTGCTTCACACCCCCGGCCACACGCCGGGCTCCCAGTGCTTCCTGGTGGAAGAGACCGACCGCGCCGGTCAGCTGGTTTCGGGAGACACGCTCTTCCTCGGCAGCTGCGGGCGCGTCGATCTCCCCGGCAGCAACCCCGAGGACATGTACCACTCGCTCACGACGACCCTGAAGCGCCTGCCGGACGACACGGTCCTCTACCCCGGGCACCTGTACTCGGCCGACGCACAGTCGACCATGGGCGAGCAGAAGCGAAGCAACCCCTTCCTGCGAGTCACCTCGCTGGAGATGTTCCTGGGGTTCATGGGCGTCTGATCGGGCGTCTGATCAGGCGTCTGGCTCGGCGTCCGACCCTACTTCTTCTTCGGCGCGTCCGCGGGCTTGCCTCCGACGATGATCTCACCCCGCAGGCGAGCGCGCGCCTGATTGTGCGGGTTCACCATCGAGCCCGAGGGCCGCTTGAGGATGTACTCGTAGCGGCCGGGCTTGAGCTCGCAGAAGCTCGCGAACTCGCCGGGCTGGATCGGCGCGGACTTGAGCTCGTCCTCGACGATCGAGAAGTTGACCAGGCTGTGGCAGATCATGTCCCGGGCCACTTCGCGCTCGAAGACGATCACGGTCGGGTTCGACGCGTAGCTGATCCAGGCCACCAGCTGGCCTTCCTTCAGGGACACCGACCGCGGGCTGATGCTCTGGTCGGTGATGAGGACGACCTTGTGGCTCGACTGGCGATAGTCGGGGCTGAGCTGCGGAATGTTGCCCGGCGTGTCGTAGGGGATCTCGGTGGGGCGCGTGTCCTCAGCCGAGGCGGTCCCGACTGCCATCAGCAGCACGGCGGCCAGGCCCAAGGCCCCGACGCATGCGGCGATCCGAGTCCGGGTTCGAGCGAAGCGATGGGATGACATGGGGTGGCGCCTCCAGAAGGCCGGTGTGGGTCGGCGGGACCCGGGGGACTGCGCCCTTATACCATAGTCGACGCAGGCTTAGGGCGGCATTCGCCGCCCGGGGCCGACCCCGCCCTCGACGGGAAACAACTACGCGACTCCGCGCTCGCCGCGTTGAAATCGCCGGACCCGTCTTGTAGGGTCTTTCCGCCTTTTCCGGTGATCCCACAAGGGGTTCCCGGAACGCGAGATCCGAATCCCACGTGCCACAGAGCCGAAGCGCGACGAGAGACCCGCTCCTGACCGCCTCGTGGCGGCAGGAAGCCACGGGATCCCTCGCTGCGACTCCCGACGCAACCCCGATCGCGGATAGAGAAGAAACGACGCGCTGAAAGACAGCCGCCCCCCTTCCCTGCCCATAATACTCCGGAGGCCACGCCCCATGAAGGTCATGGTGTGCCTGAAGCAGGTCCCCCATCAGGACGCGAAGCTCGACATCAATTCCGATGGGACCTGGATTCAAGAAGACAACATCAAGTTCGAGATCAACAGCTACGACACCTACGCCCTCGAAGAGGCGCTCCGCATCAAGGACGCCGACGCCGACACCGAGGTAGTCGTTGTCTCCATCGGTCCGGATCGCGTCACGCAGGCGCTCCGCACCGCCCTGGGCATGGGCGCTGACCGCGCGGTCCACGTGAACGACGCCGAAGCATTCGGCTCGGACGCGTTGTGCGTCGCAAAGGTGCTGGCTGCCGTCGCCAAGGCAGAGAGCCCCGACCTGATCTTCACCGGTCTGATGACGGACGACGGCAATTCGTCTGCCGTCCCGCCGATGCTGGCCGAACTGATCGACGTCCCCTCGGCAACCGGCGTCCTCCACACCGAGGCAGCCAACGGCTCGCTCAAGGTGGAGCGCGAGCTCGAGGGTGGAGCCATCGAGGTCGTCGAGCTGCCGAAGCCCTGCCTGGCCTCGATCCAGACCGGCGCCAATCAGGTCCGCTACGCGTCGCTCAAGGGCATCATGCAGGCGAAGAAGAAGCCGATCGACGTCAAGACGGCCGCAGACCTGGGGGTCTCGGACGTCGCCAGCAAGGCGACGATCGACAAGGTCTACTCGCCGCCGAAGAACGCGACCGCGGACATCCTTTCTGGCAGCACCGATGAGATCGTTTCCGGCCTCATGGGCAAGATCAAGGAGCTCGGGGTCCTGTAAAGGGGCCGCCGCAGCCAAGGAGAAGAGTATCCATGAGCAACATCCTCATCGTTGCAGAGACCCAGAACGGAGCGATCCGCGAGTGCAGCTACGAGCTGGTCACGCTCGCGCAGTCGCTCGGTGGAACCGTCAAGAGCCTCGTGATCGGAAGCGGCGTGGGCGACCTCGCCAGTCAGTTCGCGGGCAAGGGCGGCGGCGAGACCTTCGTCGCCGACGACGCAGCCTTCGCGAACTACAGCGTGGACGCGTGGAACAAGGCGATCCGCGCCGGCGTCGAGGCATCGGGTGCCGACGTCGTGCTGATCTCGAACACGCCCCAGGGCTGGGACGTCGCGCCGCGCATCGCCGCGGGGCTCGACGTCGCGTTCGTCAGTGACTGCTTCAACGCCGAGGACCAGGGCGGCAAGCTCGTGTGCTTCCGCCGGGTCTTCAACGGCAAGCTCGACGCGCAGGTCACCTGCGGCGCCGGGAAGGCCGTCCTGACGGTGCAGCCGGGGTCCAAGGAGCCGTTCTCGGGCTCTGGAGACGGCAGCACGACGGCGCTCTCCGTCGATCTTTCGGGCGTTCGCAGCAAGTTCGTCGAGATCAAGCAGGCCGAGTCGACGGGTATCGACTTGACCAAGGCCGACGTGGTCGTGTCCGGCGGACGCGGCGTGGGCGATCCGGAGAAGTTCCCGGAGGTGATCCTGCCCCTCGCCAACGCACTCGGCGGTGCAATGGGTGCTTCGCGCCCCGTGGTGGATGCCGGATGGTTGCCCCACGCGCACCAGGTCGGATCGTCCGGTCAGGTGGTGACGCCGAAGCTCTACATCGCCTGCGGTATCTCCGGTGCCATCCAGCACCTCGTGGGCATGAAGAACTCGAACTACATCATCGCCATCAACAAGGACAAGGACGCGCCCATCTTCGAGGTCGCGAACCTCGGTGTGGTCGGAGACCTGTTCGAGATCGTGCCCGCGCTGACTGCGGCAGTGAAGGCCGCAAAGGGCTGAGCGATACAGCGTTCGAACTCGAACGCACCGGGTACGACGAAAGCGCCACATCGAAAGGCCCGCGACGGCGACGTCGCGGGCCTTTTTCGTCGCGATCGGCGTATTCCGTTGACAGCGGGGGCGCCGCCGCATACCTGTGGAGTCAACCCCCGGATCGAGTGCGACATGACTCGACGCATTGCCTTCATCAACGAGAAGGGGGGGAGTGGCAAGACCACCCTGGTCGCCAACATTGCCTCCCACCTCGCCATGGAACGTGGCCGGCGCACGCTGGCCATCGATATGGATCCCCAGGGCCAGCTCGGAAAGGTGCTGGGGCTCGATGTCCGCAAGCCCCGCGGCAGCTCCATCGAGCTTCTGGTCGATAGCCTGCTCGGCGATTCGTCCCGCCCGGACGCCCCGGAAACGGGGGCTCTTCGCCGCGCGCTTCCCATCCAACACACGCGCATCCCGCGCCTGGACGTGATCGTCGCCAACAAGGCGCTGGCTCTCGCGCCCGGTCTGGCAGACGCGACGCAGGAAACCGGGGACCGCGCTCCCGAACGGCGTCTCGCGCAAAATCTCGACTTGTCACGCGAAGCTCATGCGTACGACTTCGTGCTGTTCGACGCACCGCCTTCGTTTGGGGCGCTCACCCTGAGCGTCCTGTTGGCTTGCGAGGAAGTGGTGGTGCCGGTGCCCCTGACGTTTCTGGCCATCGATGGATTCGCCGAGCTGCTGCGGACGATGGCCATGGTGCGGACACGCTACGGCCACCGGGCGCTCCGGGTGAGCATGGTCGTCCCGACCTTCTACCGGCGGACCCGCATGGCCCACGAGATCCTCGAGAAGCTCACCACGCGCTTCCCCAAGGAGATCGCCCAGACGATCGTCGGCTTCCACGTCAAGATCGACGAGGCCCAGTCGCACGGCCTCTCCATCTTCGAGTACGCGCCGCGGGACAAGGGCGCCGTCGTGATGGCCGCTCTCGCCGAAGAGCTCGAAGCCCGCGACCCCCGCACGAACACTGGAGACCCCGCCTGATGGACATCACCCCGCGACTCGACCCCGAAGACCCCCTGGCCGACCTCCCCGTGCTGGGACGCGATCCCTTCGAGGCGCAGGAAGAGTTCGACCCCTTCGCGATCCTGACCGCCACCGCGGGCACGCTGCGCGTCGCTGCCAGCGGACGGGACGCGCCGTCGGTCGAAGGTCTCGAGCCGGATCCGGTCGTTCCCCTGTCCCTCCACCGCCGGCGGCGGCCTGCGCCGCTACTCGCGGACCTCGACCCGGTACCGCCCCGGGGCATCGTCGAGCGCTGGCTCGGAGCCGACGAGCGCCAGCGACTGGCTTCCCTGCAACACCTGGTGGACAGCGAGCTCCCCTACGACCGCATGGGGCTGTCCCCCGACGTCCTGCGCCGGACTTTCCCGATCTTCTACGCCCTCTATCGCCTCTACTTCCGCGTACGCAGCCAGGGCCACGAGCATCTGCCCACCCGTGGACCGGCCATCGTCGCAGCGAACCACGGCGGTCTCTTGCCTTTCGACGGCGCGATGCTGATCCTCGACGTGCTGCTGCACAGCGATCCGCCGCGGCTGCTGCGCTCCATCGTCGATCGCTGGGCGGGGGAGCTGCCCTGGGTCAACATCTTCTACGCGCGCGTCGGGCAGGTGATCGGAACCCGCGAGAACTTCGACGATCTGCTCAGCGATGATCAGATGGTCCTCGTCTTTCCCGAAGGTGTCGCCGGCATCCGCAAGACCATCGCCCAGCGCAATCGGCTGCAGACCTTCCACATGGGCTTCGTCGAAGAGGCGCTCCGTCACCAGACGCCCATCGTGCCCGCAGCCGTCATCGGAAGCGACGACCAGACGCCCATCCTCTACGACCTGCCGAACCTGGCGCGCCGGCTCGGCCTGCCTGCGCTTCCGATCACGCCCACCTTCCCCTGGTTCGGCCCGCTGGGACTGCTGCCGTACCCCGTGCGCTACCGGCTCGTGTACGGCGAGCCACTGGCGTTCCACGAACGCTTCGCGCCCAAGGACGCAGACGACCCGCGCCTCGTCCGCTATCTGGCCCGGCAGGTCCGGCACCGCATCCAGCGCCTGGTGGACCGGGAGACGTCGCGATGAGCGGAGACCCCGAGCGCCGTCGTGTGCTCGTGAGTCACGCCGACCAGCCCCTCGGTCGCCGCATCGTGAAGCGGCTCTTCTGGGACGAGCGAGTTGCACAGGTGCTGGCGATCGGAGACGGTCCGCCGCCCCGGTCCTTCGACCACTTCCTGGCCGCCCCGGACCGCCGCCTGGTCTACGCCCGGGTCGACCTCAGCCGGCACCGACCGGTGTCGAACCTGTTCCACTCCCAGGTGCGGGCCCACCGGATCGACTCGGTCATCCACGTCCCGAGCCACGGCCCGGGCGAGTCGCCGAACCGCCCCCTCGTCGCGGGCGTCGCGACGCGCACCGCCGAGGCGCGGCTCGTCCTGCAGCAATGCCTGCAGGACCGCGGCATCCACGACCTGATCGTGCTCGGCAGTGCCTTCGTCTACCGGCTGACACCGGGCAATGCCAATCGCATGACGGAAGACAGCGAACTCAACCTCGACCCGGACGCCGCCGCCGATCTCCGCAGCTGGGTCGACTGCGACATGATCTTCCACGGCGAGGTCCACAACGACGCTCTGCGCGTCGTCCTGCTGCGCGTGCCGACCGTGGTCTGCGGCGGTGGCGCCGTCTTCTTCCATCCCTCGTTGTCGGCGGTCGAGCGCAACGACTGGCCGGCGCGCGACCTGCGCCCCCTCGGCTTCGACCCGCTCTGCGCGCTCATCTCGGACAAGGACGTCGCCCTCGCCGCACGGCTCGCGCTCCACTCCCGACACTCGGGCGTGTACAACGTCTCGGGCAACGAGACGCTGCCGCTCTCCGAGCTCAGCCGCTGGACGGGACAGCGCAGCCTGCCGGTCCCCGGGCCCTTGCTGCGGGTCGCGTCCCGGGTGGCCGGGCTCGCGGGCGGCCAATGGCTGCGCGTTTCCGGCGACGGCCCGCAGATGCGATACGGCTTCACCCTGGATACCCGGCGAGCCGCGGAGCAGCTCGGCTTCCGCCCGGGACACCGGATCGGACTCGCCCGGGCCGGCGACGGCCGGGTGCAGATCGAGACCCCGGAGATCTGACTCTCCTCGGCGTCACGACCGCTCTCAATTCGAGCGGCCCATCCGCCGATGACGGGGGACTCGCAGGGGGAAGCCCCTCCGCTATCCTCGGGCGCCCAGCGGCTCCGCACGCCAGCTCGGCCCCCGCAACCCCCTGAAGAGAAAGAGAAAATGGCAGTCGATACGTCTCAGTTCCGCAACGGGCTCAAGATCGAGCTCGACGGAAATCCCTTCGTGATCACCTACTTCCAGCACGTGAAGCCTGGCAAGGGCGGCGCCTTCGTCCGCACGAAGGTGAAGAACCTGCTGAACGGCAAGGTGCTGGACAAGACCTTCCGGTCCGGCGAGCGCTGCGAAGAGCCCGATGTCCGCGAGGACACCATGCAGTTCCTCTACGAGGACGGCACGGACCTCGTCTTCATGAACACCACCAGCTTCGACCAGATCCCGATCCCCGCCGAAGTCATCGGCGACAGCCGCAACTTCCTGGCGGAGAACGCCGAGGTGACGGTGCTGTTCTGGAACGGCAAGCCGGTCAACATCGACCTGCCCTCCTTCGTCGAGGCCGAAGTGACCCAGTCCGATCCCGGCCTCAAGGGCGACACCAGTTCTGGCGCCTCGAAGCCGGCGACGATCGCGACCGGTGCCACCGTCTCCGTTCCCCTCTTCATCAAAGAGGGCGACATCATCCGAGTCGACACCCGCACCCGCGAGTACGTCGAGCGGGTCAATCGGTAGAGCCCCGGGAATTTGTCCAGCGCGACGAGCGAGCCGTCCCCCCCGACGCCGCGAGAGCCCCGGCGGGCGATCGTCCTTTCGGGAGGCGGTGCGCGCGGGGCCTACGAAGCCGGCGTACTGCGATTCCTGCTCGACGACTTCCCGAAGCGCACCGGGATCGAGCCCCAGTTCGACATCGTCTGCGGCACCTCCGTCGGCGCCATCCACGCCTGCTACCTGGCGGGAACGGCAGAAGGCGGAGCGAATCGCGGACAGAAGCTCGTCGACATCTGGCGTGAGCTCAAGGTCGACGAGGTCTTCCACTTCACGCCCGCCAGCATCATCAGCCTGCCCCGGCGTCTGCTCGGGGTCCGCCGCCTGGCCGAGCAGCTGAGGGCCGGGCAGCGACCCGATCGTCTCTTCGGTCTGCTCGACACCGCGCCGCTCGAGCGCCTGGTGCTCGACGCGATTCCCTGGCAGAACATCCGGCGCAATCTCCGGGCCGGACTCATCGACGCCGTCTGCGTCGCCGCGACGCAGATCGCGACGGGACGAGCGGTGGTCTTCATCGAGCAACTGAGCAACGAGGTGCCCGGCTGGCAGGCCGAGACGAACATCCGCATGCAGCCGATCCGGTTGATGCCGGTGCACGCCATGGCGTCAGCTGCCATCCCGATGCTCTTCCCCGCGGTCCGAGTCGGATCGCGCTACTACGCCGACGGCGGACTGCGACTCAACACACCGCTGTCCCCGGCCGTACGCCTCGGCGCCAACCGCGTGCTCGTAATCGGCCTGTCCCACGGCGTCCGTCCGACGGTCAGCGAGGCCCTGGCGCAGCAACGCACCGCCGGCTTCGGAAACCCGATGTTCCTGTTCGGCAAGGTGCTCAACGCCCTGATGCTGAGCCCTCTGGACGCCGACCTCGCGCGCCTGCACTTCATCAACGAGATCATCGACAACGGCGAAGAGGCCTTCGGCCCGGACTTCCTCGACCAACTGAATACCGCCGCATCGCGGCGAGAGACCCGAGCCGTCCAGCGCATCACCGACCTCACCATCCGCCCGTCCACGGATCTCGGCATGCTGGCCGGAAGCCTCGTCAGTGGCGAGCATGGCAAGCTCGAGCTGTCCGCCTTCCACCGTCTCTTCATGAAGGCCTTCAGCTCGGACCAGGGCTCACAAGAAGCCGACCTGCTCTCCTATCTCCTCTTCGACGAAAACTTCACCGCCCCCCTCGCCGAGCTGGGCCACGCCGACGCCATGGCCCGAGAAGAAGAGCTGGTCGCGTTCTTCACCGACTGACCTGCGGGGTTCCGGTGAGATCTCTCCGGCGCGAAGCCGCGGCGTGGGCCGGGGGCGCGTGCCGAGGAATGACTCGCTGTCTGCATTGGGCTGGAAGGGCTGGTGTTGCCACCACCGCGTGTGTGTCGACTGGAAGGGCTGGGATGCGCGGCTGCGTTTGACTTCCTCTGCACGCGCCCCCGGCCCCCGCCGCTCCCTCTTTCCCTAGAAGAACGGACGAGAGACGGCCGCTCGACGAAAGAACGCTCGGGTGGGAAGAGACGTGGGAAGTCGCTTGCGAGGGTGGCGAGAGTGCCTTGGGTTCGCGGACCTCGGACTGGAGGCCGGCGAAGGCGTAGCCCGCTACGTCGAGCCGGCCGGAGGGAGAAGGCCGTGAAGACGAGGTGCTATCGACGCCCGCAGCGCGTTTGACTTCCTCTGCACGCGCCCCGGCCCCCGCCGCTCCCTCTTTCCCTAAGCGACGTGTGTGAGCGACGGCTAGTCGACGAAAGAACGCTCGGGGTAGGAGGGGGAGACAGGAGCCACTTGGGTCCCGGTCGCGGAAGGGTCTGCGACGACGTATGGCATGACGAAGAGTCGGCCAGGGGAAATCAGTCCGCCCAGGGAGGAGCAGACCCTTCCACGACCTGGACCCCTGGTAACAAACCCCGCAGCCTACGCGCGACTCGAAGACGCTAAGGTTCGCTTGTGCGCGGTGACCAGCTTGCAAGGCAGTGGCAGCTCGTTCAGCATCTGGCTCGCAGCCGAGTTGGGGTGGGGCTCGACGAGTTGGCGGACGAGCTCGGGTGCGTTCGTCGCACTGTGTATCGCGACCTCGATGCGCTCATGTACGCCGGCTTCCCGGTGGTCAGCGAGAAGCGCGATGGTCTCGTCTTCTACCGCTTTCTCGACAGCTTCAACCTCGGCGACGTGCCCTTCACCGCCGACGAAGTGCTGGCGCTCGCCTTCGGCGAAGACCTGCTGCGCAGCCTCGAAGGCACCGTCTTCCACGACTCCATCCGCTCGGCGCTGACCAAGATCCGCGCCAGCCTGGGCCCCGAGCTCAGCGGCTACCTCGAACGGTTGGGTGAATCGTTTCGCGTGCTGCCCGGGCCTCACAAGCGGTACGCCGAGTCGAAGGAGAAGATCCAGACCCTGAACGACGCCGTAATCGGCCGGCGCAGCTTGCGCATGCGCTACCGCACCGGGCGCACGGGTGCCGAGAGCGAGCGCGTCCTCGACCCGTACCGGGTCTGGTACCGGGCCGGGGGGCTCTACGTCATCGGGTTCGACCACCAGAGCGGCGAGATCCGCACCTTCGCCGTGGACCGCATCCAGGAGATCCAGGCCAGCGACGATCGCTTCGAGATCCGCGACGACTTCGACTTCGATCGCTACACCGCGTCGTCCTTCGGCGTGATCGCCGAGCCGGCGACCCCCGTCGAGATCCTGTTCGAGTCGCGCTGGGCCACCTACGTCGGCGAGCACACCTGGCACCCGAGCCAGACCCTCGAAGAACGCGCCGATGGGCGCCTCGCGCTGCGGATGGAGGTGGGCGGTACCGCGGAGCTGGTGAGCTGGGTGCTGTCCTTCGGCGATGGGGCGAGGGTGGTCGAGCCGGAGGGGCTTCGGGACGAGGTCGAACGCAGCCTGAAGGCCGCCCTGGACCGGTATCGCGAGGGCGATTCCCCGGCTTGACCGGGGCGGCCGGGCGGCCAAGCTCCCTGCCATGCACGCCCTGCTTCAGACTCTGGGGCGACGGGTTCTCACGGTGCCGGGAGTCGTCGCGCTGTTTGTGCTCGGCCTTGCCACCTCCCCGCTGTGGGTTCCCGTGACCGTGGCCGTCGACGTCCTCGAACGCGGGCGAAACAGCGCGTTCCGCTGCTGCGCGTACCTCTTCTGGTACCTGGCCTGCGAGCTTCTCGGTCTCGTCGCGGCGGCGGCGGTGCTGCCCTTGCGCCTCGCCGGGCCGCGCGGGTGGCGACGGGTGAACGCCCGGCTCCAGAACGCCTGGGGCAGATCCCTGTTCCTGGGTGCGCGTTGGGCGTTCGACATCCGCCTCGAGACCGAGAGCGCCGAGGTCGCTGCGCGCGGCCCGATCCTGTTGCTCCTCCGTCACGCGACCCTGGTCGACACCTTGATCCCGACCCTGGCGGTCTCGATCCCCTACGGCCTCGACCTGCGGTACGTGCTCAAGAGCGAGCTCTTGTGGGACCCGTGTCTCGACATCGTCGGCAATCGCATGGGGCACATCTTCGCCCGGCGCCACAGTGGCGACGGCGGGGACGAGCTGGCGAGCATCACCGCCCTTGCCCAGGGTCTGGGCCCGGGCGACGGCGTGCTCATCTACCCGGAAGGGACTCGCTTCTCGACTGAGAAGCGCGACCGGATCCTCGCGCGGCTCGCGGGCGAAGGGGACCCTGGGCGGCTCGAGGACGCGCAGTCCCTTCGGCACGTCCTGCCCCCGCGCCGCGGCGGCACGCTGGCGCTGCTCGAGGCGGCCCCCAACGCCGACGTGGTCGTCTGCGCACACACCGGTCTCGAGGCCGCCAACCGCTTTCGCGATCTGTGGCGAGGAGAGATCCGCGGCGCGACCTTGCGCGCGCACTTCTGGCGCATCCCGCGCAGCGAGGTACCGAAAGGCACGGCGGACCGGGCGGCCTGGCTCCAGCGGGAATGGCAGCGCGTGGACGACTGGATCGACTCCGCGCGCACGGCCGTCGAGCCCGTCCTGTAGACCCTGTCAGTAGATCCTGTCAGGAGGACCTGTCAGGCGAGGGACAGGCTCCGCGAGAAGGCGATGTGGCTGTCCGAGATCATGCCCTTGTCGCGCCAGCTCTGCTCGGTGCGCTCGGTCAGCAGCCCGAGATTGCGCAGGTTCGGCACCACCGTGTGCGTGTAGATGAGGCTGTTCAGCTCGGCGAAGTTGGGCAGCGCCGTGAACATCTGCGTGATGACTTCCGGGTCGATGTCGTACTTCGGCCCGAAGAGCTTCAGCATGTCCAGCTGCTGGTTGGCGTTGAGCGCCTCGAGCAGACCGAACGCCCAGTCTTCCATCTCGGCCATCTGCTCGGGCTCGGCCTCGGCGACGACGCGTCGCATGGTGAGTACACCGAAGGCCGCGTGGCGCGACTCGTCGCCTTGCACGCGGTACAGGATGTCGGAGAACAGCGGGTTGCGGCATTCCTGGCGCATCATGTCCATGATGCCCACGGCCATGCCCTCGAACAGGCACTGCATGCCGAGGGTCTTCTTCTGCATGCCCTCGGCCTGGAGCAGCTCGTCGAGCAGGATCTTGAGCGTGCCGCCGATGGGATAGATGGTCCCCATCTTCTCGGACAGGAAGCGCGCGAAGACCTCCACATGGCGGGCTTCGTCGGCCACCTGGCTCGCCGCGTAGAACTTCTGGTCCATCTTGTCGCAGACGTTCGTCAGCTGGCCGCACAGCTGCAGGGCGGCCTGTTCGCCGTGCAACAGCTGTGACACGGTGAACGCCAGCTCATCGAAGGCGGCAGCCTTCTGGGTGGCCTCGTCCTTGCCCATCAGCTTGCAGACGTTGGCCATCATCGACGCCTCGGGGTTCAGCACCCACTCGTCCTTGCTGACCGGTGCGCTCCAGTCCACGTCCTGGGCGGCGTTCCACTGGCCCTGCTTGCCCTTCTCGTAGAGGGCCCGCAGCTCTTCGACCTCGCTGCCGTACTCCCAGGTCCAGTGCAGGTCTACCGGGACGTCGACGTCGATCTTCTTGCGCAGATTGGCGAGCTCGTTCTCGTCCACCCAGTCGATGATCTCGAAGTTTCCGAGCTGCTTGCGGTGATCGGCCAGAATCTTGTCCACGGTGTTGCTCCTTAGCGGGCGCGTTGGGAATCGGTAGCCGGGGTATCGGCGACGATGCCGCCCCGGACGAGCGACTTCAGCTCTCGCTTGCGTTCCTCCACCTGATCGGCAGAAAAGATCGGATTCCCCAGGATCTCTTCGCCGAGATCCGACGAGGCGAAGTGATAGACGGTGGCACCGATCAGGGTCTGGGTGAGATGCCCGGGAGAGACCGGTCGGAAGACCCCCGCCTCGACACCCTGGGCGATCAGCGCCTGGAAGCCGCCGATCAGCTGACGCAGGGTTTCCTCGTAGGGGGGCGGTGCTTCGGGGTCGTAGCCGACCTCGTCTTCCTCGAAGAGGCTGCGGAGTGCCAGCCGTGCCGTGGTCGGATGCTCGGCCAGGCCGTCGACCAGGGCGTCGATCAAGCGCTCGAGGCGAGCCGCCGGGTCGAGGGTGGCGCGCAGCGCCGGTGCGAGGGAATCGCCCAGCCGTGAAAGCGCGCGCGCCAGCACTTCGTTGTACAGCTCGAGCTTCGTCGGGAAGTGATGGAACAGGGACGACTTGCCGAGCCCCACGCCCAGGGCGACCTCGCGCATGCCGACTCCGGCATAGCCTCGGCGCGAGAACAGCGACTCGGCGATGTCGAGGATCTTGGCGCGCGAGTCGGAGGCGGGGGTCTGCACGGAGACCGAACCTACCGACCGATCGGTCGGGTGTCAATCCCGGCTCGCCGGTCAGCCCAGCCGGCGCGATTTCCCGCGCAGCGCCCTGCCCTTAGGCGAATTTCGGCCCAAGGCGGGGTAGGCTGTGCGGCCCCCGAAAGCCCACCCATGAGACCCCCCGATGTCGCCTGGAAAAGCGCTTTGGTAAGAGGACTGTTGCCGCTTTTCGCGGAGCGGGACGAGAACCGGGTCGGGCCAGCGATCGCGCGAGCGGTAGCACGCGTCGCGTTGTGCGCAGCGGGCGCCGGGATCGCTCTCGCGCTTCTCTCGGCCTCGCCTGCGGCCGCCCAGATCGACGGCATCGGCGACCCACTCGATCCGGGCCCCGAGTTCCTCGTGAGCCGCATCGAGGTGCGCTACCGCGACGCGCATCCGGACCAGCCCCCGCTCTCCTCCATCCTGCCCCTGAGCGTTCGCATGGGCACGGCGACGACCGGCTTCATCGCGCCGCACCCGGATCGTCCGGCGACGTGGATCGAGGTCGGCCGGGACGGTCCGCCCCTGCCCTTCCACGCCGATGCCATCGGCACGGTGTCTGCGGCGCTGCTCGCCGAGCTGCAGCAACGCGGCTTGCTCGGCGTCTACGTCGAACCCGATCCCTCCGACATCGACATCCTGGCCGAGCGCGACCTCCGCTCGCCTGGCAACACCGTACTGCGCTTCGTGATCGTGACTGCCCGGGTGCGCCTGCTGCGCACCATCGCGTCGGGCGACCGGGATCTCGGTGAGTGGAGGATCGACAACGAGGTCCACGACCGCATCCGCGAGCGCTCGCCCATCCAGCCCACGGGCGCCGACGACGAAGACAGCACCGACCTCGTCGACGGCGATCTGCTCGACGACTACCTCTTCCGTCTGAATCGACACCCGGGCCGACGCGTGGACGCGGCGCTCGCCCCCGCCGACGACGGGCGCGGCGTCTCCCTCGACTTCCTCGTGACCGAATCGAAGCCCTGGTACGTCTACGCCCAGGTCTCGAACACCGGTACGAACGAGCAAAACGAGTGGCAGCAGCGCTTCGGCTACGTGAACAACCAGCTGCTCGACCGGGACGACACGTTCCGCTTCGAGTACTTCCGCGCGGGCCTCGACGACCTGAACGGCGTCAGCCTTTCGTATGACGCTCCCTGGTTCGACTCGACCCGGCCCTGGTGGTGGGGGCCGCCGAGCGATGGGCCCGACTGGCTGAACTGGCTCGACCGCTCGAAGCTGCCCTGGTTCGGCAACGACGACCTGCGCTGGCGGGTCTTCGCGTCGTACACGTCCTACTCGACGGACGTCCGCCTCGGCGACCAGGGCAACGAGAAGATCGACGGCACCGACTTCGATTTCGGCGGGCGTCTCATCTACAACGCCTTCCAGTACCGGGCCTTCTTCATCGACGTCTTCGGCGGCATGATGGGCCGCGGCATCATCATCGACAACGACGCGGCGGACCAGGAAGCGTCGCGCTTCTTCGTGATCCCCCAAGGCGGCATCGAGATGGAACGCATCACCCCCATCTCGACCTTCTTCAGCAACATCACCTTCGAGGGTGGCGTCAACCCGGCGAAGTCCCAGGACATCCTCAAGGGCGACGATCCGAGTGGCGGCATCGAGGCCCTGGGGCGCGCACAGCCCGACGACACCTGGGTCGCCATGAAGGGCGACCTCGTCCTCAGCCAATACCTCGAGCCGCTGCTGAATCCTTCGGGCTGGGAAGACCCGACCACCCAGCGCTCGTCGACCCTGGCCCATGAGATCGCGCTTTCGGCGCGCGGCCAGTACGCCTTCGGCTATCGCTTGATTCCCCAGGCCGAGGCGGTGGCGGGCGGCCTGTACAGCGTGCGGGGCTACAAGCAGTCCTCGGCGGTGGGCGACAACGTCATCATCGGCAGCTTCGAGTACCGCTTCCATCTGCCTCACAGCCTGCCCGTGGCACGCGAGCCGGTGCCGCTGCCGGTGCTCGGTGGCTTCCGGGTGGCACCCCAGCAGGTGTACGGCCGCGCGGACTGGGACTTCATCCTCAGCGCCTTCGTCGACTCGGCGCTGACGTCTGCCAACGACCGGCCGAACCCGGGCGTCGAGCCCGGCGAGTTCCTGCTGGGCACGGGCCTGGGCGCCGAGCTGATGATCCGCAGCAACTTCCGTGCGCGTCTCGACTGGGGGGTCGCCCTCAAGAGCACGGATTCGACCACGAACCACGTGGATGCAGGCGATCAGGAGTTCCATCTCTTCTTCCAGGTGCTGTACTAATGGGGGGCTGCGGATGAAGGACGAGCCGATGCGATCCAGCCAGCGTCAGAAGCCTGTCGTCCAGGACCTCGGCCGCGTCACGAGACGCTGGCTGGCGGGTGCCAGTCTGAGCGCGTCTTTCGCACTGGCGTCGGCTGTCGCCCCCGCACCCGCGAGCGCACAGATGGTGGGCGGCGAGGTCACCCACGGCAGCGCCGCGGTCTCCCAGCGTGCGACCGAAACGGGAACCCACACCCAGATCGACACGGCGACGCGACACACCCGCATGAAATGGGAGCGTCACGACATCCCGCAAGGTGACTCCGTGCGCGTCCAGCAGCCGAGTAGCAGCTCGTCGTATCTCGCGCAGGTGAGCGACGCCAGCGTCACCACAATCGACGGCATCCTCAGCTCGAACGGCCAGGTCTGGATCGCGAACCCGGCGGGCGTCTATTTCGGTGGCTCGGCGGTGGTGGACGTCGCGCGCCTGGTGGCCGGAGCCGGCGAGATTTCGAAGCTCGACTTCGTAAACGGGCGCCGTCGCTTCACGAACATCCAGGGCGAAGTCGTCAACGCCGGATCGATCACGGCGAACCTGGGCGTCACCCTGATCGGCCGCGCCGTCGCGAACCACGGTCAGATCGTGACACGCCGGGGCGACATCGTGATGGCCGCCGGGGACGAGGTCTGGGTGAAGCGCCACGACACCCACATCCAGGTGCACATGCCGGACGCTTCGGGTGCGCCGGCGGTCGAGAACACCGGCGTGCTCGAGACCCAGGCGCGCGGTCGCGCCCGGCTCGCAGCAGGTGACTTCCTCGGCCTCGCCATCCGCAACACCGGCGAGATCCACTCGCGCACCATCGCCCTGGAAGCCGGCGCCGACAGCATCGTCGAGGTGCGCGGCACTCTCGACGCCACCCGGGACGAGAGCTACCGCAGTGACAACCGCCGCGGCGGCACGATCGACATCGAGGGCGACCTCATCCTGGTCGACGACGCCGTGATCGACGCCTCGGGCCCGACTGGCGGCGGCGAGATCCGCATCGGCGGCGAGGTGGCGGGCGGCGCCCTCAGCGGCGGGCCCGGTACCGCCGAGAACGACAACGGCAACCTTCGGAATGCCCGCGGCACCCTCGTGAGCGACGACTCGGTGATCCGCGCCGACGCAACCGATAGCGGTGACGGCGGCAGCATCGTGCTGTGGTCCGACGAGCAGACCCAGGTGCTCGGCACGATCTCGGCCGAAGGCGGCGCGGGCGGCGGCGCGGGCGGCTTCATCGAGACGTCCAGCAAGGGCGCGCTGCTCGTGGACGCCGACGTGTCCGTGGCCGCCCAGGCCGGCGACGCAGGGCTGTGGCTGCTCGACCCGGTGAACGTCCACATCAACGACGCCGAGGCTGCGAATCCCGCCAACGCGAACCTGCTGCTCACCGAGGCCGCGACGCCCGGCCTGAGCATCTTCGACTTCCTGCCGGACCTCGACGCGACGTCGATTCCGCCGGACTCGTACGTGTCGTCGATCAGCATCGAGGACGCGCTGGTGCGCGGGGGCACCGTCTTCGTCACCACCGAGGCGCGCTTCCTGACCCTCACCGGCGACCCGACCGCCGGCGACATCATCGTCGAGAGCCCGATCAACATCCTGCCGTCGCACCTCGTGCGCCCGAACACCACGGGCACCCTGGTGCTGGTGGCCGCCCAGGACGTCCAGATCAATGAGGAGATCGCCAGCGACAACCCGAACTTCCGGCTGAACCTCGACCTCATCGCGAACGACAACGAGCTCACCTCGGGCGCCGCGGGCCAGATGGAAGAGTCCGACCAATTCGCCGTCGGCGACGTCGTGTTCAACGCCGACATCCGCACCAACGGCGGCTTCGTTAGCGCCCGGGGCGTCAACGTCGACCTGAACGCCGGCTTCAGCATCGACACGACGCGACTGGAGCTTCCCGCCGACGCAAACGGCGGCTTCGTGCGCTTTTCCGCCGCGAACCCCGTCGTCGGCAACAACACCCCCGCCGACGTCACCATCGCGGGCTCGATCTTCACCGACGGCGCCACCTTACTGGCGACGGGGCAGAGCTTCGAACTCGCGGACACCGGCTTCATCGACGCCTTCGGCGTGCTCGCCAACAACACCGGCGACGAGGTCGTGAACCTCGGAACCGTCGACCTGGGCTTCCTCGACGACATCGTCATCGACGGCAACATCCAGACGGAAATCCTCGACCTGGCCGGTGCCACCAGTGGCACGGGCAACCTGGTGTTCAACTCGACGGACGCGGCCCTGATCACGATCAGCGCCAATCAGATCAGCCTGAGCGCCGGCGACGGCGTCCCCAACGATCCGAACGACAACGACACCGACGCCCAGATCCTGATCGGCGCCATGGTCAACTTCATCGATTCCGGCGACGACATGGCACCGACGGACCCGACGAAGGCGCCCGACGAGTTCCGCTTCCTGCAGGATGCGGCGGTGCTCGACGCCGACCTGCCCGAGGTCACGCAGTTCGGGGGCAGCAGCGTGGCCGGCATGCGCTACGGCATCGAGTCCCGGGACGGCGCCGCCGACCCCGCCGATTTCGACATCATGCTGAGCAGCCCTGAGAAGTTCGCCGGCGCGGACCTCGCCCTGGTGTTCCCGGACTCGATCTCCATCGTGAGCGAGATCGCGCCCCTGAACGTGAGCCTGTCGGTGGTCGAAGGCTTCACGATCACGACCACCCTGGCGAACAACCTGCGCCCGGTCGAGGACCTCGTCGAAGAAGAAGGCGGCATCCTGCGGGTGCACGCGGGTCTGAATGGAACCGGCAACCTGTTCTTCGAGGACGGCGTGCTGCTCGAAGCGGCGCGCATCTCGCTGCAGGCCGGTGACACCACTTCCGCCGACAACGGCTCCGGCACCCAGTCCCAGGTGTTCGCGACGAACACCGACGACATCACCGTCACCTTCAACCCGACCAAGTCCATGGAGATCCGCCAGGACGCGCTGCTCAACGCCGACAACATCCCGGACGCCGATCAGTTCACTCTGGGCATCGCCGAACCCGTCTTCCCCGCCATCGACTACATCCTGCAGTCCGAGGGCGGCGGCATCACCCTGGCCGACGCCACGAAGGTCTTCCAGACGGATCTGACCCTGACGGCCCGGGACACCATCGAGCTGCAGCAGCCGATCAGCGTGAACAGCATGGACCTCGGCGGTTTCGCGAGCTTCCAGGTCACGGAAGATCTGCTCGATGCCATCACGATCGAGGCCCGCGACGCGCTGGACCCGGACTACACGCGGACCTTCACCCTGCGCGCCGGCAACGGCGGCCTCAGCTTCCAGAGCCAGAAGCAGGAAGACGGTCAGACCATCGACCTGCAGCTGCGCGTGGAAGCCGAGAACATCGAGCTGATCGGTCAGACCATCGACATCTCGACGGGCACGCCGATCTTCCAGCTCGACGACGTCACCTCACCCGAGCGCTTCATCTTCACCCAGGGCAACGACATCGGAGACCTGGCCCTGCCGACTTCCGCCAACTTCGCGGACGGCCTCGGGCCGAGCGAGCTGTTCGTCGTGCAGTCGACCAGCTCGGTCGACCTCAGCCAGACCGGCCAGATGACGACCACGACCGATCCGAGCGAGCGCTTCTGGCAGTTCCCGGTCCAGGAGACCACCGAAGTCATCCTCACCGCCATCGCGACCAACGTGCGACGCCGGGACGGCTTCAACGTCGTGCTGGGCCAGTACGACAACATCTGGGGAGACAGCGTCACCCTGCAGGCCACCTTCGAGCGAGTCGCCGGCCAACTCGAGCCCATCGGATTCGGCGAGGTCGACGCGAAGAACGTCGCTTCCATCCTGGGCCGCGACCCCAGCATCGACTACACGGAGATCACGCTCCCCCTCGACCCGGCCGTCGACGGCCCCATGCGCCCGGTGCCCGGCGACCCGGACACCGAGGAGCCGCTCCCGACCCGCAGCTTCAGCATCATCCAGGACGCCGACTTCCTGCTGAAGGACCCGGCGAGGAACCTGCTGCCGGACTTCGGCGTCACCGACATGAGCCTCGGCGTGCAGCCAGACGGCTACTCCCTGCGCAGCGTGACGGGCTCGATCCAGGTGCTGAACGAGCAGCTGCGAGGCACGAACCTCTCGCTGCAGGTCGACCAGGCCGACCAGGTCGGGCAGTCGGACACCCCGGACGAGTTCATCCTCTTCGACCGCGACGGCCCCCTCGAAGTCACGTCCTTGTTCGCCCAGAAGCGCGGGTCCTTCGAGGTCGGCTACGAGGCGACCGTCAGCGGAAATCCCCTGAACATCATCGCGGAGCGCGGCATCAGCCTGGTGTCCGATGCCTTCGGAGACAGCGCGAACGGCGACGGCACCCTGAGCTTCGCCGATGGCGTCTTCCTGACTGCGGAGAACTTCTTCCTCCAGGCTGGGGTCGGCGGGTCCGGCGAGGGCATCTACATCGATGCGCGCCAGAACGACCCGACCTTCAACCTCGTCGGCGACGCCACCTTCGATTTCGTACAGCAGGGACCCATTCGCAACGGTGTCGTTCGCGACGGGGCGAGCTCGTACGACGCGGATCTCAGCGACCTGCAGCTCGAAGACATCGACTACGGCAGGCTCCCGTCCCAGACCCAGTTCGACCTGACGAACGGACAGCTCGACCGCTACCGCATCGCGAGCCTCCAGGGGGACGTCGAGATCAACGATCCGGGCAATGTCCTGATCGGGCGCACCACCAACCTGAGCGCCGGCTCGGCAACCCTCTTCCGCACCCTCACCCTGCGCGCCGACATCGCACCGGCGGATATGACGCCGCCGGAGACGTGCGCGGTCGATGCCTTCTGCGCCAACGGCGAGAACACGGACCCGAACCTCGTCCTGATCCCCAGCGGATCCAACGTCGAGGCCGTCGAGCTGGCCGCGGCCACCATCCTGCTCGAGGCGCCCGAGGGCTACGTCGACGCCGGCGACCCGCGCATCGTCTTCGACGTGCTCGGCCCCGAGCCGCGGCTCGCCATCCGACAGCTCGACGCGGTGCTCGACATCGACGCCTTCCGCCTGCCGGACCGGCTGCAGATCGTCGGCGGCTTCGACGAGACCCCCTACGAGCTGCAGGCCGTGGGCGGCATCACCGTGGGCGAAGAGCTCGCGGGGCGGGTCGAGAACTCGAACCTGATCCTGATCGCGGGCATCCCCGAAGACGACTTCGAGGCCGCCTTTGGCGCGACCCGCGGCCAGCCTCCGGTACCCGACGACGACGAGGACCTGCCCGACCACGTCTACGACCGCATGTCCGACTTGAACGGCGACGGCACCGTCAACACGGCGGACCGCGTTCTCTACGACCTGCTCACGCCGTCCCAGGTCACCATCCAGGGCAGCAACTTCTTCGAGCTCATCCTGCGCAGCCTCGAGATCGAATCGAGCACCGAAGACGACCTCGCCATCCGCATCGGCGATGTCGAGATCCAGACCGAGGCCGACCAGACCTATCGCGACGAGGTCCAGATCATCGGCGACGCGATCCTCACGGCGCGAGCGGGCATCCTCGACCGCCTCGACGCCCTCTTCACCGCCAATGCCAGCAGCATCATCTTCGAAGAAGAAGTCTACGGCCAGACGCCGGGACAGGACTCGCTGACCGTGCAGGCCACGAATCGCATCCGCTTCGGCAAGAACATCGGCACGCACCTCGACGGCTTCGGCACCCAGCTGCGCCTCGGGAGCCTCAGCATCAACCTGCAGCAGCTGATCCAGCTCGAGCTGCCGCCGCCCACGCCCCGGGCCGAGTTCGGCAGCGCGGACCTCGCCGGAACCTTCCGCGTCGCCGCCGACGAAGTGCTGTTGAACGCGAGCTCCGGAGACAGCCAGTCGATCTACAACCGGGCCGTCATCCCGGACGCCGCCACCTTCTTCCGCCAGGGCGGCAACCTGCACTTCGACCTCGGCGACGGCGGCGTCCTCCAGATGGGCCAGAACGAGAAGCTTTCCGTGGACGGCTTGTCCCTCGTCATCGACGCCCCGAACGGGACCGTGACCGTCGGCGATCTTTCGGCACTCGACCTCATCGACGTGAACGCCGACACGATCCATCTGCTGCGCCGATCGGGCGCCAAGGTGGTCCGGGCAAACGGTCGCGACACCCAGGACGCCGGCGTCGACTACGTCGCGAAGCAGATCCTGTTCCACGACGAGGGCATGATCCACGACAGCAACACCCTGCACCGCAACCAGCAGGGCCAGGGGCGCGACGCGCGCTTCGGCGTCGACGATCCCTTCAACGCTCCCGCCTTCATGGACAACTTCTCGGTGCTGAGCCTCGAGTTCAACATCCTGACGGGCGAAGGGCTCGAGTTCGGCGGTGGCGACCTGCCCATCGACGGCATTCCCGACGGCATCTCCCGCGTTCAACTGGCGGACACCTACCCCGATATCCGCCCCAACGTGCCGATCGCGGTGCCCGCGAACTACCGGGTGCAGGACCCGGGCTCGCTGCGCGACGTCGGCATCGACGTCCGACTGCCGACGCCGTCGGAGCTGCGTGCGGCCGCGCGCGGCGCCGCGACCTTCCGCGATCTCGGCAGCATCGAGCGCGTCGCGGGCAAGACCGTTCTCGACGTCTCCGAGGTGCGCCTCGTCGCCGAGGAGATCGAGCGTGCCGTCGTGCTGCACGACCGGGTCTTTGCCCCGGACGGCAGCCGGGCCGCCCAGGTGCGGACGATCCTGCAGGCGGCAGCGGACGACTACCGCCGCAGCACGGGTGCCCGCCGCATCGTCGGCTTCGAGCTGCGCCGTTACGTGCACAACCGGCCCAGCAGCCAGTTCGAGGCCTACCAGGAACTACAAAAGCTCGACTCCCTCTTCCGTCATCACCGCCGGTCCGGCCTGACGCCGACGGAGTACCACGCCATCCAACGCGAGTGGCTCGAGTCGATCCTGCCGGAGGGCATCAGCCTGCAGGAGTTCGCCGAGTTCATTCATCCGTCGCGCTATGTTCGCGGCAGCGACGTGTTGGACGTGTTCGGCGACTGATTCGCGCGCGCTGAGAAGAGGCGAAAGGCGCGAAGACGACCGAGGGAGCAGGACCGTGGGTGACGACGTCACGCGAGACGTGCAGCCGACCAGCGACGAAGCGATCCGCGAGATCCTGGCCTCTGCGCGCACCATCGCCGTCGTCGGCATCAAGGACGACCCCGCCGAGGACGCCCATCGCGTGCCCCGCTACATGCAGGACCACGGCTATCGCATCGTGCCGGTGAATCCGAAGGTCGAACGCGTCCTCGGCGAACGCGCCGCTCCTTCGCTCGCGGGCATCGATCCCCCAGTCGATCTCGTGAACCTGTTCCGAGCGCCCGACCACATCCCGGCGCACGTGGACGAGATCCTGGCCATGTCGCCCCTGCCCCGAACCGTCTGGATGCAGCTGGGCATCGTGCACGGTGGGGCGGCTGCACGCCTTCGGGCCGCGGGCATCGCGGTGGTACAAGACCGCTGCATCATGGTGGACCACCGCCGGCTGATCGCATGACGCGTGAGAGAACGAAGAACCGCATGAGCCCCAAGCGTGGAGACGGCACCGTCTACTCGTCCCAGCACGGACGCATGTGTCCCCACTGCGGGCTGCCGGAGAAGCGCTGCCAGTGCCGCGCGAATCCGCGCGGCGCCGGCCGTGACGCGCCCGCCGGCGACGGGATCGCCCGGGTCCGGCGCGAGAAGAAGGGGCGCGGCGGCAAGACCGTCACGACGGTCACCGGCATCGACCTGCCGCCGGACGCGCTGCGCGACCTCGCCAAGGACCTGCGGCGCCACTGCGGCACGGGCGGCACCCTGAAGGACGGCATCATCGAGATCCAGGGAGACCACGCCGACAAGGTCGCCGAGGCGCTGGCCGAGCGCGGCCTGCAGGTGAAACGCGCGGGAGGCTGAGCCCCGCTCAGCGATCCAGGCGCGCGCGGTATCTGAGCGCTCGGCTCTTCATCCAGCGAACGGCCAGCAGATCCACCGTCCCCTGGAAGAGCCGGCCCCAGAGCCCGTACTTCGACACGCCGTAGCGACGGGCACGATGCGAGACCGGCACCTCGATGACCCGCGCGCCCTCGATCCGCAGCAGGGTCGGCAGGAAACGGTGCATGCCGCGGTAGAGCTTGATGCGCCGCACGAAGGGCGTGCGCATCACCCGCAACGAACAGCCGACGTCGGTCACCGCTTCGCCGGTCAAGGCGTTGCGCACGGCGTTCGCCACCCGCGAAGACCAGATCTTCACGCGCGTGTCCCGGCGCGTCACCCGCACGCCGTTCACCACGTCGACATCCTCCACCAGACACGCGAGCAAGCGCGGGATGTCGGCGGGGTCATTCTGCAGGTCCGCGTCGAGGGTGGCGACCACGGGCGCGCGCACCACGGCGAAGCCCGCAGCAAGAGCCGCCGACTGACCGTGGTTCGCATCGAGGGTGACGACCCGAACGCGCGGGTCCTTGCGAACGATCTCGCGCAGCACGTCCGGACTGCCGTCGCGGCTGCCGTCGTCGACGAGGACGATCTCGAGGGCCTCGCCAAAATCGGCCAGGGCCGCGTCGAGTTCCCGGTGCAGGGGCTCGAGGGACTCGGCCTCGTCGAAGATCGGGACGACGACCGCGAGGGACGGTTCCATCAGTCCTCGCGCGCCAGGATGAACCAGCTGCCCATGTCCTTTCCCTTGCGAGCGGCCGACCCGATGCTCACGTGCTCGGAGACCCGTCGCAGGGTGTCGATCATGAAGCCGTACACGAAGCGCGACAGGCCGCGCTCGTTGGAACGGATCTCGGGCCAGCCGTCGGGCCAGCCCGCGAGATCGCCGTCGGGCAGGCGGTTGTAGTCGACGAGCACCTCGCGGCGGTTGGTGTCCTCGACGGCCACGAAGTAGCCGGGGCCCGTCAGCGGCTGCATGGTCTGGAAGTTGAACCCGTAGAGTTCGTCCGGCTTCGCCGGGTCGGCATCCGAGCCGCGACAGAATCGCTTCTCGAAGTGGGTGAAGACGGGCAAGGTGTTCTTGCCGTGATGGCGGACGGGCTGGAAGGCCGGGACCGTCGGCGCGACGATGTCCGTCAAGGCGAGCGGACCGAAACCGTCCGCCGCTTCGTACAGCTTCTTCTGGTGCGCCCGCCCCAACGAGCGGATGGCGACGACCCTGTCCGCATGGGAAAGACCGTCGAGAAAGCTCGCGACCCGCGCGGGCGCGATGCTGCCTTCCAGCTGTCCGTGAAATTCTTCTATGACCGTCGACATCGTCACCTCCCAGAGCTGCGCGCGAAAGAGTACCGTCGATCCGTGGCGGACGTGCAGGGGCGAGATCGAATTGCGCTGCTCGCGGCGGCAGCGCTGCTGCTGGGCGCGGGCCTCTCTTCCATCGACTTCTGGGCCCCGGACGAGCCTCGCTACGGCCAGATCGCCGAGGAGATCCGCTCCTTCGACCACGGCCTCCAGGGGCTCGTGCTGCTGCATCTCGGTGGCGAGCCCTATACCCAGAAGCCCCCTCTCTACTACTGGCTCGCCGCGGGCATCGGCAGCATCTCGGGCCACGTCACGGAGACGGCAGCCCGTCTGCCTTCGGTGCTCGCAGGCATCGCGACCGTCGCGCTCACCTTCGCCTTCGGGCGCCGCCTGTTTCCCGGTCGCACGGCTCCCCTGGTCGCGGGGCTGGTGCTGCTGACGAGCTTCCGTTTTGCGCACCTCGCGCGGCGCGCCCAACTGGACGTGCTGCTCACGGCCTGCGAGGTCCTCGCGCTGTTCGCGTTCTGGCGCATCGAGAGCACGCGCGACGATGCGGCGGCAGACGGGCCGGTCGACGCACGACTCGTCGCGCTTCTGCACGCGGCGCTCGGTGCGGCGGCGCTCACCAAGGGCCCCGTCGGGTGGCTGCCGCTGCTGGTGATCGCCGCCTATCTCGCGTGGGAGGGCCGGCTCGGCAGCCTTCGCCGCATCGTCCCGGCCTGGGCGCTGCTGCTGTCCGTCGCGCCCGTCTGCATCTGGATCGCGGCCGCGACGTCGCTCGCGCCGAGCGGCTTCTTCGAAGAAGCCGTCGTCGCCAATGTCTGGGGACGCTTCGTCGAGGCTTCGTCACACATGCGCCCGATCTACTACTACCTCTACCAGCTGCCTGCGGACTTCATGCCGTGGACCCTGCTGCTGCCCCTCGTCCCGTTCTTCCTGTGGCAGCGCGCACGCGATGCAGGAAGCCTGCCGCCGGCCTGGCGGCTGCTCGTCGTGTGGGTCGTCGTTCCACTCGTCCTCTTCAGCCTGTCGTCCGGCAAACGCGGGCTCTATCTACTGCCGGTCTTTCCCGCACTGGCGCTGATGCTGGGCGGGGCCGTCGATGGCTGGCTGCGCAGATACGCGACACTGCCGGCCCTCGTGTCTCGCGGCAGCCTCGCGCTGGGCGTCGCACTCGCGGGCACCGCCGGGACCGTCGCGGCAACCGGGGGCATCGAAACGAGCGCGTTCCCCGGGTTCGGCGTGTCCGCCGGAACGGCAGCCACAGTCGCGTGCATCACGACGGTCGGGATCCTGGCGGGGGTGCTCGTCTCCCGATCGCGTGGAGACGCCGGGACCGACCCCTCGGCCAAACCCCTGGCTCCCCTGCTCGCCGCCGCCGCGACGGTCTTCGCCCTCGAGCTGTTCGTCTTCACGGCGGTCTACCCCGACTTCGACGAGCAGAAGTCACCGCGGCCCGTGGCGTTGCTGGCCGCGGGCCTGACCGAGCCCGGCGAGGCCGTCGGCATCTTCGACGACGAAGGCCTGGCGGGCGGCATCTTGTACTACGGCGACCGCGAAGCGGCGATCCTGCCGCGGCCGGCGCAGGTCGCGGACTTCTTCGCCGAAGGCGGACGCTACGTGGTGCTCGAGCGCTGGAAGCTGCCGTGGCTCGATCCCGTCGGGCGCTTCCGGGTTCACGCAAGGACTCGTCGCGACGCGCGAGAGCTGGCCATCGTCAGTCTGGAAGACGATTCGCAGAAGTCTCGCTAACAACCTGATCTCAAAGAGCTTCTGGCATTCCAGGGCTGTCGGGAAAGAGCCATTTGTTGTAGGCTCTGCCTCCGCGTGGCGAACAGATCCTGTTCGCACCAGCCGACCAAATTCGCAAACGCAGTCGCACGAGCACGAAGAGCCCGGCGCGTCTGGTCGGTGTACGAGATGCACCGGTACGCGAGGGTTCCGCGACAGGACGCGAGAGTGACGCGCGCCTCGAAGGCGCGAACACTCCCCGCGAGTCGACACAGACAGGAGGGATGATTCCATGGGCGAGACCGCAACCCTGAGCCTGGGAGACCAGACCATCGAGCTGCCGATCATCGAGGGCACCGAGGGCGAGCGCGCCGTCGACATCACGAAGCTCCGCGCCAAAACGGGCTACGTCACCTACGACAACGGCTTCGCGAACACCGGCGCCGTCCGCAGCTCCATCACCTTCATCGACGGCGAGAACGGCATCCTCCGCTACCGGGGCATCCCCATCGAGGAGCTGGCCGAGAAGAGCGACTTCCTCGAGGTCGCCTACCTGCTGATCTACGGCGTCCTGCCCAAGCAGGACGAGCTCGACTACTTCACCGGGTCGATCCGCCGGCACACCATGCTGCACGAGGACTTTCGCGCCTTCTTTGGCGCGCTCCCGAAGGACGCGCACCCGATGGCCGCCTGCTCCGCAGCCGTGGGCGCCCTGTCGACCTTCTACCCCGACTCCCTCGACCCCAACGACCCGCGCCACATCGAGATCTCGGTGCACCGGCTGATCGCGAAGCTCCCGACCATCGCCGCCTACGCCTACAAGCACTCGTTCGGCCAACCCTTCCTCTACCCGCAGAACCGCTTCAACTACGTGGCGAACTTCATGTACATGGCGTTCGCCAATCCCTGCGAAGAGTATGAGGTCGACGAGACGATCCGGAAGGCGCTCCACCAGCTCTTCATCCTGCACGCCGATCACGAGCAGAACTGCTCCACCAGCTCGGTGCGTCTCGTGGGCTCTTCGAAGGTGAATCTCTTCAGCGCCATCGCCGCCGGCATCAACGCGCTCTGGGGCCCGCTGCACGGCGGCGCCAATCAGGCCGTCATCGAGATGCTCGAGGAGATCCGCGACGAGGGCGTCACCGGCCGCGAGTTCGTCGAACGCGCGAAGAGCAAGGACGACACCTCTCGACTGATGGGCTTCGGCCACCGGGTCTATCGCAACTTCGACCCGCGCATGCGGATCATCAAGAAGTCGTGCTTCGAGGTGCTCGACAAGATGGGCGTCCACAGCAAGCTTCTCGAGATCGCAGTCGAGCTCGAGGAAATCGCCCTCAAGGACGAGTACTTCGTCGAGCGCAAGCTCTACCCGAACGTCGACTTCTACTCGGGCGTCATCTACAACGCCATCGGCATTCCGGCGCACATGTTCACGGCGCTGTTCGCCATCGGCCGCTTGCCGGGCTGGATCGCGCATTGGATGGAAATGCACGAAGACCCCGAGTTCAAGATCGGCCGACCGCGACAGATCTACGAAGGGCCGACCAAGACGCCCTACGTCCCCATCGCGGACCGCTAGAGCGCTCGTCTGAAGCCCCGCGCATCCGACTCGTCGAAGCCCGGGCCCTGCTGGGTCGACGGCCGACTCGTCGCCCGCGACGATCCGGCGCTGTCGCCCGCGGACTCGGCCTTCACCACCGGTCTCGGCTGTTACACCACCGCACGCTACCAGGCTGGGCAGGTGCGCTTCGCCGCGCGCCACGCCGCGCGGCTCGTACGCGACGCACGCCGCCTGGGCATCGGAGAGCTGTGCGAAGACCGGGTCATCACGGGCCTCGAGGAGACCGGGCGCGCGGCCTTCGGCACCGGCGTCGAAGCCAGTGACGGCATCGTTCGCATCCAGGCCAGCCGAGGCGCCGACGGCAGCGTGCATCTGACCGCCGTCCCGCGTGCGACCGGGGACGAGCCCGCGACATGGCGCGCCTGCCTGGCGCCCTTCCCCCACGAGGGCCCCATGCCCTGGTCGGGCGCGAAGGTGAGCAACCACCTGCTCTTCACCCTGGCCGGCGACCATGCGCGGGGACGGCAGCAGGACGAAGCCATCCTGTGCGACCGAGACGGCTACGTGGTCGAGGGATCGCGTTCGAACCTGCTGCTCGTCGGCGAAGACGGCGTCCCCGCGACGCCCGACCTTTCCCGAGGCGGCGTCGCAGGCGTCGGTCTCGCGGTGCTGCGCGAGCGCGCGCCCGAGATTCGCGAGCGGCACCTGACCCCGGGCGACCTGCGCGCTGCACACGAGCTGCTGGCGGTGAACGCCATCCGCGGGCCGCGCCCCGTCGTGGCACTGGACGGACAGCCGATCGGAAACGGTCGGCCCGGCCCCGTCGCCCGGCGTTTACAGGCCCTGTTCGACGCGGCCTGATCCTCCCCGGCGAGCTACCCTGCGGCTCCCGCAGATTTCCGCCGCAGGGACCCCCTGCTCGCCGCGCCGCCGATAGGAGTGCCCGATGCCCCCCGCCGCCAACCTCGGAAAGCTCGCTCTCACGCTTCCCGCGCCCTTCTTGTCGGCGTCCCAGTGCGTCGACCTCGCGCGCAAGGCCGAGCAGGAATGGGGATACGACGCCATCTGGCTCGCGGAGACCGGGGGCGCCGAGTCCTTCGCCCTTTCGGGCGCGATCGCCCAGGTCACCGAACGCGTCGAAATCGGCACCGCGATCGTCCCCACCTACAACCGCACTCCCGCGGTACTCGCGTCCGCTGCGGGCACCGTCGCCCAGCTGAGCAACGACCGCTTCATCCTGGGCCTGGGCACATCGAGCCACGCGATCATCGAGCAGTGGAACGGCATCGCCTTCGAGAAACCGCTCACCCGGATGCGCGAGACCGTCGCGGTCCTGCGTCAGGCGCTCGCCGGTGAGAAGACCGACTTCGCGGGCAAGACCCTGCACTCGCACGGATTCCGCCTGGGCGCCCTGCCGGGAAAGCCGCTCAAGATCTACCTGGCGGCCCTGCGCGAGAAGATGATCGAGCTCGCCGGTGAGGCAGGGGACGGACTGATCATCAACTTCATGCCTCTCGACGCCATGCCGAAGATCCTGGGTGCCTATCGCGCGGGCGCCGAGCGCGCGGGACGCGACGGCAGCAGTGACGATGTCGTGGCGCGCTTCCAGATCTGCGTCACCGACGACGTGCCCTCCGCGCGCAAGCTCGTACGCGCCGGCTTCGCCGGATACGTGGCAACGCCCGTCTACAACAAGTTCTTCGAGTGGGTCGGATTCGGCGAAGTGGCCGCGGGCGTCAAGAACGCCTTCGCGGCCAAGGACCGGGCCGGCAGCGCGGCCGCGATGAACGACGACTTCATCGACAGCGTGACCATCCTCGGCAGCGTCGACGAGTGCCGCGAGAAGCTCGCGGCCTTCGTCGCGGCGGGGGTCACGACCCCGGTCCTCGCGCCCCTCGCCACCAGCCCCCAGGCAGTCGAGGCGGTCTACGAAGCCTTCGCACCGAGCCGGGCGTAGAACCTCGGCACCCCGAGCGGAGTCTGTCTTTCGGATGAGAAGCTGCGCAAGAAGCTGGCAGGCGATTGCGGCCGTCTCGGGTCTCGCATTCGCGATCGTGTTCTCGGCCGGGCCGGTTCGCGCGGCAGACTTCACCGTCAGCAACACCGACGAGCTGCGTCAGGCCATCCTCGACATCAACGAGGTCCCTGACCCGAGCACGCCCCACAACATCACGCTCTCCAGCAACATCACGCTGAACTCGTCGCTGACGCCCATCGCGTCGAACGTCAACATTCGCGGTGCCAACTTCACCCTCAGTGGCGATTCCCGCTTTCAGGTCTTCTTCGTCGACTCTGGCACCGTCAACATCAGCAACCTGACGATCTCGAACGGACTGGCCGCCGGCGGCAACGGCGGCGTGGGCCGGGCGGGCGGCGGGCTCGGCGCCGGCGGCGGACTCTTCGTCAACACGAACGCCGTGGTCTCGGTTGCGGATGTCGTGTTCCGCAACAACGCGGCGCGAGGCGGCGACGGCGGCGTCGACGCCGGCCCGAACGTCGGCGGAGGTGGCGGCGGTCTGCACGGCAACGGCGGCGACTTCGGCGGCGGCGGCGGGGGCTACAACGGAGACGGCGGCACCGACGGCGGCGGCGGCGGCGGACTCGAGGGCAACGGCTTCCCCGGCGCTCCCATCGGCAACGGCAACGGCGGCGGCGAGTTCGACGACGGAGACGGGGGTCGCGGCAACCCGATCGCCGGCGGCCAGGGTGAGAACGGCGCCGAGTTCGAGGGCGGTGGCTTCGGATCGAACGGCGGCACGGGTGGACGCTTTGGGGGTGGCGGCGGCGGCCGCGAGATCGGCGGCGGCGACGGGGGTGACTTCGGCGGCGGCGGCGGATCCGGCGACCCGGGTGACGAGGACGACGAGACGCCGGTCATCGGTGGCGTCGGCGGACGCGGCGGCTTCGGTGGCGGCGGCGGCGGCAGCAGCAATGCGACGCCGAGTGACGGCGGCTTCGGCGGCGGCAACGGAACGGTCACGGGAACCGGGGGTGCCGGCTCGAGCCTCGGCGGCGCCGTCTTCGTGCGAACCGGGGGCGAGCTGCAGATCGTCACCAGTGCGGACGGCGACATCACGACCAACAACAGCGTCCAGCGCGCCCTGGTCGGGTCCGGCACCCCGGATGTTGCCGGGTCGGACCTCTACCTGATGAACGGCGTCACGACGGAATTCGTCGTCGGAACCGGAGTCACCTCGACCCTGCGCGGAAGCGTCGCGGGCGATGGCGGGCTCCGGAAGGACGGCGAAGGCACCCTCGTTCTCGCGGGCAGCAACAGCTTCACGGGCGACTCGACCGTCATGCAGGGCGTGCTCCAGGGCACCACCGGGTCGTTCCCCGGCGACATCGTGGTCGAGTCCGGCGCCATCGTCCGCTTCGAGCAGAGCAACGCCGGCAGCTACAGCGGCGTCCTGTCCGGCGCCGGCGGCCTCGAAAAGAGCGGCACGGGGACCGTCGCCCTCAGCGGCGACAACAGCTACACGGGCCCGACGGTCATCGACGAAGGCGTCCTCAGCGTCTCGACGGACACCCTGCCCGGCGCCACCAACACGCTGGTCAACGTCGACGGCACCCTGCGCTTCGAGCAGAACTTCAACGGCAGCTTTGGCGCGCCGATCACCGGCGACGGCACTCTCGACAAGGCCGGCAGCGGGCGCGTCACCCTGCTGGCGGACTACGGCACCTGGGCGGGTACGACGACCGTCCGCGGCGGTGAACTCGACCTCGGCGGCGCCGCGATCCTCGGCGGGACCGTCGACGTCCGGACGAACGGCAGACTCGCTGGCAACGGCCGCGCGACGGGCGACGTGAGCGTGGCGGGCACCCTGGCCCCGGGCAGCGCCGGCACCATCGACACCCTCACCATCGACGGTGACCTGACCGTCGACGACAGCGCCACCTTCGAGGTCGACGTCCAGGACGCAGCGAACGCGTCGGACCAGGTCGATGTGGGAGGCCAGGCAACCCTGTCCGGCAACTCCCTCGTCACCGTGATCCCGGCGTCGGGTGACTACAGCACCACTCGCGTGTACGACATCCTGTTCGCGAGCGGCGGCATCAGCGGGATTCCGAGCGTGCAGAACGACTTCTGCTTCTTCACGACGGGTCTCGGGATCGCCGGCAACACCTTGCAGCTGACCCTCACCGAAGACCTGCAGCTCGACGGCGCCTGCTCGCAGAGCAAGAACCAACGCGCCGTGGGCTCGGCGCTCGTCCTGGACGACGTGATCGACGATCCCGAGCTCATGGAGGTACGGGACAGTCTCAACGTCCTCACCCAGAGCGAAGTCCCCCACGCCCTCGACCAGATGGGCGGCGAGGGTCTCGCCGGCTTCGGCAACGCGCGGCTGGCCGTCGCGACCCAGTTCCTCGGCGCGCTGTCTCAGCGCATGCGACATCCCGACGCGTCGGACGGCGCCCACGACGACGGCGGCGTCCCCTACCCCCTCTCGATGACGCGCCCTCTGCTGCCGAGCCTCGGGACCAACGCCGCGCTCGCGGGCTCCCTCGACGCCTCGAGCATCACCACGGCCATGGCGCTGCCCGGAGTCGCCGCCAACGGGCGACGCCACGCCTCTCCGTTCAGCTTCGTTTCCCTGCGCGGAGAGTCCGGGCTCGGCGGCTGGCTGGACGGCTTCGCGACCTTCGCGTCCATCGAGGGCACTGGAGGCGGCACGGCCGGCGCGCCCACGAACCAGCTGCCCGACGGCACCCACGACACCGACTTCAATCTGTATGGCACCTCCGGTGGCGTCGACTGGTCGATCACCGACAGCGTCATGCTCGGTGCGGCCGCCGGCTACACGCGTTCGAAGCTTTCGGTGAGCGACCTCACCACCTGGGGCACCGGAGACACCTTCCAGGGCGCGGTCTACGGCGCCTTCTCGACGGACCTCTTCTACCTGGGCGGCGTCGCCCGATATGCCTACACGACGATGGAAACGACCCGCCGCGTCAGCTTCGGTGGCCTGTACGAGAAGGCCGACGGCGATTTCGACGGCTCGTCGCTGTCGGGCTACGCCGAGGCCGGCCTGGCGTCTCTCGAGCTCGCCGAGTTCTTCTTCCAGCCGTCGGCGTCCTTTCAGTACACCTACGTCGACACGGAAGAGTTCACCGAGACCGGCGCGCCCGGCCTCAACCTGAACGTCGACAGCGAGAACTTCAGCTCCATCGTCACGAACCTGGGGGTTCGCGTGTACCGGCCCTTCTCGATGGACCCGCGGACCGACATCGTGCCCGAGCTGCGGGTGCGCTGGGCACACGAATTCGGCGACCTCGACCGCAACGTCGCGGCGCGCTTCGACGACGTGACCACCGGCCCGGCGCTATTCGAAGTCAAGGGAGCGGAGGTCGGCCGGGACGTGGCCGTCGTCGGCGTCGGCTGGACCGTGGTCGGCGAGGGGAACGTCAGCCTCAGCCTGAACTACGACGCGACCCTCAATGAGGACATCGTCGCCCACACGGCCACCCTCGGCGTCCTGATCTACTGGTAGGCGGCGGGTCGACCGGCGGCAGCCCGCCGCTGGGTCAGTGGACCGTTTGCCCGGAGAACAGCTCGGTCAGCACGTCGCGAACGCGCAGCTCCGACAGACCGGGCTTGACCTCGAAGTAGCGGACCTCGAAGTCCGGAGCGGTCATCGACGGGAACTCGTCCGAGAAGTCCGTAATCAGTCGACCGAAGACTTCCTCGGCCCTGCCGGAATCGAGGTCGGCAAGATGGATCACCGCCCGCTCCCGCGTCATGCGGAAGATCGCGTCTTCCACACGCAACGCGCTCTGCAGGAACGCTACGAACTCGGGGAACGACGAGTCGCCCTCCCGGGCCGCCAGGCCGAGCACCACAGAGGGCACGGCGTGCTCTCGGGCGAGATCGCGCGCTCGGTCGAGTAGACCCCGCAGTCGTCGGGGGTCGTCGTTCGTCTGTCCAGCCATCGGGTCTGCAACCATAACACCGGCTCTATCGTCCCCGATCCGCGGAATCTGAAGGATTCGTGTCGGCCCCGAGGGGTTCACGTTGGCGCACCGAACCGGTTTTCCTACGGTTGGACGCCCTCTTCGGAGACCCTTCGGTTGGCTCAGGACCCGGACGACTTCCCGCAACGCGCACGCAGGCTCGCGCGCGCCTTCGCGTGCATCACCGCACTCACCTACGGCCTGATCGTGGTCGGCGCACTCGTTCGCGCACACGGCGCCGGACTCGCCTGTCCCGACTGGCCGCTGTGCTTCGGAGAAGTCGTTCCGCAGTTCGACGTGCGCGTCGCCTTCGAGTGGGGCCACCGCGCGATTGCGGGCAGCATCTCGCTGCTGTTCCTCGCGGCTTCCGTCGCGGCCCTGCGCGACCCGGTCTTGCGCCCCGCCCTGCTCGGAAAGATCGTGCTGACCGGCGCTCTGCTCGCGCTGCAGATCCTGCTGGGCGCCCTCACCGTCTGGCAGCTGCTGGCGTCGTGGACCGTCACGTCACACCTGCTGACGGGCAACGCCTTCGCCCTCGGCCTGGCGTTCATCACGCGTGCCCTGTTCCACCTGGCTTCGCCGCCCGCACCGCGACCCGCCGTGAGCACGGTCACGAGGGCTACGGTCACCGCGACCGCGGCGTTGCTGGTGCTGCAGATGGTCCTCGGCGGACTGGTTGCCTCCCGCTACTCGGGGCTCGCCTGCACCGAGTGGCCGACCTGCAACGATGGCGTCTGGTTCCCGGGCTGGGCCGGGGCCCTCGGCATCCACCTCTTCCATCGGCTCGTCGCCTATGCGCTGACCGTGGCAATCGCCGTCAGCGCCTGGCGCAGCCGCGGTAGCCCGGTGCTCGGCCGCCTGCTCGCAGTTGCCTTCGGTCTCGTGCTCGCTCAGGTGGCGGTCGGGGTCGCGAACGTCCTGCTGCGGCTGCCCGTCGAGGTCACCGGGCTTCACTCGGCGCTGGCGGCCGGCCTCGTCCTGACCGTGGCACTGGCCCTGGCCGAGGCCTGGCGCGGGGCGCCGACCCGCTGACACCCTGAGCACCCCTGGGCGCACGGTGCTACAACCACCGCCCATGCGCTCCTTTCAGGTCTTTGCCGCCATGTCTCCCGAAGACGCCGAGGCGTTCTTCGCCCGCATCAAGGAATCGTCGCCGGCGATCTTCACGCAGTCGGTGCACGCGGCCAGCGCGGCCTTGAAGAGCCGCCCGGCCTTCCTGCTCAAGCAGTCGTTTCCCAAGCAGGCGTCCGCCGTTCGACGAGCCTTGTCCCGCGTCGCCTCGAATCCCCTCGCTGACGAGACCCTGGCGCTCTACTTCCTCGAAGTCCGCAAAGACCTGCTCACCGAATGGCTCGACACCGCCGGCGTCGAGCACGAAGACGGCGCGCTGAAGGAAGACTCTCCGCGCGAGCCCGACCCCGACAGCCTGCGCGCCGCCGTCGACAAGTTCCGCAGCGTCGACGACGACCCGGACCGTCTGCTGCTGCTGCGCGCGTACGCCGCACAGGCTTCCGTCGAGTGGCCCACCCTGGAAGCGCTGATCACGAGCTAGGAGCCTGTTTCCCCAAGACTGCGTCTTGGGGAATACAGGCGACGACGCGCCGAGCTCAGGCCTCGCCCTTGAACGACTTCGCGATCATCCCCATCTCGTCCCCGATGCTGTTCGGGATCGTGTAGCCCTCGGTGTCCCGGATCTGATCCAGGTTCGCCTGGACGTCTTCCGCGCTCACCACCGAGCCGGCACCACCCGGAGCCATCCAACCGGGACAGGCCCCGACGAAGATGCGGGCGAAGCGGCCCCCGCCCACCGAGTAGATCTCGTGGGTATGCGGGTTTGCCTCGGACGCGAGGTAGGTCACCAGCGGCGTCACGCAGTCGGGGGCCAGGGAGTCCGCCAGCGGGCCGAGCAGGTTTTCCGTGAGGCGGGTCTTGGCGATCGGCGCGATCACGTTCGACTTGATGTCGTACTTCGCACCCTCGACGGCGAGCACGTTCGACAGGCCGACGAGGCCCATCTTCGCCGCGCCGTAGTTGGTCTGGCCGAAGTTGCCGAAGATCCCCGCCGCCGACGCGGTGAACACGAAGCGGCCGTAGCCGTTGTCCTTCATGTTGCGGAACGCGGGCTGGGAAACGAAGAACGCACCCTTCAGGTGTACGTCGATGACGATCTCGAGCTCTTGCGGGGTGAGCTTTGCGAAGGTCTTGTCCCGCAGGATCCCCGCATTGTTGATGACGATGTCGACCTTGCCGAAATTGTCGATGGCGGTCTGCACGATGGCCTCGCCACCCTCGGGTGTGGCCACGGAATCGTGGTTCGAGACCGCCGTGCCGCCCGCCTCCTCGATTTCCTTGACGACCTGGTCGGCCATGCTCGCGGAGGCACCGGTGCCGTCCATGGCGCCGCCGAGGTCGTTCACGACCACCTTGGCACCGCGCTTGGCGAACTCGAGGGCGTAGGTCTTGCCAAGACCGCCGCCGGCGCCGGTCACGATCGCCACGCGGTCATCGAATCGGATCTCACTCATCGTCAGTCTTTCCTTTCGGGTCGCTGGGGGGCGTGCGGTGGATGCCCGGCCCCGGGAGACGCGCGAGAATAGCGAAGGCATCCCCGCCGAGCCGCACGCCGCAGATCCCCGCTGACCGCTGTAACCGCTGCCGACACCCGTTCCGTATGGCTCGCCGTCCGTCGTTCGACCGGAAGGAACCACGGGGAACCGAGAGGGACCGAGACGTCCAGTGGATTCGCTACCGAATTTCGAGAAGACCCTGGAGGGCCATGGCCTCGACCGCCCGCGTCGCGCGCGGATCACTACCCTCCAGGTCAACATCGGTTTCCAGTGCAACCTCGCCTGCCACCATTGCCATGTGGAGTCCGGCCCGCTGCGGCGCGAGGCCATGGGCCCGCGGGAGATCGACCGCGTGCTCAGCCTGCTCGAGCGCCACCCGGGAATCGAGGTGCTCGACATCACGGGCGGGGCACCCGAGCTGCACCCGGCGTTCCGACGACTCGTGCAGGCGGCGCGCGCGCTCGGCCGGCGGGTGATCGACCGCTGCAACCTGACCGTGCTGTTCGAGCCCGGCCAGGAAGACACGGCGGAATTCCTCGCAGGGAATCAGGTCGAGATCGTCGCGTCGCTCCCCTGTTACACGCTCGAGAACGTCGAGGCGCAGCGCGGGCGAGGCGTCTTCGACCCGAGCATCGCGGCACTGCAACGCCTCAACCGCCTGCGCTATGGCATGCCCGACGGCGGGCTCCGCCTCGACCTCGTCTACAACCCGGTCGGCGCCTTTCTCCCGCCGCCCCAGGCCGAACTCGAGGCGCGCTACCACCGCGAGCTCGCAGAACGCTTCGGGATCTCGTTCCACCGCCTGATCGCGATCACCAACATGCCGATCAAGCGTTTCCTCCGCGAGCTCGTCCGCGAGGGACGAGAGGCGGAATACCTGTCGCTGCTTGCGAACAGCTTCAACCCGAAGACCGTCGACGGCTTGATGTGCCGAACCACCTTGTCCATAGACCACGCGGGCATGCTGCACGACTGCGACTTCAACCTGGCTCTCGGCATCGGAACGGCTGGCGAGGCTCGCAGCATCTTCGACGTGGACGATCTCGACGCCCTCACCGACAATCCGATCGCGACGGGACGTCATTGCCTCGGCTGTACGGCAGGAGCCGGGTCCAGCTGTGGCGGGGTGCTCGTCGACGCCGCTGCGCAGGAGGCTTCATGACTGACGACGCGACGGCAGACACAGCGGGGGAGAAGCCAGGGCGACGGTCCCAACTGCTGAAGGTCGCAGGCGGCATCGTCGCGATCGCCGCGGTCCTGTTGCTGGCGCGGGAAGCCGGCCAGTACGTTCCTGCCCTGGCGGAATGGGTAGACGGCCTGGGCTTCTGGGGACCCCTCGCATTCATCCTCGCCTACGCGGTCGCTGTCGTGGCGTTCGTGCCCGGTGCGCTGCTCACCCTGGCGGGCGGCGCCATCTTCGACCTGTTGTGGGGCACCGTCTACGTCTTCATCGCGGCGGTCCTGGGTTCGTCGGCGGCGTTCCTCGTGTCGCGCTACCTGGCGCGTGGCGCCGTGGAAAAACGGCTGCAGGGGAACGCGCGCTTCGACGCGCTCGACCGCGCCATCGCCGGCCAGGGCCTGAAGATCGTGTTCTTGTTGCGCCTGTCTCCGGCCTTTCCGTTCTCGTTCCTCAACTACGCGATCGGCCTCACCCGCATCAGCTTCCGCGACTATCTGCTGGCGTCCGTCGGCATGCTCCCGGGAACGGTGCTCTACGTCTACTACGGCAAGCTCGCGGGGGATGTCGCCGCACTGGCGAGCGGCACGGCGACCGAACGCGGTGCGGGCTACTACGCCGTGCTCGGCATCGGCCTGCTGGCCACCGTGGCCGTCACGGCGCTGGTCACCCGGATTGCACGTCGCGCCCTGCAAGAGGCGACCGACTCCAATCTGGCCGCAGGCGCTGATCTGACCGCAGGCGCCGATTCAGCCGCCGCAGGCGCGGCGGGCGAGGAGAGCACCGAATGACCCTCCAGCACGACTCCTGGGACGAGACGCTCCTGGGCAACGTCCATCCCCGGGACTGGACGAACCCGAGGCCCGCGAGCCGCTACGACCTCGTCGCCATCGGCGCCGGGACGGCGGGATTGATCGCCGCATCGGGAGCCGCGGGCCTCGGAGCGCGAGTCGCGTTGATCGAACGCACCCACATGGGGGGCGACTGCTTGAACGTCGGTTGCGTTCCGTCCAAGGCGCTGCTGCGTTCGGCCCACGTGGCGGCCGAGGTGCGCGATGCGGGCCGCTACGGCATTCGAGTACCCGGCGACATCGAGGTCGACTTCCCGGCGGTCATGCGCCGCATGAGAGAGGTGCGAGCGAGCATCAGCCCCGTGGACTCGGTGGCGCGCTATTCCGGTGAGCTCGGCATCGACGTCTTCCTCGGCGACGCGCGCTTCGCGAACCCCGGCGAGATCGAGGTCGACGGCGCGCGCTTGCGCTTCAAGAAGGCCGTCATCGCCACGGGTGCACGGCCCTTCGTGCCGCCGATCGACGGACTCGAGGACGCCGGCTACCAGACGAACGAGACGATCTTCGACCTCGAGAAGCTGCCACAGCGGCTGCTCGTGCTCGGCGGCGGGCCCATCGGTTGCGAGCTGGCTCAGGCGTTTCGACGCTTCGGGTCGAAGGTCACGCTGGTCGAGATGGGTGAGCAGTTCCTGGCGCGGGAAGACCCCGACGCGGCGGCGATCCTGCGCGATGCGTTCGAGCGCGACGGCATCGACGTCCGACTCGGGACGACGTTGCGCAAGGTCTCCGGCGCCGCGGTCTCGGGCAACGGGACCACCGTCGACAAGATCGTGACCCTCGAATCGTCCGACGGCACCAGCGAGACGCTCGCGGTCGACGACATCCTGGTCGCGGTCGGTCGCGTACCGAACGTCGCGGGAATGGGGCTCGAGGAAGCGGGTGTCGAGTTCGACGCCCGCACGGGGGTCACCGTCGACGACCACCTGCGCACCACCAGCCGCCGCATCTTCGCCGCGGGCGATGTCGCTCTCCGCACCCAGTTCACCCACGCCGCTGACTATTCCGCGCGCATCGTGATCCAGAATGCGCTGTTCTTCGGCCGCAAGAAGCTGTCGGCCCTGAACATCCCCTGGTGCACCTACACGTCCCCGGAGATCGCCCACGTCGGTCTGTATCCGCGGGACGCCGAGGCGCAGGGAATCGAGATCGACAGCTACCAGCGCGACCTCCGTGAGGTCGACCGCGCCATCGCCGAGGGCAACCCCGAGGGCTTCGTCAAGATCCACACCCGCAAGGGCGGCGACAAGATCGTCGGTGCCACGATCGTCGCGCAGCACGCGGGCGATCTGATCAGCGAGGTCAGCGTGGCGATGGCCGCCGGGCTCGGTCTCGGAGGAATCTCGAACGTCATTCACCCCTACCCCACCCAGGCGGACGCCATCCGGCAGGCGGGCGGGGCCTATACGCGCACGAGACTGACGCCAGGAATCGAACGCGTATTCGGCTGGATCCTGCGGCTGCAGCGCTAGAGGGCGCTCGCGCGTCGACCTTGACCGGACGCTACCAACGGGGACCGGCAACGAAGTCGGGACCTCAGCAGCCGAGTCCGGTCGGACGATGAGACCGTCGTGCTGTATGACCTCGGTCTGATCGCGAGCGTTGCCCTGGGTGCCTGGTTGGCGCTCGACGTCGCCATGGCGGAAAGCTGGAGACGGCGATCCATCTCCCTCGGCGTGATGGGCGCGACGGGCGCGGTCTGGGCAGCGTGCGAGCTGATCATCCACACCGCAGACACCCCCGGCGAGCTCGCCGCGATCCGTCGCCTGCTCTACCTGTCCGTCGCTGCATCGACCTTCGCCTGGTACTGGGTGGCCGTCGAAGCCGACGCGCCGCGCTGGTACCGCCGCTGGCGGGGCTGGGTCGCTCTGCCGTTGATTCCGCTCGCGTTGGCCTGGTCGACGCTGTGGTGGGCCCCCGACGGCACGCTGATCTCTCTCTACACCGCGGATCCGGCCCACGGACCGCTGTGGATCGCCTGGGCTGGCATCAACTGGACGCTCGCCTGCACCGGGCTCTTCTACTACATGCGCGCTTGCCTGCGACTGCGACGAGACGACCAGAGCCGCGCGCACGCGCTGGCCGCCGCCGTCACCCTGCCGCTGATCGGGAACGTCGCGTACGCCATGGGCTGGATCGACGTCGACCTCGCCCCCTGCCTGTTCGGACCCGTCGCGCTGTTCATCCGCTTCGGCGTGGTCGATCTCGGCCTTGCCAACTACCTGCCCCTCGCGCGCAGCGACATCCTCGAGCAGCTCGAAGCCGGCGTGGTCGTCGCGGACCTGAGCGGGCGCGTGCTGGATTCGAACGCATCCGCGGCACGGCTGCTGGGTGTACCCGAGTTGCGCGGCAAGCAGCTCGACGATCTCACCCGCGACCTCACCACCGGGATCGAGGTCCTGAGATTCCCCCTCGAGAGTCACTACTCACAGACGGGTCAGGCCGCGGTCCTGACGGACCGGCGCGAGACCGTCGAGGCCGAACAACGACTGCAGCTGGCGGGCCGCCTCGAGGCCATCGGTTCGCTGACGGCGGGCATCGCCCACGAGGTCAACAATCCGCTCGCCTACATCTGCGCGAACCTGAACTCGGTCGAGAAGCTCGTAAGCGAGCTGACCCGCCCCGAGATCCGGTCGCGCCTGCCCGAGGACCTGCAACGTCTCGTCGAGGACGGAGCCGACGGTCTGGCCGACGCCCAGGAAGGCTTCCAGCGGATTTCCCAGCTGGTCGCGCGTCTCAAGGGCTTCGCGCGACGCCCGGAGGCGACCGCGGATGGTCTCACCCACCTCGCCGAGGTCTGTCGCAAGGCCGCGTCGATGGCGGGGGTGGGCCTGTCCGAAGGCGCGATTCGCGTCGAAGTCGCGGACGACGTGATGGTCCGGGCCAGCGACGACGTCGTCACGCAGATCCTGCTGAACCTGATGCTCAACGCCGTCCAGGCCAGCGACGACGACCCGCGCATCGAGGTCAGCCTGACCCGACGCGCCGGTGAGATCGAGCTACAGGTTGCCGACCGGGGCGAGGGGATCGACGAAGACGCCCTCGACCAGGTCTTCGACCCCTTCTTCACGACCAAGAGATCGGGCAGCGGTCTGGGGCTGAGCCTCAGCTTCGACATGGCGCGACGCCTGGGCGGTCGCATCGAGGCCGCCAACCGCGAGGCCGGTGGCGCGGTCTTCTCGCTCTTCCTGCCCGACGCGCCTGCCTGAGACGATCAGCTCGTCTGCTGCTTGCGCGCCGCCAGGATCGCCTGGATCAGCTGCTCCGGGACTTCCGCCGGCGGAGGGCCGTTCTCGTCCTGACAGGCGAAGCGCCCCAGCCGGATGGTGTCCCGATAGGTGTCGAGGTACGTCTCACACGGCGGGCACAGACGCATGTGTTCTTCGAAGACACGCGTCGGCTCGGACTCGAGATCTCCCTCGATGTAGGACATCAGGAAATCGACGAACTCCCGACAGTTCATCTCGACTCCTCGGCATCGTCTGCGCCCGATCTGGAGAAGTGTTCGTCGAGGAGCTGACGCAATGCCTGCCGGGCGCGGTGCAGGCGCGTCTTGACGGCCGCCTTCGAGAGGCCCAGGGCCTCGGCGGTTTGCTCGGTATCGAATTCTTCGATGTCGCGAAGGAGCAGAACGGTTCGGTAGGGGTCGGGAAGCTTCTCGATGGCCTCTCGAACCAGGATTCTCGTCTCTCCGCGCTCGATCAGGCGGTCCGCGCCGTCCCAGCCTGCCCCGGACACGTGCAGGTGCCCGTTCTCGGCGAAGCGGGGCAGCAGGTCGTCGATGCTCTCCTCGGGCTTGCGCCGACGGGTGCGCAGCTTCATGAGGCAGGCGTTGACCACGATCCGGTGGAGCCAGGTCGACAGGCGCGCATCCCCGTCGAAGCGATCCATCGCCCGAAACGCCGAGACGAACGCCTCCTGGACGGCCTCGCGCGCGTCGTCGTCGTTGCCCATGAAGCGCCGGGCGACTGCCAGCATGCGACCCGAGTGTGTCCGCACGAGGACCTCGTACGCGCTCTCGTCGGCGGCCCGCAGGCCGGCGAGCAGCTTCGCCTCGTCGGGGTCCGGGGCCTTCACAGCAGCTCGAGCACGTCCTCGGGCGGTCGGCCGATCGCCGCCCGGCTCCCGCGGACGAGAATGGGCCGTTCCATCAAGATCGGAGCGGACGCCGTCGCGGCGAGGATCTCGTCGTCGCTGCTCTCGGCGCTGCAACCCGCCTCGCGGAATGCCGCTTCCTGCTTGCGGATGAGATCCGACACCGGACGCCCGAGCCGTTCGACGAGGCTCGCGAGTTCCTCTTTCGAAAGCGGGTCCTTCAGGTACTCGCGAACGGCGAACGCGACACCCTTCTCTTCGAGCAGCGCGAGCGTCGCGCGGCTCTTCGAGCAGCGCGGGTTGTGGAGGAGCAACAGCTCGTCATCGGATGCGGGGAGCAGCATGGCCCGACGCTACCGCCTCTGCGAGACTGCGCACCCCCATCGGACTCCCATCGTACTCCCACCGTAGTAGGAGGGCCTGAGCAAGCCATGTCTCTGCTGACACGCATCCTGGGAACCCTGCTGTCGTCTGGCGACGCGGCAACCGGCGACGACCCCGACAGCCTGCGACGCATCGCCGCAGAGTTCGAGGCGCTGCCGCCCGAACGGGCGCGCTTCCTCGCTGCCTTCACCTACGTGCTCGCCCGGGTGGCCCACGCCGACCTGCAGGTCGACGCCGACGAGCTTCGGCAGATGGAGCGCACCCTCGTCGACCTCGGCGAGCTGTCCGAGAACGAGGCGCGTCTGGCCGTCCAGACGGCCGTCGATCGGGCGGTCCGGGTCGGTGCCAGCGACAACTACCTGGTGACCCGCGAGCTGCGCCGCATGACCGAGAAGCCAGAGCGCGTGCGCCTGATGCGGAGCCTGCTCGCCGTCGCCGCTGCGGACGACAGCATCACCGCGACCGAGAGCCGCGAGCTCACGTCCATCGGCGAGGAGCTGGGCTTCAGCCGCGGCGAGATCAGCGCCCTGCGCTTCGAGTTCCGGGACAAGCTCGCAGAAACGAAGAAGCTCGAGAACGAGCGCTAGGCCCTCACGAGGCGCCCGCGGCTAGTTCCTCACAAAGCGCCTGCGGCTAGTTCCGAACCAAGCGCCTGCGGCTAGTTCCTCACAAAGCGCCTGCGGCTAGTTTCGAACCAAGCGCCCGCGGCTAGTTCTTCACAAGGCGCCTGCGGCTAGTTTCGAACCAACAAGAGCGTCTTCGGGTCGAGCGCCACGTGCAGCTCGCTCAGGTCCGGGTTGTCGTGGTCCTTGAGCGCGCGCAGCACCACCGAGCCGTCTCCGGGCTCGAGTGCCAGCACGACGCTGACGATGTCGTCCAGCGCCTTCACCTCTTCGGGAATGCCCGTGACCTGCTCGCCCGACGTGGCGAACGACAGCCACACCTCGGCGGCCAGCTCCGTGGCCAACGCGCCGACATCGAGCAGGTCCTCGCGACTGATCTCCTCGAGCCCCTCGATCAGGATCAGACTCGGCTTCGACCCCGCCTCGGACTCGACCTTGACCGCGTCCCGCAACTTGGCCGCGCTGAAGCCCGAGGGCGCGTAGGCTCGGATGCTGCGGTGTTGGTCGACTTCCGTGTGGGTCGCCGCCGCGTCATCCAGGTGCGTCGAGGACGCGAGCTCTTCATAGACCGTGTCGTAGTGCGCGCGAACGTGGGAGACGGTCTGATCGAGGGCCACGTGGAGGACGGTGCCCTGGCGCAGCAGCTCGTCCAGAGCGACGCCCACGAGGAACGGTGTCTTGCCGACGCCGTGGCCTGCCACCAGCACGCCGATGTTGCCGATGCCGAGGCCGCCGTTGAGACCCTTCTCGAGCAGTCTCAACGGGCTCCGTGCGTTTACGAACTTGCGATACATGCATCTACCTCTGCGAGCCGGCGCGCTGCGCCGCAGCTCGGCTCTAGTCGTCGTCCGGGACCTTCGACTCGTACTTCTCCTTCAGCTCCTTCTGCACTTCGCCGGGAGCCGGGAGATAGCGCGCGAACTCCATCGAGAATTCGGCCTTGCCCTGGGTGAGGGATCGCAGGTCCGTCGCATAACCGAACATCTCGGACAGGGGCACCTCGGATTCGGTCCGACTGTACCCCCCTTCCTCCGTGGTTCCGACCACGGTCCCCCGGCGCTGCATGATGCTCTTGAGCATCGCGCCCTGGAATTCCTGGGGCCCCTCGACCTCCACCTTCATGATCGGCTCGAGGATAACGGGCTTGGCACGACCGTAGAACTCCCGGAAGGCCCCCCTGGCAGCCGCCTGGAACGCCATCTCGGAAGAGTCGACCGAGTGGGACTTGCCGTCGTTCACGATGATCCGCATCCCGAGCACCGGGAAGCCGATCAGGCGCCCCTTGTCGAGGCACATGCGGAAGCCCTTCTCGACGGCGGGGATGTACTCCGTCGGGATCGAGCCGCCCTTGATCTCGCTCACGAACTCGAAATCGGGCGCGTCCTCCTCGGCCGGGATCGGCTCCACGATGCCGGCGATGCGACCATACTGACCGGAACCACCCGTCTGCTTCTTGTGGGTGTAGTCGAAGGGAACGGACTTCGAAATCGTCTCGCGGTAGGCCACCTGGGGCGCACCGGTCTCGACTTCGCAGTTGTATTCGCGCTTCATGCGCTCGACGTACACCTCGAGATGCAGCTCGCCCATGCCGGAGATGATGGTCTCGCCGCTCTCCCGATTGACTTCCGAACGGAAGGTCGGGTCTTCGCGCACGAAGCGACCGAGCGCCTTGCCCATGTTGTCCGACGACTTCTGATCGACGGGCTTCACGGACAGCGAGATCACCGCCGCGGGCACGTGCATCGAAGTCATCGAAACGCTGATGCTCTCGTCGGTGAAGGTGTCTCCCGATGCACAGTCGACGCCGAACAGCGCGACGATGTCGCCGGAGCTCGACTCCTCGATGTCCTGCATCTCGTTGGAATGCATCCGGACCAGCCGGCCCACCTTCACCTTCTTCTGGGTACGGCTGTTGATGATGGACGTGCCCTTCTTGAGCACGCCCTGGTAGACGCGGCAGTAGGTGAGCTGTCCGTAGCGACCGTCTTCGAGCTTGAAGGCCAGAGCCACCACCGGCTTCTCCGGCTTCGGCTCGACGATGATCGGCGCCTCGTCGTTGGTGAGGTCGACCGCCGTGTTCTCGATGTCGAACGGCGACGGCAGGTAGCGGTTGACCGCGTCGAGCAGCTTCTGGACGCCCTTGTTCTTGTAGGCCGACCCCAGGAAGACGGGCGTCAGGTCCATGGACAGCACGCCGTTGCGCGTGGCCTCGTGGATCAGCTTCTCGGTCACGCGCTCTTCGAGGATGGCTTCCATCAGCTCGTCGGAGAACATGGAGATCGCGTCGAGCATCTCTTCGCGCGCAACCGCGGCGGCGTCGACCATGTCGGCCGGGATGTCCTTCTCGACGACGTCTCGACCCTCTTCCCCTTCGAAGTAGATCGCCTTCAGCGTGATGAGATCGATCACGCCCGCGAACTCGTTCTCGAGGCCGATCGGCAGCTGGAACATCACCGCGTTGTGGGCGAGCTTGTCGCGCAGCTGCTGGGTCACGCGGCGCGGGTCGGCGCCGGACCGGTCGAGCTTGTTGATGAACGCGATGCGCGGGACCTTGTAGCGCTTCATCTGGCGGTCCACGGTCATCGATTGGGACTGCACGCCCGCGACGCCACACAGGATCAGCACGGCGCCGTCGAGCACGCGCAGGGCACGCTCGACTTCGATCGTGAAGTCCACGTGACCGGGGGTGTCGATGATGTTGATCTGGTGGTTGTCCCACTCGCAGTAGGTCGCCGCCGACGCGATCGTGATGCCGCGCTCACGTTCGAGCTCCATCGAATCCATCGTCGCGCCGACTTCGTCCTTGCCGCGCACCTCGTGGATCGCGTGGATCTTCCCCGTGTAGTAGAGGATCCGCTCGGTCAGCGTCGTCTTGCCCGAATCGATATGGGCGCTGATCCCGATGTTCCGGGTCTTCGAGAGATCGTTCATTGCCATGATGGCCCGCCTCGTCCGCCGATTGGCTGGACTGATCGCCTGCAGACGCACGACCCGGCCACCCCCCGGTGCCGCGGTGCGTCGCTGGGAATCTCGTTTGCTGGGTTGGGTTTGGTGGACTTTCGATCTTAGTGGCCGCGCACTTTAGCGAGGTGACGCCGCTGGGGCGAGCCCGCCTTGGAACGGCGCGTCGAGCCCCGGGGGGAAGCGGCTCGAAATGGTCATTTGCCGGGGTCGCGCTCGCGGCCCGCGCGGCTAGAGCCCAGTGCGGCCCGCCGGTGCCACGCTTCGGCGTCGCCGTCGTACGCGTGTGCCGGCCCCACGACGCACGCCCGACGCGCCGCGCAGCCCACGCCGCAGGCGGGAACCCGGGCGGACGTCTCGAAGCAGGCCTCGAAGTCGAACGCGCGGTCGCCGACCGCTGCACCCGGGCAGGCGGCGACGCACGGCGCGGCGCATCCGGCGCAAGGGGAGAAGCCGCAATCCGGATCGCTCGCGGCGAGCGGCCGACTCGACGCCAGTACGGCGCGGATCGACATCCACGGTCCGTACTCGCGGTGGAGCAGAATGCCGAGTCGGCTGGGTGCCCCGAGGCCAGCGGCCTGGCCGAGGGACACGAGGTCGACGAAGTGCCCCTCGCGACGCTCGAAGTACAGACCCGACGCAGCGTCGTAGCCCGCGGCCTGTTCGTAGGCCACGGCGGCGCGAACGACACGGGCGAGGACCGCGTCCAGCGGGTCGGGCTCGGTCGCCGCTTCCGGCGCCGCCATGCAGCCCCGGAAGAACGCCGAGCCGCCGGTCGCCAGCACGACGATGCAGCGAGCACCCGCCAGCAGCGTCGGCGTGCGCCAGGGCGCCGCAACGCGCGCGTCGTAGTCCTGGGGAGAGAGCACCCCGGCGAGCCCCAGCCCCGCGCGCGCGACCGCCGGGTCGAGGCCCAGGGCCGTCGGACCCGGAGCCGCGGGATCAGCCGAGTCGCGCACCGGGCTCGAGGCCGACTTCAGCGGCGGGAACCTTCTTGCCGTCGCCCACCCGCAGCTTCCCGATGGCCAGACGCCCGCCCAGGGCCGCCACCAGCAAGCGTCCATCTTCCAACCCGAGCAGCGTGCCCGGGGCCTCATTCCCCGCTTCGGGCAATAGCTGCGAGCCGAACAGTCGCACGGGCCCGCCGTCGAGACGCGCGTGCGCACCCGGGCTGGGATCGCAGCCACGGACTTGCCGGTCGATCTCCGCCGCCGGACGTGACCAGTCGATGCGCGCGACCTCGTCGTCCACCAGGCCCTGGAAGCTCGCGCCCTCTTCGGTCTGGGCGGTGAAGGTCGCCGTCCCGTTCGCGATGGCGTCGACGGCCTCGACCACGGCGTCCACGCCGAGGGCATAGAGCTTGTCGAAATAGAGCGAAGAAACCGTGTCCGACGCGTCGATCGGGACGCCGCCCTTCTGCACGACCAGCGGCCCCTCGTCGACGCCCTCGGTCACCTGGAAGACGCTGACACCGCTCTCGGTCTCGCCGAGCATGATCTGCCAGGCCAGCGCCGCACCCCCCCGGTACTTCGGCAGCAGGGACGGGTGGAAGCAGATCGAACGGTGCTTGGGATGGTCGGCGATCTCGGCGGGGATGATCACCGTCGTGAAGGGAAAGACGTTCAGCTCGGCGCCGAGGCTCGCGTACTCGTCCACCAGCTCGGGGATCGCCTCGCCGCGCTTGCGGAAGCGCTTGTAGCGGAAGAGCCGATAGCCACGCTCTTCCGCGAGTGCCGCGAGCGGGTCCGGGCGCCCGCTCTCGGGCGGGGCGTAGACGCCGACCACCTCGTGGCCTGCATCCGCGAGACGTTCGGTGACGTCGCGTCCGAACGGGGCCTGGCCGAAGATCGCGATCCTGAGTCCCATGACAGCTCGTTCCTCGTCCGCGGTCGCCCGCGGCTACATGAATGCGCGACGCGTGCCGATCGTACCGCGCGTCTTCGCGGGAATACCGTAGGCCAGGCTGTGCGGCTCGATGCAGCCCGTCACCAGGGCGCGCGCACCGATTACCGAGTGCGCGCCGATCTCGCTGCCGCAGGTGACCGTCACATCCGACGCCACCCAGACGAACTCGCCGATGCTCACGGGCGCCGACTTCTCGGGCGTCTGATCGTCCACGGCGTGCTCGGAATCATAGACCCGGGTTCCGGGTCCGATCATCGCCCCTTCGCCCACGTCCACGCGTTCCTTGGCGGACAGCTGGCAGCCGTTGAACCAACAGTCGCGCCCGATCGTGAGGACGGCTCCCGGGTAGGCGACCAGGCGGATCTTCTCGACCTCGCAGCGCAGCCAGGTGCCGGCGCCCACCTCGACACGCGCGCCGCTGGCGACCTGGAAGCAGATCTCACCGGGCAGCCGTTCTGCCACCACGTCGGCACCGATCTCGAGCACCGCGCCCGGCTCGAGGTCGAAGCGCGCGACCGCCAGGTTGGTGCTGGCCGAAGGATGGATGCGCAGACCGGGGTGGGCCCGTTCGAGGCGACGCAGGCGCGCGCGATCCCAGGCCTGGAGCGCGCGCAGCGCGAACCGCAACCACGCGCCGGGGACACCGGCCGCGACCGCCACTTCAGGGTGCGTTCTGGCCTTCGCGCAGCCGGAACGTGATGAAGCCGTGAGTGGGGTCGTACGGGGAAAGCCCGACCGTGACGCGGTCCCCCGGAATCACGCGAATCCGGAAGCGCCTCATACGGCCCGAGAGCTGAGCGGTCACGGTCTGGCCGGACTCGAGGGTGATCTGGTAGCGACCTCCGCCGAGGATCTTCTCGACGCTGCCGGTTGCCTGAATGAGGTCGTCTCGCGCCAAATCTCTCTCTTTTCGGACCCGCGTCGGATGCAGCCGCAGGGTCAGGTCGTGGAACGCCCACCGGAATCGAGGGCGGCGAGCAAACTAGCAGACAGGGCCGCTCTCGCGAGCAGACGATCCTCAGGTTCTTGAAATTGAAATTCGTTTTCAATAAAATCCGGCCTTCATCGTCCGCCCTGAATCGCGAAGGAGCCATCCATTGCCCCGTCCCGCCCGTTCGAACCCCTGCTGCCGACGCTGCCGAAATCAGATCCTGCTCCGAAGGGCCGGGAGCCTCCGGGAAGCGGCTGCTCGGGAAGACGAGCCCATCCTGCTGCGCGCCGCGGTCTGGCTCGAAGGACGTGCGCGACGCACCGGTGACCCCGCCCTGTGCCTCGAGGCAGGCCTCCACTACCTGGTACTCGCCGAGCATCCCGACGTGCTGGCCCAGACGGGACTCGCCCAGCACTACCTCGCCAAGGCGGACGAATGGCTGCAGCGGGTCTCCGGAGGCGCACTCGAGGGCCAGCGAGAGCCGGTTGCTGGTCGAATCCCGCTCTCATAGCGTCTCGCGTTCCCAAAAGGCGACGAAAGAAGCGACGAAGGAAGTCATGAAAGAGATCCGGCTGGAGCGCAGCGACACCGGGGTCGTCACCCTGACCCTCAACCGCCCGCACCGGAAGAACGCGGTGGCAGTCGACATGTGGGAGGAGCTGCGGCGCATCTTTCACGAGGTGTCCCAGAACCCGGACGACCGTGTCCTCGTCGTCACCGGGGAGGGAGACGCCTTCTGCGCCGGGGGCGGACCTGTCGGCGGGCTCCGGCGACCTCCACCCGATGCAGGCCCTCTCGACGGTCAACACGGCGGCGCTGGCGCTCCACGAGATCACCGTGCCCACGATCGCCAAGGTCAACGGGGACGCGGTCGGCGCCGGCATGAACCTCGCGCTCGGCTGCGACCTCGTGGTCGCCGGCGAGAAGGCCCGCTTCTCCGAGATCTTCGTCCGGCGCGCGCTGTCGGTGGACTTCGGCGGCACCTGGCTGCTGCCGCGCCTGATCGGCATGCACAAGGCGAAGGAGCTGGCCTTCTTCGGAGAGATCATCTCCGCAAGGGAAGCCGAGCGCATCGCCCTCGTGAACCGCGTGCTACCGGACGACGAGCTCGACGCCTTCGTCGACGCGTGGGCCGCGAAGCTCGTAGCCGGACCGCCCCTGGCGCTTCAGCAGACGAAGAAGATGCTGTCGAACGCCTTCAACCAGGGCCTTTCCGAAGCCCTCGATGCGGAGGCCGCCTCCCAGGCGGTGAACCTCGCAAGCGAGGACACCCGCGAGGGCTTCCGCGCCTTCCTCGAGAAGCGGGACCCGGTCTTCAAGGGGCGCTGATCCCGGGCGGGGTCCCGGGACAGTCGTAATGGCGGAGAGGGTGGGATTCGAACCCACGGAAGGCTTGCACCTTCACCTGATTTCGAGTCAGGCACGTTCAACCGAGCTCCGCCACCTCTCCGCGGGGGCCGGAACTTAGCAACGGTTGGGCAGACAGGAAATTGACCCCAAATCAGGCGGCCGGTAGAGTGACCCGGCCTGCGCCGAGTCGTGATCGCAGGGTCCCGCTCGAACTAGAGCTTCGTGAACCCCGTCAGATCCGGAAGGAAGCAGCGGCAGCGGGGCCTCGGTTGCGTGTGGGGGTGCCCTGCGGTCTCGAGTCGGCGTGAGGCCGTCGACGGCCCCCAGTGAGATCCACAGCGTCGAAACCAGCGAGGCCCATGTGAGCTACCAGGTCATCGCGCGAAAGTGGCGTCCCCAGACCTTCGACGAGGTCACGGCACAGAGCCACGTCACGACGCCCCTCCGCAATGCGATCCGGACCGAACGCATCCCCCACGCGATCCTGTTCACGGGCCCCCGTGGCGTGGGCAAGACCACCCTCGCCCGCATCCTCGCGCGCTGCCTGAACTGCGAGAACGGGCCCACGGAATCGCCCTGCGGCACCTGCTCGGCGTGCAAGGAAATCTCCGAGGGCCGCTCGACGGACGTCCAGGAAGTCGACGCCGCGAGCCGCACCAGCGTCGACGACGTGCGCGGGCTGATCGAAGCGATCCGCTATGCGCCCAGCCCGGGCAAGTACCGCATCTTCGTGGTCGACGAAGTACACATGCTTTCGGCTGCGGCGTTCAACGCGCTGCTCAAGACCCTCGAAGAGCCGCCGCCCTCGAGCCTGTTCGTGTTCGCCACCACGAACCCCGAGAAGATCCCGTTCACCGTCCTCTCCCGCTGCCAGCGCTACGACCTGCGCCGGATCTCCACCAAGGAGATCAGCGCGAGGCTGCGCGCCATCGCCGAGGCCGAGGACATCACGATTTCCGACTCGAGCCTGCTGGCCATCGGCCGCGAAGGCGACGGGTCGATGCGCGACGCCCAGACGCTGTTCGACCAGGTGATCGCCTACGGCGGCACGGACGTGCGCGACGAGGTCGTGAGCGAGGTGCTCGACCTCATCGACCGCCGCCTGCTGCTCGAGATCCTCGAGGCCTGCGTGGATTCGAACCCCGCCGCCGTCCTCGAAGCCTGCGCGAAGGCCGCTTCCGGCGGCAGCGACCCCAAGCGCCTGTCCGAAGTGCTGGTCGGTCTGCTGCGCGACCTGGTCGTGTTGCGGGTCGCGCCGGATTCCGAAGGACTGGTCGAGGGCAGCGACGACGAGATCGCCGAGCTGCGCTCCCTGGCCGAACGCACCGAGCCGGCGCGCCTGCGGCGCATGTTCCGCGCCCTGGTGCGCGAGCAGGAAGACCTGGCCTGGGCGCCGGACGCACTCGCCGTCCTCGAGATGGCGCTCGTGCGAGTCGCCACCCTGGCCGCCGGCGACGACGTGTCGCGACTGCTCGGGCGCATCGAATCCCTCGAACGCACCCTGGCCGGAGGCGGCCCCGCCGGCCCCGGAAGCGGAGGTCGCGGATCTTCGGGAGGAGGTGCCGGCGGCAAGGCCAAGCGTTTCTCCGGACCGGGCCGCGACGCCACCCGTCCGCAGCAGCCGACGATCACCGCCGCCGCGCCCCAGAGCGGTGCGACCGCGTCCCAGGCCAGCGACAGCGCGGCGGAGCCGGTCTCCGCGGCGCCAGTGGAGCCGGTGGAGCTGCCAGCGACGGCGCCGACGACCTCGCCCGCCTCGCCCGCCTCGCCCGCCCCGACCGCCCCGCCCGTCGCGAGCGTCCCGGAGCCCAGCCCGACCGCCCCGACCCCGCAGCCCGTCACGCTCACGCCGCCCACGCGGCCCGCACCACAGACTCCGGCTCCGGCCCCGGACGCGCCCGGCATCGGTGCGCCCCTGGACATCGTGTTCGACCGGTTGCGCGCGCGCACCCGGGACGTGAGCGCCGGGTTGTTCGCGGTGCTCCAGAACGTGCGGCTGGCGGCGCGCGAGCCCGGCCTGCTCCGCTTCGAGACGGCCAACGACTTCGCGCGCAAGCGCCTCGCGGACCGCAGCGCCGACCTCGAGTCGATCTGCAGCACGTTCTTCGGCGAAGCCACGAAGATCGAGGTGGCGGAAGCCGTCACGGCAAGCCGCGCCGAGACCAAGCCGCACCACGAGGACACCCGACGCTTGCGACACGAAGCGCTGAACCATCCGCTCGTGAACACGGCCCTCGAGGTTCTCGAGGCCGACATCGTCGAGATCCGTCCCCTCGGCACACGCGGACCCGTCCGGACCTCGGTTCCCCCGATGCCGGATGCCGACCTCGACGATCTGGACCCGGCCACCACATGAGTCCCCCGGACCTCGCCGACATCCTGTCCAAGGCCCAGGAGATGCAGGGGCGACTCGCGGAGATCCAACGCGAGCTCGCCACCCGGCGCTTCGAGGGTTCCGCCGGCGGCGGCATGGTGACCGCCGTCGTCAGTGGCGAGCTGCGCGTGCTCTCCGTCGAAGTCGAGCCGGGTCTCGTGACCGGCGGCGACCGCGAGATGATCCAGGACCTGTGCGCGGCAGCCGTCAACGCGGCGCTCGCGAACGCCCAACAAGGTGCCCAGGAAGAGATGCAGCGCCTGACGGGCGGCCTCGGGATCCCGGGCCTCGGTGGGCTCGGCGGCTTCGGCACGGGAGGCGGCTGAGCCGGGATGCGCGGATCTCCTGCGATCGACCGTGTGATCGCCAGCCTCAAGCGACTGCCCGGTATCGGGGACAAGTCCGCCTCGCGGCTCGCCTTCTTCCTGCTGGGTGCGCCCGACAGTCTGGTTGCCGACCTCGCCGACGCCCTGAGCCGCCTGAAGCAGGAAACGGTCATGTGCGCCGACTGCTTCAACCTGGGGGACCGCACGCCCTGCCCCATCTGCTCGGACGACCGCCGGGACGACTCGCTGCTGTGCGTCGTCGAAGAGCCCGCAGACCTGTCCGCCATCGAGAAGAGCGGCAGCTTCAAGGGCCGCTACCACGTCCTTGGCGGCACCCTGTCCCCCATCGACGGGATGGGCCCGGGGGAGCTGCGGATCGGCGAACTCGAGCGGCGTGTGCGGTCCGGGGGCATCCGCGAGGTCATCCTCGCCACCAACCCCAACGCCGAGGGCGACGCGACGGCCCACTACATTGGCGATCGCCTGCGGCCCGCCGGGGTGCTGGTGTCCCGGATCGCCTACGGCATGCCTCTTGGCGGAGACCTCGAGTACGCGGACCACGTGACGGTGGGTCGTTCGCTCGAAAACCGCCGCAAGTTCAGCGACTAAGACACAAGGGGGGCGCCCCGAAGGCGCCCCTCAAAACGCCCCGAGACGCGTCTCGAGGCTAAAGCGAAGCCCCAGCACAACCGATCCAAAACCGGTCAGCGAGTTGCCCCACGACCCGCTCATGGTTACCGTCCGGAAGATTGCCCTTCCATTTCGAGCGGTTACAGAGGCAGGTGCCGATGTTCGACAGCCAGCTTGTGATGCTCGAGGAGGACTTCCGCAGAATTGCGGCGGTAAGCGAGCGGCTGGTCCGTGACGCGAACTCCAAGGGCGTCTTCGTCGTCGACAAGGCCGGCCAGCTGATCGCCGAAGCCGGCGAGCTGCGCGGCATCGACAGCACCAGCCTGGCTTCCCTGACCGCCGGCTGTATCGCCGCCACCGGCGGCCTCGCCAAGATCGTGGGCGAGGAAGAGTTCCCGATCCACTTCCACCAGGGACAGCGCGACAACCTCCACATCACCCTGGTGGGGAGCCGCATGATCCTGGTCGTCATCTTCGACGAGCGCAGCTCGCTGGGCCTCGTCCGCCTCCGTGTCAAGAAGGCCGGCGCCGAGCTGGCCAAGGTGTTCGAGGAGATCGAGAAGAAGTCCGCGCAGCAGGCGTCCCAGGGCGCAAGCCCCTTCGCCGAAATCACCGACGATGACATCGACAATCTCTTTTCAGACTGACCCGTTCCCTCTCACCCTGATTCCGACGGCCTGACTCTTGTCCTTCATCAACTATTCATCGCGAGAGATCAACTGCAAGATCGTCTACTACGGGCCCGGCCTGTGTGGCAAGACGACCAATCTGCAGCACATCTACTCGAAGACGAACCCCGACCTCAAGGGGAAGATGATCTCGCTCGCCACGGAAACGGAGCGCACGCTCTTCTTCGACTTCCTGCCCCTGGCGCTCGGACAGATCCGCGGCTTCAAGACCCGCTTCCATCTCTATACGGTGCCGGGCCAGGTCTTCTACGACGCCAGCCGGAAGCTCATCCTGAAGGGCGTCGACGGCGTGGTGTTCGTGGCCGATAGCCAGATCGAGCGCATGGAGGCCAACGTCGAGAGCCTCGACAACCTCAAGACGAACCTCGCCGAGCAGGGCTACGAGCTCGCGAAGCTCCCGTACGTCATCCAGTACAACAAGCGAGACCTGCCGAACGCCGCACCCCTCGAGGAAATGAAGCGCCTCCTCAACCCGAACGGCGTGACGGAGTACGAGGCCTGCGCGACCAACGGCAAGGGCGTCTTCGAGACGCTCAAGGGCGTCGCCAAGGGCGTCTTGTCCGATCTGAAGAAGCTCCGCTAGCAACGCGGGCGGGTTCTTCTCAACAGACGGTTCGGAGCTTGAGACGCGGCAGCGTCTCTCGCAGGGTCGGGTCGGCGGCGATTGCCTTGCGCAGGGCTGCGGCGGTGCCGAGCTTGCGGCCCGCGGCCAGGATGCGGTTGTCGTAGTCCTCGACGTCGATGGACACGACGTCCGGGAACATCGTGCGGAGCGCGTGACTGACGACCGGGGCTTCGTCGAGAGCGTTGCTCACCAGGATGCCGCCCGGCGCGAGCCGCTTCTTGGCGAGGGCGAGGCCGGGGTCGGGAAGCCAGCCGGGCTTGTGCACGTCGTCGCCCTGCCCCACGAAGACGTCCTCGAAGATCGCATCGTAGTGCGCCTCGTCTTCGCGCAGGAACGCCAGGGCGTCGCCGACGACGACCTCCACGCCGAGGGCGTCGAGGTCCAGGTGCTCTCGCGCGGCGCGCACCACCGCCGCATCGAACTCGACCCCGACGATGTGGCAGGACGGCGCGATGGCGCGCGCGATCCGCGCCGCGCTGCCGCCGCCCAGCCCGAGGACGAGCAGTCGCTTCCGTCGCTTCGGCGGTAGCGCCAGCAGCGGCGCCGCGATCGCGTCCCAGACCGAGCCCGTGACGGCGCTGCCCGGCTGATAGAACGACGCGAAGGTTCCGTCGACGATCAGCTCCCGTCCCGAGTCGCCCAGCTTGACGTGCACGCGGCCCCGCTTCACCCGTTTCCTCCCTGTCGCGGCCGTTGACCTTTCTTCGCGGCCGCCGCCGCATACAATTGCCGCCATGCAGGCGACGCTGTTCTCGGAATCCGATGGAGAGACACGCGACCGGATCGTCGTCCGCATCGCCCTGCCGGTCCCCATCGATTCCGTGTTCGACTACATCGTGCCGGAAGCGATGGCGGAGAATGCCCGACCCGGGCATCGCGCGCTCGTTCCGTTCTCGGGACGCCGTCTCACCGGCGTCATCGTCGAGCGCCTCGAAGGGGTTCCGCGCCGCACAGCCGATGGCGAAGCCACGCGCAAGCTGGCGCGCATCGACCGGGTCGTAGACGAAGAGCCGGTCGTCTCCCTCGCCATGATCGGCCTGTTGCGCGAAGCCGCGCACGATCTCCTGTGCCCCATCGGGCTCGCGCTCAACCATGCGTTGCCTCCGGGCTCATCGCCCCGGGTAGCGCACCGCCTGAAGCTCACCGAGCGCGGCGCGCGCGTCCTTACCGACTCCGCCGCCAGCCCCGCGGCGCACGCGGTCCTCGAAGCGCTCCGCAAAGGCCCGCTCACACCGGCGAATCTCGCGCGACGCCTGTCCGGCGTGCAGGCACCCGTGCGCGAGCTGACCCAGGACGGGTTGATCGAGAAGATCCAGGTCGAAACGGGTCCCGGCGTGCGCGAGGCCCGGGAGCGGACGGTGCTGCTGCGCCCGGGCGTCGACACCGAAGCCGCCTGCGCCGGCGCCCTCGCGCGTGCCCCGAAGCAGGCCGAGCTCTTGCGCCGGATCGAGCGCAGCGGCGAGACGCCCACCCGCGACATCACCCAAGCGAACCCATCCGCCACGAGTCTCCTGCGCAGCCTGGCCAAGCGGGGCTTCGTCGAGTTCCGCGAGCGGATCGCGCCGCGCAACCTGCTCGGCACCGAGATCGAACGCGACAGCGAGCTGGATCTCACGAACGAGCAGAACGACGCGCTCGTGGCCATCGAAGCGGCCATGCGCGAGCAGCGTCCCGATCGCTTCCTGCTCCATGGCGTCACCGGCAGCGGCAAGACCGAGGTCTACCTGCGCGCCGTCGCCTCCGCGCTGCGGGCGGGACGCCAGGCCCTGGTGCTGGTTCCCGAGATCACCCTCACGCACCAGATCGTCGCTCGCCTGCGCGCACGCTTCGGCGACGAGCTGGCAGTCCTGCACAGCGGATTGCGTCCCGGCGAGCGGCTCGAGCAGTGGCAGCGACTGCGACGGGGCGAAGTGTCCATCGCAGTGGGCGCGCGCAGCGCGTTGTTCGCCCCCATCGAGAATCTGGGCGTGATCGTCGTCGACGAGGAGCACGACAGCGCCTACAAGAACGAAGAAGGCTTCCGCTATCACGCCCGGGACCTCGCGGAGCGGCGCGCGAAACTGGCGGGCTGCCCCGTCGTGCTCGGCACCGCGACTCCGTCCCTCGAAACCCGCTACGAGGCCGACCGCGGCGCCATGCAACGCCTGGTACTGGCGCGCCGCATCGGGGGGCGTCCGCTGCCCGCAGTCGAGATCGTCGATCTCACCGCGGAACGCGCGAAGGCGCCGCGCGGACGCAAGCTGATCCTCGCGCGGCCCTTGCGTCGGGCGATCACCGAAGCCCTCGCCGCGGGCGGTCAGACCATCCTGTTCCTGAACCGGCGCGGCTTCTCCACACAGATCTATTGCTTCGACTGCGGCTTCGCCGAGCGCTGCAAGGACTGCGACGTCGCCCTCGTCTACCACACGAGCGACGGCCGGCTGCGCTGCCACTACTGCGACTACGACAAGCTCCCGCCCGACACCTGCGGCGGCTGCGGCTCGCCCGACACTGCGCTCCTGGGCCTGGGCACCGAACGGCTCGAGGAAGAGGTCCGCATCCTGTTCCCGGATGCGCGCACCGCGCGCCTCGACCGCGATTCCGCCGCCCGCCGCGGCTTCACCGAAGGCGTCCTCGAAGCGCTGCGCACGCGCGAGATCGACATCCTGATCGGAACCCAGATGGTCGCGAAGGGGCACGACTTCCCGGGCGTGCAGCTCGTCGGCGTCGTCGCCGCGGACCTCGGGCTGCACATGCCCGATTTCCGGGCCGCCGAGCGGACCTTCCAGGTGCTGACCCAGGTGGCGGGGCGCGCGGGCCGTGCAGGCACGCCGGGCCGCGTCGTGCTGCAGACCTGCGTTCCCGACCACTACGCGATCCAGCCCGTGCAGGACCACGACTACGAGACCTTCTACCGCGAAGAGCTCGAGCACCGGGCCGCGGTCGGGTACCCACCCTTTACACGCCTGTGTCAGGTGCTGGTGTCGGGTCCCGACGAGGCCGCTACCCGCGCTGCAGCGCAGGTCCTCGCGGACGCCGCGAAGCGCGAAGCGAGTCGCACGGGAGAAGCGGGAGCCGTCGAAATCCTCGGCCCGGCCCCGTCCCCTCTCGCGCGACTGCGCGGACGCTTCCGTTTCCAGCTGCTCTTCAAGGGCGCAGACCCCGCCCTCCTCGACCGCGTGGCGCGCGACGCCGCAACACGCGCGGGCGCGCTGGCAAAGCCCCTGCGGGCCGTCGTGGACGTGAATCCGGGCAGCATGCTATAGAACCGCGCCATGCCTCCCCTGGAAGTGCTCCAATTTCCGGACCCTCGCCTCAAGCGCGTCAGCCGGCCTCTCGACGGCGTAGACGACGATCTGCGCGCGCTCGCGGCCGAGATGATCGAGGTGATGTACGACGAGCCGGGCATCGGCCTCGCCGCGCCCCAGGTCGGTCACGACATCCGTCTCGTCGTGATGGACACCGAATGGAGCGATGAAGGCAGGGAAAAGGACCCCGCGGTCATCATCAACCCGGAAATCCTCACGCGCGAGGGCAAGGTCAGCTGGGAAGAAGGCTGCCTTTCCGTGCCGGACTTCACCGCCGAGGTCGAGCGGTCCGAGCACATCGTCGTGCGCTACCAGAATCTCGAAGGCGAAGAGGTGACCGAGGACGTCACCGGCCTGCGGGCCGTCTGCTTCCAGCACGAAGTCGACCATCTCGACGGCGTCCTCTTCATCGACCGCATCAGTCGCCTGCGGCGCAGCCTCTACGTGAAGCGGCGCAAGAAGCAACTGCGCCTGGAAGAGGAGCCCGCGAGCCTCGAGAGCTGAGGAGCGGACTCCTTGGCCGACATCACCTCTCCCCCCCTGCGGATCGCGTTCTTCGGCACACCCGAGATCGCGGTTCCCACTCTCCTGCGATTGCTCGCGGGCCGGCACGAGGTGCCCGTCGTGGTGAGCCAACCCGACCGCCGCCGTGGTCGTGGACGCAAGACGTGTCCCTCTCCCGTGTCGGCCGCCGCCGAAGCGGCGGGCATCCCCCTGCTGCGCCCCGAACGCGTGGGCGACGCCGAGTGCATCGACGCCCTCGCGAGCCACGCCCTGGATCTCGGCGTGGTCGTCGCGTTTGGTCAGTTCCTGCCAAAGACGGTCCGCAGCTTGCCCCGACTCGGATACCTCATCAACGCGCATGCGAGCCTGCTGCCGCGACACCGGGGCGCTGCGCCCATCAACCACGCCATCCTCGCAGGCGATTCCAGGACCGGCGTGTCCGTCATGCGCATCGAACGGGAGATGGACGCCGGACCCGTCGCCCGGGTGCACGAAACCGACATCGGGGAAGACGAAGATGCGGGCTCCCTCGGCGAGCGACTGGGCGAGCTGGCAGCCGTCGCCATCGACGCCGCAATCGAGACCATCGCCGCGGGGACCGTCCACTGGACCGAGCAGGACGCTGCGCGCGCGACGGTTGCACCGAAGATCGGCAAGGAAGACGCGCGTCTCGACTTCGGCGAGCCGGCGGAACGACTCGTGCTGCGAGTACGCGCGATGGCGCCGTCTCCCGGTGCCTGGACGACGCAAGCTGGCGAGCCCCTGCGGATCCTCGCGGCCCGGTCGCGTCCGTTCGCCGAAAACGAAGACGCGGAAGCGCCGGGGACGGTGCGCCGCAACGCCGAGGGGCGGCTGCAGATCGCGACCGCGTCCGGCTGGCTACTGCCCGAGCGCGTGCAGCGCGCCGGCGGCAAGACCCTCGACATCGACGCGTTCCTGCGCGGACGGCCCACCCCAGACGGCACGCTGCTGGGGGCCTCATGAGCGGTACGGGTTCCAAGGGCGGGAACGGCCACGGCGGCTCGGGCGGCAAGGGCCCGGATGGCAAGGGCCCGGGCGGGAATGGCCAGGACCGGAAGCGCCAGCGCCGCGGGCGGCCCGCCCCCGGCGTCGGCGCAGGTGCGGGGTCCCCGCGCGGCGCACAGCCCACCCAGGCGCGCCTGCTCGCAGTACGCGTCCTCGACCGCGTGCAACGCGCACGCGCCTTCGCCGACCTGTCGCTGCATCATCACCTGGCGCATAGCAAGCTCGCCGCGGCGGACCGCGCCCTCGCGACGGAGATCGTCTACGGCACCCTGCGCTGGCGCGGGCGGATCGACTACCTGCTCGAAAAGCTGCTCGAACGTCCCATGCAGCAGCTCGAGCCGGTGGTCGCGAGCGCACTCCGGGTCGGCGCGTACCAGCTGCTGTTCACCGACCGCATCCCCGCATCCGCTGCCGTAGACGAAGCGGTGCGTTGCGTGCGTGCCCTGGGCGTCGAACGCGCGACCGGGATCGTGAACGCGGTGCTGCGACGACTGTCGCGCGAGCACGCCGAAATGCCCTTGCCCTCTCTCGCCGAGGATCCCCTCGAACACCTCACCCACAGCCTGTCGCTGCCGCCGTGGATCGCGAAGCGCTGGCTCGACCGGTACGGGGCCGAAGATGCCGCGGCGCTCGCGACGGCGAGCAACGCCGCGCCACCGCTGACCGTGAGAGCCAACACGCGGAAGATCACCCGCGACGCCCTGCTCGAAGAGCTGCTGCCGCGCTTCCCCGAAGTCGAGCCCTGCCCTCACGCGCGGGACGGGCTGCGCCTGGGTCGCAAGGGTGATCCCCAGCGTGACCCCGCGTTCCTCGCCGGACGCTTCACCGTGCAGGACGAGGCCGCACAGCTGGTGCTGGGCATGCTCGATCCGCAGCCGGGCGACCTCGTGCTCGACACCTGCGCGGCGCCCGGGGCGAAGACCACGGGCATCGCGGAGCGATTGCAGGGGTCCGGCGCCGTCCTCGCCCTCGACCGGAACCCCCAACGACTGCGCCTGATCGCCCGGGCCGCCCGGCGCCTCGATCTCACGGGCGTCCACATCCTCGAACGCGACGCCACCCAGGGGCTCGGAGACCTGCCGACGGCATGGCTCGACGGCCTCGACGGACCGGAAGCGCCGGCTGCCGGCGAGCCCCTGCTATTCGACCGCATCCTGGCGGACGTCCCCTGCAGCGGCCTCGGCACCCTGCGCCGCAATCCCGACGCGCGCTGGCGCGTGGGAGAGACGGTGCCTCGGGAGCTGGCGCGCATCCAGCTGCAGATCCTGAAGCGAGCGGCGACCGTCTTGAGGCCCGGGGGCTGCCTCGTTTACAGTACCTGCACGCTCACCCCGGAAGAGAACGAGGACGTCGTGAACGCCTTTCTGCAAGAGATGCCTGGCTTCCGGGTCGCCACACCCGACGAGCTTCCGGACGAGGTGCAGGGCGTGGTCTCGGAAGAAGGCTTCCTGCGCTGCTTCCCGCACATCCACGACATGGACGGCTTCTTCGCCGCACGCCTGGTCCGGCAAGCGTCGGACACGAACGAGTAGAGCCGAAACGAGGCCAAGATGACCGCACGCGCGCCGCGAATTGCACCCTCCATCCTCTCCGCCGACTTCGATCGGCTGGGCGAAGAGGTGAAAGCCATCGAGGACGCCGGTGCCGACTGGGTGCACGTCGACGTGATGGACGGGCACTTCGTTCCCAACATCACCATCGGCCCGCTGGTCGTGAAGGCCGTCAAGGGCGTCACGCGGCTTCCTCTCGACGTCCACCTCATGATCGAGGCGCCCGAACGCTACATCGAAGCCTTCGCCGACGCGGGCGCCGACCACATCGGCGTGCACGTCGAGACCTGCCCGCACTTGCACCGCACCCTCGCCCAGATCCGCGAGACCGGCGCGCGGGCCTGCGTGGTGCTGAATCCTTCGACGCCGGCCCAGGCCATCGAGCCCGTGCTGGGCGACCTCGACCAGGTGCTCGTGATGACCGTGAACCCGGGCTTCGGTGGACAGCGCTTCATCCAGTCGATGCTGCCCAAAATCGAGACCCTGCGCGGTTGGATCGACGAGCGCGGCCTGGACGTCGACCTGGAGGTCGACGGTGGCATCAGCAACGAGACGATCCTCGCCGCCGCCGCCGCCGGAGCCGACGTGTTCGTCGCCGGGACCGCCGTGTTCGGGGCGAGCAACTACCGCGACGCCATCGCGACCTTGCGAGACAAGGCGGGTCGGTGACACGACTCGCGCTGTCCTCCTTCCTCGCGCTGTCCTCTTGCCTTGCGACGGTCCTCTGCTTCGTCGGCCCGCGCGCCGGCGCCGCGGACGTGACGGCCCCAGGACCGCTCGCGGCTGCCGTCCCGGCCCCGGTCTCCGCCCAGGACCTTGCGGCTCTCAGCGGTCGCGACATCTACCAGCGCGTCCTGGACAACAGCTTCGAGTCCTTCGTCCAGGAATCGGCCCTCATCTCCGGCGATCGCGGCGGGAACGAGCAGACCAGCCGCTTCAAGATGTGGTTCGAGGACCTGCGCGAGGACGACGAGCAGCAGCCGACGGGCAGCATCGTCGCGCGCAGCCTCGTCCAGTACACGCACCCCTTCGACATCCGTCATTCGGGATATCTCGTGCTGTCGCGCCTCGACCAGGTGAACGACCAGTTCGTCTACCTGTCGAGCCAGCGGCGGGTCAAGCGCGTGAATCTGAGCGGCGAAGCCGTCTTCGGCACGGATTTCAGCTTCGAAGACATCTTGCCCCGGCAGATCGAGGACGCCGCGTACCGGCGCCTCGCGGACGCGGAAGCCGAAGGCATCGACTGTTTCGTCGTCGAGGCGATCCCCACCAAGCGCACCAAGTCCGAGTACTCGCGCATGCAGGTCTACATCGACAAGGCCCGCTACGTCCCCATCCTGACGCGCTACTGGGACGACCGCGACGTCGAGGTCAAGGAACTGCGCGCCGAACCCGGCCTCATCGAGCGGATCGACGGGGTCTGGGTGCCGAAGCGCATGACCATGCGCCACCTGCGACTCGAGTCCTACACGACCCTCGCCCTCGAACAGATCGAGCCGAACCCGAAGCTGACGCGCTCGACCTTCGAGCTGCGGCGCCTGGGCGAAGGTCACTAGTTACCGCGATTCCTCCGCTTTGCGGCGGAATCGCTGAGCCGCAGGCGCTCGATCGACCCAAGCGCTTTCCGGACAGCAGGCGGTCGTCAGAGCCGGGCGCGCACCAGGATGGCGGGCAGCAGGACCAGATCCGTCAGCAGACAGATGGCCATGGTGAGAGCCGACAGCAGCCCGAATTCCTGCAGCGTCGCGAAGTCCGACAGCGTGACCATCAGGAAGCCGAGGGACAGCACCGCCGACGTGATCGCGATGGGCCTGCCGACGAAGCGGGTCGCGAGCTTCGCCGCGCCCGCCGGGTCTGCGCCACGGCGACGCTCGGCGCGGTAGCGCACCACGTAGTGGACCGTGTCGTCGATGGCGATGCCGAGGGCCATGCAGCCGATCAGGCTGGTGGGCAGCGAGAGCGGCGCCGCACCCAGGCCGAGGATCCCGAAGTAGACCAACACCGGGACGAGGTTCGGGATCATGGCGACGGCCCCGATCCCCACCGAGCGCAGCCCCACGGACACCAGCAGGAAGATCGAGACGGCGGCGATCGCGACGCTCAGCGGCTGGCCGGTCGCGATGCCGTCGGCGCTGTGGGCCAGCAGGATCGCATTGCCCGTCACCGACGCCGTGACGCCTTCCGGGAAGTCGATTTCCGCGAGCTGTTCCTCGACGGCGGCGGTCAGCGCCAGGATGTCCGACGACCCGACCTCGCCGGTGCGCAGGATGACGTTGGCCCGGCCGTGGTTCACCGTCGTGAACCGCTGCAGCTCGTTCTTCGGGATCATGAAGAGCAGCTCGGTCACCCCCGGACGCGTGGCGGGGATGCTCTCGAAGGCGGGGTCGTCCTGGTTGAATGCCCGGTTGAGCATGCGCATGGAATCGGCGAACGAGAGAGTGCGGCCGACGCCGTCGATCCCGTCGAGACGCCGCTGGATCTCCTCGATGCTGCGAACCACAGCGGGCTCGCGAAACGCGCTCGCTTTCTCGCTGTCGAGGATGACGTAGAGCGGAACCGCGCCGGAAAGCAGATCGTTCACCGCCTCGAAGTCCACCCGCACCGGATCGCGCTCATCGAAGTACGAGAGATAGTCGGTGTCGATCACGATGCGCGGAAGCAGCGCGATCGCGACCACCGTGACCACCCCCGCGACCACCAGGACGCTGTTCGCATTGGCGGTCACGCGCGTGGCGAGGGCCCCGAGTCGCCCGTCGAGCCAGTCGCCCAGGCGAGACGAGAAGCCAGCCCGGGGCCCCTCGCGCAGGGGCAGCAGGGCCAATATCGCCGGCGCGCCCGTCAGCGAGCTGACGGTGATCCCCGCGATCCCGAGCATCGAGAAGCTGCCCAGCTCGAAGACGGCGGGGACGTCGGTGATCAGCAGCGCGGCGAAGCCGAGGATCGTCGTGAGCCCGGAAATCGTCACGGGCACGAGCATGTGGCGCAGGCACGAGAGCGCGGCGTCCCGGGGCGAGCTCTCGTTGGCGGCGTCCTCGTGATAGCGCGCCATCACGTGCACGCCGTAGATGCTGCCCACCGCCAACAGCATCGGCCCGACGAGTCCCGTCAGCAGGGTCAGCTTCAGTCCCAGGAACGCGATCGAGCCGAAGGTCCAGAGCACCGAGCTGATCGCCACCGCCAGGGGCAGGAGCACGCCGCGAATGCTGCCCGTGAAGATCCCGAGCACCAGTGCCATGACGGCGATCGACAGCGGCAGCACGAGGCGCAGGTCGCGGACCATGCCGTCGTAGACGTGGGTCTTGAAGTGCGGACGGCCCGAGACGTAGTAGGCGTGGCCGGAAAGCAGGGGTTCGCCGTCGAGGATCTCGATGATGCGGTCGTCCAGGCGCGATGCGATCAGGTCCGCGTCGTTCATGCGGCGGAAGTTGATGTTGATGGCCGCCGTGCGCGCGTCGGCGGAAACGATCGACCGCACGTAGACCGGGTCGGCCAGGGCACGCGCGCGCAGGTCCGCGAGCAGCGCCGGGTCCGTCGGGACGTCCTCGATGAAAGGCCGCACCTCGACCCAGTCGTCTTCCTTGACGTAGCGAAAGGAGGTGACGTCCATCAGGCTGCTGATGGAGCGCACCTCCATCAGCTGGACGATCTTCGTCGACAGCGAGTCGATGGCGGTCAGGCAGTCCTCGCGGAACACCTCCTCGCACTCGATCGCGACGACGTAGACCTCGTCGTCGCCGAAGTCGAGCACAGCGCTGTCATAGAGGGCGTGTCCGGGGTCGCCGGCCGGCAGCAGGGGTTCGGTGGACGGGTCGAGCACGAGATCGAGACCCGGCGGATCGAAACGGAACAGCTCGGCCCCAGCGGCCCCCGAGACCAACAGCAGCAGCCCGATCACCACCCAGGCGTGGTCGACCACCCACTCGGGACGCCGTGCAATCGCCCCGAGCACGACGCTCACCGCGGCGGCAACGCCGGCCGCGAAGGCCCACTCGAGCGGCACGAGGCCCGTCGGATCCAACAATCGATTCCCCCAGAAGCGACCCGCCGCCAGGGGTCACCCCCGAGACGTCCTTCGACCAGCGAAGCCGGAGCCTGCATACTACTCCCATCCGGCTCCCGGGGGACGGCTGCATGTCCGCTGCCAGTCTCGATTTTTCGCCGCCGCAGGACGCGGGGCCAAAGCCCGCCCCAGGTTGTGACCCGGGACCGGAACCGTATACTCCGGCGCCAGTCGGGGCGTGGCGCAGCTTGGTAGCGCGCGTCGTTCGGGACGACGAGGTCGCTGGTTCGAATCCAGTCGCCCCGACCATTTTCGCTTTCACTTCGTCCGAAAGCGATTTCGAGCACCTGCCATCGCCGAATTGCCGGACTGCCGAGGGACAGCCTTGCCTTCCCACTAGGATCCCCAAGTCCACTCGCTAGTGCCGGCACCGCAGAGCTCCCCCAATCACCCCGTCGGCCCTCCCCCGGCTCGGTCAATCGGAAGCGCCTGCATGTTCTGCGTCTGCATGCCCTCCCGGTCTGAACAGCAGACCGCGAGGGGCCCGAATCGAGCAGGATGGAGCAAGGTGCCGACCGCCAGTCCCAGCGGCCTCAAAGGACCATCGCAGGAGACAGGCTGGAGCGGTCTACGGGCTGGGGTCCAGCTCCTCGCGGATAAGGGACTCATACGAAAGCATTGGGTCCCCGATGATGGCTGGGGGAGGATCTGCAGTGCCCAGTTACGACGTGTCAATTGAAGGTGTGGACGAGGAATTTCCGCCGATCGAGGCCATGGACGCGGAAAGGGCCGCCCGCAAGTTCATTGTCGAGTATGCCAGCCGGTACCCAACCAAGTCGGGCGAGTGGGGCCTAGATGTGACGAGCACAGTGGTAGACAAGTTTCGAGCCAAGGTCGTCGGCACGAAGCCAATCGAGAATGCAAACGCCGATGAAGTCACTATCAAGGTCTGGCGAGTCGAGTAGGGGGCCTGGTCCATCGACCAAGGGCCGATGCTCGCGGGGCCAGAGATCCTGCGAGGCGGGAAAATCGGATCCGTGTGCGTTCGAACGAGGTCAGCCCCTACGGGCATCTTCTTCAGAAGTGCCCCACGCACTCTCGCCCCACCTTCCACAGCCGCGGCCCTTGCTCGCCTGCCGCAGCTTCGCATCCGGCGGACCCACGGGAAGCTCCCGTCAAGCTATCGCGAACTTCTGGCAGTAATCCCTCGTCACTGTGGCGTACCGCCAGATCACCAAGTCGATGATTCCCAAGCGGTCCCCAGTCGCCGTTGATATCACCTTGCACATCTCTTCAGGCGAGCCGTATCCGGCCGCCTCCGCAACCCGGCACAGATGCCGGTCAGGCTTCACGAGATCCAGGCCGAGATTCTTGGCCAAGTGAATACTGGTCACCGGACCTAGGTACTCGAAGCTCTCCAAATAGCGTGCGCCCTGCTCGATGATGGAATCCCGAATCGTCTGGAATCCAACGGAATCCACGCGCCGCGCCGCAGACAGAATCGCCTCAATCTTGCCGACGTGAGCGAAGTGTCCAAGCGCTGCTTCTCGACACCACGTGTCGTTGGCCGCGACCACCGCAGCACTCTCCCAGTATCGGAACGACTCGGCAACACTGGCAAATCTGGCCCGAACGACGCTCTCTCGCATGCCGCTGTTGAGGACCACCCATGCCAGTTCTTCGAGAAACTGAGACTCAGACACCGAGTCGAAACACAGGCGATATTGCCAGTCAATCTCATGCCCGAACCCCTCCTCGACGATAGACACCTTGGCTTCGACATAGGCGTCAATCAGTCTTCCTCGTCCCACCGTCGTCATCGCGCCCCCCTTCGCGATCAAAGTCAAGCCCTTCACGGATCGCAGCCCTGACACCCGTGAATCTAACGATCATCCATAGAACGAACCTAGGGACCCCTGGATGTCTCCCCGCGCGCTTACTGACCTCAGCCTTCAGCAAGTACGCTTCCTTGAGCGAGTTGAACTTCCGATTGGGAATCTCAACTGAATTGCTTGCCGCGTCCCAGTACGCTTCGTGCAACTCGTCACGCGCTGCCTCCGGCCATTGACCATCGTCACGCCCGTGCCGGCGAAACTGCCTCGAAACATCGGTCCATCGCCTCGCAGCGTCTGCATGCCGTGCGGAGGCACCCTTCCAGTCGATCAGGAGCAGAGCAGATGAGGCCGCCAACGCGAGTACAGAAGTAATCCCAAGCACCAATCTCGCCCGCTCCGCGCTGAGCCCGAGCCCGGAATAGAGCGCATCATCCGCGAAGGTAGTGGCGCAGAAGACAATTGAGGCGCCCCACAGCACCGATTCTGCAACCAGTGCCCGCCGGGCGTAGCGATCCCGCAGCGTGTGGTGCATCTCAAGGCTCTGCGCGCAAACTCTCGCCTCCCTCTTGATCTCCCTTTCTGAAACGTTCGCCACCTAGTCGATCCCGAATAGTGCTTTCCATTGATGAATCGAAGTGGCTGAATCCAACCTCCGCTTGATACCCGACAGCGCTTCCGCGACCAACTTCCGCTGCGTACTGTCCGCCGGTCCGAGGTTCGAATCAACTGTCCGGGATTGACCCGTGACATCTCCGATCGGCTTGAGCACCCGCTCTGAAGAGTGCTCTAAGACATGAGCGAGCAGCGCTCTGGGAGTCTTTTCTCCCCGGTATCCTTTCGCGGCATCCAGCGCCAGCGCCTCGGCATGGTATCCAGTCAACCTCTGCTGTTCGGGAAGATCCCCTACCAGTGACTTAACGAGCTTGATCGTGGGCACCAGGGCCTTGCCTAGCCGGTCGTTTTGACGAGACAGCTCCTTCTGGAAGATTTTCGGGCTCGTCTGATTCCAGCCCTTGCCGGAACTATTGGGAATCGAAACTGCGTCGCGGGTTCGAACAGCTGGCAGAATCTGGAGTTCACTCCCATCCTGATACTTGATCGTCACGGCAAGGTCGCCCTTCTCGACAGAACTCACATCCTTGCCCGGGGGACTCGCCCTCAACTGATCATAGAAATCGTTCAGCACATTCTGAGGGGAAAGCCCTTTCGTTTCATCGCGCTTCAACACGACCAATGCATCTACATCACTCAGACCATCAACATATGTGTGCTTCGCTACCGAGCCACCAAAGAGCATCTGGTCGATCTCGGCCTTGTCGCCCAACATTCCAGCAACTTCGGCCAGGCGATTCTGGATTCGCTCGGCGTCTCTATCATTCACTTTGGAAAGAAACTTCTGTAGGAGTGCGTCCACATCCGACGCCAGCCGTTGCTGCTCGACCTGACGAGCCGCTTCAACTTTCCTCCTCATTGCATCCGAACTGGGCGGCAGATAGCGCCCACCGCCGCCCCCGCCTCCACCACCCATCAGAGCAACTCCTCTAGTTCGGGGATCTTCGCCCGCATGCTCTGGAATGCTGCTTCCAGCACCTCCCGCTGGTGATCGAATACCGAGAAGTTACGGAAGCCACTCAGCAAGAATGCCCTAAGGCTGTTGGTCAAACCCTCCAGGGCGTAGAGATTCTCGGCAAGAGCGAGCGCTACCGCATGGTCGTGGCGGAGAGCAATGTCAGATGCAAGAACGGCATACGCCTCTCGGTTGACTGCAAGCCCTTCGTGGTAGCTGTACCTGAGCCACGAGACCCCATCAAAAAGATCGGCTCCTGCGAAGAAGTAGAGAGGCGTGACGATGGGATCAAGACCGCCCCAGATGTGTATTGGCGCCTCTACGCCTGCGCGAGTCAGTTCTACCCGGAGACGCGCAAGTCGCCGAAGCCTGTCGAGCAGATTCTTGCCTAGCTCCTTCTCCGTTAGGCCGACCACGTCAAACTGCTTCAGCTGCGACAAGAAGGGAGCCATGTTGTCGACACTCACGACTGACCGGCCTGGAGAATCGGGCTTTAGTATGAAGCTCCGCGACCACTGGGGATAGCGAGCAAACAACTTGCGGGCCGCTGCAATCTGGTCTTCATACGGCTGATTTCGCGTGCCCCAGTCAAAGTTCGCGATCAAGAGTGGGTCGTCGGAATGCTTCGCAGCCAATCCCTCCAGAACGCAGTGGTAGTCGGCCACTTCGAACGGAAGGTCTCGCGTCTCCGTGGTTCGAGGTTCAGAGGAATCGAAGTCGGGATTTAGCTCGTAGCCGCCACTGTCCAGAAGGATCAAACTCCTCCCTCGGAAAGACCTCTCGGGCCGTTGGAAGAAGCCGTGGTGCAAATCGTAGGCGCTGACGAGTAGGGACTCCGCGAGAAGGTCCCTACAGGCGTCGAGTGCATCACTCGTTTCGGAGAAGGTCCTGGTCTTCTTGCCCTTTCGCTCGGTTACGAAGCCAAATCCCTTGCTCGAAAAGGACGGAACCAGAAGCGGCAGGTCAACGGTGCTCCCGTTGCGGTGGCTGAATCTCGCTAGGCGGCTAGACATCGAGAGCGTTCCTGTCCTTGCAGGAAAGGCAGCAGCCGCACGCCGGAGTAGTCCCAGCCTCGCAACTGTACGTCAGATCCAGTGGCACACCCTTTGAACGTGCGAACTCCCACACTTCGACCTTGGACCATTTCAAGAACGGCGCGACTACAGCGGGACATGGATCGCAGGACTCCTCGTAAGCCCGCTGCATCGCTTTCACGAAGCTGGCCGAACAGTCAGGGTATTCCGTTCCCGAGTGAAGCCCAATCATGATTGCGGTCGCGCTTTCAGGGGCCTCAACAAGAGCCGCACTGAGCAGGAGCGCGTTCCGCCCGCGAATTTCTCCCGTAGACTTGTGACTCGCTCCCTTCCATATCGAATGAACCAATGGAACCCCGAAGTGGCGTGCAACTCTAGTCGCTGCTTCGGATTCGATCTGTTCTGCGGCCTGCTGATACGCAACGAAGAGGGCGGACGTGGGGCGTCCGACCCCCACAGCAAACGCAAGACAAGCGGCAGAGTCGATGCCTCCACTCAGGAGCACCAAAGTCTCCGGTGTCTCTTCGCTGCAATTCGCCTGCATTGCGAGCCAGCCCCTCATGTGCGCTACGGCTTGGTTAGTCCTTCTCGAACGATGCGTGGTCGAACTTCAACGCATTCGCGTTCTCGCTTTCGGCGTGGACCACATCCTCCTCGACACCCGTCGCCACCTTGACTTGAACTGGGTCACGTCTACCGTCGCACCCGGTACAGCCGCAAGGTGGGCGATCACCTCACCGGCAATCTGACGGGCGTGCGGCCAACGCGGGCACCGTTCAGCTTCGCTGACCCGACGAAGGTAGTCGGCCCCGTAGACGCTGAACCTCTCGTTCGACCACGGCAGCCACCGCCCATAAATCCTTAAATGATTCAGCTAGTTAGACCTCCGTCAACCGCGATTCCGGGCGGTTCCGGAAGGCAGAAGAAAGTTGCTGGCTGGTTCGAACCGAGCCGCCCCGACCATTTCCGCAAGTTCTTCGCTGCGCGCCAAACTTGCGGAGCCGCAGGCGCTTTCTCCGCTGCGCTGAAGGCTCTTGCTGCTTTTTGGCGGCCTCTAACTTCGGGTGCGCGGCGGGCTCTCGTCTGCTTCGATTGGCGCCATGGCGGTCGATGAGTCTCGCGCTGGGGTAGCGGCGCCTCCCGAGGTCGCTCCGGTTCGGACGGGGGAGGACCTCGATTGGGGTCGCATCGAGGCGCACCTGCGGGCTCGGCTTCCGGCGGATCTCGACCTCGGCGGCGAGTTCGAGGTACTGCAGTTTCCCAATGGCGCGGCCAACCTCACCTATCTGCTGCGCTTCGGCGACGTCGAGCTGGTGCTGCGCCGGCCTCCCTTCGGCACCCTGGCGCCGGGCGCGCACGACATGAAGCGCGAGTTCGCTGTGCTGTCGCAGCTGTGGAAGCACTTCGATCGCGCGCCTCGCGCCTACCTCTTCTGTGACGACGCCGAGGTCGCCGGCGCCGACTTCTTCGTCATGGAACGCCGGCGGGGCGTGGTCATCCGGGGCGTCCTGCCCGACGAGATGCGCTCCCAGGCAGACGTCGGCCAGCGGATCGGCACGGCGCTCGTCGAGGCCATGGGCGAGTTCCACGGTCTCGACCCCGTCGCCTGCGGCCTCGGGAAGCTGGGGCGACCGGACGGCTTCGTGCTGCGTCAGGTCACGGGCTGGAAGAAGCGCTGGGACCTCGTCGCCAATCCGAAACACGACGCCGCCATGCAGGCCGCACACGCCCGGTTGGCGGCGGACGTCCCCGAAGCCCAGCGCGTGTCGTTCGTCCACAACGACCTGAAGCTCGACAACTGCATGTTCGCGCCGGCCAACCCGGACCGGGTGATCGCGTTCTTCGACTGGGACATGACCACCCTCGGCGATCCCCTGATCGACCTCGGGACCCTGCTCAACTACTGGCCCGACCCGGCGGACGGCGCGCATTCGCGGGGCAGTCACGAGGGCATGCAGCGCATGGGGCTACCGACTCGTGCCGACGTGCGGCGCATCTACGGCGAGCGCACGGGGCTCGACCTGTCACGGGCCGGTTGGTACGAGGCCTTCGCGCTCTGGAAGACCGCCACGGTGTCGCAGCAGCTGCATCACCGCTGGGCGGTGGGCGACAGCACGGACCCGCGCATGGAAACGATCGCGGACCGGGTGCCGGCGCTCGCCGAGACCGCGAACGCGCTGCTCGACGAGCTGGACTCGGTCTAGGACCGGGTAAACAGCGGTCGACTCGCGGGCGACTGGCTCACGGACCGCTGAAGCGCTTGCCCAGCGGCGGGTTGTTCATGTAGGTCGTCTTCGGGTCGTATTCCCGCGCGCCATCTTCCACCCAGCGCGACAGCTCGGCGCGGCCGACCACGAACCAGTGCACTTCGTCCGGGCCGTCCGCCAGGCGCAGGGTGCGCTGGCTGGCGTACATGTCCGCCAGCGGCGTCCATTGGGAGACGCCCGTGGCGCCGTGGAACTGGATGGCCTCGTCGATGATCTCGCACACCCGGATGGGCACCATCGCCTTGACGGCGCTGACCCACACGCGCGCCTCGGCGTTGCCCAGCACGTCCATGGCCTTGGCGGCCTTGAGGACCATCATGCGCATGGCCTCGATCTCGATGCGCGCCTTGGCGATCACCTCGGTGTTCTTGCCGAGATTGGCGATGCGCTTGCCGAAGGCCTCGCGGGACAGGCCGCGCTTGCACATCAGCTCGATGGCGCGCTCCGCCGCGCCGATGGACCGCATGCAGTGGTGGATGCGACCGGGGCCGAGACGCACCTGCGAGATCTCGAAGCCGCGCCCGATGCCCAGCAGGATGTTGTCCTTGGGGACCCGGCAGTCCTTGAAGCGGATGTGCATGTGGCCGTGGGGCGCGTCGTCCTTCCCGAACACGTGCATCGGCCCCAGGATCTCGAAGCCCGGGGCGTCCGTGGGCACCAGGATCTGCGACTGGCGCTGGTGGGGCGGCGCGTCGGGATCCGTCTGCACCATCACGATCATGATCTTGCAGCGGGGGTCTCCGGCACCGGAGATGTAGAACTTCTCGCCGTTGATCACCCATTCGTCGCCCACGAGGGTCGCTTCGCAGGCGACGTTCTTTGCGTCCGACGACGCCACGTCGGGCTCCGTCATCGCGTAGGCCGAGCGGATCTCGCCGTCGAGCAGGGGCTGCAGCCAGCGCTTCTTCTGTTCCAGGCTACCGACGCGCTCGAGCACTTCCATGTTGCCCGTGTCCGGTGCCGAGCAGTTGAGGCATTCCGAAGCCAGGGGGTTCTTGCCCAGCTCGGACGCGATGTAGGCGTAGTCGAGGTTCGAGAGGCCCTCGCCCGTGTCGGCGTCGGGCAGGAAGAAGTTCCACAGCCCGTTCGCCTTGGCCTTCTTCTTGACGCTGTCGAGCAGCTCGAGCTGCCCGGGTGCCCAGGACCAGCGGTCTTCGCGGTCGGCGCCGAGCTGATGGAACTCGAGCGTGATCGGCTCGACCTCCTGCTTGATGAAGGCCTTGACCCGCTCGAAGAGCGGCTTCGCGCCCTCCGACATCCTCAGGTCGAACATCTCATCGGTGGTCTCGAGACCCGCCACGGCGTTCTCCTCGTCTTGACTCGCTGATTCGCTTCCTACCGGGTGCCCGGTGTCTGGCCTGGCTGCAGCGACGCGTCCCGGATCAGAAGATCTCGAACAGGCCCGCCGCGCCCTGACCGCCACCGATGCACATGGTGACGACGCCCCACTTCGCCTTGCGGCGCTTGCCCTCGAGCAGCAGGTGCCCGACGCAGCGCGCGCCCGTCATGCCGAAGGGGTGACCGATGGAAATCGAGCCGCCGTTGACGTTGTACTTCGCCGGGTCGATGCCCAGGGTGTCGCGGGAATAGAGGCACTGGCTGGCGAACGCCTCGTTGAGCTCCCACAGGTCGATGTCGTCGACCTTCAGGCCGGCGCGCTCGAGCAGGCGCGGTACCGCGAAGACCGGGCCGATGCCCATCTCGTCGGGCTCGCAGCCCGCGACCGTGAAGCCGCGGAACGCGCCGAGGGGTGCGATGCCGCGTCGCTTGGCCTCGTCGGCCTCCATCATCACGACCGAAGCCGCGCCGTCCGAAAGCTGGGACGCGTTGCCCGCCGTGATGTAGTGGCCTTCGCCGCGAACGGGCGGCAGTGCCGAGAGACCCTCCAGGGTCGTCTGCGGGCGGTTGCATTCGTCCTTTGTGACCGTGTTGGAAACCTCGGAAACCTCACCGGTCTCCTTGTCCTTCACCATCATGGTCGTGTCCATGGGGACGATCTCGTCGTCGAAGAGCCCGGCCTCCTGGGCAGCGGCGGTGCGCTTCTGGCTCTCGAGCGAGTACTCGTCCTGATACTCCCGGCTGATCTTGTAGCGGTCGGCCACGATGTCGGCGGTCTCGATCATCGGCATCCACAGGCCCGGGTACTGCTCGGCCAGGGGCTTGTCGACCTGCAGGGTGAAGCCCTTGCCCGTCATGCTGTGGGTGATCGACTCGACGCCGGCGCCCACCACGATGTCCTCACCGTCCACGATGATGCGGCCCGCGGCCGTGGCGATGGCGTTGAGGCCCGAGGAGCAGTGGCGGCTCACGGTCACGCCGGTGGTGGTGATGGGGCAGCCGGCCTTCAGCGCCGCCACGCGACCGATGTTGTTGCCCGTGGTGCCCTGGGGCGTACCGCAGCCGAGAACGACTTCCTGTACTTCGCCCGGATCGATCCCCGCGCGCTCGATCGAATGCTTGATGGCGTGGCCCGCCATCGCGGCGCCGCCGGTGTTGTTGAACCCGCCGCGATGGGACTTCGCGAGTCCGGTCCGTGCGGTCGAAACGATGACTGCTTCACGCATTCTTACGTTCTCCTCGAGCTGTTCCGTGCGCTTTGTCGCGCGCCGATTGGGGAGGGATTGGCGGGCCGGCGGATTCGTCGCCACCCGGGCGAACCCGGATGCTAGCAGCGATCCCGGGCCGCCCGGGGCCGCCCGAACCGGGAGATTTCCGCCGGCGACTTCCAGTAGCATCCCGGGTCCCGTCCCGGATCTCCAAGAGACGCAGCAGAGGACCCCCGAAATGGCCGACGCGCAGCTCACCGCCGAACAAGCCGACTTCCAGGAATACGCCGAGCGCTGGCTGGCAGAGAACGCACCTCCCCCGCCGCCGGAACGCCTCCCCATCAGCGCCATCGAGGTCATGACGACGGGGCAGCGCGACTATCTCCAGGCCTGGCAGTACCGCTGCTGGGAGGCGGGCCTGGTGGGCTGCGACTATCCCCGGGAGGTCGGCGGTGGTGGACACGAAGGCTTCCAACGCATCGCCAACCAGGCCATGGCCGGCGCCCGCACCCCCCTGCTGATCAACATCGTCGGGCTGCAGATGGCGGCGCCCACCATCCTGGTCCACGGCACCGACGAGCAGAAGCGAAAGTTCATCCCCGGCGCGCTCAGCGGCGAGGAGATCTGGTGCCAGGGCTTCAGCGAGCCCGGCGCCGGGTCGGACATGGCCAACCAGCAGACGCTCGCGGTTCGGGACGGAGACGACTGGGTGGTCAACGGCCACAAGGTGTGGACCAGCCTGGGACACTTCGCGAAGTGGATGATCCTGATCGCTCGCACCAGCAAGCACCACAAGTACGACGGACTCACCTACTTCCTGGCGCCCATCGAGGGGACCCCTGGCGTCACCGTGCGGCCGCTCGTGAAGATCACCGGCGAGAGTGGCTTCAACGAGGTGCTGTTCGAGGACGCGCGCGTGCCCGACGCCAATCGCCTCGACGAGGTCGGCAAGGGTTGGACGGTGGCGATGACGACGCTCACCTACGAGCGCGGCGCCGCCGAGAGCGCGGGCGGCGGGGGCAGCAGCCAGGCGCACCCGACCCAACGCCTGATCGACCTGGCGAAGTCCAGCTGGCGCGACGGCCGCTCGGCGGCCGACGACCCCGTCACCCGCGACGCCATCGTGCAGATGGCGATCGTCGGCGAAGGCATCCGCCAGAACGGACGGCGCGCGCGAGTCCCCGCGCTGACCGAGCACCCCATGCGGATCCCGTTGCAGTCGAAGCTGCTCGTCAGCGAGTTCGCGCAGGACGTCGCCCGCCTGGGAGTCGACATCGCCGGCGCCCATTCGACACTCTACAAGCTCGACCCGTCGGCACCCGACGCCGGGCACTGGCCCCTCGCCTACATGGGTTCCTACGGACACACGATCGCGGCGGGCACCAACGAGATCCAGCGCAACATCATCGGCGAGCGGGTCCTCGGCCTGCCGAAATCCAAATAACGAGAAGAGTGACGAGACGAGTGACGAGAACAGTGACGAGACAAGTGACGAGTGAGGCGACCATGACCGAGACCCAGCCACAGAAGATGCCCGCCGACTTCGGATTCGGTCCCGACGAAGAACTGCTGCGCGATTCCGCCCGCAAGTTCCTCGACCAGGAGATGCCCGTCGAGAAGCTGCGACGCCTCGTCGCCGAGGACCCGGACGCGGTCTACACCCGGGGCGAGGCGCCGGCATGGGACGAGAAGCTCTGGAAGCAGATGGTCGAACTCGGCTGGACGGGTCTGGCGGTACCGGAGAGCGCAGGCGGTGTCGGCTTCCGCAGCGTCGGCGTCGCCGCGTTGGTGGAGGAAGTGGGACGGCACGCGCTGCCTTCTCCGCTGCTCTCGACCCTGGCCAGCAGCTACGTCCTGCGGGAAGCCCTCACGGGAGAGCCGAGCCCGGCGGCGGCCTGGCTCGGCCGCATCGCCGACGGCGCCGCCGCCAGCCTCGCCATCACGAACGCGCGCGGCAGCTGGGAACCCGGCGAGAGCGGCGTCATCGCCGAAGCGGAGCCCGGCGGAGACGGACTGCGGCTGCACGGCAGCGCCCACTTCGTGCAGGACGCCGGCAAGGCCGAGCTGTTCGTCGTGCACGCGATCCGGGACGACGGCTCCTACCTGTGCGTGGTGCCCGCGGACAGCCCGGGCCTCGTCGTCCGGCCGGACCACATCCACGACCTCACCCGGGACCAGGCGACACTCGTGTTCGACGACGTCCCCGTCACGAACGACCAGGTCGTCAGCCGCGAAGGCGCGGCCGCGCTCGCCCGCGCCTGGCCCGCGCTGCTGGTGCTGGTCGCCGCCGACCTGTGCGGCAGCAGCGAGTGGCAGCTGCAGACCACCGTCGAGTACGCCCGCACCCGCAAGCAGTTCGATCGGCCCATCGGCTTCTTCCAGGCCGTCAAGCATCCGCTCAGCGACGGCATGGTGATGATCGACCGCGCGCGCTCGCTGCTCTATCACGCCGCCTGTTGCATCGACAGCGGGTCCAACGAGGCCGAGACCGCGGCGCGCATGGCAAAGAGCGCCGCCTCGGACGCGGGCGCCTACCTGTCGGACCGGTCGGTGCAGCTCCACGGTGGCATCGGCTTCACCTGGGAGTGCGACGTGCACCTCTTCTTCAAACGCAGCCTCCACAATCAGGCGCTCTACGGCGACGCCGTCCACCATCGGCGGAAGCTCGCGGACCTGCTGATCGGCCCGATCTGAACCCACGCGCCCGGACTCCCGGGTCGCCAGACTCGAACCCAGAACCCAGAACCCAGGAAAAGAGGAGAGAAGATCCATGTCGTCCGGACGCCTGCAGGGAAAGGTGGCGCTCGTCACCGGTGGCTCGCGCGGAATCGGAAAGGGCATCGCCAAGGCGTTCGCCGACGAGGGCGCCCAGGTGATGATCACCTCGCGCAAGGCCGAGAGCTGCGAAGAGACCGCCAAGGAACTGGGCGACGCCGTGCACTGGGAGGCCGGGCACATCGGCAAGGACGAAGACGCCGAGCGCGTCATCGGCGCCACCCTCGACCGGCTCGGGCGACTCGACATCCTGGTCAACAACGCGGCCACGAACCCCTACGCGGGCCCGACCATCGATGTCGACCGCGCACGCTGGGACAAGACCCTCGAGATCAACCTGACGGCACCGCTCTTCTGGACGCAGCTCGCCTGGCGTCGCGCGATGAAGGACAGCGGCGGCTCGGTGATCAACATCTCGAGTGTCGGTGGTCTCGCGACCAATCCGATCCTCGGCGTCTACGACGTCACGAAGGCGGCGCTCATCCACCTAACAAAGCAATTGGCCGCCGAGCTCGGACCGCAGGTGCGCGTGAACGCGCTCGCCCCAGGGCTCGTCCGCACGGACTTCGCACGCGTACTCTGGGAAGGCGACCGAGGGGGAGAGGTGGCACAGGCCTATCCCCTGAAGCGCCTGGGCGAGCCCCAGGACATCGGCGCCGCGGCGCTCTACTTCGCCGACGACGCGGCGAGTGGCTGGGTGACCGGCCAGACCCTGGTTCTCGATGGCGGCGGATTGATCGGCTTCAACCGCGCGGGCTGACCGGAAGCAAACCGGCAACTCCGCGTGCAGGTTCGACGGAACCCATCGGAAAAGTCGCGCGGTCGCGCACGCTAGTCGCGCACGTCGTGCGCGCGCACTACGCAGAAGCTTCCTCATCGCGGAAGCCAGTGCGCTGCCGTCCGTGCGACGACAGTCACAAAACGCGCGAACTCGCGTTGACACTTCTGACGCGCACTGTCAGCATGAACTCGTTCCATTCCTTTGAGAACGTCTCACAACGATCTCACCATAGATGCGGAGTACACGATGACGGTGGAAGAGATCGCTTGGGAGTTCGCGGGTGTGTTCGACGAGCTCGACGCGAGTCAGATCAACGAGATGCTCGCAAAGAACGTCCCTCTCGAGACGCTCGGTTTCTTTACCGAGTACGCCGAGCAGTTCGGCAAGGTCGAGGGCATCGCGGGTGACAGCGAAAAGCGTCTGCCGAACCTGATGGTCATCGGTTACCTGATGCGCGTGCTCGAAGAGCGCCTGCTCGAAGACGAAGAGCCGAGCGTCTAGAACTTTTTCACCCGCCTTTTTTTGCCCACCCGCCCCGCCCGCCCCACCCGCCCCGCCCACCCCGCCCGCCCCGCCCCGCGCCCCGACCCCGCGCCCCGCCCACCCCACCCGAACGCCGGGGCAGCCGCACGCATGCCGCCCCACCCGCCCTTCCGCTCGGTTGGTCCGGCCTCTCGCCCGTTGGCCCGGCACCGGCGCGACGCAGGGTTCGAGTTCGCGGCGCGTGTTCTTCGTGGCGGCGGACAGAACTCCGTCAGAACGGGGACAGAACCCGGGTGCCGTCGCGCCAGTCGTGCGACAGAACGTGGACACGACGGTGTTGTTTCGGCCGACAGAACGGCGACGAAAGCGGCGACCCGGCTGCTCGACGCGTGCCGCAGCGGCCGGTCGCCCGCGACCCGACAAAACCCCGACAGAACCGCGACAGAACGCGGTCAGAACCCTTGTCAGAGTGGAGCGTCGGTCTCCTCGGTACCCGCCGGGTCCGGCTCTCCGCCGTAGCGCCGCACCAGTAGCGGCAGGTTGATGGCGTTCACCAGGGTGTGCGCCACGATCGGTGCGATCAGGTTGCCCGTCCACAGCAACAGTCCGCCGAAGAGAAAGCCGGCCACGACGGCGAAGGCGGTCCACGGCAGGAACGCGCGCTGGGGGACGAAGTGCACGCAGCCGAACAACAGGCTCGCGAGCACCAGTCCGGCCCGGGGCTGAAGGGCGCCGCGGAAGAACAGCTCCTCGGCGAAGCCGCTCGCAAACGCCAGCAGCACCGCATTCGGGACGGACAGCGGACCGAGGGCTCGCGCCATGGCCCGGGCCAGGTCGTCGCCCCAGCGCGTGGCACGGGTCATCCAGTCCGACCCGAGGATCAGCACCACCGCCGCCGCCACGCCGAGCCCGATGTCCCGCCCCCAGGCGATGTCGGCCAGCGATCCGGCCCCGTCGAGGAAGAAGATCGGCTCGCGGTAGAAGCCGACCCGCCAGATCACAGCCGCCACGGCCATGAGGCCGTAGAAAAGGAGGCCGAGCCGCACGAAGCCGCTCTCGGGCGGGGGCTGTGTCGCGTCGCTCACCAGGTCTCCTGCCCGTCCCGATTGGCGAATCGGGTCTCCGTTGACCCTCCCGTTGTGGGAGAGTAGATTCCCACGGTAGCCGACGTCCCCCTGGGGCGTCGGATTTCGTTTTCTGGCGGATGATCGGGACGAGGTCCAGATCCTCTGCAGCGAGGCAGCCCATGTCCGATCGCGTGCCGATGACGGCTGGCGGTTACGAGCAGATGAAGGCGGACTTGAAGCAGCTGAAGTCCGTAGACCGGCCGAAGAACGTCAAGGAGATCGAGGAGGCCATCGCCCACGGCGATCTTTCCGAGAACGCGGAGTATCACGCCGCCAAGGAGCGACAAGGGCACCTCGAGGCCCGGATCTCGCACATCGAGGACCGACTCGCCCGCGCCCAGGTGATCGACGTGAGCGGCCAGTCTGCAGACCAGGTGCGGTTCGGCTGCACCGTCCGGCTGCAGGACGTCGAGACCAGCGAAGAGGTCCGCTACAGGATCGTCGGCGAGGACGAGGCCGACGTCTCCGAGGGGCGGATCTCGATCACGTCCCCCGTCGGCCGCGCGCTGATGGGCAAGGAAGTCGACGACACGGTTTCCGTGAAGGTCCCGAAGGGCACGCGGGAGTTCGACATCCTCGAGATCCTGATCGAGTCCTGACGCTGACGATGGGGAGATCCGCGGCTAGACTCCCCGCCCCATTCCTCGGTAGCTCAGTTGGTAGAGCAGGCGGCTGTTAACCGCCGGGTCGCAGGTTCAAGTCCTGCCCGGGGAGCCAGACTTTCGATACGGCCGCAGGCGACATGCCTGCGGCCGTGTTGCATTCTCCCCCCGAGCACGACCCGGGGCCCGAGGCCTGAAGGTCGGGAAGCCGGAAGGCCGGGAAGACAGAAGAGCCGAAACGCCCGGAAGCCGAGGCCCGCTTCCGGTAGGATGCGACGATCCAATCGACCAGGGGGGGCAATGTCCGGCCGAAACCGTCACGCATCATGGGTGTACCTGTTGGTGCTCGCTGGCACGTTGATGTTGTGCGCAGGCCAGGCAGCAGCCGAGGCGGCCTGGGTTCGCGGGGGTATCCGCTTGAACCTTCGCACCGAGCCCGGCACCCAGTACCGCATCATCGCCGGGGTGAGCACCGGCGATGCCGTCACGATCACCGGCCGCGTCGAGGGATGGACGAAGGTGCGCCTCGCCGACGGCAAGGAAGGCTGGATTCCGGAGGGCTATCTCGAGGCCGAGCCGCCGCCGACCGTCAAGCTCGGACAGCTGACCGACGAGGTGACCAGCCTGCGGGCCCAGCTCGAATCCAGTCGCGCGCGCACCACCGAGCTCGAGGAATCCAACACGACCCTCGCCGGGCGCGACGACAGCCAGCATTCGGAGATCAATCGGCTCAAGGTCGAGAACACCGAGCTGCGCGCCAACAAGCGCTGGCCCGAGTGGATCACGGGCGCGTCGGTGCTGGCCGTCGGCATGCTGCTCGGTGCGATCCTGCACCGCAATGCCACCCGGCGACCGAGCTCGCGCATCCGGCTGTAGCCGGGGAGCCCGGTTGTAGTCCGGCCCGCAGCCCTCGCCCATGGCCCGCTCCGACCCCACGCACCAGGCCCCCTCTCCGCCCCGGGTCGCAGACCTGCAGGGACTCAGTCATCTGGGCGACGGCAGCGAGCACGACCGCCTGCGGTTGCGTCTGGTCGCCCGCATCCTGTTTCGCTGCCTGCGGCTGCTGCGGCCGGTGCGCAAGCACGTGGTGTTGTTGTTCGCGGGCTTCACGTCGGTTTCCCTGGTCTTGCTGCCGTTCGTGCTGCTCGCCCTCGACGTGCTGTTCACGCGCGTGCTCCAGGGAAAGCCGCTCCTGCCCCTCGAAGCCGAGATCCTGGGGTGGCCTGTCGACACGACGACCGCGGCGGGGTTCACGGCTGCCGTACGACACGCGATCGCCGCGCAGCTCGTCTGGTTCGGAGCCGGAATCGGCGCCGTCCTCGTGCCGCTGCTCGTGCTTCTCTACTACTACCAGGTCTGGATCCTGCAGCGGGTCAACCAGACCCTGCGCGTCGACCTGCTGACGCACCTGCAGAGCCTGTCCCTGCGCTTCCACGCGGACAACACCGTGGGCGACGCGCTCTACCGCCTGAACCAGGACAGCGCCATGGTGACCCAGCTGATCCAGGTGCTGGTCCTGACACCGTTCACCGCCTTTCCGCGCTTCCTGTTTGCCGCATTGCTCGTGGCCGCCTTCGCGCCGAAGCTGGCGCTCATCCTGCTCTGCGTCTGGCTGCCGAGTCTGCTGGCCGGCGCCTGGTTCTCGAAGCGCATGCGCACGCGCTTCCGCCACGCACGCGAGACCAACGCCGATCTCACGGGGCGCATCCAGGAGACCATGGCCGGTATCAAGGTCATCAAGGCCTATGGGGCCGAGCGCTCTGAGCAAGCGACCTTCGAAGAACGCAGCACCAGCGCCTTCCGCGCGGCCTTCGGCGCGCGGAACCTCTACGCCGTCTTCACCATGGCGATGTTCTGGATCTTCGGCAGCTTCGCCCTGTACCTGTCGGCGCTGGCGGCCCTCGAGACCATGCGCGGGACCGAGCTCGCGGTGGCGGCCCTGGGCTTCACGATCTGGAATCTCGGGCTCTACAACTTCTTCAAGGGTCAGCTCGGCGGCAGCGTTGAATCGCTCAAGGACATCTTCCGCACCTGGGGCCGGGCCCAGGACATCGCCATCGGTCTCGACCGCGTCTTCGAGGTGCTCGACCGTCGTCCGGAAGTCGAGGACGAGCCCGGCGCCGTTCCGCTCGAGGGTCTGCGCGAGGGCATCCGCTTCGAAGACGTGAGCTTCGCCTATCAATCGGACCGTCCGGTGCTCTCCCACACGAGCCTGGCTGCGCCAATCGGAAGCATCACGGCCATCGTCGGGCCCACGGGCTCCGGCAAGAGCACCTTGATGGCCCTGCTGCTCCGCCTCTTCGACCCGAGCGAAGGCCGGATCACCATCGACGGCATCGACCTGCGCCGCTTCCAGACCGCGAGCCTGCGCGACCAGGTGTCGATCGCGCTGCAGGAGAACATGCTGTTCGGCAGCAGCGTGCGCGAAAACATCCGCTTCGCCGTGCCCGGAGCCAGCGACGAACAGGTGCGAGAGGCAGCGCGCATCGCCGCCGCGGACGACTTCATCGAGGCGCTGCCCGACGGCTATGACACCCTGCTCGGCGAGCGCGGGTCGAAGCTGTCGACGGGACAGCGTCAGCGTCTTTCGATCGCTCGCGCCGTCCTCAAGGACACCCCCATCCTGATACTCGACGAGCCCACCGCCGCCCTGGACGCCGAGACCGAGCAACGCGTGCTGGCCAACCTCGCCGAATGGGGGCGCGGTCGCGCCATCTTCCTCATCACCCACCGTCTCTCGACGGTGCGCCAGGCGGACCAGATCGCCTTCATCGACGGCGGTCGCGTCGTCGAGTGCGACGCACACGACGTCCTGATGACGCGACCCGACGGCGCCTACCGGGCGCTGGTCGAGACCGAGCAGATCTCCGCCGCGCGGGCCTCCGCATGAGCGCCGCCAGCGATTCCGCCGCCGCTCCCGAGACCCGCCCGCGAATGGAAGAGAGCGAGTTCCTGAGCAACCGCGAGACCCTCGCGGTGATCGGCCGAGCGCTGCGGTACATCGAGCCCTTCCGCGGGCGCTTCGTCGTCAAGCTGGGGCTGATGATCGCGAGCCTCATCCCCATGCTGATGCTGCCGTGGCCCGTGAAGATCATCATCGACAACGTGATCCTCGGAAGGCCCGTGGACGACCCGGTGCAGGCCTACCCCGCGTTTCTCGTGCCCGTGATGCGGCAACTCGAGGGCCTCTCGCCGGAGCAGGTCCTGATGGCCGTGATCGGCTTCCAGATGAGCCTGTTCCTGCTGATCGGCGCCTTTGGCACCACCGGGTCCGAGGGCGAAACCGCCGAGGGCTATCTCGCGAGCGGCTACGACACCGCCAGCCGCACCGAGAACGAGGCCAACGCGGGCTTCAGTCTGACGGGCGGGCTGCTGGGCCTGTTCGACTTCCGCTGGACCATGCGCCTCACCCAGGCGCTCAACCACTACTACCGCACGCGACTCTTCGACCGCGTGCAGACTCTGCCCATGACCGCCTTCGACGACGAGAAGATCGGCGACGCCGTCTACCGGGTCATGTACGACACGCCCACCATCACCAACGCTTGCTACCGCATCCTGCTCACGCCGTTCACGGCGCCCCTGCACATCACCATGACGGTGCTGATCCTGGGGGCGGTGTTTGGCAACCAACCGATCCTGATCTTCTCGGCGCTGTCGTTCCTGCCGCTGGCACTGCTCGCCACCCTGCCCCTCGCGAGCGCCATGCGACGGGACAGCGGCCGCAGCCGCAAGGCGGGCTCGACGGCCACCGCCACCGCCGAAGAAGGCATGAGCAACATCCTCGCCGTACAGAGCCTCGGGGGCGAGGACCGCCAGCGTGACCGCTATTCGAAGGACAGCTGGTCGGCCTTCAGTCGCTACCGCGCGGTCTTCCGTCTCGGCGTCTACGCCTTCGTGATCGCCGCGATCCCCGGCATCTTCATCATCGGCTACGCCTACCTGCACGCCATCGACCTGGTGATCGCCGAAGAGATCAGCGTCGGCGACTTCGGCCTGCTGATCACCTACTTCATCCACCTGATCGTCTCGGCCCAGTCACTTGGCGGCTTGTGGTTCAGCCTGCAGGGCTCCGCCGCGGGGCTGCACCGGGTGTTCTTCCTGATGGACATGCCCGGCGAGTCCGACGACCCGTCGCGCGCCGAGCTGCCGCGCATCCAGCAAGGCGTCGAGATCGAAGACGTGGACTTCGCCTATCCCGACGGCACCCTGGCCCTACGCGGCGTGAATCTCAGCGCCCGGGTCGGTCAAATGATCGCGTTCGTCGGACCGGCGGGCGCCGGCAAGACCACCGTTGCCTACCTGGTCCCACGCTTCGTCACGCCGACCCGCGGACGGGTCCTCGTCGACGGCACGGACGTCTCGCAGGTGACTCTCGATTCCCTGCGCCGGCAGATCGCCTTCGTCTTCCAGGAAACCGTCCTCTTCGATGCGACCGTGGAAGAGAACATCCGTCTCGCGAACCCCGACGCCACGGACGCCGAAGTCCGCGAAGCCGCGCGCCAGGCCGGCGCCGACGAATTCATCGACAAGCTGCCCCAGGGCTACGCGACACCCCTGGGACGAGCCGGCGGCAAGCTTTCCGTCGGGCAGAAGCAGCGGCTGTCCCTGGCCCGGGCCCTGGTGCGCAACGCGCCGGTCCTGATCCTCGACGAGCCCACCTCGGCCCTCGACCCCGAGACCGAGCAGCGCTTCGTCGACACCCTGCTCGAGGTCAGCCGCGACCGCCTGGTCGTCGTCATCGCCCACCGGCTCTCGACCATCCGGCGCGCCGACGAGATCCTCTTCATCGACAAGGGCGAGATCCGCGAACGCGGCAGTCACCCGGCGCTACTCGCGCGACCGGAAGGTGCCTACCGGCGCTTCGTCGAGATGCAGTCCGGGTCGGGCTAGAGCCGGCCGTACATGCCTACGAGGATGGCGCCGGCGGTCAGCAGGCCCAGCACCGAGGCGACGATGGCCGTCCAGCCGGCGCGGTGGTGCCAGGCGACGGTGGACGCGCGCGCAAGCGGGTCTTCCGGGTTGCGCGTGCGCTGTCGCGTGCCGCGCATGGCGCGTGCGCGCGTGAGGGCGATGCTGCCCGCCAGGATCATGAGCAGCACGCAGGTCTCGTGGAAGCGTAGATTGTTGATGTGCAGGCGACTCCAGAGATCGAGATCCTCGCGGCCGAGGAACATCAGCTTGAAGACGTAGGAAACCAGGAAGGCGGCGATCAGCCAGGCCCCCGTCAGCATCGACCGCCGATGCGCCTCGATCTCGCCGCGCCGCACCTGACTGACGCCGCGTGCCGCGAGCAGGACGATCACCGCGAGATTCACGAACGCACCCGTCCAGTAGAGAAGCTTGGCGTCCATGAGCTCGTCTCCTCTACTTGTAGAGCGGGAACAGCCGCGCCAGCCGCATCAGCGGATCGGCGCGTAGCGTGCGCGAGCTTCGTCCGGAGACAGCTTTGCGGCCGCCGCGATCTGACCGAGCCGTGTCGCGTCCGCGAGGTCTTCGGCGGTCACGCGCTGCTGCAGCGAGAGCGCCGCGCGGAACGAGTCCGAGTCGATGTCGACCATGCGCACCCGGGTGCGACCGGTCTTCTCGTCCATCAGCTCGTCGAAGGGAATCGGGACGATCGCGGATTCCTGTCTCGTGATGAGCGCACCGGTGACGCCGCGTTCGAGGCACGTCACCGCGCCGACGCCGAGATCGCGCGTGTACTCGCGGTCGAAGGCCGATGGCGTTGCGCAGCGCAGCTCGTAGCCCACGTCCTTGGTGCCCAGTGCGACCTTCAACCCGCGCTTGCCGAGACTGTCCTTGAGGGCGTCAATCACGACCTTGCCGAAGGGCAGCTCGGCGAGCCGGATGTGACCGTGCTCGTCGAGGGCGACGTTGTCGAGCATCTCGAAGTCGCCGGGATCGATCAGCTCGGCGACACCCTCGGCCACCACGGCGACGCCGGCGGGATCGCCCGCCGCCAGGCCCTTCACGATGGCTCCCTCGATCACCCGCACCACGTCGTCGAGGCGGATCTTGCCGGGGGGATACTCCTCGCGGATCAGGCTCACCGAAGCGCCGGCGGCGCGACCAGCGCCCAGCGCCAGGTGGCCGGCATGGCGACCCATCAGGATGAGGACGAACCAGCGGTTCGTGGTGCGGCAATCCTCGTGGATCGCCTCTACGACTTCCGACGCCTTCTGGCGCGCAGTCTCGTAGCCGAAGGTGGGGATGCCGCCGGGCAGCGGAAGGTCGTTGTCGATGGTCTTGGGCACGTGCACCACCTGGATGCGGCCCTCGGACACGTCGGCCACGCGCTTGGCGGAGAAGGCCGTGTCGTCGCCGCCGATGGTGACCAGGCGATCGATTCCAAGCTTGTCGAGGGACGCCACCACCGTCGCCAGAGCGGCCGGGTCCTTGGTGGGGTTCGCCCGGGCCGTGTGCAGCACCGAGCCACCCTGCTCGTGCAGGCGCGCCACGTCCTGCAGGGACAACATGCGCACATGGTCGGGCGCGACGTCGGGCCCCTCCATCAGCCACTTGAAGCCGTCCATGATGCCGACGACCTCGTGCCCGCGCTGAAGCGCCGCCGTCGCTGCAGCACCGATGACACCGTTGATGCCGGGCGCGGGACCGCCCCCCACTACGATTCCGAACCTGCCCATGAGCTGCGCCTATCCCCCGTTTCCGTTTGCGTGGTGGCCCGAGACCGCGAAGAGACTACAACGGCTGGGTTAGAGTGTCGGCAGCATGACGACGGTCGCCGCAATCATCCCCGCCCGCCACGCCTCGACGCGCTTTCCCGGCAAGCCGCTGATCCAGATCGCGGGCCAGCCCATGATCCAGCGCGTCTACGAGCGGACGAAGACCGCCGAGCGCCTGGCCGACGTCTTCGTCGCCACCGACGACGATCGCATCCGGAACGCTTGCGAGGCCTTCGGCGCGAAGG
>JAJDAN010000043.1 GCA_029261855.1 Deltaproteobacteria bacterium
GGTCTACGGGATTCCGCCCGAGCAGGTGGTGGGTTCGAGCATCAAGACGAAGTTCGAGATGAAGGACGGCAAGCCCGTGCTGATGCGCCTGCCGGAGATCGACTTCATCGACGACAAGGACGGCAAGCCGGTGGGCATCAACCAGTACATCGGACGCCGGCCGATCGCCTCGTTCGGCAACTCCGACGGCGACCGTCAGATGCTCGAGTGGACCGGTGCCGGCGACGGCAAGCGGCTGTTGGGGCTCGTGTTCCACGACGACGCCAAGCGCGAGTACGCCTACGGGCCGGCGAACGACCAGCCGGACACCCACTTCGGCAGCTTCTCTCAGTCGTTGATGGACGAGGCCGGAAAGAAGGGCTGGGTCGTCATCAGCATCAAGGACGACTGGAAGAGCGTCTTCGCCCCGTCCCAGTAGGCGGGCCTACAGGTCGCGCACCGCGCCCGCCTGTGCGCTCGAGGTCTCCGACTCGATGCCGAAGCGCTCCATGTAGCGGCCGAAGCGCTCGCGCTCGCGCGCCGGATCGAGCCCGTAGGCTTCGGGGCTGTAGCGGTGCATGCCGTGTTTGCCCTGGGGATTGTCGGCGATGAAGGCGCGCATGGCGTCGGCCGCCTCGCCACTCAGCGTGAAGTCGAAGTGGTCGTAGATGCGCTCGACCACGCCCATCGGGTCCTTCAGCAGGTCCGGGAAGTGCATGTCGCAAAAGCGCTCGGGTGCGAAGCGTCCGGAATCGCGCACCTGGGTGGCGCGGTCGAGCACCTTGGCGAGGCGCGGCGTCCAGTCCGCGGCGACTTCGCGCGCGTCCACCGCGTCGCTCGTCATGCTGCGCACCAGGGTGGCGAGGCTCGCGAAGGACGCGGCCACCTTCACCGGATCGCGGTGAGTCGCGACGACGCAAGCATCGGGATAGGTCTCGAGCATCCGGTCCAGGGCCCACATGTGGCCGCCGGACTTCAGCACCCAGCGCTCGCCCGGGCAGCGCCACTGCAGGTGCTGGAGCTGGCGTCGGTGGAACGCGTAGACGGGCGCCCAGTCGCAGGCGTCGTCCACCCAGTCCTCGAAGCTCGGCACCCGGTACGAGTTGTGGAAGATGGGCGTCGCCATGGCGTGCATGTTGAGGACGACGCACTCCTGGCTCATGCGCGCGCCCATGGGGTGCATGGCGCGGAAGCCGGGGATGAGACGATCGACACCGGCGATCCCGGCGTCGCTCGCGGCGATGCGGGGATCGGACTCGCGGGTGGCGCGCTCGGGGGGTGGCGAGGGCGCGTCGCACTCCCAGGTCAGCGGAGCGCGACTGGCGGGATCGCACGCCAGCAGGTCGTGCAGGATGGTCGACCCCGTTCGTGGCAGACCCAGGACGACCAGCGGCCGCCGGATCTCGACGGAAGCGATCTCGGGATGGCGCTTGCGGTCGGCCACCAGTTGCAGCCGGTTGCGGATCACGCGCACCAGGGTGCGACGCGCGATGGTGCGGCCGAGGAAGCTCAGCTGGGCCTCGCTCTCGAGGGAATCCAGCAGGCGCCCCAGCGGCTCACGAAACGGTCCGTCGCCGAAGTCGTCTGCGCCGCCGGCCGCGCGAATCGCCTCGTCGACCAGGGACTGCTCGTCGAGTCGCGCGATCGGCACGCCGACGCGTCGCAGCGAGCCGGCGACCCGGTTCATCGCCCGCACCGCCAGCGGCATTCTCGGCGGCACGGCGATGCCGTCGGGCGGAGTCATGAGCCCGTGGCGGCGGTGGCAGGTTCGAGTTCGAACTCGGAGGCGACCTCGGCCGCGGCGCCCGCGCCCGGCAGGAACGTCACGCCGGGGCCCGGGTGGCAAGCTGCGCCGCACAGGTAGAGCCCCTCGATGGGGGTGCGGTGGGCCGAGCCGGGCACCAGGGCGCGGCCGCCGAGCATCTGCTCTGCGTGCAGCAGGCCGTGGGTGAAGTCGCCGTTGGTCGCGCCCTGCATGGTAGCGAAGTGGTCCGACGAGAAGACTGCCGACTCGACGATCTGCTCGCGCAGGCCGGGGTAGACGTCGTCCAAACGCGAGATGATCCGCTCGGCCATCTCGTCGCGCAGCTTGCCGCGCAGGTGCTTCGGCGATTCGCCGGGGAAGTAGAAGCCGTAGATGGTGGCGATGTGGAAGCCTTCGGGGGCGAGGGTCGGGTCGATCACCGTCGGGACCTGCATGGTGGCCGGCGGGTTGCGGGGCACGTCCCCCGCCTGACAGGCCTCGAAGCTCCGCTGCAGCTCGCCCGGGTTCGTGAAGCTCGCCACGTTGAAGCGCGTGTTCGGGTCGGCGTTCAGCGCGGCGTGCTCGGGCCCGTAGCGGGGCAGGCCGTTCAGCTTGAGCAGCAGGTGCAAGTACGCGCCGCGTTGGTCGAGCTGCTCGATGTGGCGGCGCGTGTCCTCGGGTACGTGCGACTCGTCGACCAGGCGAAGCAGGGTCGCCGCCTTGTCGAGATTCGAGAGCACGACCTTGGCGCGGATCTCCTCGCCGCCGCGCAGCGCCACGCCCACGGCGCGGCCGCCTTCGACGAGGATGCGCGAGACCGCAGCGCCGAGGCGGACCTCGCCGCCCTTGTCCTCGATCGAGCGTTGCAGCGCCTCGGACAGGCTGCCCATGCCGCCCTTCACCCGCTTCATGAGGCCGCCCGCGTCGTTGGGAGAGAGTGTGTAGACGAGGCAGAAGGCGCTGCCCGGCGTGTACGGGCCCTTGTAGGTGGACTGCACCGCCGCGAAGGCAAGCTGGGTGCGCAGTGGTCGGTGCCGCTCTTCGTCGGGGAAGAACCGGTCGATCAGGTCCATGGCGCTGCCCCGGAAGGTCAACTCGAGCTGCTCGCGCGCCCGCGCGTTCGGCGCTTCTGCGAGGAGCGCGTCGAGATCGCGCGGCTCGGTGCACGCCTCGTAGCGGGCGATCACCTTCGCGGGATAGCGGGTGAAGGCGATGAGCTTTGCGAAGCCGACGAGGGCGCGCGTTCCGCACTGGCGCCAGACGTTCCACGCCATGCGCAGCGGGTTCGCGTAGAAGGGCACCGCCGGGTCGCCGGGGTCGGCGATCGTCACGGACATGATCGGAAGCTCGAGCAGCTCGACCCCGTAGCGTTCGAGCTCGAGGTCTTCCGCAAGGCCCTTGGCCAGGGGAAACAGCAAGGACGCGCCGACATCGTTGCGGCAGCCGGGCAGGATCTCGCGGGTGCCCGCCATGCCCCCGACGAAGCGGTTCTTCTCGAGCACGACGACCCGCAGGCCGCGCTTCGCGAGCAGCGCCCCCGCCGCCAGCCCGTTGTGGCCGGCGCCCACGATCACGACATCCGGGTTCTGCAACTGGAGTCCTCCGTGTTTGCCGCCCTGGGATAGCAGGAGTTGATACATGAGACAATCGTCGTATCTTGTCTCCTCATGTCCTTCTACCCTGTCCATGACGCCTATGTCGGCGCGTGAGCCCGAGACCCTCGAGGCCGATCCCCAGCGCGAGCGCCTGCTGGATGCCGCCGAAGCCTGTCTGAAGCAGTACGGGCTTTCCAAGACCACAATCGAGGACGTCGCCCGGGCCGCCGGTCTCTCGCGAGCGACCGTCTACCGGGTGGTGGGCAGCCGGGATGCATTGGTTCTCGCGGTAGCCGCACGCGAGGCCGAGCGCTGCGCGGCGGATGCCACCGGCTACCTCCAGCAGTTCGACGACATCGGGTCGTGGGTCGTCGAGGGGATCTTGTTCTGCCTGCGCGAGGTGCCGAAGCGTCCGGTCCTCGCCCAGCTCGGCGCGCCCCAGGACCTCGGGACCGCCAGTCGTCTCGTGCTGAACTCCGAACGTCTGCTGGCGATCGGCTCCGACATCCTGCGACCGATGTTCGAGGGCGCGCGTCGCGAAGGTCTACTGGCCCCGTCGGTCGAGCTCGACGCGTTCATCGAGTGGGTGCTGCGCATCCTGATGTCGTTTCTCGCCGTGCCCGGCCCGGAAGGTCGCGACGAAGAGGCGTTGCGCCGCCTGCTGCGCACGATGCTGCTGCCCGCGATCCTCCACGACCCGGTCATGCGCCCGGGCGACTAGGAGCCTGACCCAAGACTCCCGCGGGCAGTACTGGCGTCGAGGCGCGCCGCCGCAAAGGCGCGCGAGGAGGCCGTACTTCTTGCTACGGCGACGCAGCGCAACGCCGGCGGCGGCGATGCATCGGCGTCAGGACGTCGCGAGCGAGTCTTGGGTCAGGCTCCTGGCTGGCGAAGCCGGAGGCTTCGCTTGCGACGGAAGCCGAAATCCCAAGACAGGGTCTTGGGTCGGTCTCCTAGGAGGCCGCGACCGGAGTTCGGCTCACACCCGGAGCTTCACGTCGGTCACGCCCGACAGCAGACCGCGCAGGCCCGCGCCCAGCTGCCGGCGCGGCAGCAGCGACAGCGCGCCGGTGGCCAGCTGGAGCCCGGCGCGCGCCCACCATGCCTGGCTCAGGATCACCGGCGGCGGACGCGCCTGGAGGCGTTGGACTTCGGAGACCTCTGGCTTGCGCTCCGCCTCGATGGCGCGATTGGCCGCGTCGATGGCCTGGGGATCGGCAGCGCCCTCCAGGACCGGAACCAGGTGGTTCGCGGCGACGACTGCGTCGCGGATCGCGATGTTGAGGCCCTGGGCGCCGACGGGCGACATGGTGTGCGCGGCATCTCCGATCACGAGCAGGCCCGGGCGCGACCATTCGAGCACGCGGTCCGAGACCGTCGACAGCAGGAACGGACGGCTCGCGTCTTCGCGATGGCGGTGCAGGTGGTCGGCCAGCCACGGGGGCGCGACCGCAGCCATGTCGTCGAGGCACTCGGGGATCCCGCGACGTCGGATCTCGCCGAAGCGCCCCTTCTCGATGATCCAGGCGACCTGCAGGGTCTCGTCGTAGACCGGCGCCGCGATCAGCAGGTGTCCGTTTCCCACGCAGGCGTGCAGGCGCGGGTGTTCGCGGACGGCGGGGACGTCCGCGACCTTCAGCCACACGATGTCCATGGGCGTCGGGTCGGCGTGCTCGGGTAGCGCTGCTTGTCGCCGCACGACGGAGGTCCGGCCGTCGGCTCCCACCACCAGGTCCGCACGCACCTCGAAGTCGCCTTCGGCGTCCTTGCCGACCACGCCGACGCAGCGGCCGGCCTCCGTGACCAGCGCGTTCACCGAGGCGCCGCGCCGCAGCTCGAAGCTCGCGTTCTCGCCGGCCACGCGCACCAGCATCTCGAGCAGGCCCGGCTGGGACATCCAGCGCGGCGCGAAGCGACCGAAGGTGCTGGGGTCGAAGTCGGCCGCCAGTCGGCGTCGGCCGTTGAGGTAGAGGACGCCGCCCTGCATCTGCACACTGGGGACGCGCTCGATCTCGTCCCAGAGCCCCATCTGGTCGAAGGGCTCGAGCCCGCCGGGAAGCAGCACCTCGCCCCGGAACTCGCGCGCGAAGTCGTGCTGGCGCTCGAGCAGGGTCACCTCGACCCCGCGGCGCGCCAGCAGAAGCGCCAGCACGGCGCCCCCCGGTCCCGCACCCACGATAGCGACACGGCCCATTCCCCGAGTCTAGTGCGCTCTTCGCGCCAGGCCGAGGCGCGCCTACGGTGGCGGTATGAGACGCGTGTTCAGTTCGCGCGCGGCTGTCGACGGACGAAGTCAGAGAGCAGAGCTTCGATCTGCGGTGTCGCGAGCTCTTCCGGGCGGAACGACGGACTTGGATGACAGACGATGTCGCGGCGATCGCAGTCGATCGCCCGCAGGTCGTGTCCGTAGGCGACGGAGGCCCCGGGAGTTGCCTCGATGAAGGCGCGGACCTGGTTGCGGACCGTTGCAGCGCGGACCGGGTCGACGACGATCCGCTGCACGTCGTTCGAACGCAGCCAATCCAAGTGGACCACGGCGTCGCCGGTGAGCAGAACCGGCCCGCCGTCGAGAGCGAGGAGGAGCATCATGCCCTCGGCGGCGTGGCCGCCGTCGAAGACGAGTACGATGCCGCCATCCCCGATGAAGTCGACGGCCGGCTCGAAGGCCCCGAAGCGCAGCTCTTCTTCGAAGGAAAGCTCCTGCCACCGCTCGCCCCAGTCTGCGGAGTCGGCGGGTGCGGAATCGGCGTGCGCAAAGTTCGCGGATCCGGGACCGCCGAGGATCGCGGCATTCGGGAAGGCGCCGATCTGCCCCACGTGATCCCCGTGCAAGTGGGACAGTGCGACGTGGTGAACGCGGGCTGGATCGAGTCCGGCCTCGAGCATCTGGGCGGGTAGCGCGAGGCGGGGATGGGATCGGCTCTCGATGACCCACCGCTCGGGTGCGTGGAGTCCGTCCTCTCCGTTCCGGGCCACCGCGTCCGAGAAGCCCGTGTCGAAGACGAACAAGCCGGTCTGGGGATCTTCTACGACGAACGCGGGAACGGGCCGCCAGGGTCGCTCCCGACCCACGAGCCACCAGGACATGCGGTTGTAGCCGGTGTTGAATACATGCAGCCGGGCGCCGTCGAGCCGATCGGTCTCGGGAAGGGGCATGGCGTCGATTGCCGGGCCCGCCAGCAGGACAGGTCGGTAGAGGGCCAGCGCGAACCCGGTCCCGACGCACGCGAGCGCCACTGTCACCGCGACGAGAGTTCGCCCGCCGGGTGCGAGAAGGGGGCGAACACCCGCGGCGTCGTGCGGTGCGACCCGCGCCGGGGAGAGTGCCGGGGAGACGGCAAGGGTAAGTGCCAGAGTCAGCGCCAGCCCGAGCAGCGGACCGTGCGGCATGTACGCGAGCAACGCCGTGGCGACGAGCGCGAGGGGAAGGGCGAGGAGAAGGGCGAGCGCCAGGCTGCGCTTCGCCTTGCCGTCGGCCCACCCGAAGGCGCCGGCTCCGGTGACGAGTGCGATCGCCAGCGCTAGCGCCGGCACTTCGACGAACCAGAATCCGACGCGACGGACGAAGGGGCCGGCGCCCTCGCTGAACCAGTACGCGGCGATGTCGCCACCGGCCGCGACGGCGAGGAGGGCGGCCACCCCCACCGCGAGCGCCGGGCCCAGCAGCGACCGCCACAGGGGCCGGCCCATCGCGAGGACGAGACCGAGAAGCAAGTAGATCGCGATGGCCAGGCGTCCGTAGCCGAAGTAGCTCTCGCTGGGCTGGGCGAGCAGCTGCGAGGCGGGCTCGAACCCGAGACCGGGATCGAGGCGGAGCGCGATCCAACGCGCGAGCGCGGGCGCCTCGAGACCCCGCCAGGCAACGGACTGCAACGCGCCGAGAACGAGAGCGGCGAGCGCCGCGATGGCGGCGGCCGATGCGGTGATCCAGCAAAGCGAGCGTCGGGTCATCCGGGGTCCTCCGAGGCGGGTGAAGGTTCGAGGCCTCGTCGGGCAGTCTCCAGGGGAAAGTGGGTGGCGTCCAGTGCAGTAGAGGAATGATATAGTTGCGTTTCATGCACTCGACGGATCTGAATCTGCTCGCGGCCCTCGACGCCTTGCTCAGCCACGGAAGCGTGACCGGGGCGGCGGAGGCCATGGGCCTCAGCGCCTCGGCGATGAGCCGAACACTCGCGCGGATCCGCACCGCCACCGGCGACCCGATCCTCGCACCCGCCGGACGCGGCCTCGTGCCGACCCCCCGCGCGATCGCCATTCGGGAGCGCGTGCGCGCCGCACTGACGGAAGCGCAGACCCTGCTCGGTCACGCTGCGGGCGGAGAGCTTCGAGACGTGAAGCGGGTCGTGACGATCCGCGCGGACGATTCCGTCGCCGCGGCACTGGGCCCCGCGCTCCTCGAGCGCATCCGAGAGGAGGTGCCCGGCCTGTCCGTCGTGTTCTCGTCGGAGGGGACGGAGGACGTGGCTTCCCTGCGCGAAGGGCGGGTCGACCTCGACATCGGCGTACAGGACGCACTGGGGCCCGAGATCCGAACGAGTCGGCTCTTCGACGACGAGCGGATCGTCCTCGAGCGCGACCGGCCCGCTCGACGTCGCCGCCGCCGCATGACACTCGAGGAGTTTGCCGAGGCCGAGCACATCGACGCCTCCCGGCGCGGGCTCCTGCGCGGACCCGTCGACGACCTGCTCGAGCGAAACGGCCTCGAGCGCGTGGTGCGCACCGTGGTCCCCACGCAGTTGGCCGCCGCGATGCTCGTGGCGCAGAGCGACGCGGTCAGCCTGGTGTCGGCGCGCTTCGCGGAGACCCTCGTCGGGATCCTGCCCGTCCGCGCCGTGGCGCCGCCCGCCCCGCTCGAGAAGGTCGCGATCTCGCTCGCGTGGCATCCCCGGCACGATGGCGACCGCGTCCACGCCTGGCTGCGCGATTCGATTCGAGAGGTCGTGGGGTCGATTCGGGCCCGGGGACGACGTCGCCAGGGGGGCGCGGGCTAGCCATTCGAACCCGCCACGAAGACGAACTCTCTTCCCGGTCGGTCTGGCGCGCCTCGCACGTCCAGCACCGCGAAGCCCGCCTCGGAAAGCGACGCCTCGACTTCCTCCCGCTCACGAAATCGCAGGGTCGAGTCGGACGTCAGGATCGCCCCGTCGTTCTCGAAGCGGTACGTCCACCGGAACGTGACCCGGGGCAGGGAGACGTCGGTCACCTCGACCCAGGATTCGACGATGCCCGCGCCCGGGATTTCCACCCGTGAGAAGGAGTCTTTCCGGTTCCATTCCTCCCACCCTCGGCGAGCCGGGTCTCGCATCTCGAAGACGACCCGTCCGGATGGATGGAGAGCGCCGCGAATACACGACAACGCGGTCCCCCAGTCGCTGTCGTCCAGGAAGACCTGCGCGACGTTTCCGGTCATGAGGGCCAGGTCGACTTCGACGGGGGGCAGTGTCGTGGCGTCGCCCAGGTGCCAGTGGACGCGATCGGCTCCGGCCTTGCGCCGGGCCACGCGCAGCGACGCCTCGGCGGGGTCGACCCCGACGACTTCGAGCCCCTTCGCTGCGAGGAGGCACGCGAGCGTCCCGGTCCCGCAGCCCAGGTCGAGCACGGAGTGCGCTTCGAATTCCTCTGCCATGGCCAGGTAGGGGACGAGATCACTGCGGTCTGGGTCGAGAGGGTCGTAGATCTCCGCGAGCCGCGGATTCGCGAAGATCGGATCAGGAACGGCCGCCATGCTTTCTCTCCCACGCGCTTCCTGCGATATCCTGCGGCTTCCAACCGCTCGAGGTCAGGGGTTCTCATGTTCAGTCACATCATGATCGGTGCCGATGACGTCGCCGCTTCCAAGCGCTTCTACGATGCCGTGCTGGGTGCCCTGGGGCACGAGCCCGGCGTCCTGGACGATCGGGGCCGGTGCTTCTATCGAACCCCAACAGGCATCTTCGCGCTCACGAAGCCCATCGACGGCAAGCCCGCGACCCACGGCAACGGGAGCACGGTCGGATTCGCGGCCAAGAGCCCGGAAGAAGCAGACGCGTGGCACGCCGCAGGCATTTCCAATGGCGGCACGACCTGCGAGGAACCGCCGGGGAAGCGTGCCGAGAGCCCGTTCTACCTCGCCTACCTGCGGGACCCGGCGGGCAACAAGATCTGCGCGTTGCACTTCATGGGCTGAGCGCGGCCCCGACGAATCCCCATCCTACACGGGTGCGACAGGTTCAGAGGCTGGTGCTCGGCGATGCGATTCTGCGTCACTCGATCCCCAGCCGCTTCATCTTCTTGTAGAGCCCTTCGCGGGTGATCCCCAGCTTGCGGGCGGTGGCGGTGCGGTGGTCGCCGTTCTGTTCGAGGGCGCGGCGGATCAGCCAGGCTTCGATGCGGTTCATGCTGGCGCGCAGGCTGTCGCCGGCGCGCATCGTCTGGCGGACGGGTTCGGCGATGTCGCCGAGTGCTGCCGAGAGCAGGTCGGGGGTGACGAGTCCGCCCGGCTCGGCCAGGGCGAGTGCGCGTTGCATCTCGTTCTCGAGTTCGCGGACGTTCCCCGGCCAGTCGTGGGCGACGAGCAGGTGGGCGGCGGGCCGGGACAACCGGCAGTCGGGCTTGCCGTCGCGTTCGCCGTGGCGGGCGAGGAAGTGCTCGGCCAGGGGCAGCACGTCATCGCGTCGCATGCGCAGTGGGGGCATGGCGATGGGAAAGACGGCGAGGCGGTAGTAGAGGTCTTCCCGGAAAAAGCCGCGCGCGGCTTCGTCGCGCAGCGAGCGATTCGTCGCCGCGATGACCCGGACGTCTACCGGCCGCGAACGCGCGCTGCCCACCGGCCGAACTTCGCGTTCCTGCAAGACGCGCAGCAGGGTCGCCTGCAGGGGGCCCGAGGTTTCTCCGATCTCGTCGAGAAAGAGCGTGCCGCCGTCGGCCTCGGCAAACAGGCCGGTCTTGTCGCGATCGGCGCCCGTGAAGGCGCCGCGCGCGTATCCGAAGAGCTCGCTCTCGAGCAGGCTGTCGGGGAACGCCGCGCAGTTGACGGCCACGAAGGGTCTACCGCTTCGGGGGCCCCGTTCGTGGATGGCACGGGCGATCACCTCCTTGCCCGTGCCGGTCTCACCGCTCACGAGAACCGTCGCGTGGGATCGACTGGCGCGCAGAGCGAGGGCCAGCACTTCGCGCAACGCCGGGCTGGTGCCGATGACGCCGGGAAGCGTCTCGGACTCGGCGTCTCCGGGGTCGCGCCAGGGCTCACTCTCGACGACCGCGTCGACCTGGGCGAGCAGCGCTTCGCGGTCGGCCGAGCGCGAGATCACGTCGCGTGCGCCAGCGGCCCGCAACGCATCCGCCGTCTCGGCGTCCGCCCGGACCAGGATGAGTGGCCTGCGCGGAGCACGGCGCAGCTGCCGAAGGTCGGCGATCACGCGCTCGGGGTCCGAGGCGTCGAGGATCTCGACGTCGAAGCGCGTGCGTCCGAGTGAGAGTGCGTCGGCGACGTCTGCGACCCAGGTGGCGTCCACCAGGGGGCAATCGGCCAGACCGGTCTCGCTGAGCCCGCGCGCCGGGCCGATCCAGAGCACGGATCGAATCGCATGCATGGTGTGTCGTTCCTCCGCCGTCCAAAAGAGTCGAAGAGAGTCGATGAGTCGACCTGCGGAGGTGCGGGTTGCAACGCGCGTGCCGCGGTCAAAGCGCGCGGGCTTGCTCCCCGGCGGCGTTCGTCGGTTTGGATCGGCTTCGATCGGTGGCGCCGAGCCGGGTCGAGCCGATCCTGGCCGATCGACCGTGGGGGCAGGTGCTACGCTCGCCCGCCATGCATCCGACCGTGCGCCCGTCTTCCCGTCCGCCCCGTCCGCTCAAGCACACGCTCTGGCTCGTTGCGCTCGTCGCCGCGACGTCGAGCTCGTTCGGGTGCGCGACCGGCCTGTTCGGGTCGTCGCAAGACGATCGGAAGCAGGCCATCCGGGCGTGCACCCAGGAGGTGCCCGCCGACGCCGTCCCCTACGGCGACGCCATCGCGGCCTGCATGGAGAAGCGGGGCTACGTGTACACGGGGGCGTCCGGCCCGCGCCGCTGAGACGCCGTCGCGGGCCGAACGGTCTGTTGCCGCCCTGGATCAGTCCCGGAAGCAGTCCGCCGCCGCGACTCCCTCCATGCGGCAGACCGCCCAACGCACCATGTCCGGCCGCGCGACGGGCATGTACTCGCCCGCGCAGTGTCCGGCGAGCCCCAGCACCCACATCTCGCCGTCGACCGCGGCGTCCTGCACGGACTGCATGTCGGGGATCGGCGCCAGCTGTGAATCGCGTCCGCCGTTGACCGTCAGGATCGGGACGTCGAGGGTGGGCGAGCCCGTGCCCACGACGCCGCGGCCCGCCAGGCTGAAGGCGCCGAAGACCGAGACCAGGGCGTCGTAATCGAAAGCGTCCGGGTCGAAGCCGATCCGGCGCATGAACGAGCGCGGTCGATCCCCGTCGGGCGTCGGCAGCACGAAGTTCCGCAGCACGAACTCCGGCGGGATGTTCTCGAACAGGCTGCTCACCAGGCCGCAGTGGTTGATGGACACCTTCAGGCGCGGCTCGACGCTCGAGTTGGCCAGCTGGATCGCGTAGTAGCCACCGAAGCTGCCCCCGAGCAGGCCGACCCGCGTGAAATCGAAGCGCGGATCGCTCTCGTAGTGATCGAGCAGGGCCTGGTGTAGATCGAAGCTGTCCGGGCTGGCGTGCCAGTCCACGAGCTCGCCGGTGCCCACGAGATCGAAGGCCGCGGTGGCGTAGCCGGCGGCGGCGAAGAGCTGGCCGGTGTCGAGACCGCTCTCCTTCGATCCATCGACGCCCCCGGTGTAGAGGACGAAGCCGTGGGGTCCGGGGGCGGCCGGCAGGTACAGCTGCACGGTTACGTCGTGATCGCCGACCGTCACGATCTCTTCGACGTAGGGCGTCTCGACGAGAGCGTTGATCTTGTGCTGGATGGCCGCGAAGCGTTCCCAGGCCTTCCGCTCTTCCGGTCGGAAGTTCTCGGGCAGATAGCCCATGCGGTAGACCTCCTGGGCCGTCAGGTACTGCTCGAGCGCGCGCTCGCGATCGCCCCGGTCGCGGGTGCGGTCCGCCTTTTCTTCGAACTTCCCGCCCAGGCGGCGCCATTCATGGCCCCAGCTGCCGGGTCCCTCGAAGTCGTAGAAGGTGGTGATGCGGGCCAGGGTCTTGTCGACCTTGGTCTGGCCGATGAGTTCGGCCATGGCTTCGACGCGGCCGGCGGACACCAGCATCGGATCGGGATCCGCGAGAGCGGGGCTCGCCGCGAACAAGGCGGCAGACAATGCGACGGACACGAGAACGAGATACGTCCAGCTTCGGGTCATTGGGGGGACCTCCGGGGTTGATAGGCGAACAGAAGCGATCGGGTGATGGACGACACCAGGGTGTCGACGTCGACGCCGAGTACGAGCTTGCGACCGAGGTGAAGGGACACGGCGCCGTGGACGCTGGCCCAGAACACGTGCGCCACCTCGACCGGGTCGCCGACGAGCAGGCCCGAATCGACTGCGGACTGGATCTCGCCGACCCAGATCTCCCAGGACCGGCGTTCTTTGGGCCAGTATTCGGGGTGCTCGTCGCGGCCCGGGAGACCGAGCTCGCAGATCAGCTTGTAGGCGTGGGGCGCTGTCTGGGCAAAGCGCACGTAGGCCGCGGTCAGGGCGTAGACGCGGGCCTCCGGGTCGCCCATGCCGTCGGCGGCGTGCTCGATGGCGGCGGCGAAGCGGTCATAGGCAAGAGCGCGTACGGCCGCGAAGATGTCCTGCTTGTCGCGGAAGTAGCGGTACGGCGTGGCGTAGCTGCAGCCGAGCGCCTGGGTCAGCCCGCGCAGGGACAGGCCGTCGTAGCCGTGCTCGGCGATCCGTTCCATCGCCAGCTCGCACAAGCGCTGGCGGAACTGCTCGACGGCTTCAGGGCTGAGGGGCGGGCGAGCCATGCCATTCGTGATATCACCGTTAATTAATCACCGTCAATGAAAATGTGGGAAATCTTCAAAGTGTCGAATTTGCTAGGGAATTCGAGTCCGGTCTAGCCCGTCCCGGAGGGCAGCCACCGCTGTCGCAGGCGCGCCGCGACGTCGACCTTCACCGCCGTGCGCCCGGCGGCGGCATCGGCGTCGCGCATGGGGCTGTAGGAGGTGCGCTCGAAGCGGTCGAGCAGGGCGTCCGGGATGAAGCGCGTGCGCGGCGTGTAGACGGAGCGGTCGCCGTGGCGGTGTTGCTGTCGGATGAACATGCGCTGGGGGTGCACCACGTGCAGGTGTTCCTTGGCGCGCGTCATGGCGACGTACAGCAGGCGACGCTCTTCTTCGATCTGGTCCGGTTTGCCGGTGGCCATGTCCGACGGGATGCAGCCGTCCGCCGCGTTGATGACGAAGACCGCGTCCCACTCCTGTCCCTTGGCGGAATGGATCGTCGACAGGATCAGGAATTCTTCGTCGAGGTGGGGCGGGCCGGCTTCGTCGCCCGTGGCCTGGGGCGGGTCGAGGGTGAGCTCGGACAGGAAGCGTTCCCGGCTGGGGAAGTTGCCCGAGATCTGCTCGAGCTGCTCGAGGTCACCGGCGCGGACGTGGGCCGAGTCGTACAGCCGCACGAGATGCGGCTCGTACCAGTCGCGCACCCAGCCGAGCTGTGCCGGCCAGTCCGCAGCGGAAGGACCGGGCGCCCGCAGGCGGCCGAGCAGTTCGCACAGCGGCTCCCAGTCTTCGCGCGCGGGCGCCGGCGGACGGAAGGCGCGCAGGGCGCGCACATCGAAGTGGTCTTCCCCGAGACGCTCGAGCGCGGCGCGCGCACTGCGCGGGCCGATCCCCGGCAGCAGCTGCAGCACGCGATAGCCCGCCACGTCGTCACGGGGGTTCTCCGCCCAGCGCAGCACGCACAGGGTGTCCTTGACGTGAGCGGCTTCCAGGAACTTGAGGCCGCCGTATTTGACGTAGGGGATGTTGCGGCGCGACAGCTCGACTTCGAGGGCGTCTCCGTGGTGGGCGGCGCGCATGAGCACCGCCTGCTGCTGCAACGGGATGCCCGCCTCGCGGTTGTCGATGACCCGCTCGATCACGTAGTCGACCTGGGCCGTCTCGTCTTCGGCAGTGACGAGGCGTGGCTTCTGCTGGGAGGGCCGTTCGGAATACAGGTCCTTGCTGAAGCGTTCCGGGCTCTCGGCGATGACGGCATTGCAGGCGTCGAGCACGGGCTGGGTCGAGCGGTAGTTGCGTTCGAGGGTCACGACCCGGGCGAGGGTTCCGTCGGCGGTCGCGAACTGCTCGGGAAAGTCGAGGATGTTGCGGATGTCCGCCGCCCGGAAGCCGTAGATCGACTGGGCGTCGTCGCCGACGACGGTCACCGAGCAGGCGGCGGCCCGGTGCATGGCGAGCAGCACGGCGACCTGCAGGGCGTTGGTGTCCTGGTACTCGTCGACGAGGACGTGGTCGAAGCGCTCGCCCACCTGGGCGGCCAGCGCCGGCTCTTCCATCAGGTAGTACCAGTAGAGGAGCAGGTCGTCGTAATCGAGAACCTGCTTGCGCTGCTTCGCTTCGACGTAGGCCGCGAAGAGCGCGCGCAACTCGTCCTCCCAGTCGGCACACCAGGGGTAGGCGGCCTCCAGGGTCTCGGAGAGGGGGCGCTGGGCGTTCACCGAATGCGAGTAGATGGCGAGGCAGGTCGACTTGCGTGGGAAGCGCCCCGGCTTCGCCGATCCGCGGGTGGTGTCGGGCCCGCCGGCCGTCGCCGCGGCGCGCAGGTCGCCGCGCAGCACGTCCATCAGGTCCGCGGAATCCGACCGGTCGAGCACCGTGAAGCTCGGATCGAGCCCGACGCTCTCGGCGTGCAGGCGCAGCAGGCGATTGGCGACGGCGTGGAAGGTCCCGGACCAGCGGATGTGGTGGGCGTCCGGGTTGCGGGCGCCGTTCGAGGTCCCGCTCGCGCTTGCCGCGCGCGCGAGGATCGTCTGGGCCCGGCGCGTCATCTCGGACGCGGCCCTGCGCGTGAAGGTCAGCAGCAGGATGCGCCGCGGGTCGCTGCCCGTATGGACGAGATGCGCGACCCGGTGAGCCAGGGTGTTCGTCTTGCCGCTGCCCGCCCCGGCGATGATCAGGAGCGGGCTCTCGTCCTGCGCCCGTGCCCCCGTCAGGCCGTGCTCCACCGCGTCGCGCTGTGCCTCGTTCAGATCGTCGAGATGGGTCACGGAGGAGAAAGTTAGACGAAAGCGAAGAAAAGACAAAAGCCGCTGGGCACAGCCCGCCCGCCACCCGGGAGCGGGGCGTTTTCAGGGCCTCGCGTACTCGAGCTGCAGCAGGCCACCCCGGGTCGTCACCTGGGGCGTCGCCGCGAGCAGCACCGGCTCGCTGCGGTAGGTGCGGGCCAGGGCGTCGGCGGTGAGCGCCACGGCCACCTCGTCGACACCGTCCGCCACCTCGATGCCGACGCGTTCGTGACTCCAGAAGCGGACGAGATTCCAGACCGCGGTGCCCACGAAGCGCGCTTCCAGTGAGAACGCATCCGAAACGTGGCTGCTGCCGCCAGCGGAACCGGGCAGATCCACACGATCCACAGGAGGGCGAAGAGCAGGCGGTCGAGACGCATGGGTCGGGGCTCCCGGGTTGCCGTCACGCAACCCGCTCACCGTACCGTCCCCTGTACCTTCCACCCGTTACCTCGACCGGACATTCGGCCAACGGATCCGGCCAGTTGCGTCCCGGCCAGCCGTGATAGGCTGACCCGGTCCGCAACCCCTGGAGGCCCCATGACCGACACCCCCCGCACGACGTTCCCCGAAGCCGGCCGCGACTGGGAGACCCTCCGCAGCGAGATGCTCGAGATGGGCAGCGAGGACGCCGATTGGCGCAGTGGTCGCACGGCGGTCTACGTCTTCCATCCCGGCGACGACGTGCTGCAGGTCGCCAAGGAAGCCTACGCGCTCTACCAGAGCGAGAACGCCCTCGGCCCCGCGGCCTTCCCGAGTCTGCGGCGCATGGAAGCCGAGGTCGTGTCCATGGGACTCGACCTGCTGCACGGCCCCGAAGGCGCCTGCGGCAACATGACGTCCGGCGGCACCGAGAGCATCCTGATGGCGGTCAAGACCTGCCGCGACCAGGCCCGCGCCCGGGGCATGGACACCCGCGACGCCGAGATCGTCGTGCCGCGGTCCACGCATCTGGCCTTCGACAAGGCCGCCCGCTACTTCGACCTGAAGATGGTGCGGGTGCCCGTGGCCGACGACTTCCGCGCCGACGTGGGCGCCATGGCCGAAGCCGTCAGCGATCGCACCATCATGCTGGTGGGATCGGCGCCGTGCTTCCCGTACGGCGTCATCGACCCGATCGAAGCGCTTTCGGACCTGGCCCTCGAGCGCGATCTCTGGCTGCACGTGGACGCCTGCGTGGGTGGCTACTTCGCACCCTTTGCGCGCATGAACGGCACCCCGGTCCCGGCCTTCGACTTCGAGCTGCCCGGCGTGCGGTCGATTTCCGCCGACCTTCACAAGTACGGCTACGCGGCCAAGGGCGCGTCCACGGTCTTCCACCGCACCGAAGAACAGCGGCAGCATCAGATCTTCGTGTGCGACGACTGGCCCGCGGGCGGCATGACGACCCCCACCGCCGCGGGCACCCGGCCCGGTGGCGCCGTCGCCGGCGCCTGGGCGGTCATGAACTACCTGGGCGTCGAGGGCTACCGCGCCAAGGCGAAGGTCGTGACGGACACCCGTCAGCGGATGATGGACGCCATCGATGCGATGCCGGGCCTGTACACCATCGGCGACCCGAAGCTCGGTCTCTTCACCTACGGGTCCGAGGACCCGGACGCGCTTCCGATCTTCTCGGTGTGGGGACAGCTGAAGGCGCGCGGCTGGTTCACGGGGCTCATCACCGAGCCTCCCGGCATCCACCTGATGCTGTCGCCGTCCCACGCGGAAGCTTGCGACCAGTACCTCGCAGACCTCGCGGACGCCGTGAAGAAGGTGCGAGAAGGCGGCGGCGGTGGCGGGCCCACCAAGGCGACGTACGCCTAGCCCTGATCCGTCATGCGGATCCGGGCGCTAGTCCTGCGGCGGCGACGCTTCGGATTCCGAATCGTCGTCGCCGCTCGCGCAGCCCGGGTCCGCCGGGAAGTCGACCCGGCCGTCCCCGTCGTCGTCGAGACCGTCCCGGCAGGCGGGGGCCAGAGTGATGGCCAGGATCTGGTCCCGGTAGACCGACAGGTCGGCGGCGAAGGTCATGTTGCCGTACAGGGTGGTGCGCGCGGGCTGGTCGTCGAAGGTCTTGGCGGCGAACAGCACGCCGGCGAGCTCGTAGCGGCCGTCGTGCTCGATGAACGCGGCGCCCCCCGAATCCCCCAGACCGACTCCGCACTCGTAGGGCGTGGGGTGCGTGGGGCTCAACCGCATGGAGAAGGCGGTCGTGTGGTCGCCGACGCTCGCCCGCACCTCGAGTCCCGTCTCGTGCACCTGGTTGGTTCCCCAACGCAGGCGATGGGATCTCGCCCATTCCCAGCCCCGGCGTTCGCCCACTTCGACCGGGTCGCCCCGGTCGGGCCCGTTGCCCACCAGGATCACCGGGTTGCCGACGCGCGGAGGCGCTTCGCGAATCGGGAGTGAGGGCAGGGCGGGCAGGGGTTCCTGCAAGCGGAAGATCGCGAGGTCCGCCGAGACGCGCGCGCCGTCGCTGCGCAGGCGCAGCTTCGACCCCGGCACCACCTCGTACACGCCACCCGCGAGTGTGACGTTGCGCGGGCGGACGTGGTTGGCGGTGATCATCCAGCCGTTGCCCAGGTAGACGGCGGTCTCCCCCGCGTCGGCGACGTTCGCAAACCCGAAGTCGTCGTCCGGCGCCTCGACGTTGCCGGTGCCGTCACCGGGCGCCAGGATGACGGCGGCTGCGGGACCGGGCCCTGCCGCGACCACGAGCCCCGCCAGCAGCAGTGCCGGGAGAGAGGCGCGTCGAAGCAGCAGAATGCGGAGTGCGGCCGACATCGGCGGCCGAGTATGCCACTTTCGCATCGACTGCTACCGGAGGTTGGGCCGCATGACGCGCATTCGCGGGGTTGTTCTTGCCTGGCTCCAGGTTCAGGTCACGGGCCTTGTTCTGTTGGGGGTTCTGGCCGTGCCCGCCCTCTCAGCGGCTGCCGACGATGCCGACCGGGACGGCGCCGCCGTCGACGCCTGGGTGAAGGACGCCCTGCCGGGCCTCGTCGACACCTATCGCTTCCTGCATCAGAACCCGGAACTGAGCCTCGAAGAAGAAAACACCGCGGCCTTCGCGGCCGAGACCCTGCGCAAGGCCGGCTACGAGGTCAGCGAGCGCATCGGCGGCTTCGGGGTGATCGGCGTGCTCGAGAACGGCGACGGCCCGACCCTGCTGATCCGCGGGGACATGGACGCGCTGCCGGTCAGCGAGGCCACTGGCCTCGCGTATGCGAGCCAGGCCAAGACAAAGCGCCCGGACGGCTCCCAGGTCGGCGTGATGCACGCCTGCGGCCACGACGTCCACGTCACGAACCTGGTGGGCACGGCGCAGATGCTCGCGGCCTTGCGAGGCGACTGGCGCGGAACTCTCGTCATCCTCGCGCAGCCGGCGGAAGAGCTCGGCAAGGGCGCGCGCATGATGATCGAGGACGGGCTCTTCGACCGCATCCCGCTGCCCGACCACGCCATCGCACTGCACGTCGAGGGCAACCTGCCCGCCGGCTGGATCGGATACGTGAGCGGTTGGGCGGCGGCCAATGTCGACTCCGTCGACATCACGATCCATGGACGGGGTGGCCACGGCGCGCGGCCCCACAGCAGTATCGACCCCGTCGTCACCGCCGCCTATCTCGTGACGCAGCTGCAGACCATCGTCAGTCGCCGGGTGAATCCCATCGACCCCGCGGTGGTGACCGTCGGCTCGATCCACGGCGGCTCGAAGCACAACGTCATCCCCGACCAGGTCGATCTGCAGCTGACCGTGCGCTCGTATTCCGACGAGGTGCGCAGCCTGTTGCTCGACTCGATCCGGCAGCTGACCGAATCCACCTGCCTGGCGTTCCGCTGCCCGCAGCCGCCGGACATCACCATCAAGGACGAGTACACGCCGGCCATGTACAACGACCCGGCGCTCTCCGCGAAGGGAGCGGCGGTGTTCGAAGCCTTCCTGGGCGAAGAGCGAGTGGTCGCCATGCCCGCGGCCATGGGCGGCGAAGACTTCGGCCGCTATCACCGGGCGAAAGGCTTCCCGGCCTTCATGTTCCGGTTGGGGACGGTCGAGGCCGGCGCCTACGAGGCCGCCCGCAAGCAGGGCGAGCCGTTGCCCTCGCTGCATTCGAGCCGCTACGCGCCGGACCCGGAGCCCACCCTCGAGACGGGCCTGCGCGCGACGGGGCGACTGGCCCTGTCACTGCTCGGCCGCCCCTAGCTGAGGGGCCTCGAGTTGGGGCGTCCAGGGGCTCAGCCCGTCGGCCGCCGGCTGGGTCTCAGGGTTCCGTAGGCACTTCGTCGAAGCGTCGCGCGATCTCCCGCAGCGTGCTCAGATGTCTCCCCATCTTCCGCACTTCGCGTTCGACGTCGGATCCTTCGGTCACAAGGGCTTCGAGGGTCGCCATCGAGAGTCGGAGCTGCCGCAGCGGCTCTTCGGTCTCTCGCAGCACGCGTAGGGCCACCAGGTGTGCCGCCTCGTAACGCGCGCTGCGTGCGGCCGCCGCGATCTTGCGACTCATCTCGCGAAGATGATCAGCGAGGACTCCGATCTCGCCTCGAAAGCGAAGATCCGGCTCGCGCGTCGCCCATGGCTGACCACCCGCGGCGGCGTCCGCAATGGCTACGAGCAGGCGAACGGGGCGGACAACGATGCGCTGGCAGACGAAGGAGACGGCGAGGACTGCTGCTGCAGTGAGCAGAGCTCCGATAAGGAGATGATCGGCGATGCCCGAGATGAGAAGGGCCGGCGGGTCAGGCAACTCCTCCGCGACGAGTAGGCGTCCGTCGGGTCCAAGGGCGCGCTCGGCTGTAAGGAGTCGCACTTCTGGGATTCGATTCGGGGAGGCGGAGTGATCGTCTTCCCAGACGATTCGAAAGCGCGGCCCGGGTTCGGCCAGGGCGTTCAGACCTTCGACGACCTCAGTCATGCGACCCGTCGCGTCAGTCGGCTTCAGGAGCCGAGCCACGATCGCCGCAGAGTGCTGCAGGTGGTCGCGTTTCAGGACAGCGAGCCCGCCCTGTTCGCGAACCGCGAATGCTGCCCCGAGGACGAGTGTCAGCAGGACGAGGACTCCGGAGAGACTGACGATCAACCGGGCCTGGATGCCCACGGCTCTACTTTCCTCCTTCTGCGGACCGAAGCAGGCGAAGACCGTTGAAGGTCACCAGCAATGATGCACCCATGTCCGCCGCGATCGCGCTCCACAGTGATGCCGACCCGACCAGTGTGAGCACGACGAAGAGTGCCTTGATGCCGAGGGAGAGGGCGATGTTCGCGCGAATCACCCCCATCGTTCTGCGTGAGTGATGGACCAGCCACGGCAGCCGTGAGAGGTCGTCAGACATCAGCGCGATGTCCGCAGTTTCAATGGCCGCGTCGCTGCCCGCAGCACCCATCGCGATTCCGATTCCGGCGCGAGCCATCGCGGGCGCATCGTTGACACCGTCTCCGACCATCGCGACGTGCCCGTATTGCTCCGTGAGACCCTCGATCCGACTGATCTTGTCCTCGGGCAGAAGCTCGGCGAAGACCTGGTCGATGCCGGCGCGTTCCGCCACCGACAGCGCGGTCTCTTTGTTGTCTCCGGTCAGCATGACCAGTGCCTCGATTCCAGCTGCCCGTAGGTCTGCCATCGCAGCCGGAGTCTCCTGGCGCAGCCCATCGGCGAGTGCAATGAACCCGCAGACGTGCTCGTCATTGCCGAGCACCACCACCGATCGACCCTGCCGACTCATGGCTTCGAGCTGCTCATGGACCCGTGGAGTCTCCTGGCCCCGCTCCTCGAGCAGGCGATGCGACCCGATCCAATAGGGTCGTCCGCCGACGAGTGCCGAGGCGCCCTTTCCGTGAATCGCCGAAAAATCGCTGATCGGGTACGTCTGAACGCCGCGTGAGGCGGCACATTCAATGATGGCCTTTGCCAGCGGGTGTGCACTGTGTGCCTCGAGCGAGGCGGCACGGGAGAGAACCGCCTCTTCGTCATGGTCGCCGAACCCCCCGACCTCCTCTACCCGCGGCCGGCCCTCGGTGAGGGTCCCGGTCTTGTCGAAGGCGATGGCACGTAGCCGAGAGGGAGCTTCCAGAAAGATCCCGCCCTTGATGAGCACGCCGTTCCGCGCCGCTCCCGCGAGCGCGGCGACGATGCTGACGGGTGTCGAGATCACCAGTGCGCAGGGGCAGGCAATGACAAGCAGAACGAGCGCGCGATAGATCCACGGGCCCGGGGCGGACCCGAGCAGGACAGGAATCAAGAAGACCGCGGCCGCCAGTGCCATCACCGACGGTGTGTAGACGCGGGCGAAGCGGTCTACCCATTTCTCGGAAGGCGCGCGGCGCGAGTGGGCTTCTCCGACGAGGCGCACGATTCGCGCCAGGGCAGTGTCGTCCGCCATTCGAGTCGACGCGACCTCGATCGCGCCGCTGCCGTTGATGGTTCCGGCGAAGACCTCGTCACCGACGGCCTTCGGGACGGGGACGCTCTCTCCGGTAATGGGTGCCTGATCGACCTCGGTCAGGCCGCGTACGACTTCCCCGTCGAGGGCGATGCGATCTCCAGGTCTGACGAGGAATCGACTGCCGATCACCAGCTCTGAGGGAGCCATCTCCGTCTTGGTGCCGTCTGCTGCGACGAGAAGGACGGTGGGCGGCGACAGCTGCATGAGCGCGGAGATCGCTCGACGCGCACGGCCCAGGCTCCATGCCTCGAGTTCAAGGGAGACCGCGAAGAGCACCGCAACGGTTCCGGCTTCGAACCACTCGCCGATCGCGACAGCTCCGGTGACGGCGACCATCATGAGAAGGTTCATGTCGGGTCGAAGCTGCCGCACCGCGTACCAGGCCTTCGGCGCCACCAGAGCGAGCCCTGCGCCGATCCCGAGCAGGTACAGGACTTTGGATGAGAGCGGGGTGCCATGTTCGACCCCCGGGCCCTCTCCGCCAGCGAGTGCTTGCCAGATGCCGCCCTCTACGAAGGCGTGGGTTCCGAATCCTATCGCTACAAGGAGGGCGCTGGATACCGTCAGCACTGACCGGGTCGACCATCGGGATCCTGCGGCGTCGGAGTATTCGGGTACGTACGGAATCGCACGCATGCCAGTCTTCTCGATCGCAGCGACCACACTCTCTTGGGAGCAGCCTTCCGGGAGTGCGACGGACAGGCGCGTGTTTATCAGGTCGAAGCCCAGTCGCTCCTCGGAGCCGACCAGCGGAAGCAGTGCTCGGCGCAAGGTTGCGACTTCTTCCGCGCAGTCCATTCCGCGAATCCGAAGCTCGCAACGCCGGTCGGCTCTCTCACTCATGCGTTCTTCCGATCCAGTCGGGCCCATGTCGCGCGAACCGGTGTTCCACAGCTCCAGAAGATCGCGCGCCGCTCACGGGGTCGGTGTCTCCGGCAGCTGTTTCTTCGACGTCTGCGCTCCCGGCTCTGCGGGCGCGAACCAGCGATAGATCGCGGGCAGAACCAGGAGTGTGAGGAGAGTCGACGAGACCAGGCCGCCGATCACGACCGTGGCCAACGGACGCTGCACCTCGGCCCCAGCGCTCGTGGCGAGCGCCATGGGCACGAATCCGAACGAGGCGACCAGGGCTGTCATCAGGACCGGGCGGAGTCGAATCCGCGCGGCTTCCTGAGCCGCCTCGTCCGGCGCCAGCCCTCGCTCGCGCATCTCGACGATGTAGCTGACGAGCACGACGCCGTTCAGTACGGCGATCCCGAAGAGCGCGATGAACCCGACGCCCGCAGAGATCGAGAACGGGTAGCCCCGAAGCGCGAGAGCGAAGATCCCGCCGGTGACGGCCATGGGGACGTTCAGATAGATCAGCGCCGCCATGCGCCCCGAGCTGAAGGAGCTGTAGAGCAGGACGAAGATCAGCAGCAGCGCCAGAGGCACCAGCACGGCGAGCCGCTGCGAGGCCGCTTGGAGGTTCTCGAACTGCCCACCCCAATCGAGCAGGTAGCCAGGCGGGATCTCCACCTGCCCCGCGACGGCTTGCTGCGCATCTGCCACGAAGCCCGCAAGGTCCCGGCCACGTACGTTGAGCTCGACGGAGATGCGCCGACTGATCGCCTCGCGACTGATCTGCGCCGGGCCATCCTCGATTCGGATGTCGGCGATCTCCTTCAGCGGGATCAATCTTGGTTCGCCCCCAGTGCCCGCCGGGGCCACCAGGCGAAGTTCGCCGATCTGCTCGGGCCTCTCTCGCAGCGAGGAGGGGACGCGGACCTGCAACGCGTAACGCTGCTGGCCCTCGAGGACCACTCCAGCTTGCGCGCCGCCAACCGCCTGGACGGTCTCCAGGACGTGCGACGCACCGATGCCGTAGCGGGCCATCGCGCGACGGTCGAGATGCACGCGCAGCATCGGAAGTCCAGTCGTCTGTTCGGCCTTGACCTCGGCGGCTCCAGGGACCCGCTGCAACACTCCGACGAGCTCGTCGGCCTTCTTCTTGAGCAGCGTCAGGTCGTCCCCGTACAGGTAGAGCGCGACGTCGGAACGTACGCCCGAGATGAGCTCGGACACGCGCAATTCGATGGGTTGGGAGTAGCTGAAGATCGCACCAACGGTCTTTTTTGCGAGTACGTCATCGATTGCCGCGATCAGCTCTTCTTTGCTTTCGAAACGCCAGGTACTCGGCGCCTCGAGGATGATGTAGGTGTCGCTGATCTCGACGCCCATGGGATCCGTCGCGATCTCCGCTCGGCCGGTGCGCGAGACGATCGTCTTGATTTCGGGGAATTCGTCGACGAGGACCTTCTCGATCTCGGTGCTGATGTCGTTGGATTGCTCGAGAGACACGCTCGGCAATCGCCAGACCTGCATGGCGATGGCGCCCTCGTCGAGACGCGGCATGAACTCGGCCCCGAGAAACGGCGCGGTGGCCAGGCTTACGACGAACAAGGTGATTGCCGCGCCAAACGTGACACCGCGGTGACGAATGGCCGGCCCAAGGGTGGGGGTGTAGATCCGCTTCGCCATGCGGAAGAGCCAGGGTTCCGTCTCCCGCACATTTTCGAGGAAGAAGCTCGCCATGACCGGCATCAGGGTCAGCGCCAGCACTAGCGACCCGCCCAATGCGAAGACGACAGTCAGCGCCATCGGGCGGAACATCTTCCCTTCGACGCCCGTGAGGCCCAGGATGGGCAGATACACGATCATGATGATGCCGACGGCGAATACCACAGGACGCGCGACCTGCAGCGCCGACTCTCGGACTCGCTCGAGATGGGGTCGCTCGTCGCTCGGAGCCCGGTGCGCCAACTTGCGAACGATGTTCTCGATCATCACGACAGAACCATCGACGACGAGCCCGAAGTCGATCGCTCCCAGGCTCATCAGGTTGCCGTCGATGCCGAACTGGCGCATGAACGTGAAGGCGACGAGCATCGACAACGGGATTGCCGACGCCACGATCAGTCCCGCGCGGAGGTTCCCCAGTAGCAGCAACAGGACGACGATCACCAGTGCGCCACCTTCGGCGAGGTTCTTGGCGACGGTGTTGATCGTGCGCTGTACCAGGTCGGTTCGATCGTAGAAGACGTCGACGGACACCCCTTCGGGCAGGCTCTTCTCGATCTGTTCGAGACGCTCGTTGACCCGGTCTACGACCACGCGTGCGTTCTCGCCGATCAGCATCATGACGATGCCGATCACGGCTTCGCCCTTGCCGTCCCGGGTGACGGCCCCCTGACGGATCATCGGGGCGAACTCGACGGTTGCGACGTCGCTGATTCGAACAGGTGTCCCGTCGAGATTGGCCTTGAGCGCGATCTCGCGGATGTCCGAAAGGGTCTCGATCAGCGCCTCGCCGCGCACGAGATACTGCTCGCCCTGATGAGCGACGTAGCCGCCGCCGACGTTCTCGTTGTTGGCACGAAGCGCGGAGAAGACATCGCCCATGGCGAGCCCGTAGGCGCGCAGCTTCCCGGGGTCCGCCGTGACCTGGTAGGTCTTGAGCTCTCCGCCGAACGAGTTGACCTCGACGACGCCCTGCACCGCTCGCAGTCGGAAGGCAACGTTCCAATCCAGGATGCTGCGGAGCTCCATCGGCGTGAAGCAGGCATCCGTGTCGGGCGAATCGCCGCACATCGGCTCGCCCTTGACCTCGAACTGGAAGATCTCACCCAGGCCGGTGGAAATGGGCCCCATCTCGGGGTTTCCGTACCCGGGTGGAATCTGCTCGCGGGCGGCGCTCAGCCGTTCTCCGACGAGCTGGCGCGCCCAGTAGATGTCCGATCCCTCTTCGAAGACGACGGTCACTACGGAGAGCCCGAACTTGGATACCGAGCGAATTTCCTCGACTTTGGGAAGCCCGCTCATCGCGCTCTCGACCGGGAAGGTGATGAACTGCTCCATCTCTTCTGGCGCCACGCCGGGGCTGTTCGTAAGCACCTGCACCTGGACGTTCGTCACGTCGGGGACAGCATCGATCGGGAGCTGCAGCATCGAGCGGACGCCGATGCCGGCGACGAGCAGCCACAGGACGACGACAAGGAAGCGATTGTCCAGGGAGAAATTGACGATCCGTTGGATCATGTTGGGTCGTCTCCGTTAGTGGCTGTGGCCGCCGCCCATCTCGCTTCGGGCGGCTGCGGACTTGACCAGAAAGGCTCCGTTGGACACGACTTCCGTGCCCGTTTCGATGCCGCTCTGAATTGCTGTGCGGTCGAGGCCTCGAAGGCGGACGAGGACGGGGTGCTTCGAGAAGCGCACGTCTCCCTCGCGCACGAAGACCACCCAGCCATCGCCGTCGCGTACCAGTGCCGAGCTGGGCACGGAGACGCCGGCCTGTTCCGTGGCGACCGCGACCCGGCCAGTCACGAACAAGCCGGGCCTCAGGGCGCCGTCGTTGCGTAGGACGACTCGGGCCGACGCCGTACGCGTGACCTCGTCCACGACCGGGTTGACGAAGAAAATCGTTCCCCTCGTGCTGGGCGCTCCGCGAAGGAGGATCTCGACCGAGTTGCCCTTCTGGACGCGCTGCATGTCGGACGCGGGCACCTGCAGCTCGACCCAGACGACGCTCGTGTCGGCGACAGTGAACAGCGCGTGGCTCGTGTCTACGGCCTCACCGATGGGGACGTGCTCTTCGGTGATCATCCCTTCGATCGCGGCCTTGATCGGATACTCGGCGAGTGCCCGACTGCTCTCTAGGGTGGCTAGGGTCTCGCCGGACTTGACCGCGTCCCCGACATGCTTGTACACGCGCTTGATGATGCCGGCGAACGGGGGCTTTACGTGGACGACTCGGTCTGGGTCCGGGCGAATTTCGCCGGGCAAGTCGAGGGTCACCTCGACCGAACCTGGAGCTGCGGCGACGACCTCGATCCCGAAGCGCTGTTGCACCTCCCGCGAGATCTCGACGGACTCTTCCTCATCTTCATGACCACCTTCGTCCCCATGCCCGGTCGTCTCGCCCGCGTGCTCCGCGGGTTCTTCCTCGTGAGAGTCATGAGCCTCGGAAAGGGGCCTCGAGGTTTGCGCGTCGCCACAAGCAGTGGCTCCGGCGAAAATGGCCAGGGCGACCCATGCCGACGGTTCGAGGGTCAATCTGAGCACCTTTCCGCACGCACCCGGCCTGCCTTCCAGTCGTTTGGTCATCGCTTCGATTCCTCATTCGTCCGGGGATTGATTGACGTCGACGCCGTGGGCCGAGCCCGTGTCTCGAACAAGGGTTCGCCAATCAAGCGCTCGGCCTCCGCAACGGTGCGGTGGTAGTCCCCGAGAGCGCTGAGCTCTCGGCCTCGCAATTCGAACAGTGTTCTTTGCGCGTCGAGAACTTCGATGTACCGGAACAATCCCCGCTGGTAGCCTCTCCGCACTCCCTCGTAGGCGAGAACCGCCTGGGGAAGGACGTCGCTCCGGAGCGCCTCGATCTGGTCGAAGCTCGATTGCAAATTCTCGAGCGCGATCTCGAGCGCGGAGGCAGCGCGAACGAACGCAGCTCGCTGTTCGTAGCGCGCCTTGGCGAGCCCGTGGCGAGCGGCTTGGCGTCCACCTTGATTGCGGTCGAAGACAGGGAGGGGAACCGTGACACCGAATACGAAGGCCGTGTCGTTATCCTGCTCGAGGCGTCGGACGCCTGCCCCCGCGGTCACATCCGGAATTGCGCCAGCGTCCTGGAGAGCGATCGCTGCGTCACGATGTGCCAGCTCGGCCACCCAGCGCGCGACGTCCGGGTTCTGTTCTAGCTTGTCGCGTATGCTGTCGATCGGAGGGGGAGCTTCGACGCCCCGTAGGTCCCCAAGAACCAGCCCGAAGCGGGCAGAGTCATCTCCCCAAGCGGACGACAGTCGTGTCCGGGCGGTTTGCAGCGCCGCGCGCGCGGCTCTGAGCTCTACCCGCGCCGAAGCGACATTGACTCTCGCGCGGGTTTCTTCCACCGAGGAAGTCGCACCGGCGCGGACCTGCTTCGAGACGGCCTGAATCGACTCCCCGGCGATCGCGAGAACCTCTTCGGCGAGCGCAACCTCGTTCTGCGCCTGGAGCACGCCGACGAAGGCAACGGCGACTTCCGTGAACACGTCGAGACGCTTGACCTCGTAGTCCCAGCTAGCGAGGTCGCGCTCTAGCGTCGCAACGCGGCGGCGCTTGCTTCGCTTCCCGCCCAGCTCGATCAGCTGTCCGAGAAAGATCGTCGTCTGCGCGCCGTCGTAGCCGGTGAAGGACCCGGTCCCCGCAAAGTCCTCCCCCTCAACGGTCAGCTCAGGATTGGGGAGCAGGCCTGCCTGGAGAGCTTCGGCTTCGCGCACGCGCGTCTCCCAGGAGTACGCGGCCAGCGTCGGGTTCTCGAGGAGCGCGAGCGCGAGTGAGTCGCGAAGCGTGAGGTCACGGGTTGGGTTGGTCCGTGTGGTGCTCGTTCGCGCTGCGTCTCGCCCCCCTGTTGCCGCATACACGGGATACTCGCTACCGAGAGGACGGGGGGTTGCTGCAACCTGGGGAGCCGGTGCCGCGCACGCCAGGGCCACGGCGACGACTAGGCCCAACAGAAGGGTCGAGAGCACATGCGTGAAGCATGCACTGAGGTGCTCGTGTCTTCGAATCATCGTTTCCAAACCGTCAACCGGGAGTTCCGGTTATGCGCAAGCCTTGGCGCGCGCGGCTCACCGCGGCGTCAGTTCATGAGTGCTCTACGGTTGGAATCAGACGAGAAGGACGACCGTGCGTTGGGCTCGAATGCGCGGGTCGAGCCGGCCCGTGTTGATCGCTGCGGTTGCACGCGGGGCGCACGAGCCGGGGCTCGGAGCGAGTCTCGCAGCGTTCGTGGTCGCATGGGTCCGCGCGGTGCCATTGCCGTCGACGCGCTTGGAGACAAGCTCCTCGGAGGCCGCGTGGAGAGATTGGTCGGCGCACTCCGAGAGCGGAGCGATCCGGAGCTCAGCAGCGGAAGTCTCCGTGACCGACCCGCTCTTGCATCGAGCAGCGCCGTACTCCGCTTCGATCGCGCGATGTCCATCGGCCCGGATGCATAGGACGGAGTCTCCGGGGACCGCCATGTCCCCGCCCAGGTGCAGGAGCGCGACAATCAGGAGACATCTGCTGGCGGCGGTGCTGGTCATGGGCGGGTCGGATCCTCGCGGATCTTGTCGGACTACGCCAGCCCATGCTTTAGAGGGCGGGCCCGACTGGACTGCCTCAGATGCGGTGCTTTCGGCGATTCAAGCTGCAGTTCGGTTCGGTCGAAGCAGTGGGGTAGGCGCTCCCTGGAGGTCTCACCATGTCCGAATCACAGCTCCGCAAGCTCGGTGTGTTGCTCGTCACCATTCTTGTTGCGGCGTTCGTTTCTCCACAGATCGATGCACAGAGTCGCCGGTCCTCAGGTCCGACGACAATCAAGCTTCGGGACAACCCCTACCGAAACGCGGGTGGGTCCTGCGTGTACGACAGGATGGGAAAACTGGTCCACTCCCCCAAGGGCGTTGATTGCGCGGCCGACGACGAAGCTGCGCCGGCAGCCGCAGCAGAGCACGAGCATTCCGATTCGAACCTCTATGACCGCCACCCGCTGACCAAAGCGCAGCTGGAGGTCCGGGAGCTGCTTCAACACCACAGCTACATTGCGCGAGAGCTTCGGATGCTGCGGGAGTCGATTGCGAACGAGAAGCGGAAGGCGTCCTTGGCGCGGCTGGACAAGATCACGGACGAACTCGCGATGCACCTCGTTCGGGAAGAGAAGCTGCTCAACAACGTGAAGTAGCGTCGGTCACCCACCCCTCCAAGCCTCTGTGCGGAGCAAGGGTCTGGTCGGGGCTCCGGGATTCCCTAGAATCGCGGCGTGGACTCTGCTTGGCTTGAGTTCGAATTGGGGCGCCATGCGATCTCGCACACTCGTGCTCGCCACCCTGTTGATCATCGGGTGCGTCAGTCCACAAGAGCGACTGACCGCTTTCGAAGCGGGTTGGGTCGGAGCCACAGTCGATCGGTTTGTCGACGCCAACGGGGTGCCTTCGGCGACGTACATCACGAGCGATGGCAGGCAAGTTCATGAGTTCGAGTTCGCTGGGCGGCGAGCGAGGTCGTCGGCGCATCCGACGCACTCTGGGATCGATTCCGAGGCGTCACACGGCATCTGCGTCCTCCGAGTAGAGGCCGATCCGAGCGGAGTCATTACATCCGTCCGAATCGCGGTTGATTCGACCGGCAACTGGCTGAGTTCCCGCTGCTACGAAGTGCTGCCGGGACGGACGCAGCGACGACCGGAGGAGTGAAACGCCTGCGAGCCTCCAAGAAGCGACGCCGGTCCGGTCACGCGCGGCGGCAGGGTGGCGGATCTAGGTCCGGGCGAGCACTTCGGCGTCGTCGCCGTCCCCCACGATCACGAAGTCCGCCATGCCGAGGAACAGGCCGGTGCCGAGCACGCCGGGGATGGCGAGGATCGCCGCCTCGAGCTCCGCGGGCTGTTCGATGGGCGCGATCTTGCAGTCGAGGATGTGGTTTCGGTTGTCGGTCACGTAGGCCTCGCCGTCGTCGTCGGCCCGCAGGGTCGGCTCGCAGCCGAGCTCTCGCAGGCGTCGCCGACACAGGGCTTCACCGAAGGGCAGCACCTCGACGGGCAGCTTGCCCCGGCCGCCGAGCACGTCGACGCGCTTCTCCGGTCCCACCAGGATGACGAGCTTCAGCGACGAAGCGGCCACGATCTTCTCGCGTACGAGCGCGCCCCCGTACCCCTTGATGACGTCGAGGTTCGGGTCGAACTCGTCGGCGCCGTCGAAGGTGATGTCGAGGCTGCCGGCTTCTTCGAGGCTGACGAGGGGGATGTGCAGCTCGCGCGCGAGGGTCGCCGTGCGTTCCGACGTCGGGACCCCGGTCACCGTCAACCCCTGGGCGACGCGGGTGCCGAGTCCGTGGACGAAGGCTTCGGCGGCGCGTCCCGTGCCGAGTCCGACGGTCATGCCGTCGTCCACGTGTTCGAGTGCGGCCTGGGTAGCGGGGTCGATGGCACGTTCGGGGTGCAGGCTCACCGGGGGGCTCCGGGTCTTCTGGGAAATGCGGGAAGGCTTGGAGAGGGCTTCGTGAAGGGCTTCACGAAGGGCGAGCGCCTGGATCAGCCAAGCCACTCGCGCAGTTTCGTCAGCCCCGCCCGAGGATCGGACAGATGCACCCAGAATGCCCGCCGCCCGCGGTCGACCAGCACCTCGAAGTCGCCCTGGGCCTGTGCGCTCGACAGCACGTCGAACGAGAAGGGTTCGCCCGGGACCGCCAGCGCGCCCTGGCCCTCGGGTGATTCCGCGGTGATCTGCAGGTACACGCCGCTGGCCGGTCCGCCCTTGTGGAGCTGCCCGGTCGAATGCAGGAAGCGCGGCCCGAAGCCGACGGTCGTGGCGACCCGGTGGCGCTCGCGCACCTTGTGGCGGATGCCCTGACAGTCGGCTTCGTTGTGGGCGTCCGGGTCGAGATAGGCGTTGAGGGCGAAATAATCCCCCGGCCCGAGTCTTTCGAGGTGGCCCCGCAAGGCGTCGCGCAGGCTTCCCTTCAGCTTCTTGCCGGCGTCGGTATAGAGGGCGATGCCGTCCTCTTGGATCGCCGGCTTCAGCCGGGGCAGGGCGCCCTTCTTCTCGTAGGTCTGCATCAGCGCGCGGGCGGCGATCTTGGCGGACTCCACGTCGGGCTGGTCGAAGGGGTCGAGGCCGAGGACGGCGCCTGCGACGGCTGTCGCGATTTCCCAGCGGAAGAACTCGGCGCCGAGATCGATGGTGTCGGACATTTCCATGCGCACCACCGGGTGACCGGCTTCTTCGAGGGCGTCGACGGCGCTGTCCTGCCCGACGGACGGCGCGTGGGCGAGCCGCACGTACGCGAACAGGCGGTCGTCCCCGTAGCTGTCAGGGGCGCCGAGGTCTTCGTCGCCGATGGCGACGATGCCGCGCCCGTGCTTGCCGGTGCTCTCACAGATGAGCTGCTCGAGCCAGGCCCCCAGCAGCTCGATGCCGGGCGAGATCACGAGAGTGAGCTTGTCGCGCCCGGCCCGGGCGAGGGTCCCCATCACCAGACCGAGCTGGACACCCGGGTTGTCGGCGGGCCGCACGTCCGGACCGCAGGCTTCGGCCATGGCCTGGGTGCGCGCCAGGAAGTCCGCGGTGTCGATGCCCATCAACGCCGCGGGCAGCAGGCCGAAGGGCGACAGCGCCGAGAAGCGCCCGCCGATTTCCGGAATGCCGTAGGCGATGCCGGCGAAGCGCTTGTCCTGGGCGACGGCTTCGAGATTGCTGCCGGGGTCGGTGATGGCGACGAAGCGTCCGCCCGCGTGGTCCGGCCCGAGACGCTCACTCACTTCGTGCGAGAGATAGGCGAGCAAGGCGTTGGGTTCGATGGTGCTGCCCGACTTCGATGCCACCAGGAAGAGCGTGTGCTCGAGGTCCAGTCGGGAAACACTGCTGCGGATGGCGGCGGGGACCGTGCTGTCGAACACGTGAAGCTGCGGGAAGCCGCGGCTCTGGGTCTCTGCACCGAAGGTATGACTGAGCACGTCCGGGCACAGGCTCGATCCGCCCATGCCCAGCACGGCAATGTGGGTGATCGCCTGCTTCTCGATGTGACTGCGCAGGCGCGCGACGAGATCCATGTCGAGGGCGCCGCCGCCGGCGGGCATGACCAGCCAGCCGAGCCAGCGGTCCTCGCCGTTCCCCGTCCACAGCGTCGGGTCCGCAGACCACAGCCGTCGGCTCTTGTCGCCCTCGGCCCAGTCGAGGGTGGCGGCCTCGACGGCCGCCGCATTGGCTCCCAGGTGGGCCTGGATGCGCGCCATCTCAGCGCTGCTTCCAGAAGGCGTCGAAGCCGCCGCACGAAAGCTTGGGCAGCTCCGGCGGTGCCTCGGGTTTGCCCTGCACCTTGACGGCTTTGTCGCCGTCGTAGCGCCGGTCGAGCACGCCGTCGAAGGTCGAATCTTCGTCCTGCCGGACGACTTCGTCGCCCTTCATGTACATCACGACGTCCGGGCGGCCGTCGCCGTTGGTATCGGTCTCGATGCGCACGCGCTCTCCATTCTCGTAGAACTCGCGCTCGTTGGCGCGACCGTTCGCATCCGTGTCGATCAGGGCCGACCGCAGCACGTCCCCGTCGAAGTCGAGGACCATCTCGAGCTTGCCGTCGCCGTCCGTATCGGCACAGTGCTTCACCACCGTTCCATCGGCAGACAGGAACAGCTTCTTGTCCGGCATCTTCGCGTCGGGCACGGTGATCAGCTCTTGCAGGGTCAGGACCCCGTTCTTGTCGAAGTGGCTCAGCACGTCCGGGCGGCCCTTTCCGGCCGTGGCCTGGCCCTGGCGGACGAGACGGCCCTGGTCGTAGTAGTTCCAGGTGTCGTACTTGCAGTTGCCGCTGGTGTCCCGTTCTTCCGCAGTGACGTTGCCGTCCTTGTCGACCCAGCGCCGCAGATCGACGCAGCCGCCGCCCCGGGTGTCTTCGTCGACGCGGGTTGCGACGCCGTTCTTGAAGAAGACCGTGAAGTCCGGCTTGCCGTTGCCGGTGCGGTCTTCCTGGCGTTTGACGACCTGGCCCTTGGCGTCGGCGCTGACCCAGAGGTCGGTCTTGCCGTCGCCGTTGGTGTCGCTTTCCTGGATGCGCCGCCCCTTGGCGTCGACGTTCACCACCAGGTCGTGGGTGCCGTCGCCGTTCGTGTCCTCGGTCTGGCGGGCGAGCTCGCCGCCTTCGTAGTAGGCGATCACCTCGGCGACGCCGTCGCCGGTCTTGTCCTGCTCGATGCGCGCGATCTCGCCCTCCTTGAAGAAGCTCTTCTTCTCGAAGTTGCCGTCGCCGTCCGTGTCTTCCTGGATCTCGGCGACGACTCCGCCGGCGCCGAACAGGGTGACGACCTCGATGGCGCCGTCCCCGTTGCGGTCTTCCGTCTGGCGGCGCTTTTCGCCCTGCTCGTACTCGACGATCAAGTCGGGCTTACCGCTGCCGCTCTTGTCCGACTCGGTGCGGACGACGACGCCATCGGCGTAGGTGGTCACCAGCTCGAAGCGGCCGTCGTGGTCCTGGTCTTCTTCCTCACGCGCGATCACGCCGGCCTCGTAGCGCTTGATCTGATCGATCTCGTCGTCGGCGTTGGTGTCGAACTCTTCGCGCGCCGGCCGCTCTTGCGCGTCGTAGTAGGTGGTCTGGTCGAACTTGCCGTTCGCCGTCGTGTCGCGCTTCTGCTCCGTCTGCTTGCCTCCCGCGAAGCGCAGCACCGCGTCGATCTTGCCGTCACTCTGGGTGTCGAGCTCTTGGCGCACCAGCACGCCAGCCTCGAAGTGGCTGCGCTGGTCGATCTGGCCGTCGGCCTTGGTGTCCTTCTCTTCGAGCACTTTGACCTGGACCGTCTCGCCGGCGGCGTTCTTCCCGGGCGCGAAGGTGGTCTTCAGGTCGAAGTTGCCGTCCGCGGTGGTGTCGACCTCGGCGTAGACGACCTCGCCGCTGGGGGCGAAGCGACCTCGACGGTCGATCTTGCCGTCGTGGCTGGTGTCTTCTTCGTAGCTCGCAGGCTTGCCGGCCGCGAAGACGATGAAGCGGTCGGGCTTGCCGTCGCCGCTCTTGTCTTCCTCGAGTCGGGTGGTGACGCCGGCGGCGTCGTTGCTGCGCCAGGTGTCGACCTTGCCGTCGCCGTTGGTGTCGGTCTCGATGGCGGCGACGCCCTTGCCGTCGGGGCCGAAGCGGATGAAGGAGTCGGCTCGGCCGTTGCCGGTGGTGTCCTTTTCCTGGCGCACGAGCTCGCCCGTGGGCCCGTAGTGGTTCCAGACGTCAGGGCGGCCGTCGAGATTCTCGTCCAGCTCGACCCGGGCCAGGACGGCCTTGCCGGAAGCGTTGTCGTAGTGCTCGGTGCGGTCGGGGTTGCCGCGGGCCGTGCTGTCGATGGTCCGGCGCTTCATCACGCCGCCTTCGAAGCTGACGACGGTGTCGAAGACGCCATCGTGCTGGGTGTCGAGACGTTCCTGGACCGGCCGTACCTCGTCGTCCTTGCCCGCCGGGACGGGCTCGAAGCTGTAGATGGCGTCGACCTTGCCGTCGGCGTTGCGGTCTTCTTCCTGCTTCGCCTTCTTGCCGGCGCGGAACTCGATCGTGGTGTCGTAGAGCCCGTCGCCGGTGCTGTCCGCTTCCTGGCGAACCAGCTTGCCGTCGCGGAAGGTCGACACGAGGTCGACGCGTCCGTCGCCGTCCCGGTCCTCTTCTTCGCGCGCGCGCTTGCCGCCCACGTAGCTGCGGGTGACGCCGGCGCCCCCCTTGGTCTTGGTGCCGCCGAGCACCTCGCGTTCGACGCTGCCCCCGGCGCCGAGGAAGGCGGTGACCTCGGGCGTGCCGTCGTAGTTCTCGTCGAAGGCGCGCGTCTTCTGTACGCCGTTCTCGTAGGTGATGAGCGTGTCGTAACGGCCGTCGCCGGTGGTGTCCGCCTGGCGCTTCACGATCACATCGCCCGCATAGAAGGTCACGATGTCGGGCTTTCCGCTGCCGTTGCTGTCGTCTTCGACCCGGGCCTTCTGGCCGTTCTCGTAGAAGATGGTGACGTTGAGGGTGCCGTCCCGAGTGCCGTCAGAGTTGCCGTCCTGGCGTTCGAGCTTCTTGCTGCCATCGGGGTTGAAGACCGCGGACAGGTCGATGCGGCCGTCGTGGTTGCTGTCCTGCTCGACGGTGTCGGAGCGTCCCTCGACGTAGGTCGTGAAGCGGTCCGGCTTGCCGTCGAAGTTGCTGTCTTCTTCCTTGCGGACGGGCAAGCCGTTCTCGTAGTCGGTGGTGGCGTCATACTTGCCGTCGGCATTGCGGTCTTCGACCACCTGGCGCGGCAGCCCGGCTTCGAAGTAGGTGATCTTGTCCGGTTGGCCGTCCTTGGTGGTGTCGAGTTCCTGGCGGACGGGCTTGCCGTCTTCGCCCGCACTGCCTTCGCCAAAGACCACCCAGGCGTCGACCTGGCCGTCGTGGTCCGCGTCGCTCTCGACGCGCACGGCCTTGCCGTTCTCGAAATAGATCTTCTCGTCGTACTGGCAGTCGGCGTTGGTGTCGTTCTCGCGCAGCGAGATCTTCTCGTTGGCGTCGTAGTGCAGTACGACGGACATGCACTTCTTCGGGGGCCGGGGGCTCTGGGCGTCGGCCGCCGTGGGGAAGCCCCCGTGCAGGAGCCCGACGAACAGGCACGAGAAGCACAGCAGGCGCAGCGGCTGCGAGACGAGCGAGATGTGGATGGGGGCGGGGATGGCGCTTCTCCTAGAGCGCCTCGACCGAGAAGGTTCCGGTCAGCTTCTTGCCCGACAGACAACGGACGTTGTCGTTCATGGGCGGGAAGGGCTGTGCCGAACGCAAGGCCGCGACGGCGCTGTTGCCCAGGGTCGGGTCGGTGTCACCGATGAATTCGACCCGTGTCGCTGCACCGGACGAATCGAGGGCGAAGCGCAGCTTGACGACGGTGCCTTCGGCGACGCCTTCGGGCACCTGCCAGCGCCGCTCCGTGCGCTTGCGCACATCTGCGAGGTAGCGGTGGACGAAGGCGCTCTCCATGCAACGCGCGACGCCCTCGGCGGTGCCGGTGCCGCCGGTTCCCTCACCGCCTGCGTAGATGCCGACGTCCGTGTCGAAGTCGAAGCTCTCGCCCGCGGAAAGGTCTTCGTCGCTGATGACCGCGACCGGGCCGGCGCTGCGGTAGTCGACGTCGCGCACCTCGGGGACCGCGAAGTTCTGGGGGTCCTGGATGGCGGCGCCCGGGTCGATCTGGCGCGGACCGTCGTAGTCGATGACCGGCGCATCGAGCGCCGTCGGGGCGACGTCCACGTTGCGCAGCTTCGAAAGATCGACGCTCGTGGCCACTCGGCGCTGGTCGATGGAGCGCGCCTCGGTGCGGTTGCTGACCACCTGCCGGCGCTGGATCTGCTGGGGCGCCTGGGCCTTGTTGAGGGGGTTCATGTTGAGCTGCTGCGGTTTGACGTTGACGACCCGGGGCTGGGCGACGGCCTGGGCGGTCACCCGTCGCGCCGCCTGGACCGGCGTCTGCTGGCGGCGCGGCTGGATCAGCTTGCGGGCCGGCGCAGGCTCGGCGTCGGAACCGGGCAGCTCGCGGATGATCTTCACCTCGATCAACTGCTCGACGGGCGGGGCCATCCAGGCCAGCAGCAACAGCAGGCCGATGGCTGACCCGTGCAGCAGGGTGGTGAGCCAGCCCGCCACCCACGCATTGCGCTTGTCTTCGGGCTCGGCGAGTACCAGCCGCGGCCCGGAGCCCGTACCGGCGGTAGCGGGCATGAGACCGCCCAGCGCGCCGCCATGCGACAGGATCGAGACAGGTCGCCTCTTCGCCCTGTGGCGATGTCGGATGCGGACAGCGGGTGTGGTCGCTTGGCTCATGCGGCTCGGTCCGAGGCTGAGACGCCCGCTTGATACGACCAGTTCCAACCCGCGGGGCGCGCTCGCGGCAGAGGCCGACCGATCCTAAGAAAGGGCTGATGGGGTGTCAAACGCCGCGCAACTGAAATGCGCCTTTGTTGGCGGACTCCTGCGACGGGCTGCGCGTGCTGCGGGCGAGTGCGGGCGAGTGCGGCAGGTGATAGTTGGCTCGGTTAATCTCGGCGTCCCCCGACTACCTCGCCAGCGGCCAACCGCGAAGGGCTTCACGATGTTCGATGCGCAACACCTGATCGACCTGCTCATCATGGGCTGGCTCTCGAACGTGCCGCTTGCGATCGGCTCGATCTGGACCCTGTCCATCTTTGCCGAGCGTTGGTGGAAGCTGCGCGGCCTCGAAGAACGCTCGCGCGCGCTGGCCTCTCAGGTGATCGAGCTGCTCGCCAGCAACGATCCCACCGGCGCCAAGCGACTGTGTGAAGAGTCGGACCTCGCCATCGCCGACATGCTGCTCGAAGGCCTGCGCTGGGAAAACGTGGCCGTCGAGGATCTCGATCGCATCTTCGCGACCCTCCGCGCCGAGCAGGGCGTCGGGCTCAAGCGCGGCATCTGGATCATCGGCACCGTCGGCTCGCTGGCTCCGTTCGTCGGTCTGTTCGGCACCGTCATCGGCATCATCCGCGCCTTCGCGACCATGGCCGAGAGCGGCGAGACCGGCTTCAACGTCGTCGCGAACAGCCTGTCGGAAGCGCTGATCGCCACCGCCGCCGGCCTGGGCGTCGCCATCGTCGCGCTGCTGATCTTCAACTACTTGAACACCCGCGTGAACTCGGTCAACCAGGTCTACGCCCGGGCGTCCGAGCGGCTGGTGCAGGCGCTGCTCTACGTCGAGTCGCGCGCGGCAGGCTCAGCCCCGGGCACGACCCCCGGCACGACAAGGGGAGGCGCCTAGCCATGGCAATCAGCGGGCTTCCGGGGGGCGAGGGCGAAGAGCACGGCATCGTCGCCGAGATCAACATCACGCCCCTGACCGACATCTTCCTGGTGTTGCTCATCATCTTCATGGTGACCACCACCGTCGCCCAGGACGAGGGCAAGAACATCGACCTGCCCGAGGCCACCGAGAGCGAGGAGACGCCGCCGAAGAGTGTCACCGTCGCCATCGACGCCGAGGGCGACATCAAGATCAACGACAAGCTCGTCCAGGCGGGCATGCTCGAGCAGATGATCGAGGAGGCCCTGGCCATCGCGGAGGAGAAGGTCGTCATCCTCAAGGGCGACAAGGTCGTCATGCTGGGCCAGGCCGTGAACATCCTGGACATCGCCCAGCAGAAGGGCGCGAAGGGCATCTCGATCGCCACCCAACAACCAGGCCCCGGTGACTGAATCTGGGTCCGGCAGGTCAGGAACCAGGGAAGAGTCAGGCAGATCGGCAGCGGCCGGACTAGAGTCCCACGGGTGAAGACCCCCCCTGCACGCATCGGCTGTGTCGAGTGCGACCTGCTCGTTTCCGTGGCGCCCCTCGCCGAAGGCGAACGCGCCAAGTGTCCGCGCTGTGGGCATCTGCTGACGGCGAACACGCGGGACGGCTTCACGCGGTCGCTGGCCTTTGCCCTCGCCGCCGCCATGCTGCTCGCGGTCGCGATGGCCTTTCCCTTCCTGTCGCTGCAGGCCAGTGGGCTCGAGCAGGTGATGACCCTGCCGGGTAGCGCCTACCAGCTGTGGCAGGGCGGCTATCCCGCCATCGCGTTCCTGGTGATGGTCCCGATCATCGCGATCCCTTCGTTCATGATCGCCGCGCTGTTCGCGTTGCTGGTGCCGATTCGTGCCGGGAGACGCGCGTCCTGGCTGGTGCCGACCGGACGCGTGCTCTTCTTCCTGAACCCCTGGAGCATGGTCGAGGTGTTCGTCATCGGTGTGATCGTGAGCCTCGTGAAGATCGGGCACATGGCCCACGTGATCCTCGGCATCTCGTTCTGGGCCTACGTGGCCTTCGCACTGTGCTTCACGGCTGCGCTCACGAACCTCGACCGCGTGCGCCTGTGGGAGCGCATCGAGGAGCTCTCGCCATGAGCGCCGCGCACGCGCCGGCCCACGCGGCGACGCAGGGGACAGGAGCCGCGTACCCGTCGGGCACCGCCGCCGCAGCGGGCCTCGCCACCTGCCACATCTGCTACAAGCTCGCGCCGGCCTCCGAGCACGCCTGCCCGCGCTGCGGCGCCGGCATGCACGTGCGTGCGGCAAACAGCCTGCAGCGCACCATGGCCCTCGTGATCACGGCGACGCTGCTCTACATCCCGGCGAACATCCTGCCCATCATGACCACGACGGCGCTGGGTACGCCGGAAGAGAGCACCATCCTCGGCGGTGTGGTGCTCCTCATCGGCATGGGTTCGTGGCCCATCGCCGCGGTCATCTTCTTCGCCAGCGTGATGATCCCGACGGGCAAGCTGATTTCGATCGTATGGCTGTGCTGGTCCGTAAGCAGCGGCCAGAAGACGTCGTTCCAGCAACGGACGGTCATGTACCGCGTGACGGAATTCGTCGGCAAGTGGTCGATGGTCGACGTCTTCGTGGTGTCGATCCTGGTGGCGTTGATCCAGCTCGGCGGCCTGCTCACCATCACTGCGGGGGCGGCCGCCATTGCGTTCGGCGGAGTCGTCGTCGTCACCATGCTCGCCGCCGAGTCGTTCGACCCGCGCTTGATCTGGGACCACGGCGTCGACGTGCCAGCGAAGACTGAAGAAGCAGAAGTGGACAAGGGAGAAGTCCGATGACGGACGCACACGCGGCGGTCAGCCGGAAGCGGGGCATCAACCCCATCTGGTTCGTACCGATCGTCGCCCTGGTACTCGGGATCTGGATGGTGATCTACACACTCCAGAGCGAAGGTCCCGACATCACGATCACCTTCTCGACCGCCGAGGGCATCGAGCAGGGCAAGACGAAGGTCAAGCTGCGCGACGTGGACATCGGCCTCGTCGAGACCGTCGAGCTCGGCGAGGATCTCGAGAGCGTGGTCATCACCATCTCCCTCGAGAAGACCGCCGAGCCCCTGCTGCGCGAGAACACCCAGTTCTGGGTGGTGCGACCGCGCATCGGCAAGAGCGGCGTGACGGGTCTCGGCACCCTGCTCTCCGGCGGCTACATCCAGCTGGCGCCGGGCGACGGTGCGGATGGCAAGCGCGCATACGTCGGTCTCGAAGAGCCTCCTGTGACGCCCTCGTCCACCCCGGGTGTGCGCCTCGTTCTCACCGCCGACAAAGCGGGGTCCGTGAGTGCTGGCGATCCGGTGCTGTTCAAGGGCTACCAGGTGGGCCGGGTCGAGACCGAGATCTTCGACATCGAGCGTCAACTGCTCACCTACGAGATCTTCATCGACGCGCCCTACGACCAGAAGCTGACCAGCCGCCACCGCTTCTGGGACGTGAGCGGGGTCTCGGCGCGCGCCGGGGCAGACGGCATCGAGATCGACTCGGTCGCCCTCGAGACGCTGTTGATTGGCGGGGTCGAGGTCGGCCTGCCCCTTGGCGTCGAGCCCGGGCAACCCATCGAGACCGGCAGTGAGTTCGAGCTGTACGGCAGCTTCGCCGACGTGAACAAGCGCCCGTACCGCTACTCGCTCGAGTACGTCGTGCGCTTTCCGCAGTCCGTGCGCGGACTGCAGCCGGGCGCCCCGGTCGAGTTCCGCGGGCTCCGCATCGGCGAGGTCGAACGCGTGATGCTCACCGAGCTCGCCCGCACCATCCCGGGCGCGAGCCAACCGCAGTCGGTGCCTGCGGGCGCGCCCCGGGGCGAGGGGATCCCCGTCCTGATCCGCATCGAGCCCGCCCGGCTCGAACGCCCCGACAGCGAAGCGGGGCTCGAGGAGATGCGAAAGATCCTGCAGTTCGCGGTGAACAACGGCATGCGCGCGACCCTGGCCACGGGCAACCTGTTGACGGGCAGCCTCTACGTTTCGATGGACCTCTTCTCGGACGTCGAGCCCGGCAAGATCGGCGAGTACGCCGGACGACCGATGCTGCCCACCGCTGCATCCGGGCTCGACGGCATCCAGCAGAAGCTCACGGTCTTCCTCGACAAGCTGAACGAGCTGCCGCTCGAGGGAACGGTGCAGGAAGCCCAGAACACCCTGGCGAGTCTCGATCGCCTGGTGGCAGGCGACGGCATGCAGTCCTTGCCGGCGTCTCTCGACGAGACCCTCAAGGAGCTGCAGCAGACGCTGTCTTCGCTTTCGGCGGACTCCGAGCTGCAGACGCGGCTGTTGCCGACCATCACCGAGCTCGAGCGAACCCTGACGAGCTTGAGGCTGGTGCTCGACACCCTGGATGAGCAACCGAACGCGTTGATCTTCAACCGCAAGTACAAGGACGATCCGCGTCCCCCCGCAGGTTCCCAATGAGGGCAGGTTCCCAATGAGAATGACGACTGTCGCTGCTTCCACCGTGCTCCTGTTGCCCCTCCTGCTTCTGGGCGGGTGCAGCTCGACGCCGAGCGAGCCCACCCTGTACCTGTTGCGGGGCCAGCCCGCCGAGGGCTCGGGTGAGGTCGCCGCCAGCCTGCGCTTCGGGCTCGGGCGGGTGATCCTCGCCCCCTATCTGCTGTCGAGTACCGGCCTCGTGGTAGAGACTGCGCCCGGCGAAGTCCGTTCCGCACGCTTGCATCGCTGGGCCGAGCCCCTCGACGCCGGCATGCGCTGGTTCGTGCGCACGGAAATCGCGAGATCCCTCGGTCACGAGGTCGGCGGCGGCCTCAGCGACGTGATGGACTGGGACTACACGATCGATCTCTACGTGGGGCGCCTGCACGGCTCGATGTCCGGCGACGCGATGATCGAGGCGGCCTGGGTGCTGCGGGTCGCCCACGACGACACGGCGCTGCGCGAGTACCGCTTCGGCAAGCGCGTGCCGCTGCCCCAGGCGGGCTACGCGGGCCTCGTCGCCGCGGAAGAGGACCTGCTGCGACAGCTGTCCGCCCAGATCGCGGAATCCCTGCGTCCCTACGCCGAGCAAGCGATGAGTGCGGCGGAGGACCCCGACGGGGCGGCGGAGCCGGCTGGCGCACCGTGACGAGCGGCGCGCCGTGAAGAGTGTGGCGCCGTGAAGACTGGGGCCCGACCCTGTGCTCAGCGCGGGCTTCGGTCTCAGGCGGAGCGACGGCGCAGCCACACCCAGGCGCCGACCATCACGATCAGCTCGGGCAGCAGCAGGCCCACGCCATACAGGGCGTTGAGAGCCGTCTGCACCGGCACCGGGAATTGCAGCAACCCGCCGCTCTTGGGCCGGATGCTGATCTCGGCTTCGCGTTCGACCGCCCAGTGCACCGCGTTCATGACGAGGTCGAGGTTGAAGAGCGCCCGCAGGTAGCGGTTGCTCGCGAAGCTGCTGTCGCCGAAGGCGACGATGCGCGCCATGTGTCCGCCGCGCTCGTACTGCCCGGCGGCGACGAGGGCGTGATAATCGCTGCGCGCATCCGCGGGACGCGCGGGCGTCTCGTTGCCGCGCAGCTTGGCCGGCGCGTCGTACAGCCAGGACTCACCGCTCGCGTAGACGGCGCCGCCCACCCGGTCGTCCGGACGCGGCTTGCGGGGCAGGAACGCGCGCGCCCGGCGGAAGAAGGTCATGCGGTTTCGGTTCAGACCGGAAGCTACCGGGTGGTCCGCGTAGGCGTTCACGATGGGGCTGGTTCCCGGGGAGTCGCCCTCGATGGCCCCGGTCACGGGGTCGACCACCAGCGCGTCCGGAGACGCGAGGCCGAAGTCCGCCAGGATGTCTTCGAGACCGCTCGCGCGGCCGGGTTCGAGGAACGCCACGAGACGTCCGCCGCGCTCGTCGAGATAGCGGCGCACTCCCGCCAGGGCCTCGTCGGTCATGCGCCGTTCGGGCGCGATCACCAGCAGGCCGGACGCGTCGCCGGGGACGTCCGGGTGCACGGCGCTCGGGTAGGGACGCACCTCGTAGCCTTCGGTTTCGAGCGCCGCGCGCAGCCCCGAGAAGCCCGCGTCGTCGGTCTGTTCGAGATCGCCTTCGCCGGTGCCCGCCGCGACGTAGAGCACCCGGCGCACCGGGTCGCGCAGCTGGGCGAGCGCCTCGAAGAGCGCGCCCTCGGTGGGGCGCTCGACCAGGCGCCAGCGGTCGCCGCCGTCGGCGCCGTGGCGGACGACCACGGAGTTCGAGCTGCCGATGCCGTAACGATCTTCGTCTTCCGGCGACAGGTCGAGGTCGCGTTCGTCGCTGTAGGCGTTCGGGTGTTCGTTCGCGATCTGCTCGAGCAGCAGCCGGGTCGCCCGTAGGCGCGGATCGCCCTGCATGCCGTACAAGCTGAGTCGCACGCCTTCGTCGTCGCCGAGCTGTTTCACGACGCTGGCCGTCGCCGGTGCGATGGCGAAGCGCTGCTCGAAGGTCCAATCGAAGCGGGGGCCCCAGTGCGCGACGGCCAGCTGCACGAGCACCGCCCCCCACACGATGGCGAGGGTGGTCAGCCCGGCCTCGATCGTCGGGCCCCGGTCCGCGTGGGTGGTGCGGCGCGCGAGCCGGCGAAAGGCGTTCACCGTCCCCAACGCGGCGAGCCCGGCGCCCAAGACGAGGTTGCCGACGTTGAAGGCGTTCCACTCGCCCAGCACCTGGAACGACGCCAACCCGAAGGCGAGGGCGATGACGCCGAGGGTCCCCATGCCCGCTGTTGCCTTCGTCGCCATTCAGCCGCCCACTCTCATCCACCCACCCTCAGCCACCCACGCGTCGCAGGTCGAGGGAGAAGCGCACGACGGCTCCGGAGATCACCGCCAGGCACAGGAAGTAGGTGACGTTGGCGGCGCCCACGAGGCCCTCCGAGAAGCGGCCGAAGTGGGGGTGCAGCGACAGGGCGTCGAGCACCCCCGCCGTCTCTTCGCCGATGAACTCGAAGGTCCAGCTGAAGTCGTAGAGCAGGAAGGTGATCCCCACCGTCGACACCGCCGCGATGATCTGGCTGCCGGTGAACGCCGAGCACACGAGTCCGATGGAGGCGATGCCGATGCCCAGCATCACGAGCCCCAGGTAGACGGCCAGCAGGTGCTGCAGGCCGAGCCCGCCCGAGATCACGGCGGTGGCGGGATACACGAAGCTGACGGTCATCATCAGGGCGATGAACGCGAAGGTGACGGCGAACTTCGCGACGACGATCTGCCCGGCGGAGAGCCGGCTGGTGAGCAGTAGCTCGTCGGTGCCGAGGGACCGCTCTTCGGCGAACACCCGCATGGTGACCAGCGGGATCGGCAGCAGGATGAGCAGGCCCAGCTGTTCCATCACGGGCAGGAAGACCGTGTCGCGCAGGTTGATGTAGTCCGGGATGGTGTCGGTCTCGAAGCCGCCCATGGAGCTGCTGGCGAACAGGAAGAGCTGGTGGTTGTAGAGACGCAGGTGCTCGAAGAACGAGATGGACGTGATCAGCGCCACCATCGTGAGCACGAAGTACGCCACCGGCGACGCGAACAGCACCGTGGCTTCCTTGCGCATCAACGCGAGCATGGCGGTCAAGGGGAATGCCCCCGGAAGAGCGCCAGCGGGTCGTCGCCCCCGAGCACCTCGTCGGCTGCGCCCAGTGCCACGAGCCGGCCTTCGTGCAGGACCGCCACCCGCGAACAGAGCTGGCGCGCCTCGTTCAGGTCGTGGGTGCACAGCACGACCGTGCGCTGGCCGCGCAGGCCTGCGATCACCTCCCGCACCTCCGCGCGCTGCAGCGGGTCGAGCCCGCTCGTGGGCTCGTCGACGATCAGCAGCGGCGGCTCGTCGAGGAAGGCCTGGGCGAGGGACACCCGCTGCTGGTAGCCCTTCGAAAGGTTCCCGACCAGGCGGTCGGCGTGGTCGCCGATGTCGAAGCGGCGCAGCGCCGAGTCGATCGCGGCTTCGAGCGCCGCACCCGAGAGCCCGCGCAGACCGCCCGCAAAGCGCAGCCCCTGGCGCACCCGCAGGTCCGGGTACAGCTGCGGGCGCTCCGCGGAGAAGCCGATGCGCTCGTGCACCGCGCGCGGGTTCACGCCCGGCGAGATGCCGTCGACGAGCACGCTGCCCGCCGTCGGCAGCAGGTAGCCGGTCACCAGCCGGATGAAGGTCGTCTTGCCGGCACCATTCGCGCCCAGCAAGCCGAAGGTCTCACCGCGCTCGATGGCGAGGTCGAGGGAGTCGAGCACCAGGTGGTCGCCGAACGCCCGACACAACCCGCGCGCCTCGACCCGAGCGCCGGCGGCGGGTGCAACAGACATCTGGCCCGTCTCAGCACTCAACGAGGTCGCGTCCCATCGTGAGCATGTTACGCAAGCCCAGCGAGCACAGTTACCGCCGAATCGAGCCGGGCCACCAGATCCCGAATCCCACAGTGCGCCGGACCCTCAACGCAGATCGCTCCAGCCTGGCTACCAGACGCCTCTCTACACGAGCGGCGCCGCGAATCTCACAGTGCCCGGGACCCTCAACGCAGGTCGATTGAGCCTAGCTACCAGACGCCCGTCGATGCGAGCAACGCCCCGTGCCTCAAAGGTGTTTCAACACCTCAAAATAGTCAGGCCAGGTCTTCACGACGCAATTCGGGTCTTTGATGATGACCCCCGGCACCCGCAGCCCCGCCAGCGAGAACGCCATCGCCATGCGGTGGTCGTCGTAGGTCTCGATCTGCGCGCCGTGCAGCGGGCCGGGCTGGATGCGCAGCGAGCTCTCCGTGGCTTCCGCGCGGGCGCCCAGGCGCTTCAGCTCGGTTTCGAGGGCCGCGAGCCGGTCGGTTTCCTTGATGCGGATGTGCGCCACGTTGGTGATGGTCGTCGGGCCGTCGGCGAACAGGCACAGCACCGCGTAGGTGAGGGCGGCGTCGCTCATGTGGTTCATGTCGACTTCGCCGAGGCTTTTGAGGCCGTTTTCCGGTCCTTCCACCGTCACGCTCGAGCCGTCCCGGGTGACCTGGCAGCCCATGCGTTCGAGCAGCCCGAGGATGCCGAAGTCCGACTGGTGCGAGCGGTCCGGGATGTTCTCGATGCGCACGCGCCCGCCGGCGATGGCGGCGGCGCAGAAGGGATACGTGGCCGCAGAGGCGTCTGGCTCGATGTGGTAGTGGCGCGGTCCGTAGTGGGCGCCGGCGCGCACGCTCAGGGCTTCGCGGCCCGGGCCGTCCAGCCAGGCGACTTCGGCACCGAAGGCCTTCATGACGTCGATGGTGAGGTCGATGTACGGTCGTGACACGATCACGTCGTCGACGAAGCGCAGGGTCACGTCGTACTGGGCGTACGGCGCCGCCATCAGGACCGCCGACACGTACTGGCTCGAACGACTGGCATCGATCTCGATCTCGCCGCCGCTGAGTCCGCCGCCTTCGAGCACCACGGGGGGGCAGCCGTTCTCGCCCTCGACGTGAGCCCGGGCGCCCAGTGCGGATAGCGCATCGACCAGGTCGGAGATCGGGCGCTCGCGCATGCGCGGACCGCCGTCGACCACGACGGGCCCATCGGCCAGGCACGCCGCCGCGGTCACGAAGCGCGCGGTCGTCCCGGAATTGGCGGTGTACAGCGGCGCGGGTGGGCCCAGCAGCTCGCCGCCGCGACCGCCCACCAGCCAGGGGTCGTGCTGGCTGTCGAGGTGGATGCCGAGGGCCGTCAGCGCGCCCCGCATGACCTCGGTGTCCTCGCTTTCGAGGCCGCCGTAGAGATGCGATTCACCGCGGGCGAGGGCCGCGCAGATGAGGGCGCGGTTGGTGATGCTCTTCGACCCGGGCACCCGGACGGTGACGTCCAGGGGCCCACGGGGCTCGATGGGCAGCGCGGCAGTGCGGTCTGTGGACTGTGACAACGCGGTTTGATTCCTGGCCTGATTCTCGCGGATCCGGCGACCGGGGGCGCAGGGGCCGCTAGACTCCCGCCGGCTCGCGCGCGGCCGTCCGTCGGGCGCCGAGACTAGCGCACCGTTGACACGCCCGGAGCGCTTCGGCAGACTCGTCTGCCGTGCCAAAATCCCGTTTCGATTCGCATACTTATCCTGAATCACCGAGTGACGTCACCAGGCGAGATCCCGTCGCGATGAGCGGCATCGAACCGCAACACCGTCCTCGAGCGATCGAGAGATAGAAAAGAGAAGGAGCTCACCGTGGCGAAGGTCCTCGTCTCGGACAACCTCGCGGCCCAGGGACTCGACGTGTTGCGTCGGGCGAGTGGCATCGAGCTCGTCGAGAAGCCCGGTCTGCCCCCCGACGAACTGCTCGTCGAGATCGCTGACGCCGAAGGGTTGGTCATCCGCAGCAACACGAAGGTCACCGCGGAAGTCATCGCGGCTGCGACGAACCTGAAGGTCATCGGCCGCGCCGGCATCGGCGTCGACAACGTCGACGTGGCCGCCGCCACCGCGCGCGGCATCGCCGTGCTGAACACGCCCGAGGGCAACAACATCACCACCGCCGAGCACGCCATTGCGCTGCTCGTGTCGCTGGCGCGCCACATCCCCCAGGCCACCGCCTCGATGAAGGCCGGCAAGTGGGAAAAGAAGAAGTTCCAGGGGATGGAACTCTACAACCGCACCCTGGGCGTCATCGGTCTCGGCAACATCGGCCGCATCGTGGCGCTCCGCGCCCAGGGTCTTGGCATGAAGGTCGTCGCCTACGACCCGCCGATCTCGAAGGAAGCCGCCGGCAAGCTCGGCGTCGAGCTGGTTTCCATGGACGAGCTGTTCGCGCGTTCGGACGCCATCACCGTGCACGTGCCCAAGACGAAAGACACCACGGGCATGCTGAACAAGAAGACCTTCGCCAAGATGAAGCCCGGCGTGTTGCTCATCAACGCGGCGCGCGGCGGCATCATCGACGAGGCCGACCTCTACGCCGCCCTCGACAGTGGCCAGGTGGGCGGCGCTGCCCTCGACGTGTTCGTCGAAGAGCCGCCGCCGTCGGACCACCCGTTGCTCGGCCACGACCGGCTGATCTGCACGCCGCACCTGGGTGCGTCCACCGAGCAGGCCCAGGTGAACGTGTCCGTCGCCGTGGCCGAGCAGGTGCGCGACTACCTGCTCGAAGGCATCGTGCGCAACGCCATCAACGTGCCGTCGATCTCGCCCGAGCTGCGCGAGGAAATGGCGCCGTACTTCGCCCTCGCCGAGAAGCTGGGCCGCTTCCACGGCCAGCTGGCCGCCTCGAAGATCCATCAGGTGGAAGTCGAGTACGCGGGCGAAGTGGCGGAGATGCGCACCGCGCCCATCACCATCGTGGTGCTGAAGGGCCTGCTCGAAAACATCAGCGACCGGGTCAACATGGTGAACGCGCCGCTGATCGCCCAGGAGCGAGGAATCAAGATCATCGAGAGCAAGGTCAGCCGCGCCCAGGACTTCACCAGCTGCATCACCGTGCGGGTGAAGGGCACGGTGGATCGCCTGATCGCCGGCGCCGTCTTCCACGGCGGCCAGCCGCGCATCGTGCGCATCGACGACTTCATGCTCGAAGCCATCCCGGAAGGCCCGACCCTGTTCCTGCTGAATCACGACGAGCCCGGCGTGGTCGGCACCGTGGGCACGGTGCTCGGCGAGGGCGGCATCAACATCTCGCGCATGCAGCTCGCGCTGGTGCCCGAACGTCGCGAAGCCGCCATGCTCGTCAACGTCGACCCGCTGCCGAACGAAGAAGTCATGGAGCGCCTGCGCAACGTGTCGCACATGATCTCCGCCCAGGTCCTGGAGCTGTAGCCATGCCGACCGTCGTAGGCATTGGCGCCCAATGGGGCGACGAGGGCAAGGGCAAGATCGTCGACTGGCTGGGCGAGCGGGCGAACGTCGTCGCGCGCTTCCAGGGCGGCAACAACGCCGGTCACACCCTGGTGGTGGACGGTGTGACGACCATCCTGCACGTGGTGCCGTCGGGCATCCTGCATCCCGGCTCGCTCAATCTGATCGGACCGGGTGTCGTCGTCGACCCGGGCACCCTGCTCGCCGAGATCGACGCCCTGACCGAGCGCGGTGTGCTGCGGGACCCCTCGCGCCTGCGGGTCTCCGGCCGGGCGCACGTCATCCTCGAATGGCACCGGGCTCTCGACGGCGCGCGCGAAGGCGCCGCGGGCGACGCGGCCATCGGCACCACCAAGCGCGGCATCGGCCCGGCCTACGAAGACAAGGTTGCCCGCCGTGGCATCCGCGTGGCCGACCTGCTGCAGCCCGGGTCCCTGCGCGAGAAGCTCGACCGCATTGCCCTTGCCAAGAACTTCGAGCTCACGAAATTCTACGGGGCCAAGGCCGTGGACGTGGACGCCCTCGAGGCCGACTGCATCGCCTGGGGCAAGCGCCTCGAGCCCTACGTCGACAACACGGGACGCATCCTCGACGACGCCATGAAGGCCGGCCAGAGCGTGCTGTTCGAAGGCGCACAAGGCACCTTCCTCGACATCGACCACGGCACCTATCCCTTCGTCACGTCTTCGAACTGCGTGGCCGGCGCCGTGTGCACCGGTAGCGGCGTGGGTCCGACCAAGATCGACCGCGTGCTCGGCATCACCAAGGCCTACACGACGCGCGTGGGCAGCGGGCCGTTCCCCACCGAGCTCGACGACGCCACGGGCGAACGCCTGCGCAAGGCCGGTGCCGAGTTCGGGGCCACCACGGGCCGGCCCCGGCGCTGCGGCTGGCTCGACGCCGTGATGCTGCGCGAAGCCGTGCGTGTCAACGGCATCACCGACCTCGCCATCAACAAGCTCGACATCCTGAGCGGCTTCGACGAGCTGCTGGTGGCCACGAAGTACCGCATCGACGGCAAGCTCACGGGCGACTTCCCGATGACCCTCGACGAGCTCGAGCGTGCCGAGCCCATCTACGAGACCCGCCCGGGCTTCCGCGAAGACGTGAGCGAGCTGCGCGAGTACGACGAACTGCCGGACAACGCCCGTCGCTACATCGAGTACATCGAGGGGCTGCTCGACGTCCCGGCGGCCTTCATCTCCATCGGCCCCGGCCGCGACGCGACCATCGCGCGATCGGATCTCTTCGCCTGAGCGAGCCGCGCGCCGAGAACCGTTCTTCACTGGGCGCCGGCGAGCATCTGCGGATCGTCTCGGCCAACCTGTTCAACGGCCGGGTCGACCCGCACTGGCTGCTCGATCTGGTGGTGGCCCTGCGCGCGGACGTCGTCGCGCTGCAGGAGGCTGAACCGCGCCACTACGAGACGCTCGCCCGCGCGCTTCCTCACGGCGCATTCCACGAAGGCCGTCGCAGTTCGGGCATGGGGCTGTGCCTGCGGCACGCACCCGCCGAAGCCCGGGCGATCCCGCTGGCCTGGCGTCCGGCGCCCTGGATGCGGCTATCGCCCGCGAACTGGCCCGGCCTCACGCGCCCCCTCGAAGTGGTGGCGGTCCACATCGCCGCGCCCCACGTCTACACACCGCCGGGCTACGGCTTCTGGCTGCGGCGCAAGCAGATGCAGCAGCTCGAGGCGCACTTCAGCGACCAGGTGCACGAGCAGGGCGACCCGGCAACGGTGGTGATCGGCGACTTCAACGCCACACCCTTGTGGCCCGTCTACCAACGCATGGCCGGGCAGCTCACGGACGCCGCCGTCTCGACGGCCCAACGCCGGGGGCGCGCCGCCGAGCCGACCTGGGGAGCGATCCGTCGCGGACCCCGCATGCTGCGCATCGACCACGCGTTCACCCGCGGCGTCGAAGCGAGCGACCTCCACGTGGTCGACCTCGAGGGGTCGGACCACAGCGCCCTGGTGGTCGATCTCGCGCGCTGACGAGCGGTGCGTGAGTGAGTGAGTGCGTGGGTGAGTGAGTGAGGGGCTACTTCGCCGGCGAGTCGCTCGTTTCGGCGGCGGGTGGCCCGGTCAGGGTCGCCAGCTTCGAGAGCCGGACCTGGAGGGTCGCGATCTCCTGGTTCACGTTGTCGACGAGCGAACGAAGGTCGCTGTACGCCGCCTCGGCGATCTCGGCCCGGCCTTCCGCCTGTTGGAGCGCAAGCGTCTTGCTGAGGCCTTGGGATTGAGAGGCGCGGATGGTTTCGTACTGCAGCCAGTTGACGGCGGCGGAGCCCGCGAACGCGATCACGAGGAGTACCACCAGGAACCAGGCGAGGCCGCTTCGTCGGGCCTTGGGCGCCGGGGGCTCGCTGGTCTCGTCGCGGTCGGGTTCGTTGGACTGATTCGTCGGCGACGACGAGGGGTCGTTGGCGTCGAGGCCGGCGTCCGCCGGGTCGTCGTGTGCGGATCCAACGAGGGGCGTAGGGGTGGGGGATGTGGACATGGCGTTCTCCTGCTGTGCTCTTGGTTTTGGTGTCGCAGATGGGTTCGTGCGTCTGCTCGATCGCGCCCCGACAGGACTCGCTGAGTCGTCAGCTGCTGCCGAGGCGCAAGCGGGCACCGGTTCTAGGGCGTTCGGAGCCGATCGGCGGCGGCCTGCGCTTCTCGCTCTGCCGCCGTGCTGCCTTCGGCAACGCCATCGGCGACGTCCTGGGACGCGTCGCGGACGGCGCCGGTCGCGCCGTCGACTGCCGACTGGGCGGTCTCGCTGGCTGCGTCTGCAGTGTCGCTGATCGCGCGGCCCGTCGAATCGACCGCCTCACCCGTCGCCGTCTTGGCGCGGTCGTAAGCTGCGCCGGTGGCCGCCTTGGTCTTGTCGTAGGCCTCGCCGGTTGCGGCCTTGGTCTTGTCGTATGCCTCGCCAGTTGCGGCCTTCGTCTTGTCGTATGCCTCGCCAGTGGCTGTTGCTGCCTTGCCGACGGCGTCCTGGGCGTCGCCCATCGCCTCCCGTCCCGCGGCGGAAACGTCATTCAGGCTGTTCGTGAGGGCTCCGTCACTGCCTTCCTCCTGGCTGCACGCGATCGCGAGCGGGATGAGGGTCATGGCAGAGACCAGTAGGGTGAGTCGCTTCATCGGTTCATTCCTCCGTGAGCCCGCACGACGGCGGGCAGTTCCCCGTGCGGCGAGCGCAAGAGGTCGGCCAATGGGCCTGAGCGAGGCGCGCCGATCGTGCGCGTCTGCCTCGCGTGTCATTGCTGTTGGTGGGATCTGCCTCGCCGCGGACCTTGGCCTCGACGCTTCCCGCATCGAGGCCCCCTGTCGATCCGTTGGCGGCGAACCGGATTGGTTCGCCCCTGGGACGGGGCCCGGTCGTAAGACTCGGCTCAGCTCGGGTCAGTATAGGCCGCGCGGCGTACACGTCGCTGTGACGGCCGCAGATCGTCTCGATCGCGGCGGCGAAATCGAGCCGCTTCGGGGTGGATGTCCGCGTCTTTGCTCGCGAAACGGATGTGTGCCCGGCCGCGAGCCAGGGCTCGCCTCGCTGCTAGGACCGGGGACTGCCGTAGGTCACGCGCAGGTAGCGCAGGAACTGCTGCTCGTCGTCCCGCCGGTCCTGGGGCTCGAAGTTCCCCAGCGGATCGAGGAACTCGACCCATTCCATCGGCTCGTCGTAGGGATCGATGCCGAGTCGCCCGAGACCTTCGACGGCCTCTTCGTAGGTCTCGACCCAGTCGATCCATTCGTCGTCGACATCGGCGTCGTCCATGCCGTCTTCTTCGTAGGCCTGCTCCGCCGCGATCTCGCGCAGGCTGCGACACATGGACTCGATGTGTTCGTCGTCGAGCTGCGGGACTGCAGCCTCGATCTCTTCGTGGATGGGATCAACGACTGCCGCCATGTCGGGCTACCTCCTCATAGAGTCGATCGACGAGCCGCTGGATGCGCTCGACCTGGATCTCGACCCGCATCGGCGGGCCAGTGATGCCGTCCGCCCGCTGTGCCAGATCGCGGGCTTGCATGTGGAGCTTCCGAAGTGCGCCTCCTTCACTGCCGTTGGCCCTTTCCCGGGCGACGTCGATGGTGGTGATCAGATCCAAAAGCTCGACCTGCAGGTCGTCCAATGACTCGGCCGTGGAGGGGCTGGAGGGGCTCATCTAGTTCTGGGGCGCTCCTGGGGCTGGGGTCCGGGGTTGGGTTTCTGGGTTGGTTGCCTGTCCGTTCAGCGTTGAGCCCAAGCAACTCGCGTGCCCGTTCGGTCGAATGGCCTCGCCGGCTTGAGAGCTGTTTGAGTCCACAGGCGTCGAATTTTCGGGCGCCGAGGCTCCGCTCGATTCGGAGGTTCCGACACCGAACCGGGATTTCGGGGGGCCCACCACCGCCTACCTGGCCGGAACCGGAGTTCCGGCTTGCTGCGGGTGCGCGGCCTTCTGCCGCGCACGTCCCAACCATTTGGGGCGCCGCGGGCGGACCCACGAAGGCCGGGTGGGCTCGCTCGGCAGGGCGGGGGGCACGACCAGGGGCGGGCGCGTGGTCTTGGAAGCCCTTCGGGTGGCCTCTTCGCAGAGGGGGGTATCGGTCCCGTCGGGAACCGGCGGATGATCCAGGGGGTCGAGGGGCGTAGGCGTGCGCGGGGACATCGTCCGATACCACAGCAAGACGCGTACCAGCTGCGCCAGACGGCCCCCGGCTGGCGCAGCGCCCTCCGAGCAGGTCATAATGCCTCGCACCGGGGCCATCCCACCGTCGGATCAGAGGCGGAGGCTCCGAAATCTGGAAACCCCGTCGGTGTTCGTGTCGGTGCCGAGCGGGTCGCGAGCGAGTCCATGTTCCTCCGCGCGTTGATCGTCTGCCCGCCCGGTGACCTTCGCCGCAAGGCCGCCAGAGCCGCTTCGCGTATCGAGTCGTTGGTCAGCGAGGCGGGCGGGGTCCAAGACATGCGGCTCGAGCTTTCCCGCAAGCCCTTCGACCTGGTGTTGATCCACCGCGGCTTGCTAGGCGCCGCCGCCGCCAAAGGCGTGGCGGAGATCCGGGGCATGCCCGAGTCGCCCGAAGTCATCGTGCTGTGCGAGGACAGCGGAGAAGACGAACGGGCCGAGCTGGTGGCCGCGGGTTGCCTGGGGGTGGTTCCGGAATCCATCGAAGGCGACGCCTTCTTCGAGACCCTCACCGCCCTGGCGGAACGTCGGCGCGTGCTGGCCCAGGGGCGTCTGCGGCACGTGCCCGCCGAAGACTACCGGTTGGGCGACTACGCGTGCATCAGCCCCGTCATGCACGACTTCCTTTCGCAAGCGCGCCGCGTCGCCAACCGCGACAGCACCTTGTTGATCCTCGGCGAGACCGGTGTCGGCAAGGGCCTGCTCGCGCGCTCGATCCACAACGAAGGGCCGCGTTCCGAGGCGCCCTTCGTTTCGGTCAACTGCGGTGCCCTCACCGAGAGCCTGCTCGAGAGCGAGCTGTTCGGGCACGAGAAGGGCGCCTTCACCGGCGCCAACCGCGCGCGCCGAGGCCATTTCGAGCTGGCCCACGGTGGCACCATCTTTCTCGACGAGATCAGCGAGCTGCCCCTGCATCTGCAGGTGAAGATGCTGCGCATCCTCGAAGACTGCATGGTGCAGCCCGTCGGTTCCGAACGTTCGATCCGCGTCGACCTGCGCATCATCGCCGCCACCAACCGCGACCTGGCCGAAGAAGTCGAAGCCGGGCGCTTCCGCAAAGACCTCTTCTACCGCCTGTCGGTGGTGACCCTCACGATGCCGCCCCTGCGCGAGCGCCGCGAAGACATCCCCGAGCTGGTGCAGAGCTACGTCGACCACTTCTGCGACACCCTCAATACCCACGTGACCCGGGTGCACCCGGACGTCGTCGACCTGCTCACCCGTTACGACTGGCCCGGCAACGTCCGCGAGCTGATCAACGCCATCGAGCGGGCCGTCATCATGTGCGAAGCCGACGAGCTGCACGCCGAAGACCTGCCCCTGGACATCCAGGGCGCCGTGCTCGGCGGCGCGATCGCGACCCCGCGCCGCGAAGGCGGCCTGGACGCGAGCCCCGTCCGCGTGCGCGACGAATGGCTCGAGCTGCCCTGGGCCGACGTGCGCGGCCTGCTGCTCGCCGAAGCCGAGCGGCACTATCTCGTCGCGCTGCTCGAAACCCACCACGGTCGCATCGGCGAGGCCGCCGCCCACGCGGGCCTGAACCCGCGCTCGCTGTACGACAAGCTGCGCAAGCACGGCATCCGCAAGGAAGACTTCCGGCGGCCGGCGCGTTCCGGCGACCCTGTAGGCGGCACCGTGCTCGAAGGTGATTTTCGTCGACGAGGTCGGCCCGGCGCGTAACGCGTCACCCGCCCGTCGACCAGGAGGAAGACCCGTATGAGTTTTCAAACGAAGACGCGAACGAACTGGGCGATCTTGGCTCAGGCCCTGGGTGCGGCATTCACGGCGCTGTTCCTGATGACCGGCGTGGCCGCCGCGCAGACTGGCCTTGATTCCGTGGCCGATTCCGTGACCGATTCCGCCGACTCGATGGCGAAGGACGCGGGCGCAGCCGCCGATGATGCGACGGCCCAGGCGAAGGACAAGTCCGACGACGCCAAGAGCAAGGCCAATAGCAAGGCGAAGGGCAAGTCCGACGACGCCATGAACAAGGCGAAGGGCAAGTCCCAGGAAGCCAAGGACGCCGCGAAGGGCCAGCAGGACAAGCCCGATCGCATGACTCAAAAGGAAAGCAAGCGAGCCGAACGCCAGAAGGCCAAGGCCGACCGCAAGGCCGCCAAGCAGAAGGAATGGATGGACAAGAAGTCCAAGGAAAGCAAGCAGCGCGGCAGCGATGCCCAGAAGAACGCCCAGAAGAAGGGCAACAAGGCGATGGACGACGCCGACGACGCAGTCGACAAGGCCCTGCCGCCCAGCGAGTAGCCTTCGAGTAGCCGGCTCACGCGGCCGGGTTCAGCCCGCGTGGGACGGGAAGACCCTTGACGACCCACGCAGGGTGCCGATAAACCGGCGCCATGATCTTCGATCCCGTCTACTGGCTCGTCATCGGTCTTGGAATGGCCCTCAGCCTGGGTGCCCAGGCGATGGTCAAGGGCCGTTTCAAGAAGTATTCCCAGCTCGGCACCCGGTCCCACATGACCGGCGCTCAGATCGCAGAGCGCATCCTGGCCGACAACGGCATCCGCGACGTCACCGTCGAGCCGGTGCGCGGCAACCTCACCGATCACTACGACCCCACCAGCAAGACCCTGCGTCTTTCCGAGCCGGTCTACGCCAGCAACAGCATGGCGGCGTTCGGCATCGCGGCCCACGAAGTCGGCCACGCCATCCAACACGCCCAGGGCTACGCCCCGCTGAAGTTCCGCTCGGCCTGGGTCCCCGTCGCCAGCACCGGCGGCGGCATCTCGATGTTCATCATCATCGCCGCCTTCTTCCTGGGAGGCGCCGCCACCGCCTGGGGGTCGATGTTCGCCTGGCTGGGGATCGGCCTGTTCGCCACGACCACGCTCTTCACCCTGGTGACGCTGCCAGTGGAGTTCGACGCGAGCCGCCGCGCGATGGCGTGCTTGAAGGGTCGGTACGTGAACGATGAAGAGTACGCCGGAGCGAAGTCGGTGCTGGACGCTGCGGCGCTCACGTACGTGGCGGCGTTTGCGACGTCGTTGATGACGCTTCTCTACTGGGCGATGCAACTCGGCCTGCTGGGCGGTCGGCGCGACTAGGGCGCGGGCTTGGTGGTGCATGCTTCACGCACCGACCCTGTCGCTCATAACCCGTTTGGGCTACGCGGGGAAGCCAATGTCTTTCGTTCGATCGCGGCGCGTTCGCCTTGAAGAGCGCCACTTCCCCGTGTCACAATCGCCGACATGCATTCTCCGGAGAACCCGCTCTTCAAGTTGATCAGTTTGCGTGGGCCCCGCCAGGGTCTGGTCATCGATCCGGTCGAAGATCACCCCGACGATCCGTTGGTCGTCTCACTCGATGCGCTCAGCCCGCCGCCGACCGGTCAACCTCATTCGGCGCTCGAGATCGCGCTGCGGTCGGCGCGTCGCTTGTCGACTGCCGACGTCGGAGACATGGCGTTGTCCCGGTTGTTCCTCGAACGGCTGGAGGGAAGAAGCTGGACGATGGCCCGGTTGCGAGAAGTGCCGGAGGTCGCCAGCCTGCTCGCGTCGGACCGTCTCCGGCAGGAGTACCGTCTCCTGGTTCACTCCTGGCTCCGGATCCGTCTCCTGAGGGAGGAAGAGGAGGCGGGCCTCTTCCATGGTCCGGCCCTGCGAGTTGGCCACCTGCTGTCGCGCCTGGCGAGATCGCCCGAAAGCCTCAGCGAAGCGGGCATCGTCGAGGCATTGCTGGCGGCCCGCCTCGTGCTGCCCCGTCGCTGGCGGATTCACACTCCGACCCTCGCCGACAGCCCCGCGACCGAGAGCAGCTCACGAGCCAGCCGCGAGGACCTCGAAGGTCAGTGGGCGAGAACCGTCAATCGGATCTCGCTTCGGGAGGGCATCCACGCCGCACTCGTTCGCACGCACGCCAGGTGGTCGGACTCTGCATCAGGCGAAGCAGAGGGCATTCGGGAGGCCGCCAGCAGGGGACCTCGACCGCTCGACGAACGCTTCTATGCCATGGTCGACGCGAGATTGCGGCCCGACGAGCGTCGAGAGTTCGACGTCGTGTTTCGCGCAGCTTCGGCTTTCCGCCCGGATTGGATTGACGACGCACTGGACGCGGCATCTGTCGACGCTCTCGCCGACACGGCCAACTCGCTTTGTGAGCGGGTTCGATTGTGGGACGAAGATGAGGAGAGCAGTCTGCCCACTTCGCCCCCGGGATCAGCAGCCGCCGAAACTGCCCGCGTGGTCGCCGTGGGCTGGGGCGATCTGGTCGTCGCGCGAGAGCGTCTCGTCGGCTATGAGGCTGCTGAAGTCGCGCACATCGAGAACGTGCTGGCCGGCGAAGAGAAGTCTCGGGAGCACGAGAGAACGACGTCGTTCGAGGAGCTATTCGAGGAAGAGAGCGAGCAGTCGTCGGAGTCCGAAAAGGACCTGCAGACGACGGATCGCTCCGAGCTACAGACGCAGTCGCAGGCAAGTCTCGAGGAAGAGTTCGCGGCCAAGGCTGGCGTCAACGTGTCCGGCCGATACGGCCTGACCAAGATCGATGCCTCCGCCGAGGCCTCCTTTACTTCTTCGTCGAGTCGAACGAACAGTTCCACGGCCACCCTGGCAAAGGAAGTGGTTTCGCGCGCAGTCGAACGGAGCCACGAGAAGACGCGCCGGCTCCGGCGCGTAACGCGTCGAGAGCAGATCCGCGAACTCAACGTCCACAAGCTGTCACAGCCCGCGGATGGCTCCGGAGTCGGCCTGAGCGGAATTTATCGCTGGGTGGACAAGGTGCACGAGGTGCAGCTCTTTCACTATGGAACGCGATTGATGATGGAGTTCTTCGTGCCAGAACCCGCCCTGGGCCTGTTGGACGCGCCCAAGAAGGATCGGAGGAGCAGATTGGCTCCATTCGATATTGCGCCCAAGGACATCAATCACGGCAACTACATGTGCCTGACGCGGCTCTTCGGTGCGGTCGACGTCGAACCGCCGCCGGCGCGCTTCATCGAGGTCGGCTTTGCATGGGCATCCACACCCGACGAGGCGGCGGACGAGAACAAGTCCGAAGACACGCGCGCGGACACGATCTCGATTCCGGCCGGGTATCGCCCGGTGACCTGCAGTGCCTACACCTACGCCCTGTTGATGCAGGGAAGTAGCGAAACCTTCGGCGTGTGCGTGATCGTGGCGGGCCGAAAGATCATCGAGCAGGTCGGCGTGCCCTACAACGAGAAGACCATCGTCCTGGATCCGGCCTTCGCGTGGCCGAACGGGGTTCCGGTGAGCTTTGCCATGCACGGCCACTTCGACCGTACTGCGACCGTGCAGATTCGCATCCGATGCGAGCGAACGACGAGGGCGTGGCAGGCCTGGCAGCTGCGAACATGGGAGCAACTGCGTGTCGCGCATGAACGCCTTGCTTCCGATCTCGAGGCGGACGCTCTCGTGGCTGAATCGACGTCGATGCCAGAAGCGGAAGCTTCGAGTCTCCGCGACGCGGCAGCACGAGACCTTGAAAGGGGCGAGCTTCGTCGCTGGTGCATTCAGTCGTTGCGGGGCCGCCCCTTCGACTTCGATGCGGTGTCGACGGTGGGAGACCACCAGGAACTCGTCGGATCGAGGGTGGAGGCCCAGGCTCCCGTCACCAACCTCTTCGAGGGCGCCTTCGACTGGGACGACATGAGCTACTTCCTGTTTCCCTACTACTGGGGGCGGAGATCGGCGTGGAGGTTTCGTCGAGCGTTGCAGCACCCGAACGCGCGACATCAGGACTTCCTGCGGGCCGGAGCGGCTCGCTGCATCGTTCCCGTGAAGCCTGGATACGAAGAGCGGATGCTCGCCTATCTGTCGTCGTCACCAGGGGACGAGGTTACGACGATCAGCTTGATCGAGGCCGAAGAATCTGCTCCGGACGGTCCGTTCGAAGAGCTGTGGCTCGAGCTTCTCGACCACCGGCTCTCGGAAGTCGCCCGTGGCAGCGGAAGCCTTCGAGTTCGCAACGGTGAGGTCGAGGTCACGATCGATTCGGACAGCGCCTGGGTGTTGTCCGATCTCGATCTCGGGCGGGAGGTCTTCATTGCTGGACGCCGCTATGTCGTCGCCGCGATCGCGAACCCGTCCATCTTCGAGCTCGACCGTCCCTATGAAGGCCCGGATGCCGAGGAAGCCGCGTACGCGACGGGGGCGATCCCCTATTCGCCGCCCTGGGTCGTGAAGCTCCCGACCGACCTGGTGGTGTTGGACGAACACCGAGAAGCGATCCAGGCCTAGCCCCGGTGGCGATCGTACCCGTCGAAGATCTCGAGCACATCGTATTCTCGGGCGGGGGTTCGCGCGCGGTCGCCCATGTCGGGGCCGTGCGCGCGCTGGAGCGCAAGCTGGGCGCGCGCTCGCTGGCCGAGGCACGGATCGCAGGGAAGTCCGAACTCGCGGGGTTCGCCGGGGCGTCCGCCGGAGCCTTCGTCGCCATGGCGGTCGCGACCGGCTACGGGTCGAGTCAACTCGAAACGACCCTGATGCGCTGGATGGGGAGTACGACGCTGAGCTACGACGGCGTCGGTGCGAGCGGCAAGAAGACGGATGTCTCCGTTCCATTCCTGGCCCGTTTGGACCTCTCCCTTCTTGGCAGAGCCCAGTCGGGACGACCCGTGCTCAACGGAAAGCGCCTCACCGTAGTTCCTCCCAACAAGCGGATTCGGGACAGGTTCGTGCGGGACCTGTACATCGAAGAGTCGCTGCGAGACAACAAGATCTTCCAGAAGATCCAGCTGATCGAGGACATCGCCTCGAATGCGGGAGAGGTCATCCAGTATCTCCCGAACGTCTGGGCGAGCCTCTTCGGGAAGGGTCTCAAGAAGGTCGGCGGGACCGCGGACACGCGAGTCTGGGCCGACAAGCTGCGGCGACTGGTCTGGGACATCGGGGTCGAGGCCGCCGATGAGAAGAGGAAGACCGCAGCCAGGATCCGTCGCCGGTCCGGCTTCAGGTACGGCGCCACTGCTGCCGCGCCGCTCGAGGTGGCGTGGCTCGCCGGGGAGCGAGAGTTCCCCCTCCTCATGTACAACCTCCTCGTCGAGGGGGGGCTTCTCACCGGGTACGGGCTCCGCTCGATGATCAAGCAGACCCTGCTCCTCTCGCCGCTCGCCAAGCGCTTCCGGGTACGTGCCGACCTGATGACGCTTCGCGAGCTACAGGATCTGACAGCGCGCTGGGTCGGGAAGTCTCCTCGCCGGGCAGGGGGCAAGCGCGCGAGTGCCGGTTTCGAGCTCGCCACGGTCGGAACGAACCTGACGACCCGAGAGGTCGGACTTTTCTCTCCCCAGACGACACCCGACATGCCCGTCGTGGATGCTGTCGCTATCTCGATGAGATACCCGTTTCTCTACAAGCCGGTCCAGCTCTGGAAGCAGGCTCCCGTCCCCGAGCGTTATCGGGGGAGCTGGGTGGACGGCGGCTTGCTGAACAACTTCCCGCTGCAGGCCTTCGCAGCGACGGACTACGAGGTACTCGGGCACCGCGTGCTCGGCTTCTACCTGCGAGAGGATCGAGACTACCGCTCCGCAGTGACCGCGCCCCAGATGCTGGCGATGCAGGCTGGCGAGGTCCTGGGTGCCGTGCTCAGCCAATCGACGACGAGTTCGATGCGCTCGCTTCTCGAAGAGCTCCAGAGCGTCGAGCTGGTGGCCGACGGCCTGTCGACTCTCGACATGACGCCGGATCGAGGCCTGCTACGGAAGATCATCCATGCCGCGGAAAAGAGGACCGCTCAGCACTTCGATCAGCGGTACTGCAGCCCGAAGATCAAGGCGGAGAAGACCATTCCCGCGCGCCCCTTCGAGGAGATATGCCGAACGGAGCTCCGCACGGCCTACGCGCACGTCTCTCGGTCGAGCATGCGTGTCTATGTCGGTAGCCCGACGCAGGGGCGCAACGATCGATGGGCCGATTTCGACATCCTCGCGGCCAAGGACGACAAGAGCGATCTCTTCGTATACGACGCGAAGGGATCGGACACGGCGCCGTTGACCGACCGCCAGGCGAAGGTCATCAAGCTGCTGGCAAAGCAGAGCGGCTATATCAGCCCGACGTTTCCGGAAGGGCCTTTTCAGCCGTTCCGCACGGTCAAGAAGCAGACAGCGCGGATTCTTCGCCCCGAGAACCTGTGCGTCGAGGTCAGCGGCGTCCGGTATCAGGGCTGGGGCCATGCAGTCGCCTTTCCACCGCAGTCCAAGGAGGAGAGGGAGGGGAAGGGGCGATAGGACCCGCTCGGATGATGGGGCCTGCGTCCACGCGAGCGAATCAGGGCGTCGACCCAGTCGTCTCCGGGTTCGCGTCCGGCGCAGCTTCAGGAAGCGGCTCGGGAGTGGTCCCAGCCGTCGGGGTTGGTGCTGTCGTCGGTACGACTAGCGGCGGGCGCGCGGTGGCGTCGATCTCGCGCTGGACGGCCTGGCTGGCGGCGGCGGCCTTGTCGCTCGCGCGCTTGGCGGCTTCTGCGGCCTTTCGCTGGAAGGTGTCGGCGGCGGACTGCGTCTTCTTCGCGGCGCTGTCGACCGCCTGCTGGCCTGCCTGCTCGATTTCCTGTCCCTTCTGCTTGGCGGATTCCATCGCGGCAGCGGACGACGCCCGGGCCGAGTCCGCCGCCTGGTCGAGAGCCTCGCCTGCCTTCCGCACGTTCGCGTCGACGGTCTCGGCCGACTTCTTCACCGCGTCGTCCGCCGCTTGACCCACGCGCGCAGCGGCCTGCTCGACGGCTTCGGCCGCAGCGGCGGCGGTCGCGGCGGCTGCGCGGCCCGCGGCGTCGATGGCTTCTTGTGTTGCTTGCTGGGCTTCGCGATACGAAGGGCCCTCGCTAGTGGGGACAGCGGGGACGAGTCCTTCGGCGGTCGCGGGCGCCCCCGCGTTCGGGCGCGGAGCCGCCCCGCGCTCGACGGGCTTGCGCGGCGCGGCGGCGTCCCGGCGCTGCTGGATGCTGGACGTGTCACTCGTGGGCGCGGGTGCGTCGTCACCGCACGCGACGAGCAGGAATGTTGCCGCAATCGAAGGGACGAGAAGGGTGGAGAAGCGCTTCATGGCTGACTCCGGTCTTTCGTGGGGGCTCGCTGCGTGGGTCGCGTGGGTCGTGCGAGTCGCGAGTATAGGTCTCTGCTCGGGCGGCCCCGGTCGCCCTTCTAGCGGGACGCGGCTCCGGCCGCGCTGGGTGAGCTCGGCGAGTCAGTCGCGCCCGGGGCGACGAAGATCAGCAGGTTCTGGTGAGGCAGCAGGCTGCGGTCATCCAGGGCGAGGCCGTAGCCCGCCGCCTGCATCTCTTCGATGATGCGGTCCGCGGGCACCTTCATGGCGTCCGGCGGCCCGACGGGCAGGTCGCCGGGCTTGAAGTCGACGATCGCGACGCGCCCGCCCGGCGCCAGCTGGTGCTGGCCGACGAGGGCCTCGAAGTAGGCGGTGCGGTCGCGCATGTGATGATAGGTGTCGACCACGAGCACCAGGTCGACCGGCGCGGGGATGCCCGGATCGTCCGGCTCGCCAAGCGAAGCCTCGAGGTTCGCAAGCCCTTCGCGCGCGGCGCGCTCGTTCAGGTAGCGCACCATGTCGGGCTCGACGTCGATGGCGTAGATCGTGGCCCTGGGCAGGGCGCGGGCCAGGCGCACCGAGAAGTACCCGGTGCCCGCGCCGATGTCGGCGACGCTCTGGACCTTCGTGAGCGCCAGCCGGTCGAGCACCGCGTTCGGGCGCTGCCAGGCGTCGCGCGCCGGATCGTCGAAGCGCTTGGCCCAGTGTTCAGCGCCGGCGAAGTCGTGGTGGCCGTGTGCTGCGGTGTGGGCTGTGGCTGTGGCGTGGGCTGTGGCGTTGTTGTGGTCGGGGGCGGTGTGCGCCTCGTGCACGGGTTCCGAAGCCGCTTCCGCGTGGCTCGCGTCGGGATCAGCGCTGTGATCCGTGTGGTGCGAGCAGGCGCACAGCAGGGTGGCAGATGTCAGCAGGACGCAGCCGAGTCTGGCGGTTCTTCGCATGGCCGGGGTATAGCGCGCACCCGGCCGGGCTTTCTACCTGTTCGCGTAGGCGGGTCGCGCGACCGCTACTCCAGCTGCGCCGACCGGCACCAGTCCGGCGCGCTCACCGGGTTGCAGCGCGCGGCGAGACCGTCCGGCAGGTCGACCTCGTAGGTCGCGAGGAAGGGCTGGGTCGGGTCGAGGCTGACGATGGTCGAAGGATCCTTGAAGTCCGTCGAGACGAACTGCGCCCCGCTCGCGAGCGCGGCGTCGCGCTGGGTGGTGTCCCCCGTGCGTCCCTGGGACAGCCCCGCATCCGCGCGCGTCCGCACGATGTAGCCAGCGTCCACCAGGTCGGCGATCAGGGTCGGGTCGCCCAGCGGATCGTTCACCTTCACGAAGCCCGCGTCCGGCTGCCCGGGAAACGAATTCGGGAAGATCAGCCGCCCGGAAAGCGACGGGTCGCCGTCGAGATACAGATCGCGCTTGCCCCCGTTGTCCAGCCCGAACATCACCTTGCCGCGCACCTCGCCGAGCAGCGGCCAGCCGTCCGCGAGAATCGCGTCTTCGAGGCTCGCATGCGGGCCGCGCACGTCGTCGGGAGTGACGATGCGATCGAGCGGGAAGACCGACACGATCTCGCCTTCGAGCTCGCGGAACTCCTGCGCGCCGATGAACACCGGCGTCGGCAAGGCCGGCTCGAAGAAGCCCTCGTCCTTCGCTTCGATGAGCACCATGATGGGCACGTGCCGCGGGTTCGCGTCGGACCACGTCTTGATGGCCTCGAGGCAGAGCACGAAGGTCAGGCAGGTCGACTCGAAGTCCGCATGCTGCACGTGCAGCACCTTGAAGCCCGGCTCCTCGAGAGCGGGCTCGCCCGAAGCCGGGTCCTGCCCGATCAGCGTGAGCGCCAGTCGGTCCGCATACAGCCCGCCGTCCGGGTCCGCGAACACGTCGAGCTCGATCTGCCGGATGCCCTGGTCACCGAACTGCTCGCCAAGCGGGCGGTTGCTGTATTCCCACTCGAGAGCCGCCGGGTCGACTCCGACAAAGGCCTGCAGCAGCGCCGTGCGAGGCCGCAGGTGATAGCTGTTGTGGCTGCCGACGACCTGGATCTCGTTGAGCGCGACGCAGCGATCGTCGATCCAGGTGTTCACCAGGGCGACGGTGCGGGCGATGCTCTGAAACTGGGCGCTATCCGCATGCCGGGGAAGCAGCTTCGCCAGCCAGCGTTCGAGATTCGCCTGGGCGCCAGCGAGCGCGTCGCAAGAGAACGACTTGCTGGACGACGGTCCACTGGCGAACGCGGGCGTCGTCGCGGTGGCGCTGACGACGAGCAGCAGCGAGAGCGAGAAGGCGAGCAGGGTGGCGGTGCGGCGCATCGGGAACCTCGGTCTAGAAGGAGAGAGGCTCCATCCTACACGCGTGGGGCAGGTGGGTGGCGCAGTTTCGCCCCAGGGCGGGCTAGGGATGGGGGCGGGGCTGCTGCCTGGGGATGGGGGCAGTCAGGCGCGTCCGAGGCCGAGCAGCTGGGTCAGCCGCCGGGTCCGTCGTCGTCGACGGGCGGGAGAGGCCGCCTCGCGGGCTTCCTGCAGCTGACGCGAACGGGCGACGAAGGCCGAGATTTCTCCGAAAGAAGGCTCTTCGAAAGAAGGCCCGCCGGACTCGCTGGACCCAGGTCGTCGGTTCCAGCGCCCGTTCCGGGGATCGTCAAGCATCCTCGCTGCCTCCGTCTTCCTCGGGCCGTCGCCACACATCCACCAACCGCCGCTCGACCGCCGCATACCCGGACACCACCGGGTGAGAGCGGGTGAGCACCAGCTGGGGAGCGTGGTGGATCACCCGAGCGATCCGGGTGCTTCCGCGGGGGAGGGGAGAGGGAGGGGGCGTCCCTGCCGTCGGATCGCCGCCCAATCGACCGGCTGCGGCGTCGGTTCGTGTGCGCGCATCCGATGGGCGGGGCGGGGAGCGAGTCGGAACAGCGCGGACGAGATCCGCGTCGTAGAGCTCGGAATGCTCGAGGGGGAAGTGACTGGGGAGGGTCTCGAGGCGAAGGCGGGGTAGGGCATGGGCCAGCAAGCCATCGTCATCTCTGTTCCTTCCTTTTGCTTCGTTGCCTTCGTTTCGCGCGTCGTCGTGGTCGTTCGGTTCGGATTCGATCACGGAGTCGGGCGGGGGCGAAAATGCGAGCGAGCGGGAGGAGAATCCGGAACTACCAGGAACGAGCCGCCGCTCACGCAAGCCGCCCCTGTGGGCCTGTAACTCCTTCTTCTTCCAGGGGTATTCGGGGGTATCACCCACTCGCTCGCATGCCCCAGCAATGACGTCGACCACCCTAGGTGAAGAAAAGGCGAAAGTCAAACGAAGGCCGGAACGTTGCTGCCAGCTATTGCCAGGAGAACCGCGCGGACCGGGCAGCCGGTGCGGCGGCGCGCCGCAACTCGACAACCCCGCGCGCACTCGTTACGAAACAGCCCGGGGCCCTTAGCTCAGCTGGCAGAGCAGTGGACTTTTAATCCAACGGTCCGGGGTTCGAGCCCCCGAGGGCCCACCATTTGATTCCACTGCGAAAACACAGGTGGTCCAACGTGCCGAAGGTGCGGCCTACTAAGACGCCGATCGAGAAAACTGTGCTCGCGAAGTCGCCAGTGTTCCTCTGGGATGACGAGCTTCGGGGCTTCGGGCTCTGCATTCAGCCCTCCGGTCGGCGCCCTTTCGTCGTCCGCTATCGGACGCGGGTAGGTCGACGAGACCGGCGCATGGTCATAGGGCGCTATGGAGCCATGACCATCCAAGAGGTGGGTCGCGAGGCGAGGGCTCTCCTCGGCGAAGTTGATCGCGGTGGCGGTCCGGCAAGCGAGAGGCAGGCCTCCGCGGGCGCAATGACGGTGAGGGAGTTCGGGAACCTCTACCTGGCCGAGTACGCGGAGCAGCATCACAAAGATGGCTGGGCCGAGGCGCGGTATCGAGCCAGCCAGCGGTACGCGGTCCGTTCGCTGATCCCGGCCGCTTGAGAGGCGTCGCTCACCGCCCAGCCAAGGCGCAGGATCCGCTCGGCAAGCAGTTCTCGGGTGTACGGAGTCGTCTTCGCGTTAGGATGGAGTCTCACCTGGGTTCTCCTTTGGAAAGGTTGGAGTCTGGAAACCCCATTCTCTCCGGAGGGAACCCCGGTGCACGACGCTCTTGGAACTGACACCTAGGGAGCCGCTCGACGGGAGTTCTCCCGTGTATACGGAACGAGAGGGAGAATGGAGAGTTTTACCGACGACGAGCTCGTCCTCTGCCTTGATGCGTTCCGGACAAACGAGGGGACGGGTGTCTCCGAGGGGACTCCATGGATCCGAGACCTGAGCGATTTCCTCCGAGAGAATCCGTTTCACCCGGGTGGTGCACGGGACGCGTCGTACCGAAGCTCCGTTGGAATCAGTCGGCGAATCCGCAACTTCGTGGCGTTGGATCGGGATGACGGCGATGGGGATTCGTACTCCTTCGTACCTCGGAGTGCGCGGTCGATCTGGGAGACGTACAGCGGCGACCTTGAGAAGCTTCGAAAGGACGCAGCTCGGATTCGAGCAGGGCGTCCTTCGAGCCCGCATCCCGCGCGACCTGTTGCCGCGAGCAACTTGACGGAACCGCTAAGCCGCTACGACCTTTTTCAGCTAGATGCAGTTCAGTCAGTTGTTGAGGACTTCTCTGCGCAGGGCACAGGGCGGTTCCTACTCGTTGTTCCCACCGGTGGTGGCAAGACGTTCGTGGCGGTTCGGGCGATCGAGAGGATGTTCCAGCAAGGACTGCTCGACCTCACTGCACATCGAGTTCTGTGGGTCGCGCACCGGATCGAACTTCTAGACCAAGCGAGGGGGACTGCCGAGCGACAAGCAGAGGGGTCGCCAATCCCGGCCTTCAAAGACCAGATCGACTTCTGCATGCTTGGCAAGGTCAAAGAACAACTCGCAGGCAACGAGAACGTCCGACTTGCCGTGATCGATGAGGCCCACCATGGGGCAGCCAATAGCTATCGTCCACTCTTCGACCGATCAGATATCGGCATTCTCGGACTAACCGCGACGCCATCTCGTCACGACGGTAAGTCGCTTGATTTCGAGAAGGAGTCTTACTCGATCGGCTTCCCAGACTTGGTCGACCTCGGCGTGCTCCTGCGCCCTGAGGTCGTTACGGTGGACGGTGGCACCTACACCATCGACAGCATCGGCGAGCCTGACCAGCTTTCGGTTCTCAACAACGCAGAGCGCAATCGGAGAATCCTGAACGAGCTCGCTGCTGACCACGACCGGTATCGGAAAGTCATCGTCTACGTGGGCACGGTCGAACACGCAAGGGCGCTCTACGACGAGGTTCGCCAGTCCTCCTTAGGGCGCCACTACGACTTCGTCGGCTTCATCACCGGGGAGGCCCGGGCCCGCTTCTTGGCCTCCGAGGCTAGGGAGGTACACGAGGACCGCGCCGACTTCATTGCGGCGCAGCGCATAGCTGCGCGGTCGATTGTGATCAATGTCGACGTCCTTACAGAGGGCTTCGATGACCCTTCCGTTAACACCGTGGTAATGGCGCGCCCCACGAAGTCCAAGCTCCTCTACATGCAGGCGATTGGCCGCGCCGTGCGCGTCGACCCCAGCGATGAGGACAAGGCTGCCTACATCGTTGAGGTCTCGGATGACCTGCCCAACATTCGATACAGAATCGACAACAGGTGGCTGTTTTCGGATATCTCAGACGTACTGGAGCCGAGGGTTGTAGACCGAGAGTATCCCGATGTCGCGGGTCTAGAAGCGGCAATCGAGTCGGTGTTCGACGAATACTCGGTCGACGCCGCGTTCCGAGGTCTTCCGCCAATCCCCGACCGGAGTCGGGTCACTCTGCTCTTGTTCAAGGTGTACTCGGGACCCGGTTCGTATTACCACCTCCCGCTGCTGATCACGAACGAGACTCGCCGCAGGGTCGCAGACTTCTTCGACTTCCTTTCGGCACGCGTTGACCGGTATCGTGGCGCCTCCCCTGAGGCGCTCTTCCGGATGGTCGCCGACAAGATTGAGGGTCTGAGCCTGTTCCACGACCAGCTTCACAGGAATCTCGTGTTTCACGCAATGGAGAATTCCTGGGTGCTGGCCGCCACCTCAATCGATGAAACAGAGAAGTCGGTCTACGCTAGGGGAGACCCCTGGATTACTTTCGTAGCGTTCAAGCTGCGCCGAGACGCGGCCTCTCTGGATCCGGACTTTGTCGACTTCACCGAGGACATGCTCAATCGTGAGGCCATCCGAGAGCTGCTTCTCACCGAGAGCTACGCTGACGGGTACTTCTTGGTGAAGCTTCCCATGCCCCTCTCGGGGACTTGGGGCAGGCTAATGCCACCCCATGAATTCGCCATTCTGTACGAGATCGTGGAGCAACTGGCTGAGATAGAAGTTTCTGAAGCTGTCGATCAGTGGACAACGGTCAGAGATATCCTCGACGGCTCAGTCTTCCCCATAGAGCAGAAGCACCGGGAAGCGCTCACAGCCGTGGTTCGCGAGCAGATGGACTATTTCAGGGAGCTTCGCAAGTCATAGGAGTCATCCAACGTGGATTATCGCCCGAAGCTCGCGGCCATAAGCGTGGCGGTCGACAAGCTGGTGCTGGATCCGAATAACCCCCGGTTCTTGACGCACGAAGAGGACCTTTCATCTGGCAATCCCTCGGACCCCGGGATTCAAGCGCACGCACACCAGCGGATGCTCGCGGACGAGTACAGAATCGAGGAGCTGAAGGACTCGATCCGAAAGAACGGCTGGCAGCCCGTGGACATGATCTTTGTCCGTCGTGAGGAGGGAAGCGATCGGTATCTAGTCTTGGAGGGGAATCGTCGTGTTACCGCCATCCGCGAAGTGAAGAAAGAGCTTCCTGCCGACGAGAGGCAGGACCTCGATCCGCTGAACGTTATGGAGGTGCTCGATGACGGTCCGCTTGAGGAGGTCCAAGCAAAGATCGCGTACCTCCTGGGTGTTAGGCACCACGGGTCACTTCGGCCGTGGAGTCCGTTCGCACAGGCGCATAACATTTACCGACGCTACCTGCTTGAGGCCGGGCAGGACGACGACTCCTTCTTCTGGAAACCCGAGGCTGCCGAGGCCGTTGCTAGGACGTTGAGTGTCAAAACAGAAGAGGTCCAGAACCGGCTCCGCGTCTACCGAGTAATGAAGCAGATCGACCAGGTGCCGAGTGTTGCCTCGATAGGCGGAATCAAAGGGAGGTACTATTCCGTATGTGCGGAGCTCCTCCTGAAGCGTGGCAAGAAGAGCCCACTCCGCAAGTACATCGCACAGGATCCCAGCTCGTTTCAACTGACTGAGGAAGGACTGGACCGAATTGATCGGCTCGGTCACTTCTCGCGCGAGGAGCGGGCGGAGGCACCGATCAACAACCCTGCGGAATGGCGGCAATATGAGAAGATCCTGGCGGATGAGGACGAGGATCGCCGAGCGCAGATGATCACAGCAGTCGAGGTGGAGAAACAGAAGCCGAGCGAAGTCTACGCCGAACGCGCTGCTGAACTCCGAAAACCTCGCTGGGATACCTGGCTACGAGAGGTAGCTGCGCTCCTCGGAAGACCCAACCTCGCAGAGCTGGATCCCGAAGATCCGCTAGCACGAGACGCGATCACTCACCTGTTGGGCGTTCTGGCTTCTCTCGAGACGGGAGCCCCCAGCGGGGAGGGTGCAGATGGCTAACCCGCGTCTCGACGAGAAACGGATCTCGATTCACGACTTGATGCTCGACCCCAGCAACCCCAGATTCGTAGATGGGTTCGGGCAGGAGGTGGCGGTCGAGGATTCCGGAGTAGAGGCTGTACAAGAGGAACTGTTGCGTCGGTTCAAGGTCGGCAGTGAGCTGGAGGAAGCTGCCGATGAAGATGAGGACCGTGAGGGCTTCTTCGCGATCAAGGAGCTACATGCCTCCATGACTTCGATTGGCTTCGTCCCCATCGATCGCGTTGTCGTCCGTGAACTGGAGCGAAGTAGCAAGTTCCTCGTGATCGAGGGGAACCGACGCGTGAGCGCGGCGAAGACTCTGTTGAGAGAGGACGCAGAGGCGCTGCCTGGGAAGGAGCTGCCCAACGAAATCCGGGAGACTCTCGAGGAGATTCTTGTACTGGTCATCGATACAGAAGGGATGGACCGTGGCGACATCGAGAAGGAGGTTGGGGTCATCCTCGGGCTTCGTCACTTCGGCTCAGTTCTGCCTTGGAGGCCACTGCCCAGGGCGCACTCGATCTACACCCAGTACATGAGCGTGACCGATGGCACAGATTTTCGGGTGGCCCCGAAGGCGTTCAGAGATGTCGCCCACAGGCTCTCGATTTCGGCGGCCGAGGTGCGAAGAGCGATCCGGACCTACATCGCATACAACCAGCTTAGGGATGAGGATGGGGGCGTGCTTCCGAGCCACTACTCGCTGATTGAGGCAGCGGTTACGGACCGACGGCTAATCGGTCACTCCTATTTGGAGGTGAGTGACGGCACCTACGAGCTGAGTGAACCCTCTCTCCAGAGACTGAACAAGATTTGCCAATTCGCGGCGCGGGACCAACTGGCGGCCGACAAGAAGATCCTCGCGGACCCGAAGGCTATCAAGCCCTTCGGGCGGCTCGTGGCTGACGCAAAGGGCGGAGACCCTGAAGCGATCAGGGGCTTCGCAACGAATTTGCTGATCGATGTCGAAGATGGGAACCGGTCGCTAGAGGATGCCGTTGACCACCTGACGACCTTCAAGAAGGCCCGCAAGTGGGTTGGAGCCCTAGAGGAACTACTGGATCAGCAGGAGAAGAAACTCGTTCTGGGGGACTACAGCGGGACGGGAAACGACTTGCTGCAAAAGCACGGGTTGGATCGTGTTCTCAGGAACTACAGGATCCTGCTCAAGATCTGACGTCTGCGACGGGCTGCCGATCCCATTCCTCGAGAGCGGAGGTCTACCAAGTTGGTGACGGAAGCGATCAGTTGTTACTCACTCAAGACTCTGCGGGTAAGCCCGAACCAGCTCCTATTGGACCCATCGAATCCTCGTCTGATAACAGACGGCTCTGAGGATGATCGCAGCTATACCTCCGAGCAGATCCAGTCGCCGAAGCTGCAGAAATATGTGCTCGGCAAGGTAAGCCAGGACGAGCATCACGTTAGGCATCTGATCGACGGAATCCGGCAGACCGGTTTCCTCGGTGGTGTTCATGAGATGATCGTCAAGCGCCTCGATCACGACAGGTTTCTCGTGATCGAGGGGAACCGGCGAGCCGCCGCACTTCAGCACCTGCTCGGTAGCCCGGGAAGTGTGACGGAGCAAGTGCTTGCCACGATCCGAGAGATCGAAGTGAAGGAGTTCATCTACAAGCCAAACGAAAGCTACGAGGAAGAGGACGTAATTGACGTAATCCTCGGAACGATCCACATCGACGGCCCTGAAGAGTGGGGCGCGTTGCAGAAGGCCCGCTACATATTCAAGAGCTATGCGAGAGCGTTCCTCCGGGAGTGGGGGGAGGCTGAGGAGCTCTTCTTTGACAATCAACTGGCCGAGCAAGTCGGGCAGAACTTCAACCTGAAAGCCCCGAGTGTTCGCGTACTCACTACCGTGTACAGAGTCTATGAGCAAATGCGGATCGGTGGCTTCAAGGTTCTACCGAGTCACTACTCGCTGCTTGAAATGGCAGTCAAGACTCGGGCCGTCCGGGACTACTTTGAGCTCGACTGGGAGATTTGCGCGTTGTCCGATACCGGCCTGGAGCGATTCGCCGCGCTCTGTCTCGGGGACGCTCCACCAGTACACAATCCGGGACTGTTCCGGGGCTTCGTGTTCATTGTCAAGAACGGGACTACTGCAGATGTCGAAGCGGCGACGAGCGGCGCCCGACAGATCGATGCGGTCAAGCGAAAGGTCAGGGGTCGGCTGAAGACGACGGCCTTTCGAGATGAGTTGGCCGCGATTCGCAGTCAGATTGGCGCGATGAAAGTCACGGACTTCCAGGGGACCAAGGGGGAGAAGCAGGAGATTCGCCGCCTTCGCAAGATCGTGAATGAGAAGCTCTGGCCTCTCGCCCGTCGCCGTTGAGCGAGCGCCGTGCTTCTAGTTCCCGTTTGATCGGCGTCAACTGTTCTTTCCGGTTGGCGGACGATCGCTTGCCAGAAGTTCTTGCGGTGGAGAGACGGCTCTAGCGTGGTCGCTGTGTCCCCGGGCCGTCAGACCATCGGATCACCATCGAGTGTCCGGGTCGGCTCCATGATAGTTCTGGGTAGAAGAAATCGAGCCAATCGTAGAGGACTCGAACATGATCGGTTAGTTCGCGCCTCCGCGGCGTGGGCTTGTCAGAGCAGTTGGCTTGTAGCCACTGCTTGACCAGTCCGAACCGGGCGCTCCCCGCGTCTCGGATCAGCTGAACGATCGCAGCGACAAGGGGCCGCGCTGTGAACTGCTCGCCCAGCTGCGAGTAGAACTGAGCGCTGCTGAGTCCAGCTGGCAGCTCGAAATTGGAAGCGTCATGCGCGTACGCCGGCAGTTGATCGTCGGGCAGACTCCCTAGATCGCGATACCAGTTGTAGAACAAGCGTGGGTTCGGCGACGCCGGCAGCGAGAGAATGCTGAACTCCACATCCGGTGTCGGAAGGTCGAACGGTGGTAGCTCGGTCGACGCTCGGTGCTGCTGCGCATATTGAGCAGCCATCTCGTAGAGCGAATCGTCAACCCGAGTACTGTCCTCGAGCAATTCAAAAACCTTCAGCCAATCCTGCCGGGTGAGTTCGACGAACGACCCGACCTCGATGTTGCTCTCTCTTGCGTAGCCCAGGCCCTTGGCCGTCAGGTTCCCGCTGGTGTGGAAAGCGACGTTGTTCCGAAGGATGTACAGTTTGAGGTGGATCTTTGGGTTGATGTAGAGCGGTACCCGTTCCTCGCGAAGCAGCTTGTAGACACTCGGATCTGCTGCACCGGACGCGAGGTCTTGCTGGTTCCATCGCGTGATTACCTGCAGGTCAGCCGTAGACTGTGCGTGACCGAGAAGGCGCTTGAGCGCGGCACGAGTCGCGAACGGGGCGATCAGCAGGCAGGGGTGGTTGCCCTCCTCCAGCGCCTGCGTGAGTGCGGCTTCGATTGGGCTCCAGACGAGTGTGGCAGTTGGCCCCAATGCGTCCTCCTCTGGCGCAACTTCCTGGGTTCGTTCAGCGGCTCCCCATGCGAAACTTAGCGCTGTATTCATGGGTGACGTAAGCGAAAGCGTTGGTGGGGCTTGTATGAGCTTCATCTCGCTGCCGAGGTGCCACCCCGTTGAGGAGTCCGGATGGTCCAGTTCTTCAAGAATGAGCGCGCCATCCAGTCGCTCCGCGAGTCAGATTTCGACGCGGTCAGCGCTTACGGCGAAGTCATTGACAATGCAATTCAGGCGGATGCCGGTCGAGTCCAGATTCGCTTCGCGACGGAGCCGCCGAAGCACGGGTACTCGCACATCGAGTACGTGGCCTTCGGGGACGATGGCCACGGTATGGACGCGCAGACCCTTCACAACTGCCTGACAGTTGGCTGGTCCTCCCGCTACAACGATCGCGATGGGATCGGCCGTTTCGGGGTCGGAATGACTATGGCCGCGATCCATGAATGCAAGCGAGTCGAGGTCTGGTCCAAGGTCGCTGGCGGAGATTGGCTGTGGACCTACATGGACCTGGACGAGATCGAGGAAGGGGCACTCGCCGAGATTCCCCAGCCTGAGTCGAAGGCCCCTCCCGGAGACCTGGCTGATCTCGCTGGTGGCAAATCGGGCACTCTCGTAGTCTGGCGCAAGTACGATCGTCAGGACGAGAACGCAACGGAGATCATCAAGGACCTGCGTGTCTGGGCTGGCCGGACATATCGCTACTACCTATGGGATGCGATCCCGCCACGAACTGGGCCTGTCGAGATTTTCATCGACGGCGAGAACGTCCCCGCAATCGATCCGTTGTACGCCCGGCCGGAGTTGTCGAGATTTCCGAACGACCCCGCGGCTGAGGTCTATCCCGACATCGAGTTCGAGTGGCCCGTTGACCAGTCCCAGGCGGCTGAAGCCGGCCACACCGAGACGATATCCATCCGCCTCTCGAAGCTACCCGTTGAATTCCGAGAAAAGGAAGGCGCTGGCGGTGACAAGCAGGCGATGGATCGATACATCGACCAGAACGAAGGGCTTTCTATCCTTCGAAACCATCGAGAGGTCTTCTACGGAGAGATCCCGTACTGGAAGGTGGGTGGCAAAGGTTGGCCGCAGTTCGAGGCGATTGACCGATGGTGGGGCTGCGAGATTCACTTTGGAGCGGAACTCGACCGGGCGTTTCAGGTCAAGAACATCAAGCGTGGGGCGGTTCCAACTAGGAAGCTCAAGGTCACGATCAAGGACAAGATTCTCCCCACGAGGAACACTGTGTTGGAGGATGTCCGACGGGTATGGGCGGAGGAGAAGCAGCGGCGGAAGGAGGAGGAGGCTCGGGAGCTCGAAGAGGCAACTCTTACGCGGTCCGGAGATCACCACGAAGCCGAGACGGTCGCCAAGAAAACACCCACCGACAAAACCAAGATAGATGAGGGCAAGGACCTCGACCAAGAGGCACACAAGCAGGCGGAGAACTACAGCGATCGCTTCGACAAGGAGCAGCGGTCAGAGCTGGAAGCGCTTTTTAAGAGCCAGCCGTTTACGATCATGGAAGAGACCTGGCGTGGCCCGCAGTTCTTTGAGTCATCGTTTCTTGGGGGCAACGCGCTGCTTCAATACAACATGAGCCATGAGCTCTTTGGCTGGGTCTACGGGCTGATCGACGAGCTCGACGAGGATGGCGTCGACTCGGAGGGCATCGCCCGCGAGCTGCGTGTCGTCCTTGATCTCCTGATTATCGCGTACGCGAAGGCGGAGGCATCTTTCTCGCCGGACGTGGAGTACCCCGCGGAGCACTTCATTGAGACGCTGCGTTCCAATTGGGGGCAGTATTTGTCCAACTATGTGCGCACCCGGCGCAAGCAACGTGGAAGCAGCGAGGATGCCCTCTGATGTCGCGGAAGGTCCTGGCAGAACAGGGGAGTCCGAGGAACCGGCTGGTTCTAGCCCTAGATGAGTACCAGGGTCATCGATACCTGGATGCGAGAGAGTGGTATCTGGACCGGAAGGCCGAAGAGTGGAAGCCCAAGAAGCGCGGTGTGACCTTCAACCGCGATCGTTTCGGTGCGCTGATGGAGCTGGTCCAGACCAGAGCGGAAGAGATTATGGACTGGCTCGGGGTGGGGTACGTGCCGGAGCACGTGGCACGGTATGAGGAGGCTCAGGCCCAGGCTCAGCTTGAAACGCGCTACCGCGTAGGAGACCTGGAGATCGGGACGTTCTCAGAGCGCAGAGATCCTCGGTTCTTTCGGGTCGAACACGAGGGGGGTGCGGACCGCGTGTCGTTCAATTCCGAGCAAGCGGTTGCGTCCAAGTTGTCGAACGAAGACGTCGCAGCGACATTGGGAGCGGTTTTGTGCGCCTACCAGCGAGCGAGGGCGATGCTGTCAGCTTCGCCGGCGACGGATCCTGAGGTCTTGTTCGAGCAGCTCGAGTTCGACTGGGCAAGGTACCTAAGCGACTACCTCTCCGATTAGCCCATGGCGAACCTATGGAAATACTGGCCCGCCAAGGAGCTGCAGAAGACGCTCGATGGATTCGATGCTGAACTCATGCAGGATCTGCAAGAGATTCTTCCAGCGCTCAAGGGCTCCGAGTTCAACAGGAATGAGCTCTACCTCAAGGAGAACCTAGTCAAGGTAGTCGAGGCATTTCTGCCTGCTGAGAGTCTGTCCCGCCGCGAGTTTCGATCTCACTGCCTCGATAGACTGCCGCCCGATGAATTGCGCGACCTGGCAGACGTGCTCGTGATGGACGCCCCGGCCGATACGTTCGAGGAGCGGCGAGATGCGATTTCCGCGCGCCAGTGGCGCGGCCAGTTCGCGGAAGCGTTCGTCAACCACTTCGAGTTGCCCCGACACTTCCTTCCCCTCGAGTCGGAGATTCGTCCTGACTATCAAGACCTGGCGCCCGCGTCGAGGGAGGCGCCGATCTTCGTCGACCTTCCCTTTAAGCAGCTCAAGCGATACCAGTTCGAGGTGTACTTCGAAGCGCTGAGTCTCCTTGATACGCCTCGAAGACGCTTTGTCATCCAAATGCCCACTGGCTCGGGCAAGACGAGAACGGCGATGGAAGTCGTCTCCACGTTCCTGAACGAGCATGAAGACGACGGAGTGGTCGTCTGGCTTGTGCACTCGGAAGAGCTCTGCGAACAGGCGATGCAGTGCTTCTTGGACGTATGGCCTCATCATGCACGATCAGTGGTTCGTGTATCTCGATGTTGGGGTAAACACCCGCTGCCAGCCCTCGCTGCGGGGCGAATGCTGATAGTTGGCGGGTTCCCCAAGCTGCACGCGGCGCTGCGTCGGGATCACACCGTGCTCGATGATCTCAAGGCGAGAGTGTCGCTGATCGTGGTCGACGAGGCGCACAAGACAGAAGCGCCGACATACAAGCAAGTCGTTCAGTCGCTGTTGGGGCCGCGCGCAAGTCTACTGGGCCTGACTGCAACGCCGGGCCGTACGGTGGAAGGGGAGGTCGAGGGCCTGGCGGCGTTCTACTTCAACAAGAGGATCGGTATCCCGACGTCCGGCCGGGAGTCCGTGATCCGCATGCTCAAGGACCAGGGAATCCTCTCTCGCGTTTCCTTTGAACCGTTGATCACCCAGATCAATGTAGACCTAACAGCTACGCAGCTGCGGGCGCTTGAGGAGCAGTTTGACTTCCCTCCATCGCTCCTGCGGACGCTCGGCAGGAGCCGCGTGCGAAACATCGAGATTGCGAGGAGGCTTACGGACGAGTGCGAGCGAGGGTCTCGCGTGCTGTTTTTTGGGTGTAGTGTGAAACACTCGATGTTCATAACGTCTCTTCTGATCTATCTGGGTTTCCGTGCTGAGCATGTCGATGGAGGTACGTCGCGAGAGCGCAGGCAGGCTGTGATCAAGGGCTTTCGAGAGGGCGGCGTGCAGGTACTTTGCAATTTCGGTGTCCTGGATACGGGCTTCGATGCCCCAAACACCGATGTCGTCTTCATTGCTCGTCCAACGGCGTCGCCGGTGCTGTACAGCCAGATGATCGGCCGTGGGCTCAGAGGGCCTGCAATTGGCGGGACCGAGTCTTGCAAAATCATCGACGTTCGAGACAACTTCGTGGGCTTTGGGAGTTCAGAGCGGGTCTACGAACTCTTTGATGAGTACTGGGACGACTAGTATGCGGATTGCGGTAGGCCGGGGGTAGCGTCTGTCTACAAATCCCAGATACGTGACACAAACCGGCTTCGTTGCCGAGGTTGGCGCCGTTGTTAACGGCCAGTTTGAGCTGCTTGAGTACGTAGGCAAAGGGGCGACCGCGCGAGTCTGGAGGGCGAGGCATCTGCTCGGACGCTTTGATGTTGCGCTGAAGCTCCTGAACGCGACTCGGCACGACTTCGAACTCGGGCGGGAGGAGTTCCATCAGCTCTGCAACCTCTACCATCCGAATGTGGTGCGGACCTTTGGAATGCAGTTGGTAGAGGGGCATGATCAGGCATTCGTGACCATGGAGTTCGTCGATGGCCGAACGCTCGATGCCATGGCGCATGGGAAGAGGCGCGAAGCTCCCGAGTTGGTCCTTCAGTGGTTGATCCAGATGGTGGATGTCCTTCAGTACCTGCACTCCATGAGGATCATCCACAAGGACATCAAGCCGGCGAACATCGTTCTCGACGAGCAGCGCCTGGAGCCTCGCGCCGTCCTGATCGACTTCAATATCTCCCATCTCCAGAGTCCGGACTTCGGCACGCCCGCCTATCGCTGCCCCGGCGTCGAGGCGGATCGCGTATGGTCTCCTCACTCGGACGTCTGGGCGCTGGCCCTCACATTCTACGAGGTGCTCGTCTGCCGAGAGATCTTCGATAGGAAGACCGCCTTCGACGTCGATCTCTCGGGCGACGAATGTCCGCCCGGGTTTCCAGCTGGTGTGTTCGGGGCGATTCAAGGCATCATCCAGGGGCGCGGTACTGATGGGGAGTTCGCGGAGGGCTACCGCAAGCTCTTCGACGTTGAGAGTCTCGATCGAGCAGAGATCGAGCTTTCGGAAGAGGTGGCGCGAGAGTTCGGTGTTGGTAGCCGGAACCAGAGGTTCCTGACGCTCGCCATGCTGAACTTCGATCCTGAACAGCCCCGCTCGAAGGATGTGATCCTCCGGCACGCGCTGCATCAATCGGGGCGGCCAGCTAGCGCAAATGAGATGCGCAAGTTGCGCCCAGTATTCTCGCAACTTAAGGCAAGCGGTGTGTTGGAGTACAAGGGGAAGGGAAACAAGAAGGCGATGCTAACGGAGGGTTTTCGGAAGGCCGTTGGGCAGGGCCTGGGCGGTTAGGCTGCCACCTGGGAAGGTCCGGCTGACTTAGGCCGGGATCTCAGCTCCGTCGGAGTCGTCGACCAGATGAACCAGTGCGTCGATGCTCCGGAGCGCTGCGGAGCCCGCCAGGTACCCTAGGCCGCGATGCACATGCAGCCTCAGCTCGTCGTGCAGCGTCTCGCGGTCGACTGAGAGCCCGTCCTCAGCACATCTGGTCTTGAGTGCGGCCAAGAGAATGTCCTGGTGTGTTCCGGCGAAGACGCTCCACGACATCTCTACATTGCTGTCAGAGGGGATCTGCGTACGGGGAGGCTTCGTCTGCTCGGTCAGCGACAGGCAGAACGCCCATCGGCACAGGGTGTTCCAGTTCTTGATCCCGGTATGCCGCTTGAGCGTGATGAGCTGACGCTTTCCCTTCTCGGATATCCGCAGGCTGCCAAGCATGGTGTGCTCCTACCAGAAGTAGCCCGGCTCTACGTGAGTAGACCGAGACTCGGCGTCGTACTTGAGAACGTAGGACCTGCCAACCGCGTGCTCGATCGCAGGGTAGTAGATCTGGTTGATCTCCTCGTCTGTTGAGAGCAGGAGAACCTGGTGGCTGGCTCGCGGGAAATACCTCTCTACGAGGTTTGCGCGGTGCTCGGAGTCGAGACGTCCGAGTGGCGTGTCGATCACGGTTGGGAGAGGGCGTCCGGATAGACGAGCGAGGCCCCATAGAATTGCTACGGCGAGAAGCTGCCTTTCCCCAGCGGAGAGCCGGTCGGGCGAGAGGGGTACCCCCGAGTCGTCCCGGAGCGATACGTCGAATGTCTCATGGTCGAGTTCGACCGCGCCGACGAGTCCGGGCTTCCCGAGAAGCTGCTGCAGGCTGTCGAGGATGAGCGCTGAGATGCGGTCCGAGTTCCGGCTCACGAGAGCTGACGCGAAGGTGTCGAGGATGCCCCGGGTACGGCGCGAATACTCATGAATCCGGCGGCTCGAGTCGTTAGCGAACCGGGCGGAGACGTCCTTCTCCATTGCGACTCGGCGGCTTCGGGTCGCGTCTTCGAACTCGCGTCGACTCGCGTGGAGCAGTTGGGTGAGTGCTTCAGTGGCTCCTCTCGCGCGCTCAGCCTCTTGCGCGGCATGCCGCGCGGTGGTTTCCAGCTCTGCGACGGCGTCTTCGTGGGGAATCGCCTCGAGGCGACCCTCAACGACCTGAAGCTCCTGCTCGAGGGCGTGAGTTGTCCTCCTCGAGCCTTCGAGACTCTGCCGAAGGGGAGTGGCTCCCTCCATCAAGAATGCTCTCAGCTCCAGGTGCGCTTGATGCGGCATTTCGAGGAACGTGTCCGTGGCTGCGCGTTCTTGGCGCTTCAGCCGGTCTTCGTGGAGATACTCGTCAAGCGACCCAAGACCGGAGACTCTTATCGAGTCCGTCTCTTCGAGGAACCTGAGAATCTCCTTGTCCCTTCCCTCGAGTAGCGCTTGGGTCGCTTCGCTTTCCGCGGCGGCGGCCTCCCGATCGGCTTGCTCTTGCACTCTCCGTAGAAGGGGCTCGACCAAGAGCAGAGGAGCCGCTCCGGCAGCTAGTTCGACGAGCTGGCCTTTCGACTCCGCGATTCGTCGCATCAAGTCAGCTCGTTCGTGCTCCAGCAACAGTCGCCGAGTAGCGAGCGAATGCTCCCCGGATGCCTCGAGGAGGTGCCCACTCGCATCCTCCGCGGCCCGCTGGGCTCCGGCTCCTCGTTCCTTTGCCTCGCGAAGCTCGAGCTGGAGTTCGTCGATTCGGCTCGAGAGCTCCGCGATCTTCGCTTCGAGCTTGTCGAGTTCTTGGCTCTCGGTCGGCGTGTCGAGCTCTTCCAGCTTCGCCTTCTCAATCATTCGCAGCGACGAGCCCAAGCGCTCGAGCAGGTCTACGCCGAGCAGTGAGGTAATCGCAGTCGTCAGAATTTCTCGAGACGTGGACGGGTCGGCCAGCTTCTCGATCTTCTCCCCATCGAAAAAGAACAAAGGGGCGATGCCTACGGGCAGGAGCAGCTCGACGTACTCATCCCAGCCGTCTTCCAGTGCCGCGTCTCTCTGGCCATCGCGGTAGACCGTCAGGGAATCACCGGTGCTCGAAGCGGAGGTCCAGGAGCGGCGAATCGATACCTCGGACTCTTGGCCTTCGTCTCGCGTTGTAAACTGCAGCTCGACTGCGCTGCTGGCCTCGCCGCGGTGAATGCAGTTCTTGAGGTACTCCTTGTACGCAAGGGAGCCGCGGTTCGAACAGCGGGCGCGCTTGCCATAGAGGGCGAGCTGTAGCGCGTCGAGCAGGGTTGTCTTGCCGCGTCCATTGAGACCGCCGATCAGAACGACCGGTTTCTTTGGCGAGGGCGGGGTGAGGACAAGCTCATGCTTGCCTCGGAAGAGACCAAAGTTGTTCAGGGTGATCGCGTCGATGATCATCAGTCCACGACCTCATCGAGGTGCTGCGGGGGAAGTGGTCGGATATGTGGGTCACTGGCCGCATAGTCCTCGGCTGAGGTCTCGAGGTCGAGCGAGAGTTGCAGTGCGCGGTTCGTCGCATCTTCCTCGTCGTCGTAGAAGCTCTTCGAGATCGTCTTCTCGATCTTGTCGAACAGGCCCGCACGACGAACGGCAGTGCGGTAGCCGTGCTCAACCGCGATGAGGTTCCGGGCCAGTTCGAACTGAAGCTCGTTCTCACCACAGAGCGATCGAAGGAGCTCCAGGTCGTCGTGTCCGAAAGGAAGGCTGTCCGTCATCCGAGCATCGGGGAACGCCTCGCCCGTGGCGTCTTCGTAGATTCGTGGGAGCGAATCTTCGATCTCGTGCTTGTCTACGACCCAGATGCGCCGAATTTCGCGGAGCTCATCGAGAGTGACTAGCAGGATGTCTCGTACATCCCTCGGCCCGTTCTTGCGAATCCACGTCTGCGCCTGGAGAAGTTCGCCAAGCCACTCTTCGCGGATCTGTTGCTTGTAAGGTCCGGGAACTGTCTTGCCATTGAAGATCTGGACGCGGCCGTGCATGCGGCGGAAGTCACGCTGACCTCGGCCGTCCGAGACCGCGAACTTGTCGCGGAATGCAAGAAGGGGGCGCATCCACGACTTCTCGTCGTCATTCTGGATCATTGCTGCCATCGACTTGTCCTTGTCCACGAGCGTGCAGACCCAGCAACCGAATCGACTACTGCCGCAGCTCGGTGTGGTCGTATCAACCACGAGCGGGCACTCGCCGTCCGCCGATGCGCCCTGGTACATCGTCAGAAGATCCTTGTTCCGGTAGCCCCAGGGGTTCTTGTACTGCATGAGGAACAGCCAGACATCGTCGTTCGTCCAGTCTTCAACCGGCGCGTAGATGAGGCAGTTGTCGAGACTCGGATTCGGGCTGAGCTTGTCTCGCGTCCTTTCCCTTTCCGTCTTCTCCATCGCGCGCTTGCGCAGGTTGCTCTCGGCCTTTCTGGTGCCCAGCGCCACAATGACTTCGCCGTTCTTCTGTACCTGGCGCTTAATGAACTCGTTGGACGGTTCGATCTTCATCCGCTCGGTGCACCATCTGAACTTGCGGTGGGGCGCTGGATAACCCCTGCCCAGGAGGTTCACCCAAAAGGTCCTCTCGGTTCGAGGGATGAGCTTGTGGGTCTCGAAGGGCACTTTTTGGTTCCGAGATTCCTTGTCCATTCGGGCCAGAGAGGCGTCTACCCAGGCAGAGACGACCGGATTCTCGACCAGCGTGTCGGTGGTAATCACGTGCACCTGCTTCTTTCGCTGTTCCGGGGGCAAGCCAGCGATCGCCATCCAGATCAGCTGCAGAGTCGCAGTCGAATCCTTGCCCCCGCTGTAGCCCACGATCCAAGGCAGCGAGTCGGACAGGTAGATCGCCCGGATCTCTTCGAGATGCGCCTCGATGGAAGCCTTGATGCCGTGATCGCTGAACGCTGAGTTCCGGTTCGCCACCTTCCCCTTAGTTGCCATTCCCGCCCTTCTGGAAGTTCGCTTCCGCGTCTTCCTCTTCCGGAGTCAGCGCGACTCCCAGGTGCTGCTTTAGGATGTTCGTCGTGAGCATCACGCTTGTGGTGGACTTGGAGACACGGCCGCCAAGAATGGCCCGCCCTTCCCAAAAGGTGTCGTTGCTTCGGGACCAGTCGACGGTCTGGAGTTTGGTCAGCTTCTTCTTCCATGTCTTGCGATTGCGCTTGAGGAGCGTGTTGCCAACTCTCCCGATGGCTTGCAGCACGACGCCGTGCGAGCACATGTAGTCGCGCCGAATCTCTGCAGCCTGCATCTTGCCTTCGCGGACGTGCTTCCACTCGGGGAAGTGCGTGGCGACTTCTTCCCAGTACTCAGCTGCGACGTCAGCATAGTCGTCGAGTGTCTCGAGCTCGATGCCATCGACGAGGACAGTCGTCGCCCCGTAGAGCGCGCTCAGCGTGAAGAGCTTCCGGGAGCGCAGGGACAGGGTGCTCTTTTCGAGCTCAACGACATCTCGGAATGCAGGCGCGCGGAAGACAACGAGCTTGGTGAGTCGGGCCATCTCATCGCGCTGGTCGTATAGGACACCAATCGACTTGGACGGGCGGATGGCGTGACGATTCAGATCAGCAAACATCTGCTGGCAGCGCTCGAGCCCGAGGTCGATGAAGAACACGACCGCGATACTCTCGTCAGCCAGGTCGGGGTTTTCGCGAAGAGCCATCTCGATGGCGGCTCGGCGGTGCTGACCATCGTTTATGATGAACCGGGAGGACATGGGGATGTGGAGCGCTCCGAGTCGCTTTCCATCAGGGCCAGACCCGGACGGCTCGAACCGCACATCTCCATCGACCGATGCCGTGATCGCCGAGAAGACGTAGTCGTCACGGTTGTTCAGGATGTACTCGGCGATCTCGGGGAGACGCCCCTTATTCAGCGAACGCTGAGCCCGAATCTCGGGGACGAGTTCGTCCTCGTCGAACAGGAACATCTTTGGAATGAGCCGCAGAGGGCACATCGAGACGTAGTATTCTCGACGAGCTTGGACGCCTCGGATCGCAGGGAATACGTACTCGAACGCCGTATCCATTGGGAAACGCTCCGGAAATTGTCTCGGGCGGGGCGACGGAGGCAGCATAGTGTGTGTATGTTAAAAAGTAAACATACAATTCGCCGCGCTGGAAGAGTTTCTTGGGGTGCCCTTTGGGAGAACGCCGGTTGATGCCGACCTACCTCGACTGCAACGCGACGTCGCCGCTGGAGCCGGCTGTTCGGGCGCTGATGCTCGAGTGGTTCTCTCGGCCTGCAAACGCGGGGAGCCGTACCCACGATTACGGTGCTGCGGCCAAGCGCGCAGTCGTCGCGGCGAGACGGCAGGTCGCCGAGGTTGTCCAGGCGGAGCCCGACGAGGTTGTGTTTGTCAGCGGGGCGACAGAAGCGAACAATCTTGCGATCCGTGGTCTAGCCGTAGAGGCAAGCGAGCGCCGCCACGTGATCACGACTCGAATTGAGCACAAGGCAGTTCTGGAACCGGTGGAGCACTTGGGCGCTTCCGGGTTCGACGTTACGTACCTCGACTCAACCTCCGGCGGATGGGTTGATCCCGCAGCGCTCGAGGGCGCGCTCAGACCAGACACCTTGTTGGTGTCGGTCATGCATGTCAACAACGAGACGGGAGTCGCGCAACCGATTGACCGCATCGCCGAGGTACTCGAAGGCCACGATGCCTACCTGCACGTAGACGCCGCCCAAGGCTTCGGGAAGCGAGTGGCAGACCTGAGGAACCCGCGAATTGACTTGACCTCCATTAGTGGTCACAAGATCTACGGGCCCCAGGGAGTCGGAGCCTTGATCACCCGGAGACGTGGCTATGACCGCCCCCCGCTCAGGCCTCTAGCGCTCGGTGGCGGCCAGGAGTACGGCCTCAGGCCCGGAACCTTGCCTGTGGCGGCCATCGCAGGTCTTGGCCTGGCTGCCGAGCTGGCTCTCCGAGAATCGGAGAAGCGCACAGCCGTATGCCGTGAACAGAAGGAGCGGCTCCTCAAGGCTCTCGCGCCATTGGGCATCCGGCTACACGGTGATCAGGAGCGTGTGTTGCCGCATGTGGTGAACTTCTCGGTCGAGGGTCTTGATGGTGAGGCTGCAATCGTCGGCCTGAAGGGTCTGGTCGCGATCTCCAACGGGTCGGCATGCACTTCGCAGAGCTACACACCAAGTCACGTGCTTACCGCGATGGGGCTGCCAGAGGAGGCTGTTGAGGGCGCTCTGCGGGTGTCCTGGTGCCATATGACCGGAGAGGTCGACTGGGACGCCGTTGCGGAGCGAATTCGGGAGCTTCGCTAGACAGCCTTGAACGTTCCTGCGCCGACCTTCTCGATCGCGTGGGGCCCGGCGGAGCGGAGATGCTTCCCGATTGTCGAGCTGATTACGCCCTTGGGATCCTTTGCCTTGAACTCGAACAGGCCTTCTCGCGAAATCGCCTTGTGAATCTCTACCGCGGACAGCGGGCGGTCGCTCTTGGCGAGTACCGCATTGATGGCTTCCAGGATCGTCATTCCCAAGGCACTCCCTGTTTCCGTGTTTAGTGAGCGGCTAGCGACTGCCGCTGCTGGCCCGTCGCTGACTTCTCGCAGCAGGTGATCGTAGCTCGATTCCGGTTTCGTAGGCGTGCGCCTCGGCTCAGATTTGTTGGTCAGCTGGAAGCCCCGAATCTGCAGCCCGCGCACTTCGAGGAGCGCCTCGAGCTCGCTGGCGCTTGGACCGTGATCATCCGGCTCGAGGTCGAGGACCTCCCCAAGCGCCCGGTCGAAGAGCAGCTGTTCCTCTCGCTTCGGGAACCCCTCCGGCAGATACCGACCCTTGTCGTACAGCGGTTTCGGCTCGTATTCGCCTTCGTACACGTAGACATCGTAGTCCGCCTCGCCCAAGAGGATCTTCGTCCTCTCGAGCAGCAGGGGGACCGGGCGGCCTTCGAAGTCGTCGTACTTCATCAGGCTCACCTTGTTCGACGTGATGTGAATCTTGATGAGATCTGCTTGGTCGAGATCGCCATAGATGCGTGACGCGCATTCAAGATAGACGCGCAGTGCCGCGCCGAGCTGCGAGCGAGCGGAGCTGTGTATGGTCAACGAGTGCTGACCATCCAGGAAGCCAAGGCCCTGCTCGGCCGCCTGGCGACAGGCGTTGAAGACAACCTCGGGCGACCCAGTCGAGAAGAGCAAGCTCTTCGCTTTCTCGCTGGCGACCGCATACGAACCCCAGAAGCTCCGGACGTCTCGCTGGACTGCCTCGGGCAGCTTGTTCATCGAATGCCGGCGTTCGAAGAGATTGAGCGCCAGGTAGACGAGACGGTCGGTGCCTCGCGCTTCTCGGGCTGCAACGACGGCTTCTTCGCCGAACTGCTCTGCGCAGCGTCTGTAGACGGTCTTGGGGGTGCCGACCAGCTCTCGTAGCTCGACGGCGCGAGTAAACTCATCCAGTTCCGGGATCCGCCCGAGGTCCTCGCACCGCTCCCAGAACTCGCCGATCAGTTCGCGATGAGTGTGCCACTTGGTGGGCTTCGGAGGCCGCTGAACTGGAGGCCGGCGTCGTAGCGGCCGGGCAAGACGGGTCGTTGGAGGCCGGGAAAGCTGTCGCTTCGCGAGAAACGATTGCTCTTCGTGCTCTGCCTTGAACACGAAAAAGACCCCGGGTGCAATCGCGACGGGTTCTTGGCCAATGGTTTCCGCGATGTACTGCCGGAGCTCATTCTGACGGAAGTACTTCTGGAACGTTCCCCGTCGAGTGACGACGCCATCGCGATATAGACGAAAGCGCTCATAGCTAGATCGACCACTGAGCATGACAGCTACCGCGAGGAGCTTTTTCGTGAGCCTCCAGGCACTTCGCAGTGCCTCATCGCGCTCGTTCAGATCTTCGATGACGTTGAGCACGAAGCCGAGGTTCACGAGATCCGCTTCGAGCCGCGAGTTCTCGGCGGCGAAGTGCGGGTCCCAACCTCGTGCTTCGAGCTCACGGTTCTGAAGTGCTCGGACGTCATCGCCGCGGCCGCAGCCGTAGTCGAAGACGCTGTAGCCTCCATTGAGGTACCCGTGCTTCCACAGCTGTTGCATCGGTGCAGACAGCGAGTAGCGGACGAGCGCGGTCCTGTGACGAGCAATCTCGACGTCATCCTGGGCAGGGAGCCGGTCTGTCTCCGCCAGCTCGTTGCCGCGCACGACCAGGCCGACCCGCGCTAGCTTGGCTCTCCAGCCGTCCGCGTGACCGATGTCGCGGATGTCTTCGAGAAGCCCGGCCTCCTCGGCAGCGTGCGTCAGCCGGCGAAACTCTGGCCACATCGGATGCTCTCGCGGAAGCAACGCCTCTTTTCGGTGCAGAACCGGCGGGTTCGAGGCTGCGGAATAGGATCTCGTCGTCGAGCTCTGGGCCGCCAGATCGACCGTCCAGCTTCGCTGCAGAACGGGAAAGCCGTCTTCGAAGAACGACGGATAGTTCAGGAGAGAAACGCGTGGGTGACCTACCTCGAACTTGACGACGTTGAAGTCTTCCGGGGAAGCACCGGCAAGTTCAGCCGCCTGATCGACTAGATGGCTGTACTCCTCGGGCAGTACCGATAGGGCGCACGTGTGCAGGTAGCGAGCATTGGGTAGCGTCTTGCCCAGGGGGAGTTCGGATACGAGCTCGGGGTACTCGGCGATTTGGAGACTGTGCATGGCCCTCGATCTCGACGCACGCTGCGGACGCTACCTGACCTTCCGCGACCTGATCGAGTGTGGCGAAAGCTGGCACCAATCAGCGGCCGCCGGTAGCCCGATCGACAATCGCCCGCGCCAGGCTGAGTCGATCGATGTGCTGGTTCTCCTTTGTGAGACCATCCTGGATCCTGTGATCGAGGCTTTCGGAAGGATTTCACTGACTTACGGCCTCGCTACGGCAAGCTTGTCACTTGCTGCAGGGCGCAGTTCGGGTGGCGTCGCCCCGAAGTTGGACCAACACGCTGCCCATGAGCTGAATCAGCGCGGGCGGCGCGTTTGCGCTCGAGACGGGGCCGCCGCTGACTTCCGCATCGAACATGCCTCATCCCTCGCAGTGGCGAGGTGGGTGGTCGAGAACACGGCCTTTGATCGCCTCTACTACTACGGTCCGGATCGGCCGCTTCACGTGAGCGCCGCGAGCGAGCCGCTGGGTCAGATCGTGCGGCTTACGCCGCGCGGCGCTCGGAAGCGGATGCCGCAGGTTGTTTCCGAGGAGGTCTTTCTTGGCCAAGACTGAAGCGCCCATGCGGGGGCTGACCCGCACCCAAATCCTGGATCGAATCGACAAGCTTGCCGTCTGGAGTCGAGCATCGGAGAGAGCACCGCACAAGCCGCTCCTCATCCTCTACGCACTTGGGCGACTTCAGCGAGGGCTGCCCGAAGAAGTCGCGTACACCGAGCTTGAGGGCGATCTGCGATTGCTACTTCAGGAGTTCGGCCCAGCTCGCAAGACAGATCATCCCGAGTACCCGTTCTGGCGTCTGCAGACGAGTGGCTTGTGGGAGGTCGTTTCGGACCGAGAAGTGAGAGCACGCCGCTCCAACAGTGACCCGCCCAGGAGCGAACTGCTGGGCGCAAACGCTCGAGGCCGCTTCACTGACGAAGTAGTTCGCGCGTTCCGCAGCAACGGTGACTTGGTAGGGGACGTGGCCCAGCGGCTGCTTGATGGCCACTTTGCGGAGACGTATCACGCCGACATTCTCGATGTGGTAGGTCTTGATGCCGACCGGGCCCCAGCCAGTAGGCGAAGGCGAGATCCTCAGTTTCGTGCCAAGGTTCTCACGGCCTACGAGTACCGCTGCGCTGTGTGCGGGCTAGATCTGCGGCTGGGATCGAGGAGCGTCGCTCTAGAGGCTGCTCACATCATGTGGCATCAAGCTGGCGGGCCCGACGTTGAGTCGAACGGCCTATGTCTGTGCTCGCTTCATCACAAGTTGTTTGACAGAGGCGTATTCACGGTGGCTGAGGGCACGGGAGACCTGCTCGCTTCGGAGGAGGCAGTTGGATCGGGCGACTTCGAGCATGCGCTGTTGCGCCACCATGGAAGACCAATCTGCCAGCCACAGCGCCCCGAAGCCCGGCCCGCGCTGCGGTATCTCGCCTGGCACAGACGACTGGTATTTCGAGAGAGGCCACGACATCTGCCCTCGCACACGTGAGGGACTGTCCCGATTGCTGCCCTGGGAGCAATTGAATGGAGTTCCGGCTAGACCCGCATATCGGGCCAGGGGAACTTGTGGCAGCTCGAATCGAAAAACTCCTCCTTTAGCCATTCCAGGTCGGCCTCGTAGTGCTTCGCCGCCTCGGCCATCGTTCGCCCGCGTAGCTTGAACGTTCTTGCCTGTATCGCGAGGAAATTCGCGATCTTCTGCAAGCGTTCGGGAGAGGAGGGTTCACCCCAGTCCAAGAGGTAGTCTGGGTCGAGGTCGGTGAACTCGGCCGCCGGTTGCATGGACTGGGGATCTAGAAGGATCTCACTGTAGATCCGCTTGAGCCGAACGCGGCGTCCCCTCTCGGAAATCGAGTTGGCGCCGACCTTGTAGCCAATCGCCTTGAGGGGGCTCGTTTCGGAACGATAGTGGGAGCTCATACGTTGCCGCGAATGGTAGTGCTGGTGCATCCGCTTGCCCAGATGAGCGGAGGGAGCCGGCGCAGCTAGGTGTGTGGCTGCGACGGGGAGCGGCGCGATGGGAGCTGAGCGACCTGGCGGGCGGTTGACACATCTGATCCATTCTCTACGTTAGTCGCTGCGCCGATTTGAGCACCAGCTTGCGGGCGCGTAATAAATTCAGCTAAAGCGGATGGACCGGGATGGTCCCATTCACCCGCTACGGCTGTGCCGAGCGGGTTTTCTGTTTCTGGAGCTACTGGCCTGGGGCTACAGGAGAGGTCCTCCCGCCCGTCGAACCGCCGATTTGATCGACAAGTTGCAGGGCGGTCTAGAAGTGCTGCTAAAGCGTCGGCTGTCTCCTCCGCGGCTGCGGTTTCGCCGTGTGCGAGCGGCCTGCGCCTGATCGCAACTGGCGCGGTCGGGTTCGCGAATCGCGGCCGCGCCGATTTCGAGGAGGCAGAGATGAGTCATCAGTATGTGCACGATTCCGTTCAGCGAGCGTCCGTCGAGTTCTTTACCCCGGAAGAGCACCGCATCCTGGCCGAATGGTTCGGTCAGGAGCCGCACCCTGCGGCGACGGGTTGTAGCCTCGACGAGGCGCTCGAGCGGCTCGGCGTGACCGAGTCGCCGCACACCCTCTACCGCGAGACGGACCCCGCCGTGGCGTTCATCGTGCTCGAGGGCGTCGAGCACGAGCTGCCCAACTGCGGGGTCTTCGACGGGGAGCGGGTGAACCTCACCCGTGCCTACCGGCCGCAGCAGCTGGTCCCGCAGCGGCGCGTCTGCATCGTCCCGCAGCATCTGTTCACCGTGAACTGGGCGGACACCGCCCCCGGCATCAGTTGGCCCGGCGCCTACTACTGCACCTGGGTGCCGTGCTACGAGCGCTACGTGGTCACCTACTCGGGGGACTGCCCCGAGGTCTTCGGCTACTGCGATATCGCAATCGGCCACTTCGGCCTGGACGAGACCCTGAAGGAGGGAAGCCGCCGCGTCGTCACCGATGACTGGCAGCGTCAGTACGGTGAGTTCAACCAGGGTCGCTGGGCATACCTGTTCTTCGAGGGGCTCCTCGACGGGGAAGAGGCCGCGACCTGGGCGGACGTCGTCTGGCCCGAGGGGTATGAGGAATGAGCGGGCAGGGCGAAGACCGGACGTCTGCGGGTTGTCTCTGGTCCGAGGTGTCGGAGGACGTTCGGCACGACGTCGAATGGATGGAGGGTCGTCACGGATCTGCCATGCAGTCGCTGCCCAGCCTCGAAAAGGTTCCGGTGCCGAAGGCGTTGCTGTGCCTACCCGAGCTGCATCCCGATCGGCCGAGGGGGAGCAAGGCCATGCTCGACGCCCACGGAGCGCGGGCCCGGCTGGCACGGGCGCGGCCAGGCGCGTGGCTAGTCAGCCCACTCACGTCGCAGTGGTGGGCGAAATGGCCGAACGACCACGTGGGCTGGGTGCCGAAGGGGACTGGGCTACCGGAAGTGCTGCGCGTGGCCAGTCGCAACGATCTGCAGTGAGTGCGGCCGGGTCGACGGGCGCCGTGCCGTCCGTCGTCCCGGCGCTTGCAGCCTACCAGTGCGCGAGGCTTCTCTCGTAGGCGACCGCGATCAGCTTCTCGTCGCGTGCGTGTGGCGTGCTCAACCGGTTCGGATCCGGTCGGATCCCCACCCGACCGAGATCGAGCCGGTCGGCGTCCCAGCAGGTTCGGACCGTGAGGTCGCCGTGCAGTCGACCGAGGCTGTGTTCGCGGCAGGCCGTTTCGAGCTGGACGCGCTCGTCCATCGCGAGCGTGAAGAGGTGCCCGTCCAGGTCGTGGATCAGCTCGGCGGCGCGCGCCCCGTGATGTCGGTCGCCGCCGTCGTGCTCGCGGCGCGAGTCGTGGAGGAACGCGAACAGCTCGACGACCTTCGGGTTGGCTCCGTTCCGGCGGGCGAGCTGGAGGCCGTTCCAGCGTACGCGGGCCCAGTGCGGCGCGCCGTGGATTCCCTGCCAGTCGAGTCGGAACTCGCCTTGTAGGAAGGCGATGAGCTCGCGTGTGACGACGTTGGGCATGAAGCACCTCCGATACGGTGTGGGCTCTTTGCTTCGCGCGAGCACTCGGATCGCTGTCGGGAAGCCCCACCGTCACATCGAGGTCGATCCCGACCGCGGTGCTCGGGCCAGACCCCAGGCTCGTCTTGGGAATACTCGGTTCGACTCGATGAGCGGTTCGATGGATAAGCCGTCGTACGTTAAGTGCACGAGCGGGTCGGCCCCTGCGGTGCTGGGTGCGGTCGCAATCACCGCTCGCGCAACGACGGCGAGACGATCTGTGGGGTGCGCGGGCGGCGACGACGAGCCGAGAGAACGAGGAGGCCGACACTGAGGAGGAGACCGGTTCCGGGCTCTGGCACCGAGTTCAGGGCTCCAAGGGCCGTGGGATCGGCGGACCGAGATGCCAGGTGATCCACGAGGCGAATCTGCACGCGGTTCGTGACCTGCCCGGCAGGAAAGCCGAAGCTCGTCAGGTCGATTTCCACCACGTACACAGAAAGTGAATCGTCGTGCGGAGCCAAGAACCCGGTGTTCACGGGTACGACCTCGACGAAGTTCGAGAAGTCGGGCCCATCCAGCACGCTGACTTCGAATCGCTCGTTCACGTCGGCGAAGCCCACGGCGGGCTTGCTGCCCGACAGCTCGAAGATCACCAGGTCTGTCCCCGGGCCGTTCACGATCGCGTTGTCGGAGAACGCGATCTCGATCACCGCCACGTCCGGAGTGATCACCCGGATGCTATCGCCGAGGTTGCTCCCGACCAGCGTGGATTGGACCTGCTCGGCCGTTGCCCCAGTCACCACGCCCGAGGTGACCAACGCCTCGTCGGCGAACGCCTCCTCGCCAGCGGCGAAGGTGAATTCGGCGACAGTGATCGGAGCGGCGATCGCCGTGGCAGGCAGAAAGGCGAGCGCGGCGGCGATAGCCGCGCAGGTGCGGATTGATCCCAGGTGCATGTGATACCCCCTTTGCGATGACGACAAGCAAGAAGCAGATTGCGGAAGAGAAGCGATCGCTCACTGGGGGGCGCGTGGACTCTACCTGATGGTGATTGTTGCCACCGTGTCACGGCCAGTCGTCACGTGGTTGGAGCAGCAGCAGGACGCTGGTTCGCGTTCGTCGGCACCAGAGCCCCAGGCCCGTCAGCGCCGGAGCCGGGGCCGTACGGGGCTGTCCGGAAGCAGGGCCCGATCCAGGTGCAGACCCCATCGATCGGATGCGGGCCAAACCCAAGCCGACGAGACCTGCCTCCCCTCGGCCGGCGCTACTCTCCAGCTCCCAAAGCAAGCCTGAGGAGGTGGACGCACGTGCCGAAGCGAACGCTCGAGCTCCTGGCGATTCTCGACGCCTATGGCTTCGTCGACGAGGACTTTCGGATCATCCACCATCGCGAAGGCAATACGATCCATGCGCACCGGCAGTACTGCGAGCGGGTCAGTGAGTTCCTGCCCGGCGATTCCACTAACGCTCTCGTGAGGAGGCGTCTGGCGCTGATTGTCGGCGCGCTACGAGGCGGCGACTTCTCACAGCCCGCGAAGGCGGGGGTGCTGACCCATCTCGCCAGTGCCGCTCGTTCGGAGATCCCTCTGTAGCCTCGATGCGGATGCGTGGTGTCGCGCACCCCGGCTGGCGGTCGCAGGCACTCGCCCTGCAAGCACCAGGCGTCAGTGCGACAGACGGTCGATGGGTTCCATCCCGGCCTCGTCGAGCAGGTCCAGGAACGGGGCGAGGGCGCGCGCCATTTGGCGTAGCGGCTCGTCGGCTGCGCGGGCGACGTTGCCCGGGGACGCGTCGTCGACCGACTTGCTGCTCGCCCACGCGAGGAGCCAGCAAATGACCGCGTCCTGCGACAGCTCCGAAGTCGCGAACTCGAACAGGTTCGGGCGTCTCGGGACGGCCTCCGTGGTCACTCCGCGCTCCCTTCGAGGACGCGTAGCAAGCCGTCCCAAACGTCTCGAATCGGCGGTCGAAGCCTGGGGTCCGACACGCCGACCTCGTCCAGCAGCAGCTCACCTCGTGAGAACTGACACAGGAAGCACGCCGTCACGAGATTTTCCATCGCGTTGTCGCCGCCATGGGAGTGGGGCAGGACATGGTCCGGCGATGCGCGCAAGATGAGCATCGCGCTGTGGCAGTTGGCGTTCCCGGTGCCCCAGCGTGCGGCGGTCGGCAACTTGGCCGCCATCAACTTGAGTGCTCTCGGGTCGATGACTCCGATCCCGCAGAAGCGGCAGTGCCATCCGTCGCGTTCGTAGAGTTCGCGGCGGAGGCGGTCTCCCGGCATGCGCGTTTCCAGGCGCTCGTCGCGCGGAAGGCGCGCTTTCGGCTCGCGAGCCAGCGGGCGGTCCAGCCTGTTGGTACAGCGCGTGTAGTACTCGAGGAACTCGGGCCGGTCCGTGGCCGTGAGCGACCGCTTGGCCTCCTCGAGATCACCGCGGACGACGCAGTCCGCTGCCGCGGACAGCTCACTTAGAGCCTCGCGAAGCGTCTCGGTTGGCTCGTACATGCAGGGCGCCAGCGCGGAATCGGGGAGTGCCTGCGGCTCGGTCAGCCGCCACTCCTGGATTTCGCGCTCCGTAGACGTCTGCTTCCCGGGTGCATCCTTGTGGATCTCCTCCGTCGCCGGCTCCCGCTCGAGGTACTCGGCCGCCAGCCGGCTGGGTACGATGGAGCGTTCCACGAACTGGAACTGGATCGCCCCAGCGAGGAGGCTTGCAACCCGTTCGGGCGCATCGACGTGGCGAGCAGCCTCGATCTGGATTCCCCCGAGCTGCTGCCAGGTGAGAATTCCGCTCCGGACCCCAAGCTCCTGGGCCTTCGTCTCGAGCGACTCGACGTCGGCTTCATCGACCAGGTAGATCAGATAGCGCCGTTCACACCAGGAGAAGGCCGGCAAGTCGAGGTAGGACCCGGGTTCGTGATCGTCCGGCTTGAGTGTTCCGCCGCGAGCCTTGGCTTCCACGACGATGACCAGGTCTTCGGGGTCGCGAGCGTGGATGGCGACGTCCGCGTACTTGCCCCGTGCCTCGGTGCCGACCTCGTAGCCCCAGTTGACCGCAGTCAGTCTCTCGGGGATTTCCGGCAGGCCGGCGGCCTCGAGCAGTGCGGGCAGCCAGCTGGCAGCGGGTAGCGCCGCGAAATTCTCGAAGAGCGACACCGTAAGGTGCCGCTCGCCGGTTGGAGTGACGAACGGGTGATGGTTGATCGTGTGGTCGAACCAGACCCGCTTCAGCCGACGGTACTCCCACGATTCAGGGCTGGAGGGGACGGACGCAAGGGCGGCCCACCAGAAACGGACCTTTCCATCCTGGTCCCAGAGATCGAGTCGGTTGGTTGCAGCACTCGTCATCGCGATGCTCCTTCGCCCGACGCGCTGGGTTTGCGTCTGACGCTACTCGCATAGTTCGGCATTCCCTATGCCGTCGGACGTGTCGCTCGTTCCCGCAACGCCCGCCGCAGCTCCACCATGGCCAGCGTGTCTTGAGCACAGTACTCCCGCAGGTGCTGGAAGACCCGCGCGCGCTCGTCGTCCTCGACCTCGAGCACCTGCTCGTACAGATCCGCTGCCATCAACCCATCGTTGATGGCCAGACCCTCGTATGACATGCCGGGGACGAGCACCGGCAAGACGGATTTGACCGAGAAGGAGCCGTGCAGATCGGGGTGGTAGTAGTGGTCGCGGACGACGGGCAGCAGGTCCCACAGGCGGGGCAGTAGCGCATGTAGCGAGCGCGCAAGCTCCGGGACGTCCAGGGCAAGCTGTCGGATCACCCTGGCTTCGTAGCTCGAGTAGGTGCAGATGCTGCCACGTTCGCCGAGATCGGCGATCAGGCGCTTGGCCAGGTCTCGACGAGGGTCGCTCGCTTGGGTGTGCAGGTACTCCCGGTGCTCGAGCTCGGCTCCGCCGTTCCCTTCGACGTGGACCGAGTACTGGAAAGGGATCGAGTCGTAGGGGTGGCAGCCCGCATGACGAGGGATGGGCGAGGAGAAGGCCTCGAAGTCCAGGTGGTAGATGGGGTGCACGACGTCGGCCAGGGTCTGCAGAAGGGAACTCGAAGCCCAGTCGATTCCCTGACGGACGCAGCGCCGAATGCGCTTGTGCTGCGGGTTCAACGGAAAGTCGTCCGGAATCTGGGCGATCTCTTCGACTCCCAGGTCGGCGAGTCGAGCGACCTTGGGTCTGTGGATGCGCGGCAGATCGGTGACGGGGTGCTCGGGCCATTCGACGTGGGACCCGCAATGCGGCAGGTACGGGCACTCGTAGGGCTCGCTGCAGTGCTCGCCGGGCGCGATGTCGGGAGCCTTGCCCCGGGCCAGCACCGCGTGCAACGAGCGTGTCAGCTCCGCGATCTCCTCTTCTTGGGCCGAAGCTTTCTCAGTCACGTCCTCGAAGCGGAAGAGGTCGTTCACATCCAGCCGATGTCCGTCGTACACGTAGTTCCGATCGATCAGCAGCAGGCCGGCCCGGCTCACCTCGAGGCCAGCTCCTCGCGCCACCCACGTTTGAACGGCGACGTCGCGAACGTGGACGTCGCGAGCGTGAGTGCCTGACTTCACCTCGGCCAGTTGCCATCTCCGGTCGTGCAGGCGCTCGAGAACGTCGACGCGGACCAGAACGCCTTCGTGCCGGAATGCGGCCTCGAAGATCGCAGTCACGGAAGGGTCGCTCAGCGCGTTGGCCGTCTGCTCGAGGGCGAGCTCTGTCTCGAGGTAGCTCGCCGAGATGAGAACGCCGCTCGGGTGCCGCTCACGAGCGAGCTCGCCGATCTGCGTGCCGCGATCGAGGCGGCGTTGGAGCGATGCGTCGGGAGACGCCCGGAGACCCGGATCGAAGCAATCGAACCAGAGCCGCAACGAGCACTGCTCGCCCGCAAGCACGCGAGATTTGGACAAGCCAGGGGGACGCTTGGACATGGGAGACTCCAGGGTTTGAGCCGAACTCAGCCCCGAATCTCTCGCAATGTCGTGTCAGATCGGGTCTTTCGCTCTAGCTTCGTCTGTCCGTCGAGGCTGCGGTGTTGATCGTCTGACCTTTCATTCAGGTCCCAAGTTCTGGCCCCTTGCCAGCGCGCCAACGCTGCCCCCGCCCACACCGGCGACGTGGAGTTCGAAGGCGAACCGCTTGTCTGGGTCGTACCAACACGCGAAAAGGAATCGGTCACCGTGACAGGTGTCTCGGAAATTCTCGATCTGTGCGACCAGCTTGGCGATCGCAGTAGAGGAACTCCCCCGGTTCGGTGCGACCAGGACCATGACGCGATGGTCGGCGCGGCAGACAAGGAGCTTCTGAAAGTCATCAATGGCGCCGGTGGCGTCCCACTCGGACTCGAGAGCGAGAACGACCCGGTACAGGTAGTTCTCGTCCGCATCGAGCCAGGTCATATCAAGGAGCCACTCTCCCAGCTCGCCATCCTTGCCATCGGATGAGTACACCCGCAGCCCGCGCTTGGCTCCGATCTTGCGGAGCCGCTCCTTGAGTTCCCGCGTCCAATCCGGACGGTGCCAATCGTCCTTCGCGTCGTGAGCGAGCTCATCGATCGCCGCCATGACCTCGCGCTCGATGGGATCAGGATGAACAGACATGGCTGCGCGCCTCCTGGTCGCTGCGCTCCGTGTCGATGCGGGCCCGTTTGAGAGCGGCCGCGTGGGTGCCCCTGTCAATAGCCTCCCGACGGCGACCCCGCTCGTCGCGCGACCTCGCGTGGGTTGGGGCACCAGCGAATTCCAGTCGGACGCCTCAACGAATGCACGGGTCAAAGCGCGGTCAGAGCTGATGGTCGGTGCGTTGCGAGGCGGCGAGTTTCAGACGCCTGTCCGCCAGGGTGTCTTCGAAGCGCTGGCCGAGGCGGCGCGTGCCGAGATCCCGAAGCGATAGCGGTTCCGCGCTGCACATCCGCCCGGCCCGATTGGTGACACGCGTCGTTCCGAGATGGGCCCGCCCCGCACGCCTGTGCGATGTTCGACGAGGGAGGGGGTCTCATGCGACTACCGATGTTCATCGTTCTCTGTCTGTTGGTGCCGGGGCTCGGAGGCGCGGCGCCTGTCTCGGTGGGCGGCTACACCTTCGGGGCGGGCGAGGAAGCATTTGCCGACGACGCGAGCCTGGTCTCGGGCGTCATTACCGGCCCGGACGAGGCGGGAATACGAAGCACCCTCGTCGGGAGTGACATCTCCGACTCCTTCAACACGGGCGACTCTGGCGGAGGGATTGTCGAGGTCGAGTTCATCGACAACGCGATCGTCAACGGACCTGGGCCCGATCTCGTGATCTTCGAGCTCTCGGGGGACCGGCCGGCCGGGACTCCCGATCCGAGGGAGATCTTCGGAATCAGCGTCTTCGACGGTTCGGGCTTTCCGGCCTTCGTCACGGTGACTCCGGTTGCAACGGGGTTCCCGGATCCGGCCGACTCCACCCTGGACGTGTTCGCCGTCGAGGTCGACCTGGGATCGTTCGGGATTCCGCTTGGCGGCACCTCGAGCCTCGTCCGTCTTCATATCTACAACGCCAACCTGGGCAGCAAGTCCGCAGACCTGACCGCTCTCGGCGCTCTCAACTCGGTGGTGCCGGAACCCTCTACTGGCGTCTTGTGTTGCTTGGGCGTTCTACTGGGAACGGGCATTCGTCGCCCGTCGCGTGATTCGATGTGGCGACGCTATGGATGGATCTCGGGCTCGAGCAAGGGAGCGCGGAGTAGAATGGTTGGAAGGGGAGCACTCCTGGCGCGAGCTGGAAGGGTCGGCAGCTCCGAACCGAGTGCCGGCTTCTCGTGGAATTCGTAGGCGGAGCGTGCTGCACTCCTTGCCGGACACCCGGGTGCCCAGGAGGCGAGTAGATGCCCTTGTTTGAAATCGACGGCAATTCTGAGCTGGTTCCGTTCAGGTCCCTTCGCGGAGGAACTGATCTCTACGAACGGCACATCGAGGACCTCTTGTGGGCGAACCTCGAGGAGTTCACGGGAGAGTCTCTGTTTCCGGTCGCCCGCCAGCCCAAGGTCGCCGCGGGCGGCATCCCCGACATCGTCGCCCTGGACACCAAGGGAAACGTTGTGGTCGTCGAGGTGAAGCGTGACGTAGATCGAGGGCAACTCGCGCAGTGCCTGGAATACGCCGGATGGGCGCGTCGGACGAACCTGGACGAGCTTGCTCGCATCTACCATCGCGGTGCGTCCGCGTTCTTCGAGGATTGGCAGGCCTTCACGGAATCCACGACTCCGGTCGTTCTCTCCCGGGGTCCGCGCTTGATGCTCGTCGCGCGTGACTTCCAGGGCCGCACGGAATCCGCGTTCGAGTTCCTGATCGAGAACGGGCTCCCCGTGGCCCTCATCCGCGTCGCTCTCTACGAGGATCAGGAGGGCAGGCGATTCTTGGATGTCGAGGGCGACCATGAACCGGATTTCGCCGCACCGGACGGCACCGAGTCGCGGGTCGATCACACGAAGATCGCGGGGCGGCGCGTACGTGTCTCAGACCTGCTGGAGGCGGGTCTCGTCGAGGCCGGCGACGGGCTGGTATGGGAGCGGCCCCGCCTGGGGAAGACCTATCGAGCCGTGATTCTCGAGAACGGTTCGATTCAGTTGGAAGATGATCGGACCTTCTCTTCGCCATCTCGCGCCGCGATGGAGGCAGCGGACATCCCCGCATGCGACGGTTGGTACGCGTGGAAGCTCCCACGGCTCGACGGCCAGAGCCTGCATGACCGCCGGATTGCGCTCGGGACGGGAGAGGCCGGATAGTCCCCTCGGCGAAGCAAAGGGCTTACTTGGGCGGCGAGAGAGCTCCGGGGCTCGAGCAAGCGCATTACTCGCGCTCGCGGAGGAAAGGCTCCAGCGCTTCGGCGATCCTCTGCAATGCCGCAGCGCACTGGGGTCGACTGAAGAGCTTGTAGGTCGAGAGATGCGGAAGTCGCAAGAGTGCCCGGTCCCTTCCCGCACTCGAGAAGGTGATCACTTCCGCGTTGTAGTTGCCCCAGCCGGTCGGGAACACGCTGGTCTCGGGTGCGGTCCCGAGCTTGGCTGAGAGGATCTCCGTGAGACGCCTCGTGGTCCGCGTGTCGATCGCGATCGTTAGCTCGGGGTCGATCGACTCATAGATCCTCCGCTAGAGCCCCGATGCGAACTGCTCGGATTCTCTCGGCTTCGCTAGCGCTTTGATGGACGGGGAGCGGAACGGGATGAAGTAGGCCGAGAGGCTCGAGCCGAGCAGCTCGTTCCCTGAGACGCCGTGACTTGCTTCTGCCAGCATCGCGAACAGCTGCTGAACCTGGCGCTGCAGCGGCGCAGCGCCCGGCGCGAGCCCGTTCCTCCAGGTCTCGACCAGGTATGCCGACCCGGCTTCGCTCGAAGCCCGGGGGTGGTCCGGCCGATCGATCGAGCCTCCCGGGTTCAGGGTAATCAGCGCAATTTTCGTCGATGCCGACAGTGTGTGCTGAGGTGAGGTGAGAAAGCGCCAGCCGAGTTGATGTCCCAGGTCGGCATAGGCCCGCTCGATCTCGTCACAGAGCTGCGCGAGCTGCACGCGTTCTCCCTCGGCGGTCAGGAGACCGCGGGCGCGAAGTGTCGGATGCTAGCGAGCAGGGCGCCGTGCGGGAGTAAGATGGCGGGCATGCCTTCCGCGCCTGCCCAGAAGATCCTCGACCAGCTTGTCGAGGCCGCCGACCTCCGATCCCGCAGCGAGATCCTCGCGCGCCCGAGCCCGGTACCGCGCGGCCCGGGAATCTACGGCTTCTTCTTCGACCCGGTCCCACCGGGTGTCCCAGTCAGCGACTGCGCGCGAAGGGGAAACTCGCGGCTTCTGTACCTCGGAATCGCTCCGTCCCGTCCCGGCACGAAGTCGCACCTGCGCACTCGGCTGCGGAGCCACCTGCGTGGGAACGCATCGGGCTCAACCCTGCGCCTTACGCTGGGTTGTCTTCTGGAGCGAGAGCTCGAGATCGCGCTGCAGCCCACTGGTGCGACGCGACGGCTGACGTTCGGGCCGGGGGAGGCGCTGCTGTCGGACTGGATCGAACGGTCGGCTCGGGTTGTCTGGGTGACGGTCGATGAGCCCTGGGCGGTGGAGCGAGAGCTGATAGAGGCGGCCGATCTGCCGCTGAACCTCGAGTTCAATGGGAGTCACCCGTTCCACGCGACTCTCTCCGAAACCAGGCGCGCAGCGCGGCGACGCGCGCGTGGTATCGAGTCGGGGTAGCCTCCCGCCATGGACGAGCGGACCCGGTCTGCCTACTCGGCCAACGCAGCGCAGATCGCTCGCACGCACCTCGCGGCCGGCAAGGGCGTGGCCCGCCACTTCGCCCAGGCCTTTGCTCCCGGCGACCGCATCCTGGACGTCGGCGCGGGTGCGGGTCGCGACCTGGCCGCGCTGGTCTCGGAAGGCTTCACGGCTTACGGCGTCGAGCCCGTGGGCGCGATGCGCGATCAGGCGCTCGCGGCCTTTCCGCAGCTGGACGGCCTGCTCGTTGGTGGCGCCCTGCCGGACGGGATCGACGCGCTGAAGGATCAGCTTGGCAGTCCTTTCGACGCCCCCTTCGACGGCCTGGTCTGCTCGGCGGTGCTGCAGCACCTGCCGCGCGGAGAGCTCTTCGACGCCGTCTTTCGCTTGCGCGGTCTGCTGCGGGACGGCGGCCGCATGCTCGTATCGATCCCCGTCGAGCGTCCGGGCGTCGACGATACCGGGCGCGACAAGCTCGGGCGGCTCTTCACGGGCCTCCAACCAGGCGAGTTCGAGCTGCTGTGCCAGCGCGTCGGGTTCCGGACGATTGGCCGCTGGTCCGACCCGGATTCGGCCCAGCGCTTCGGCATGCGTTGGGCGGTCCTGCTCTTCGAACTCGAGCATGCCGGCGACGGGCTGAGCCCGCGGCCGCTCGATCGTATCGAGGCGGTACTGCAGCGGGACCGCAAATCCTCGACCTACAAGCTGGCGCTGCTGCGCGCGCTGACCGAGATCGCGACGACCCAGGCACGGATCGTCCGCTGGCTGCCGGACGGCCGGGTCGGCGTTCCGGCCGCGGCCATCGCCGACCTCTGGCTCGAATACTACTGGCAGCTCTTCGACAGCCCGGTCTTCCTGCCCCAGGCGGGCGGCGAGGCGAAGGCCCGAGCCCACAAGCTGGCCTTCGCGCACCAGCTCGACACCCTGCGCGCCGAATTCAAGGGCGCGGGCGGCCTCGCGAGCCTGCTGACGGCGCACCGGCAGGGCGCGCTCGCACCGTCGCACGCGAAGCTCTACGGCGCGTTGCAGAACAAGATCGCGACCACGATCCGCGACATGCCCGTCCGTCACGCGGGCGTCAGCACGTCGGGCAAGCTCTTCGGTTTCGCCGACGGCCGGGTGCTCGTCCCCGCTGATCTCTGGCAGGAGATCACCCTCATGAGCCACTGGGTGCGTGATTCGCTGCTGGTGCGCTGGGCCGAGCTGATCGGACGCTTCGCGAAGGCGGCGGGGCAGGGCGGCGTCCGCGAGCACGCCCTTGGCATCCTGCTCGAGCCCGCCCTCGACGAGCGACAGACCAGCCACGCGAGAAAGGTCTACGAACAGATCGCCGGCAAGCAGTGCGCCTGGAGCGGCCGAGGCGTGGACCGCGCCTTCGACGTCGACCACATCATCCCGTTCGCCTTGTGGCGAAACAACGACCTGTGGAACCTGGTGCCGGCCGCAAAGGCCGTGAACAGCAAGAAGAGCGACCTGCTCCCCGCGCGAAAGCTGCTGCAGGCGCGCCGCCCGGTGATCCTCGACTACTGGCAGCAGCTGCAGGAAGCGTTGCCTCGCCAGTTCGACACCGAGCTCGCGCACCTGACGGGAGCGGCCGGAGACGACCAACAGGCCGGCTTCGAGGCCCTGGTCGAGGCGGTCGAGACGACGGCCCTGCAGCGTGGGGCAGCTCGGTGGGCCGGGTGATGGGGTTGCTGCCGCAGCTCGTGGTCCACACCGATTGGGGGATCGCGCCCGGGAAGCGCTGGCGACGGCAACCTGTCTACAGTCCGTTGGGCCGAGAAAATCGAGGAGGGACAGACCATGAGAACAGATCCGGCTCGTCACCGCCGGGCGCTCGGGGCCGTCGCCCTGTGCCTGGGCGCGCTCGCGTTCGGCGCCGAAGTTCGATGCGGGGAGGCAGGCGCTCACGGCCCACTCCGGGATCTGCAGGAGCAGATCGACGAACTGAGAGCTCAGGTCGCTGCCTCGGCTCCAACCCTTCTCGTAGTGGACGGAAATGGGGACGAGATTGGACGTCTCGTGTCATGGAGCGTCGAACAGGAGGGCGTTGCCGAGGTTTACCTGGAGTCTCTGGCGGTCGTCGCCTCGATCGAGCGTAAGACAGGGCTGCTGAGCATCAACAACGAGGTGTCCTTCGCTGATATCGGTTGCTCGGGACAACCTACGTTCGCGCGGGCGACGCGGACACTCTCATGGCCACCGATGATCACGAGCGGTTCTTCGCATCGAGGGATGGTGCGTCGCCTGAGTTCATCACGTTGGCGGGCCAGCGAGTCTACTCAGCCACGGGATGCCGGTTCCAGAGTGGCGCCGGCGACTTCCTGCCCGCGGAGGAGGTGACCAATGAGATGCCATTCGACTTGCCGCTACCTCTTCCAATTCAGATCGAGCCCGCACCCTAGATTCCACTGATGAACCTCCGGGCCGGACGGGTCCCTCCGGCTTGGTCCGGAAGTTCGCAGGTTGGTCGGTGAGGTCTTCGACAACCCCATTGTTCCTCAGAGAGCACCCTCAGGTGTCAATAGCGTCTTTGGGACCCACACCTAGGGCCCGCCTGAGTCTCGAACATCGGGTCGCTGACGGAGCTCGAGACACGAAGGAAACCCGGATGACTAACGACCGGTACAGCTCAAGAGGGCTTCGGCTGACCGTTGGCACCGAATCCCAGCGAGGTCGACACCTCCGGGCACGCCTCCTGGCGAGTGTCGCTGTCGCTGCATGTCTGGCGCCGGTCGCTCTAGCCCAGGAAGCGCGAACGAAGTCGACGGTCTCGTACCTGCTCACCCGGAAACCCCTGTACTGCGCCAAGGTCTCGCCGGAGCGCGAGATCTGTACGTGGCATGAGATCGAGAGGCACCACAGAGTGTGCGAGTTCGATTCAGAGGGCGCGCCTCTCAAGGAGTGCCTTCGAATCCCTGACAACGATACGATGGAGGTCTACCCCCCGGCCCCACTAGAGAAGCCTTCCGTCAAGACCCGGCACCTGTCGGCTGCAAAGCTCCGGGCTCGTGCGGCAAAGGTTCATCGAGCCGCGATGGAGGACGCGGCTCGGGCCGAGATCGCTGCAGTCGACGGCCTCGATGCCATGATCTCATTCGTCGGGTCAGGTCCCGTCTGGTGCGAAGGGCCCGCGGACGCGCTGAACTGCGGCTGGCGAGCCATCCGCGCCACACCGAACTACCCGACCCTCGCGCGAGCGGCAGCCGCGAACGGAAAGAAGCTCGACCTCGTCTGCAAGTTCACCCCGGGTGGGACAGATTGTCGAGTCGGTGTGATGGGGCGGGTCCGGTAGTTCTCTGGAGTTCCCCCCCGCAGCAGGTGGTTCACGCCGATTGTTCAGGCCTCCCGCGCAGCTCCGCGCCGACTCGCCGGCGTCTCGCCAGCAAGCGCAGCAGCGTGATCCCGGCCGCGAGGCCGAGGAGGACCGACGGCTCTGGCACGAAGCGGATCGCGGGATGAAAGCCGCCCTCGAAGCGGATGCCGGTGTTGAGGCCGGTGCTGACGCCGACTGTTCCGGGCTGGCCGCCGATGCCGTGTAGCTCACCGATCGTCGGGCTACCGGCGGTGCTGACGTGGTCTATTCCGCCGCAGTAGTGGTAGCGATTGCTGCCCCCGTCGAAGACCCGCTTTGCGCTACAAGGAGTAGAGTATGGCCCCATGCGCGCATGGGCAGTGAGTGCACAGCGCGCCCGGGTTCTTTCTTCGCTCTCGAGCCCTCTAGAAGGAGTCGATCATGAGCGTCACTGCCCGCGGAATTCGATTCGCGGCCACGCTTCTCCTCGCGACGATCGCTCTGGGTGGCCTGGCGAGCGCCGCGGAAGCGGACCAGACCGAGCTCCCGGCGTCGTTCGTGACGCTTGGATTCTATGGCGATGGCGGGTGCTCCGGGCCCGGCAGCTGGTGTGGCCAGTCCTGGGATATCAACTTTCTGATCGAAGTTCCGAGGTTCGACGATGCGCTGGGGCAACTGGAGTCCATAACGCTCAGCTCGAGTTTCTTGTTCGAGGCGACGGCCGAGTATTCGATCGTCGAATCAGCGATCGAAGTGGCACCTTCCGTGAGCGGTCGCCACAACGGTGAGTCATCCGCTCGCACCGCTTCACAGTGCGTCGGCTTGCCGGTTGGCACGTCATGCGCGGTCGACTACGGCGTATTCAGCCAGGACTACGTAGAGGTTCTTACGAGCCAGCCGTTGTACGAAGAGGGTGATCCGTACTGGTACTGGGACGAGTACTGGGGCGGCATCGGCCATGAGTACGGATATCAGGCGATCGGGGAAAGCGACCAGGTATTCCTCGAGGCGCCAGAGATGATCGTCACCTACAGCTACACACCCGTCCCGGAGCCCTCCACGGCGCTGCTCCTGGGCCTGGGGCTGACGGTGATGGCGCGATCGCGCGCTTGCGCTCGAGGTGGCTCACGCAACGAGACGGCGGTTGGACCGGTGGCGAGTCGCTGCGGCAACTGGAGCAGCAGCGCCTCCCGCCCCTTCGCCTTCCGCGGGGGCCGCTAGGTCGACGAGCGCCCGCGGCGGCGCAACAAGCACGCCCCGACTGCCGTCAGTAGCGGCGGCAGCAGCAACCCGGTGTTCGCCAGCGGAAGCGACTGCGTGTCGAGCAGGAAGCCGTCGCACTGCAAGGTCGCGAGAGCGGCCAGGGCGTCGAGCGCCGCCTGGATCGTTGCGTTGCCGTCGGCGGGATCGAACGCGCCGGGACCGTCCGCGACGATCGCGGCGAGAGCCGCTTGGTTGGCCAGGAGATTGGTCTGCTGTGCCGGCGTGAAGAGAGCCAGGTCGACGATGGCGCCGTCCAGGACGGACAGCAGCGCGACCGTGTCTTCGTAGGTGTTGTCGAAGATGCCCGTGGGCACCAGGGTCGGCGGCGACGAGGTCTCGGCCAAGTCGATTGCCACGCGCAGCGCGATGCGGCTTTCCAGCCTCAGCTTGCCCATGTCGACGATGCTGATGTCGTCGCCGGTGGTGTGATAGCAGGGCCCGGTGGCGTCGCCGAAGAACACGGTCGGGATCGTGTCGATGAAGTTCGCGTGATCCGAGCGTTCCTGGCCGAACAGGCGACTGAGGAACGTGGTGTCGAGTGGCTCGTGTGCCAGGGCGTCCTGGATCGTGGTCTGAAGGGTCGCGCCGCCGGACTCGGACCCGATCGCGAAGCTGACGTTGCGCAGGGACGGGAGCAGGTTCGCCCCGAGAATGTCGAAGTTGATGTAGGCGACGATGCTGGACAACGGGACCAGGGGCGCGTTCGCGAAGACCTGCGAGCCGACGAGCCCGTCCTCCTCGGCGTCCCACAGCGCGAGAATGATCGACCGACGAGGCGGTGCGGGCAGCGAAGCGATCGCTCGACCCACCGCGACGACGGCCGCCGCACCCGCGGCGTTGTCGGTGGCTCCATTGAAGATGCCGCTCACATTCGAGCCGAGGTGGTCGTAGTGTCCGCCGATCATCACGTACTCGTCCGCGAGGTCGCTGCCGGGAATGACCGCCAGGATGTTCGTTCCCGTGGCAGTCGTACTGAACGGCTGCTTGTAGGCGGCGTCGCCGACCTGGCCACCGTCGAGCCCGTCGGCGAAAGCCGAGAGTTCCGCGATCAGGACGGCCTGGACCGCGAGAGATTCGGGTGTGTTGTTCTGACGGCCGCCGTAGAGGTCGTCGGCCAGGACCGACACCAGCCCGACATCTTCGGCGACGATCGCAGCGGCATCGATCTCGGCCGGAGTGAAGGCGAGACCCAGCCCGGGCCAGGACGCGATCAACAGGACCGCAAGCACGCTCTCGAGCGGCTTGGATCGAAGCAGGGCTCTCGGCATCCGGGGCATCTGGTCAGGCATCTGGGTCTCCTGGCTGGCGACCCGCCACGGGTCTGCCGGCATTCTCCACCGGCGCGACGGCGACGGTCAAGTCGCAAGAGTCGGTGTCCGGGGAGATTCAGGCCCGGGTGCTGCGCAACGCCGCCTGAAGCCGGGCTGCAACACCGCGATCACCGGTGGTATCCGGCACTGGCCGGTGTCGCATCCTCCGCTACGGTCGGGCTCGACCGAGCTGACCCTGTCACTCCCCTTCGCCCGTTGCCGTCGAGGTTGTGGACCCATGGTTTCCCGCCCTTTCGCGCCCGAGCTTTACGGCGCTGCACACCTCGCTGCGATGCTCGCCTGCATCGTCCTGCTCTCTCTCTTCCCCGGCCTGGCCAGCGCCGGGGTGACCTATACCGACGCGAGTCTCTGCGCCATGACATCGGCGTCCAACGGCTCCGCGCCGGTGCTGCGCCAGGAGTCAATCACCACCACGGCGAGCCGGAGTGAGGTCACCGCCCTTTCTCAGACTTCCAGCGGACCGCTCGCGTCCGCCAAGTTCGCGCTGGATCTCGATCTGGACGACGACTCTCTCGAGCTCACCGGCCGCCTCGATCTTTCGCACACCAGCTCGTACTCCGGGTCGGTGTCCGGGCGCTTGACCGGGGATGAGTGTCATGCCGCCTATGAGGGGCGGGTCAAGTTCAACGTCGATGTGCCGACGACAGCCCTCGTGACGATGTACCTGGACTGGGAGACATCTGGCGGGACCGGTGGTGGCCTCGCGCGCATCATCGCGCCCAGCAATGCGATCCTCGCGACTGCAAGCGACGGCGCGCCCTTCTCGGGCTTGATCGAGTTCCAGCCGAACCAGAACGCCGACTACTACGTCTTGCTGTCGAACCCGAACCTCTCTGCGCAGGCGGCTGCGGGCGCCGCCTCGGGCCGGCTGGACTTGAAGATCCGCATCGACTTCTCGCCCACCCCCTGCGCCGTGGCCCTCAACACCGGGATCCACTGGAGCGAGACCTGTCTCGACGAAGGAGACCCGACGAAGGACTGTGCCCTCATCCAGTTCGACTCGGCGCCATACAGCCTGGCAGCCGCGGCGGCCGCATGCGGGGTCGATCACTTCAACTGGATCAACGTCATCACCGTGGAGAACTTCTCCGACCTCTGCCTGGCGAACCCGCGTCCGCCCGGGTTCACGTGCGCCGACTTCATTGCCGAGTTGAGTCCGGACCCCGCCGCATACTGCGCTGCCGCCGCGCGACCGTGCGAATGCGACGGACTGGCGGACATGAACCATCAGCCCCTGGTGGCGCCGACCTCCGATCCACTCTTTGGAGGCCAATGCTACGAGGCCTTCCTCCGGAACAACAGCAAGTTCGCGGTCGCCGACTTCTTCGACTGGTACTGGGACGAAGGGCCATGCCCCGGTCCCGACAGCAAGTGCATCGATGAACTCACCGGGCACACCAGCGGATCCGTCCTCACCTTCGTCGACCAGCCCAGCCTGAGCGAGCCCTACTTCTTCGAGTTCGCCACCATGCTGACCGGCGTCTACGCGAACAACGGATGGAAGATCGTCGAAGAGCCCGGCGTTCGAACCCTCGCCCGCTGGCGCTACACCGGCAGCAACGACGACATCGGCTTCTTCACCGGAGCCACGCCGGAAGAATCCACCGGCGGAGCGGGAACCTTCGAGTATCTCGGCGCCTTCGTTCCCGAGGATCTGCCGGACGAGGTCAAGTCGCAGATCCAGGCCGCAGGCATCCCAATCGCCGGCGGCGCACCCAGCGTCCCGGGCCTGAGCGGAGTCCCGATCCTGGTCCTGCTGGGCGCGATCGTGGGGGTGTCGGCCAGCGTGTTGTGGCGGCGCAGGCGGTAGGCCGCCCGAGGGACACCCCGAGACACCGGAACTTCGAAGTCAGAATCGCCGGTAGGTAGACAGGCGACACGGGGGTGGGGCGAGAGCAGGGCGGCTTCGCGCTATCCCCCGCTAGGCTGGCCCGGAGTGTCCCCGGACGAGATCCTGGCATCGCTCCCGCGCGAGTCACCGCAACCGCGTGCGAGGCAGAGATCGAAGCTTGCCCGAGTTGTTCGATCGGGTACTTGCAGCAGAAGAATGGGAGGTACGGCGCGTTCTTTGGGTGCCCCTTCTATCCGGCCTGTCGATATACCCGCGGAACAAGTGCAAGGTGACGGGCTCCAAATGGGGGTCGGGGGCGATCGCCGCACCCAAGTGGGTGATTGCGGGACGCGCATGTTCCCGAACACTTCCAGTCGACGTCTGACACCACTCGGCGACGGAGGAAGCCATGCTTCGATGCGAGTCGATACTCCTCATCCTACTGGTGGGGCTCGCGTGTGGCGCGCCGGAAACAGGTCCGCCGGCTGACCCGGTTCCGGACCCTGTAGGCGACATCGACTTCGAGATCGTGCTTCCGTCCGGTGCTCTCACGCCGGAGCCCGGCGTAGATCAGTCGATCGTCGAGGGCGGCGTCCAGGCCGCGCGCGCACGTGCCGAACGCGGGTTTCCCGAACGGGCCCACGCCCTCGTGCAGTTGAATGAGCCGGGGTCGGTGGCGTCGCTCGAGAAGCTCGCAGCGGCGGGCATCTGGATGCTGGAGCCCCTCGGCGGAAACGCCTGGCGTGCAGCCGTCTCGCCCGAAGGCTTCCGCGTGCTCACATCGCTTCGCGAGGTGCGTTGGGCGGCGGTCGAGCAGCCGAAACACCGTGCGAGCCTCGACCAGGTTCGAAAGATCCTCGGCTATCAGGTTGACCGCAGTGGCAACATTCGGTTTCGGGTTCGTGCCCACGCGGACGTGAGCTTCGCGGAGATCGAGGATCTCGCGCTGCGTCTCGAGGCATCCCTGCCCGAGAACGCCCAGCTCGAGTTCGAGATGTTCAATGGCCTCGACCTCGCGATTCCCAAGAAGAACATCGACGCGCTGGCCTCCGAGGACATCCTCTCGAAGGTCGAGCGGGCCAGCCCGGCGCCGATTCCGTACAACCTGAATGCTCAGGGCTTCTCGAACGTCAACACGGTTCAGGCCCCGCCCTACAACCTTTCCGGGGCAGGGGTCACCGTGGGCGTGTGGGAGGCGGTAGGGGGGCGCGTCCAGAACCACCCCGATCTCGTCGGGCGGGTGACGGTTCGGGACGGGGCTCCGAACTTGACCGACCATGCGACGCACGTGGCGGGTACGGTCGCCGCCGACGGCACCGGCAACGCGAACGCCGAGGGCATGGCTCCGGCCGCGACGGTCGACAGCTACGATGCGGCGAACGATGACGCGGAGCTCCGATTGACAGGCGTCTCGCTCCCGTTCCTCGGGGTCCTGTTCCCGGCCGTGGACGCCTCGAACCACTCATACGGTCTGCCCATCGGATGGGAGCCGGGACCGCTTCGCTTCCTGAACAACCAAAACCTCTTCGGATCGTACACGGACAATTCACGTCGATTCGATGAGATGGTCCGGTCGAAAGGGCTTCCCGTCGTGGTGGCTGCGGGCAACCACCGCAACGACTCGGACACAAACGGTGCTGCCGTTCCGAACGGCGGGCTTCAGGATTGCCTGCAAGGTGGTGGAGCAGCCCCGCGCGATTGCCTCGGCCCCCTCGCGACCGCCAAGAACGTCATCACGGTGGGCGCGACGAACGGCGCAGGAAATCCGGCCTTCTTCTCCAGCTTCGGCCCGACGGACGACGGGCGTACGAAGCCCGACGTCATGGCGGACGGCGCTTCGGCTGGGGGTCTCCTCTCGACCGATCTCACCACCACGGACAACGACGGAGACGGCCTGCCAGAGAACTACGGAACGCGGCCGGGGACGTCGATGGCCGCGCCCGTCGTCACCGGAACGATCGCATTGCTCCATCAGCAGGCCGACAACCTGGGGCTGACGCTGCGCTCGTCGGCCTACAAGGCGCTTCTCGTGCAGACTGCGACAGATCTTCTGACGCCGGGCCCCGACATCCAGACCGGCTGGGGCCGGGTCGATGCACAGGCCGCGGCGGACTTGCTGCGCGATCCGGCAGGCCCGTGCCATCGCTCCATGCGACTGACGTCCGTCGCCGATACGCGCAGCTTCCAGTTCTGCGTGGAGCCGGGATCGGTCGCCCAGGCGACGATCGCCTGGGACGATCTGCCGGGCGCGACCCTCCAGCAGGACATCGACCTGCGGCTGATCCAGCCCAACGGCACGGTTCGTAGCCCGTGGGTGCTGGGCGCGGCCGGAACCGCGACAGGGACCGGGAACGACACGATCAACAACGTCGAACAAGTGCAGGTGACAAACGCGATGGGCGGCGTCTGGACCGCCACGGTAACGGCGACCACCCTCGTTCCTCGAGTACGCCTCAACGGGCTTCAGGTCGTCGTGGATTCGAACCCGCAGCGCGTCGACCTGGCCGGAATCTGTCCGCTTCCCGATCAGGACGACGACGGCCTGGCGGATTGCGTCGACATCTGCCCGGCGGCCTGGGATCCGGGCCAGGGCGACCTGGACGGTGACGGCATGGGAGACGCGTGTGACCCCGACGACGACAACGACGGGGTCGACGATTCGACGGACAACTGTCGGCGGTTGGCAAACTCGGGGCAGCAGGACAACGACGGCGACGGGGTCGGCGATGCCTGCGATCCCGACGACGACAACGATTGCGTGGTGGACCGCTTGGACAACTGCCCAACAGTCGAGAACTGCAACTACTACGGCTCGGCGGCGTCCGCCTTCGTGTGCGATGACCCGTGTCCGACAGACAGGAACTTCACAGAGGATCTGGGGCGCTTCTTCCACTTGTGCATCTCTGAGCCCGTCGATCCCCAGTGCCTCGTCGACGGTTGTCCCTGGCCGTCCTTCCAGGGAGCGGGTGCTGAGAAGCTCCTGCGCAACGTTGCCCAGGACTGGGCGAGCAACCCGAGCGGCTTCCGATCCCTGGATGGGAACCGCATCGTGTTCCCGCCTGACGTGAGCTCGCTGCCCGACCCCGACAGGCGGCTGCTGCCGCAGACGGGCGGGCGCTTCCCGGTTGGAGGGGGCGAGATCCCGCGACCGCTGCCGGACTTCGGAGCACTGCTGTGCGACGGAATGATCGGAAGCCTGGTCGATCGCTACGAAGATCGTGCCGAGGCCCACCGGCAGTGCGTCGCCGCCCAGCGCGCGGAAGCGGAAGCCTGCCAAGCAGACGCGGACAACGACGGAATCGGAGATGCGTGTGATCGGTGATCCGATGACTGCCGGCGGCTGAGTCCCGAGTTCAACGGGTTCACCCGTTCCACGCGACCCTTCCCGAACCGCGGAGGGCCGCGCGCCGGACGACTCGATCATGCACACTTGCGCCCCAAACGAGAATCCAATCGAGGGCCTAGCGTGCAGACATCCGCAAACGGCCACCACCGCTACTGGTGGACGGTGCTTCCGGCGCTTCCGCCGGATCGCGACGCGCTCGATTGGTGGGCGCCTTCCGACGGACGGGCTTCTCGCTACCGCCGGCTGAAGCGCGTGTGGTTCGACCGCACCTGGTTTCAACGGCCGAAGACCGACCCGGACAGGCCGCACGCGTTCTCCAACCCTCGCCACGGAACGCACGTCTCCGTGGCGATCTGGGAGAGCTTTCAGCTGTTTCATCCCTCGCAGTTCGTCCCAGCGATCCTGGCCGCGGCCGACCTGGCCCCGATGGGCGAGGTCGTCGATGCCTGCTGGAGCCACGAGTTCGGGTTTCGTGCGTCCGGCAAGCCGAAGTTCGCTGACATGGCCTTGCACGCACGGGCAGCGGACGGCAGAGAGCTGATCGTGCCGATCGAGGCGAAGTTCAGCAAGCAGGATCGCCTGAAACCCACCGATCGAGATCCTTCGGCCTATCGAGAAGCGCGTCCCTTCGTCGACTTTCCCCGCTGTGAGGTTCTGTATCTGGTTCGGGAAGACTACGCGCCAAAGGTTCGTGACCTGGTTGGTGCCGGGACCCCCGACTACGGGATCCTGACCTGGCCGCGCCTCGTGCAGCTGCAGCTGGATCTCGCCGACGAGCAGCTGCCCGCGAAGGCAGCGCCCATCGTGGGCGCGATCCTGGGTCGCGTCGCGTCGATCCTCGAGATCGAGGGATTCACCGGGAGGCAGTTCGAGACAGAAACCCCCGGCGAACTCGAGAAGCTCGCGCGCACGCACCCGGAATGGCCCGACCACCTTCGGCAATGGCTACGGGGCGCCGCGTGCTTTCTCCGCGCGCAGTCAGGACAGATCCCGTCCGAGCCTCCGTACGACTACCTCCCAGCGGAGCCGAGCTTCCGCGCGATTCACGAGCTTCCTCGGAAGCAGGCGCAGGACACGAGGGAACACAGTGCCGAGCTCTGGCGGATTCCGCGGATCGGGTAGCCGAGTGGGGTGGGGCACGTCCTTCGCAATCGATTTCGAGAAACTTCGCGATTGACTTTCGCTCTACCTTCGCCTAACATGGCGCGTACCCCAACACCACGGGCTGGCATCCGTGACGATCCCCCAGATCCCTCGACTCTCCGTTTCTCCTCGGGCGCTCGCGTGCGATGCCTGGCGGGACGATTGCCCCGAAGACCTGCTCACCCGGCTTGCTGCTTCCGTGGGCCCGCTGCGTCGGGTGATGGCGGCGATTGCGGCGCGGCTCATCGACACGTCGGCCCACGAGACCCTGTGCTTCGCTCGCCTCTCGGACTACGCGCGCGAGCAGCTCGGCATCTCGTCGCGGCAGCTGCAAGAGCTGGCGCGGGTCCATCGTGCGCTCGCGGGGCTTCCCGGGCTCGAACGCGCCCTCGTCTCGAATGCGCTTCCGTGGAGCAAGGCGCGCTTGATCGCACGTGTCGCGACAGGCGAGGACGAGTCGACCTGGATCGAGCTGGCGTTGGCCGTGTCCACACGCGAACTCGAACGCCGCGTGCGGGTGCAGTCACCGCCTCCTGCTGCACCTGAAGATCCGCAGTGCGGCGTCTCGTTGCGGTGCTCGCTGGCGCTGGCGGAAAAGTGGAGCCTGGTGCGCGACCTGGCGGAGCGTGTGGCCGGCGAGCGGTTGTCGGCAGGGGAGGTGCTTGAGCTCGTCGTCGCCGAAGCGTTCTCGGCGGTCGGTGTCGATGCCAGTACCTCGACCGACTGCGAGATGCAGCCGCGCGTCCGTCGAGAGCGCGACGAGGACGCCTTCGCTGCAGGAACTCGCATTCGGAACCCCGGCATCCCCGGCGAGGTGCTTCGCCTCGCGACCGGCCTGCACGATGCGAACGCGCATTCACTCGACCGTCGGCTGCGCCGGGCGATCCAGCTCGAGCAGACCCTCGATGCCAGCATCGCGCCACTGTTGCGCGTGGTGTCGAGCGCAGAATACGAGTGGAAGGGCGACTATCAGACGCTGGCCGACTACGTGCGCAACGATCTGGGGATGTCCCCTCGCAAGGCCCGCGCGCTGCTGCGGCTCGAGCGAGTGAGCGGCGCTTGTCCCGAGTTGCGGGAAGCCTACCGCGCCGGGAGGCTGTCCTGGGTGAAGGCCCAATGCTTGCTGCCGCTCCTGGCGATCGAAATGGAAGGCGAATGGCGCCAGGAATGGGTGGACTGGGCGGGGCAGGTCACCGTGCGACGTCTCGTGGCGGACATCGAGCGCGCGCTGTTGTTGCGCGCCGGGACCGAGTTCGGGTGGGCGCGCTGCAAGTTCCATCCGGAACGCGTGCAGGATCCCATCTCCGAAGAGGAAGCCGAAAAGGAACGGCAAGTGTGTGCGCCCCCGATGGAGCTCGAGGCCACCCAGCAGCTGCGGTGGTCGGTCCCGATGGACGTCGCGCTGATGTTCCTTGGCGTGCAAGTGGCGGTGCGCGAGGCCGTTCGCCGCCGGGACGGGTCGGGCGGCGTCGATACCAGTGATGCGTCCGTCTTCGAGGCACTGCTCGACCACGCGATCGCGGCCTGGACCCTGCGCGAGCCGGGGCAGCGGCGTCCCGACCCGGTGATCGAGCGCGACGGCTACCGCTGCCTGGTGCCGGGCTGCACCTCGCGCAAGAGCCTGCACGACCACCACGTGGTCTTCCGGTCCGCCGGCGGCTCCGACGCGCCCGAAAACCGCGTCACGCTTTGCGCCTTCCACCACCAGCGGGGCGTGCACGCGGAGAGAATGCACATCTACGGCAGCGCCCCGGCGCGACTCGAGTTCGTGCTGCCTACCGGCCGCTATGCGTCCGGAGACCTGCGACTGCCCGACGAGGTCCAGGCGCTGGGTGTGGAAGACCGGCAGCAGTTGCTTCAGCTGACGCGGCGTCGCTCCGCTCGTCCCGAGGTCAAAGACGACGCCTGGATCGCCCCAGCGAGGAGGTTCGCAACCCGTTCGGATCAACTTGACCGCAGCGGGCGCTTTCGGCGGGTGTTGCGAAGAGTCGCAAGAGCCGTGAGGGCCGACAGAACGAGGATGTCGAGGTGAGGCTCCGGCACGGAGAGGACACGGGTCGAGCGGTTGGCCACGCCATCTTCTGCGAAGACCGTGACGAACGGCGTCGCCAATGGGTTCACGCTGAAGCTGTCGGTGTAGGCCTGGTAGTCCAGGCCGTTGAAGGAGTAGAAGAGCGCTGCGACGCCAGACTCGGGGTCGTCTGCGAGCAAGGTGACCCGTCTCGAGACCCCGGCTTCGGGCGTCACGACGATGGCGATGCTCGGACCGTCGGTGTCCTGGGCCGGGGCTCCTGAGACGTCCGCCGAGGGAGGGACGACGGTTTCGAAGGTCTGGTCGTCGTCGGCGTCGTAACGCAGATCCTGCACTGCTGCCGGGGCAAGCGTGACGAGCGCTGCAGTCCCGGCGGGCAGGTCGATGTCGTTGAAGCGGACCGCTCGTGTCGTCGTATCCGGCGTCCCGAGACGGATCTCCACGCTCATGGGGTCGACGGTGCTCTGGAAGGTGATCCTGTACTCCTCGATGGCCGATTCCGGAGTTGCGACCAGGAACACGTCCTCGCCGATCTCGATGACGTCGACTCCGGGCACGATGCCATGCAGGACCCCGTCGACCAGCGCGGTGCTGTTTCCGGACTCGTCCTCAACGATCACGTCGTCGACTCCGCTGATCGTCGTGTAGCGATAGGGTGGAATCGGTGCCGTCACCTGGACACCCACGGCAGCGCTTCCGACCGCGGGAGAGAGGCCGCCCCGGAGCCACTGCAGGATCTGATCCTGGACTTCCGGGTTTCCCATCATTCCGGTGTGGTCGACCAGGTCGTCCTCCGCGGGAGAGCTCGAGGCGAAGGTCAGCACCTCGGCATCCGGCGCGTTGAGGTCGGTCGTGCCGCCGATTCGTTCCGCACTCAGCGACGGCACGGTCCCGTCCCCCACGGTGAATACGGGTTCGATGACGGGCTTGACCGGACAGCGAAGTGGAAGCAGGCCGGTCGAGAGTCGGCAGGCGATCCTGGTGGTGGCAACCAGGCCGCCGATCGTCCGGAACGCGGCCTTTCGGCCGAGAATGTGCCGATACTGGATGCCGGTCGCGTCCCCGCTCCAGTCGTCCTGCTCCTGCGTATGAAAGGCACTGTTGGCGGAGCCAGGAGCGAACCCCTCCCGTCCGTACGCGGCGTCGACGAACGCTGTGGCTTCGTCATAGGTCAGGGCCTGCAACAGGCCGTCGCCGTTGAGGTCGCGGTCCTTCTCCCGGATGACGGCGAGTCCGAGCACCTCGGAGGCCAGCTCGAAATAGCTTCGGGACGGCGCGAGCTGATGCAAGCCGGGCATCGAGCCGGCGATGTCCCGAAAGATCTTGCTGCCAACCCGGAATGGCAGGAAATCACCGGATTCGAGGACATACAGGAGCTTGGGCGCTCCCAGGAAGGGGCCGCCGACGGTGATCACCGTGTTCAGGCCGTGATCGTCGCTGTGGTCGAGGACGTAGCGCCGCGATATGACGCTCCCCATGCTGTGCGCGACCACGCTGATCTCGGTGTCCGGATAGAAGAGCTGGACGCACAGCACGTAGTCGCGCAGGCGGTCTGCGTTCTCGCCGATGTCGAGTCGCCAGTCGTAGGGAAACGGGAAGAGGTCGGGTCGGACGGCGCCGTCGGCCTGGCTGAGGTCGCAGGAGTTCCCGGTCAGTCGCTCCGGAACGAAGGTCCCGTCGCCATCCGTCAGGCGATAGGAGACGAAGCCTTCGTCTGCGAGCCGTGTGAGGAAGGGCCCATAGATCGGAAGGAGGCCAGCGATTTCTCGTACGGGATCAGCCGCGAGGATGTCGTGGTTCAGGGGGTCGTCGCTGGGATAGAGGCTCAGGTCTCTCCAGCGGCCGGGGCTCGTGCCCACCCAGATCTCCTCGTCGTTCGCACTGCGATCGATCAGGACACTGCCGGCTGCACCCGGCACGAAGATGACCGGCTGATCGAAGAGCGAGACGACGAAGCCGTCGAAGTCGCCGCCGGGGCTCGGCTGACTCGCGTCCTGCGTGGGGAAATCGGGAGAGTTCGTCGTTGCCGCGACTAGCAGGTTGCTGCTTCCGTAGCGTTCGATCCCCATCGTTTCGGGAAAGAAGATGGAATCTCCGTCGACGCCCGATCCCCCGAGATAGGTCGAGAATGAAAGTTCGGAACCGTCGGGAGCGAGCCGCGTGACGAAGATATCCTGGATGCCCCCGGCGAAACCTGGCTGCATGGGATTTCTCGTGGGAAAGTCGTCGGAGCCGGTGCGGCCTACCACGGTGGCCCGGCCCGTGTCATCGACGGCGATTCCGTTGCCCGATTCGTTCTGGCTGCCGCCGAGATAGGTCGAGTAGACGGCCAATCCATTGAGGTCGAGCTTCGTCACGAAGGCGTCGCTGCACGGAAAGATGCACAGCGGAGAGTCGGCATCGAGAACCCGCTGGAACGCGCCCGCAGTGGTTGGGAAGGCCGACGAGAAGGTCTGGCCGGTGAAGTAGGCGTTTCCGGCATCGTCGAGCGCGATGTCAAACCCTTGGGTGTCGGCGCCGGTACCCCCACGAATGTGCTGGTAGACGCCGCTCATCCCGTCGGAGCTGAGCTTGGTGACGAATGCGGACTGAATGCCGAGGAAGTTTCGCCCCGTGTATCCCGTGACGTGCGCCTGCCCGAGCGGATCCACGGCAATGTCGGCTCCCGTGTACTGGTTGAATCCGCTGCCGCAGCCGGCGCAGACCGTATGCACGACAGCCCCACTCGGGTCGAACTTGGTGACGAACGCGCCTCCCCCCCCAGTCGCGATCGTGAATGGGAACCCGAAGCCGCCAAAGCCGGTGACGTAGGCGTTGCCGGCCAGATCGACGTCGACTCCGGCCCCGAAGTCGAAATCGGTTCCACCGAGATAGGTCACATACACGGGCATTCCGTCTGGGTCGAGCTTGGCGGCGAACGCGTCGCCGCTGCCGCCATAGCTCGACTGAGCCGCGTTGACGAGTGGGAGGTTTTCCGAGTTGGTCTGGCCAGCCACGTAGGCGTTGCCGTTGGCGTCCACCGCAATCGAGAGCGGATACTCGTCGGCGCCAGATGGAACCCCGCCTCCGCCGTCGGTTCCCTGGAAGAGCGTCGTGTACATTGGCCCCGTTCCCAGTGCCGAGAGCTTCTGCACGATCCCGTCGAAATGGACACCCACTTCTCGCGTGCCCACCACATAGGCGTTGCCGTCGCTGTCTGCGGCCACGTCCATGTAGAATTCTTGGCTTCCGGTTCCGAGATAGGTCGAGTAGACGACCCGCGGATCGATCACGAGCGCGCGGGCGTGGTCGTAGGCAGCGAGTTCGAAGCCGATGCGGTTCCCCGCACGCTGGACGAAGCCGCCCGAGATCGGTTCTCGCGTGCTCCGGTCCGCGCCCGCCTTCGCGCTCAATTGATAGATCTCGGGTCGGCGTAGGCGGATCTCACCGCTCCGCAGCGAGAGAACGAGATCCTCGTCTTCGAGGGCTACCCGAGCCGCGCCGTCGACCATGAACTCGATCACACTCGAATCGGCGCCGGGCTCTACGATGAAGTCGAACTCGAGCTGGCCACCGGCGCCGTAGTATTCGAGGTCGATGCCGGGGTACACCTCGCGATAGCGAACTCGCGCGTGCGTGGGAATCCGCGTCAACCAGTTTCGCGTATCGCGGCCTCGCAGATAGTTCACGTGCCCGGGCAGGCGATCACGCCCCACGAGATCAGGCGAGGGGTTCGCGCCGAAGAGCTGCAGGCGAATCTCTTCCCTGTCGGCCGTCGCGCTTCTGTTGGCACCGATGCGAGGCCCTGGCTGCAGCGGACGTGCCCGGTCGGCGAGATCCGCATCGCGACCTCTTGAACGGAGCGAGAGAATCGCTGCGGTCGAAGTGAGCGAAATGCGATAGCCGGGACCATCCGTCAGGAATCGAACCGAGGGCTCGGCCTGGCCGCGGTTGGGCTCGAACGCGAGCGGACCCCTCAGCACCGCGAGCGAAGGGGACGGGGTCCGGTCGCGCGCGACAGAACGCGAGCCGGTCAGCAGCCCGGCGAGGATCAGGCCGATGCCCATGGTTCGAACTGCTGTCTCGATCGAGGCGGCTCGTTTCGGCATGGGGGTGCTCGGCCTCCAATTGTACGCCCGCCCGCCCCTGGAAGGGGGTGAAACGGACAGGCCGTATCGGTGTCAGGGCCGTCCTCGGTGCAACCCTCTGCAACCCATGTGGACACCCTGCAACCGCACGAGCGCCAACCACTTGTTATTCCTCGGGCTCCTCGGGTTCCCTTGATCCAACGGTCCGAGTTCGAGCCCCCGAGGGCCCACCATGCCGCCCTCGATGCCGAGCCCCCCGGCCGCTGGCGGGCGGCTTAGCCGAATGGTCTGACCGGGCGATCACCCGCCCGAGGTACATCGCCAGCCGATCACCGGCCTCTGCGGACGGCAGCGCGTCGCGCTGGGGAACGAGCCCGTCGCCCAGCTGCTGAAGCTCGGCCTCGAGCGCTTCAGAAATCAAGCGCTCGGGCGCTAGGCGAGTCGATGCGCCCCCCGTTTGAGTTATCGCGGTTGACGACAGGTCGGCTATCGGTCTTCGCTGCACCGCCTCTGAGCGGGAGGATGGATCACGTGATGCAGATACTCGTGCGCGCAGCGACCTGGCTTTCGGTCACGATGCTCACCCTCACCCTTGTGGCTTCGGCGCAGGGAGAGGATCGTTCGCGATCCGAAGTCGTGCGTCTCTATCACTTCCGAGAGGCTGGAGCGATTGCGGAAGTCCTGGAGCGGAAGTCCTCGGAGGACTTCGTGAAGTCCATCGGGTCTGATCTCGTCATCATCGACGCACCTCCGGGCGAAGACGAGCGGCGCCACAAGCTCAAGCGGCTCATTCAGCAGATGGACCTGCCTCGCCCGCAGATCAGCATGCGCTTCTTCTCGAGTCAGCTGAATGCCAAGGGCGACGATGCCGCTCTGGGTGACGCGCTCGGGTTGGGTCACGAGCTGCTGCGAAGACGAGTTCGCGATCTCAGCGGCGCGATGCAGGGGGCGATCCGACGAGGCGTCTGGTACCTCAGCGAGCAGATTCGTTGTTACCAGGCGACGAGTCCTTCGCCTTCGAAGATCGAGCCTCGCGCGTGTCCCGAGAAGGGCATTCAGGCGATCGACCACGAAGCCAGGATCTTCCGTGACTACATTCAGTCACCGCTGCGCGAAGGCGAGAACTACACGCTCGCCTATCGCGACGCCTTCGCGCCGTTCCCCGCGTCGCTGAGCCGGTTGTTCTTGCTCCTCGCAGCAACCGACAACCCCTCGATAGAGGCGAGTAAGCTGGTCAGCGTGATGGAGGGCCGTTGGCCAGGTCAGTACTTCAAATCAGACCTGGTCGTTCTCTGCGATCCCGACGGCGCCGTCCCCAAACAGGCCGACTCTGAGCCCAAAGCAGACACGAGCCCCCGGGTGTTCCGCAGCTTTGGGCCGCTCCTGGCGGAACTCCTGGAGCGCGGAAGAGGGCGTCGGCTCAGGTCCGCACTCGCGGACTACCTGTTCCACTACAAGTGGTCGGTCCAGTACCCCGACGACTTCGTCAGCTACGATCTGCGGCGAAGCGCCGACACGTTGGACTCTCTGTTTGGAGGTCTGGTCGAGGCATTCAACGCCGACCTCGAGGTCTGCGTCGATCGGGCGATGCGCAGGCTCCCTTGGGAGTACACAGACCTCGAGAAGGACAACCGAAGGACGCGAAGGCAAGCCTTCGAGGACGAGATCGCGGGCTTGAAGATGCAGATCAAGGCTGCGTCGCCGGAGGACAAGCCCGATCTCGAGGAAGCGCTCGACGGCGTCAAGAGGCGGGCAGAGCGCGATCGTGGTGAGCACGAGCGCCGGAAGAGCCTCGGGAAGAAGATCGGATACGCGTCCAATGGCTTGGTTGCGGTTTCCAGCCTGAGCGGGCGGTCCGCCAAGGTGGACGGGGGAGTAAAGCACTATTTCGGCTTTCAGAAGCCGATTTCCTTCGGAGACGCGCTCGAGGCCGCGAAGGAGGCGCTGAACGATGATGATGATGAAACGAGCGCCTTGGACGTCCTGAAGAACGATCCACGTGTTGCCGCCGCGAACGTGGCTCTCGCCATCGCGAAGGCAGCCGCCGATCCCGAAAGGACGACAGTCGCGATCAGTGACGGGACCAGTGTCGAGGTCACACCCATGGCGCTCTCGAGTGCGGCCAGCGCAGAGCTCGAGATCAAGCTGAAAATCGGCGAACGCGAGGAGCCCAAACAGACGAAGGGCGACGAGACGAAAACGGCACGGATCGACCGGATCGTCCAGCACACTGTCGAGGATACGGTTCGCGTCGAGTCGTTGAAGCTCTTCGAGCTCAGCACCTTCGCGCAAGGACACCGACTCCCCGGTAGTGGGTGCTGGTGGCCCGGGACCTGGGACGTGATTCTGTCCCGGGAAGTGACGCGCTGTCCGTATCCGGTAGTTGGACATGCGGTCGAACTACTCGTCGGGCCGATCCCCTGGCTCGGCAACAAGGTCATGAAGCCGCTCTCGATCGATGTCGGGCCCAAGACCTCCCTGTCTCAGAGCAGCGCAGTGATCAGCGCCCTCGTCGTTCCGACAGCGGCCGACATTGCGCTGGGGCTCCGGTTCGACCTCGACGGACTGGGCGAAAAAAAATTCGACAGTCCAAGACAGCTGCTGCCCTTCGTACCCAAGGGCCTGCACACCGTCCGCGAGTACCACAAGGGGCTGGTGCGCACGCTGATGGGGTTGGATGGGCCCAGGGAGAAGGCGAGAGCACGGAGAGCCGTTCGTGACGGCTCGGCCGAACGCCGTGTAGTCCCGTAGCGAGACCGCTTCCTTTCGCCCCGGCCCATCGCTCGACACGAAGTCGTAGGCCGCGCCGCGCCCATGTTCTGACGGACGACCTGGAGCGCGAGGGCCGGGTTCCGCTGGAGTTTCGTGGCGGGAAGCCCAAGCCCGAGGCCGCTCGGCCTTGAATGCGAGTGTAAAGCCAGATACAGCGGTCCGCGCTCGACGGGCGAACCCTATGCCGGGGCGGGATGGAGCGGGGGCTTGTTGGGGCAGACACGCGGATGGGCTGGCTGGATCGTGCCGCTAGCGGTGGCCGGCATGCTCTCGGCTGTCGCGATCTGGGGTGTGAATTTCGTCGTGGTGAAGGACGCCGTCTCTCGCTGGCCGGTCTTTCCCTTTCTGGCAGCCCGCTTCACGATCGCCACCGTCTCGCTCATACCCCTGGTACTGCAGGAGCGCCGTCAGTCGGCGAGCTACGACGGGGTGAACATTTCCCGTGTGGTGAGTCATGGAGGCTGGGCCGGCGCCGCGCTGTTCGGTGCGTACGCGACGCAGACTTTCGGGATCCGCTACGCCCCGGCATCGACGGCGGCGTTCTTGACGAGCCTCTACCTCGTCTTCGTTCCGCTCTTTCTGATGCTGACACCCGGCAACCGAATCCGCCGGGCCACGGTACATGAGTGGGGTGGCGCCCTCACGGCGGTTTGTGGTGTCCTGGTGATCAACGAGGTCGTTGCCCCGGCCTTGGCCCTGCGCCACATGCTGCTGATCGGCGCCGCAGGCTTCTTCGCCCTGCAGGTACTGGTGGTGGGCGCGCGCGGCCATCGTGGGGCGCCGGTGCTGTTCACGGCGATACAGATGACCGTGGTCGCCTTGGTCTCGACGTGCTTCGCAATCCCGGACTTGCTGAGCGAAGGGGCCCCGCTTCTGCAGCCGCGAATCATGCTGGCCCTACTCTTCACTGGGCTCATCGCCAGTACGCTGGCCTACTTGCTGCAGACCTGGGCGCAGGGTTTCGTCTCCAGCACCCAGGCGGCTGTGATCCTGGCTCTCGAGCCTGTGTTCGCTACTGGGACCGCCTGGCTGGTCCTGGGCGAGACACTATCGCCCCGGTTCGTGCTCGGCAGCGCGCTGATCCTGGTCGCGGTCGCGCTGTCCCAGGTCACGAGCCTTCGAAGGGACTCACCCGTCCACCCAGCCGAGGAGGTCTGAGATGATCGATCCCCCGAAGTCCGAAACGATTCATGCCCTCGTGATGAAGGGAGGCGGTATCAAGGGCCTCGCATTCGCGGGCGCAATCGAGGTGCTCGAAGAAGCGGGCTACCACTTCCACATCTTCGTCGGCACCTCGGCCGGATCCCTGGCCGCCGCCCTTCTGGCGGCCGGCTACACGCCCAAGGAGCTTCAGGCGGCTCTCAAACAGATGGACTTCAAGAAGCTGCTCGACGCCCGGCTCGTGAAGGCACTCTGCTGGAACTTGCTGGTCCGCGGCGGCATGTACCCGGGGAACGCCCTGAGCGAATGGGTGGGGCAGCTGCTCGAAGCGAAGCTCGGCAGCCGCGGCGTACTCGAGATGCGAAGGCTCCAGCCGACCGGCCGACGGGCTGTCATCTTCGCATCGCATCCCAAGCTCGGAACACTGACGTACGACTCCGAGGGCGTTCGCAACGAGACTCCCATCAAGCACGCAGTTCGCGTCAGCTCCTCGATCCCGGGCATCTTCATCCCGAAGACCGAGGGAGGCTATCGGGTCTACGACGGCGGGCTCCTGAACAACTTCCCGGTGGACGTCTACCAGAGAGTTCGGGGACCTCTGCAGCCGGACGAGCACGGCGATCTGCCGCCCGAGGATTTCATCGCACTCTACATCGGCGAGGAACCGAGGAAGAACGAGAAGAGCGGCGTGTTCGACGCGAAACGGGCGGCCCGCTCGAAGTGGTGGGTCCTCGAGGCCCTGAACATCATGCTAGACCGGGACGAGGAGACCACTCTCGAGACCTACCAGGACCGGTCGATCGTCATCAACACCCATCCCATCAAGACTGCGGACTTCGCGCTGGGAGAGGACGAAAAGGAGTACCTCGTCGAAACGGGTCGCCACGCAGCCCACAGCTTCCTCCGCGACTCACGCGCCAAGGGCTCGCAGGACAGGGTGATGGAGCTGCTCGAGAAGGTCGAGGTGGCCCGCCGGCGACGGCGTTGGGCGACCGCCACCAAGGCCGTGGCCAGCGTGGCTGCCATGCTCACGATCGCGGTGGGAGCCGGCTACTACCTGTGGCCGAACGGAGATCGCTACTCGATCCCCGACAGGCCGAAGCACATCAAGACCTACGTCGACTACCAGGGAGGGATCCGCTACCTGGGCCCGGAGACGGTCAAGGAGGTGCTGGACATCTCCAGGGATTTCCCGCCCAGCTTCTATCAGAACCGAGTGAGGTTCGACTCTCTGGTGCAGGTCATCCTCACGCGGAGGGACGGCGCCACGAAGCTGATGCTGTGGGAGGGTGTATACGACGGCAAGCACGACAAGACCATCGAGATCAAAGCCCAGAGCCAGGGGGGCGGCCTCGGCCAGGTTGGCGTCGTGTTCGTCCAGCAGGGCGGCCGCTGGATCCGCAAGGAGGGCTGCGAGTTTCAGCGGGTGGAGACCAGCAAGAACCTGGTTCGCAGCGAGCTCAACCCCACCAAGTGCCTGGTGAAGGGGCAGTCGATCCGCCTGGTCGAATTCGCGAGCTACGAGCCTGTCTTCCAGGAGCGCGCCATTCAATGGACTCTCTACGCCCATCGAGGACTCGAACCGGAGAGCGGGCGTGCCACTTATCTTCTCTTGTCGGGAGCCGGCATCGACTACCCGCACGATGTCTACGCGCACGTGGACGGACCCGAGGCCGTAGGCGTCATCCCCCCGCAGTCTCGGACCTACGCGAGCAGCGGGTGGGAGCGGGTACGGGAGCTCGCCGACTTCGTTCCCGTGATATTGGCGCATCCGAACTTCAGTGCTGACCTGAAGGAGCCTCTGGAACGGATCGGGGACTCGATGCGCACGGCGTACGCCGGCTATGCGGAGCAGGGTCTCGAGAAAGCGCATCTACTGTTCGAAGTCGACCAGTCGACCCCGGTCGAAGAGCATTCGATCGCGCCTCCCAACCTGCAGGAGCTGAACCTGATGGTGTTCGCCGAGGACAAGTCGATGGACTACTACGAGTGCGAGCCGCAGGTCGTGTCGATGCACTAGGCGTCGCTCCGCGCTCAGCTGGCGCGATCGCTACAACGAGCGCGCCGGCTCAGAACCGGTACTGGATGCCGCCTCCGATCGTCACGTAGTTCACGTCCTTGATGTCGTCCGTCGGCTTGATCCAGGCGGACTCGACGGTCAGGGCTACGTGCTCGGTCACGTAGAAGTCGAGGCCACCCCCAACCCGGATGGCGAAGTCGTTCTCGTCGATCGACCCGCCGGGGCCGTCCAGGTTGGCCTCGGCCACACCCATGCCGAACAGCGCGTACGGCTGCCAGCGACCGGTCAGCAGGAACGCCTTCGCGTTCCATGTGACGTTCCAGACGTCGATGTCGAGACCCAGGTCGCTGAAGCCCGTGACGTACTCGAACTGCATCTCGGCCGCGAGGTAGGGCCACAAGCGCCATCCGGCGCGGACGTTGAATCCGCCGCCGTTCGAGAAATCGAATGGCCCCGTGTTGTCGAAGGTCTCGATCGCTCCCACACCCAACACGATCCCGTAAGGGCCGCTCCTCGCGAAGTCTTCCGTCGCGTCGCCGTCCTGTCCCCAGGCAGGCGATGTCAGGACGATCAGCACGACCAGAAACGGGAACCCGATCAGGTTTCGAGCGTTCACTTCGGACCTCCTTCTGAGTTCGGTTGTTATGCCGTGACAGCGGCGACCACCATAGGCGCCGGCGTTGCGGGACGTCGCCTGCACCCTACAACCTGCGCCTCACAGCCTGCGCGCCCGCCGCCGCGAGCGCGGCTGCCAGGATCATCCACCCCAGTCCCGGCAGCGCCGGCAGGTAGATGATCTCTCCGCTGCCCACATCGATCTCCGGGAGAGGCGGGGGTAGCCCCGCGTTGGTCGGCTCGAACACCTGGTAGAGCGCCGACGAGCACGCGCCGAGCTCGAAGCTCGCGCCGATCGGCGGCGGGGCCGTCGGGTCCTGCACGCCGACGAGGGTCAGGCACAGTGGGTTGTTGTTCGGGTCGATGCTGCTCAGGCGACCGGATCCGTCCATGAACCAGTTGGTGTCACCGGCCTCGATGCACGGCTCCTCGGTGACGGCGCCCTGGCCGCCGAGTGCGGTGAGGCAGGTGCCCGAGAGGGGGTTCACGATCTCGCCCGTCTGGTCGTTGAGGCTCCAGGTCTGCGCGATGTTGCCGCCCTGCGCGGCGCTGTCGCACGCTGCCAGCCCGAACAAGCCGGCGACCGACGTCACGCACAGCCCCGGAAACGCCCCGAGATGCAGCGGGTACTCCTTGAGGAGGCAGATCTCGAGGCGCTTGTCGTCGCAGAAGTTGCCTTCGCACTGAATCCGCCGCACGTAGCCGTTCGCAGGGACCACCTCGATGAGGGGCTGGCCGTCCGAAATCGGATCGGTCGTGTAGCAGAGCTCTTCGGTCCCGGTGTGCTCGGTGCAGCGGAGGCTGATGTCGTCGCAGAAGTCGCCGCGACACGTGAGCCCCGTTGCGAACTCGTTGCTGTTGCAGCCCTGGTAGCCGTCGCCGTCCGAGAAGAAGGGCGTGAAGCGGTGGGCCACGCTGGTGACACCCGGGAAGGACTTGCAGGTGATCTGGACGTTGTCGCAGAAGTTGGCGTCGCAAGCGAGCTCGGTCATCGCCAGGTTGGGAGGGCACTGGGTCGGGCTCTTGGTCTCCTCGACATCGGAATCCCCGGGCACGTCGACTTCTTCGGACGTCCAATGCGAGACCTCGATCGCCGGCAGCACGCCGACTCGAGGAGGATCCTCGCGGGACATCAGCACCGTCACGACGTGGAAGTAACCGGTGTTCAGGGTAACGCGAACCGGTCGGCTGGCGAGCAGGCCTCCGTTCGGGTCGTAGACGGACACCTGACCCCGGTAGAGGCCAGTCGGCAGCGAGTCGACTTCGGCGATGCGCACCCCGGTGGCCCAATCGCTTCCGTTCGTATCGCTATGGTGCTTCCACTGGTCGATCGCCGTGTTCTGCGGCTTCACCAGGCCGTCTTCGATGCGAAAGAAGGTCGCGCGCATCCAGCCCAACTCGACCCCCGGAACAAAATCGGTACGGCCCTGCACGATGAAGCCGGTAGCCAGCGCCGGGGCGGCGATGACCAGAGAGGCCAGAGAGACCAGAGAGGCCAGAACCAGGATCCTCGGCATGGCGCCACCTCGAGGTTGGGTGCGTGCCCCACTCTAACCCGTGGCGTCACTCGATCCGCAAGGAATCCGGCGAGGAGCGCCTAACGCCTACTCCCACGACCATCCGGTGACATCCCCTTCAGGAACTTGAAGAGGTCGCTGTCCGTCGAGAGGACGAGCGTCGTTCCCTCGCTGAGGATCGACTTGTAGGCCTGCATGGTTCGGGTGAACTCGTAGAAGGCGACCGACTCGGGGCTCTGGTTGTAGGCCTTCGCGTAGATCTCGGTTGCCTTCGCGTCCGCAGCGCCTCGGATCTCCTCGACGTCCCGGTAGGCTTCGGACTGGATCTTGTTCAAGTCGCGTACGCGGTTGCCTCGGATTCTGGCGGCTTCGCCGTTCCCCTCGGACAGGAAGCGTTCCGCGATCTGGCGCCGCTCGCTGATCATTCGATCGTAGATCTTCGGGCGGACGCTCTCGTTGTAGTTGATTCGCTTGAAGCGGATGTCGAGCAGCTCGATGCCGAAGACGCGGACCTTTTCAGCGGCCGCCTCGAAGATCTGCCGCTCGACCAGGGCGCGTCCCTTCTGGATCGGTACCAGCATTCCCATGTTGAGGTCCCGCTCGGCGTCGGTCAGCAGGGTGTCGCGCAGCGGGGTGCGATCCTTTGTGGTCCGGATGATTTCGATCAGCTCGTGCTTGGCGACCGCGTTGCGGGTCTCGCTGCCGAGGATGTCGTCCAGGCGTGACTGGGCGCTGCGCTCGTCGCGCAGCCGCAGGAAATACTGCAGCGGTTCCGTGATCCGCCAGCGGGCGAAGAGGTCGACCGAGATGTAGAGCTTGTCCTTGGTCGGCATGTCCGAAGGACGGCCGTCCCACTCGAGGACCCGCTTGTCGATGGGATTGATTTCCTGGACGAAGGGCAGCTTGACCTTGAGGCCGGCGGTGGTGATGGGCTCGCCGACAGGCTTGCCGAACTGGGTGACGATGACTTGCTCGACTTCGCTCACCGTATAGACCGCGCTCATCGCGACGTAGAATCCGATGACCACGGCGGCCAGGATGGCGGTTCGAAGGATCTTGTTCACGACCGACCTCCGATCTCTGCCTTCTCGCCTGGCACGCCCTTCCGGGGGCCGGGCGCCTGGGAGTCGAGATTCAGGAACGGCAGGATTCCGCGCGTCTGCTCGTCGACGATGATCTTGGACTGGATCGCCGGCATGACGCTCTGCAGGGTCTCGAGATAGATGCGGCGGCGGGTGACCTCCGGCGCCTTGGTGTATTCCGCCAGCAAAGCGCTGAACCTCGCGACGTCGCCTTCCGCCTCGTTGATCCGCTTGAGCCGGTAGCCGTCGGCTTCGCGGATGCGCTGATCCCTCTCCCCCTCGGCCAGGGGAATGACCTTGTTGTACTCGCGCCGGGCCTCGTTGATCAGCTTCTCTTTCTCCTGCTGGGCCTGGTTGACCTCGTTGAACGACTCCTGCACCGGCTCGGGCGGGTTGATGTTCTTCAGCTGCACCTGGTCGATGCTGATCCCCATCGCGTACTTGGTGGAGAGCGCCTGCATCTTGGTCAGGGCCTCGGTCTCGATTTCCTGGCGGCCGATCGTGATCACCTCGTCCACCGTCCGATCGCCCACGACTTCCCGCATCACGGATTCGGAGACATAGCGGAGCGTTTCACTCGGTTCCCGGACCTCGAACAGGAAGCTGGCCGGATCCGAGATGCGGTACTGGACCACCCATTCCACCAGCGCGGCGTTGAGGTCTCCCGTCACCATCTGCGTTTCGTGCTTCCCGCTGCCGGCACGAGAAGTCTGATACGGATCGCGCGCTCCCGGCGTCGTGAACCCGAACTCCTGCTTCAGCTGTCGCTTGACGGGAACGATGGTCGCCGTGTCGATGCCGAGCGGTAGCTTGAACTGCAGCCCCGGCGGCACGTCCTTCAGATACTTCCCGAAACGCTGCACGACGGCGACGGAGTCGCTGGGCACCGTGTAGAAGCCCGTCCAGGCGGTCAGAATGACGAGAGCGAGCGCGATGACTGCGAAGAGGCCGCTCGGACCGCCGCTTGGCAGGATCTGCTTGATGCGATCCTGGCCTTGTTGGATCAGGACCTCGAGTTCGGTGGGCATTCGCTTGACCTTTACTGTGCCCGCTGGATCCACGGGTGAGGGTGTGAAGCCGTTTCCGGAGTGTCGGCCAGGTTGCTTGATATATCAAGCACTGCCCATTCTCCTTAGCGTTTCCGTGAGGGGCTAGGCTCCCGGGCGTGACGGAGTCTACGCCCATACGGCGGCGGGTCGGGATCGTGCTTTCGGGCGGCGGCGCCCGGGGCGCCTACGAGGCCGGCGTGCTGGCTCACCTGTTCGAGGAGGTGTACCCCCAACTTCCGGCGGGCTTCGAGTTCGACGTCGTCTCCGGTACCTCCGTCGGCGCCCTTCACGCGGCGTACCTGGCCGCGAGCGCACATTTCGACGCGGGGCCGCGGGCCGATCGGCTGGACGAGACATGGCGGGAGATGCGGGTGGGCGACGTCTTGCGCGTGTCTGCGGGCGACCTGCTCGGCGTGCCGCTGCGCGCGCTCGGCGTCTCACGCCTGGCCAGGCGACTTCGCGCCGGGGCCGAGGTGATCGGCGGCCTGGTGGACATCGCACCGCTCGAGCGTCTGGTGGACGAGCGCATTCCCTGGGAACACCTGCGGGCGAACCTCGCGCGTTCGACTCCCGGTGTGCTGTGCGTGTCCTGCACGCAGGTGCGCACCGGCCTCGTCCACGTCTTCATGGACGGCAACCTCGCCGACCCCAGCCCCTGGTCCTTCGACCCGAACGCCACCGCCGCTCTCGACGAGATCACACCGCGTCACGTCCGCGCGTCTGCAGCCATCCCCTTCTTCTTTCCGGCCGTGCGCATCGGGGACCGCTACTACCTGGACGGTGGCCTGCGCATGAACACACCGCTGTCTCCGGCGCTGCGCCTGGGCTGCGAGCGGCTGCTGATCATCGGCCTGAAACACCTGGCCGAGCCGGGTGAGACGATGCCGATCTATCCGGAAGAGGTGATCGCACAGCCGGCGTTCCTGCTGGGCAAGGTGATGAACTCGTTGATGCTCGACCGTCTCGAATACGACCTGCAGCGCGTCGACCTCGTGAACGCCCTGATCGAGCAGGGTGAGCAGACCTTCGGCGCCGACTTCCTCGAGAAGATCAACGTGGCCGTCCGCGCACAGCGCGGCGCCGACTACCGGCGCGTGACCACCCTGGCGCTCCACCCCAGCAAGGACCTGGGAGCGCTGGCGTCGTCGTCCTACGCAAAGCAGGGAGCGCGATCCCTCGGGCTACTCCCGTCGCTGCTGACGAGCATGGCCCAGCTCGGTGCGCCCGAGGGCGAGGCAGACCTGCTGTCCTACCTGCTCTTCGATCGCAGCTTCACCGAGCCAGCCATGGACCTCGGCCGCAAGGACGCCCGAGCCCGCACCAGCGAGATCGTGGATCTGTTGAGCAGCTAAGCGTCACCTTTTTCGGCGAAGTTCGGCTTGTAGCGGCCGTAGATGTGGTCGCCGATGCGGTGCATGCGCGCCGTTTCCTCGGGGTCGAGGGGTCCCTCGTCGAGGGCGCGCATCGCTTCCTGCATCTCTTCCCGGTTGCGCGGTCCGCAGAGCACCAGGCTCACGGCGGGTTGGCTCAGGGCGAAGCGGTAGCAATCGCGGGGGCGCGGCGGTGATTCGCCGGGCGGCATCTTCTTGGGGTCGAGCATGTGGCCCCAGCGGGTTGCCGTGTAGGCGATGATGCCGGGCCCCGGCCTGGGCTGACGGTCGGCCCCGGGCTGACGGTCGGCCCCGGGCTCAGAGTCGGCCCCGGGCTGTGTAGAAGAAGGCAGGAACGGGAAGACGTCACGTTCCGCGCCGCGGTGCACCGGGTTGTAGCGCAGCATGAATGCGTCGAAGGGGCTCTCCTTCGCGGCGAAGCGCTCGAAGTGTCCTTGCAGCGACGGCCGGTTGTGGGTGCTCATCATGAGGTGTCGCACGCGGCCCTTTTCCTTCAGGCGTTCCGCAGCGTCGATGAGGGCCGGGCCGGGCGGTTGGTCCCACTTGCCGAGCAGCAGGAAGTCGAAGTACTCGATCCCGGCCCGCCGCAGCGCGATCTCGATGGACGGCGCCAGCAAGGCGGCGATCCGGCTGTAGGACTGCACCGTGAGCACGACGCCTTCGCGGTTCTTGCGCGCGACGTTCCGCATCGCGCGCCCGAACGCCGGCCGGCGGATTGATCCCCAATACAGATAGTTGACCCCTTGCTCGACGGCCTCTTCGATGAAGGCCGGGTCACCCGTGAAGCTGCTGCCGATGCCGAGTCGGGAAACGCGAAAGTCGGTCTGCCCGAAGCGGATCGGAGTGCGGAAGTCCGTCGCGTTGCCCGTCATGGCTCCCCCGTCATGGCTCCCCCGTCATGGTGCCCGTCATGAGAGCTCCTCTCGGGCCCAGCGTATCCGATCCGAAGGCCCCACGTGGTCTTCCAGTCTGCGGGCGGCTCGGACCTGCTGCTGTCTGGCGAAGCAACTCAGTTGTCGGCCTCAGACCCCTGCCGACTTGGGTTTTCGTGGAGATCGCCTAGACCTTCCGTCGACGGGGTCGCGGGGGCTCTGAAACAAGGGCCACCGTGAACCCGCAGCGGGGTCGAATGCCGAAACGAGTCACGCGCAGGGCCGAGTGGGGCGCCAGGTTACTGGGGGTCGCCGTTGCACTCGGTGTCGCGGCCGTCGCCTGGACGCTGATCCGCTGGCCCGCTCCGGCGATCTCGGCAGGTGCCGGGTTTGGTGCCTACCTCCTCGCTCGGCGACTCCCTGGAAGAGGGAACCCTCGATGACCCGACCCGTACTCTACGTCTTCGCGATCTCCCACTACTGTGAGAAGGCGCGTTGGGCGCTCGACTTCCACGGCGTCGACTACGCGCTGAAACACCTGGCGCCCGGGCCCCACCTGCAGGTCGCCCAGGAGCTGGGTGCCGCGTCGTCGTCGTTGCCGATTCTCGTCGAGGGGGATCGAGTCGTGCAGGGGTCCGCAGCCATCCTCGACTGGGCCGAGTCCGAGTCCAAGTCCGAGTCCAAGTCCAAGTCCAAGTCCGAGCCGGAGACTGGCTCGCGACGGCTTTCGCCAGACCCCGGGCTCGCCGGCGGTATCGCCGGGTGGTGCGCGCGGACCCGAGGATCTAGTGCCGCTTGCGGCGCTGTAGCCGTCTCGCTGCCAGGGCCAGGGCGGCGGCCAGCGCCGCCGTTCCCCAGGCGGTCAGGGTGGGGAGGAGAGCGGGTCCGTTCGGGACGAGCGGGTCGGTTTCTCCCGGGTCCAGTTGGCCGTTGTGGTTGCTGTCCTCGTCTCCGTCGAGCAGGCCGTCGCCGTCCGTGTCGGCGAGGAGTGGCGAGGTGGTGGTCGTCGGGTCGGCGTCGGGCACGAACAGGTTCGCATCCGTCCCGACGAGGGGTCCGCCTCCGTCGGGGTCGGCGACTCCGGTGGTGATTCCCAGCTCGGTGCCGTCCTGGATGCCGTCGCCGTCCGTGTCGGGGTTGTTCGGGTCCGTGCCCAGGTCGAACTCGTCGAGGTCCCACAGGCCGTCGTTGTCGCTGTCCACCGCGTACAGCTGGATCTGGCCCAGGTTGGTGGTGGCTCCGTCGCTGATCGTGGCCGGGACGGGCAGGACGGTCTGGTAGCCCATGCGCTCCACGTGCACGTCGTAGCTGCCCACCGGCAGGTCCGCGATCGATACGCCGCCGGTGGGGCTCGTGTATGCGGTCACGACGTTCGGGACGTCGAAGAGCACACCCGCCAGGCCGCCGTGCAGGTTGGGGGGGCTGAGGGAAACCGAAGCGACCAGCGCGCCGTAGCTTCCACTCGCATCGACGAGCACCGAGTCCGAATCCGGGACCGACACGTTCCCTGCCGCGTCGCGGTACTGGACGTGGATGTCGACGACTCCCCCCGGCCCAGGTGTGCTTACATAGGCGGTCGTCGCCGCCACCGGCACCCAGACGGCGGCCGCGAAGTTCTGATCCTCGGAAATCTGCATCTCCACCGCGTCGCCCGAGTAGGTGAGGGCGAGCTGATGATTGGCGTCGGGCACCTTCGCGAGGCCCTGGTCGATCACGATGCTGCCCTCGGGAGGAACCGGATCGAGCCGCGCGGTTCCGGCGATGACGTGGCTCGGCATGCCGCGGACGTTGCTCAGCCCGACGGGGACGCCGTGATACTCGTAGGTCATCCCCGTGGTGAGGCCGAGGTCCTGGTAGATGCCCGCGGTCGCGGCGGTGTCGAGGGTGGTCAGCAGGGTCCACGGCGTCTGTCCCTGCAGTCGGCGGTAGACGTCGATCTCCACCATCGACGGGTCGAGGCCGAAGCGCAGGGTCAGGCCGTTGGGGATGAGCCACTCGTCCGCGGTCTTCGTGTGATGGATGTGGGTGACGACCTCGAGGTCCTCCAGGCGTCCGATGAAGTCGTCCGAAGGCTCGAGGGGGTCGCGGTCCGCCGCCACCTCGGACCCGTCCGGCTCGCCGCCGAAGTCGGTGTCCGCGTTGCAGGGGTTCGTGCCATTGAACAGCTCGTCCCGGTTGACGAGGCCGTCTCCGTCCGGGTCGTCGGTGGCGTCCACGACGGTCGAGTCGACGCAGCTGAAGCGATCCTCCCAGCGGTCGGGCATTCCGTCGGGCTCCTGGTCGGCGAAGAGCTCGGGGTGGTCCAGCAGGTGGAAGGCACCCTTGGACACCCGTTCGAAGGTCTGGGCCTTGTTGTTCGTCCCGCTCGCCTCGACGGAAACCTTGTAGCTCCCGGGTCCGACGCCCCCGAGCGGCGGGTCCTGCTGGTAGCCCGTGGTCGCGCCGGTGTGGGTCAGCCGGTAGTGGTTCGCGTAGACGCCGTCCCCCTGCACACCGTCGTAATGCGCGCCGTCGTCGTAGAGCTGGATCGCCTTCGTCGTGCCGTCCGGGTTCAGCACCTCGGCGGTCACCGTCGCGCCGCCGATGGGTCCCAGGTCGTCGGTCAGCATCGCGATGATGGGCATGGGAATGCCGGGTAGGTAGAGGCCCTGCAGCGAGTACGCGTAGGCGTCCTGGTGGAACTGGCCGAAGAGCAGCTCGACCTGGACGCCCTCGCGCACCTTCGCGGACAGCGCCGCGTGATAGTCGCCGCTGCCGCCGATGTCGATGGTCCAGGTTCCGGGGGTGAGCGTGTCGAGCTGCACGACGGCGTGCTGCCCGTCCGCGACGACGCGCGCGCCGGGGGTCGCGGCGCTGACCGGGTTCCCGAGCGGGTCCTCGAGGGAGAGCGTCATCGCCGATCCCTCCCAGTAGAGGGAGAGCACCATCTCGGTGATGTTGTCCTCCGCAACGGTGAGGCTGTGCTGCAACGGACCGGTCCCCGCCGCTTCCCACAACCGCTCGTAGTTGTGGGACGCCTCGAACATCGTGCGGTACGCGTCGGCGAGGTTGCGCGCCAGGCTTCCAGAGGAAGCAGACGCAGTCGCCGGGGCTGGCGGAGCGAGACCAGGGCCCGCGCCCGCGCCTCCGCCGGCCTCTTCGGGGTCGGGGATGTACTCGTAGCGCCCGACCTCCTCGGCGCCCTCGGGCTGCGCGGCGATCCACTGCAGCAGGTTCTGGTCGCTCTCCGCTCCCAGCGCGATGGCGTGCACCCGCGTGCGGCTCGCGAACGGCATCACGTCGTCTACCCAGCGGGCCACGTTCTCGTAGCCGTCGCTCAGCAGCAGGATCCAGGGCTCGGCGGGGGCCGGACGTCCGTTGGCCACCAGGTCGCCATCGCCCGTGGCCAGGCCCTCACCGATGGAGGTGGCGCCGCCCGGCTCGATCAGGTCGATGAAGGCCTTGAAGAGGCCCCGCTTCGCCTCCGACGTCATGACGTCCAACGCCACCACCAGGCTGGCGGTGTCGTCGAACTTCGTGATGCCGATCTGGTCGTCGCTCTGCGCCCAGTCGACGTACGCCTTGGCGACGCTCTTTGCCGCGTCCATCTTGCCGTCGTCCAGCATGCTGCCGGAGTTGTCGATCACGAGCTGCATGTCGATCTGCTGGATGTCGTAGATGATCGACAGCGGCTCGGTGTCGAACGCGCTGCTGAAGCTGACGGTTTCGTCGCCGAGCTTCACGACGAGGTCGTAGAAGCTGCCGCGCGGGTCGCCTGTCTTGTCCGGCGGCTGGACGATGAGGATGTACTCGCCCTTGCTCTCGTGGCCGCTCAGTACCTCCGCCAGGTTGCCGGGGATCTTGGGATCCGCCTCGTCGCCGATCCATACGCTGAACTGGTCCTTGCTGAGGCCGAGCACCGAGGTGTTGCTGAGCGCCGGCGGTCCCGTCACGCGGACGCGCAGGAGGATGCGTTCCGGGGCGTCGGGCAGCCCGGCGTAGACGGGGAAGTCCGGCTGGGCGGCGAGATCGGGGCTGGTGATGTCGAGGCTCGCCGCGCCGCAGGCGAATGTGTAGTCGTAGTTGGACTTCGGCTGCAGCGTATCCGTGTCGGTCGAGAAGAGGCCCGTCGCGACGGCCACGACCTGGCTCATCTCGCCGCCGGTCTGGGCGATGGTGGCGACGTACTCGTCACCCGTGTGGCCGGCGACGCCACTCGACATCATGTGACGGATGTTCCCGGACTTGTCGATGAACATGACCGTGAAGCTCGCGATGTCGTCCTCGTGGTTGACGGCGCGGAAGCCCACGACCCCGTCCTGGCAGACCACGTCGACATCCGACAGGTCGACCCTGTAGTAGCGGGCGGCGTACCAGTTGGCGGTACCCGTGCTGCTGAAGGCCCCGGCCGCGATGCTGATGGGGTTCATCGGGATGTTGCCGAAGAGGTTCATGCCCGTCTGCGTCTCGTGGGGGTAGACATAGGTGTCTGATCCGCCCAGCGGTGCGATCGGAGTCGCGATCGTGAAGTTGCGCGCCTCGTTGGCGACGGCGAAGCGGCGGAAGATCTCCGGCAGCGGTGTGCCGACACCCACGTTCTGCAGGGTCTGACGCAGGACCGTGATGCCACCGTTCTCGCCGGGGAGCGACGCCGCGGTCTGCCAGAAAGTGCGCATGAAATCGATACCGAACGAGGGCAGGGTCTGGTCCAGGCCGTATTCCTTGCTGAGGAAGGTCCACCAGAGTGTGGTCTCGTAGTCCTCCGACCAGATGGTCTTCCCGGTCAAGTCCTCCAGGTACTCGCGCGAGTTCGCGTTCGTACCCATCGACAGGTCCGTAAAGAAGGTCGTGGAGGCTCCGATGATGGAGCTGCCCTGGACGACGTCGAAGATCTTCCCTTCGAGCGTCTTCGCGTGGCCCTCGGTGACGGCCTTGTTGAAGGCGTAGAACTTGTCCCCGCGGCCCAGGTACGCGTACTGGATGCCGTGGAAGAGTTCGTGACCGGTGGTGTCGAAGTTGTTGACGTAGCTGTTGTCGCGGCAGTCCTCGGCAGAGATGACGATCCGCTCTTCCGTGGCGTTGTTGGTGTCCGACCCGACGACCAGGATGTTGCGTCCATTGATGGCGGGCTCCGGGAAGCCCTTCGCCGTGTACCCGTCCAGGTACCCGTGCGGTTCGCCGGCCGGCGTGTCGCTGGGGTCATGCGCCGCGTTCCGCACCCACTTGACGCGAGAGGGCGGGCAGTAGTGGATGCTGGTGGTCGACTCGGGCGCGTACTCGACGTGCCAGCCCCACGGAGCTGCTGTGAACATCTTGTCGGTGGCAAGGGCCGGGGCCGGGTGGCCGACGACGAGACCCAGGACCGTGAGACCCAGGGCCGCGAGACCCAGGACCCTGAGACCCAGGACCGTGAGGCCCAGGACCGTGAGACCCGGGACCGCCGAGGATCGACGTCGACCTCGCATGCGGGATGCCTCCGCTACAGCCCGTCGAGTGTACACCCGGAAGCGTCGACACGGGAAGCGAAGTCGTTTTGCGTCAGATCTGGGTCAGGATCGTGTTTCCCAGCTCCTCGAGCGCCTGGGCCGGGCTCTCGCCGCCTAGCGCCTGGGCGGGAATGAT
>JAJDAN010000044.1 GCA_029261855.1 Deltaproteobacteria bacterium
CGTGCTGATCACCGATCAGGATGGTAAGCCGACCGTGAAGATCATCGACTTCGGCGTCGCCCGGGCCACGGATCACCGTCTCGTGGAAGCCACGATCTTCACGGAGCAGGGACAGGTCATCGGGACGCCCGAATACATGAGTCCCGAGCAGGCTGGCCTGGATGCGCTGGACATCGATACACGTAGCGACGTGTATTCCCTCGGTGTTTTGCTCTACGAACTCTTGGTTGGGGAGCTGCCCTTTTCGCGACAGGAATTGCGGCAAGCGGGTCTGCGTGAGATGGAGCGCAAGATCCGTGAGGAAGAACCGCCCAAACCGTCAACTCGCTTGACCGCGTCTCACGAAGAACAGGAGCTGGTTGCCAAGCAACGGCACACGGACTTCCGGAGCCTTATGCGCAGAATGCGGGGCGATCTAGATTGGATCGTCATGAAGGCTCTGGAGAAGAATCGTGCGCACAGATACGGCACGGCCGAGGCACTGGCCGAGGACATCCAGCGGCACCTGAGCCACGAACCCGTCCTGGCCGGGCGGCCGAGTACCGGCTATCGCCTGAAGAAGATGCTGCGCAAGTACCGTGGGCAGGTAGCAGCTGCCGCGCTGGTCTTCCTCGTATTGATCGGCGGGATCATCGGCACATCGGTTGGCTTTGCCAAAGCTCGCGACAATGAGATCCTGGCGAATGAGCGGGCGGCCAGTCTGGCCACGGCACTCACGGATGCCCAGACAGCTCGAGCAGCGGCGCAGGAGCAGAGGGAGCTCGCGGAGGGCGAGGCAGAACGAGCGAAGGTCGCCAAAGAGGAAACCACTCGACGGGCCGCGGAGCTCGAACAAGTTGTCGGCTTTCAGGTGGCGCAAATCAGCGACATCGATCCAGCGCAGATGGGAATCCATATGCGCAAGGCTGTGATCGCGGCAGCTCGCGCAGCCATGGACCGGTCCATGCTGAGCACGGACATCGTCGACGAGCGCATAGCAGCGATTGAAGAGCAGCTCGAAGGAACGAACTTCACAAACGCCGCCCTCGACACCCTCGAAACCAACCTGTTCACGCGAGCTCTTGCCGCAATCGACGCAGAGTTCGCCGATCAACCACTGGTGCAGGCACGGCTGCTCCAGGCGGAAGCAAACATCCTGCGACGACTCGGGTTTCTTGAGAAGGCGGACGAGGCACAGACTCGTGCCCTGGCCATACGACGGCGGGAGTTAGGCGATGACCACCCTGACACACTAATATCGATCAACAACATGGGCTTCTCGCTGCAGGTCCAAGGCAAGTTTGCCGAGGCCGAGGTCTTCTACCGGGAGGTGCTCGACGGGATGCGACGAGTCCTCGGCGATGACGACGAAGGCACGTTGACAGCAATCGGCAACATGGGTGCGATTCTGAAAGCACAGCGCAAGGATGATGAGGCTGAGCCCTACTTCGTGAAGGCAATCGAGGAGCGGCGCCGAGTTCTCGGCGAGGACAGCCCCGCAACGCTGCGAGCGATCAACAACATGGGCAATTTTCTTCATATGGAGGGCAAGCACGCAGAGGCCGAGCTCCATTACCGGGAGGCGCTCAAGGGGCAGCGTCGAGTCAGAGGCGACGACCACCTCGATACTTTGGCCACGATGAGCAACTTGGGCAATCTGCTTCGGGACCAACAAAGCTATGCCGAGGCAGAGACCTTGACCGGAGAGGCACTCACACGCAGCCGCAAAGCCTTAGGTGACTCCCACGTTCAGACGCTGCAAGCGATCAACAACACGGGCAGGTTGCTCATGCACCAGAACAAGTTCGCCCAAGCCGAGCCATATTTGGTTGAAGCCCTCGAGGGGCGACGCCGTGTTCTTGGCAACGATCACCCGCTCACGCTTGCTTCGATAAACACCCTGGGTTTCCTGTATTGGCAAGAAAGAAGGTATACCGAGGCTGAGCCCTACTATCGGGAATCGCTCGAGAAGCGGCGCCGTTTTCTCGGAAACGACCACCCCGCGACGCTGACATCGATCAACAACATGGGAGCGCTGATTCGGGACCGGGGCGAGCCGACCAAAGCCGAGCCCTACTTTCTAAATGCGCTCAAGGGGCGGCGCCGAGTTTTCGGAGAAGACCATCCCTTGACGCTGGATTCAATTCACATCCTGGGTCATCTCTATGTGAATCAGGGCCAGCTTACCGAGGCCGAGCCCCACTATGTCGAAGTGCTCGAGCGTCGGCGCCGTGTGCAGGGTGAAGGGCACGTCGATTTCGTACATGCTCGCAACGACCTCATCAACCTGCTCGAGCAAAGAGGCGACTATCTCGCAGCGGAGGAATTGAGATTCGAGAATGACTCCGGCAAAGCTGAAGCCCATTGGCTGCGGATGTTGGCAATCGATGAGGGTGAAGCTGACGCCGAGTCTCCCGATGAAATGGTGCATCTTGCCTACCATCTTTACGGCGAAGGGCGGCTGATGGCTTCGTACGAGACCTTCTCCCTGGCCTTCGATGATGCTGGATCAAGCGTCCGAGAAAAGTACCGCTACTACGCGGCCCGTGCCGCGATTCGGGCTGGCTGTGGCGAGGGTGAGGACGCGCTCGACCCGTCGAGTGAGGAGGGGCTGCAGTACGCGCAAGATGGTCGGGCGATGCTCAGGGAACAGCTTGGGTATTGGCGTGACCTGCTCGCTGTGGGTGGTGTGAGGACTGCCAAGAAATGGGCGACCTGGGCGAGGTTGGATCCGGATCTGGCTTGTGTTCGCAACCAAGAAGCGTTGAGCAAGCTCGATGACGGCGAGGCGGAGGAATGGAAAGTGTTCTGGAGAGAGGTCGAGGAACTGCTCAAATGAAAGACCCTCACGCAACGGGAAGACCATTCTCCACTATCGAAGTAAATTCCTAGAGAGCAGCTCATGAAGCTCACCGCCAACTATCTCGCGATCGTAGCTGTCTACAGCACTGCATGGGGTTGCTCTTCCTCCGCGACCACTGAGAGCACTACGCGGAGGGCTCTCGAGAAGCGGCGCCGCATTCTTGGTGAGGAGCATGCAGACGCCGCGGCAAGTGTCGAGGAACTTGCCCTTTTAGAGGCCAAGGGTGACTACGAAGCACTCGCGACTCTGTACGAAAGCTGGGACAAGCCTGAGGAAGCAACCGGGTGGCGGCAGCAACTGAAGAACGAGGAGTAGCAATCGCCATGGAAGACAGCACACCTCTACCAGCCAACCCAGCCGAAGACCCACCGACCGCCGGACGAATTGAAGAGCTGCAAGACAAGATCCGCAGCATGAAGGCTCGGCAAGCCTCGGGGACTGAACCCCCACCCGACAGCATCGGCCCGTACAAGATCCTGTCGGTCCTGGGCGAAGGTGGTATGGGCACGGTCTACCTCGCCGAACAAAAGACCCCTGTCCGTCGTCGCGTAGCCCTCAAGGTCATCAAGCTGGGCATGGATAGCAAACAGATCCTGGCGCGCTTCGAGGCGGAGCGCCAGGCCTTGGCGATGATGGAGCACAGCAACATCGCGCGGGTCTACGAAGCGGGTATGACCGAGACTGGTCAGCCCTTCTTCGCCATGGAGCACGTCAAGGGCACCTCGATT
>JAJDAN010000045.1 GCA_029261855.1 Deltaproteobacteria bacterium
GAGCATGGCCGAGGTGTGCGCGCTGCTGGCCGAGGCCGGCGTCCCGAGTTCGCCGAGCTACTCCGCAGCCGACATCGAGCGGGACCCCCACGTCGCCGAGCACCAGATGCTGCTGTCCGTCGAGCGTCCCGACGAGGGCCCGCCGCTCCGAATCGCCGGCAATCCCATCAAGCTGTCGGACGCCCCTCCGACCCAGGCAACGCGCTGGCCGACCCTCGGCGAACACACCGACGAGGTGCTGTCCGAGGAGCTGGGCCTCGACCCGGGCGAGCTGGCCGCGCTGCGCGAACGAGGCGCGATCGGGCCGGCCTGACGCACCCGCCGGAAGCCGGACGCTAGGCGGTGCCGAAGGTCTCGGCGATGGCGAGCAGGTTTTCCTGCACGCGCTCGGGCTTCATTCCGATGCTGGGCGAGTAGAGCAGCAGGTGGTCCGAGAGCCCATCCCACTGACGGATCCTGTCCTTCACCTCGTCCGGCGTCCCGGCCACGGCGATCGCGTCCAGCATCTCGTCGGACACAGCGGCCTCCATCGCCTTGAAGTCCATGCGCTTGAACGCGGCCGAGATCTCCTCCCCGACGGACCGCCAGCCATGACTGTCGAGGATCGTGTGATAGAGCCGCGTGGTGTAGTAGAACGCGACCTGCGCACGCGCTTCCCGTCGCGCCACGTCGGGGTTGTCGTGGATGGACGTGATCACGTACGGGGCCAGCTCGCAGCTCGAGCCTTCGAGGGCCGGCAGCACCTTGTCCGAGATGTACTTGCGGGTATAGATCGGGTGCCCGATCAGGCCATCCGCGACTTCCGCCGCGGCCTTGATCATGAACTTGTTGACGCCGGCGAGGTAGACGGGAATTCGCTCCCGCGGCGCGCCCGGACGCGCGTACTGCGGGATCCGCACCTTGTAGTAGGGCCCCTCGTAGGACAGCCCCCCACCCTTCTGGGCGTCGAAGGCCGCCCGGATCAGGCCGATGGCGTCGCGCATGCGCGGCGCGGGCGGATCATCGAAGGGCATCGAGTACCAGTTGACGTTCATCGATCGGGTGCCGCTGCCGAGCCCGAGGATCACGCGCCCATCCGTGATCTCGTCGACATCCATGGCCGCCGAGGCCGCCAGCATGGGCGTGCGCATGAACGCGTAGGCGATGGCGGTGCCGACCTTGACCCGCTTCGTCGCGGCTCCCACCGCGCCCAGGCGGACCAGACCGTGCTGGTGGAAGAACTCGAGGGTCCAGACCGAATGGAAGCCGTGCTTCTCTGCCGCCTGGGCCGCGGCGATCTGGTCGCGGATCGAAGCCGCGGTGAGGATCATTCCGTATCGCATCACGCGTCCCTCAGTTTGTCTCGCTGGTGATTCACTTCTTGCTCGAGCTTCGATTGGCGGCGGCGTCTCTCGGCAAACCCAGACCGCGCTCGCCGATGACGTTGCGTTGGATGTTGCGCGTTCCACCGGCGATCGATCCGCCCAGGGAACCCATGTAGCTGGTCACCCAGGCCCGGCTGTTGCGCGGTCCGGGACCACCGGGGAGCGCGCGCTCACCGGCCATCAAGAGGCCGTCGTCCCCGAGCAGGTCGAAAGCGATGCGCGCCTGCTGGTCGCCGATGTTGTTGCCGATCAGCTTGTTCATGAGCGTGATCACGCCATTTGCCTGGCCGCGGGCGTCTCGCGTCAGCTGCCGGTAGCCCGAGTACTGGTGAGACAGCACGTATCCCTCGAGGGCCGCGATGCGCTGGCGGATCTCCGGCCGCTCGAGCGCGGGCACACCGTCGACCCGGGTCTTCTTCGCCAGGCGGACCAGGGCCTCGAAGGCCGCGCTCGTCGTCGCCGCATTGCCGATGGAGTTGCGCTCGTGTTTGAGGGTGGTTCGCGACACGATCCAGCCCTCGCCGCGCTTGCCCACGATCCAGTCCTTCGGCGTGCGCGCGTCGCTGAGGAACACCTCGTTGAAGGTCGAGCCGCCTGTCATCTGCTTGAGCGGGCGGACCTCGACCCCCGGCTGGTGCATGTCGAGCAGCAGGTACGAGATACCCGCGTGCTTCGACGCTTCGGGCTCCGTGCGGGTCAGGCAGAACATGTAGTCGGCGGAATCCGCGCCGCTGGTCCAGATCTTCTGGCCGTTGATCACCCATTCCGCACTCTCGCCATCGCCCTCGAGCACGCCGCGGGTAGCGAGCGACGCGAGATCGCTGCCCGAGCCCGGCTCGCTGTAACCCTGACACCAGATCACCTTGCCGGTGACCGTGTCGGCGACCCACTTCTCCTTCTGCCATTCCTCCCCCCGCTCGAGCAGGGTGGGGACGAGCATCGAAGGACCGATGCCCCGGACCTCTCCGGGCGCGCGGGCCTCGGCGAACTCTTCGCGCAGGATCTGCGCCTTCAGCACGTCGGGCTCCTGCTCGGACCCGCCGTAGCGCTTGGGGATGTTCCGACACAGGTAGCCGCGGGCGATGGCGCGTCGCCGGAACTCGAGGATCTGATCCGGTTTGTCGCGCTTGGCATCGGGCCCCGGGAGCGGCCAGTTGTCCGCGAGGAAGTCGCGCACCTCGGAGCGGAAGGCCTCGTTCTCGGCGCCGTAGTGGAGATCCATGGGACCACCTCCCTGCTCCTCGTTTCGGGCACACCGGAAACGAGATTCGATTGGTTCGAAATCCTAACCAGGATTAGAGTCCACCGCCCGCTCGTGAGGAGGAGCCCGTGCCCGACCCGAACAGGACACCGAACAAGACGCCCAGGCGTTCGCTGCCCGAGCCCACGCCCGAGACCCGGCACTTCTGGGCCGGCGCGAAGGCCGGCGAGCTCAAGCTGCAGCGCTGCGACGCCTGCAAGAAGGCCTATTTCCCGCCGCGCCCTTTCTGTCCCGCCTGCGGCTCCCGCGATGTCTCGGTGTTCACGGCCAGTGGACGCGCCAGCCTCCACAGCTACGTCATCAACCACCGGCCCGCGCCGGGCTTCGAGGGCCACTATGCGATCGCCGTCGTCGAGCTCGAGGAGGGCCCGCGCATGATGACCAACATCGTCGAGTGCCCGCAGACCCCGGAAGCACTGCTGCTCGACATGCCCCTCGAGGTGGTCTTCGCCGAGCAGGACGACGAGATCTCGCTGCCCCTGTTCCGCCCGCTTGGGACCGATTCCCTTCAGAAGAACGGAGATGCCTCGTGAAGCCCGGAAGCGCAGCCATCGTCGGCGCGGCCGAGACCACCGAGATGGGCAGGATCCCCGAGCTGTCGGTGCTGGGGCTCCACGCGGACGCCGCCCTCAACGCCCTGGCCGACGCCGGCCTCTCGCCGTCGGACATCGACGGCGTGGCCACCGCAGGCGAGTCCCCGACAGCCCTCGCCTGGTATCTCGGCATCACGCCGACCTGGGTCGACGGGACGACCGTCGGCGGCTGTTCGTTCATGCTGCACGTCCGCCACGCGGCAGCCGCCATCGCCGAAGGGCTGTGCAAGACGGTCCTGATCACCCACGGCGAGAGCGGCCGCTCGCGGGTGGGCGCCGCGCGACGCGCCTCCCAGCCCTCGTCGCTGCAAGGGCAGTTCGAGATGCCCTACGGCCCGGTGGGCCCGCCGACGCTCTTCACGATCCCGGTGCTGCGGTACATCAAGGAGACGGGACTCAGCGAGGAGAAGCTCGCCCAGGTGGCGGTGGTCCAGCGCGACTGGGCCGCGCGCAACCCGCGCGCCAGCTTTCGCGACCCGATCACCGTGGAGGACGTCCTGACCTCACGCATGATCGCGTGGCCCTTCCGGCTCTTGATGTGCTGCCTGGTCACCGACGGCGGCGGCGCGCTCATCCTCACGTCCGCGGAACGCGCGCGCGACTTCCCCCAAGCTCCGGTCTACGTCCTCGGGACGGGCGAGAGCGTCGAGACGCCGCTCGTCAGCCAGATGGAGGACTTCACGTCGTCCAAGGCGTTCCGGGTCGCGGGCAAGCGGGCCTTCGAGGAATCGGGCATCCGCCACGACGACGTCGACCACCTCATGATCTACGACGCCTTTGCACACCTGCCCCTGTACGGACTCGAAGACCTGGGCTTCGTCGGACGCGGCGAGGCGGGGGACTTCATCTGGGAAGGCAACACCGCCGAGGGCGGACGCCTGCCATTGAATACCAACGGCGGCGGTCTGTCGTACATGCACTCCGGCATGTACGGCATGTACGCCCTGCAGGAATCCGTGCGCCAGCTGCGCGGAACGGCGCCCGCCCAGGTGCCGAACGCGAAGATCTCCATCGCCCACGGCGTCGGCGGCATGTTCGGCGCATCGGGAACCATCGTGCTCGGCAACGAGGCGCCCTGAGGATCCCGCTCTAGACCGGGTCGGACCCCTGGCCGAAGAGTCCGTCGCGTTTCGTGACGGTCACGTCACCGCGAACGCTGCACTGGCACGCGAGCCGCAATCCGCCGGCTTCGTCGTCGCTCGCAGCTTCGGGGTCCGCCAGGGAAAACGGTGGCATCCGCAGCCGACGGACTTCGGCGGGCGTCAGTGCAGAAAGGTCGCCGGCGGCGTGCACCGCGCAGGTGCCGCAGGTGCCGTGACCGCGGCAGTGCAGCGCGCGGGCGACCTTCGTGTACAAGGGCAGCCGCGCACGCAGGAGAACCATCCGGAGGTTCGCGCCCTCGGGACACGGAATCTCGACGTCGTGTTCGCGCGCGCGGAATCGGACGACGGGCATCGGCTGCCGGAAGGTACCCGAGCCCGCGCGAGCGGGGCTAGCTACCGCTGCCGATTCCGGGGTTCCACCAGGGCGAAGGTGAGCAGCGCTCCCGCCAGTAGCAACCCACTCTCGAGGACGAAGACCAGCTCGAAGCTGGTGACGTCGATGAGCAGACCGAAGAGCGGCGAAGCAAGGAAGGCCGCCGCCGTGCACAGCTGGTTGAGACTCAGATAGCGCGCGTGGTCCTCAGGTGGAGCGATTTCGAGCAAGTAGTTCGTAATCACCCGGAATCCAATGGGAATCAGTCCGATCCCGACGAAGACCCAGAAGAACAGTCCGCGCGCGACGGCGGGCTCGAGACTCGTGAGCCACAGCGCCAGCAGCGGGATCCCCGCCGCCGCGAAAGTCAACACGCGCAGGGCCAGTCGATTGCCGAAGCGGTCCGCCAGGGGCCCCACCCCGAGGCTGGCGATTCCCATGGAGATGTTCTGCACGACGACCCACACCATCAGCTGGCTGCCACCCAGGTCGAGGCGCTCTCGCGCCAGGGCCTGGTAGTGGGGGAAGACCATGATCGCGGAACTGAACAGCGATGCGACGATCACCGTGCGTCGATAGTCACGATCCTCCCGGAGGATCTTCCAGGCGCCGCGCAGCTGATCGAAGAAGGTCACGCGCGGAGCCTCGCGTCGGTCGGGCGCCTCGCTGAGCAGGAGCGCCACGCCCGCTGCGATCACGAAGCAGACGCCCGTGAACGTGAAGATCTTGTCGTAGCCCGGAACGGGTGACTCGAGCCAACCGGGAAGCAGCCACCAGGCAAAGCCCACTGCCGGCGCCACGCTGCCGAACACCGAGGCGGCGATCAGCCGTCCGCGGCGCTGGGGGCGGATCAGCTTCCCTTGCAAGGTCCCCACCACCACCATGTTGAGACCCGAAAAGCACCAGAACAGGAAATACAGCCCCAGGAACAGAACGGGCCAGGCGGGACCTTCGGGACCCGCGAGCGCGAGTCCGGCTCCGAGCGCCAGGAAGGGTGCGGCCATGGCGAGACTCGAAGCCGCCAGCAGATTCTTCTTGTACGGCGCGGCGCCGAGCGCGCCGGAAAGCAGGAAGGCCGGCACGCTCTGACCCACCCGGTTCAGGACGGGGAGCATGCCTCGCATCCAGCCCGGTCCGGCGATGCTGTCGAGGAAGGCCGGGATGATCACGCTCTCGGTCTTGAAGATCCACCCGATGCGCACCACGACCATCTGGGCCGTCAGGAACAGGAAGTTGCGCGTGTGTGAGGCTTCGGCCTCCGCGGCGTCGGACACCGGCGGAGCTTAGGGCAAAAGGCGCCGACCGGATCTGCCGATGGAATCGCCATGAGCACCACCACCCCCTCCATCAAAGGATCCGGCATCTCCAGCCTGATCGAAGACCTCGCCAAGATGCGCGACGACGGGCGTCTGTCCGCGGCGTTGCTGGAAGAGCGCCTGACCCCGACGGACCGCGCGCTCCTCGACCAACCCGTCAACCTGGCCGGCTGGTACGACGTCCACAGCTACCGCCGACTGGCGGAGCTGATCTGCGAGGTCGAGGGAAAGCGCGAGATCCTGCTGCGTCAACGGGGAGCGGCGGCGGCCGAACGACTCGCAGCCGCCGGCCTGTACCAGCAGATGGAGAGCGTGACGCGGCTCCGAAACGACGAGGAGATCGACGGCGACGAAGGCTTCCAGGCCTACGGTCGCCTGCTCCGCCTCATCACGACCTTGAGCGGCAGCCTGCTGAACTTCTCCCGCTTCCGGGTCGAAGTCGACCCCGAGAAGAACGACCGGTACAGCATCCATGTCTCGGATGCCGACGACTTCCCCGAAGTGCTCGCCTACACGACCGAAGGCTTCATCAACGCCATGGCCAAGATGGGGTCCGGGCGGGGCCGCACGGACTCGTGGGTCCTCGACCGCTCGGACGGAGAGCTTCGCTTCCGGATGCAGCGGCCGGTCTAGCGCGGTCCGACGGGGGCCTGGCTAGAGCTCCCCCCGGCGCGCCAGCAGCACCTGCGCGATGCGGGCGTGCTCCGCTTCGTCGAGGGAGAAGCGCCAGAACAGGACGACCGCTCCGGCGTAGCAGGTCGCCGGCAACAGCCCGATCAGCGCCAGGAGTGCCGTCTTGGTTTCCTCGCTCTGCGCCACGTTGGGCTCGAAGCCGACTGCCTGCAACACGAAGCCAGTGATCATCGCAGTGATGCCCGCCGGCGCCTTCCGCAACAAGTTCCAGAGAGCCACGTAGGCCCCCTCCTTCCGCTCGCCGGTCCGGTACTCGTCGAAGTCGATGACATCCGCCTGCACCGAAGGCGCGATCACCGAGCCACAGCCCGAACCGATGCCGAGCAAGGTGACCACCGCGAAGATCGTCACGTAGGACTCGTGGCCGATGAAGAACATCATCGAGTACGCGACCGTCGTGGCCGACATGGCGAAGAGCCACAGGGGCTTCTTGCCGAAGCGTCGCGAGAGCTTGACCCACACCGGCGTGAAGGCGAGAGCCGGGACGACGTACATCAGGATGAAGACCTCAGTCAGATTCGGCGCGTCGACCACGTATTCCATGACGTAGGGCGCCAGCGTCCCGATGCTGGCAGTCCCGAAGGTCTCGAGCACGTAGACGAAGGCAAGTAGCCGCGCATGGCGGTTGCGAAAGACGTCGCGCAGAGCGGACAACAGGTTCGCCGCGCCTCGCCCCTGGAACTCCTTGCGCTCGGGCACGCGCAGCGCGGCGTACAGAATCATCGCCGCCACCATCACGCCGCCGACGAGCGAGACCGCCAGCGCCATGGCGCGCGGCTCACTGGCGGTGCGCACCAGGAAGACGGCGCCCAGCCCGCAGCCGAGCCCGACCGCACCCACGATGTGCCGGTAGGCGAAGAGCCGCGTGCGGTCGTGGTAGTCCGGGCTCAGCTCCATGCCGAGGGCGAAGTGCGGCACCCAGAACGCCGTCGACGCGGTCTCGTAGAGGATGTACGCGAAGCCCATCCACAACACGAGTGTCGCCTCGGTGACGAAGGCGGGCGGCGCCCAGAGCATCACGCTCGAGGCGAGGATCGGCAGAGCCGACGCGTACATCCAGGCCCGGCGTCGGCCGCGCTTCGCCTTCGAGATGTCCGACAGATGCCCGGCGAGAGGATCGGAGATGGCGTCCCAAACGCGTCCCAGCCCCAGGATCATCCCGATCGCTGCGGGAGCGATCAGCAGCACGTCGGTGCTGAACTTCATCAGGTAGATGGTCGCGAGGATGCCGATGCCGTTCATGCCGATCATGGGCAGGCAGTAGGCCCAGATCACCCCGAGCGAGAGCGGAGCGCTCCCGCGCGACCCTTCGGCGCTGGCTTCGCTCACGTTCGCCGCAGCGCCTCGCGCTCGGGCGACAGATCCGCCTCGCAAAGGCCCGTCTCGCGAATCGCAGCGGGGAGCTTGCCGTCGACGATCAGCCCGGCGGCAGTACGCGCCGCACCGGAAGAAGTCATGATCCCGAAGCCCCCCTGCCCCACCAACCAGAAGAAGCCCGGCAGCGCGCCATCGAAGCCGATGACCGGACTGCGGTCTGCGACGAAGCTGCGAAGACCGGCCCAGCGGCGGCGGATGTGTCGGACGTCGAGAGTCGTCGCGCGCTGCACCCGGTCCGCCGCTCGTGCGACGGCCAGATCGTCCGGGTGCGCGTCGCAGGGCTCGCTCGGCGTCTCGTCACAGGGCGAAGCGAGCAGCTGCGCGCCCTCGGGCTTCAGGTAGAACTCCTCGTCGGCGTCCAGCAGGCACGGCCAACTCTGGATGTCGGCGCCCGCCGGGGGATCGAAGGTGATTGCAGTCCGTCGCAAGGGCCGCAGTCCGACCGGCCGCGCTCCCGCCAGGTGTCCGACGACCTCGCCCCAGGCTCCCGCGGCGTCGACCACGACCTTTGCCCCGTAGCGCGCCTCGCCACACGACACCTGCCAGGCGTCTCCGTCTCGGCGCAGCCCTGATACGCGCCGGTTCTTCTCGAGGCAGCCGCCGCGAGCTCGAAGGCCGCGCAGGAAGCCCTCGAGCAGGGCCGCGACGTCGATGCTGCGCGCATGCGGCTCGATCATCGCCGCCGCCACGTGACCGGGCCTCAGCACGGGACACAGCTTCTCCGCAACCTCCGGCGTCACGGACTCGAGCCGCGCGCCCGCCTCGACGGCGAGCTTCGTATGGTCCTGCAAGCGCTGACATTGGTCGGGCCGTGCGATGGTGAGACTCGGGCGAGGCTTCAGGATCGGAAGCGAAGAGAAGCCGTCCGGTGGGTCCTCGAGAAAGCTGCGACTCGCTCGGGTGAGACGCTGGACCGTGGTGTTGCCATAGCTCTCGACGAGAAAGGCGGCGGAACGGCCGGTGGTGTGGGCGCCCGGTTGCGGCTCGGCCTCGAGGACCCGGACAGACCCGAAGCGCTGCAACTCGTACGCCGCCGAGGCACCGGCGATGCCGGCCCCGATCACCAGGAAGTCGCTCTGCTCGGACCCTCGCGGCATGCTAGAAGCGGAACCGCAGTCCGCCCATCGCGGTAATGCCGTCGATCTGGTCCGTCTGGTAGTTGCCGCCCTTGCGCTTCCAGAGGTCCGAGGTGTTCCCGAGACGCCCCTCTCCGAACAGCATCAGCCGGGGCGATCCCAGCGGGACTTCGGCGCCAGCCACACCCAGGATCGATGTGCCGCCGCTCACGTCGCTGCGGACCTTGTCGGACGGGTCCCCGGACGCGTGGTTGTCGTCCACCTTGTTGAGGACGAGACCGACGGAGATGCCGACGTACGGCGACACGACGGCCTTTGGGAAGGGGTGGTACTGGAAGCTGAAGCGCAGCGCGAAGCTGTTCATGTCCGGCTTGTAGTTGCTCTTCAGTTCCGCTTCGAAACGGCGGTACTCGAACTCGCCGCCGACCCAGAAGCGATCCGATCCGAGCCCGGCGTGGATCATCGCCGAGACGTCGAAGCCGTCACTGCCGTCCCACGGGGCGAAGTAGCCGCTTCCGACGCTGACGTGGATCGGAATCGGTTGCTTCGGCGGCTTCGCGCGCTTGGCGGGAGCCGGCTCTGCCGACGCGGCCGTACCGGCGATCAGCGCGGTCAGCGCGATCGCCACCGACATCGCCATCGACATCGACATCGCGACCGACATCGACTTCGAGGTGGCAGGACAGGTCCTCGGCGATCCCGAAACCCGGCTACTCAAAGACACGCCCTCCGCCCGAACACGCGGCCGATGATAGTGGACTCAGCCTTGCTTGGTGCGCGCGATGATCTCGGAGAGCATCACGGGACCCACATTGCCGCCGCTGAGCACGACCCCGCAGCGGCCCACCCCTTCGCGCATGGCCACGGCGAGCGAGGCCGCCCCGGATGGCTCGAGCACCAGTCGCAGCTCCTCGAGCGCGAACACCATGGCGTCGAGCATCTCTTCGTCGCTGACGACTTCGATCCGCGACACGTGTCGCTGGAGCACAGGGAAGGTCAGCTCCCCCGGCGTCCGGACCCGCAGCCCATCGGCGATGGTCGACGGCGGGTCGATCGTGCAGCGCTTGCCTTCGAGGAGACTCCTTCGTGTGTCGTCCGCGTCCACGGGCTCGACACCGACGATCTCCGTATGCGGACACAGGGCCTTCACGGCCACCGCGCAGCCGGCCATCAGGCCGCCTCCGCTGACGGGCGCATAGAAGCGATCCAGCTCCTCTGCATCCTCCGCGAGCTCGAGCCCACAGGTGCCCTGCCCCGCCGCCACCCACACGTCGTCGTAGGGCGGAACGGCGACGAGCTCGCGCTCGCGCACCAGCTCGCGCGCCCGTACGGTGCGCTCTTCGCTGTCGGGACCGACCTCGATCACCTCCGCGCCGTCCGCCCGCGCCCGGGCCTTCTTGATCGCCGGTGCGTTGCGCGGCATCACGACGACCGCCGGGATGCCCAGCACCCGGGCCGCGCGCGCGACGGCCTGCGCGTGGTTGCCCGACGAATGCGCGACGACGCCAGGACAGTCCGGGGGCAGCCGCAACATCTTGCTGAAGGCACCCCGCAGCTTGAAGGCGCCGGTCGGCTGGAGCGACTCGGGCTTGAGCAGGAGATCACAGCCGTCCCGCTCGACACGCAGGAGTGGGGTGCGGACGATGTAGGGGCGGATGCGGGTGGCGACCTCTCGGATGAGGTCGAGATCGAGCTTCTCGATCACGGCAGGAAGTCTCCGACCCGACGCAGCTTCGCCGGCAGATATTCCTCGATCACATAGTTGAGCCCCCACATGGCGAGGGACTGCTGCTCGGCGCGCACGCCCATGGACAGCAGTTGCTCGATCGCCTGCCGCCACGGCTTGTGGGCCTTGAAGAAGGGGTCGTTCTTGAGGGCGTCCTTGGCGCGCTTCACGTCGACGTCCTGGAGCGGGTGCGTCGGCAGCTGATAGTCGATGATGTCCTGAGGCGTCACGCCCAGGTAGCGTGCCCGCGGCACACAGAAGAACTGGGACAGGTGCGCGGCGTTGCCCGACCCCACCTTGAGGGTCCGGTAGATGTTCGAGATCCCGTAGGGGTCGCAGTCCACGAACGCATAGACGGGCAGATCACAGTCGTCGGAAAGCTTGCGGATGAAGCGCCTGCAGGCCCGGGCGGGGACACCCGCCATGTTCACGAGGATGCAGTTGCGGTCCTGCCAGAACTTGTGGCTCTGGAGGCGCTGGAAGATGCCGCCGGTCTCGATCGCGAGGATGAACTTCGCCTTCGTCTCGAACGACAGATGCTCGACGCTGGACGGGATCGAGTATGCGCCCGATCCGAAGCGCGTGCAGTCGATGCGCTCGACCCGCCCGGTCTCGCGGTCGGGATCGAGCACGATGAGCCGTCCCGCCACGGCGCCGTTGTAGCCCTCGTCCGGCGTGAAGCGGAGCTGCTCGCGGGAAATACCCCGCATGGAGAACATCGCCTCGATGTCGTCCATGACGGTGTCCGACTCGGTCTGGTCGTCGAACTTCGCTTCCTCCCAGTTCTTGCTCTGGTAGTAGGCGTCCCGCTTGGTCGCGAAGTCGTTGCCTTCGACCAGGTCCTTCGAGAGCCCCATCATGCGCAGGGTCTGTGCGAAATTGCGGACGGTATTGACCGTCAGGGTCCGCTGCTTGGTCTGCTTCCCGATCTCGAAGTAGCCCTTCTTCTGGGAATAGGACACGTTGCCCAGAGAGCGGATGGGGAAGTTCAAGTCCGGTTTGCGCAGCTTGAGGATCTGCTGGTGCACCGTCGAGGCCTGGTCGTGGATCAACTTCAGCGTGAGGTCGTCGGCCTTCTTCGTCGCCTTGGCGCGCTTGCCCTTCACCCCTGCCTGCTTCGCGGGAGCCTTCTTGCGAGGGGGCTTCTTCCGGGCAGCCTTCTTCCGGGCGACCTTCTTCTTTGCGGCTTTCTTCTTCGCGACCTTCTTCTTCGCGATCTTCTTCTTCGCGATCTTCTTCTTCGCGATCTTCTTCCTGGCGATCTTCTTCTTCGCGGCCATCCTAGACCTTTCGACTCTTCTCGAGAACGCCACTCAGGTTCTTCACGACCTTGTTCCGCTGCTTCTCGTCGAGCCCGAGGATGTGCTCCAGGCCCACGGCGACCTGGGGGATGTACTTCTCGATGAAGGCACGCTTCTTCAACTCGTCTGCCTCGCGCCGGCCCTTCCGGATGTGGGTCGCCACCCGACGCCCGCATTCCTGAAGCCCCAGACGCAGCTCCTTGATGATTTCCGGATAGTGGGCAATGGCCTCCTTGCTCTCCGACGTGAACGGGACCCAGACGCTGGCGATGTGCACCATCACGAGCGCCGGGCCGACGGGCAGCGCGCCACGCGGCTGCTGCAGCTGGTACGAGCGCCAGTCCGTCTGCGTCGCCGCACGCGTGATCGCGCAGGCGCCCTGCTGGTACTGCAGCGGCACGCGGTTCGCGTAGCGATAGAGCGTGATCGGCGCCTCGACCCCCATGTTCCCGCCGTAGGCGAGACCGACCTCGACGAGGAACGGGTTGCCGCGATAGACCGCCGGGCGTCGGCTCACCGACGCGTAGAAGTCCGCATCCACCTCGGCCTTGAGGGCCCGGCGGATCAGGTCCTCGCCGATGGGCGCGATGCAGTCGGAGGGCGGGTTCATGATCTTCGTCTGCTGGATGGCCTTGTGGACCCGCTCTGCTTCGCTGCGCTTCAGATCCCGCGGCCGGCGGGTCGGCGGCACATCCGCGCGCTTCAGGATCTCCTCGGCGGTGCGTCCGGAGACCCGGGCGAAATCGCCCTGCAGGCAGGTCTTCATGTTGCGAGCCTTGGTATCCCGACACATCTGCATCAGGACACCCAGCTCGACGCCGTAGGGGTGCGGCTTGATCTCGGCGGTCTGCGGCGGCAGCTCGCGGCTCACACGCGGGAACTCGACCACGCTTCGCCCCTTGCTGTCCGCGCTCGACCCGGGGCCTGCTTCGGGGCCCCGATAGGTGATCTTGGCGTGGGGGTTCGCCAGCGAGATCTGGCGGATGTAGGACTCGACGGAGTGTTGACCTCCCCGGTAGTTGCCCTCCAGCTCGATCTCGACCCGGGTTCCGTGATGCACCGGCCACTTGACCACCTTGTCGACGGTGACCCGCGGCTGGTTCTTCTGGGTGTCGATGACCAGTTGGAACTGGTGCGCGTCCTTCCGGCGACCGGTGCGCGTCCGGATCTTGATCGGACGTCCCGTCGTCAGGAGCCCGTACATGCCGGCGGCGCTGATGCCGATCCCCTGCTGGCCGCGACTCTGTCGCAGGCGATGGAACTTCGAGCCGTACAACAGGCGACCGAAGATCTTGGGGACCTGCGCGCGAACGATCCCCGGCCCGTTGTCCTCGATCGCGACGCGATAGCGCGCGTCGTCGACCTGCTCGATGTCGACAACGATCTCGGGCAGGATGCCCGCCTCTTCACAGGCGTCCAGGGAATTGTCGACGCCCTCCTTGACCGTGGTCAGCAGCGCCTTCGAGGGATTGTCGAAGCCGAGCAGGTGTCGGTTCTTCGCGAAGAACTCGGACACCGAGATGTCGCGCTGCTTCGTCGCCTGCTCGTCGGCATCGGCGTGGCCGGCCGTCGCTGCGGCGGCCTTTCTTCCGGCACCGCCGCGAACGGCTTTCTTGGCGGCACGGCCGCGAACGGCTTTCTTGGCGCCGGCCTTCTTGCGTGCGGGCTTCCTGGAAGCGGCTCTCTTCGGTGCCGACTTCTTGCGGGCGGACTTCTTCTTCGCCGATTTTTTCTTCGCCGATTTCTTGCGAGCCGACTTCTTGCCCGCCGGCTTGCGCCCACCCGCCTTGCGAACCGCCCGCGCGGCCATGGTCTCTCCCCCCGAAGAGCAGCACCGGGATCATGCCCGAAAGGTCAGCCGCGATCCAGCGCCGGAATCACGTGCTTCCCCATCGGCTCGATCGACCGCATCGTGTCTTCGTCTGCGCGGCGATCGCGCCGTACAGGACCTCGGGATTCGAGCAGTGCGAGAATTCCTCGAGGAAGTGGTGCTCGACCGTCCACAGCGAATGGAAGCCCACGCGGTCGCCGAGTCGCGCCTGCTCGAGGACGTTCTGGTAGGCGAGATGCTCCTTGCCCGGGGTCCAGGGCCTGGGGACGGGGATCTCGTAGAACATTCCGAACTTCAAGATCGGGTTCCTCGACGTGCAGCGGCGCTTGGAAGGTCGGCGAATGTAGCGGCGAATTTCGAAGCGCAGCGACCCCCTTCCCGCCGTCTTCCTCCCTGGGGGACGCGCCATCGCGCCCCTCGCAGGACCCCCGGAAAAGGAGCATGCTCTCGGGGCATCGGCCCCTTCGAAAACCCTCGAAGCCGGGACCGCGCCCAAGAGGAAGCCGCAAGCGCCCAGCCCATTCGAGGAGAAGCGTCATGCAGAACGTCGAGCGCCAGCACACCCGCAACTTCGCGTTGATCGGCCACGCGGGTGACGGCAAGACGTCCCTGGGTGATGCGATCCTGCACGCGGCAGGCGCGACCGACGAGCTGGGGCGCGTCGACGACGGCAGCTCGCTCCTCAACTACCTCCCCGAGGAGAAGGACGGACACATCGCGTCCATCTCCGCACACGTCTTCAGCTTCGACTGGGAGGGCAACTTCCTGAGCCTGGTCGACACGCCCGGCGACCGGAACTTCCACGGCGATGGCATCGTGACCCTGCAGGCCCTGGACGGAGCCGTGCTGGTGCTGTCCGCCGTAGACGGCGTCAAGGCGGGCAGCGAGAAGATGTACGCGGCCGCCCGGGAGTCGGGCTGTTCCGTACTGGCCTTCGTCAACGGGGTCGATCGCGAACGAGCAGACTTCGCCGGGGCCATCGCCTCGTTGGACGGGATCGGCATCAAGCCGGCGATCGTCGCCTTTCCCATGGGCGAGTCCGAGTCCCTTGCAGGGGTGGTCGACGTGCTGCACATGAAGGCGGTTTCTTCGTCGGGCACGGGCGACATCCCCGCCGCCTATGCGGACGAGGCCGCCACGCGTCGCGAAGAGCTGATGGAGGCCGTCGCGGAGTGTGACGACGAGCTGCTCGAGAAGTATCTCGACGAGGGCGAGCTCAGCGACGAAGACCTGGGCAAGGGCCTCGTCCAGGCCGCCAAGCGCGGCGCGTTGACGCCCGTGCTGTGCGGATCGGCGACGCAAGAGATCGGGGTCGCCCTGTTGCTCCGCGACCTGATGGAGCTGCTGCCCTCCCCGGTCGAGCGCGGAGACTGGGACGCGACGACCGGCGAAGGCGGCGAAGACGTGCGCATCCCTCCGGACCCGGACGGAGTCTTCGCGGCCGTCGTCTTCAAGACCATCGTCGATCGCTACGCCGGAACCCTGTCCGTCCTGCGCGTCGTCTCCGGGACGCTCAAGTCCGACAGCAGCCTTCTGAACGCCAGCAAGGACGAGAAGGTGCGCGTCGGCAAGCTGCTGAAGGTCCAGGGCGAGAACTACGAAGATGTCACCGAAGCCGGCCCCGGGGACGTGATTGCCGTCGCCAAGCTCAAGGACACCCACACCGGCCACGTCTTGACCGCCGAGAAGAGCGGCGTGCGGCTGCGCGAGCTCTCGGTTCCCCAGGGCGTCATCTCGTACGCCATCGAAGCAGCGTCCCAGAAGGACGAGGACAAGGTCTTCCAGGGCCTCGATCGGCTGTGCGAAGAAGACCCTTCGCTGCATGTCGGCCGCGAACCCAGCACCGGCGAGTTCCTGCTGACGGGGATGGGAGAGCTCCACATCCGCACCACCGTCAAGAAGCTGGTTCGGCTCTTCGACGTGAAGCTCGAGCTCAGGACGCCGAAGGTCCCCTACCGCGAGACCGTCACGCGTTCGGTGCAACACGTCGAAGGCAAGCTCAAGAAGCAGTCCGGCGGCGCGGGCATGTTCGGCGTCTGCTACCTCGACATCGAGCCCCTGCCGCGAGCGGCGGGCTTCGAGTTCGAGGACAAGATCGTCGGGGGCGCGATCCCCCGGAATCTCATCCCGGCGGTCGAGAAGGGGGTGATCGAGGCGCTCGACCGCGGCCCCCTCGCCGGCTACCCGGTCGTCGACCTGAAGGTCGCTTGCGTGGACGGCAAGTTCCACTCCGTCGATTCCAACGAGATGGCCTTCAAGCTCGCGGGCTCCTTCGGCATGAAGGCCGCCATCGAGCAGGCGAAGCCCGTGCTCCTCGAGCCGTTCATGAAGGCCGAGATCGCCGCCCCGGACGAATCCGTCGGCGACGTGATGGGAGACATCTCGAGCCGTCGCGGGGTCGTACAGACCACCGAGGTCCGCGGCACCACGAGCGTGGTGATCGCCAAGGTGCCGATGGCCGAGATGCTCGAGTACGCGAGTACGCTCACGAGCCTCACGGGCGGCAAGGGCGAATTCCATCTCGAGTTTTCCCACTACGACCCGGTGCCGGCGAAGCTCGCGGAGAAGATCATCGACGCCGCAAAGCAAGCGGCCGCGAAGAACTAGCGGGTGACGCCTGCGGCTTCGATCACGGGGGACGGCCGGGGGTGAGCCCGCCCGCTCTTCCCCTCGACGACAGGCTGCGCGTCGGCTTCATCTCGAGCGTCGCAAACCCCGCGGCCGCGAGAGACACGGCGGCATTGGCCGAACGCCTGGGCTTCGACTCGATGTGGGTCGGAGATCACGTCGCCTTCGCGATCCCGATCCTCGACCCGCTGCTCCAGCTCGCGCAGCTCGCAGCCTTCTCGACCCGCTTGCAGCTCTGCACGGGCGTCTACCTCCTGCCACTCCGCCACCCGGTCCCCACGGCGAAGCAGATCGCGACCCTCGATCACCTGTGCGAGGGGCGGCTGATCTTCGGGGTGGGGGTCGGCGGAGAGTTCCCCGGCGAGTACGCGGCCTGCGGTGTCGACGTCAAGGAACGGGGGCCGCGACTCGGCGAGGCAATCCCCCTCGTGCGCGCCCTCGTGCGGGGCGAGGCGGTGACTGGCAAGGGTCGCTTCTATCCGTTTCCCGAAACGCGACTGCTGCCTCCCTCCCCGAGGCCGGAGGGCCCGCCGATCTGGTGTGGAGGTCGCTCGCCCGCGGCACTCGAGCGAATGGGACGACTGGCAGACGGTTGGATCTCGTACGTGGTGACGCCCGACATGTACCGCGCGGGCCTCGAGCAGATCGCCTCGGCGGCCGAGCGCGCCCAGCGCACCCCGGAATCCTTCGGCACGGGCCATCTGCTGTTCATGCGGCTCGACGACAGTCGTGAAGCCGCGCTCGACGCCGCCAGCGACCACCTGTCCAAGCGCTACGCGATGGACTTCCGACGCGCGGCGGATCGCTACTCGGCACTCGGTCGCCCCGAGGATGTCGCCGAGAAGATCCACGCCTTCCGCGAGGCCGGCCTGCGGCACGTCGTGCTCGACCTCGTCGGCCCGATGCGCGACCGCGACGACCAACTCGAGCGCTTCGCATCGGAAGTGCGACCGCTGCTATGAACCCAGGGTGGCCACGCCCCAGCATCGACCCGGCGTCGTCCGCGCGGACGACGTATCTGCCGAGGAGCGCCCGCGTTTCCTGCGCGGCGAACGCGTCGCGTCCCGGGTGCGGCAGATCGGAAATGCCGCCGGCCTGCGCCAGATGGGCGTTTCCATCCGCATCGCCGAGCCCGGCCACTACGCGAGCAACCGCCACTTCCACGAGGTCGAGGAGGAATGGGCAACCGTGCTCTCGGGGACCGGCATCGCCCGCATCGGACCCCACGCGTTCAGCGTGCGCGCCGGACACTTCGTCGGATATCCGCCGGGCCCCCGGGCTCACGACTTCGAGGCCACTGGCCAGGAGCCCCTGGTGCTGCTCGAGGGCGGTGAGCGACGCCCCGACGAAGAGCGGGGCTGGTACCCCGATCTCGCCAAGGGCTGGTCGAAGAACGGGATCGAGGACCGCGACAGCCCGCCGCCCGCGGATGAGAGCAGCCCGGGTCAGTGCATCCACCTCGACGACTGCGAGGTCCTCGACTTCGCCCATCCCGTCGAGTCCCTTGCGCGGCGGCGCAAGCGGAATCTCTCGGAAGCTACCGGACTCGTTCGTCAGGTCGTCGCTCATGCCGTGGTCGCGCCCGGGGACCTCAGCACCGCGTTCCACACGCACACCCGAACCGACGAATGGGTGTACGTGTTGAGCGGGCGCGCGCGCGTCCGAGTGGGCGACACGCACTTCGAGGTCGGCGCCGGCGACTTCATCGCCCACCCGGCGGGCTCACCGCCCCATGGGATGCAAGCCCTCGACGAACTCCACTACCTGATGGGCGGCCAGCGCGACCCCGAAGACACCGTCCTGTACCCCGAGCACGGCCAGAGGCTTCACCGGGGAAGGTTCAGCGCCCTCGATTCCTAGGAGCGTGACCCAAGACGCAGTCTTGGGACGCGACGACGCAAAGGTCGCTGACCGCAGCTAGCCGGACTCGCAGCGGACTCCGACCCGGTCAACCGCAGCAGACGCCGCCCGAGGCGGGCTTCGCGCCGGCCTCGGCGGGGTCCTCGGGCGCCGGCGCGGGCGTCCCGAAGGACTCTTCGTCCCCCTGCAGCTTGTAGAACTCCCACATCAGGCCCTGGGGATCGTGGGCATACACGGTGCTCTTGCGCGCGTAGCAGCAGTGCTCGTCGCGAATCACCTCGGACGCCAGGCCTGCGGGTTCGAGACGCGCGATCTGTCGTTCGACCTCTTCGTTGTCGAAGGTCTCGAAGCCCACGTGGTTCAGGCGTTCGCTGGCCTCGGGATTCTCGAAGAGCACGAGCTTGAGCGGCGGATGTTCCACCGAGAAGTTCGCGTAGCCGGGCTTGCGCTTGTTGACCTCTACCCCGAAGAGCTTCGAGTAGTAGGCGACCGCCTCGTCGAGGTCTTTCACGTTCAGTGCCAGTTGGAATCGCATCTTCGTCTCCTTGCGGATCAAGCGTGGGGTTGGGGAGTAGACGGCTCAGCAGGAACCAATTCCTGCCCCGTCCTGACAACAGTTCTCGGTGAGATAGGCGAGCAGCGCGCCCATCTCGGGGAACGCCGCGCGATACACCAACGAGCGCCCCTGGCGCTCGGCGGACACCAGCCGCGCGTTCTTCAGTTCCTTCAGATGGAACGACAGGGTCGCAGCGGGGATCTCGAGAGCCTCCGCCAGGTCACCCGGCACCCGGCCTTCGCCGCCGGCGCGCACCAGAGCGCGGAACACGTCGAGCCGCGTCTCGTGCGCGAGAGCGGACAGTGCGGAGATCGCGTCCTGTTTCTGCATGGGCTCCCTTCCGAGGGTCGAGAACGACCCTTTCAAAACTATTGCTCGAAAACCACTTTTCCAAAACTATGGAATTATCGAAGAATGTCAAGGCCTGGTTGCGATCGGTTCCGATAGACTGCGGCGAACTCCGCGAAGACAGGAAAGAATTCCGCCGACCCATGGCCGAGACCCAGAATCCTCCGGGCCCCATCGGGCTTCGCGCCCGGCTCGCCAGCCTGCCCGAAGCCTGGGTTCAGCTGGGCCGCTTCGCAATCGTCGGCGGGCTCGGGACCGTCACGAACCTGGTGCTGTTCTTCCTGCTGGTGGATTTCGCGAGTCTGGATCCACTGCTCGGGAACGTGCTGTGCTTCGGGATCGCAGTGAGCCAGAACTACGTTCTCAACGAGCTGTGGACCTTCGCCACCGAGGGGGATGGGGCGCTGTCCTGGCAGCGCTACGCCAAGTTCATCGCCGCGTCGGGAGTCGGGTTCGTGGTCAACCTCGTCGTCCTCGCCGGACTGCTCTCGGCTTTCGACTTCCCCCTCAAGGTCTTCCCGCAGGCCATCGGCATCGCGGCGGGCACCGCCGTGAACTTCCTGGCGTCGCGCCACCTGGTCTTTCGACGCACCGGATCATGATAGGCTGAGCCCAGGGGAGGCCCGGGAATGGACGACGGCCAGTACAGCGGCTTCACGATCAGCTTCCGCAAGCCTGGCATCGCGTGGATCGAGTTCGATCAGCCCGACCGCATGAACGGGATGAACCCGTCGATGAAGCGAGATCTGGTCGAGGCGCTGCTGCAGGCCCAGATGGACGACGCCGTGCGTGTGGTCGCGTTCACGGGCTCGGGCCGCGCGTTCTGTGCCGGCGATGATCTCAAGGCGTACCAGGGCTCTCCGGACACGTCGCGCCTTCCCGCCATCCCGCACGGCCATCACAACGCCGTGGGCACGTACGACGGGCTGCGCGCGCTGTCCCAGCCCGTGAATCTCGCGGTGCGGAACCTCGACAAGCTGACCATTGCGGCCGTCAACGGCGTCGCGATCCAGACCGGGTTCTCGCTCGCACTCGCCTGCGACTTCCGTATCGCGTCGAAGCGTGCGCGCCTGGGCAGCGCGACCCTGCGCTTCGGACTCCTGCCAGACGAGGGCGGGCAGTACCTGCTCGTCCAACACCTCGGCGTCGCCGGGGCGATGGACTTCTTGATGCGCAAGCGCATCGTGTCCGCCGAAGAGGCCCTCGCCCTGGGGCTGGTCCACGACGTCTGCGAGCCCGAGGACCTCGAGGACAAGGCGATGGCCCTGGCGGTCGAGCTGGCCGAGGGACCCCAGGTGGCGATGCGCATGCTCAAGCGATCGATCTACAACGCGGCGGAGCTCAGCTTCCCGCAGTCCCTGGACGAGATCGCCGCCAAGACCGCCGTCACCGACCACCACCCGGACGCGCGCGAAGGCGTGCGGTCCTTCGTCGAGAAGCGGCCCCCCCGCTTCAACCGCTGGCTCGAGGACGAGTCGGACTAGCTGCGGTCTGACGACCTTTGCGTCGTCGCCTGCTTCCCCCAGGACCGAGTCTTGGGGCACGCTCCTAGCCGGCCGAAACCGGGGTTCCGGCTTGCTGCGGGTGCGCTCCTAGATCTGGGAGTACCCGGACCCCGGGCGGTCGACGCCCGTGCCGCGACCCTTCTCGATCCATCCGAACTCCTGCAACAGCTCCTGGCTGTAACACACGCGACCCGTCACCGCGTCGAGCGGCTCGGACGCGAGCAGCAGCACGGCCCGTGCCATGTAGTCCCCCGGCTCCGCCCGCGGATCGTCCATGCCGCGCACCAGCTTGTGATGCACGGTGCCCGGGGTGGCCACCACCTGCGAGGGGCTGACGCAGCTGACCGACACACCTTCGTCGTAGACCTCGGCCGCGAGCCCCTGGCTGAAGCGTTCGAGAGCCGCCTTCTCTGCGCCATAGAGAGTGCCTCCCTTGAAGCGCCGAACCGCGTCCGGGTAGGGGCCGCGGCCAGGGCCGATCGCCGCACCGCTGGAGATGTTCACGATGGCGCCACCGCCGGCTTCGATCATCGCCGGTAGCACGAGCTGGGACAGGTAGAACGGCGCGTGCACGTTCACGGAGAACGAGCGGTGCCACTTGCCGATGGGGTAGTCGCGAATCGGGATGAAGTAGGTGAGCGCAGCGTTGTTCACGAGGACGTCGACCGGCCCCAGGGCCTGCTCGACCGTCCGGACGGCTTCCTCGCAGTTCTCGTAGGCCGACACGTCGCAGGGCACTGCAACCGCTTCCCCTCCCGCCTCTTCGATATTGCGGACCGTGCGGGCGACGGACCCCTCGAAGAGCGCATGCCCGCCCTCTTCGACCGTGCGCGCCGTGCAGGCTACCCGCGCGCCCTCCCGCCCGAAGAGCTCCGCGATGTCCTGACCGATCCCACGACTGGCGCCCGTCACCAGCGCCACCTTTCCGTCCAGTCTGCCCATGCCGCCTCCTCACGCGTCAGTCTAGCCGGCAAACGTGGTCTAGGATTCCTGCCGGGAGGAAGCCGTGTTCGAGACACATCGCGATGCACTCGCCGCCGGAATGCTCATCGCCTTCACGGCGAGTCGATCTCCGGAGAGACCCGCGATCCTCTCCGAACGGGGCGACCGCAGCTACGCCGCACTCAACACGCGTGCCAATCAGCTCGCTCGCGCCCTGCGCGCCCGCGGGCTTCGACCCGGAGACGCCGTCGCGCTGCTCTGCAGCAACCGACCCGAGTTCGCCGAGGTCTACGCGGCCTGTCTCCGGAGCGGCTTGCGGCTCACCTGCATCAATTGGCACCTGCAGGCCGACGAGACCGGATACATCGTCGACGACTGCGAGGCACGCGCCTTCATCGCCGAAGGCGACCGAAGCGCTGAGGTCGCCGCCGCGGCCGCCACCCAGGCCCCCAAGGCCGGCGTGCGCCTGGCCATCGGAACGCCCATCCCGGGCTTCGACGCTTACGACGCCGTACTCGACGACCAGTCGGGAGAGGACATCGGGGATCCCGTACGCGGCAGCACCATGCTCTACACCTCCGGAACGACGGGGCGCCCCAAGGGCGTGTACCGACGCACGCCACCGCCGGCCGATCGCACGCCCGGTCACGAGCCCATGGTGCGCGGCGAGTCCGTCGTCCTGTGCACCGGACCGCTCTATCACGCCGCGCCACTGCAGACGAACCTCATCGTCCCGCTGTCGCGAGGCATCGGCATCGTGCTGATGGACCGCTGGGACGCCGAGGACACCCTGCGGCTCATCGAACAGCACCGGGTCACGCACACGCACATGGTCGCGACCATGTTCCACCGCCTGCTGGCCTTGCCCGACGAGATCAAGAGCCGCTACGACCTGAGTTCCCTGCGCTACGTCCTGCACGGCGCCGCCCCGACGCCAGTCCACATCAAGCAGGCGATGATGGACTGGTTGGGGCCCAAACTCTTCGAGTACTACGCGGCGACCGAAGGTGGCGGCACCTTCATTACACCCGGGCAGTGGCTCGAGAAACCCGGCAGCGTCGGACCGCCGAATCCGGGCCGCGTGGTCGAGATCCTGGACGACGATGGCGATCGACTGCCCGTCGGCCAGGTGGGCACCGTCTACTTCAACCGGCCCGACCAGGGTGACTTCGAGTACTTCAAGGCCCCGGACAAGACAGCGTCCGCCTACCGGGGCGATCGCTTCACCCTGGGCGACCACGGGTACCTGGATGCGGACGGGTATCTCTTCCTGACGGGACGCACGTCCGAGACGATCATCTCCGCCGGCGTGAACATCTACCCCGCCGAAGTCGACGAGGTGCTGCTGATGCACCCGGCCGTAGCGGACTCGGCGACCGTGGGCGTGCCCAACGAGGAGCGCGGCGAGGAGGTCAAGGCCGTCGTACAGCTTGCCGCCGGACTCGAGCCGTCAGACGCCCTGTCCGACGAGCTGATCGCGTTCTGTCGGGAGCGGCTCGCCCACTTCAAGTGCCCGCGCAGCGTCGATTTCGACGCCGCCCTGCCCCGCGGCGAGGCCGGCAAGATCCAGCGCCACAAGGTCCGCGAGCGCTACTGGCCAGGATCCAGTTGACACGGCAGCTGGTCCGGGATGTACAATCGTCGCTAGTTCAACAAACAAGTGGGCCGGAAGGGTATGGGGAGTCCTCGCGGCACCTCGTCTCGCATTCCGCGTCGCGCCAGCACGCTGGCCCTGACGACCGTACTCGCCCTGTCCGCCGCCGCCTGCAGTGAGCCGCGCGTCCTCGTCGTGGGGCTCGACGGCACCAACTGGGCGATCCTCGACCCGCTCATCGACGCGGGCTTCACGCCGAACATCGGCCGACTGGTCCGCGAAGGCGCGAGCGCGGACCTCGACTGCGTCCCCGCACACCCTGCGAGCGCGTGTTTCTGCCCACCCGTGTGGACCTCCATCGCCACCGGAGTCAACTTCGCCCGCCACCGAATCTCCGGCTTCGACACGCCATCGACCAAACGCGGCGTGCGCGCGATCTGGAACGTAGCCGCCGAGCGCGGGGTGATCGTCACCACGGCGAGCTGGCGCGGCACCTGGCCGCCCGAGCCCGGGATCGAGTTCGTCTTCACCGAGCCCGGCCTGGACGCGGCCGCCGAGCAGGTCTTCGACGTGTGGCAGGCGATCCAGCATGCGGGCCGAAGCCTCGACCACCCGCTCGCCTCACCACCGGACCTGCTCGAGATCCTCGGCATCCTGCCCGCGGCCGGCGTCGTGGAGCCGAGCTGGGCGATCTTTGGCCGGGACCGCATCGCGATGGAGTCGCTGCTGCGGCTCGCCGAGCAGCGGGCCATCGTCGAGGCGCAGGAAGAGTTCTGGGAGCGGCGCGCGGACCTGACGATGGTGCTGCTTCACGGCCCGGACAAGGTCGCGCACGTTCGCTGGGGGATGCTGCAGCAGACCATGTACGGCCCGATCGACGAGGCCGCGCTGCTAGCGGGTGCCGCCGAATGGACCGGACCGATCCTCGAGCCCGCACCCATTGGCTGGGGGACGATCGCCGGCCCGTATCTCGAGATCGACGCGTGGCTGGGGCGCCTGCTCAGCATCCGGAGCTACGACTACGTGCTGTTCGTCAGCGACCACGGCATGACCCGCAACCCCGACCCAGGGATCCCGGGGCACCACAACGTGGCGTCCAAGGAGGCACACCGCGGCATCCTGTCGCTCCACGGTCCGGGCGTGCGCGCGACCCGGCTCGGCCCGGTCTCGGTCCTCGATGTTGCACCGACCCTCGCCTACGTGCTGGGACTACCGATCGGCGAGGACCTTCCGGGGCGTGTGCTCTCGGAGGCGTTCGACGCCGACTGGCTTCTGCTGAGACCGGTCGACGCCAACACCATCCCGAGCTGGTCCCCGACGAATCCCTGAGTCCGGCCGGGCTAGCGCTTACGCGGCCTCCGTCTCGCCCGGGATCACGTGCACGTCCCGCTGCGGGAACGGGATCGAGCAGCCGGCGGACTCGAGCTCCTGCTTGAGCTCGCGCGTCAGGTCGAACTTCAACCCCCAGTAGTCCGAACCCTTGCACCACGGTCGCACGACGATGTCGACCGAGGAGTCGCCGAGGTTCGAGACCGCCACCGTCAGCGCCGGATCCGCCAGTACGCGCTTGTCGTTCGTGACGACGCGCGTGATCGTGTCGATGGCCACCTGGATGTCGTCCGTGTACGAGACGCCCATCACCATGTCGACCCGGCGATTCTCGTTCGCCGAGTAGTTCTTGATCGTCTCCCCGTAGACGGCGGAGTTGGGGATCGTCACCTCGACGTTGTCCGGCGTGTTCAGGACGGTGGTGAAGATGCTGATCTCGGCCACGGTCCCCGCCTGTCCGGCCACCTCGACGTAGTCGCCCGGCCGGAAGGGGCGGAAGAGCAGCAACATCGTGCCGGACGCGAAGTTCGAGAGGGTCCCCTGCAGTGCCAGGCCAACCGCGAGGCCGGCCGCACCGAGGATTGCGATGATCGAGGTCGTCTCGATGCCGAAGAGATTCAGAACCGCGACGACGACCACGGCCAGCAGCGCGTAGTAGACGAGGCTGGACAAGAACGGGATCAGCGCTTCGTCGACCTTGCCGCGCTCGAGACCCTTGCGCGTGGCCTTTCGCATCGAGCCCGCGACCCAGCGGCCGATGACGAGGACGGCAATGGCGCCGACTACCTGGAGCCCCCAAGTCGACACGAGCGTGGCGCTCGACTCGATGACCTGCTCGATGGTGCTGCCGACTTCGTTCGGATCCATGGGTGCGTCTCCCTTGCGAATGCTGGACGATATGCGCACCCCCACCTGTCCGGGCGCGTCTCAGCAGTCTAGGCGGGACCGAGCCGCCGAGCGAGCACCCCGACAGCGCGACGGTGTCATCTTTTCCAATCGCGGTCATCGGGCGCGCATCAGCCTCGACTTCCGAGCGCGGCCTCGGCGCGCCGCCGAAATGCCATGACTGGCGTTCAGGCTGCTCGGACCTTCGCCAGATCGTCGATACGACCGCGCAGGACGCCGCGGGGATGCACGCGTTCCGGAGCCTCCAGGTTGGCCTCCTCGCGTACCGCGGCGAGGGGGCGCGCGAGAAGCTCTTCCCACGGAAGCGCGTAGAGCCAGACGGCTCGCCGTCCGCGTCGCCAGGCGGTGTACACGTAGGGCAACCAGGCGACCCCGAGAACCCGCATCACCTCGAGGCTGGCGCCCAGGGTCAGCAGGCGGTTCACGCGTCCGGGGAGCTGGCCGAGGGAGAACCCGAGTAGGCTCGCTTCTCCGACCTGGTCGGCGTCATAGCCGGAAAGGACGTGGAAGAGGTCGTGCAGGAGCAGGCTGCGTTCCCCGAACCAGGCGCGCGCCGGGTCGACGCGCGGTTCACCTTCTTCGCGCTCCCAGCGGTCCTGGACTTCCCGCCACAGTGCGACCAGCGACGCGGGGTCGAAGCCGAAGCGATCGAAGTAGTCGAGCAGCGCGCGACCGACGCTCTGCGGCGGCATGGCCGCCAGTCGCGCGCGATCGGATACGACCGCGAGCAGGTCCGGCCGCTCGGCCAGCAGCAGACGACCTCCTGGATCGCGAAGCATGTGCTGGAAGCCCGCCTCGAGGTCGCGACCGCCGAGGGCAAACTGCAGGTCCAAGGCATTCGCGGTGGCGTCGGGCTCCTTCATCAAGGCGCGCAGATAGCGGAGACCCCGCTGCCACTGGGTTCGCCGACGGAGAGGGGCTTCGCTGATCACGGGGTCGATGACGGCCATGCTGTCCCCTTTTTCCGGTACTGCGCGCGGGACGGCCCCCCCGCGCTACACCGGTTTCACAGCCTCGGGCTCGCCCAGATCCGGCAGCACCTCGTCACGCTCCGTCGACGTCAGGGCAACCCCGCCGAGAAAGATCTCGATGGCGCGGCCCATGCGGTCGCGCAACGACTTCGAGGGATCGTCGTACAGCCAGTGGATGAGCGTGCCGTTCGAAAGACTGTCGAACGCGTAGGCGAGGTCCTCGGGCGTGTGGTCCCGGCTGATCTCGCCGCGTTCCTGGCCCCGCTGCATCAGGGAGCTGAGTCGGCCGACACACAGCTCGCGCTCCCGAGACGCCGCGCCGCCTTCGTCCAGCCCAACCTGCATCTTGGCGATCTCCCGGAAGACGCCTCGATAGAACTGCTGCACCTGCTCGATCCCGAGGCCCATGTGGTCGAACAGGGCCCGGAGCAAGGTGGGCGTGGCGGAATGCTCGTCCTCGAGTGCACGCTCGAGCATGCGTCCGTAGTAGGACAGGACTTCCTCGGTGATGGCGTCGATCAGCGCGTGCTTCGAGGGGAAGTAGTTGAACACCGTGGCGCGTGCGACGCCTGCGGCCCGAGCCACATCGGCGACCGTGGCCTGGTCGAAGCCCACGGTCGCGAACAGAGTCCGTGCGCTATCGAGGATCCGCTCCCGTTGCTCGATCCGGTTCTGGTCCCGCTTCCCCATCTTCAGCTCCGATTCAGATACTTATACTCTAGTCCAATATTTAGCTTGGGGCGAGCGGACCCTCTTGAGGGGACCCTGTCCGTCGCGGTCCCTCGCGGTTGACGGCCTTCACCAGATCGATTGCGTGCGCGAGGGTGTCGAGGCGATCGCTGAGGGTCTTTCCGGCGGGCTGCAGCATCAGGGTGGTGACCCCCGCCGATGCATAGGCGCGGATGCGCTCCCGCACGGCACCCTCGTCCCCCAGCATGCTGGTCTGGAGGACCATCTCGTCGGGAATCCTGTCGACCGCCTCCTCGCGGCGGCCGTCCAACCACAGCCGCTGGCTCTCCACCGCGACGTCCTCGTAGCCACCTCGCCGGAACGCCGCGTTGTAGAAGTTGTTTCGGGCCGATCCCATGGCGCCCAGGGTAAACGCCAGCCCCTGCTTGCGCGTACGCAGTGCCCGATCGACATCGGCCCCGAAAGCGACGGTGCCGCCGACCTGCAGATCGAGGTCGGCCAGGGACCGCCCCACGCGCTCGGCACCCCGCGCGATGTGCGCGAAGAAGCTCTCCGCATGCTCAGGCGTGAACGACGTCCCGAGCCAACCGTCCGCCAGCTCGCCTGTCAACTCGAGGCTGCGCGGCGACAGGGTCGCGAGATAGATGGGAATGTTGGGATTCGCGGGCTGCGCCAGGCGCAGCGCCTTGCCCTCTCCACCCGGACGGGGAAGGACGAAGTGCTCCCCCTCGAAGGCGAGCGGCTCTCCGGCGAAGGCCTTTCGCACGATGGCGATGGTCTCGCGCATTCGCGAGACGGGCTTCGCGAAGGGCACACCGTGCAGCCCTTCGACGACCTGCGGCCCGCTCGCACCCAGGCCGAGTGCGAAGCGGTCGCCGCTGATGGCGGCCAGGGTCAGCGCGGTCATCGCCGTCATCGACGGCGCCCGCGCACTGATCTGCATGATGCCGCTCCCGAGCATGATGCTCGAGGTCCGCGCAGCGAGAAAACCGAGCGGAGCCACTGCATCCATGCCCCACGCCTCTGCGGACCAGGCCGTGTGGACGCCGAGTGACTCCGCCTCGGTCACGTAGGTGACCGCATCCTGCCAATCCCGCCGGCGCCCCGAAGCCGGGCCACCCACCGCAATCGCGATCTTCAAGACGACGATTTCCCCGCGTCAGATGATCCAGCCCGCATCCTACACCTACAGGATGCCCAGGCGCGCGCCGCCCCAGGCCCCGAACCCACACAGCATCCAGGTCACCGCGAGTAGCCCGGAAATCGGCCCGGGGCGTCGCCGGTCTCGCAGCTCGACGCGAATCGCCGCCGCGGTGAGGGTTGCAAGCAGCAGCAGGCCGACGACCGGCCAGCCGGGCCGCGGATCCCTCCATACGATCACCATCAGCGGCCCGACGAGCGCGATCGCGTGCGCGATGGCCGCCAGCAGAACCGGCCACAGGGTCGGCTCCCGCAGGAATGGCATCAGCGCGCGCTCGACCCGCGAGTACCCACGAAAGGCATCGAGCGCCGGACCACGCGCAACCGGTGTGACATCCGGCAGATCGTTCATCCATCAAGGCTAGCGGACGCAGCCCGAGGGGCTCCGTCGCGAAGGGCCGAAAACGCTGGCCGACAAAGGCGCGGGACAGGACAATATCCGGACTCGCAACCGCCCCGCACCGGAGCCGCCGTGGACACGACGCAGATCCAGTACGAAATCGATGGACCGATCGCGACGATCACGCTCGATCGCCCGAAACGCCTGAACGCGTGGACGCCGCGCATGTCTCGCGAGATGTGGAATGCCATCGAGGCCAGCAACGAGAACCCGGCGGTGGGCGTGATCATCGTGACCGGGGCGGGCCGGGGCTTCTGCGCGGGCGCCGACATCGGTGGCTTCAAGGACCAGATCGACACGCAAGAGGAGCTGAGCGCCGGGGGAGACTGGGTCGGCCTGTGCAGACGATCGAAGCCGTTGATCGCCGCAGTCAACGGCGCGTGTGTCGGGGTCGGCATGACGATGATCCTTCCCTTCGATCTGATCGTCGCCTCCGAGCGCGCGCGCTTCGGGATGTTCTTCATCAAGATGGGACTGGTCCCCGAGCTGGCGAGCACCCACTTCCTGGTCCAGCGCCTCGGCTTCGCAAAGGCCACCGAGATGTGCCTGTCCGGCCGGCTCTATTCCGCCGGCGAGCTGGCTGGGATGGGACTCTTCAACGGCCTCGTGCCGCCGGATGAGCTTCTGACGCGTGCGAACGAGCTGGCGGCGGAGATTGCCTGCAACCCGGACCCCCAGATCCGGATGATCAAGGAGCTACTCGGTCGCAACGGAACCGAGCCCGATCTCGCGACCGTGCAGATGCGCGAGATGGAGCTTCTCAAGCGCTGCTACGAGACTCCCGAGCACCGGGAAGCCGTCAAGGCGTTCACGGAAAAACGCTCACCTCGCTTCCGTTGAGCCCTGGCCCGCAATCGCGGGTCGGCCTGCCTCCGACCTCCGCAGAACGGAGTCTCTTCCGCACGAGGCTCGCCAAGGCAGTAGTCACGCGCGCTTCGCCGTTGCTATGATGCGCCGCGATGCCCACCCCCATCGCGCCCCTCTGCGTTCTGACCTGCGAATCGGGTCGTAGCTTCGCCACCTCCGTAGCCCAGTACCTGGGGCAACCCCTGGTTCCCACGAGTGAGTCGTGGTTCGCGTGCGGCGAAGGCAAGCTCGTCATCGACGCCAACATTCGCGGCTGCGACGCGTACGTATTCCAGTCCTGCGTCGGGGACCAGGACGACCTGTCGGTCTACGACCGCTTCATCATGCTGCTCCACGCGGTCGAAGCCGCGAAGCTGTCCGACGCGCTCTTCGTGACCGCCGTGCTTCCCTACTACCCCGGGGCTCGGCAGGACAAGCGGAAGGGAAGAACGCGCGAGGGCATCAGCGCGGGTCTGTTCGCGCGCATGCTCAGCGTCGCGGGTGCGCACCGCGTGCTCACGGTCGAGATCCACAACGACGCCATCGCCGGCATGTTCGACGCGAGCCAGACCACCCTCGAGACCGTCTACCTGACCAAGCACATGGTCAGCTGGCTGCAGGA
>JAJDAN010000046.1 GCA_029261855.1 Deltaproteobacteria bacterium
TTGATGCCCACCGGCTTGCCGTCCTTGTCGTCGATGAAGTCGATCTCCGGCAGGCGCATCAGCACGGGCTTGCCGTCCTTCATCTCGAACTTCGTCTTGATGCTCGAACCCACCACCTGCTCGGGCGGAATCCCGTAGACCGACTCGGTCATCGGACGCATGAACTCGACGCCACCGCCCGACACGATGTAGGTCTTGAAACCGTTGGCGCGCAGGTACCCCAGCAGCTCGACCATCGGCTGGTAGGTCAGCTCCGTGTAGGGACGCTTGAAGCGCGGATGGCGGGCCTTCGCCAGCCAGTCCTTCACGATCGTCTCGAACTGCGCGGTGCTCATGCCGGCGTGGGAAGCCATCACCAGCTCGAGGAGGCCCTTCTCTCCCGACTTGGCCAGCGCCGCCAGATCGTTCTCGAGCACCGCCTGGAAGGGCTGCTTGCTCTTCCATTCGGGGTGCTTGGGCGCGAGTGCCTTGACCCGGTCCAGCGCGAAGGCGAGCTGGGTGTACATCGGGTGCTCGGTCCACAGGGTGCCGTCGTTGTCGAAGGTGGCGATGCGCGCGGCGACCGGCACGAAGTCCGGGCTCGACGGATCGGTGGTCGCCTGGACGAACGCCACGATCGCCTGCTTCGTGGCGCCGTCATTCCAGGAGGCGAGCGGCTCGGCCTGGGCCATCGCAGGGGTGCCGAGAGAAACGGTCGCGACCACTGCCGCCACGCAAGCGAACACGATGCGGAAACGGGGCGACTGACACCGCGTCAGCGCGGTCGACTCGCCATTCATCTGGGACTCCGGGTGGATTTCCGTATCGCATTGCGGGGATCGCGACGCGCCGCGAATCATATAGGGCCTGCAAGGCCTCGGATGCAACCGGGAATTCTTCCGCGTCCTGAAGGGGTGAGCCGGGGTATCGTTGAGTCCCTCATCCTTCCACCCTCGCCCGTTCCCCCCGCGCCATTGCCCTTGGAGGCCTCCGTGCCCGATCCGATCACGGCTCCGATCATCACCGCTCTGTACGCCGGCATCCTCGGCCTGATTTTCATCGGAATTGCCGTGGTGGTCGGCCGGGTCCGGGGCGCCACCGGCGTCTCCATCGGCGACGGCGGGAACGCCGACGTGATCGTGGCGATGCGACGCCATGCGAACTTCGTCGAGTTCGTGCCGCTGACGCTGCTGCTGATCGGCCTGCTCGAGCTGAACGGCGTTGCGAGCGGCGCCATCCACGGGCTGGGCGCCGCCCTCGTCGTCGCGCGTCTGTGTCACGCCGTCGGCTACCGGGGCGACGAAAAGCTGAGCGCCTTCCGGGCCATCGGCGCGATGGGCAGTACGTTGACTCTCGCGGTCGCCTCCGTCTGGGCGATCGTCGTCTTCTTCTGATCGCAGGAGGAACGATGAGCGAGTTCACCGGCGAGTGTTTCTGCGCCGAGATCCAGTACGCCGTGCGCGGTCCGCTCGGCCCTGCGCGGAGCTGCCACTGTTCGCGCTGTCGCAAGGCGTTCAGTGGCGCCGGATCCGCCTACTTGCCCGTCGACCCCGAGACGTTCTCGTGGACCCAGGGCGCGGACGGGCTTCGCCGCTTCGAGTCACAACACGGGGCCGGCATCGGCTTCTGCGGCCGCTGCGGCTCGACCCTGTGCGGGCTCTATCAGGGGCAGGTCGTCGGCGTGACCCTCGGCACCCTGAACGGGGACCCGCCCGTCGAGATCGCGGACCACATCTTCGTCGGATCGAAGGCGGCCTGGGATCACATCGGCGGTACCGCGCCGCAATTCGACGCGGCCCCGGGCGAGCCGGTGAAGCGCGAGACATAGTCGCGATGGCGACGTTCGAGCTACCGGACATCGTCCGCAAAAAGGCGGCCGCCGTCGGTGCGGACGACTGGCTCGCCGCCCTGCCCGACCTCGTCGCGGACATCGAATCGGAATGGTCGATCCGGGTCGGCCGCGTCTTCGCTGGCGGCACCGAGGCGTTCGTCGCCGAAGCGACGGAGGCCGACGGAAGCGAAGCCGTCCTGAAGCTCTTGATCCCGCGGACGGACGAGATCGAGCATCACGAAGCGACGGCGCTGCGGCTGGCCGGCGGCGTCGGCTGCGTGCGCTTGTTGCGGGAAGACGCCCGGCGCGGGGCGATGCTGCTCGAGCGTCTCGGCCCCTCGCTCTACGATCTGGCGCTTCCCCTGGCGCGGCGGCACGAGATCCTGTGCACGGTGGCCGCGCAGGTCTGGCGCCCGGCGCCCGGGTGCGGGCTGCCGACGGGCGCAGACAAGGGCCGCTGGCTCGTCGATTTCATCCAGACGACCTGGGAGAAGCTCGCACGCCCGTGCTCCGAACGATCCGTCGACCACGCGCTCGAATGCGCCGCGCGCCGGATCGCGGCACACGACGACGAGCGCGCGGTGCTCGTCCACGGAGACGTCCACGAATGGAACGCCCTCGCGGCGGGCGACGGCTTCAAGCTCGTCGACCCGGACGGGCTGCTGGCGGAAGCCGAGTACGACCTCGGCATCCTCATGCGCGAGGACCCCGTCGAACTGTTGCAGGGCGACCCCCGGATGCGAGTCCGCGCGCTGGCCCGGCGCACCGGCCTCGACGCCGACGCCATCTGGGAATGGGGTGTCGTCGAACGCGTATCGACGGGTCTCGTGTGTACGCAGATCGACCTGCAGCCGGTCGGCCGCCAGATGCTGGCGGCCGCGGACGCGGTGAGCGACGGCTGACGTTCACCTTCGCGATCTCACCTTCGCAGGATCGCCTTCGACAAGCCCGTGCGAATGGCCGTTCGCGCCTGGGCGTGACTCCAACCCCGATCGACCACCAGCAACTCCCAGACCTGCACCGAGCAGCCGGCCCAGAGATAGTCGGTTGCCCGGGGGACCGTCCAGCCGGCGTCGAGCAGACCGTCGGCGCGGAGGCTCCGCACGAGGAGACGGAAGAGCTGCACCTGGATCTTCACCCGGTCCCCCCAGGCTTCCGCGGCGGCCTCGTCCTCGGCGCGAAGGCGGATCAGGTGCCGCGCCACCGGGTGGATCTGTGGCACGAAGTCGAGCCAGACGCCGAGACACGCGTCGAAGCGCGCCCGGCCCTCTTCGACGTCGAGCGCCGACTCGAGCTGCTCGAAGATCTCGAAGCGCTCGTCTGCGCGGTGCACCAGCGCCATCAACAACCCGGCACGAGATCCGAAGTGCAGGTAGACCGACTGGCGGGTCATTCCCACCGCCTGGCCGACCTCCGCCATCGAGACCTGGGCCCCGCGCTCGCCGATCAGGCCCCAGGCGGCGTCGAGGATCTCGCGGCGGGTGCGGACGGCGCGCGGGCTCGAATTTGACACGTGTCCATTCCTTGATAGCGTGGAGAAGTTTTACAGCTGTCAATTTAGCGCGCCGCTCCGGCGCACGGAAGCACGAACGAGGACGAATCATGGACGAACGCATCGCGGCGCTGGTCTCGGGGTACGGCGACGGATCCGACGGCTCGGTCCCCACACCCGCACAGTGGCGCGGCATGCTGGCGGAGCCCGGTGCCGGGGCCCCCACCCTGATCAATTTCTTCAAGCTGCGCGACCACGCCCGGTATCCCGCTACGTCGGTTCACGGCAGCGAGGCGAGGTCCGGGCACGAGGCCTTCGGCCGCTACTCGGCGGTGAGCGCGCCGGCGCTCGAGAAGGTCGGCGGCCGGTTCCTGGTCGTGGCGCCTTTCCGCAACGCGCTCATCGGAGACGACGAGGACTGGGACCTCGTGGCGATCGGGTCCTATCCCGACCGCGATGCGCTGATCGCGATCTTCGAAGACGCCGAATACCGGGACGCCTTCGTGCACCGCCGCGCCGCGTGCGAGCGACAGCGGGTCTTCGTGGTGGGTTGAGATCTGGCTCGAGGCCGTGTGGGTTTCGACGCCGCGGGCCCGCTAAGCTCCCGCCGCTCTCGGGTTGCTCCCGGAGGGCGCTGTTGGAGTGGAGTCGACGTGCAGAAGCAGGTTTCGAGACGAATCGCCGCGCTCGTCGCGGCGTCGCTGCTCATGGGGTTCCCCCTCCATGCGCAGGCCCCACCGACCGACCCGGGCCAAGGCAGCGGCCCCGACGCCAAGTACCACTTCAGCCAGGACTTCATGGCGCGCGCGATCCCGGTGTGGACGAAGCTGCTCGCCCCCTACCGGGGCCAGAAGAATCTCCGCTACCTCGAAGTCGGTGTCTTCGAAGGGCGATCCTTCGTCTGGATGCTCGACAACATCCTCACGCACCGTTCGTCCCAGGCCTGGGCCCTCGACCTGTTCGACGGACCGTTCTACGACACCTTCCTCCGCAACCTGCTGGCGGGCAAACACACCCTGAAGACGCGGATCCGCCGCGGGGATTCGCGCGAGATCCTGCCCACCCTCGAGGCGGGCACCTTCGACATCATCTACATCGACGGCAACCACGAGGGCCAGTACGTCCTCAGTGACGCGGTGATGGCCTGGCAGCTGCTCGAGAACGGCGGGCTGCTGATCTTCGATGACTACCGCCTCGATCTCCGCATGGGCCGACCCTTGCCGCCGCATCACCTGCCGGGCGGCGCGATCGACGCCTTCATCACGACCTATGCCGAGGACATCGTCATCGTCCACGACGGCTACCAGAAGGCGATCCGGAAGCGGCCCGGGCGCTGCGATCCGATCGGCTGCTCGGCATTCGGTCAGTACAGCTATCAGTGGTACACGCAATCGCTGACCCGGGGCCCGTCGTCCCAGGAAGTCAAGCTCGACGAAGAAGAGACCCAGACCCTCGAGTTCTTCCTGCGGTCCCGACTCCCCGGGGAGACGCGCTTCAGTCCCGACGCCGCGTTCCTCGCGTCGCCTGCGTGGAAGCAGCTATCGAAGCGCCTCCAGATTCGCGATCTCAACGGCTTGATCGTGAGCGCCGACGAGGTGCGCGAGCATCGCAGCCGGAAGCCCGACGACGCCTACTGATCGACTGCCCAGACCCTCTGCGCCCGCTGCACCCTCGGGCCCCTGGATTGGGTTAGCCTCCGCGTCGCGGCGACCAACGCCGCGACGGAGGAATGCGGCATGAAGTACAGCGTCTGGGCGATCTGGGTCGGGGGTGGCGCGGCGGCTGTCTTCGGATCGGGCTGGGTCTCGACCGCCGGGCACGTCGTCGTCTGGCTGACCCTGGCGGCGCACCTCGTGGAGTTCGTCGTCAAGCGTCCGCTCTTCGAACGCGTGGGCGGATCGATGGGGCACCACTTCCTGCAGACCCTCATCTACGGCCTGTTCTACTGGAAGCCGCTCGAGGAGACCGCCTCGGCCGCAGGCGAGTGATTGTCGACGCGCGCGGCCTCGACCCCGGCAGCCGGCTCGAAGCCGATGTCTGCATCATCGGTGCGGGCGCCGCCGGGATCACCCTGGCGCGCGCCCTGGGCGAACGCGACGTCCGCGTCTGCCTGCTCGAAAGCGGCGGCCTGGAGCCCGACGCCGAAAGCCTGTCGCTGAACCGCGGCGAGAGCGTCGGCCTCGACTACTTCCCGCTGTCCCAGGCGCGCCTCCGCTTTCTCGGCGGCACCACGAATCACTGGGCCGGATGGTGCCGCCCCCTCGACGCGCTCGACTTCGAGGTGCGGGACTGGATCCCCCACAGCGGCTGGCCCCTGCGCAAATCGGACCTGGTGCCGTTCTACGAGCGCGCCCAGCCGATCTGCCAGCTCGGGCCCTAGCGCTACGCCGCGAGGGACTGGACGGGCCCCGGCGCGCCGGCACTGCCGTTCGCGAGCAGTCGCTTTCTCACGCGGACCTTCCAGCTCAGTCCGCCCACGCGCTTCGGCGAGACCTACCGCGGCGATCTCGAGAAGTCCGAGACGATCCGCACCTTGCTGTACGCGAACTGCATCGGCATCCAGGCGTCACCGAACGGCAAGTCCATCGCGCGCGTGCAGGCCGCGACCCTGACGGGACGTCGCTTCACCGCGACCGCGAAGCACTACATCCTGGCGACGGGCGCCATCGAAAACGCCCGGGTGCTGCTCGCCAGCGGCCTCGGCAACGCGAACGGTCTCGTCGGTCGCTACTTCGTGGACCACGTCGAGGTGCCCGGCGCCCTGCTGCTGCCATCGGACCCGGACAGCGCCCTCGCCTTCTATCGGCCCCACGAGGCGGTCGACCCGGCATCGACGGAAAGGACGAGCATCTCGGGTGTGCTGGCGATGTCCCCCGAGCTGCAGCGCGGCGAGAAGCTCGCGAGCGTGGCGTCCACCGAGCTCGAGCGCATGACCCTGCGCGAGCGCACGGACGCACGGTTTCACGAGGGCGCGCATGGGCTTGAATTTGCCTCGGCGCTCGCAGACGTGGTCTCCGACGTCGATGCACCGAGCCCCCCACCGGTACCCGGCGGGCGGAAGCTGGCCGCAACCTCTTCCGCTTCTCGCTCTTCTCGGAGCAGGTCCCCAACCCCGACAGTCGGGTCACGCTTTCCGACGAACGCGACGCCCTGGGAATGCAGCGCGTGCGGCTCGACTGGCAGATCACCGAC
>JAJDAN010000047.1 GCA_029261855.1 Deltaproteobacteria bacterium
TCGAATCGCTCCAGCTGCTGCATGCAGCTGTCACGCCGAAGGGTGAGGGCCGGACGAAAACTCTCATGCTGCCGCCAAACTTTGCCCGGGATAATGGCTGGCTAGGCCTGCCCGTGACCTTTCAGGCCGCGGTCTTGGACCAGAACGGCAAGCTGAGTTTCTCTCAGCCCTACACGATGGTGTTTTGATGTTGAGTAGAAAGCCTGCGTTCTTGCTCGGTCTCCTGCTCCTGCCTTGCACACTGGTCGCGCAGCAAACCTTCGTCGTGGATGTGAACGGTGGCGGCGACTTCACCCAGATCCAGCCGGCGGTGGATGCGGCGCAGGCGGGTGACATCGTGCGGGTTAGGCATGGGGAGTATCTACCGGTGACGATTTCCAAGGGGATTCGGTTGCTGGGGGATCCTCGCGGCCCAGAAGGTGATGACATTGCTTACATCAATGCATCGTGGACAGTCAGTGACCTTCCCCGCAGCGAGATCTTTGTTGCCACCGACATCAGATCGAGATTTCTATCGCTGACCGAAAGCCAGGGAAGCATCTTTCTCAGTCGCCTGACCGCGGGAATGACCATTACTGACTGCGATCAGGTCAGTCTGCACCGCTGCGAAGCCGTCAACGTTTGGGGACGTGTTGGGGCGATGATTGTTGATAGCCGAGTCCTAGACGTTCGTGGCAGGTTCGCCGGCATTGGTGGAAACGGTTTGGTCCTCGAGCGCGCGCAGATGACTCTCGTCAACTCAACCGTTCTTGGTAGCGTCCCTGGCACAACCGCTGCCATCCTTACGGACAGCAATGTTGTGCTCTCCGTAGGAACGCGAGTTTGGGGAGGTCCGTCGCGCCTTGGCGGTAGTGGACCAGCTTTCCAATTGCGCGGAGATAACTCGGCCACATTCGCAGCCCATGCCCTGATTGTCGAAGAGAGCGTGAGCCTGGACACTCTCTTTCTAGAGATTGAGACGGGATATACCATGCCACATCTCTTGGTTGCGGGCAGCCTGGCGAGTCGTCCTGTGAAAGTGTGGGAGGGAACGTTCTTCCTGGATCACGAATCCATCCAGTTGATCTTCCAAGGCGTTTCCTCCATCGGCCAATCACGAGAGAAGCGAGTTGCACTGCCGATGGGGTACTCGCCCAACATTCATCGCCGTGGTACTTACCCGGATCGTAGTGCCCCCGCAGGCAGCCGCTGGTTGGGAATCCCCGTCACCTTCCAGGCTCTGGTGACGGATCGGAATGGGAATCGCTCGCTGTCGTTGCCCTATACGATTGTCTTCTGAGGGAAAGGAAGGAAACCGTTGCGCACGCATTCTGTCCTCGCGTTATGCAGCCTGTTATTAGCTGCATCACTATCTGCGCAGCAAACCTTCATCGTCGACAAGAACGGTGGCGGCGACTTCACCAGCATCACGGCCGCGGTCACCGCAGCTAAGCCGGATGACCTTATCCGCGTGCAGCATGGCAGCTATCCGGGCCTGACCATCAGCAAGGGTGTTCGCATCCTCGGTGAGCCTCGTGGAGAACGCGAGGACCAGATCGCTTGCATCGATGGCAATCTGCTGATCCGAAACCTACCGCGCGATCAGACTTTGGTACTGACCGATGTGCAGGCCTCGGCGGTTACTGCAACCGACAACCCGGGGGACCTCTTTCTGAGTCAGGTCATCGCGCAGTTCTTCATCACCAATTGCCAGTATCTGAGCATGCACCGCTGTTTTGCTCGTGGACCCGTAGTCGGCGCGCGGATCCATAACAGCCGGGTGGTCGATGTGCGGGGTATGTTTCTCGGCACTGGTGGCAATGGACTAGTGCTGAATGGAGCTGATATCAGTCTGGTTGAGTCTGTGATCTACGGCAGTAGCTCTGGATTGTCTGGCACCAGCGCAGCGATCCTTAGGGACAGTAGAGTGAGCTACTCTCCCGGTGTGCGACTCGTCGCTGGGGTCGGCCTCTTTGGCCATCGCGGTCTGTCCTACGAGCTACGTGGTCAGAACTCAGCTCTGGGCGCCGCCCATGCCCTTATCGTCGAGGATGATCTGGCGCCTGCATCCCTGGGGCTGCAGTTGGAGACGATCGAGGATGCTCCCTACGTTCTGCTTGCGGGCAGTCTGGCTCGACGACCGAGTGCTAGCTCAGCGGGTCCCTTCTATCTGGGCATTCCTTCTATCCGCCTACTCTTCGAGGGCTTCCTGGCACTCGGTGAGAGGAGAGAGAAGATCTTCGATTTGCCGGCGGGCTACTTGCCGAACATCCATCGGCGCCAAGGCCCCTTCGAACCGGCCCCGGTTGGGAGTCGATGGCTGGGTATCCCAATGACTTTTCAGGCTGCGGTGGTTGATGCGGCGGGGAAGCTGAGTCTCTCGTTGCCCTACAGCATCGTTTTCTGAGTTCGAGCTGCCCATGCTGCCGCGGAGAGGTGAGCGATCCGCGCCAGCGTCCCATTTTGCGTCTGGGTTTCTACTTATCCCCGGGCCCTGGGTAGCCGATGGCCTTCTGTGAACGAGCCTGCGTACGAGCAGGTTCGTGCTGGCTGGGATCCATACGTCCATCTGGAGGACGCTTGCTATGAGTAGTTTGAGTGGCAGAACAGCCAGTAGGGGTGGTTCGTACTCCCTCGGCCTGGTGGTCGCAGTGGTCTTTGCGGTTTTCGGTCCGCGCTTCTGGGGAAATACGGATGCCAGCATTGAGCGATCACTGAACAAGGCAGCCAATGAGCTGAACCTGCAGTGCCCGATGATGATCGATCCGGAAACGCGCTTGGATAAGACGATCGCGGGACCCGGGAGGAAGTTCACCTACCTCTACACGATCATGGGTGAAGATCTGGAGCCGACGGATGATCCGGCGCTCTGGGCCGAAGTGCGCCAGGAGATCTTGAGCGGTCTGCGCAGCAGCCCCGAAATGAACGAGATGAGCGAGCTGGGAGTGAGCCTGGTCTACCAGTACAAGAACGAAGCCGGGCAGCACTTGGGTTACGTGGAGTTCGCGGCGGAGGAGTACTAGGGTACAGGGTACGGAGTCAGGCACTTTCTTATCGAAAGAACCGTCCCGGGCAATTGGTGGGGATCTCTCGTTGCGCGTCAATCGATGCGGTGTCGCTGCTTAAAGCTCTAGCTCTCAGAAGCGATTGGTAGCCTGAGAGGTGGGAAGTCGGCTGGTTCGATCGCTACCATTCGCCCGGGGCCGTTCTTTCGATAAGAATGTGCCTGACTCCGTACCACCTGCTTGCTGATACAATCCGCGGCCAATGAGCCGCTGGTTAATTGTCACGCTCGGGTTGGTTGCGGCAGTCCTTGCTTGGTTCCTGATCTTCGCTGACGCTGCGCTCGGACTCGCCCCAGCACGGACACTCGATTCTGATCGGTCGCCGCCCGTCGAGGGTTTAGGATTCACAAACATCCCCAGCGATGACCTGCGGCGGGACATGCCGGACGCGGCTCCCGTGAGCAACTCAGAGGTCCTCAATGCCGAATCCTCCGCCGACTTGTATCGAGTTCTGAGTGAGGACATGCATCTCCTGGCGGGAGCCACGGTCATTCCGGTTGAGCTCGAGTGGGATGGATTGCGCCAGAAGATTTCTCGGCTTGGTGACTTGCAGAGCACGGATGCCATAGGTGAGTTCGTCCTACGTAGCAGCGACTGGACCACCCATCTCTTGATTGAGAAGAGTGACCTGCTCAGCTGTTTCTTTGCCCTGCCCCTGAAGAGCAAGGATCTCGTCCTGCGCCGACCCGCGACTGTTGAGGTATTCATGGCTGCGCCGGCGGATTCGGCGGTGACCTTACATTGCCGGCCGAATGCTGATGCTCTGCGGCCCTATGACGCCGGATCCTGGTTGCTGCCGAACGCCGATGGCTTCTTCGTTCTCAGGCGCGAGGAGGTGGAGTTCAAGAAATGGAGCGGGTCCGGACTCGTGGATTGCCTGATCCCCGGTGCCGAGTACGAAATGCTTGCTGAAGTGCATGCCAAGGCTGGCATTCTCGCTGCGAGCGAGCGGAGCTTTGTCGCACCCACCAGTTTGCGACTCGTGATCCCTGACTTCGCGACGATTCGCTTTATCTTCGAGCCCTGTCCCTCAGCGGGAGTCGCGTACGTGCTTGGGCTGCGTAGGGCCGGCCAGAAGTTGGATGTGGACGCAAGTGGGCTGGCGAGCATGACAAGCATTGGGATGGGCCCCGGAGAATGGCAGGTCTTCGCCTACGGGGACGGGTGGAGTCTCGAAAAGGCCTTCGAGTTCGTCATTCCCGATCCGATGACGGATGCGGAGTACAGACTGGCGACGGTCGCGAGCCGCGGTGTTGAAATCCTCTTGCCCGAAGGCTTGGAAGGCAAGGATGTGAAGCTGCTGACGGAGCTGGAGAATTCCAGCTACATCGTTCTGGGGCCTTTTCCTAGAGAGGATCGTGAGCTACGTGCGGCAAAGCTTGGAGACAAGATCGACGTGCACGGTGTGAGTGCCCCGACCCGGGTGCTCCTCGAAGTCCGCAAGTGGCTCTGTGCCATTCCGTATCTGCTGTCACCGGGAGCTGAGCCGATTGCTGTGACCAAGCCAACTGTCCGGCGAGGGACATTTCGGGATGGGGTGATCGAAGAGCTGCGCCGGGGTTCGCAGCCTAGGTCGATCGTGATCCTGCAGCAGAGAGTCTCCTGGCCCGATGGCTTTGAGTACTGGCACAGCACGAACAGCTGGATGCCCTTTCGGGCGGAGCGGGAGATCAGCATGGTTGACGGCTTCTCGTATCGCCTAGGGGTGTCCGCGTCGGGGGAGTTCACCTTCATCTGCAATGTGACTGCGGCGGACCTGGTGGCGCGGTGAGTTGCTGAACCCGGCACTAGTGGAATCGTTCTTCTACGGTGGTCTCCCAGGCAAAGTCTGAATGACGACTCCTTCCCACTGGCTCCAACTCTGTTGCGCCGCGTTCTTTCTCCTCGGCTCCCTCACAGCCCAAACCGCACGGCGCGAACACATCCCATCGGTGGATAGCCCCTTCCTCTTCGCCAGTATGCACGAAGGCAGTCTCCGCATCCTCGAGGGCAAGGGCACGCAGACTTGGGCCACGGTCGCCGTGGACCTGCCCTTCCCCGGGCAGCTCGACATCGCCAGCGAGGAGCACTTGATCCTCGTCGGCAAGAACCGAGCGGAACAAGGAGTCATCTACCTGATCGCAAAAATGCGTGATGCGGGTGCAGACCGCTTCGCCATCGTCGACAGCCAGGTCTATCCGGGTAAGGACTTCGTTAGCGCGAGTGCATCGGCGCTGCCTGGGCTTCATATCCAGGCGAGCGGCGATCTGTTCCTGGTCGAAGCGAATGAGCGCGAGGTATGGCAGGGAAAGGTGGACTACCAGCGTGGCAAGCTACCTGGAGAATGGCTGCGCATACTCGATGCCTCTTCTTCGCCAGCACTGGCAAACCCCAATGCCTACTTCCTTGGGGTTTCGAAGCAGAAGGGCTGCTTGCAGTTCTACTTCCGGGTGGACGATCTGAACATCGAGCCGGAGATTGAGGGCGATCCTGATAGCAAACGACCGCTCGAGTACCAGGTAATCGTTCCCCCTGGGAAGAAGCTCGTGAGCATCGCCTTTCCGGATTGGTTCGATAGTGAAAGCAAGGTGATGATCCCTGGACGGCGCAGACTGGGAGTTCTAATTCCTTGTCCCGAGCTCGAGCGTCAGTTGGAATTGCGTGCGTGGTTGCGGAAGTGATTACGAGAGGTACGGAGAGAGGTACGGAGTCAGGCACTTTCTTTTCGAAAGAACCGTCCCGGGAAATTGGCCTCGCCCTCGCCTTTCACATCAAGCGATGCTGTGTCGCTGCTCAAGCCGCTAGCTCACGAACGCGACTGGTAGCTTGAGAGCAGGGAAGCGGCTGGTTCGATCGCGCCAATTGCCCGGGCCGGTTCTTTCGATAAGAAAGTGCCTGACTCCGTACCTTCGATTGTCGTCGAGCTGCGCTAAGACCCCAATCCCTTCAACCCAACCCGCGCCACCCGATTCCCGGGCTGAATACTCAAGGCCTGCTCGAAGCTCTCCCGAGCCCCATCCCGGTCCCCAGCCGCCGCCTGCGCCTGCCCCAGGGCCGCCCAGGCATCCGCGTTCTCCCCGTAAACCTCCACGTTCAACTGGGCGATCTCCACCGCTTCCTCGGCACGCTCCTTCTGCAGCAGCGCCTGAGTCACCTGGTTCAACTCCCCAGGTCCCTTCTGCCAGCCATCCAAAGCCAGGATCTCATAGAAGCGCTCGGTCGCGCTCTCCATCCCCTCGTTCTCGAGCACATAGGCCAAGTCGAAAGAAGCCCGCGGCGCTGGCAGAGCAAAGTCCTCGCCGAGCGCCGCCAGCAAAGCGGCAGTGGCCAGTTCCTGCACCGGCGAGATGTCTGCGTTCACCATGACCACCACGCCGATCCTGGCATCCGGCAACAACCCGCAAAAGGAATTGAAGCCCGTGTCCCCGCCGCTGTGGTCGACCATGCGCTGACCTCTGAAGTCGCGTAGAAACCAGGACAGTCCGATCTGCGGCGTCCCGTCTTTGCCATTCCACATCTCCGCGTAGCTCTCCTCTTTGAGGATGCGCGTCCCGTCCAACTCGCCCCGATTCAAGTTGGCCAGCATCCAGCGGCACATGTCCTCTACGCTCGAATTGAGGGTGGAACTCGGCGCGTGGCGTCGGTTGTACGGATAGATCTCGCAGGGCGGCAGATCGATGCGCTCCGTGTGAAAGAGCGAGTGGCCCTGGCTGCGATGCTCCTCAGGCGTTTCCTTATGGATGAAGGAGCTGCTGTTCATGCCCAGGGGCTGGAGAATGTTCTCCTTGACGTAGTCATCGAAGGACATGCCCGAGGCCTTTGCGATCACGTCGCCCATGGTGTCGAAGGCCATATTGCTGTACTGCAGGCGCGCACCGGGTTCGAAGATCATCCTCTCAGCGCTCAGGCTGCGCACATAACGTTCGGCCGCAGCTTCGTCGTGCTGAGGGCTGTCCCATTCGTAATCACGCACATCCGGAAAACCCGAGGTGTGGGTGAGGGCCTGGCGAATGGTGATCGTCTTGGAGGCCTCGTCGGCGAGGGTGAAGTACGGCAGGTACTTGCTGATCGCTGCATCCAGATCCAGCTTGCCCGCCTCGACCAGTTGCACGGCGGCGGTGGCGGTGAAGGGCTTGGAGACCGAGGCCATGTGGAAGATGGACTTGGTCGTGA
>JAJDAN010000048.1 GCA_029261855.1 Deltaproteobacteria bacterium
CGCGGACCCGATGTCGCCGAACGCGCCGGAGCTTCCGAGCCGGGTGGGGTCGCCGGGCTCGCGCATCAACTCGTACAGGCCCCCCATGGCTTCGGCGACGATCGCGTAGGCGGGACGGTCGCGGTACGGAGAGCTTCCCAGACTGCCGAAGCCCGACACGCTGACATAGACGAGGGGCGGGTGGATTTCGGACAGAGCCGCGTAGCCCAGACCCAGACGATCCATGTTGCCCGGCTTGAAGTTCTCGCCGAAGACGTCGAAGCGCGGGACCAGGCGGCGGACGAGCTCGACGCCCTCGGGACGCTTCAGGTCGACGGCGATACTGCGCTTGTTGAGGTTCGTTCGGAGATAGGTGGCGCCGACGTCGCGCCCGTCCACGTCGCGCAGGGAAGGCTTCGATCCGCGTCCGGAATCGCCGTGCACCGGATGCTCGATCTTCACGATCTCGGCCCCGAGGAAGCCCAGGAGCTGGGTGCTGAAGGGCAGGGCCTGCATCTGCTCGACGGCGAGGATGCGCAGCCCGGTAAGCGGTAGCGCCGAATCGCTCATGAGGAGGCCTCTTTTCCTGCTGCTCTCGCGTCTCTCGGCCCTGTCTCGTCCTCGGCTCGCAGCAGGCGCTGCAGGATGTCGGGCTCGTGGGTGCGGACGTACTCCGGTCGTGCGTGCAGGACGGCGGACGCCATCATGATACGCGCGAGGCGTTCCGGTTTGCGCGCCGCGTAGAGCATCAGCGGGCAACCCAGGGCGCGGAAGCGGTCGAGGTGGAAGACGACGTGGTGCTGCAGGTGGATCTTGTCGTGGTCGTCGGTGTCCGGGTGGAGGATGCCGAGATTCGGGTCGAGCACCACCTCGGCGACGCCGGCCGCGCGGGCGCGCGCGACCCGGGGCGCCATGAAGTCGAAGATGGTCTCGATTCGGTAGGGCACGCGTTCGCGATCGCGCATGCGATAGGCGTCGCCATAGGGCATGTAGGACAGGATCAAGACTGCGTTGGCAGCCGCGGCCGCGTCGAGCAGGGCGTCGGGCAGGTCTTCGCCGGTGTAGTTCAGGACCGTGGCCCCCCAGGCGAGCGCGCGCGTGGCGGTCCGGGGCGACCAGGTGTCTACCGAGACCCGGTAGCCCTGCGCGGTCAATGAACGCACGGACGGCTCGAGTCGCGCCTGCTCCTCATCGTCCCCGATCTCGGGCGCGTCCGGGGTGATCGAGCGGCCCCCGAGGTCCAGGATCGACACGCCCCTCGAGACCAGGGATTCTGCCCGCGCCCGCATCGCCTCGGGTGTTCGGACGATCGAATCCGTCACCATCGACTCCGGGGACAGGTTCACCACCCCGAGCAGGGTGGGCGCGTAGCGCACGCTATCGTCTCTCGTCATGGAGTCCTGGCACATCTTCCTGGAAAAGGAGTACTTCAAGTTCTCCTGCGCGCACTTCCTGATCTTCGCCGATGGCAGCAAGGAACGCCTGCACGGCCACAACTACCACGTCGAGGTGGAGATCGAAGGCGATCTGAGTGAAGCGGGTCTCGTGATCGACTTTCTCGACGCCAAGCCGGTCGTCCGCGAGCTGTGCGACTTTCTGGACGAACACTGGATCCTGCCCGGAGAGCATCCGGAGCTGAAGATCGACGAGCAGTCCGACGGGCACACGGCAGTGGTCTATCGCGACGCGCGCTATCTGGTGCCGTCGGACGAGATTCGCGTCCTTCCGATCAACAACAGCTCGGTGGAGAACCTGTCCACCTGGTTCGGCCGGACGCTGCACGAACGACTCACGTCGCGCTTCGGGCAGAGCCAGGTTCGTCGTCTGCGGGTCGCGATTTCCGAGACGCCGGGGCAGCGAGGCGTGTTCGAGCTGCGCGCCTGAGGCGAATCTACCCGTCTCCTCAATCGTAGCCCTCGAGCCCGAGCAGCTCGATCGCGTTGCCCCGGGCGATCTTGTCGACGACGTCCTGCTCGAGGTGGCCGAAGAGCTCCTCGGCCACTTGCTTCGAGCGCGGGAAGGTGCCGTCCTGGTGCGGGTAGTCGGTCTCGAACATCACGTTGTCGACGCCGATCTTGTCCAGCAGGTCGATGCCGACGCTGTCCTTGAAGAAGCATCCGAAGCAGTTCCGGCGGTAGTAGAACGACGGCGGGTTCGGGAGCCGCGTTTCGCCCTGGGCCCATTGGTGCGTCTCCCAGGTGTCGTCCGCTCGCTCGATGAAGTAGGGGATCCAGCCGATCTGACACTCGGCGTACAACAGCTTGAGCTTCGGGAAGCGGTCGAGCTTGCCCGAGAAGATCCAGTCGATCATCGACGAGATGCTGTTGCATGCGATCAGGTTGGCGGCCACGATCGTGGGAGCGTCTTCGCCGGTGTTCACCGTCTTCGTGCCCGAGCCGATGTGCATGCAGATCGCGGTTTCGGTCTCCTCGCAGGCGGCCAGGAAGGGGTCCCAGTAGTCGGTGTGGATGGAGGGCAGGCCCAGCCAGGCGGGTATCTCGGAGAACGCGACGGCGCGCACGCCACGCGCGGCGTTGCGCCGGATCTCGGCGGCGGCGAGTTCGACGTCCCAGAGCGGAACGACGCACAGCGGGATCAGTCGCCCGTCGCTGTCGCCGCACCACTCGTCGACCATCCAGTCGTTGTAGGCCTCGAGGCAGAGCTTCGAGAGGTCCTTGTTCTTGCGTTCGGCGAACAGCTGCCCGCAGAAGCGGGGATAGTTCGGAAAGCAGAGCGAGGCCTCGATGTGGTTGCGTTCCATGTCCGCCACCCGGGCTTTCGGGTCATAGCAGCCCGGGGCGATGTCCTCGAAGGTGACGCCTACGGCGGACACCTTGTCCGGCGGTAGGCCGGGGCAGGCGATCATCAGCTTGAGCTGGTAGCGGTGGTCTTCGTAGTGCCACCAGGCGGCCTTCTCGGGCCCGTCCCCGGGCTCTTCGACCCAGCGCCCGTCGACCAGCTTCATCTCGCCCCGGGGCAGGGTCAGGACCCGCGGTCCTTCGTCGCGGTACTTCGCAGGGAGACGGGACTGCCACAGGTGCGGCGGCTCGACGACGTGATCGTCGACGCTGATGATCCGGGGCATCACGCTAGGCATGGGTCGTCTCCTTTTTGCGCGTGCGCGTGTCAGCGAGGTTGGATCAACGAGGCAGAGTCAGCGTCGGGCCAGCCCGTGCTGTTCGAGGCGCCACACGAGGTGGTCGAGGCGGTCCTGCCCGAAGAAGGGCTCGCCCTCGAAGACGCAGGTGGGGACGCCCCAGTGACCGGCGGCGGCGTGGGCTTCCTGGTTGGCCTGGATCTGCGCCTCGAAGTGGTCGGGGTCTGCAGCCACTGCCGCGTCCAGCTCGGCGAGATCCAGCCCGGCACGCTCTGCGGCCCGCGCCAGATGATCGCCTTCGTTCCAGCCGTCGACTTCACCGCTCCAGATCGTGTGGCTGACGTGCTCGAGGAAGGGCAGCCCGCGTCCGCGCTCCACGGCTGCGATGCCGAGGCGGGTCAGCCGGTGAATGTAGGGCTGGTCCTTCGAGATGGTCCGGGTCGCGATGTCCTGGGCGATGGGGTCGGGGCGCGGCCAGCTGTACGGGATGCCGTTCATCTGCGCGATTCGGACGGTGTCCCGGAGCAGGTACGGCGGCCACATGGGATTGACCTTCTCGAAGAACTCCGGCGTCCGAATCGCGATCGGGTAGACGGGGCGCACGTCGCAATCGAGGTCGTAGTCTCGCACCAGCTCGACGATGCGGGACGTCGCCAGGTAGGAGTAGGGCGAACGGAAGGACCAGTAGAGCTCGAATCCCAGCGTCAAAGCACCAGCTCCGCCATCGTGCGCATGATGGTCGGGTCTCCGGCGCCGAGCAGCAGGCTGGTCACCGGCGTCTCGCGCCACGCCGCGAGGCGCTCCTTGATGCGGTCGAGGGGGCCGCAGAGCGAGATCTCGTCGGCGAACTGCGACGGCACCATGGCGGTCGCCTCGGCGCGCTTCCCCTGCATGAAGAGATCCTGGATCTTGTGGGCCTCCGCCTCGAAGCCCATGCGACTCATGAGTTCCATGTGGAAGTTGCGCTTCTTGGCGCCCATGCCGCCGATGTAGAAGCCGAGCATCGCCTTGACCGGCATCAGTGCCACCTCGAGATCATCGTGGATGTTCACCAGGACGAGCTGCGAGATCTCGAAGCCGGGCTTCAACTGCCCGAGACTCTCGGCGTAGACCTCCTGGCGGAAGGGCGAGTAGTAGAGGGGCAGCCAGCCGTCGGCGATCTCCGCCGTCATCGCCACGTTCTTCGGTCCCTCTGCACCCAGGAAGATCGGTACGTCCGCTCGCAGGGGATGCACGATCGAGCGCAACGGCTTGCCGAGGCCCCAGGACCCTTCGCCGCGATAGGGCATCGGGTAGTGGGGGCCATCGTTCGACACGGGCTCCTTGCGCGCGAGGATCTTGCGGATGATGTCGACGTACTCGCGAGTCCGGGCCAGGGGCTGGGCGAAGGGTTGCCCGTACCAGCCTTCCACGACCTGGGGACCGGAGACGCCCAGGCCCAGGATCATGCGCCCGTTCGACAGATGATCGAGGGTGAGGGTCGCCATTGCGGTGGCCGCCGGAGTCCTGGCAGAAAGCTGGACGACGGAGGTGCCGAGTCGGATCTTCGAGGTGTTCGCCCCGATCCAGGCCAGGGGCGTAAAGGCGTCGGAACCCCAGGCCTCGGCGGTCCAGACCGAGTCGTAGCCGAGATTCTCGGCCTCCACGGCGAGCTCGACGTGGTTGGTGGGTTTCTGCGCCCCCCAATAGCCGAGCTGCAGTCCGAGCTTGAGATCCTTCGCCATCGGGGGTCCTTTCGGTGGGGCTGGGGTGTGGTGGTGGGCGCGGCAGGTGCGGGAAGATAACGCAGCGATTCGCTTCCCGATCTTGCGCGATCGGCCGACTGAATGCAGTTTTCCGTGTCGCGGGACGAAGACATGGAGGGCTTCCAATGACGGGTCGCTACCCGTTCTCGGGTATCCCGAGCGGCTGGTACGTCATCGCGGCGAGCGACGAGCTGCGTCCGGGCGATGTAGTGGGTCGTCGCTACTTCGGACGGGACCTCGTGCTCTACCGAACGATGTCCGGTCGAGTCGCGACGGTCGACGCCACCTGCCCGCACATGGGAGCCCATCTCGAGGGGGGGCGAGTCGCGGGCGAGACCCTGCGCTGTCCCTTCCACGGTTTCGAGTTCGACCTCGACGGGGCGTGCGTGCGGACGCCCTATGCCCAGGGCGCGCCCGCCCGCGCCCAGCTGCGGACCTGGCGGGTGCGCGAGCAGGACGGTCTGGTGCTCTGCTGGTGGGACGTCCACGACAAGCCGCCCGAGTGGTCGGTGCCGGAGTTGGATCTCGCGGGGTGGGGGGGGCTCGGTGTTCACCGCTACCGCATCGCCTCCCATCCCCAGGAGACGACGGAGAACAGCATCGACTACGGGCACTTCACATCGGTCCACAGCTTCCCGAACGCCGAGATGACGCGGCCCGTCGAAACCGACGGACCGCACCTGCAGAGCGGCTACGCGATTACCGCGACCCTCGGCGCGATCGGACTCCCCCGGGCCCGTGTCCGCGTCGCCTTCGAGGTGGATGTCTGGGGGCTCGGCTATTCCCTCGTGAACCTGCACATGGCCGGTCTCGGCCTGCGCGGGCGCCTCTTCGTGTTGCCGGTCCCCATCGACGAAGAACACATCGAGCTGCGCCTCGCGAGCCGCGCGCGTCACCCCATCCCGGGGCTCGGTCCCTTGCTGCGGCGCGTCGTACACGGGCAGTTCCGACAGGAGGTCGAGCAGGACATTCCGATCTGGGAGAAGAAGACCTATCTCGAGCGCCCGGCGCTGGCGCCGGGGGACGGGCCGATCAGCGAGTACCGGCGTTGGGCACGTCAGTTTTATCCGGACCCCTCCAGTCCGGCGCCCGGGGCTGACAGCTCTCGTCAGCAGAGACTGCATACGCCTTGACGTGTCGACGTCGTCCCGTAGACTGCGGCCTCCTCGTGCCTAACCCGGCCCTGACTCGTTCACGACGAAACCTGAACGGAGGCGATCGGATCCGATGAAACGGACCAAGATCCAGACGCTGCTCGCGGACGCATTTGCGTTCCCGGGCGACGTGCGTCTCGACCTCTGCTCGAGCGTCTCTGGCGTGAGCGGAGCGGCGACCGCTTGCTCGCATGAGGGTCCGACGCATAGCCCATAGGCACCCCGACCAACGTCGAAGCGCTGCTTCGAAAACGGCCTTCCGGGTGCACCCCGGAAGGCCGTTTTCGTTTTCCGGGGCCCAGCAGACGAACCGAGAACAGAGAACCGAAAGCTGCGAACCGAGAGCACAGAGCAGCGCAGGGAGAAGGCGAGATGTCGGCGGCAGCCAGCTTCGACACGGACCGGAAGATCATCGAGCGCTACACCGATCAGCCCGCCTGGCTTCCGGCACGGGTTCGGGCGGGCATCGAGGAGGACTTTGCCGGGGATCCGGTCCAGCTGTATGCGCTGGCCGATCTCGACGCGTCCCTGAACCTCGCCGAAACCTGGGTTGCCCTGGGGCCGAATCGGATCGCACTCGCGCGCGACGAGGACGACGCGCATCCGGTGGTGCGTAGCTTCCCGCGCACCTCGATCCGGGAAGTGCGTCTCGAACCCGGCCTTTCGTGCAGCACGTTGTGCTTCCTGGGGGACCCCGACGAGCCGGCCCTCGCCCGGGTCCGCTTCACCCACCGGCAGCGCCGCGCCATGGAGAACATCCAGTTCGTCGTCGAGCAGCAGCTCGATGGCCGCGGGGTCGAGCCGCGGGACGCCGACGACGTCTACGCGGACGCCGTGGCCGCACCCGTGCGCGACGCTCAGGCCCTCGTGGCCAGCAACGACATGGCGGTCATCTGGCGCCTGCTGTCGTACCTGCAGCCCTATCGGGGACAGGTGGCGTTCGGGATGGTCTCGGCGGCGATGCTCACCTTGCTGTCCCTGGTCCCGCCGGTGCTGTCGGGCTGGATCATCGACAACGTCGTGAACCCGGTGCAGCAGGGAAGCCTGCCGATCGACGAGGGGTTGCGGCGCGCCTGGTGGGGGGTGGGCGCGATCGCCGGGGCGTACGCGTTGCGGCAGGCCTGCGCCTGGGCGCGCCTGCGCTGGATGGCGGTGCTCGGAGAGAACGTCGCGCGCGACCTGCGGACCGAGCTCTACGAGCACCTGCAGGGGCTGAGCCTGAGCTTCTTCTCGCGCAAGAAGACCGGCAGTCTCATCACACGGGTCAGCTCGGACACGGACCGGTTGTGGGAGTTCCTCGCGCTTGGCGTCGTGGACGTCTCGCTGTCGGTCATCCAGCTGGTCGGGCTGTCGGCGGTGCTCATCACCATCGACTGGAAGATGGGCCTCGTGATGACCCTGCCGGTGCCCGTGCTGTGCTGGGTGACCTTCCAGCAGGGCGAGCGCATGAACCGGATCTTCCTGCGGGCCTGGCGCAAGTGGTCGCGGGTGACCGACATCTTGTCGGACACGATCCCGGGCATGCGCATCGTCAAGGCCTTCAACCAGGAAGAACGCGAGAAGCAGCGCTTCGATGCCCGCAATCGCGATGTGACGGACGAGTTCAACGCGCTGCACCGGGTGTGGACGACCTTCTGGCCGATCCTGATGCTCTTCGTCCGGGGCATGGTGGTGCTGGTGTGGGTGCTCGCGGTGCCGCGGGTGCTCGGAGATTCGCCGGCGGCAGTCACCCTTTCCTCGGGCGATTTCGTCACGTTCCTGCTGCTGATGACGATGTTCATCGCGCCCATCGACATCATCGGGCAGATGGCGCGCATCATGAACCGCGCCACCAGCTCGGCCCACCGCATCTTCGAAGTGCTCGACACGCAGCCCCAGGTCGTTGATCAGGGCGACCCGGTTCGTCTCGAGCCGGTGCAGGGGCGCGTGGAGTTCCGGGATGTGACCTTCGGCTACGACGGGGTCCGGCAGGTGGTTCGAGGAATCTCGTTCGTGGTTTCGCCGGGCGAGGTCATCGGTCTCGTGGGACCGAGCGGCGGCGGCAAGACGACGGTCACCAACCTGATCGCCCGCTTCTACGACGTGACGGGGGGCCAGGTGCTGATCGACGGTGTCGACGTTCGCGACCTCGATACCGGCCACACCCGTCGGCAGCTCGGCATGGTGCTGCAGGACCCGTACCTGTTTCACGGCAGCGTCGTGGAGAACATCCGCTACGGGAAGAGCGACGCCAGTCTGGAAGAAGTGATCGAGGCCGCCACCGCGGCCAACGCCCACGACTTCCTGTGCAAGCTGCCGAACGGCTACGACACCATCGTCGGCGAACGCGGGCACACCTTGTCGGGAGGAGAACGTCAGCGGATCTCGATCGCGCGGGCCATTCTGCACGATCCGCGCATCCTGATCCTCGACGAGGCCACCAGCAGTGTCGACACCGAGACCGAGTACAAGATCCAGGAAGCGCTCGACCGGCTGGTGGCGGACCGCACGGTGTTCGCCATCGCGCACCGGCTGTCCACGCTGCGTCGCGCCGACCGCATCTTCGTGGTCGACGAGGGGCGCCTGGCGGAACACGGAACGCACCAGGAACTGCTGGCGATCGAAGGCGGCACTTACCGCCGACTGTGCGAGCTGCAACAGGAGCTCACGGGCTCGCGCGACGCCGCGCGTCCGAAGCTCACACCCATCGAAGGAGCAACGACATGACGAAAGCGTCCAGCCAGGCGGTCGCGGAGGGCGAGAAGGGAGCGGAGCCCGGAGGGCTTCGCCTCTGGCGAGGCCACGACGGACGGCTGTGGGGGCGGGCGACCGCGTCCGACGACGCCCGTTCGGTGCGGGTCTGCCGACTCTTTCCCTGGTCGCAGCCCAGCGAGTACGTCTCTCTGCGTGACGCCGAAGATGAGGAGCTGGCGTTGGTTCATCGGCCGGAAGATCTGGACGCGACCTCGCGCGAGGCGCTCGAGGTCTCCCTGGCGGAGGCCGGCTTCGTGATGCAGATCGAGTCGATCGACGCCGTCGAAGAGGAGATCGAGATCCGTACTTTCAGTGTCCAGACGAGCCAGGGGCCGCGCAGCTTCCAGACCGAGCGGGACGAGTGGCCGCAGCCGCTCGCGGGAGGTGGCCTGCTGATTCGGGACGTGGCGGGGGACCTGTACGCAGTTCCGGATCCGGATACGCTGGATGCCCGCAGCCGGAAGCTTCTCTGGGTGTTCATCGACTAGAGTCCCGAAGACGCCCAGCGAGGAGGTACAGCCATGATTCCCCGGATTCCCTTCGGCGAGACGGGTCACGACAGTGCGCGGATCATCTTCGGCGCCGCGGCGCTCTTCAATGTGGAACAGGGCGAAGCCGACCGCGTGCTCGAGATGCTGCTCGCCGCGGGCGTGAATCACATCGACGTGGCGGCAAAGTACGGACACGCCGAAGAGCGGGTCGGTCCCTGGATGCGCGAGCATCGCGGAGATTTCTTCCTGGCGACCAAGACGGGCGATCGCAGCTACGCCGAGGCCCGGGATTCGATCCGCCGTTCCCTCGAGCGCCTGCGCGTCGACCAGCTCGACCTGATCCAGCTCCACAACCTCACGGACGAGGAGGGCTTCGAGCAGGCCCTGTCGGACGACGGCGCCTTGCGCGCCTGTGTCGAGGCGCGGGACGAGGGCCTCGTGCGCTTCATCGGCGTCACCGGCCACGGGACCCGGGTCGCACGCATGCACCTGCGCAGCCTCGAGCGATTCGCCTTCGACTCGGTCCTGCTGCCCTACAACTTCTCGATGATGCAGCAGCCCGGCTACGCGGCGGACTTCGACGAGCTGCTCAGCGTCTGTGAGCAGCGCAACGTCGCCGTCCAGACGATCAAGGCCGTTGCGCGTCGTCGTTGGCAGCAGGACGAGATGCCCACGACGACCACCTGGTATCACGCCTTCGAGGACCCGGACGATGTGACGCGCGCCATTCACTTCGCGCTCGCCCGTGCGGGCGTCTTCGTGAATACGGCGTCGGACCCCGGGTTGCTGAAGCTCTCGCTCGATGCCGCCGAATGCTTCGAGCGCGCCCCGGACACGGCCGAGATGAGCGCGCAGCACGAGCGGCTCGCCGTCGAGCCGCTCTTCGTGTCGGGCTACGAGGCCGTCGGGCGCGCCTGACGGCGAAGCCTTCGGCTGCTAGGAGGCCGACCCAAGACGCAGTCTTGGGATTTCGGCTTCCGTCGCACGCCGGGATCCCGCGGCGACGCCGCGGGCCGGCCAGCTAGGAGCCTGACCCAAGACGGAGTCTTGGAGACAGGCGCCGACGCAAACGTCGTCAGACCGCAGCTAGTGGTCGAGAGCCAGCTCGCCGGTCACGCCGCCCGACTTCTCGAGCAGCTCGGTCAGCTCGCGCTGACGGGCGTGACGCCGTTGACGCTTCGCGTCCGTGTCGCAGAGCCGGTCCAGCACCTCGTGCCCCCAGGCGATGTGGCGCTCGGTCTTGCGCGCGATGTCCTCGAGGATCTCGATGGTGGGGGCGTCGGCAATCTGGTCCGTCTCGCGCATGTGCCGCTCGTACAGGCCGAGCAGGTGGGGCTTGAGGACGTCGAACACACCCGCGAGCTTCTCGATGCTGAGGTCGGGGGTCTCCGGCGCGGCCACCTCCTGGATGAAGTCGGCGAAGGCCTGGTTGCCGGCCTCCGAGCTCTCGGCGGCGCGCTTTCCGCACCGCAGCTCCGGGAGCCGCTTGCCGAACTCGTCGGCCGCGCGAGCGCCTTCCCAGATGATCTTGCCGAGCCCGGTCTTGACCGGAACCTCGGGCACGGTCGCGAGCCAGCCGCCGAGCATCATCATCATCCACTCTTCGGCGTAGCGGAAGTTGCGAACCCGGCGCGCCGTCGTCTCGACGTCGTAGCGCCCGTGCAGCTCGCGCAGGTCCTGCGGGATGTCGAAGGCCGAGTAGGGGGCGAAGGTGGTCCGCTCGTCCTTCCCCGTACCCGGGTACATGCGGGTCTCGGTCATGACGCCACCTCTTCGTCGATCGCGCTTCCGGCCTGGAAGCGCGACACGAGGATCTCGATGGCCTGCTTCATGGTGGCGCGGCTGGGTCCCTCGCCGCCGAGTGCTGCCAGGTCTTCGAGCTCTTCCTCGGTGAAGCCCGCGAACTTGCGGTCCTCCCAGGCGATGGGGATGGCGGCTCCCTCTTCGTTCGAACGCGCACCGCCGAAGTTGAAGCGGCGATCGGTCTCTCGTCGGAAGTCGCGTGCCCGCTTCAGCCGCTCCGGGTCGTCCTTGCAGAACTCGGCGACCCACTCGCTGCCGAAGCGCACGTGCGTCAGCTCGTCGGCCAGCACGTAGTCCATCGACTGCTCCATCAATTCGTCGTCGCTCTGCTTGGCGAACTCGATGTTGTCCCGGAAGACGTCGCAGGCGAGCCCTTCGAGGGCGCGGTTCACGCCGGCTACGCGCAGGGCCGGGTCGTCCGCGCAGGCGGCTTCGAACAGGAAGGTGCTCTCGGCATACATGCCGACCTCACCCCCCACGTGCTCGAGCAGCTTCTCGAAGATCTGGACGTGACGCGCTTCGTCCCAGCACTGCCGCGCCATGTTCATCTTGAATTCCCACGGTGCGTCCGGGAAGTCCCAGAGCGAGCGGCCGGCGCCTTCGAGGGCCTGGAGTTCGCCGACGTAGATGCCGTGCATGCGCATCTTGAGCCGGTCCTCGGTCCCGGGCTCGCCCGGGCGGATCGGCTCGTTGAGCGTCATCAAGGTGAATGCCGGCCCGAAGCGGTCGTACAGGGGCTCGGCCGCGGTTCCCCGAGTGCCGGCCTCGATCACGGGCCCGATCTTCTCGAAGAGATCCACCACGGCGTTCACATCGTCGGGCATCGTCGCCAGGAGATCGGCGGCGATGTTCGCCTGTCGGATGAAGCGGCGATCGCGTGCCAGTTCCTGGTGCTCGATGAATCTCTTCACGGGGTTCCTCCGGACCGCGCGCGGCGGTCGTGCGCGGCAGGGCGCCCGAAGAATCTATGGAGGCCCGGGGTGTGGCGCAAGCACCTCTGTGGCGGCCCCCTTGTGCAGCCCAGAGGCTGCAGCCCGCGGTGTCACGCTGCACCCACGTACGAGAGACCGCTTCTGGGGCCCCTCACGCATGGCACGAAGGTTGCTCCTCGTCAGGGTGCAATCGAACGGGAGGATCCAGCATGGGAATTCGAGCCGCGATCGGCCGCGCCGGCTTTGCCGCCCGGGCGGCCGCCCTGATGACACTCGAGCGCTTCGAGACGGGGGTGGTCTTCAACCCGCTCCGCAAGGTCTACCGGGCAGATCCCTATCCCCTGTACCAGGCCCTGCGCGAACGGGACCCCTTCCACCGCAGCCGCCTCGCCGACGGTTGGGTGCTGTCCCGCTACGACGACGTGCTGGCGGTGCTCGGCGACCGGAGCTTTTCCGCGGACGAACGCAACTGGTCCCGCTGGCACGAGATCCGGCGGCGCGCCGCGCGCGAAGGCGTCGGAGACCCGTACGAGACCGATCAGGCGTCGATGCTTCGCATGGACGCCCCTGATCACACCCGCTTGCGTTCGCTCGTCAGCAAGGCATTCACCCCGGGCGCGGTAGAGGTCATGCGGCCTCGCGTCGAGGAGGTCGTCGACGAGGTCCTCGACGGCCTGTCGCTGTCTGCCGCAGGTGGCGGTCGTCTCGAGCTGGTGGGCGACTTCGCGGCGCCGCTCCCGATCACGATCATCGCGGAGATGCTCGGTGTGCCGAGAGAGGACCATGCGCGCTTCCGGTACTGGTCGGACGAGGCCGTGAAAACCCTCGGCGACTCGACCTGGGACGAGATGCGTGCCGCGCAGCGCGCCATGGAAGAGCTCGGCGAGTACATCGGAGGCGTCGCCGACCAGCGTCGCGCCGAGCCCCGGGACGACCTGATCAGTGGACTGGTCGCGGCGGAAGATGCCGGAGACCGCTTGAGCCGACAGGAGCTCTTCACCACCTGCGTGCTGCTGCTGGTTGCGGGAAACGAGACCACGACCAAGCTCATTGGAAACGCCATCGTCGCGTTGCTCCGGAATCCCGACCAGCTGGAGCTGCTGCGGAGCGAGCCCAAGCGGATCCCCGGCGCCGTCGACGAGCTGCTGCGCTACGACTCGCCGGTGCAGCTGACCTCCCGCTTCGTGACCCGCGAATCGACGATGCACGCGAACCCCCTGAAGGTCGGGCAGCAGGTCGTCCTGTTGCTCGCCGCCGGCAATCGCGACCCCGAGCGTTTCGCGGACCCGGACCGTCTGGATGTCACGCGAGAGAACGTGCGGCACCTGTCCTTCGGCCAGGGCCTGCATCACTGTCTCGGGTCGCGCCTGGCGCGCCTCGAGGGAGCGCTCGCCCTCGAAGCGTTGATTACACGCTTCCCGGACCTGCGCTTCGACGGTCCCGAGGACCGCGCGATCCGCTGGGGCACCAACACCGTCCTGCGCGGACCCGGTCGCCTCGAGCTGCGTGTCTAGTCGGACTTCCGTCGACGTGGGGATCGCGTGGGGCGGGGCGGCTTGCTGCCGGTCGCGCGTCGCACTTCCAGCTCTTCCAGGGTGCGCGGCCAATCCTTCTTGAGCAGCTGCGACAGCGCGCGGTCCGCCAGCAGCTTTCCGCCGGTCTGACAGGTCGGACAGTAGTTGGTTTCGTGGTCTCCCTTGACGATCCGCTGCACGGGCGACGAACACACGGGGCAGGGCTCGCGGTGGCGGCCGTGGACCGCCATCTCCTTGCGGAAGGCCGTGACCTTTTCCGGGAAGCCGTCGCCGACCTCCGCGCGCAGGCGCTCGGTCCACTCGTCCAGGACCTCCTGGGTGGCGGCGAAGAGCGTGGCGATCTCGTCGTCCCCGAGTCGCTGGCTGAGCTTGACGGGAGACAGGCGCGCCCGGTGCAGGATCTCGTCCGAGTAGGCGTTGCCGATGCCGGACAACAGGTGCGGGTCCGTGAGCGCCCGCTTCAGGGTGTGGTTCTCCCGGGTGAGCGCCTCGCGGAAGTTCTCGAGGCTGGCGCCTTCGATCTCGAGGCCGCCCGGGTCATGACCCGCGAGGGCGTCCTCGCCCCGGAGGAAGTGGAGCATTGCGCGCTTCTTGCTGCTGGCCTCGGTGAGGAGAAGGCAGCCCGTCGGGAAGTCGAGCAGGGCGTGGGTTCGCTTCGAACGGTCGCGGGTGCCGGCAGGTCGCCACCGCAGCCGACCCGCGATCATGAGATGCAGCAACAGGAAGAGCTCTTCGCCGTCCACGTCGCCGGCCAGTCCGATCGCGATCCGCTTGCCCACGCGCCGCAGGGAGCGGACGGTGCGGCCTTCCGCCAGCGCGAGAGGCGGGTCGACGGTCCGAAGCAGGGAAACGCTCTGCAGCCGGATGCGTTCGAGTGGCTGGCCGAGGATGCGCGGTTCGAGGCAGTCGAGGTAGACGCGGATGTCCGGAAGCTCGGGCATGTTCCCGAACGTGGCACAGATTGCGGTTTTCGCGCACGCGCTCGTCAGGGTCTGCTTCGCGCGCGTTCTAGCACCGTCACACCGAAGCGCGTCCCCGGCTGCAGAGGCGGGTCGCCCATCTGCAGCACCGGCGTGTAGGTCCGCTGGACCCAATCCATCAGCCCGACACCGTAGTCGCGTCCGAGGAAGCGCGCGCCGTGCTCGCTGGTGTCGTGGTGGACGATCACGATGGCTGCCGGCGGCGCGTTTGCGAAGGCGCGCAGGATCTCGTCCTCTCCGTGGACGCGGAGCTCGAAGGGGTTGAAGCTGAAGTGGGGCGTGGGTGTGGGGCGGCGGGTGAGGAAGTTCAGCATCACGCCCTCGGGTAGCACGGCGAGAGTGTCGTTCGGTTGTGTCGTCGCGTGGACGGCGGCGAGGGCCCGTCCCACCACGCGCGCCACGACGGGCGTGACGCGGATCGCGTCGTGCACGCCGCCGAGCCGTTCGGTCCTGGCATCGACGTGGGGTGCCATCGTCTGCAGGTGGCCGATGACGGCGACGGCCAGCAGGCCGAGTGCTGCCGCGCGGAAGATCTGCCCAGACCCGCCCCGTCTCCGAATCTCGCCCGGGATCCACGCCACCAGTGCGGCGACGAACAACAGGCTCGCCGGAAGCGCGAGCACGAAGCCGTACTGGTAGATGCGGGCGAGCAGGAAGATCTTGGCGAGCAGCGCCGTGGCGAAGGTCACGAGCATCGCCTGGAGGATCCAGCGTGCGCGTCGTGCCGCCGCCTCGGGCCGCGCCAGCCGGACCGCGCAATAGACGAGTGCGAACAGCCCGAACAGCGGGAGTGGGCGCGCGGCCTGCAGCCAGCGCAAGTCCCCGACGAACGGCGCCAGTGCCCCGGCCATGACGACGAACGCCAGCGCAGGGATCCAGGGGCGGCCGAAGCGTTCGCTTCGTAGGGCGAGAGCGGCGACGGCGGCCGGAGCGAGGACACCGCCCATGCGGGCGGCCCACAGGAGTGCGATCGCGAAGTTTCCGGCTGGATCGTCCGTCCCCATGCCCCGCTGATAGAACGGAAGGGATGCGAGGTCTTCCGCGAACAGGTGCACCCATCCGATTCCGACCGCTTCGACGGCCGGTCCGGCGCCGAGCGCGGCCGCGAGCCAGAGCGTCGCGAACACGATCGGTGCGACGGCACCCGCCGCGAAGATCGCGAGGCCGGGGCCGAGCCGCCCCGGAAGCTCGGACCGGGCGTGCAGCACGGCGACGATGCCGAGTCCGTTCGCCGCCGCGGCGGCCGCGAGGACCTCCATCTTGGTGAGTGCAACGAGGCCCAGCGAGAAGCCCGCCCCCAACCAGCCAAACGCATTCCCCGTCCGCAGGATGCGGTGCCAGCAGAGCAGGCCCAGCGACGCCAGCAGCAGGCCATGGGTGAGCTCGTGCGAGTAGGGTGCGATGTAATTGTAGTTCCCGATGCCCACGTACTGGGCGAACGCGAACAGCGTGACGAACACGAGGCCGCCGGCCCATGCCGCGGCGCGGTCGGCGACGCTGCGCAGGAGCACGTACCAGCTGCCGACCAACGCGACGAGCACGACGGCGTTGGCAACGAACAGCGTGTCGAGCCCGACCCCGAAGCCGCGGAAGAGCAAGGCGTTCCAGTACGGGGAGAGCGGCCCGCTGACGTAGACCACGTCCCGGTGCAGGACGGCCCCTTCGGCCAGGCGCCACGCGACATAGGCCTCGCGTCCGAAGTCGATGAATGGATCGGGCCAGGCGCGCCAGCTCCAGCCAGCCATGGCCGCGGCCACGGCCGCAATGCTCGCCAGTGCAAGGGCGTCGGCGACCCACGGAGCCCGCTGGCTGCGGCCGCCCGGATCGCTCAGTCGGAGTCTCCGCTCGAGACGGCTGCGACGAGTGCGAGATCGCCGGGTCGGACCGATCCCGTGTCGAACTTGCGAGCCGACGCGGCCATCCGGGTCAGCGCGGCCGCAAGGGTCATCGGGGGCTTGGTGTCGCCCTTCTTGGCGCGATGGAAGCGCACCGGGTTGATGCGCGCGACGACGTAGTTCTTCAGGTAGGGCGACTTGAAGCCCTTCTGCTGGAGCTCGCCGACGATGCGCTTGACTTGAGCGTCGATCTCGACGAGCCGGGACGCGAGGCCTTCGCGTTCCCGCAGGCTGACGGGCAGCGACTTCGGGCTCCACTGCTCGACCTTCTTGAGCAGTGGGCTGTAGGCACCCCCGGCGAAGCGCCCGTCCTCCTCGTAGATGATCCCGAGCGTGAGCAGCTCCGGGGCTTCGAACTCGACGCCGAAGTCGGATTCCTTCGCGCGCTTGTTGCGGCGCGCCAATTCGCGCGCCATGCGGATGACCTCGAGCGCGCGATCCTTCAGGTTGTGTGCCTTCTCGGTGTTCAGCGCGAGGATGCGGAAGGCAAGCCCCTCGTCCGGGGAGATCAGAGCCGTGATCTGTCGCAGCCCCAGCACCTTGGCGGCGGCCAGCCGATGTCGGCCGTTTGGGGTCCAGAAGCGAGCGTCCCGGCCGCGCACGACGATCAGCGGGTCGAGAAAGGACCCGCTCTCCTCGATCTTCTGGGCCAGGCGCTTGGTGTGGGTGGGAGACAGGTTGCGCTGAAAGGGCGTCGGCTCGACGGCCGCGATGGGAAGCGACGCGAGCAGGATCGCGCGACCGGAGAGGGGCTCACGGTAGCCGCCGAGCGGCGCTCCCCCCGCGGCGCGGACTTCATCGCAGAGGCCTTTGAGCTCGGGCGCGTCGAGTGCGAGCGGGACTTCGGAAGGCTCGAGTCCCCGCTTGCTCGCGCCGGGGGTGAGTCGCTTGCGCGCCGCCCCCGACTTGCTGCGAGCGGCCTTCCGCGCCGCGCGAGCCTTCGACACCTTCTTCTTGGCAGCTTTCTTGCCAGCCTTCTTCTTTGCGGCGGTCTTCTTCCCGGCAGCCATCTTGCGAGCGTAGCAACGTGCGCCCGGGTAGGACGGGAAGGGATAAGCTCCCGCGATGTCCTGGATCTCTCGCCAGTCGCCGGCGACCTGGCTCTGGCCCGCGCTGCTGGCAGCGGCGGTCGCCGGGTCGGGCTCTCTCGGGTCGGACTCACTCGGGCCGGACTCTCTCGGGGATCGGGCCCGGACAGAACTCCGCGAATCCTGGGTCGAGGCGCGTGTGTCGGGTCGACCGTTGCCGGCGCTGAGCGCAGGTGATCCGGGGCTCTCCGTCGAGCAGGCCTACGCGCTGCAGGCGGAGGTCGAAGCGCGATTGCTGGCGCAGGGCGACCGTCGGGTCGGCTACAAGCTCGGCTTCACGAGTGCAGATTCCCAGCGGCGCTTCGGCGTCGCGGGGCCGGTGCGGGGCTTTCTGCTCGCGTCGATGTCCGCGCCGGAGGGAGGCATCGTTTCGACGTCCGGATTCTCGCGCATCTTCGCCGAGGCCGAGATCGCGTTCCGGATGGGGCGGCGTGTAGACCACGCGGTGGTCGACCCCGAGAGCCTGCGGCCCTACGTGTCGAGCGTGCATCCGGCGCTCGAGCTGGCCGACTACCGCTTCGCAGCGGATGCAGCGCCGGTCGCCGTCGACTTCGTCGCCGACGGTGTTGGCGCGCGACGCTTCGTGCTCGGGCCTGGGCGCGACCCGGCCGGGATCGATCTGGCCCGTTCGTCAGCAGTGCTCGAACGGGACGGCGAGGTGGTCGGCCGAGGCGTGGGCTCGGACGCCCTGGGAGATCCCTGGCGTGCCCTCGCCTGGTTGGCCAACGAGCTCGTGGCCCACGGCCGCTCGCTCGAGCCGGGGGATGTGGTCCTCACGGGCGCGCTCGGCCCGGTCCAGGTTTTCCATCCGCCGACGACGCCGGCGCGTCTGCGTGTCCGCATCGAAGGTCTGGGCGAAGTCGAGGCCGGCTTGGCGGCTGGTCCCTGACGCGTCTCGTGGGTCGGACCGCGGTCCGGGATTCAGTCGTTTTGGATGAGGCAGTGCAGTTCCTGCAGCAGCGCCTCGTCGTCGAAGGGCTTCTGCAGGAAGCGCGCGTGTTGGATCCGGTGCTCGACCCCCGATTCGTCCGGCGCGGCATGGCCCGAAAGGAAGAGAACGCGCAGGTCGGGTCGCTGAGCCTGGAGCTTGCTCGCGAGCTCGAGTCCGCCCAGGTTCGGCATGACCAGGTCCGTCACGAGCAGGTCGATCGCGTCGCCCTCGGACTCGGCGACCGCAAGACCCGCAACGCCGTCCTCGGCCTCGAAGACGCGATAGCCGTGCTTGCGGAGTGTTCGCGAGAGCAGGCGTCTCACCGCCGGTTCGTCTTCGACCAGGAGTAGGGTCTCGGATCCCGGCATGAGGTCCACCGGGATCGATGGGTCCGTGTCGTAGGCGGTCTCCGGGGACAGGGGCAGCAATACGTGGAAGTTCGTGCCGCGCCCGAGCTCGGTTTCCACCTCGATGGCGCCGCGGCACTGCTGGACGATTCCGTAGGCGGTCGCGAGCCCCAGCCCGGTCCCCTCGCCGAGTTGCTTGGTGGTGAAGAAGGGTTCGAAGATCCGGGTACGCGTCTCCTCGGACATGCCGTCGCCGTCGTCGCTCACGAGAATCTCGACATAGCTTCCGGTGCCGGGCAGGCCGAGCGCCCAGGCGTCCCGGGTCGACAACCGGCGCCGCCGGGATTCGAGCCCGAGCCGACCTCCTTCCGGCATGGCGTCGCGCGCATTCACGACCAGGTTGATGAGGACCTGGCGAAGCTGGGTTGGATCGGCCCGCACGGCGTCGTGGGGCTCGCTGGCCTCCACCCGCAACTGGATCGAGCTGGGCAGCAGCGGCCGGACCAGGTCCGCGACCGCTGCGAGGACATCTCCGACGGCCATCGGCTGGATGGTGACCGGGCTGCGACGGGAAAAGGCGAGCAGCGATCGGGTGAGCTGGGCGCAGTGTTCGGCGGATCGCTGGACGTCTCCGAGCGCATCGCGCAGTTCGCCGTCGCTGGCGGGGAGCGCCCCTGCGACGAAGCGTGCGTTGCCGAGCATGACGGCGAGGTGGTTGTTGAAGTCGTGGGCGATTCCCCCGGCCAGGGTGCCGACGGCCTCCATCTTCTGGGACTGCATGAGCTGGACCTGACTGCGGTCGAGTTCGGCCTCCGCCTGTTCCCGTCGGAGTGCGCTCACGAAGATCTCGGCAACCAGATGCAGCAACGTGATGGCTTCCGGCGACCAACGCTTCTCGCAGCTGGCCACCTCGAAGCCCATCAGGCCGAGCACGCGCCGACCCGAGACCAGCGGAATCCCCAGGAAGGACCGCACGCCGCGGCCGCGCAGCTCTTCGCACTCGGCTTTCGCCTCTTCGGGGAGGGACTCGACACGGTCGACGTGGAGCTCGCGGCCTTCTCGAAATGCCGCCATCGCCCAATCAAAGGGTGCGGAGTCGATGAGAGTGGGGACGACCGCAGGGGAGCCGTCCGCGGTCCAGCTGCAACTGCGATGTTCGGCTTCGCCACGTGGGTCGCTGGTGAACATCCAGCAGCGCTCGGCTCCCGCGAGGGCTCCGGCAACGGCGAGCTTCTCCTCGAGTGCGCGTTCGGTGCGGTTCGGCTCGAGGTCGAGAAAGAACCGCGATAGCTCGGCGACCTGCTTCTCGGCCTGGATCTGCCGCTCCAGTGCGCGCCGGTCTCGCTCCCGTCCCGTCACGTCGCGTAGCACTGCGACGACCCTGGGCTCTCCGACTGCCGTCGTGAAGCCGCGGGCCGTCAACTCGATGGCGAGATCCTCGTCGGGGTCCCGCGCGACGCGGAACACCATGGGGGCGCCGACGACTCCGTGCAGCGCGGAGTCGATCCGTTCGCCGAGGGGGGCGCGGTCCAGAGCGTGGGCGATGCCGAAGAGGTTCTGGCCTTCGACGTCGCCGCGGGCCGACCCGAGCAGGCCGACGAAGGCCGGGCTCGCGTACAAGATCTCCCCTTCTCGGGACAGCTCACAGATCGAATCCTGGGAGTTCTCGGCCAGTGCGCGAAAGCGGGACTCGCTCTCGGATAGCGCGGTCTGGTCGCGCTTTCTCCGCAGCGCGCTCGTGAACAGGTCCGCAACCAGGCGCAGCAGCGTGACTTCCTGTTCGGACCAGTAGCGCTGTCGGCTGACGCAGTGAATTCCGAGGACGCCGATGAGCCTGCCGCGCGAGACCGCGGGCACCAGCAGATACGACTGGATTCCGGCCGCGAGCATGGCCGTCCGCTCGGCGGTGAACTCGTCGGACATGTCCGCGACGACGGGGATGCGTACGATCTCGCCCGCGACGAGCTTCTTGAAGAAGCCCCGGTAGCGGCTCGCGTCGTCGCCCGTCGGGGTGACCGAGCGTGCGGCGCCCCCTTCCGGACACCACTCGAAGAAGTAGGGGAGGTTGCGTTTCAGCTCGGGCAGTGAAAGGAGGAACGCGCGGTCGGCGCCGCTGACCATCGCGACCGAACCCAGTCCGGACTGGATCACGGCGTCGATTTCCGGCGTCTCCGTGGACAGCAGTCGCCGAGACAGCTCGGAGATCAGGGTCTCGAGCTTCAGCCGTATCTCCAGCTCGGAGTTCCGCGTCATCTGCTCGCTGACGTCGCGCAGCAGCGACACGAAGCGCTGCTCTCCGGAGCGGGTCTGGTAGCTGCGGCCGAGCGCCTCGACGGTCCGCCAGCTTCCGTCCCGATGCTGCAGGCGGAAGCTGGCGCCGTTGCCCAGGATCCGACCTTCACAGGTCGCGTTCGGGCGATCGTACGGGTGCACGAGCCGGGACAGGTCGGTCGAGAGCATCTCTTCCGACGAGTAGCCGAGAAGCTCGCTCGCGCGCGGGCTCGCGTAGACGATGCGACCTTCGGCGTCGGACTCGCATAGCGTCACCTCGAGGTTCTCGGTGACGGCGTCGAAGCGGTCTGCGGCCTCGCGACGGGCGGCCTGTGCCTCGCAGCCGCGCAGCACGCTGAGCAGTACCTCGGCGATCAGCTGCAGTCGCTCGATCTCGCGGGTGGACCAGCTTCGGGTCCCGCGCACGCAGCGGACGTCGAGACATCCGACGAACCGCCCGCGCAACAGGATGGGGATGGCCAGGTAGGACCGGTTGTCCCATTCCAGCAGGCTGTCCCGTTCCGCTGCGGCTTCGTCGGGCAGGTCTTCCACCCGGGGCACGCTGATGGTCTCGCCCCTGAGCAGGCGCTCACGGATCCAGTGAAAGGAGGCGATGGGCTCGTCGTCGCGGAGTCGGATGGGCTCGATGCCGGGCGCCGCCCAGACCCTGCGTTCCAGGGAGGGCGAACCCGTCGCGCCGGGGCGCACCCAGCTGAACTGAGCGCGGTCGGCACCCGCTTCGCGGGCCGCCGCTTCGAGCGCGTCGTCGAGGCCGGCGTCGAAGTCGTCGAGGTCCAGGGCCAGGAAGCGACGCGACAGCTCGGCGATTCGGCGCTCGGCTCGCAGCTGTTCTTCGAGTGCGGCGGCCGCGTCGGACTCCTCCTGCAGTCGGAGACCGGGCTTCGATTTGGCACCTTTCTTCATGGTCGCGTCGCAGACTCCTGGGGCTTTCGGCGTCGGGCGAATACCCGATACCGAGGCCTTCTCTCATCGACGCTCCAGCGTGTTGGATTGAACACAACGCGCTCTTCTCGGCGAGGGGGTGGATTGGATTTCCGCGCCACGCTTTCAGCGCCCTCGTTGCGCGTTCGCTGCACGTGACTGTGCGGATTCTCCCGCCTCGACCGATCCGCATTCGTGTAAGATGGCCGCGCTCTCGGATGCTGCAGGAGGTCACGTGGATGTTGCCGAGCCCCGATACGAAGCAGAACCTCGACCCCGGTCTCGACTCGAGGCTCGAACCCGCCTCTCCTCTCCCGCGTGACGGTCGCGTTGCGCGCGGCCTCCGGACCCGCGAGGCCATCCTGGTCGCCTACGAAGGACTGATCCAGGACGCCCAGGTTCCTCCGACGGGTGCGGAACTCGCGGCGCGCGCCGGCGTGTCGGCGCGTTCCATCTTCACCCACTTCGGAGACATGGACGGCGTGCTCGCTGCGGCTGCCCGGCGCGCCTTCGATTGGCTGCGCGAGGGGCACGTGGACATTCGGCAAGACCTGCCCTTCGAGGAGAGACTCGATCGCTTCGTCGCCCGGCAGGTGGAGATCCTCGAACGGACGGGCCCCCTGCACCGCATGTTCCGAGCCGTGCGCATGGGGACCCGGCGCGAGAAGTGCTCACCTGAAGTCGTGGGCATCCTGGCGAAGGTGGACGCGCTCCGGCGGCGCTATCTCGCTTGTGTGTTCGACTTCGAGATCGGGTCGACCGGAGACGACGACGAGCTGATGGCCGCGCTGATGGCGAGCTCGTCCTGGGGGGCCTGGGAGGGGCTGCGAGTCGAGCAGGGCTTCGACGCCCGGAGGGCGCTTCCGGTAATGCGCCGGCTGATGGCGGGCCTGCTGCGCTAGACGGCGCCCCTCGTCGCGCGTCAGCGACCGCCCAGCTTGCGCCGGATCTCCTCCTCCATGCTGCGGACCGCCGGCCCTGCGTGCTGATCCTTGAGCGTCTGAAGTCGGGGGTGACCCGCCTGACTCTCGGCGTCCCATTCATCCGCGAAGCGGCCCGATTCGATGTCGTCCGCCAGTGCTCGCATGCGGGCAGCGACATCGAGATGATCGAACGAACCGCGTCGCGACAGCTGGCCGTACTGGCTGGTGGGTGAGTGAAGCTCCAGCTGTTCGACGAAGCCTACCTCGCGCAACAGTCGGTAGTTCCGCTCGACCTCGCCCGACAGATACAGTTCGGTCATGATCGCCTCCATCGGGATGCCGTGAGACAACATGGTGATCACGAAGGCCTGATTGACGTGGGTGAGGGCGGGCGACAGCAGCTGCTCCACCGACAGGTCGAGAAGGGCTTCCTGCTTCGGTGTCAGCTCGATGCCTCCCCGCGCGAGGCCGCCGATGGCCCTCGCGATCGCCAGCAGTCGCGGCCAGGCGGTGTCCGTCGCGTCGTGGTGCACGCCGACGGCCGTGATGTAGCCGACTCCTTCTTCGTAACAGCGGCGCACCTCCGGGCCGAGCATGCGAGGCGCGATCATGCCGACGTCCCCTTGCGGGGTGAAGCGGTCGAAGGCGAGGGTGTAGCCGCTGGCGACGATGCTGAGGGTATGTGGGCTCGGCGTCAGGGGCAGTCCCGGGATCGCATCGTCCGGGACCAGCACGCACAAGATGTCGGCATCGCCGGCGGCCTCGATCTCCTCCACCGCGAAACCGTCTTCCTCGGCGCGTCTTCGCGTGTGGTCCGCGCGCACGCAGACGCGCACCGCGACGCCGGAGTCCCGCAGGTTCAGCGCCCAGGAGCGGCCCTGGTTGCCGTACCCGACCACGACGACGCGTTGCCCGTCGAGGTTTCCAGGGTCGGCATCGTCGTCGTAGAAGATCCGCGTCACGCAAGCTCCGTTGTGCAAGGTCCGTCCTGCAAGGTCTGTCCTGAAAAGCTTCCGGCGGCACGCCCGGCCGCGTCAACGTCGTCCGAAGTAACACAGTTCCCCTGGGGCTGCCGTGACGCCTCTCGCGCAGGGCCGCGATGGCGCTCGCACCGGGGTGTGTCTAGGCTCTCGGAACCCCCCGTCGCGTCGCCGCTCCAACAGGATCCATCCGGCTCTGGCCGCTCTTCCGCTCTGTGTTCCAGCTCGTCGTCGACGAGGGTTTCCGTCGTTCCGGCCCAACTGGCCCGGGACGCGCGCAGGAGCTCTCCCCATGGCGATCGCATCCCGTCTCAAGTGGTTCCTCGACGTCAACCAGGCCCGTTACGATGTCGCGCCCGGTGCGGTCCCCGATGCATCCCAGGTCGTGTCGGACCTCTATCACGACGCCCGCGGCTACCTCATGGTGGTGCACGCGGCGACGCGCAAGGTCGGACTGGCAGACCTCCGCGAGCGGACCGGACGCTCGCTCCACCCGGCGCGAGAACGCGAGCTGCGGGACATCTTCTTCGATTGCCAGAAGGGGGCGATCCCCGCTCTCGGTCCCGCCTACGGCGTTCCGACGATCGTGGACGCCGACCTGCACATCGGGTCGGACGTCTACTTCCGGGGCGGCGATGCCCAGGACTGGATCCACATGCGCGGTGCCGACCTGATGAACCTGGTGGCGGGCGAGCCCTCCTAGCTGCGGTCAGCGATCTTTGCGTCGTCGCGTCCCAAGACTGCGTCTTGGGTCACGCTCCTAGCTCTGATCCGTCATGCACGACGCAAAGGTCGGCGGATCAGGGCTAGGCGGCGAGTGACTCGCTGCTGGTGAGGAAGCGCCCGATCCTCTCGTGCGCGTCGACCAGGATGCCGAGGTGGTTGCGGCCCGGGACGATCTCCCAGGTGCTGCTCGTCTGGACGCCGGCGGCCAGAGGCCCGTAGGCGACGACGCGATCGGGCGCGAAGAGTTCGTCGCCGTCGCCGATCCACAGACCGAAGGGCCGATCGAGCGATGCGAACTGGTCGCGCGGAGCTCGCGGCGTGAGTCCGTTGGCGAAGTGGACCGTGTTCGACGCGACCATGCTCGGGTCGTTCTCGAGCACCTCGGGCGGGTAGCGGAAGCGCACCGCGGGATAGTGCCCCATCGCGAAGCCACCGGTCATGCCGTTGAGGACGAAGGGCGCGAGTCGTACGTCGACGAAGGCCGGGCGGTCGTCGTCCGCGCTCTCGGTCCTGGAGCGCTCGGTCTTGGACCGAAACCCGAGCTGCGGAGAAAGGAAGACGTAACCGTCGACCGGCAGGCGCTGCTTCCAGCTGGCGTAGTTGAGGCTCAAGCCGGCGCCCGACGAATGGCCCCCGACGAAGACGGGCAGGCCGGGGTGGGCCTCGCGGGCTCGGGCGACGAACGCCCGGACGTCGTGCCACAGCTGCTCGGGGGAGGGCGCGTCTCCGCGCGGCCCGCTGGAGTGGCCGTGGCCGCGCAGGTCCGGGGTCCACGCCGCGATGTCGAAATCGGTCTGCAGACCCCGGCCCACGAGGGGATAGCCCGCGCCCGAATGCGCGCCTCCGCCGTGATGGAAGATCAGGACCGCGGCAGGCGTCTGGGGTTCGTAGCGCCGGTAGGCCAGGGCGACCCCGTCGCTGGCCGCCAGCGTCTCGATCGGCGCCGCCTCGGCGGTGTCGGCTGCGGCGAGCTCTGCGAACGAGAAAGGTTCGCGGGCGCGATCCGCCGTCACTCGATCTCCTGCAGGCGCATGTTCTTCTCGAACTGCTTTCCGCCGCGCACGTAGCGGACACGGATGGTCTCGCCCGGTTGGCGACCATCGAGCGCCTGGTACAGATCGTCGAAGGTGCGGATGTTGTCATCGCCGATCCCGATGATGACGTCGTACGACGTCACCGTTCCGCGCGGGTCCACGGTCATGGACAGCAGCCCGGCCTGGGCGGCAGGGCTGTCCGGATACACCTCGCGAACGATCACGCCTTCGATGTTCCAGCGGCGGGCGTACATGTCCGGGAGGATCCGCACCCCGAGGCCGGCTCGGCGCACCTTCCCGAACTCGATGAGTTGCGGGACGATGCGCTCGATGGTGTCGATCGGGACCGCGAATCCGATGCCGGCGCTTTGACCCGAACGGCTCACGATCTGCGTGTTGACGCCAACCATGCGTCCCTTCGAATCGAGCAGCGGCCCGCCCGAATTGCCGGGGTTGATCGAGGCGTCGGTCTGGATGACGTCTTCGATGGTCGTTCCCGCGATGGACTGGATCTCCCGACCGAGAGCGCTGATCACCCCGACGGTCAGCGTGTGGTCGAGACCGAAGGGATTGCCGATGGCGAGCACTTCCTGGCCGACCACCAGGTTGGCCGAACGACCACGTGTGACCGGCGCCAGACGTGCGGGGTTCACATCGAGCTTGAGGACCGCCAGGTCTTTGTTGGCGTCCCAGCCCACCACCTGTGCGGGATGGACCGAGCCATCCTTCAGCGTGACGGAGAAAGCGTTCCCGGCCTGGATTACGTGGAAGTTGGTCAGGACATGGCCCTGATCGTCCCAGACGACGCCCGACCCCGTGTTCTGTGGAACCTTCGTGGCGTTGAAGGTGCGCACGCTGCGCTGGACGCGTTCGTTCGTGACGAACACCACCGAGTCGGCCGCCTTGCGGAAGACCTCGATGGTGTTGCGTTCGTGGCCCAGCACGTAGTCCGGGATGGGGGGGTAATCGGCGGCTGACGCCGCAGGCGCAGACGCGATCATCGCCCCCTGCATCGCCATCGCCGCAATCCACACGAGCTTGCCGGTTGTCGTCGGGAACATCGGGCGAGGAGTCTAGTCGACCGGCTCCGGGGTGGGAGCCCGGCCCATCAGATCGTGTGCGCCGCCTCCGGCCGCCTGCGGCAAGAAAGGCCTCTCGTCGCGGTAACCTTCAGGGCTCGAGGTGGGTCTTCTTCGTGTGAGCAGCCGAGACGACACAACTGGCCAGTCCTCCGCAGTCGCAGACTGGGTCGAAGCCGCGATCGCCGGCGACGCCGCCGCCTTCGATGCCCTGGTTCGTCGCTTCCAGGACATGGCCGTGGGGACCGCCTACGGCTGGCTCCGCGACCTGGAACAGGCGGAGGACGCCGCCCAGGAGGCCTTCATCGAGGTTCATCGGAACCTGGATCGCATCGTCGACACGGCGGCGTTTCCCGGATTCCTGCGTCGGGTCGTTCTCAAACACTGCGATCGGCGAACCCGGGGTGCGGCCCGACGCTTCGTGCCAGCGGAGGCGGACATTCCCGACGCGCGAAACGATGCTGCGGCGTCGCTCGTCGAACGCGAAGACCAGGTGCGCGTTCGGGCCGCCCTCGAGGGGCTGCCCCGAGACGAACGTCTGGCGGTGTCGCTCCACTATCTCGGGGGCCTGACCCAGGTCGAGGTGGCGGACTGGCTCGAGCTGCCGCTCTCGACCGTCAAGAAGCGGCTTCACACCGCACGCGGAAGGATCCGCGTTGCCATGGAGACCCTCGTGGACCAGACATTCGAATCGATGCGACCGTCGCGAGACCAGGTGTTCTCGGACACGATCCGGCTCTTTCTCGCGATTCGCGAAGGCGATCTCGAGAGCGTCACCTCCCTGCTCGAGCGCGATCCCGCGCTCTGTGAGGTGGACGAGCGTTGGTCGGAAGAGCTGACCCGACTGCACGGTCTGCCCGCGGTGAACGGCGGCACGCCCCTCGTTCGCGCCGCCGAGCGCGACCAGGTGGAGATGATCGACCTGCTGCTCGCGCACGGCGCACAGGTCGATCGTTGTTGTCCCTGCGCCGGGGCAGAGAGTCCCCTGTGGGCCGCGGTTGCGAGCGGCAAGCGTCGCGCGGCGGAGCGGCTGCTCGCCGCGGGAGCCGATCCCGACGCCGCGAGCTTCGGTGGCCACGCGCCGCTCCACGTGGCCGCGTTGCGCGGCTTCGATGACATCGTCGAGCTGCTGTGCGAAGCGGGGGCGGACGGCGACCGCCGGGATCTCCACGGCCGCACGCCCGGGGACTGGGCGCGGCTCAAGGGGCGGAAGGCGATCGCCGAGCGATTGGACGAGCGCTTTCCCGGGTCGGCGCCCCAGGGAGACGAGCAACCCGTGCATCCCCGCAATGCACGCCGGACAGGGCTCGGCACCGGGATCAAGGCGCTCGACCTGTTCGCGCCCTTCGAGCCAGGCTCCCTGGTGTACACACGCTACGACGCTGGTATGGGGGCGATCGTGCTGCTGGCGGAGCTTTCCAGTCGCTGGTCGCACGCCCAGCGCGGCGCGGGTGCGGCGGTCGTCTGGGTGGGTTGGGAGCGACAGCCGAGCGACCTCGCCGAGATGCAGCACGCCTTCGCGGAGCTCGATCTCGACGGACCGGTGCGGTTGGTCTGGAGCCCTGCTGCAGAAGACGAAGACGCGCGTCGCCAGACGCTGGCGCGCGCGGTGCGCACGGCGAACGGGCTCGCGGCGGACGACGGCGTCGACCCGTTGCTGGTCGTGTTCGCGCAGCCCGGACGCTGGGGCGAGATCGAGGCGGCACTTCCGCTGCTCGGCAACCGTTCCGGGAGCGCGACGCTCACCACCCTCGTAGCGGAGCGCTACGGCGACCCCGCTGCCGACGATCGTCCGCTCCCGTCTCCCTTCGACGCGCGGATCTGCTTCGACCCGAAGCTGGCTGCGCTGGGGCACTTCCCGGCGATCCACCCCTTCCGCACCGCTTCCAGGCCGGGCTGCCTGGCGGAGCCGCTCGCGAGCCGGCACGAGCAGATCGCGAAGGGTGCTTGCGCGCTGCTGGCCGAACACCGTCGTCTGGTCCCGGATTGCGGTGACGGGGACCCCGACGAGTTGAGCGACGAAGAGCAGCGAACCGTCGCCCGGGCGAGGCGTCTCCAGGCCTTCCTCACCCAGCCGTTCCAGGTTGCCGAGAGCTTCACCAGTCGCATCGGTCGCGGGCTGTTCGTCGAGGAGACGCTGGCCGACGTCGAGGCGATCCTCGGCGGAGCCCTCGACGACGTCGACCTCGGTCGGGTGCCGTACCGCGGCGGGCTGCGGGACATCCTTGCAGACGCGTGTCAGGACGCGGTGCAGACCCCGCGGTAGTGGACCCAGGCTTCTCGCAACCAGTCGTCTAGACGATCCCGGCGATCGTCGATCTGGGACACATGGCCGTGCACGGCTGCCGCGAACAGCGTGATCGGCCAGCTCCCGTTCGCGAGGGCGGACGGCCCGTCGCGCAGCCGTGTCCAGATCGGCGAGGTCGTCGCCTCGCGCCGATGCGCCATGAAGTAGGCGGTGATGCGCACTTCGCGCCCCCGGCGCTCGTAGGCGTAGTGGACGGGAATGCGCCCTTCGGTGGTGTCGAGAACGCCGGCTTCCACGTCGTCCGGCTCGTTGCGGCCGGGCAGCGCCATGGCGGGCTGCAGCAGCAGGTTCGGCAGGCCCTGTGTGCGGACGATGGAGACTGCGATTCCACCGGGTCGCTCGCTCGTACCGGACCAGCTTGCCGTGAGCCGGCCACGGTCGAGGTTCGTCGCTCGCGGGCCCTCGGTGTGAAGCACCAGCGGCGGATCGAACGCGTTGGCATCGAGGAACTGCTCGGGCTGCGCGCACTCGTCGCGCGGAGCCCGCGTGCGGGCATAGAAGGTCCCGCCGAGAGCCAGCACCAGCAGCACGATCAAGGGCATCGCCCAGGCAGACGAGAACCGGGTCAAAGCAACGCCCGCGCCAGCGGTGGCCGGTCCGCCACGAAGATCATCACGAGCAGCACGCCGAAGAAGGTCATGACCCCCGAGCCGGCATGCGCGGAGGTGTCGAGCAGGCTCGGATCGAGATACAGCGCGATCAACACGAGCAGGACGACGCGCACGGTGTTGGCAACGAAGGCCAGCGGAATCGCCGACAGGTAGACGATCCAGCGACGTCGCGGTGACGGACACAGGGTGCCCAGCAGCACGCTCATCGCCACCGCGGAGTACAGGGTCGCGAATCCGCTGCACGAGTTCGCGACCAGAAAGGTGGCGTCCGGGAGTTCGAGTAGCGAATGCTCGACGAGGGTCGGTACGCCGATTGCCGTCAGGATCGGGCCGACGGCATCGGCCGTTGCAGTGCGCAGGTACATCTGGCTCGCGAAAGAGTTCGGCAGCGGAACCATGAAGACGCCGAGGCAGAGCGGGAGTGCCAGGGCCCGTGCGCGGACCGGGCCGAGCAGGAGCAGGGCGAAGCCCGGCAGGCAGGTGACGATGCCGATCGCGGACAGGGTGCGCGTCTGGAGCACGCCGTCGACGACCATCATCAGCAAGCCGGGGACGACGAATGCGAAGCCCCATGCAGTGGGCTCGTCGGCGCACGGCTTCATGCGGCGCAGGATGTTGCGTCCGAGCAGGATCATGAGCACGGGAATCAGGAGCCCGTGCGTGTTGTGCCAGACGCTCCCGGTCCACTCGGCGTACATCCACGCGAAGGTGGGGGCCGCCGTCGCCGCGAAGAGTGCCCCGCAGAGCCAGACCGGGACAGGTACCTGCCATCCCGCCGACCGGGCTTCGGCGCCCGGCTTCCGCGATAGCCGCCACCACAAGAACAGCGCGCCCGCGATGAATCCGGCGGCGAGGGAGGGTCCGCGTGCTGCCGGTGTGAGCGGTCCCTCGGAAACGAGGACTGCCACGAGCAGCATCAGCGCCCAGTCTCTGGCGGCAGGGCGGCGAAGTTGGGTGCGACGAGGCTGTGACATGAGGTGCGAGATGGAGTGCGAGATGCGAGATGGGACGGCTGGGGAGGCGCCGCCAAACATCGCACAACCCACCGCCTGCGTAACTCCCTGAAAGGCTCCTCTTTCTCAGGCGGCAGAACGGCGCGTCGGGTTGAGGGGAGGCGCAGGGGCGACGCGAAGCCTAGAAATAGAAGGCGAGGGCGAGCGAGGCCTCGAGCCAGCCGTCTCCGTCGATGCGGTTGACCTGCACCCCGAGCAGCAACGAGGCCGGCCCGGTCAGTCGGATGCGTTGCTCGACACCCGCTCGGTACCAGGTCGTGCGATCGCCTGCGAGAAAGCGCGTGATGCCCGCATGCACGTGTGTCCTCAGCCTGTCGCCGGCGCTATCGAGGCTCGCGCCGACGCTGGCACCGGGTCCGAATGCGACGTCGTCTCGAAGGGCGGAGCCGACGTCCAGGGTGACCTTGCCCATGGCGTAGAGCGACAGGACCTGGAAGGGGGACGCGGCCAGGCCGATGCCCCCGTTGGTTCGCCAGACGTACTTCTCGTCGAAGTCGTCGCCGGGGCTGGGGTCGGCCATCAGTCGCGTGCGCAAGCCCGTGTCGAACTTCCAGGCGACCGGTCGCAAGAAGCGATCGCGCGGACTCAGCGACGCGACGTCGAGGACGACGAGCTCTTCGAGCCGGACCCGGCTCCGCTCGGGCTCGTAGCGAATCCGCGTGTCGAGGACCGAAACACGGTTGGCCGCGGCGTGCCCTTCGGCCGGGTCGAGCAGGTCGTGGAGCGCGGGGCGGATCCGCAGCTCGACGTAACCGTCTCCATCGCGAACGCCCCCGCCCAGGCCGATCAGACTCGTGCCGTGTCCACGGTCTGGACGCGTTTCCTTGCGATCCGGCGAGGGCGTCTCTTCCTCCATGCGTCCGAGCCGGCTGCGCGCGACGAGCAGGTCGCGCGAGCGACCACGCGCTGCTGCGGCGTCGACCCGCCCGGTCAGGGCGTCGTACTTGAGCGCCTCGTAGGCGACGCCGAGCACCCGGGCCTGGGCGGCGGCAGGCAGGGCCGCCAGGCGCGCATCGTCGGGCGACGCGTCCCCCGCCGAGAGGTCGAGGGCGAGGCTGCGCTCGTCCCCGCTGAGACGTCCGCTCGTTTCGCGCAGCAGGGTCGCCGGCGACGGCCGGAAGGCGACGGCACGCACCCAGCCCGCGCGGTCCACCGCGCGCACCGTGTCCACGGGCAGGACCTGGGCCGGGAAACCGTCCCCCAGCCGCGAGTTCGGACGCGTGACTTCGAGCAGGCGAAGCAACTGATACGAGCAGTTGTCGTCGAAGAACCAGTAGGGGAAGTCGACGCCTCTCAGCTCCCACAAGTGCATGGCGAAGAAGTCGATCTCCTCCGCGTCGAGGTCGAGGGTGTACTCCCAGATGTCGCGGTTCTCCCAGTCCGCATAGCGCTCGAGTCGCTCGTACCAGGGCCCCACGCCGAAGTAGCCGGGGTAGATGCCGATCGGTCCCTTGGCGAGATAGGTGAGGGCGCCGTCGTCGCCGATGTCGCCCGTGAAGTCGACCGCGTAGCCGAGCAGTTGGCTGCCGTCGTCCTGTCCCCGGTCGAGGCGGAGCAGGGTGTGCCCGAACATCGAGGCCGGGTTCTCGAGGAAGGCCTCGGCAAAGATCAGCGTGAGCCGCTGGTCCGGCAGTCGCTCGCGCCAGACGAGGTAGTTCGCGCAATCGAGGCGCGGCAGTCGTGTGTGATCGAAGTCGAGCTGCGAGTCCAGCCAGTGGAAGCGAGCCACGAAGACGCACTGCGGCGGATCGTCGCTGCCGACTCGCGGCTCGGTTTCGAAGAAGGAACGGAGGGTCGCGACGAGTTCGCGCTCCGGGTTCCGCCTCCCCTCCGCGTCCAGGAAGAAGCGCGGGGAGGCCGCCTGGCTCTGCAACCCTCGCAGCGGACGCTGCTCGTAGTGGAGCAGGGCGCGCCAGGTCTCGCTCTCGTGCAGCCCCTGGGCGACGGCGCGCTGCGCGAGCGCGTCTGCGTAGTCGTTCCCCGAGTCGTCTGCGTCTGCACCGGCCGGAGCGCCGAAGGCGGCGAGCAGGCTACAGACAGCGACGATCAGGCCGCGCCGGACGCAAGAAGCGCCGCCCCGAGTCGACCCGGAGCGGCGCTTCATGGATCCTCCCGCAGTTCTCTCGCTGCGAAGTCGGATCGCGAATCAGCCGCGCGCGTAGCCGCGGAGTCTCGCGTCCTCTCGCAGCAGTCGATCGAGGTTCTCGAGCATCTCCCCGGCCGTCGTACCGCTGGTCGGAAACAGCGTCGCGAAGTGGGCCTGGGTGAAGCTCCCGAACGCCTCCCGGTCCTGGGGCGCGACCTCGAGCAAGGCCTGGAAGGCGGCCAGGGTCTCGCCTTTCCCGGTCGCCATGTCCGAGGCCAGGCGATCGAAGTTGCTGCCGGTGAAGTGGTCGATCTGGGCGGTCACCGTGTCCTGGCCGTTGCAGTTGACCAGCCCGAAGGTGATCGAGATCGACTGGAAGGTGATGCCGTTGGTGCTGGAGCCGAGGATCTTGTACCCGACGCCGCTGTTGCCCTCCATGAGCATGGTGCCGACGCCGCAGCCGATGTCGTTGTCAGCCAGCGCGGGCGCGCCGACCGCGATCGCGGCGATGGCGACGAACGTCGCGAGGACGCTGTTGCGGATGCTTCGAATCACTTGCTTACCCCCCAAGAAGGAAATGGAACGAACGAAGTCGAGTCGAAAGGCCGCAGGACGGCCTGCGCGCGCATCCTAGCGGAGCTGTGCGAAGAAGGCGCGGACGTCGGCGACCAGGAGCTCGGGCGCCTCCATGGCAGCGAAGTGTCCACCGCGCGGCATCTCCGTCCAGCGTTGCAGGTCGTACTGGCGAGCGACCCAGGCGCGCGGCGGACGCACCAGCTCGCCCGGGAACAGCGCACATCCGACGGGAACCCGATGCTCCGTGCGCAAGCTGCCCGCGGCTCGCACCGTTTCGGCGTACAGGCGCATGGAAGAGTTGATGCTGTTCGTCACCCAGTACAGGGTGATGTTCCCGAGCAGCTGATCCTTCGTATAGACCGCTTCGAGGTCGCCGTCGCAGTCGCTCCAGCTGCGGAACTTCTCGACGATCCAGGACGGTGATCCGGGTCGACCGCGCCGAGGCCCTGGGAGATCACGGACCCCCAGTCGCCGCCCTGGGCGCCGTAGCGGGTGTAGCCGAGGCGCGACATCAACTGAGCGATCATCTCCGACACCCGCAACGGGTGCATGCCCGGCGCTCGCGCGGCTTCGGAGAAGCCGTAGCCGGGGATCGACGGGCGGACCACGTGGAACGCGTCCTGTGCCCGGCCCCCGTGTGCGGTCGGGTCTCGCAGGGGATCGATGATGTCGAGGAATTCGAGCACCGACCCCGGCCAGCCGTGTGTCACCACCAGCGGCAGTGCTTCCGGGTGTTTCGAACGCGCGTGCACGAAGTGCAGCTCGAGGTCGTCGATGCGGGTGCGGAACTGCTCGAAGCCGTTGAGCCGCGCCTCGGTCTTCCGCCAGTCGAACGCGTCCCGCCAGTAGGCGCACAGCTGCTTCAGGGTGCCGAGGTCGGTTCCGTAGGACCAGTCGGCGTCGTTGACCTCGTCGGGCCAGCGGGTACGCGTGAGACGGTCACGCAGATCGACGAGGACGGCCTCGTCGATCTCGCAACGGAACGGGACGATCGCGTCGCTCATGCCTGGGCTCGATTCGGACCAGGCTCAGTTCAGACGCGTCAGGTCGATGTCGTAGAGCTCCGCGACGTTCTCGCACAGGATCGCGCGTCGCTGCTCGTCGCGCAGGTGCTTGCCGTGCTCGGCCAGCATTTCCTGGGACCAGGGCCAGGTCGAGTCGCTGTGGGGGAAGTCGTTGGCCCACATCAAGCGCTTCCAGTTCATCATGTCCGCGCTGCGGAACGCCACCCAGTCGTCCTGGAAGGTGGTGTAGATGCAGTCCGCGAAGTACTCGGAGGGCAGCCGCGACAGCTTCTGTCCGGCCGGCAGCCAGTTGTGATGTCGCTTGTAGGCGTGGTCCATCCGGTACATGTAGTGGGGTACCCAGCCGGCATCGGCTTCGACGCAAACGACGCGCAGCTCCGGATGGCGTTCGAACACCCCGCCCAGGATCAGCGTGCCCATGATGTCCTGGCAGCCACGGATGATGGACAGGAAGCCATTCATCTTCGGGCCGCGCACCGGGCTCGTGTCGCGCGTGGTCAGGATGTGGAAGGAGAGGGGAATTCCGAGCTCGATGGCCTTTCGCCAGAACGGGTCGTAGACGGGGGAATCGTAGTCTTCGACTGCGGGGTCACCGGGCATCATCACGCCGCGCAGGCCCAGGGCCCGAATGGCCTCGAGGTCGGTGATCCCTTCCTCGACACTGCGCATCGCGGTCTGCCCGCAACCGAGCAGCCGGTCGGGATGCGCCGAACAGTACTCGGCGATCCAGCGATTGTAGGCGTCGAAGCAGGCCTTCTTGTAGTCGAAGTCCTTGTGGTTGCAGAGCACCATGCCGACCGTCGGGTAGATCACCTCGCAAGACACGCCGTCCCGGTCCTGGTCTGCCATCCGCGCTTCCGGGTCCCAGCCGCCCCGGTGCATCTCTTCGAAGTGAGTGCCGGTGATCCGGATCTCTTCGGGCTTCTTGCCCGCGGCTGCGACGAGCCCGATGGGGACGGGCTTGCTCATGCCGTCCACGAAGAAGAAGTCTCCGGCCTCGCCGAGGTCCTTCATGACCGGGGCCTTGTCCTTCCACTTCGGGTCGATGTAGTCGACGTAGGCGTTCCCGGGCTCGGTGATGTGCGAGTCCGCCGAAATGATCGGATAGTCGGCCATGGGGGATCCTCCAGTGGTGCGGGACGACGAACCACGAGCTTAGCGTTCGTAGACGACCTGCCCGCCCGCGATCACCGCGGTCACGTGACTGGTGTACTCGAAGGGGTCGCCGTCGAACAGCACCAGGTCGGCCACCTTGCCGGCCTCGATCGAGCCGTAGTCGTCGGCGATCCCGAGGATCTCGGCCGCGCCGAGGGTGATGGCGCGCAGGGCCGCGTCCGCGCCGAGGCCGTTGACGGCTGCCACGGCAGCCTCGAAGAGCAGCACCCGGTTCTTGGGCACGTAGGACTCATAGCCCGAGCGGATTGCCAGCGGGATCCCCGCCTGGGTGACGAATGCCGCGTTCTCGTAGCTGGCGTTCTCGGTTTCGGGGGTCGAGACACGTTCCATCACCGGGCCGACCAGCACGGGCACGCCGGCCGCGCGCAGGGCGGGACGCACGCGATAGGCCTCGGTCGCGGACGAAATGATCGTGTCCAACTCGAACTCGCGGGTGATGCGAAGGGCGGTCTCGATGTCGTCGGCCCGGCTCGCGGTGAAGATCGCCGGCAGCCGCCCCTTCGTGACCTCGCGCAGTGCGTCGAGGCCGAGGTCGGTCGCGTGCGGTCCGCCGAAGAAGCCGCGTCGATGGCGCTGCGCGGCGGTGAGACGTTCCCGGATCAAGGCCGCCGTGCCCATGCGCGTGGACGTCCCGCGCCCCTCGGCGTAGGTGGCCTTCGGGATCTCTCCCAGGTTGAAGACCATGGCGGACGGCGACCGGATGGCCATCTCGTCGGCGCTGTCTCCATGGGTGCGGAAGATGCCAGCCTGGCCGGCGATGGGGTTGGCGGGGCCGGGGCCGGTCTGGATGGTGGTGACGCCGTGCTCGAGCAGGAAGCGCAGCAGCGGGTCTCGCGGGTCGAAACCGTCGATCGCGCGCAGGGCGGACTGGTCCGGGTCCGTCAGCTCGTCCTGGTCGAGGACCGCCGACACGTTGCGCAGGCCCGAGAGCCCGGCGCTGGTGTGCGCGTCGATGAAGCCCGGTGTCGCGAGACGGGCCGCGCGCACCACGGCGCCTGCGGGCACGGGGATCTCCTGCCACGGCCCGACCGCGCGAATACGGCCGTCCTGCACGACGACGCGGGCCTTCGTCAGCGTGGTGCCGGTTCCGGTTCGCAGGCTCTCGACATCGAGTACCAGCGTCGAAGCCGCGGTGCTGCCGGCCGCGAGCAGAACCGTCACGATGACTCCGAGGCCGAGCCCCCCTCCGCGCGAAAGCCCCCTCATTGGGCGCCTCCTGCCACGGCACCCGCGTCCGCCGGTGTGGGCGGCGGCGGGTACGCGGCACCGAGCGCGAAGCCACCCGTCGCGTAGCCACGCTGCGCCGGGTCGCTGCGATCGAAGACCTGCACGCCGTCGATCCAGGTCTCGAGCACCTGCGTGTAGACGCTGAACGGGTCCCCCGACAGCAGGACGAGGTCGGCGTCCTTGCCGGTCTCGATGGATCCGACGCGGTGCTCGAGCCGAAGCATCCGCGCCGGCTCGAGGGTGAGCGCCCGAAGCGCCATCTTCGGGCTCATGCCGCCTCGCACGGCCATGGCGCCGCTCCGCAGGAAGAGCCGGGATGGCGTGATGAAGTCGTCGGTGTGGATCGCCACGCGCACGCCCGCGGCCTCGAGGATCGCGCCATAGTCTGCCCGATACTCGCTCGACTCGAGCTTGCCGCCCGGGCTGTCGAGGTGGATGATCGAGACGGGTACGCCGGCGTCCGCGATCTCGTCCGCGACCTTCCAGGCCTCACTCGCGTGCTGCAGCACGAGGTCGAAACCGAACTCCCGCTGAAGACGCAGCACGGTCTGGATGTCGTCGCTGCGATGGGTGTGATGGTGGACGGTGCGCCGACCGTCGAGCACCTCGACCATGGGCTCGAGCTCGAGGTCTCGGGCCGGCTCTTCGGATTCCTTGCCGCTCGCGACCAGACGCTTGTGCTTCGCCCACTTGTCCTGATAGGCCTGGGCGCGCACGAACAGGTCGCGCTGCACGCCGGCGATCCCCATGCGCGTGGCCGGGGCCTGCCCACTGGCGGCACCTCGTCGCTTGGGGTTCTCGCCGTTCGCCATCTTCAGGCCACCCTGGATGGGTGCCCCGGGGCCGGCGACGAGCATCTCTTCGATGCTGTTGCCCCGCAGCTTCACGTAGGCGGTCTGGCCGCTCACGACCGTTCCGCTGCCCGGCATGATGTTGGCCGTGGTGATGCCGCCGGCCGTCGCCATGCGCACGCCCGGGTCGTCGGGCCAGATCGCGTCGATGGCCGAGAGCTGGGGCTGAGCGGGCTTGGCGGGGTCGTTGCCATCGCTGTGGGCGGGCACGCTCGGCCGCGGGTAGACGCCGATGTGGGAATGGGTGTCCACGAGGCCCGGAATCAACACGCGCCCCGAGACGTCGCGAATCTCTGCATCGTCCGGGATCTTCACCTGGTCGACGGGCCCGACCTGGGTGATGCGCCCGCGGTCGATCACGACGACGCCCTTCTCGAGGGTGTCCCCGGATACGGTCCGGACCTCGGCGCCCACGAAGGCGATCTTGGCCGCCTGTGCGGACGCGCCGGGAACGGCGGACAGCGCGAGGACGGCGAGCCCCGCCGCCGCCAGCAATCGAATCCTGTGCATCGAAGTCATCTCCGGTTCCGGGGGTTCGGGTCTAACGGGATGTCGCGAGATCGCCGATCTCGCGTTCGTTGACGTGTCCGGCGGCGAGCATCCAGCGATAGGTGTCTGCGAGGGTGTCGTCGAGGTCGCGGTAGCGCAGTCCGAGGTCGCGCTGCGCCGGCGAGCCGTCCGCGGTGGGCCAGCACGTCGCGAATTCCATGGCCTCGCGCGTGATCGGGATGGGGAGCTCGAAGGGCACCCGAGTCCGCACGGCGTCGACGACCCGACCGATCCCGCGCATCAACGCCCCGGGAACGTGGTAGCGGGGAAGCCGTCGCCCGGTCACGCGTTCGACCGCGGCGTACAGCGAGGGCCAGGCATGGTAGGGGCCGGCGGCGATGAAGCGGCCCTGGGGAAGGTCGGACTCGAGCAGCGCGACATGGAGGTCCGCCAGGTCTCGGACGTCGATGGGCTGATAGCCGGTGGAAGTCAGGACTGCGCCGTAGCGGACGAAGAACGAGACCGCGCGATTGGGGTCGGTCAACCCGGGGTCGTCGGGTCCGATTGCCGCCGTGGGAAAGGTCGTCAGGATGGGTGCACCTGCGGCCTGCAGCTCGCGCACCGTGCGTTCCCCGAATGCTTTCGACTGGCCGTAGGCATTCGCGCCCCGCCTGGACGTCGTTTCGCGCGTCGCCACCACGGGCGAGTCGCCCGTCAACGCCGGCCCGTTCGGAACGAACAACGCGCCGGCGCTCGAGACGTACACGATGCGCCGGAGACCGCGTTCGACCGCGCCGCCGATCACCAGACGGACGCTGCCTTCGTTGTTGGTCCGGACTTCGTCGCCTCGGGCGGCCTCGAGGGCGACGAGTGCGGCGGTGTGCACGAGGCCCTCGCAGCCCGTCAACAGAGCGTCGACGCTTTCCGCGTCGGTGGCGTCGCCAACGACCACGTCGTCGGGCTCGATGCCGAGAGGCGCGTAGATGCGCTTCATCTTGGCCGGATCGCGCACCAGCAACCGCACGCGATGCCCAGCGGCGAGCAGTGCGCGCACACTATGGGACCCGATGAAGCCGGTCCCGCCGGTCACGGCTACGAGCAAAGCCCTGTCTCCCCCGTTATATTGCTTGGCCGCCGCGAATCCTTCGGCACGAACGCAGGGGAAGACTTGTACACGATCCTGGTCGCACTGGGGGTAGGCGTCGTCGTCGGCGCGATCTGGACGCTGCTGGGGCTGTGGAAGACCTGGGCGTTCGGCATCGTCCTGGGCCTCACCGTCGCGGTGGTGACTTTCATCCTCGGCTCGCGGCGTACCGCCAAGAAGATCGAGCCGGTCTTCGAGCAGATCCAGCGACAGATCCAGCAGGGCAACACCAAGCTCGCCCTGCGCACCCTCGAGGAGCTGCTTCCCCTGGGCAAGTGGCAGGTGCTTCTGACGGGCCAGCTGCACGCCCAGATGGGGTCGCTCTGCTTCACGATGGGAGACGAGAACCAGGCCCTCGTCCACCTCCAGAAGGCGAGCCCGCGCGTCGCGGACGGGCAGCTCTTCCTGGCGAGCGTCTACTACCGGCGGAAGAACCTCGACGAAGCCAAGAAGGTTCTCGAGACCGCCATCCGGTACAACAAGAAGCAGATGATGCTCTACAACGTCTACGCCTGGATCCTGAACAAGGAAGGCGACCGCGACGGCGCCATCGAGCAGCTGCTGCGCTGCCTCAAGGTGGAAGCGGGCAACGATGCGACGAAGGACAACCTCCAGCGCGTCCAGAACGGCAAGAAGATGAACATGAAGAAGTTCGGGATGGGTTGGTACAGCCTGCAGCTCGAGAAGCTTCCCGCGTCCATGCGTCAGGGACAGGCGATGGCGGGTCGTCCGGGTTTCCGCCAGAAGCGCGGGCGGCGCTAGCGGAGCCCCGGGTTGCGAGACGGATCCCGCGCTCGCCGCGCCATCAGCGACCGCTGAACTTCGGCTTTCGCTTCTCGAGGAAGGCCGCGATGCCCTCGCGGCCGTCGGGGGTCCCGGCGGACCCGGCGATGCCGCTGGCTTCGAGCTCCATCTGGGTCTCGAGGCTCTCCCCGAACGAGCTCGCGAGTAGCGTCTTGACGACGCCGAAGGCTCGCGTGGGCCCCTCGGCCAGCTGCTGCGCCAGGGCTTCGGCCTGGGCGACGACCTCGTCGGCCGGAGCCAGGCGACTCAGGAGTCCCCATTCCAGCGCCTCTTCCGCGCTGAGCCGGCGATTCAGGAGCATCAGCTCCTGGGTGCGTCGCATGCCGATGATGCGCGGCAGGAACCAGGTCGAGCTGCCGTCTGGTGACAGGCCCGCTGCCGTGTAGGCCATGGTGAACTTCGCCTCGTCACTCGCGATCGCGAGGTCGCCCGCCACGGCGAGACTCATGCCGGCGCCCGCCGCGGTTCCGTTGATGGCGGTGATCACCGGAGCATTGCCGCGGACCAGCCGCGAGATGGCCGCATGCAGGTAGGCGGTCATCTCCTTGAGGCCCGCACCGATGCCGTCGCCCATTCCCGCAAAACTCGCCAGATCGCCACCGGCGCAGAAGAGCTTGCCCGCGCCCGTCAGTACGATGGCTCGCACCTCCGGGTCCTCGTCGCAGCGAATCGCGGCCTGCATCAGCTCGCGGCACATGGGAAGGGTCAGGGCGTTCGCGGCGTCCGGGCGGTTCAGCGTGATGCGCGCGACGGGCCCGGCGATGTCGAGCAGGATCGTTTGGTCGGCCATGGAGGCGGATTCTAGGCGATCGTCCTGCTTCCGGATACAATCCGCCGCCCCCCACCGACCTCGTGTGATGCCCGCATGGACCGCGCGGGCGAGAAAGGATCGATCCCCGTGCGCCCTTCACCGGAAGAGCCGGCCCCTGCCAGCGACTTCATTCGCGACATCGTGCGTGCCGATCTCGACGCAGGCCGCTACGAGCGAACCGTCACGCGTTTCCCCCCGGAACCCAACGGGCACCTGCACATCGGCCATGCCATGGCGATCTGCCTGAACCACGGCATCGCGCAGGAGTTCGGCGGCGTCTTCCATCTGCGCTTCGACGACACCAATCCCGTCACCGAAGAAGCGCAGTTCGTCGAGGGGATCCAGGACATCATCCGCTGGCTGGGATGCGACTGGGGGGACGAGCTCTTCTTTGCATCGGACTACTTCGAACAGCTGTACGAATGGGCGCTGCACCTGATCGACGAAGGACTCGCCTTCGTGTGTGATCTCAGTCCCGACGAGATTCGCGCGCATGCGGGCTCCCTGACCGAGCCGGGCCGGCCGAGCCCCTACCGCGATCGCACTCCTGCCGAGAACCGCGCCCTGTTCGAGCGGATGCGGGCGGGCGAGTTCGAGAACGGAACGCGGGTGCTGCGTGCGAGGATCGACATGACGTCGCCGGTGCTCACGATGCGTGACCCGATCCTCTATCGCATCCACAAGGCGCCCCATCACCGCACCGGCGACGCCTGGTGCATCTACCCGATGTACGACTTCGCGCACTGCCTGTCGGACGCCATCGAGGGCATCACCCATTCGCTGTGCTCGCTCGAGTTCGTCGACCATCGGCCGCTCTACGACTGGATCGTCGATCGGGTGCCGACTCCCTCGACGCCCCATCAGTACGAGTTCTCGCGTCTGAACCTCAGCCATACGGTGACCAGCAAGCGCAAGCTGCGCCGCCTGGTGGAGGAGGGCTTCGTGTCGGACTGGGACGATCCCCGCATGCCGACCCTGGTCGCCCAGCGGCGTCGTGGGGTGCGGCCCGAATCGATCCGCAAGTTCGTGATGTCGACCGGTGTGACCAAGCGCGACAAGGTGGTGGAGCTGGCGCGCTACGAGCACCAGATCCGCGAAGACCTCAACGAACTGGCGCCCCGGGTGATGGGGGTCATCGATCCGTTGCGGGTCGTGATCGAGAATTACCCGGAGGGCGAGGAGGAGAGCTTTCCCCTGCCCGTCAATCCGCGGGACGAGAGCGCGGGGATGCGTGAGGTCCCCTTTTCCCGCGAGATCTACATCGAGCGCGACGACTTCCTCGAGGATCCGCCGAAGAAGTTCTTCCGCCTCGGGCCCGGCCGGGAGGTCCGCCTGCGCGGCGCCTACCTGGTGACCTGCAGCGACGTCGTGAAGAACGAAGCGGGCGAGGTCGTCGAGCTGCGCTGTCGCTACGACCCGGAGACCCGGGGCGGGGACGCGCCCGACGGCCGCAAGGTGAAGGGCACCATCCATTGGGTGTCGGCGAAGCACGCCCTCGCCGCCGAGGTGCGGCTCTACGACACGCTCTTCCGCGAATCGAGCCCCGACGACGTGGCCGAAGGCGAGGACTTCACCGCCGCCTTGAACCCGGACAGCCTCGAGCTTCGGCCCGGCTGCTTCGTCGAGTCGACCCTCGCGCAGGCGACAGCCGGTGACGTCTTCCAGTTCGAGCGGCTGGGGTACTTCTGCGTCGACCGCGACAGCCGTCCCGACGCGCTGGTGTTCAATCGCACCGTCACCCTGCGCGACAGCTGGGCCAAGGTCGCCGTCAAGGCCTGAGCTTCAGTCCGCGTCGTCCGCGATGAACGGGATCGCCTCCTGGGCGGCTTCGCGGATCTCGGGATCCGGATGTTCCAGGAGCAGCGCGAGGTCCTCGACGACGGTTGCGTCCTCGGTCAGCTCGAGGGCGTCGATGGCAGCGAGCACCACGTTCCGGTCCGGATCGCCGAGGGCCAGCACCAGGGCATCGACTGCGGCCAGGTTGTCGGCGAACTCGAGCTGCTCGGCGGCGGCGGCGCGGACCCGCGGGTCCGGGTCGCGCGCGAGGCGGTCGGTGATGAGCGCGAGCCCCTCGCCCTCGGAATCGATGTCCGCGAGGGCCTCCATGCGCTCCTCGGCGTCGGAGTCGTCGAGGCGCAACAGCAGTTCCTTCCAGTCGACGCGTGCGGCGTCTTCGTCTCGCGCCGGGCGGGCGTCGGGGCGGACCACGACGAGGGCGGCGTCGCCCGCGTTGCCCTCGGCCTGGGTTGGGTCGAAGCCTGCGTCGCCTGGCGATCCGACCTCGAGTCGCGCGATCGTGTGGCGTCCGGCGACGGGGTCGAGCTGGTAGTCGAGCCGGTAGGGCCGGTCGGCGAGCAGCCCCGGCAGGATGGCCGGGAGCCGCTGGGCGTCGGCTCGGACCGTCACCGCCTCGTTGTCGAGCTGCGTGGCGATCAAGGCGAAGCCGAGCTCGTGGGCGAGCATCTCGAGCAACGCGCGTCGCGGCGCCTCACTCGCATGCAGGGTGATCCGGTCCCCGTCGACGCGCAAGCGGATCTGTCCCGCCGGCGGCATCGGCTCCGGCATCGCCGCGGGTGTCGGCGCCTCGGCAGTCGCAGCTGCGTCGGGCCGGGTCGCCGGAGCGGCGTCTTGCGCCGGAGTTGGAGTCGTCCCGGGGCCCGCGTCGCAGCCTGGGATCCCCAAGAGGGTCACACCGGCGATCGCGAAGCCGACCGCGATCCGGGAGCCAGCAAAGAGCCCCGCCAGGGCGGTTCGCCGCGCGCGTCGTTCAGGGTCGGCCGTGGCGTGTCCTCCCGGTCAGCGGGTCGGTCGCTGGTCCCGGGGAAGACCGTAGCCCCGCTCGCCGATGATGTTGAGCTGGATGTTCGTGGCGCCGCCCGCAATGGCCGGGCCCAGGCTGAACATCCACTGCTCGACCCATCCGGTCGGACCTTCGCCCTTGGCGTAACCCGCGAGATCGGCTTCGGACGGGGCCAGCAGCCCGTCCGCCCCCACGAGCTCGTACGCGATCTCCATCAGCCGCTGCATGGTGTCCGTCGAGTAGAGCTTGTTCATCATCATGGGGAGCATGCACTTGAGCTCCTCGCCGCGCGCGGCGGCCGAGAGCTGGCGCAGGTTCGAGGTCTCGTTCGTGCGGACGTAGCACTCGATCTCCGACAGGCGCTGGCGGATTCCCGGGTCGAGGATGGCGGGCCGGCCGTTCCGGAGGGTCGTGCGCGCGAGGTCGACGACCGCGTCGAAGTGGTCGCGCATCAGGTTGGGATTGGCGATCAGGTTTCGCTCGTGCTTGAGGGTCGCGCGGGAGACTTGCCAGCCCTGACCGCGCTCGCCGACGATGCAGTCCGCACCCGTGCGGGCGTCGTCGAAGAAGACCTCGTTGAAGTCGAGGCCGCCGGTCATCTGCTTGAGGGGGCGGACCTCCACCCCGGGCTGGTCGAGGGGCACGAGCAGATAGCTGATGCCCTTGTGCTTCGGAGCGTCTGTCTCCGTCCGGAAGAGACCGAAGAGCCAGTGGGAGTTCTGGGCATTGCTCGTCCAGATCTTCTGGCCGTTGATCACCCACTCGCCGCTCTCGTCGTCGCCTTCGAGCGCGGCGCTGCACTGCAGAGACGCCAGGTCACTTCCCGAGCCGGGCTCGCTGTAACCCTGACACCAGCGGATCTCTTCGCGCAGCGTCGGTGGCACGAAGCGACGCCGCTGCGCCTCGCTGCCGAACTCCATCAGGGTCGGCGCCAGCATGGCGGGGCCCTGAAGGAACGAGCTGCCCGGCGCGCCGGCGCGACCGAATTCCGCGCGCACGATGTGGTCCTTCAGGACGTCGGGCTCCTGACCGCCGCCGCCGTACTCGCGCGGAATGTCGCGATACACGTAGCCGCGCTCGATGGCCTGACTGCGGAACAGCGTTTCCTGCTCGGCGATCGGCAGAGACGCCTCTTCGCCGCGCAGGGGCCAGCCGGCCAGAAAGGCGCGGACCTCGGCCCGGAACTGCTCTTCCTCTTGGTTGTACTGGAGATCCACGTTCTCTTTCCTCGTGTAGTGGCGTCTGCTGGCGTCCGCGGACTGCGGCCTACCAGCCGGCGAGCGTGGCGATGCGCTCGCGGTGGACCTCGGGCGTGCCGAGAAAGCTACGGTCGAACATCGCGCGCTTGAACCACAGCTGGACGTCGCACTCCCAGGTGAAGCCGAGCCCGCCGTGAAGCTCGACCGCGTCGCGCGCGACCTCGACGGACTTGGCCGTGACGTGCGCCTTGGTCATGGCGGCGTGCCGTCCCGCGTCTTCGAGGCCCCGGTCGAGGGCGTGCGCGGCGTACCAGAGCAGGGCGCGGGTGGGTTCGATCTCGGTTCCCATCCGGGCGATCTGGTGCTTCACCGCCTGGAACTGGGCAATGGGCTGACCGAACTGCTTGCGGTCCTTCGCGTAGTCGGCTGACAGCTGGATCAGGCGGGTCGCGGCGCCAAAGGCGTCTGCGGCGAGACCGACGAGGCCCGCGTCGAGAATCCGGCGCGTGCTCTCGGCGGTGGCGTTCGGGAGTGGCTGGGCGGCGGCTCCCTGCAACCGGAGCTTGGAGATCGGACGCGTGCGATCGATCCCGTCCTGGGGCTCCACCCGGACGCTCGCCGCATCGGATTCGGAAGGCTCGACGACCGCGAGGCCGCCGTCCGCGAGTCCGACCACGACGAGTCCGGCGTGGTCGAGGTGCGGTACGTACTGCTTGAACCCGCTCACGGTCCCGTTGCTGGTGCGTGTCTGCCAGCCGTCGGGATCCCAGGGGTCGGCGGTCTCGCATTCCGCGTCCGGCTCCGCGAGTGCGAGCGTCCCGATGACGTCTCCCGTGGCGAGCCCCGGGAGCCAGCGCTCTCGCTGGGAAGGGTCGCCGCAAGCATCGATGGCCAGGCAGGCGAGGGAGTGCTCGAGCAGGGCTCCCGGGATCCCCGTCGCCCCGGCGACCTCGCAGCACAGCGCCAACTCGAGGATCTCGAGGCCGGCACCGCCGTGTGCTTCCGGCACGACGAGCCCGGTCAGGCCCATCTCCGCCAGCCCCTTCCACAAGCCAGGGTCGTGCCCCTCACCGGCGTCGAAGACTTCGCGCAGACGTTGGGGCGGGAACTCGGCCTGCGCGAACCCGCGGAAGGTCTCCTGCAGCAGCTCCTGCTCTTCACTCAGGCCGAAGTGCATTTCCGGCGTCCTCCCCCGCTGTTGTCTGCCCAGCCGTCTGCCCGGTCGTCTGTCCGGTCGGCTGGTCGATCGCCTGTGTCGTCGAATGAGGTGCTCGCGGCGGCGACAGAAGCACGCGGGCGCTCGCCTGGGGCGCGAGCGGCGCGGAATGTAGCCGCGTCGGCAACGGCCGGCACGAACGCGAGCGTTCGCGCGACGATGTCGGCGTATACTCGCCGCTGATGCGCATTCAGGCGAGAGCCTGTCGGGGGGTCCCCGCATGAAGACCGTCGGTGAAATGCTGCGTTGGCGTGCCCGCCTGCACCCCGACCGTGTGGCGCTCCGCTACGAAGACCGGGAGACCCGGTACCGCGAACTGGACCGCGCGGCGAATCGGGTGGCGAATGCCTTGATCGCCGCAGGACTCTCGCCCGGCGATCGCGTCTGCGTTCTCGACAAGGGACACGACGCCTTCATCGAGGTCGTGTTCGGGATCGCCAAGGCCGGCGGCGTCTATACGCCGGTGAACTGGCGGCTCGCCGGACCCGAGATCGCGTACGTGCTGAACGACTCCGAAGCGCCGATTCTCTTCGTCGGAGAGCCGTTTGCTGGGATCGTCGCTTCCGTGGAGACCGAACTCCGCAGCGTGCGAAGCATCGTGCGCTGGGGAGACGGGCCGGACGCCTGGCAGGCCTACGAGAGCTTCTGCGGCGACGCGTCCGACGAGGACCCGCGACGAGACGGCGCCGATGAGGACGCGGCCTGGCAGCTCTACACGAGTGGCACCACGGGCCATCCGAAGGGGACGGAGATCACCCACGCCAACCTGGCGGAGGTCATGGTCCTGGGCGTGACGGGTTTCGGCGGCGGCTCGGAAGAAGACGTCGCCCTCGTCTGCATGCCGCTCTATCACATCGGGGGTTCGGGCTTCGCGCTCGCGATGTTCTTCGCCGGTGCGCAGCTGCTCGTCACCCGCGAGGCGAATCCCGCCGAAATCCTCGAGTTGATCCCGAAGCACCGGGTGAGCCACGCGTTCTTCGTGCCGGCCCTGATCAACTTCGTGCTGCAGCAGCCGACCTGCGCGAGCACGGACTTCTCGTCGCTGCGAACCATCCTGTACGGCGCTTCACCGATCCCGGAAGATCTGCTCCGAAGCGCCGTCGACACCATCGGTTGCGACTTCGTGCAGGCGTACGGGCTGACGGAGACGACCGGTGCAGTGGTGCTGCTGCCGGCGGCGGATCACGTGCCGGGCAGCCCGCGACTGCGCGCCTGTGGCTTGCCGGTCTTCGGCGCCGAGGTGCGTACCGTGGACGCGAAGGGCCAGCAGACGGCACCGCGGGAGGTGGGCGAGATCATCGTACGCGGCGGGATGGTGATGAAGGGCTACTGGAATCGCCCCGATGCCACCGCCGAAGCGATTCGCGATGGCTGGTTCCATACCGGGGATGCAGGCTATTTCGACGAGGACGGGTATCTCTACATCCACGACCGGGTCAAGGACATGATCGTGTCAGGCGGTGAGAACGTGTACCCGGCAGAGGTCGAGAGCGCCTTGTTCGCCCATGAAGGTGTTGCAGACGTCGCTGTCATCGGGGTCCCGGACGAGAAGTGGGGCGAGGCCGTGAAGGCGGTGGTGGTGCGCACCCGGGGCTCGCAGGTGGACGCGCAGACCCTGATCGAAGCGTGTCGCGACAAGATCGCCGGCTTCAAGATCCCGCGCTCGGTGGACTTCGTCGACGAGCTACCGCGCAATCCGACGGGCAAGGTGCTGAAGCGCGAGCTTCGAGAGCGCTATTGGGAAGGCCACGACCGTGGCGTCAACTGACCGACTTCGTTCGCGGGGCCGCGACGAGCACCCGCGTGGCGGCGACCGCGAGGATGACCGCGCAACCGGCGAGGGACGTGCCTCCGGGGCGTTCCCCGTGCACCCCCCAGGCGATGAGCGCACTCGAGACCGGCTCGAGCAGAAGCAGTAGTGAGGCTTCCAGCGCGGGCACGCCTCCGATGCCGCGGGTCAGCCAGACATAGGCGAGGCCGATCTGAAACAGGCCGAGGTAGGCGACCGCGGCGAGATCGACGGCGGTCGGCATTCCAATCGGGGCCGCCGCCAGGGAAGGCGCAGCGGGGAGCCACGCGATGCCAGCGACGCACGCGACCACGGCCAGGACGTTGCCCGCGACGACGGCACTGCCGGGACTGGCCTCGGGCGCGTCGCCGCCCGCACGAGGCCGCACGATCCAGCGCAGGCCGACGAGGGTGAGCGCCCAGCTGAGGCCTGCCGCCACGGCGACGAGGTCGCCGAGGCGTGGATCCGGGGCGGTGACCGTCGGGTCCGGACTTCCGACGAAGAACAGCACCAGCCCGGCCAGCATGCCGCTGGTGACGACGACATCGGACCCCCGGTTCCTCTCGCCCAGGAGCCACGGCGCAAGGAACAGCACGTAGAGGGGCGCCGTCGACTGCAGGAAGATCGCGTTCGCCGCCGTGGTGAGCTTGTTCGAGACCACGAACAACACCATGGTCGCCGCGTAGCCCGCGCCCACGAGCAGTGCGCGGGCGTCCCAGAAGCGACGCCAGGCGGGCATGGCGATCCACAGGACGAGGACCGCCAGTGCCGAGCGTCCCGCCGCCAGCTGCAGGGCCGGAAGCGTGGTGAGCTTGATGACGGTACCGCCCGTGGAGAAGAGGAACGCGGCGCCGAGCAGCGCGAGTCGATCGAGACGCTCGGTCTGCGCGGCCATCCAGCCTCAGGTCCGCGCAAGCAAGGCGTCGAGGGACTCGAAACGTTCGGGCCATGCGAAGCCCGTCGCTGCGCGGACGAGCGCCCCCGCCCCGGTGATCGCGACGCGATCGATCGGGCCGTACACGTGGGGGAAGAGGTCGGCCTCCGCGAGGTGAGCCCGACCGCCGCCCTCGATGGGCGCCGCCGCCTCGAAACGGAGCGTCGCGCGCAGTGCCTCGGGATCGATCACGAGCAGGTACACGGGCTGGTCGGCCCCACCAAAATAGTCGTCGGCGACGGACAGGGTGACCGCCGGGCTGCCCGTGCAATGGACGAAGCCGTCCTCGGGCAGGCGAGCCGGCGCGTAGACTTCCGACGTGCAGCCGCCTCGCAGCTCCGGGCCAGTCGTCAGGTGGTAGATCGGCTCCATGGGCTTGCGCGTCTCCTCGTCGGGCGGGCTCCCGCGGGGCTCCTCACTCGCTCGGATGGGTATTAGCAGTTAGACTGGCGAGCCCGGTACGCGCTTCGCCCCCGGGGCTGGACACCACCTCCGACATCCCTCTGACGACCTGCCCGCGGCCGATCCCCGTCCGTCGCAGGCTACCCCCGAGCATGACGACACCCGCTTACAGCCTCGAGAATCCCCTGGCCGCGACCGGGTCGGCAACGACGGCCAAACCGGCCACGTCGAAGACCCCGGCCGTCAAGCCCTCTGCCGGAGCCGCGCTCTACGACCGCGCCCTCGCGGAGGCCCACGAGCTGATCGCCCGTCCGGTTCGCGGCGGCGGGCCGGCGCGGGTGCGGGTGCAGCACGCCAAGCACCGCATGACGGTGTGGGAGCGCATCAAGGTCCTGACTCGCGAGGACCCGAGCCTGCTGTGGCACAACTGGGGGCCGGCTCTCGACGGCGCGTCCATCGTCACGGGCATTCTCAAGATCGAGGGACGCGACGTAGCCGTCTACGGGCACGACTTCACGGTTCGTGCGGGCTCCATGGACGCGACCAACGGCGACAAGCTCGCGCGCATCATCTACATGGCGGCGGAGAAGGGCATCCCGCTGATCGGCATGAACGACTCTGCCGGGGCCTTCGTGCCGGCTGGCGTCGGCGGCCTCGATGGCTACAGCGAGGCCTTCCGGGCGCTCCGCAAGATCAGTGGCGTCGTGCCGTCGCTCAGCGTGATGTTCGGGTACAACGCCGGCGGCGGTGCCTACCTGCCGCGCCAGGGCTCGTTCATGATCCAATGCCAGGACACCTTCATCGGACTCACCGGTCCGGGCGTCGTGAAGTCCGCGCTCGGCGAAGAGGTCACCGCCGATGATCTGGGGGGGCCCGGGGTCCACGGTCAGAACGGTGTCTGCGACCTGGTCACCGACGACGAGCTGGGCTCGCTGCGGACCGCCGTCCGCCTGCTCGGTTACCTGCCGGACAACAACCATTCGCACGCGCCCTACACCGAGACCTCCGACCCCATCGACCGCTACACCGTCGAAGAGGATCTGCTGTTCCGGCGCGCCTTTTCGACGCCCGCCGGGATGAACGCGCCCTGCGACATCACGCTCTATCTGCAGCAGATCGTGGACCACGGCGAGTACTTCGAGCTGCAGCCCCAGCGCGCCCGGAACATGATCACCGCCTTCGGCCGCATGGGCGGGTGGGTGGTCGGCTTCGTCGCCAACAACTCGGCGGTTTCCTCGGGACAGATCGACGTGGACGCAGCGGAGAAGGCGACCCGCTTCATCCGCTTCTGCAACCTCTACAACATCCCGATCATCTTCCTCGAGGACACGACGGGCTTCCTGCCCGGGACCGAGCAGGAGCGACGCGGCATCATCCTGGCCGGCCGCAAGCTGCTCGATGCGATCATCGACGTGCGCACGCCCCGTATCACGATGATCATCCGCAACGCCTTCGGTGGGGCCTACGCGGCCTACAACTCGCACTATGTGGGAGCCGATCGCGTCTTTGCCATGCCCATGGCCCGGGTTGCGGTGATGGGGCCCGGCGGCGGCGTCGAGTTCGTCTACAAGGACGAGCAGCGAAAGGTCGAGCGCGAGTACCGGGAGGCAGAGAAGGCGGGTGACCCGGATGCCCAGCGCAAGCTCGACGAGGGACGCGCGGCGCTGACCGCGGCCTACGAGGACGAGCTGATGAACCCCAAGGAAGCGCTCTCTTTGGGCTCTGTGTCGAGCCTCGTGGTCCCCGGCGAGAGTCGACGCGTGCTCACCCAGCACCTCGAGTTCCTGATGCGGTCCTATACCCCGACCGCCATGTCGGGGCCCCAGCGGGAGCACGAATAGGTGCTGACGCCCAACCTCGAGACCGTTGCGTTCCACGAGGCCGATTCGCCCTGGCTTCGGTCGTTCACCCTGGCACGCGTCAAGTGCCTGGTCGTGTGCCGCGGTCCCGTGCGCAAGGAAGCCTTCGAAGTCTTCGACGAGATCGGCGTTGGCGAGTACGGGATGCTGTTGTCCCAGAAGGATTCCGTCGTCTATCCGCGCTGTCTCGCGCCCGAGCTCCGCTCCATGCGCTTCCCGCGGAACGTCCACCGCGTCGAGGACTACATGGGGACGGGCCAGGAGGAGAAGTTCGCCCGCATCGACGAGATCATCGAGATCGCCAAGACCAACGGCTACACCCACCTGTTTGCCGGCTACGGCTTCATGGCCGAGGACGTCGATTTCATCCAGGCGGTGGAAGACGCGGGGCTCCGGTTCATGGGGCCTTCGGCAAAGGTGATTCGCGCCGCGGGCGCCAAGGACGAGGCGAAGAAGCTCGCGCGCAGCCTCGGCAACGCTGTGATCCCGGGCGTCGACAACGTCTCCGCGCTCGCGCTCACGCGCCGGGCCGGCGACCGCAAGGCGCTCGCGTCCCTCGCCAAGGAGCACGGCCTCGGCTTCCAGTGGAACGATGACGAAGACCTGGCGGACAACGCGGAGGCGCTGCTGCAGCTGGGCTACGACGACAGTGTCGAGCTCGTGACGATCGCCGAGCTGCAGCAGGAAGCCGAGTTGCAATCGAAGGAGATCTGGGACCAGTATCCGGACTCGCGCATCCGCTTCAAGGCCATCGGCGGCGGCGGCGGCAAGGGCCAGCGCGTGGTCGCAGAGGCGGCCGAGGTCGCGGACGCGGTGATGGGCGTGATCGCCGAGCAGAAGGTGACGGCGCCCGGCTCGAACCGGAACTTCCTGATCGAGCTGAATCTCGAGAAGACCCGGCACAACGAGATCCAGCTGCTGGGCAACGGGGATTGGTGCATCTCCCTCGGCGGGCGCGACTGCTCGATCCAGATGCGCGAGCAGAAGCAGCTCGAGTTCTCGCTCAACCAGGAATTGCTGGACCGCGCCATCGACGCCTACGAGGGGGAGGGCGCGGAAGTCCTCAAGCGCGACCGCGAGACCCTCGCGCGCATGGAGGCGGACGGCGAGCGCTTCGGCGACGCCGTGGATCTCGACAGCGTCTCCACCTTCGAGTGCATCGTCGAGGGCTTCAATCATTTCTTCATGGAGATGAACACGCGCATCCAGGTCGAGCACGGGGTGAGCGAGCTCGTCTATCGCTTGAAGTTCACCAACCCGGACGACCCGGCGGAGTTCTTCTACGTCGACCGTCTGATCGAGGCGATGGCGGTGGTCGAGCTGCACGGCAGCCGTCTGCCGCGGCCCGAGCGCGTACCGCGCGACATCTCGAGCGGCGAGATCCGCGTCAACGCCACCAACGATGCGCTGCAGCCCCATGCGGGCGGCCTGATCCGCAGCTGGTCCCGACCGTTGCCGTTCGAGATCCGGGACGACCAGGGCATTGGCACCCGCAACCCCGATACGGGCTCGTTCGTGTACTACAACCTCGCCGGCGCCTACGACTCGAACATCGCCCTGATCCTGACGGGCGGCACGTCCCGAGAGAACACCCTCGAGCAGATGTCGGAGATCCTGCGGCAGATGTCGCTCCGCGGGCAGGACCTTCGCACCAACTGCCCGGTGCAGTACGGCCTGATCAACTGGCTGCTGGGTCACGAACCCATGCTCAAGCCCGACACCGGCTTCCTGCGCAACTGGTTGGCCGCGGTCGGCGCGCTCGAAGAAGTCGCGCGCGACGTCGACCTCGAGATTGCCGTCGAGCAGAAGCTGAAGTCGATCACGGAGCCCGACGCGCGAAGCGTCTTCGCCGCCAAGGAAACCCTGTTGCTGCGGCCCATGAGTCGCCTGTTCGCCGATCCCCACGCACTCGCGGGCTTCCTGGGCCGACACGCCGGCCGCCTGTGGCAGGTCGAAGGTGACAACATCCGTTTCGCCAACAACCCGGTCGTGTTCCTGCGCGAGCTGTATCACTACATGGATCTCGACTTCGTGGTCAACAAGCCGCCGTCGGAGATGATCTGGGAAGACGATTGGAAGCAGCTGCAGCAGGCACTCGGCTTCTACGCCGAGGTCGAGAAGCGGACCCACGAGAGTGATTGGGTGGCCACGCAGAAGCTCTTCGAGGCGTCGACGAACCGCGCGGTGGCCGGCCAGGACGACGCCCTGTGGCAGCGCTGCGTCGCGGCGCATCGTGGGTTCCAGCTCGGGCTCGATCTGCTGCTGCTGATCCCGCGCCTCGGCGTGCGCGTCGGCTTCGACGACGTCGGCGTCGACAAGGCGCTCGAGCCGGTCTTTCCCGAGCGCTTCCGTGTGGGTAGCGAGTCGTCGGACGTCGACCGCCTGACGCGTCTGCTGGCACCTCCCCCGAAGGCCAGCTCCAACGAGATCGTCGCGCCCAGCGGTGGCGCGTTCTACTCCCGCGAAGCACCCCATCTGCCTCCCTTGATCGAGGAGGGCCAGCACTTCGAGGAAGGGCAGCCGCTCTTCGTCATCGAGGTCATGAAGATGTTCAACAAGGTGCTGGCGCCGTTCTCCGGCACCCTGGTCGAGAACGTGATGAAGGATTCCGACGGCTCGATCGTGAAGGCGGGTCAGACCATCTTCCGGATCGAGCCCGACGAGGTGATCGAGGAAGAGTCCGAGGGCGTGATCCTCACGCGGCGACGCGAGCTCACGCTGTCCCTGCTCGCCTAGGGCAGCATTCGGGAGGAGTCGGGATGGCCCTGCCGGTGGATCGCTTCTGGCAGGCTTATCTCGGGACCGCGTTGCGACCCGGCATCCAGGTCGTTCCGCACGCTTCGCTTGCCGGCTACGACGGCGTCTGGTTCTTCGTGCACGGAGACTGCACCGTCGTGTCCGCACCGTCCGCCTGGTGTGAGGTGCTGGCCGAGGCCGTTGCCCGGACGCCGATCGATGCACTGATCAGCGAGCCGGGCCTGCGCGACATCTTCGGCGACGCCTACGATCGCAGCATCGGTCCTTCGTGGTTGGGATGGCTTCCCGTAGACGATTTCCGCCCCGTGACGAGCGAGCGCGTTCGCCCGGCGACGCCGGCGGAGCTGGAGACCCTGCGAGCGGCCTCGCAGCCGGAAGCCTGGGAGGTCGCCGATCTGCACGCGGACGGCGCCTTCGGATGGTTCGACGACACGGATGCGGGCGAGACCCGGATCCAGGCGGCGTCCAGCGTGACGCGCTGGGGAGAGGGAGTCGTCGGACCAGGGGTGCTGTCCCTGCGCCCAGGCTATGGCAAGGCGGTCGTGAGCGCTTCGTGCGCGGCGGCGCTCCAGGGTGACGCGCTCGTCGTCTACCAGACCCTGCGCGCGAACGAGCGGGCGGTGGGTCTCGCGCGCGCGCTCGGCTTCGCCTTCTACGCGAGCCACGTCGCCGTGCGGCTGCGAACCCAGCAAGCCGGAACCCGCGGTTCCGGCCGCTAGCTCGATCCTGGGCCTGGGCTGCCGCCCCCGGTTACGATCAGCGGCAGGATGTCGGCGATGCCGCCGCGCAGGACCGCGTCGGCGATCCCGTCCATCTCCGTCGGCTCGGCGTTCAAGATGACCACCCGCGCGCCGCATTGCCGGGCGAGGGGTACGACGGCGGCGATCGGGTACACGCCGAGCGTCGTCCCGATGGCGAGCATCAGGTCGCAGCCTCGCGCCGCGATCTCCGCGCGCTCGAGGTCCGCTGTGACGAGACCCTGGCCGAAGGAGATCGTGGCCGACTTGAGGATGCCGCCGCACTTCTCGCAGGCGAGGTCCTCTTCGCCGGCGTGGATGCGGTCGATGGCGACCTGCATGGGGTTGCGGTCGCCGCAGCTGAGGCAACCGATCTCGCGCATGGTGCCGTGGATCTCGACGACGCGCTCGGGGCTGGTGCCTGCGTCCTGGTGCAGTCCGTCCACGTTCTGGGTGATCAGGGTGTGCAGCTTGCCGCGCCGCTCGAGTTCGACCAGTGAATGATGACCGACGTTCGGCTCGGCGCGGCGCGGGAACGACTCGATGCGGTGCTTCCAGCCACGCTTGCGCAGCTCCGGGTCGGCGACCCAGTTCTGGATCGTGGCCATCTTCTCGGCTTCGGGGTTCTTGGTCCAAACGCCCTGGGGTCCGCGGAAGTCCGGGATGCCCGAGTCCGTGGAGATGCCGGCGCCCGTCAGGACCGTGACCCGCTCGGCGGCGTCGATCCACTGCTGCACCCGGCGGATGTCCTGTTCGAGGTCCTGCATCCGGGCAGTGTAACCGGATTCCGAGCGGCGACTGCCGACGACTCGCGAACTACTTGCGCAGACGTCCGTCGATGCGCGTGAGCCCCTTCTCGAGGCGCGCCAGGTACTTCGTCTGGTCCTTGTCGCTGAGGGTCTTGGCTTCGGACTGCAGCAGCACGTGGTACGCGAGGGACTTGCGGCCCGGCTCCACGTTCTTGCCGCGGTAGACGTCGAAGAGCTCGGTGTCGGCGACCTGCTTCTTGCCGGCCTCGACGAGGACGGCCACGAGATCGGCGGCGGGCGTCGCTTCGGGCAGATCGATGGCCACGTCGAGCTTGACGCCGGGGTAGCGCGGGACGGGTCGGAAGGGCCGCACGCCGCGCGGGGCTGCCAGCAACGCGTCGATCGAGATCTCGGCGACTGCGACGTCGCTCGCGAGCTCGTCTCGCAGGCCGATCGCCCGGGCAAGGCCCGGCTCGAGGTTCGCAACGAGTGCCAGGGGCTCGCCGCTTCCGTCGCCGGTCGCGAGCACCTGGGCCGGGTGTGCCCAGCTGGGCGCCTCCGCCGGAACGGCCCAGACCAGCTCGCCGGGTAGGCCCAGGTAGGAGAACAGGTCCTCGACGACTCCCAGCAGCTGGTGGAAGCGGTCGTCGTCGAAGCGCTCGCCCCCGCGATCGGGAGCCGCGGCCCAGAGCATCGCCAGCTGATGGACCTCACGGGGCTCGCCGCGATCATTCGCGTGTTCGGGGAGGTAGCCCTTGCCGACCTCGAAGAATCGGATCTCCGAACGCGCGCGCCGGTTGGCCTCGAGGTCTCCGAGCAGGGAAGGCAGCACCGCGCGCCGGACCCGCGACTCCTCCTGGTCCATGGGGTTGCGGACGCGGACGTGCGGCCGATCGGTCCAGCCCAGGCGGGTGAGGGTGTCGTCGTCGATGAACGAATACGAGAGCAGCTCGTGGAAGCGGGCGGTGCCCGACAGCCGGTCCTGGATGCGACGCACCAGCTCGCGACGCTCGTCGGGACGGGGCGGCTCGACCGCGGCTTGCATGAATTGCTCGGGGATGTTGCCGTAGCGGTAGATGCGACCGACTTCTTCGATCAGGTCCTGTGCGGTCGTCACGTCCTTGATCCCACGCGCCGACGGCACGCCGACCCGCAGCTCGGTGTCGTTCGTGCGCGACACGTCGAACTGAAGCCGGGTGAGGATGTCGACGATCGCCGGGTCGGGAATGTCCGCGCCCAGGGCCGTCCGCACCCGTTCGGTCTGCAGGTTGATCTCGAGGGCCGGGTCGCGCCAGTTGCCGACGTCCGTGAGGACCGCCGGGAAGCGGACCTCTGGCTGCACGGCGGCGAGCAAGCGCGCGAAATGGCCAGCCGCAGCGATCGGCAGGGTGGGGTCGAGGCACTTCTCGAAGCGCGCCGATGAATCCGTGCGCAGGCCGAGGCGCGCCGAGGTCCGGCGCACGGTGGCTGCGTCGAAGGTCGCGACCTCGAGCAGCAGTTGGCTGGTGTCCTCGCCGACCTTCGAGGCTTCGCCGCCCATGATGCCGGCGAGGGCCACGGGGTCGTCTCCGGAACAGATCAGCAGGTCGGACTCCGCAAGCTTGCGGGTCTCGCCGTCGAGGGTGGTCAGGGTCTCGCTGGAGCGCGCATTGCGGACGCGGATGCCTTCGCTCGACAGGCGGGACGCATCGAAGGTGTGATTCGGCTGCCCCAGGTCGAGCATCACGAAGTTGGACAGATCGACGATCAGGTCGATGGGGCGTTGGCCGACTGCGAGCAGCAGCCAGCGCAGCCAGTCCGGTGACGGTTCGGCGCGCGCGCCTTCGACGCGGAGTCCCAGGTAGCGGCTGCAGGCGTCGGATTCGACGTGCACCGGGAACGCGGGGGCGTTCCCGGTTTCGGGCGGTCGCAGGTCCAGGGGAAGCAGCTCGCGTCCGTGGATCGCGGCGATCTCGCGGGCGATTCCCCGATGGCCCCACAGGTCGGGCCGGTGGGTCAGCGACTTGTTGTCGATCTCGATCGCCCAGTCGAGGATGTCGAGGGCCTCGGCGACCGTACTGCCTGCAGTCGCGTCCGTGGGCAGTACCCAGATGCCGTCGTGCTCGTCTCCGATGTCGAGCTCCCGGACCGAGCAGATCATCCCGCGCGACTCGACGTTGCGGATCTTCGACTTCTTGATCTTGAAGTCGCCCGGCAGCACGGTGCCCACCGTTGCCACCGCGACCTTCTGACCGGCGGCGACGTTCGGTGCGCCGCAAACGATCTGGAGCGGCTCGCCGTCCCCGCCGCCAACGTCGACCTTGCAGACCGAGAGCTTGTCGGCGTCCGGGTGCGCTTCGCGCGAGACCACGTGGCCGACCACCACGTCCGACAGCTGGGGGGCGAAGAGCTCGACCCCTTCGACCTCGGCGGTGGAAAGCGTGAGGTCGTCCGCGAGCTGGTGGGCGTCGATGCCCGAAAGATCCACGTGTCGCGCAAGCCAACGGTACGAGACGTACATCTAGAACTGCTCCAGGAAGCGCAGGTCGCCCCCGAACAGATGGCGTACGTCGTCGACGCCGTACCGCAGCATCACCAGGCGGGACAAGCCGAGCCCGAACGCAAAGCCGCTCCAGATGTCCGAGTCGATCCCGCCCGCGCGCAGCACGTTGGGATGCACGAGCCCGCAGGGCAGAAGTTCGATCCACGTGGTGCGCTTGCAGACGCTGCACCCGTCTTCGCAGAACGGGCAACGGGCGTCGAGCTCGAAGCCGGGCTCGACGAACGGGAAGTAGCCGGGGCGCAGGCGCACGTCGAGGTCCTGCTTGAAGATGCCGCGCAGGAGGGTTCGCATGGCGCCGATCAGGTGACCGACGGAAATGTCGCGCCCCACCACCATGCCTTCCATCTGATAGAAGGTGTGATCGTGGCTGGCGTCGGTGGTTTCCTGGCGGAAGCAGCGCCCGGGCGCGATCACGCGGAACGGGGGCTCGAGCTGCTCCATGGCGCGCACCTGCACCGGGGAGGTGTGGGTGCGCATCACGAGCTGCTCGGCCGCGTCCTTCGATCCTTCCGCCGTGCAGAAGAAGGTGTCGTGGCTGTCGCGCGCGGGATGATCCGCCGGGATGTTCAGCGCTTCGAAGTTGTAGTGGTCGAGCTCGACCTCGGGCCCGTCGAGCACGCTGTACCCCATGGAAAGGAACAGGTCCTCGAGCTCGCGCGTCACCTGGGTCACCGGGTGCAGCGAGCCCGATTCGAGCCGTGCTGCCGGCAAGGTCGGGTCGAAGCCGGCGCCGCTGCGCTCGGCGGCGAGGGATGTCTCGTCGAGAACCCGCGCGCGCGCGTCGACGAGTTCCTGGATCGCCTGCTTGAGGCGGTTCGCGTTCTGGCCGGCGTCCTTCCGTTCGTCAGGGGGCAGCTGGCCGATGCCCGCCAGCGCCGACGCGACGATGCCCTTGCGACCCAGGTAGTGGCGTTCCACGTCCTTGAGCGCCGCCGAGTCCGCGCAGGCGTCGATCTTCTCTCGCGCCTCGTCCTTCTGTCGCGCCAGGTCCATCTCTCGCGCCTCGTCGGAGTTGGCTTCGGGATTCATGGGTGAATGGGCCGATCTGCTGCACGGGGATGGACTCACAGCACGCAACGAAGGTTCGGGGCGGGCGCGGAGCGTAGCTCATTCCGCGCGCCGGTCAGGCCGCTTGCGGCTTCCGCGCGCGCTGGCGCAAGTGCGCCGCGGTGCGCAGCGCGGGGACCGCAAGCACGATCATTCCCGCTGGTAGATAGGCGGGATCCATCGCCGCGCGCGGCAGATAGCTCTGGGCAAAGATGATCCAGATGTACCAGCCGCCGACGAGATGCAGCCGTCGCCAGTTCGTCGTGCCGAGGGCCCGGACCGCAGCGTCCGACGAGGTCGCGGCCATGGCAAAGGTGAACACGTAGGCGATGCCGCCCCCGACCAGGGTGACCGCGCCGAGGGACTCCGCAAACTCGGTCGAGGCGCCGAAGAGTGCAACCAGGGCCGCGGCGTGGAGTGCGTGGGATGCGGCGTAGGACACGCCGAGGTAGCGACGGTTCGCCAGCAGCCACTTCGTCGTCGGGCCTCGCCAGAAGCTGCGAAGGGCGCTGGCCGAGAAGGCGAGTGCGAAGAGCACGACGGAGCAGCGCGCGGTCGAGCGGACCAGCACGCGGATGCCTTCCTCGCCCGTGCCCCACACGCCGAGCTGGAACGCTGCCAGCGCGACGAGTCCCAGCGAGACGAGGATCGTGATCCGCCAGCCCTTCAATGGACGCCCCTTTTTCTCCGCCCGGCCGCTTTCGGCCGTGCTTTGGCCGTGTTCCGGTGCAAGAGCATAGCCTGCGAAATGTCTATGCTACGCGGGCCCGTCCACCTCGGAGAATCCCGATCGACGCGAACCACGAGCTGCGCGTGAATCTCGAACGGGGATCCGCCGCGCTGCGCCGGGGGGCTCCGGCCGTCGCCCTGGCGACAGTGGCAGACCTCGCCGTGTGCGGGGCGAGCTACGGGTTCGGGCTCGGGGCGCGCGACGCACAGCTCGCGGGCTTCGCGGCGTTCGTCGCGGTGCTGTGGCCGCTGCTCGACCGGCGGTTGGGCTCGCTGTCCGCCGGCCGTTTCGCCTTGCTGGCGCTGCTGGCGCTTCCCCTGCGCGCGGGGTCGCTGGCTTGGGGGTCCGGCGGGTCCGGCGTCTCGTGGGGGGCGGGTCTGCTCGTCGGCGATCTGCTCGCGGGTTGCGTCCTGGTCGTCGGACGCGGGGTCCTCCGCGCTCGCGCGGACGGGGACGGGACCCCGGCCTGGGACTTCGTCGCTCTCGCCGCACTCGCGTATTGGCTCGCGTTGCGCAGCGTCTATCTCGGGCTGCCCCAGCTCCTGCCGGACGAGGCCTACCACTGGACCTGGTCCACGCACCTGGATCTCAGCTACCTCGACCACCCGCCGCTCACGGGCTGGGCGATCTGGCTGTCGACGGCGTTGCTCGGCAAGAACGAGCTCGCGGTGCGCGCATTCGCCTGGATCGCGGGTCTCGCGACGGTCGGATTCCTGTATGGGTTCGGTCGCGATCTCTACGGGCGCAGCGTAGGACTGCGAACCGCCTTGCTGGCGGCCTGCCTCCCGTTCTACTTCGCGGTGGGCGTCGTGATGATGCCCGACTCGCTGCAGTTCGCGTGTTGGGCCGGTGCGCTCTACTTCGCGTCCCGGGCAGTGCTCCGGGGGCATGGTTGGGCCTGGCTGGCGCTGGGGGTCTGCCTGGGGCTCGGTGTTCTCGCCAAGTACACGATCGGGCTGGTGGGAATCGCGGTGGTGCTCTTCGTCGTGCTCGATCCCCGTTCCCGGCGCTGGTTGCGGCGGCCCGAGCCGTACCTGGGGGCGCTGATCGCGTTGCTGCTGTTGTCGCCGGTGCTGGTCTGGAATGCCGATCACGACTGGGCGTCCTTCAGCTTCCAGACGACCCGGCGCTTCCAGCGAAGCCTTCGCGCGGGTCTGCTGTTCTTGCCGCTTCACGGCATGTTGCTTCTCACGCCGACGGCGTTTGCCGCCGCGGTCTGGTCGCTGTGGCCCGGGCGCCGCGGGCTGTTTCCGCCCGGCGACCCGGACGAGCGTCGCACCCGGCGCTTCGTGTGGATCCTGTGCTGGGTGCCGCTCGCGCCCTTCCTGCTCGACGCGATCGTCCTGTACCCACGCGCCCACTGGACGGCCCCGGCCTGGCTGTCACTGCTGCCCCTGGTCGCGCGCACGATGACGAGCGACTTCGTCAGCCGTCGCGGAGGCCGCGCCGCCCGGGTGCTGCAGCGCGCCTGGGCGCCGACCCTCGCGCTGCTGCTGGTCTTCTACGGCCTCGGCTTGCAGTACGTCGTCACGGGCTTTCCGGGCGTGCCGTATGGGTCCTTCTTCGATCGCTACTTCTGGAAGGAGGCGGTGCCCGAGATCCAGCGGGGTCTCGCCCAGCTCGCGCGGGAGACCGGCGAGGACCCGGTGCTGGGCGCCAACTCGAAGTGGTCCGTGGCAGCCAGCCTGAGCTTCTACGGTCCCCCCGAATGGCAGGACGAGATCCTGTCCCGGCATCTCTTCGGCGAGCAAGCGTCCATGTGGAGCTTCTGGAACCCGGTGGAGCCGGCGGTTGGCCGTCCGCTGTTCTTGTTGGGCCGCAATTCCTGGGACCTGATGGAGGACAACGCCCTTCAGACCCTCGAGGACCCCGGTCCGATCCAGGAAGTGACCCTGTACCGGGACGGCGTCCCGCTCCGGAACCTGTACTACCGGACGACGCGGCGCTACAAGGGACCCCCAGCAAGGCGGATCCCGGGGTTTCATTCTGAAGAGACGCACCGGTACGATCCCGGGGCCGCCGAGCCCCGAACCGGGGATCGCCAGAGGAGTCAGCCCTGATGGAGATGCACTTTGCCACCTTGTGGGAATCGATCGCCGATGCGATCCCGGACCAGACGGCGCTCGTCTGTGGCGACCGGCGCGTGTCGTGGCGGGACTGGGAGCAGCGAAGCGCGCGGGTCGCAGCGGTCTTCGGCGCCGCCGGGCTCGGGCCGGACTCGAAGGTCGGCCTGTATCTCTACAACGGTTGCGAGTACCCGGAAGTGCAGTTCGGTGCCTTCAAGGGCCGCCACGTTCCGATCAACATCAACTACCGCTATCTCGACGACGAGCTCCAGTATCTGCTCGACAACTCCGACGCAGAGGCGCTCGTCTTCCACACGAGCTTGTCGGATCGCGTCGCGCGCGTGCGGGACCGTTGTCCGAAGGTGAAGTGCTGGATCCAGGTGGACGACGGCGGCGAAGCGCTCGACGGGGTGGACGCCTACGAGGACGTGGTCGCAGGGACCGACCCGGCGCCGCGCATCGCGCGTTCCGAGGACGACGTCTACATGTTGTACACCGGTGGCACCACGGGCATGCCCAAGGGCGTCATGTACAACATGGGCGGCATGACCCAGAGCTTCGTCTCCACGGTCTTCCCCGTGGTCGGGCTCCCGGTCCCCGACGACCTGGCGGAGGTGGCGGGCCTGGTTGCCGAAGCCCAGAAGGCCGGGAACACCGTCGTGTCCGTCCCGACTTGTCCGATGATGCACGGCACCGGAGGCTGGGTGGGGATGATGATGCCTCATTGCGCCGGTGCCACGGTGGTGTCCCTCGAAGGGCGTCATCTCGACGGACACGAGATCTGGCAGACCGTGCAGCGCGAGAAGGCCACCCAGCTCGTGATCGTCGGAGACGCGTTCGCGAAGCCGATGTTGCGCGCCCTCGAAGAGGGTCGCGATCGCGGCACTCCCTATGACACGTCGTCGGTGAGGTTCGTCGTTTCCTCGGGCGTGATGTGGACGTCCGAGGTGAAGCAGCAGCTGCTCGACTGGGGCGAGTTCATCCTGATCGACGCCATGGGCTCCACGGAAGGCAGCATGGGGACCCAGATCACCACTCGCGGCAACGTTGGCGAGACGGCGCGTTTCACCATGTCGCCGACCACCAAGGTCTTCACGGAAGACGGGCGACTGGTGACGCCCGGCTCCGGCGAGACCGGGATGGTGGCCGCCGGGGGCAACGTGCCGTTCGGCTATTACAAGGACGCGGCGAAGTCCGAGGCGACGTTCCGCACCATCGACGGCGTGCGGTACTCGTTCCCGGGCGACTGGGCCCGAGTCGAGGACGACGGCAGCCTGACCCTGCTGGGGCGCGGGTCTCAGTGCATCAACTCCGCGGGAGAGAAGATCTACCCCGAGGAAGTGGAAGAGGCCGTCAAGCTGCACGAAGGCATCGTCGACTGCCTGGTCGTCGGCGTTCCCGATGAGAAGTTCGGCGAGCGGGTGACCGCGGTGGCCTCGCGCGCGGCAGGTGCGTCGGTGACCGAGGACGAGCTGCGCGCCTTCACGAAGGAGCGACTCGCGCACTTCAAAGTGCCCAAGCGCGTCCACCTCGTGGACCAGGTGCAGCGCGCGCCCAACGGCAAGGCCGACTACAAGTGGGCCAAGCAGGTCGTGCTGGACGCGGAAGCCTGAGTGGGTGCGCAGCCGTCCCGAGGTCTCGAGCTGGTCGCCGAGTTGCGTCGCGCCATCGGGTTGTTGGTCGACGAAGAGGCCTCTCCGGAAGCGCTGGCACGTGCCGAGCAGCTGGCGAAGTCCCTGTGCGACGAGCTGTCGGGCGAGCGCAGACCGCGCTGGTACGAAGGCGACTCGCCCGCGACGGATCCCGGCGCGGCGGCACGTCGCGCCTACCTGGAACAGAGCCCCATCCGCGGGAAGCTGAACCCCATCGCTCCACCCCTGTCCGTCGAAGGCTGGCTCGACCGGGAGGACGGGCGTCGCGTCCTGCGGGCGACCGCCGTCCTCGGGCCCGCCTACGAGGGACCTCCCCACGGAGTGCACGGTGGCTGGGTGGCCGCGCTGTTCGACGATCTGCTCGGGCAAGCCCAGCAAGCCGTCGCCAAGGCCGGGGTCACCGCCGCGCTCAGTGTGCGTTACCGGCACGTGACGCCCCTCGACGAGGCGCTCCAGCTGGACGCTTGGATCCACGAGGACCGGGGCCGCAGGGTGACGGTGCGGGCCACCTGCCACGCGGGTGACACCTTGACGGCGGACGCGGAGGCGATCTTCCTCGGCGTCGACTTCGAGGAAGTACGAGGCCGGATGCTGTCGCGGAAGTCTCCGGATTCGAGCCGCTGAGCGACTTCCTCCCCGTGTGATACGTTCTGCGCGAGCCATCCGCTGAAACGGCATTTGGCTCTCGTTCTTGGGGGGGAACGATGACACCTCGCACTGCGTCTCGATCGGCGCTCATTCGTCTTTCAGCAAGCGCCTTCGCATTCGCGCTTGCCGGCCTGGCCGGCGGAGCGGCGCCCGCGGCGGCCGATCCCGACGGCTGGCGGGCCGTGCCCGCGGTCCCGGAACTGCACGTCCGCTTCGAGGATTCGGAACACGGCGCTCCGTGCGCTCCATTGGGCACGACCCCGACGCCCGCCGCGGTGGAATGCTGGGCGGCCTACGTCGACCGGGCCGTGTCCAAGCGCTCGTCGCCCCTGACCACCGAGATCAATCTCGCCTGCGTGGCGAAGTGGGAGGACACCGGGCCGGGGCAGGGCGGTTGTCCGGGGGATGCCGCGCGCTGCGTGCGACCCGCACTGGGAATCTTCGAGCGGGTGCCCGAGGACCTGCCCATCGACACGAACATCTCGGCGACCTGGGCGCTGGCCACGGACCTGGCCCGGGAGTACACCGCCTTCCAGACCCTGCGCAGCGGCCACGCCCTGAACCCGCATCGCCCGCGGATCGCCGGCCTGGCGGTGTCCCAGGGGATGCTCGTGCTGTACCGCGCGTACGCGATCACGGCACTCCGCAGGCAGCTGGAAGCCGAGACCTGCGGCCGCGACCACCTCCAGCCGTACTTCGACCTGGCCCGCCAGGTCACGCAGGAACTCGGCGGGTCCGACGTCCCCGAGATCCTCGACAGCTATCCGGCGCCCGGTCAGCTCTGGGCGCGACGCTTCTACCGGGTCCAGCTCGAGGTGCTCGGTCGCGCCGACGGGATCCGACCGGCCCAGGACTGGAAGCAGGACTGCGAGAAGGCCGCCGAGGTCGGGCGCCGGGTCGGTCGCCTCGATGCGGACCTGAACGTGTGGTGCGGCTACGCGTACGAGCTGCTCGGCCAGTCCGACGAGGCCTTCATCCACTGGCAGCTCGCGCGACGCAGCCCGAATCACCCCGAAGCGTCCAGCTTTGCAAAGCGGCGCCTGGAGGTCGAAGGGCGAGCCGCCGCCAAGACCGCCCAGACCGCCAAGACCGCCGAGAACGCCGCGGAGGTTCGCCCGTGAGCGGCTCGAAGTCGCTTCGACGCCTGTCGGCTTTCCGGCAGCCCGCCCTCTGTCCCGGGCTCGCCGCACTGGGACTCGCATTGGTCTCCGGGCTCGGTTGTCAGACCGTCGGCCGAACGGTGGCGATGCCCGAGGGTCAGCCCCCGCTCGCCGAGCTGGTGGCGCCCCCCGCGTACCTGACGCCGCGTTCCCAGCGCTACCGGATCGCAGTGCGACCGTTCGTGGACCAGACCGGACAGGCGGCGGACGTCGCCGAGGTCGGTGCGGAAGTGTTGATGACGGCCCTGCACGCACGCGACCGGTTCTCCCTCTTCGATGCGGGTGAGTTCGACGTGCGCGCTCTGGCGGAGATCCGGACGTCGCCGGCGGCGGTCTCGGCACCTGGGACGGATGTCGAACCGGCACCTCACTCGCTCCTGCGACCCGGCGCGACGGACGTCTACCAGCAGTTCCAGGGCATGGTGGACGGTGTCCTCGAGGGCTACGTCACGGCGATCCGGCGCGACAAGAAGGGCAACGGCCACTTCGAGGTCGACTACCGCGTCGTCGATCCGTACTCGCGCATGGTCGTGACCAGCGGGAACGCGCGCATCGGATTGGCGGGTGGCACGGTGGTACGCCGCGACTTCCAGCAGCTTGCCCTCGCGGTCAGCCGTTCGTTCATCGACCCGGTCGTGATGGCCCAGTACGAGCTGAAGGTTCGCGAGATCAGTCTCGAGGGCAACGAGGTGACCCTGACCCTCGACGGGGGGAGCGAGAAGAAAGTCGAGCGCGGCGCCGTGGGTTTCGTGGTCGAGAGTGATCGCGTGGCGCGGGTCGATCGCTACCTCGCCAAGTTCGTGGTGGTGACCGTGTTCCCCGAGGCGGCCGTGGGTGTGGTCGTCGAGCACTGCAATGCGGTCGGGCGTTGTCCGGCCGGGTCGGGGGTCGTGCCCGTCGAGCAGGCGCTCAACGTGCACCCCGGAGCCGAGGTCCGCTTCAAGTAGCGTGTCGCGTCACGCGCTTGCGTCCCGCTAAGCTCCCGCCCACCAACATGAACAGCGAGCCTTCCACTCCCGTGTGGGTCGACCAGGACATGAGCGAGCCCGTCCACGTGCCGCTCCCCCGTGGCGAGGCCTGGGTGTATTCCCGTCGCTGTCCCGGCAAGGAGGAGAACCAGGACGCCGTCGGCTGCTTCGTGCTCGACGGCGGAGGCGTGCTGGTGGTGGCCGACGGCATGGGCGGGCAGGCCGGTGGCGCCAGCGCGTCGCGCATCGCCCTGGAGTGCCTCGCGACTCGGCTGTCCGAGCCGTCCGCGGGGAGCGGCGGGGTCCGAGCGGCGATCCTCGATGCCACCGAGGAGGCGAACCGACGCGTGCTCGAACTCGGGATCGGAGCGGGTACGACCCTCGCCGCCGCCGAAGTCCTGGCGGACACCCTGCGGCCATATCACGTGGGGGACTCCGAGATCCTCGTGTGTGGACAGCGGGGTCGCATCTACCTGCAGACCGTCTCCCATTCGCCGGTCGGGTATGCGGTCGAGGCGGGCATGCTGGACGGCGAGGAGGCGATCCACCACGACGAACGCCACCTGGTCTCGAACGTCGTCGGCACCAACGAAATGCGGATCGAGGTCGGGAGCCCCTTGAGCCTGAATCGCTACGACACCGTGATGCTGGCGACCGACGGCGTGCACGACAACCTGCACCACCGCGAGATCGTCGAGGCGATCCGCACGGGGCCGTTGAGGACTGCAGCCGCGACCCTGGCCGAAAAGGCCGTCGCCCGCATGGAAGCACCCATCGAGGGCCAGCCCTCGAAGCCCGACGACCTCACCTTCGTCCTCTACCGCCGCACTTCCTAGGAACCGAGCCCTCAGCGGGTCTTTGTAGGAGCCTTCAGCTGCCCTCCGAGGGAGCCCTCAGCGGGTCTTTGTAGAGCCTTCAGCTGTCCTTCAAGGGAGCCCTCAGCGGGTCTTTGTAGGAGCCTTCAGCTGCTCTTCAAGAACGTCCCGGCCCGGGGTTCCCGCCGTCCGCACCAGGGGCAGAAGCGCCAGGAGTGCTTCGACACGGGCCAGCGGCAGCGCGGGCAGCGGTCGGGCAGGTGGCTGTGGGACCACAGGCGTTTCGGCTTCTGCTTGCAGCAGGGGCAGTAGCGCATGAAGGGTTGCAGCTCCCCCGAGCATCCCTTGCGGGGGCAATCGCGTTCGGCCAGCGGGTCCGGGCGCGGGGGCTTGCCGTTGCCCTCGAAGCGACCGGGATAGCACCAGGGACAGCAGGTCCACTCGGGCATGACGCCCCGCTCGCAGTGGGGGCAGAAGAGCGGGTAGCTGGTCACCTCGCGCAGGGAGTTGTCACCCGACCCGCACCAGGGGCAGTGGAGCATCGGCTCGGAGATCGGTCCGTCGCAGCGATGGCAGCTGTAACGCATCCCGAGGGCCGACCCGTGCCGCCGCTTGAACTGCGTCGCTTCGAGGTCGAGGGCGGACTTGTGGGGCTTCGGCGCCGTGCGTCGGGCGACCCGCCGTCGTGTCGGGGCCGGCGCTACCTGGCGGAACGCGTTCTCGAGGGCTCCGTGGAAGGCAATCGCGTCCGAGTAGCGGCGGCTCGGCTCGAACTCCGCCGCCTTGCGAAGCACCGGCTGCAGCGGCCCGGGCACGCGTTCCCAGAAGCGGTCCACGTTTTCCGGGGGCCATTCGAAGGGCCAGGTGGGCAGCACGCCCGTCAGGAGCTGATAGCCGATCAGGCCAAGGGAGAATACGTCCGAGGTGAGCTTGGGACGGCCGTAGGCCTGCTCTGGCGCCATGTAGCCGAGGGTTCCGGCCTCGGTGTAGGTCGCGGTGGCGTTGCGGGCGAAGCGGGACACGCCGAAGTCCGTGAGGGCCGCGCGTCGATTGGCGAACAGGAGGATGTTGTCGGGCTTCACGTCCCGGTGGAGCACGTTCTTCGAGTGCGCGTAGGCGAGGCCGGCTGCGACATCGCGGATCACCTGCAACGCGAGGGGGCCGGACCGCCGAATGCCCGGCGCGTCGGCGAGGCACTTCTCGGCCAGATCCGTCGCCATGACAAAGCGTCCGTCGACCCAGTCCGCGTTGCGGACGGTCACGATGTTCGGGTGGTCGAGGCGGCTGGCGATGCGCGCTTCGTGCTCGACGGCCTCGGGGCCCCACTCGTCGATGACCTCGGGGTGGGCGACCTTCAGCGCGACGCGACGGTTCTCCACCGTATCGCGGGCCTTCCAGACCGTCGCGAAGCTCCCGGATCCGAGCTTCTTCTCGAGTGCGTACTTCCCGAGGCGGGAGCCTCGTCGGAGGGTTGCGGGAGGCATTCGTTCCTAGTGACGGCGGCGCAGATGAAGGCGGAAGCCACTGTGACACCTCGGCCTGGATCGTTCAAGAGTCCACCCGACATCGAGGGGCGTTTCAGGCGGTCGGGGTTCAGCTCTGCTTGACAACCGACGATGAGCGGGAAATGCTGCCCGCCATGTTCACGCCCGAGTCGCATCGCTTCGCCACCGCATTCGAGAGCGCCCATGCGCCTGCGGCCGCGTGTGCGCTCGTGCTCGACGGCCTCTTCTCCCTTCTCTACCTCGACCTCTGCCCCGACGTCATTTCGGCGAACTCCGTCCAGATGACCGCGGGAGAATCCTCGGTGTAGCCGGAAGCACCACTTCAAGACCCCTCGAAAGGCCCTTCCGGCACCACCGGAAGGGCCTTTCGCGTTTCTGGGCTCGCGGGCCTGCGAGCGCGGATGCCAGCAACTCCAGAAGGCCTGAGAGAAGGAGCCCGTATGACCGCCGCCGCCATCGAAGTCAGATCCCTGCACAAGCATTTCCGGGTCAAGGACCGCGCGCCGGGGCTCCGGGGCGCCGTTCGCGGGCTCTTCGGCTCGCGCGTGCGCGAGGTTCCGGCGGTGGAGGATCTGTCGTTCCGCGTAGAGCCCGGAGAGCGTGTCGCGTTCGTCGGTCCGAACGGGGCCGGCAAATCGACGACCATCAAGATCCTGGCGGGCATCCTGCATCCGGACCGGGGCTCGGTGCACGTGCTGGGTCTGACGCCCTGGAAGGACCGGCGCCGCCTCGGATTCCGGATCGGAACGGTCTTCGGTCAGCGGAGCCAGCTCTGGTACCACCTGCCGGCGCGGGACACCTTCGAGCTGCTCGCCCGCATCTACGAGCAGGACCCGGCAGAACATCGCCGTCGCACCGCCGCCTATGTCGAGCTGTTCGGCCTGGGAGATCTGCTGTCCCAGCCGGTCCGCCAGCTGTCCCTGGGGCAGCGGATGCGCTGCGAGGTGGTGGGCAGTCTGTTGCACGCGCCCGAGATCCTGTTCCTCGACGAGCCGACCATTGGCCTGGACGTGACCGCGAAGGCCGTCATCCGGGATCTCGTGCGCGAGCAGAGCGAGCGCGACGGTCGCACGCTGCTCTTCACGTCTCACGACACCGGGGACATGGAACGCGTGTGCGACCGGGTGATCGTCATCCATCGGGGTCGCCTGCTGCTCGACCGCTCGACGAGCGCGCTGCGGAGCGGCTTCATCGAGCGCAAGCGTATGACGGTTCACAGCGCCGCCGAGCGGATCGATCTGGACGAGCCGGGGGTTCGCGTGACGCGCCGGCGCCCCCACTGCACCGAGCTCGATCTGGACCTGCGCAGGGTGAGTGTCGAGCGCGTCGTCCAGGCCCTGCTCGCGCAGACAGCCCTCGACGACCTGTCCATCGAGGACCCGCCCATGGAGGAGATCGTGCAGGCCATCTATGCCCGGGCCGAACAGACGCAGGCAGGCGAGGTCCAGCCCGCTGGAGAGGAGCACGCGCCATGAGCGACGCATGGACGGCGGGAGACGTGGGGCCCGCCCACGACAGGGCACCGGCCGCGACGGCTCGCAAGTACGCCGGCTTCGCGGCCATCGCCATTCGCCAGGGGCTGACGGACCGCGGCGCCCTGCTGGGGCGGCTCGGCTTCTACGCCGTCATCCTGTTCATCTTCTCGAGACTATGGACGGTGGTCGCCGACAAGGGTGCCTTCCCGGATGCTTCGGCGCGGGACCTGCTGTGGTACCTGGCGGTGACCGAGTGGGTGGTTCTGTCGCTGCCCTGGATCCACCTGCAGATCGAGAACGATGTGCGCAGCGGCGACATCGCGTATCGCCTGCCGCGGCCGATCTCGTACCTGGGCGGTCGCCTGGCCGAGTGCGCGGGAGACTTCCTGCTGCGCGCCGTGACCCTGGGGCTGGCCGGCGCCGTCCTCGCCAGCTGGATGGTCGGAGGGCTGCCCGACGATCCGCGGGGCCTGCTGCTGGTGCTTCCCCTGGGCCTGCTCGCGGGCTGGGCGGGGCTGTGCTTCCACGCCGCCATCGGTCTGTGTGCGGTCTGGTTGCAGGACTGCTCCCCCGTCTACTGGATCTGGCAGAAGTGCGCGTTCATCCTGGGCGGGCTGCTGCTGCCCCTCGAGATCTACCCGGACTGGCTGCGGGAGTTCGCCCTGTGGACTCCGTTTGCGGCGATGATGCACGGGCCGGGTCGCATGGCCTTCGGCTGGCAACCCGAAGTGGCCGGGATCGTCGCCCTCAAGCTGCTGTTCTGGGCGACGGTGGCGACGGTGTTCGTCGTCTGGCTCTACGGTCGCGCCCTGCGCGCCCTCGACGTGAATGGAGGCTGACATGACGGCGACCTTGAGATTTCTCGCGGCCCTGGTGTCCATCAACCTGAAGTCCTCTTTCGCCCTGCGCGGTGCCTTCTGGCTCCAGGCCGGCTTCATGGTGGCCAACAACGTCCTTTTCTTCGTGTTCTGGTGGATCTTCTTCGAGCGATTCGAGCAGATTCGAGGCTGGCGCGTCGCCGACGTGGCGGCGCTGTTCGGAATCGTCGCCATGGGCTTCGGCGTCGCGGTGGTCTTCGCCGGCGGTATGCGAGATCTGTCGCGCGCGATCGTGGACGGCGATCTCGACGCCTTCCTGACGCAGCCGAAGAGTCCGCTCCTGCACCTGACCGCGTCGCGCACCTACGCGTCGGGCTGGGGAGACATCTGCAGCGGGCTCGGCTTCCTGCTGCTGTCGGGTCTCGTCGACTGGCGACTGCTGCCCGTCGCCGGGGTCGCGGTCTTGTGCAGCGCGACGGTCTTCATCGCGTCGGGCATCATCATTCACAGCCTGGCGTTCTGGCTGGGTCGCATCGAGCCGGTGGCACGGCAGCTGTGGGATTTCCTGATCACCTTCAGCACCTACCCCCGCACCTTGTTCGAAGGCGCGCTGAAGCTCGTGCTGTTCACCGTCATCCCGGCGGGATTCATCGGCTATCTGCCCGTGGATCTCGTGCGGGACTTCACGTGGACCGGGCTGGCCGCGAGCCTGGCCGGTGCTCTGGGATACGCGTTGCTGTCGGTCGCGATATTCCGAGCGGGCTTGCGACGCTACGAGAGTGGGAACCGCTTCGGGGTGCGCGTCTGAGCCCCTGGGTGTAGCCTCGGCGCCAATCCGTGCCCCAGATCGTCGTCGAGGACCTGGTCAAGACCTTCGCGGTCGCCGAGCGGCGCTCCGGCTTGTGGGGAGCGGTGCGCGGCGTGGTGCGCCGCAAGCTGCGACAGGTGGAGGCCCTGTCGGGCGTCGGCTTCGAGATCGAGGCGGGTGAGCTCGTCGGATACGTCGGTCCCAACGGCGCGGGCAAGTCCACCACCATCAAGATCCTGTCGGGCATCCTGGTGCCGGACTCCGGCCGCTGTGAGGTGCTCGGATACGTGCCCTGGCAGCAGCGGTCGGCCTACGTGGGCCGCATTGGCGTCGTCTTCGGACAGCGCACCCAGCTGTGGTGGGACCTGCCCGTCATCGAGTCGTTCGATCTGCTGCGGCACATCTACCGCGTGCCCGAAGCGGCGTACCGTGCGGCGCGCGACGAGCTGATCGAGATGCTCGAGATCTCACCCCTGCTCGCTACGCCGGTGCGTCAGCTGTCCCTCGGTCAGCGCATGCGCTGCGACGTGGCCGCAGCGCTGATCCACGCGCCTCCGTTGCTGTTCCTCGACGAGCCGACCATCGGTCTCGACGCCAGCGCGAAGCTGGCCGTGCGCGACTTCGTGGGCCGTCTGAATCGCGAGCGCGGCGTGACCGTGATCCTCACTACGCATGACATGGACGACATCGAAGCGTTGTGTCGCCGGGTGATCGTGATCGGCGACGGGCGCATCCTCGTGGACGGGCCGCTCGAGGCCTTGCGTGGTCACGGGCTGTCCGAGCGCCGACTCACCCTGGACCTGGTCGACGAGCACGAGCGCGTCGCCGATCCCGCCGTGCGGCTGATCGGCCGCGAAGGAGCCCGGGTGCGCCTGGCGTTCGACCCCGCGGAGGTGTCGGCCACGGAGCTGATCTCGCGACTGACGGCGCGACACGCAGTGCGGGACCTCTTCGTCGAGAACCCGCCCATCGAGGAAGTCGTGGCACGGCTGTACCAACGGAACGGCTTCGACGACCCGGACGCCGGGGACGAGCCGTGAGCGCATTCTCGCCGTACCGGGCGCTCTTGAGTGCGCGCTACCGCATGCTGCTCCAGTACCGGGCGGCGGCCCTGGCCGGCGCGTTCACCCAGGTGTTCTGGGGCTTCGTGCGCATCATGATCCTGCTGGCGTTCTACCGCTCGGCGAGCGACGCAGCGCCCATGTCCTTCGCGGACGTCGTCACGTACGTGTGGCTCGGCCAGGCGTTCCTCGCGTTTCTGCCGTGGACCCACGACGTCGAGCTCGAGGCACAGATCCGCAAGGGCGACGTCGTCTACGAGCTGCTGAGGCCGCTCGACCTGTATGCGTTCTGGACCATGCGGATCCTCGCCACGCGCGTCGCGTCGGTGTCCCTGCGCGCGGTCCCGATCTTCGTCCTGGCTGGCGCCGTGATGCCGTGGCTGGGGTTCGACGACTGGTCGCTGACCGGCCCGGCGTCCGCCGAAGCGGCGGGTCTGTTCGTCCTGGCAATGGTCGTCGCCCTGGGCCTGGGTTGCGCGATCACGACCCTCGTCCACATTTCCTTGCTGTGGACGATCTCGGGGGACGGCATCGCCCGACTGATGCCCGCTCTGGTGACGGTCTTCTCGGGGATGGTGATCCCGCTGCCGCTGTTCCCCGAATGGATGCAGCCGTGGCTCTCGCTGCTTCCCTTCCGTGGCCTCGTCGACGTTCCGTTCCGCGTCTACACCGCAGATCTCGCCGGGGCGGAAGCCGTCGCTGCCATCGTCCTGTGCGCCGGCTGGTGGGCCGCGCTCGTGTTCACTGGACGCGCGCTGCTCGCTCGGGGCCAGCGCGTCCTCGTGGTGCAGGGAGGCTGAGGCAATGTCCATGCCGCCGCAGGCTCCTCTTCAGCCGCGGGCGCTCCCGCCGCAGGCTCCTGTCCCGCCGCAGGCGCTCCAGCCGCAGGCGCTTCTCGAGCCGCTGGGCTTGTATGGCCGCTACCTCGCCACGTCGGTGCGGGCGCAGATGCAGTACCGGGCGTCCTTCGTCTTCCAGACTTTGGGACAGTTCTTCATCACGGCGATCGAGTTCCTCGGCGTGTGGGCGCTCTTCGATCGATTCGGCCGCCTAGATGCCTGGACTCTGCCCGAGGTCGCGCTCTTCTACGGGACGGTGAACGTCTCGATGGCGGTTGCAGACGCGCTCTCCCCCGGCTTCGATCGCTTCTCGGTCTATGTGCGCGACGGAGAGTTCGATCGGGTGTTGTTGCGCCCGCGGAGCCCCGTGTTGCAGCTGGCGGGCGCCGAGCTGACCCTCAAGCGACTCGGCAGGCTCTCACAGGGGCTCGTGATCCTGGTCTGGGCCTCGATCGTGCTCGACGTGGCCTGGGGGCCGGCAAACGCCTCGCTGCTGCTCTTCGCGATCGTCGGGGGCGTGTGCCTCTTCTTCGGGTTGTTCGTTCTGCGTGCGACCCTGTGCTTCTGGACCACCGAGAGTCTCGAGCTGATGAACACCCTGACCTACGGCGGAGTCGAGAGCGCCCAGTACCCGCTCGCCATCTACGGGGCGTGGTTCCGGCGCTTCTTTACCTTCGTCGTGCCGCTGGCCTGCGTCTGCTACTTCCCGCTGATCGCGGTCCTCGGCCGCAGCGACCCCCTGGGCTCGCCGCTGTGGTTCCAGGTCGTCGCCCCCTCAGCGGGTGTCCTCTTCCTGGTGGTTGCAATCCGCATGTTCCGTTTCGGCATCGGTCGCTACACGTCCACGGGGAGCTAGCCCTAGATACAGGGGCCGGTTCCGGTCGCCCGGCGTCTGGATTCGCGCCGGGATAGAATCACGAGATGACCGCGGGAAGACCGAAGAGCTTCGACGAAGAGGTGGCCCTGGAGCAGGCGATGGACCTGTTCTGGCGTCGCGGCTACAAGGGCGCCGGCATGTCCGATCTGCTGCGACAGATGGGGATCTCGCGCCAGAGTCTCTACGACACCTTCGGCAACAAACGCGAGCTCTTCGTTCGCGTACTCGAGCACTACAAGTCGACTCGGCTCGCCGCTGCGTTGGCACTGCTCGAACGCGAAGGCTCCTCCGTGGAGAACGTGAAGGCCGTCGTGCGCTTCTTCCAGGAGCTCGGGCAGGACCGGGAGTGCCGCGGGTGCCTCGTGGCGAACGCCCTGGTCGAGCTGGGTCCGTCCGAGGACCCTGAGATCTCGGAGCTGCTGCGCACGACCCTGGACCTGCTCCAGGCATCCGTCGAAGGCGCGCTCGAGGCGGCTCAAGCCAGCGGCGAGCTCGCACCCGGCCGGTCCCCCGCCCAGATCTCCCGGGCGCTCACCAACGCGATGATCGGCATGGCGGTGACGGGCAGACTGCAGCTCGGCCACGAGGTCCTCGACGACGTGTACGCCGGGACCCTGAGCATGCTCGACTGACGCTCTCCGCACCGGCGGTTGGGAACGCGAGTTCCACTCGCGCGGAAGCCCGGTTCCGTCCGCATCTGACGGAGCTCGCGTCCCGAAATGCGATATCGACATGAAATCAATGGCTTCCGACAATTTGGACCGATTGGTCTGGAAGTTGCACATCCTTCCGTAGCTCGTTGGATCATCTCGGGAAGGAGATGTGCGTATGTCAGGCTGCAGCTGGAGCGTCGTGTCGCCCGGAGAGTCGATGGGTTCGAGAGATCGCCTCCTTCGAGTCCCGATCCTGCTCCTCGCTCTCTCGGTCGCGTTCCTCGCTACCGGTCCCGCCGCCTGGGCCGCGCCCATCCCCGAAGGCTTCCTTCTCGACGTCCAGATCACGGACGGAACCCGTACCTGGACCTCGGACGAGACGGCGCTGTCCGAGCTGTTGTCGCTCGTCGAGAACGGGACCGAGACGACCCTCGCCCTGATGGCGCCGCAGACGGTCCTCGCAGGCGGCTCCACGATTCTCGACTGGGATTCCACCTACGACCCGGACCCCTTCGTCACCAACAACTTCGTCGTCGTGAACAACTCGGCGGTCAGCCAGACCTACTTCGTGTCCGTCGTCGCGCCGATCAACCCCGCTTTCCCCGTGAATTCGATCGTTCAGTCGAACATCATCCTCACGCTCAACGACGACGACAACTTGAATGGGGCGACGGTCTCCGCCCTGTCGGGCACCTCGGTCTACGAGGCGTTCCTCAACGGAAGCTCCGCGCTGACCTTCCTGGACGATCCCTTCTCGAACAGCTGCGCGTCTCCTTTCGACTGCACCTTCAACGGTATCTCGGCTGCCGCCGTGGCGAGCCAGGGGATCGCGGCGACTGCGGCGACGAGCATCGGGATCACGATCCGCTTCGACCTCAGCCCCGGAGACTCGGCGGCGGTGCAGAGTCGCTTCGAGGTCGTCCCCGAGCCGGCGAGTGCCATGCTCTTCGGGCTGGCGCTGGCCACGGCGCTGGTTTGCGGTCGTCGCGGGCAGCGCTGATCGCCTCTATCTGGCGGCGCCGTCTGCAAGCCCCGCGTGCCACGTCAGTTGCCCCTGGTGCCAGGTCGCGACGACTGCGCCGGCGTCGAGTGCATCCCGGGCTCGCGACCAGGGGCGATCGAGCAGGCACAGGTCGGCGGGCACACCCACGGTCACGTGTCGCGGCGGGCCGCCCGGCGCCTCGGGAGCGCTGGTAAAGAGCGCGAGCGCTCGTTCCGGCCGCAAGGCGTCTTCTGCGCCGAGCACCGCGCCCGCGGCGGTGCGGCGATCGACCGCCGCCTGCATGGCCGCCCAGGGGTTCGGGTTGCCGAAGGGCGCGTCGGTGCCGCCCCCGAGTGCCACGCCGGCGTCGAGGAGTCCCTGGCAACGGTAGAGCCAGGGGCGCTCGCTGGGGTCGACGTCCCGGAGGTAGGCATCGCCCCGTTCGCGTACGAAATTCGGCTGGGTGACCACCGTGACGCCGAGCTGTGCCAGCTGCCGGGCAAGCTCGGGTGGGGCGATCGAAGCGTGCTCGATGCGATCGTCCGGCCGCGCGCCCACCGCCGCCAGAGCGGCCAGTGCGACGACGAGCTCGGTCCGCGTCACGCAGTGGATGGCAACCGGTCGATCGTGCTCGTGCGCGTTGCGAACCGATTCCACGACCGAGTCGGGGTCGATCGCGGTGGTGTCGTCGAGCACCAGCTTGACGGCGCCCCGTTGCAGGCCCGGCTGCAGGGGAACCGCAAGCGAGGGGAGGCCCATCATCCGGACCGCCAGGGGGAGCCGGGAGGTCGCAATGGCCCCTGCAAAGAGATCGGCCTCGAAGGCGCCGTTGCCCGGTGTCGCGTCGGTCACGCCCGTCACGCCGTAGCGCGCGAGCATCGCGCCGGTCTCGGCCAGGTCCGGCGGACCCGGGTCCTCGATGAGCTGTCGCAGCCACGCGTCTGCCCGGAAGAAGCGTCCGGTCGACCGGCCCTGGGCGTCCCGTTCGGCACCGGAAGGCGCATCGTCGGGCAGGCGGTCGGCCAGTCCCAGGGTTTCCAGCCCGCGCTGGTTGAGGATCCAGAGGGCGCCGCTGCGATGCTGCACACGCACCGGACGGCCTGGCGCGAGCTGCGACAGGGCACCCGCGTCGAGGTCTCCCGCGACGGACTCGAAGTAGCCGACGCCTCGGATCCACGCGGCGGGGCGTTCGTCCGCGCCCGGTGGGCGGGCAGGAGCGGAAGCACCGGCGATCGCCCGGGCGAGGCCCTCGCGGTCGGTGACGTCGGGCGGACCGCAGCGAACGGATCGCGATGCGGCGGCCAGCGCGAGGAGATGGATGTGGTGGTCGTGGAGACCCGGCAGCAGGGCTCCCCCGGCGCCGTGCACGATCGGTTCGCCCGCCGCCGCCTCGAGGTCGGACCCGATTGCGGCGATGGTCGCGCTTCCGGGGACTCGTCGGATCCGGACGTCGACCCGCGGCGCGTTCGCCTCGGTGGCGAGCTCGACGTCGCGAATCAGCACGCGGCGCCCCCTTCGGCGACGATCTGGCGGGTGTCGGCACCCAGCTCCGGTGCGCCCCGGCGCGGCCTTTGTGCCCGCGGTGCGCGCGCGACGAGATCCCGGCTGGAGAGCCCACCGTCCGGGAACGGCACCCCGCGAACCCAACCGGCGACCTCGCTGAGCGCCAGCTCGACCAGGCGCCCGCCGCCACACGACCAGGCGGACAACCCCGCCAGTGCCGCGTGCAGTCCTGTGAGCGGGTCGGCGATGGCGTCTCCACAGAACCAGGGCTGGCCGTTCGGGCCCGTGGCGAGCAGCCCGCCCGCGGCGGCGGCGTCGTCGCCGAATGCGACCCAATCGCCCTGGGGAGCACTGCGTCCGTGACCCGTGATGTGGATCCAGGTCGTCCCGCGGCGCGCGATCACGGCTTCGGCGTCGATCCCCAGCTGCGCGAGCGCGCGCGGGCGGCTCGCCTCGATCACGATGTCCGCGCGTTCGATCAGGGAGGCGAGGGTGCTTTGCCCGTGAGCTTCGCTGAAGGGGAGGGCGACGCTCTGCTTGTCGCCGTTCAGCAGGTCGAAGAAATCTCGCGCGCCGCGGCGGGCGCCGTCGGGTCGCTCGATGCTCTCGACCTTGACGACTCGCGCACCCGCGGCAGCGAGAAGCCCGCCGCACAGCGGACCGGCCCAGAGCGACGACAGGTCGATCACGAGGGGAGCCGTTCCTGGGTCTCGCCGTGCCTGCCGCTCGGGGTGCTCGGGTCCGAGGCGCGTCGTTCGCTGCCAGTCCGGTGGACGCCGTAGATTCGGCGACTGTACGACGGCCGGCGAGACCGCCAGCCCCATGATCCGGCCGCGCGCCACGAGTGCATCTCGCGCGCGCTCGGCGCAGATGCGCTCGACCCCGGGCCACACCGGTGCCTCGGGTCGCACTTCGAGCCAGGCGGGGATCAGGCTTTCGTCGTCGGCGCGGGCGAGGTTCAGCGCGAGCCAGCCATCGGCGCAGCGCACCAGCCGACAGCTGCCACCGGGCGATCGAGCGCCGGCGCGCGTGAGCGGCGGACGGCTCGTGGCGGCGCGTTCGCCGAGCAGCGCCGCACCGTCGAGGGGGGGCTGCGTAGATCCGAGAGTGGCGCGTGCCAGGGCTTCGAAGGCGCGCGCGGCTCCGTCCGCGCAGGACGCGATGGGAGCGGGAGCGTGCCGGGGTGGCGCGTCCGCGCATCCGGTCAGTGCCATGGCGCCCGAGTCCGCCCAGGCTCGCTCGGGGGAGACATCCGGCGGACCCGAGGGGTCCACGACCACGCGCGACCCGAGGGAGTCGAGCAGGTCGGTGGCGTAGCGGGTCGCCGCCCCGCTCCCCTGGAGCCGCAGCTCTCCGGGTCGGGATACGGCGATGGGGGTTTCCGGCAAAGGCATGACGAGGAGGCATCGTTGCGCACCCGGTCGCCGCCCTGCCACCTGGGTGCGGAGCGGCTATCGTCGCTGATCCTTCGAACCCACGGCGCACGTCTGCTGGACGGTCGCCCCGATGCGTGGAGGCAAGGTCAGGGTCATGGCTCAACTCAAGGCGGGAAGTCGGCTGAAGAGCGCCGTTTGCGATACGGAAGTGATGGTCGTCAAGGCACCGGGAGGTGAAGTGGACCTCCGCTGCGGCGGCGCCCCGATGGTGGACCTGGGTGGTGACGTCCCGGGTGGGCTGTCCCTGTCCGACGATGCCGCCGAGGGCACGCAGATGGGCAAGCGCTACGTCGACGAAGGCGAGTCCCTGGAGCTGCTGTGCACGAAGCCCGGGAAGGGATCGCTGGGCGCGGGCGACGCGCTGCTCGCCGTCAAGGGCGCCAAGCCGCTGCCGTCCTCGGACTGAACCCCGACTCTTTCTCTCTCTCTACTTCCTACTTCTCCCCCCCGAACCGGATCCGAGCGAAGCCCCCATGAACCTGATGATGCTGCTCGAGATGGCGTCCTCGAGCTTTGGCGACCGCGTGGCCGTCACGAACGCCGGGCGCTCGTTGACCTACGGCGGTCTGTTCCGCGCGGCCGGTCGTGCCGCGGCAATCGTCGAAGCCGCGGGCGTCGAACGCGTGGCCATGCTGGACGTGAGCAGCCTCGCGGTCCCGGTCGCACTCTTTGGCAGTGCCTGGTCGGGGCGACCGTTCGCACCCCTCAACTATCGACTCACTGCGGACGAGGTCGAGCGGCTGGCGTCGCAGATCGCGCCGGCCCTGCTCATCACCGATGCCGAGCGCGCTCCGGCGCTGTCGAAGATCGACGGGATCCAGGTGGTCGTCCGCGACGAGTGGCTGTCGGAGGTGACCGCAGACGGCTCGCACGATGGATCGGACCCGAGCACGGAATGGCCGATGGACCCGGAGGAGATCGCCATCCTGCTCTTCACGAGTGGGACCACGGGCGCGCCCAAGGCCGCGGTGCTGCGCCACAAGCACATCGTGTCCTACATCCTCGGATCGGTGGAATTCATGGGTGCGGCGGACGACGATGCGGCCCTCATGAGCGTGCCGCCGTATCACATCGCCGGCATGGCAGCGATCGCGAGCTCGGTCTACTCCGGGCGCCGCATCGTCCAGCTTCCGAACTTCAAGGCGGAAGACTGGGTCTCGCTCGCGCGGGCGGAGGCGGTGACCAACGCCTTCGTGGTCCCGACCATGCTTTCGCGCATCGTCGAAGAGCTCGAGGCGGCCAGGTCCACGGGCGCGGACGTCGCGCTGCCGTCGCTGCGCGCGATCTCGTACGGCGGCGGCAAGATGCCGCAGCCCGTGATCGAGAAGGCCATGCGCTTCTTTCCGTCGACGGACTTCACGAACGCCTACGGGCTCACCGAGACCAGCTCGACGATCTCGGTGCTCACCCCCGACGATCACCGCGAGGCTGCGGGTAGCGGAGATGACGCGGTGCGGAGGCGATTGATCTCGGTCGGCCGCCCGCTGCCCGGTCTCGAAGTCCGGATTCTCGACGAAGACGGCAAGGCCGTCGACCCGGGCGAACGCGGTGAGATCTGCGTGCGGGGCGAGCAGGTTTCCGGCGAGTATCTCGGTCGCGGGAGCCTGCTTTCGGAAGACGGCTGGTTCGCCACCCGGGATGGCGGGTCCATGGACGCCGAAGGCTATCTGTTCGTGGAAGGCCGCATCGACGACGTGATCGTGCGCGGTGGCGAGAACCTGTCTCCGGGCGAGATCGAGGACGTGCTGCTCGATCACGAGGCCGTCTCCGACGCCGCTGTCGTCGGTATCCCGGACGAGCAGTGGGGCGAAGGGGTGGCCGCCGCCGTCGTCCTCAAGCGAGGCGCCACGGCTTCGGTCGAAGACCTGCAGAAGTGGGTCAAGGATCACCTGCGCTCCTCACGCGTTCCGCAGGTCATCGCGTTCCGCGACGAGCTGCCGTACAACGAGACGGGCAAGCTGCTCCGCCGCGTCGTGCGCGCCGAGCTCTCGGGAGACTGAGGCGGTGGCGGACGCCGCCTCGGTCCCGGCGCTGCCGCTGGACGGGGCGCTACGACTGGTGGAAGCCCTCGAGGTCGTACCGTCTCCGTATGCGCTCGAACGATTCTCGCCCCTGACCGGCCAGTCGTTCCTGCTGGTGGACTTCGCGGACGACGGCGACGATCCGGGCCCCGTGCAGACACCCGCGTTTCGGGAGGCGCTCGAACGCCTGCCGTGTCCGACCATCGCGATCTGCCCGGACGAGACCGACGCGACCGCAGCACTCGCCGATCGCTTCGACGTCGTGGTCGCGGACCCGGCGGAGGCGCTGGCGGTGATCACGGGCATCGAGCGCTCGCCTCTCGCGGCCATGGCGCTCGTGCAGTTGCTGCGCCAGGGCGACTATCTGGACTGGCACCACGCACTCATCGCCGAGAGCCTCGTCTATTCGACCCTGCAGTCGGGTCCGGACTTCGCGGCTTGGCTCGCCCAGCGGCCCGCTCCAAAGGCGTCCGAGCCCGAATCAGGCCCTGCTGTGCGCCTCGAACGCTGGGACCACGAGCTGGTGATGAGCCTGAACCGGCCGCGTCGCCACAACGCGTTCTCCGTCGAGATGCGCGATGCCCTGGTCGAGGCGCTGCAGCTCGCGGTGTCGGACGTGTCCATCGAGCGGATCGTGTTGCGCGGCGAGGGCCCGTCCTTCTCGAGTGGCGGCGACCTCTCCGAGTTTGGCGAGCTTCCGGATCCGACGACGGCGCACGGCGTGCGTTCCACGCGTCACCCGGCGCGCCTGCTGATTCGCTGTGCCGATCGCGTCGAGGCGCGGGTGCACGGGGCCTGCATCGGCGCGGGCATCGAGTTGCCGGCGTTCGTCTCGCGAATCGTGGCGGCGCCCGACGCCTTCTTCCAGCTGCCCGAGCTGTCCATGGGGCTCGTGCCCGGCGCCGGCGGGACGGCGAGCCTGCCGCGCCGCATCGGTCGCCACCGGACCGCGTGGCTCGCGATCACGGGCAAGCAGGTGGACGTCGATGCGGCTCTTCGCTGGGGGCTGGTGGACGAGGTCCGGTCCTGAGTCGGTGGTCGCGTCGCCTGGAGTCGCCGCAAGTGAGCCAGCGTGAGATCGGTGAGCAGGTGAGGAAGGTCAGCACGTGAGCGCCTTCGAACCGCAGCCGGCGATGCCCGCGCGGGGGTTGCCCTGGGCGGGATCGGGCTTCGGACTGCTGCGCGACCCGACACGCTTCCTGCAGGCACGCCGGACACAGCTGGGGGACACCTTCGCGCTCGACGTGTTTGGCCGTGCCGTGCTGTTCGTCTTCTCGCCGGCGGGCGTCCGCGACCTCTGGGCCCTCCCGGAAGCGAAGGCCAGCAAGGGCCTCGCCGACTTCGCGCTCCTGCGCCACAAGGTTCCCGACGAGCTCTTCGCGGGCCGACGCACTTTCCCGCACGGCTTGTTCGCGCGCGACGACGTCGAGGACTACCTCGTCAACCTGGAGGAAGCGATCGCCTGGCAGATCGACGAGCTCGGCGGCGCCGGCGAGTTCGAGGTCTTTGCCCTGGCGCGCAGGCTCACCCATCGAATGGGGCTCGCGTCCTGGGGCGGCAGCCTGGCCGCTTCGCCGCGCTTCCTGGACCGCCTGATCCCGTTGCTCGACCGGCTCGACAGCTCCGAGTCCTTCGTGCATCCGCACAAGATGTTCTGGACCCTGCTCACGCAGAAGCGGTCCGAACGGCGCGCCCTGCGCGCCTTCGATGCCGTGTTCGCGGAGCTGCTGGCGGCGCACGCGCGCAACGCGCGAAAGGGAGAGCCTCGCGACGACCTCTTCGCGAGAATCTGCGCCGCCTGGCATGACGTTCCCAGCCCCGACCGGGAACAGGGCATCGGGCGGGACGTGCTGCTCGTCCAGATGGCTTCGCAATCGAATCTGTTCGCCGCGATGGGCTGGACTCTCGTCCATCTGCTTGAGCGCCCGGAGTTGTTGGCCGCGGTGCGCGCGGGGGATGTCGACCTGCTCGATCGCTGCGCGCTCGAATCGATCCGACTGCGCCAGCGGTCGATCGTGCTGCGCCGGGTGCTCGCGCCCTGCGAGCTCGCGGATGAGCACACCCGCTACCGCCTCAGCCCTGGAAGCTTCGCGGCCACGATGCTGTCCCTGACCAACCCCACGGCGCTACCGGGACTCGACGGCTTCGACCCGGACCACTATCTCGATCGCCGCTTTCAACGCACGCGGGAGCTGTCCGCTCGCGAGCTGGTCACGACCTTCGGACACGGCAAGCACAGCTGTCCCGCCCAGGCATTCTCGATCCGGTCGATCCGCTGCGCGGTGCTGGCGTTGTTGCAGACCTTCGACCTGCGCCCCGCGTTCGAGGCGCCGCGTCCCTTGCGGCGTCAGATCGGAGGCGTCGCCCGGGCAGATCGCCCGTGCCGCGTCCGCTACGAGAGACGAGCCGCGCAAGCGACCCGATCGGACTCCTGGCCCGGATCCGCATGACGGATCAGGGCTAGCCCCAATGCGTCATTGGCTTGGCTTCGAGCGCGCGGAGTTCCGGGTAGAACCCTTCGGAACCGGCTTCGCGAGCGGATGCGGCTGGAACGGGAGGATCTCACTAGTGCGAGATCCTGTCGGCAGTCTCCGGATGCCGCGCGGGCCGCCCTGTCATGCGCTCCCGGCCGCGCATTGGAGTCGCGCCCCGATCCGCATGACGGATCAGGGCTAGACTCCACGCGTTTCAGCGCGACGAGTTCGAAGGCGGGCTCGAGCGATAGAGTGAGGAGGGCGGCATGCCGGGTCCCATGGAAGGTGTGAAGGTGGTCGAACTCGGCGTCTGGGTCGCGGGCCCTGCCGCGGGTGGGATCCTGTCGGACTGGGGGGCCGACGTCGTGAAGATCGAGCCTCCCGGAATCGGTGACCCCGCGCGCACCTTCCAGCGCATGCTCGGCGCGGACCTGCCCTTCAACCCGGTCTTCGAGAACGACAATCGCAGCAAGCGCAGCATCGTCATCGACCTGAGCACCGAACGCGGCAAAGGCCTCGCCCTCGAGCTGCTCGACGACGCAGACGTCTTCGTCACCAACGTGCGGCAGAAGGCGCTCGCCCGTCTCGGCCTCGATTCGGATTCACTGCTAGCGCGCAACCCGCGCCTCGTCTACGGCATGATCACCGGCTACGGGCTCGAGGGTCCCGACGCCGATCGCGCCGCCTACGACATCGCGGGCTTCTGGGCTCGGTCCGGCATCGCCGCGAGCCTGACCTCGCCGGGCCACCACCCGCCGTTCCAGCGCGGGGGCATGGGCGACCACAACGCCGGTCTCGCTGCTGCCGGCGCCATCTCGGCCGCGCTCTTCTCGCGCGAGAAGACGGGCAAAGGGCAGATGGTGAGCACGTCGCTCCTGCGCGAGGGCATCTACACCCTGAGCTTCGATCTTTCCCTGGCCGCGCGCTTCGGCGTGCCGCTGCAGGTGGCCGACCGCAAGTCCATGGGCAACCCGTGCATCAACAACTACTCGGACAAGGACGGTCGCTGGTTCTGGATCGTCGGGCTCGAGGCGGAACGCCATTGGCCGCCCCTGGCGCGTGTCGCGGGTCACCCGGAATGGATCGACGACCCGCGTTTCGCGACCGCCGCCGACCGGGCCCAGAACGCGGCGGTGTTGATCGCCGAACTCGACGCCATCTTCGCCACCCGGACTCGTGAGGAATGGAGCAAGGTCTTCGATACCGAGGAGGACTTCTGGTGGGCGCCGGTGCAGACGACGGAGGAAGTCCTGGCGGACCCCCAGGTGCTCGCGTCCGGCGGCCTCGTGGCCGTCCCGGATGGCGACGGTACGACCCTGCTGCCGGCGACACCGTGCGACTTCCAAGGCACGCCGTGGGCACCGCGGGCCATGGCGCCGGGACACGGCGAGCACAGCGACGAGATCCTGCGCGAGCTCGGCCGGTCGGACGACGAGATCGCCGCGCTGCGCGCGGAGTCGATCGTCGCATGAAGCCCGGGGCGTGGGTGCCGAGACAGGCCGTCGTCGTGGTCGCGATGCTCGCCGCAGCGCTCGCTGTGGTCGGGGTGGGAGGCGCTGTCCACGCGGACGAGGTGGGTCAGTCACCGTATGTTCCCAACATCGTCGGTCAGGAGGACTTCCTCTACGTCTGGACCCAGGGCGTGGACGGGCTGGGCGACGGGTCGGACAAGCTCGTGACCCTGGGCGCCAATCCCGACCTGCCGCACTACGGCGAGGTGATCGCGTCGGTGTCTGTTGGCGGGCGGCACGGGGCGCATCACGGCGGCTTTACCGACGATCGACGCCAGCTGTGGGTGGGGGGCGTGGAAGACAGTCGCATCTTCATCTTCGACGTCGCGAGCGACCCCGCGAATCCGGAGCTGCTGCACAGCATCGTCGACTTCCCCGAGCGCAGCGGCGGAGTGGTCGGCCCGTATACCTTTCTCGCTCTGCCCGGGTCGATGTTGATCAGTGGCCTGTCGAACACCCGGGACGGCGGCGTGAAGACCGGACTCGTCGAGTTCACGAATCGCGGGGAGTTCGTTCGCACCACCTGGATGCCCGAGGGAGCCGTGCACGGCGCCGACGTGGCCGTCAACCCGCGCCTCAACCGGATGCTCACGGGGTCCTTCACCGGTCGCAGCACCTACACGCGAGACCTGCGCGAGCTGATGGCGAACCCCGATTTGCTGGAGAGCTTCGGAAGCACGGTGGTCGTGTGGGATCTCCACGTCCGCAAGCCCGTGCAGATCCTCGAAGTGCCGGGTGCGGCCGTGGAGATTCGTTGGGCGCTGCGGCCGCGCCACGATTACGCCTTCGCCGTGACCGCGCTCGGATCACAGCTGTGGGGCGTCTTCCGTCAGACCGACGGCACCTTTCGGGCGAAGCGGCTCGCCGACATCGGAGACCCGTCGAGCCGCCCGCTTCCCGTTGACCTGAGCCTGTCGTCCAACGATCGCTACCTGTTCGTGGCGAGCTTCCGCGACGGGGGAGTGCGGGTGTTCGACGTCTCGGACCCGGACGAGCCGGAAAAGATCCTGGCGCAGAAGATCGGGTCCCAGCTGGGCAGCGTCGCGCAGAGCTGGGATGGCGAGCGTGTCTACTTCTCGTCTTCGCTACTGCCCAACTGGGACGGACGCGGCGAGTCCGAGGAGCAGTTCGTGCGCGCCTTCTCCTTCGACGGCGAGGATCTCGAGCCGCTGTTCTCCGTCGACTTCGCGAGGCTGGGCCTGGGCAATCCGCACGGGATGTACTTCGGCTCGCTCTCGTTGTACAAGGGACGGGTGGCGGGTGTGAGCCGCTAGGACGATACACCCCGAGGGGGTAGGTCGGAGACGAAGTGTGGGCTAATTTCCCACGCCGATGCCTGCCACTCCTCAGCCGCGTCCGGGCCCGACCCCGCACCCCGAGCCGCCTCCGGCCCTGGTGTCCGCCCTGCGGCGGATGCTCGTGCCCCTCGCGCGTCTGCTGCTGGCCCACGGCGTCACCCAGCCCTTCCTCGCCGGTCTGCTCAAGGGTGTCTACGTCGAGGTCGCCGAGCGCGAGTTCGCCATCGAAGGGCGCCCGCAGACCACCAGCCGCTTGAGCCTGCTCACCGGGATCCACCGCAAGGACGTGAAGCGCTTGCGCGAGGCGCCCGGCGAGTCCGTTGGCGTTCCGCGGTCCGTCTCCCTGGGTGCGCAGCTGGTGTCGCGTTGGGTGGGGCTCGACGCCTACCGGGACGAGAGTGGACCGCTGCCGTTGCCCCGTCAGATCCCGGCCGACGGGGGGCCGTCGTTCGAGGGTCTGGTGGCCTCGGTGAGCAAGGACATCCGGCCCCGGGCGATTCTCGACGAGTGGCTGCGGCTCGGTGTCGCGACCCTCGACGAGGCCGACCGGGTCAGTCTGAACACCCGCGCCTTCGTGCCCGAGAAGGGGTTCGACGAGAAGGCCCACTATCTCGGGCGCAGCCTCGCGGACCATGTGGCGGCCGCGGGCCGGAACCTCACGGGCGGACAACCCCCGCTGCTCGAACGCAGCGTCTACTACGACGAGCTCCGGGAAGAATCGGTCGCCGAGCTGGCGGCGCTCGCCCGCCGGCTGGGCGAGCAGGCGCTCGAGACCGTCAATCGCCGAGCGCTCGAGCTGCAACAAGGCGACGCCGCGACGGACGCGGCCCGCCGCCGCATGCGCTTCGGGGTCTACTTCTACGAAGAGGGCGACGGCGATGATTGATCGCGGGATCGTCGTCTTCGTTGCCGCGCGGCGGGGGTGGATGGGTCTCCCGGTGGCGGCGATCCTTGCAGCCACCGTGCTTCTCGCGTTGGCTGCGCCGGGCGCCCGGGCCGCCGACGCGGGCTGCGGCGACGCGGGCTGGACCGAGGAGATCGTGTCCGCCAGCGGCGACGAGTCTGGACTGGGTGGAACGGGTGCGCGAGGCGACGATTCGGGGCTCGGCGGAAGCGGCGCTCGCGGCGACGACAGTGGCATCGGCGGTACCGGCGTGTTCGGGACCCTCTCGGCCGTGGGGAGCGTCTGCGTCAACGGGCAGCGCATCGGATTCGACGAGAACGTCGAGGTGGTGCTCGAGAAGGGCGTCGCGATCGGCGCCGCAAACCTGGCTGTCGGCCAGACCGTATGGCTCGTCGCGCATCCGGCCGAAGCGGGACTCACGACGTCGAAGGTCTGGGTGCTGCCGGACGGCGTGGCGGGCGCGGCCGCTCACGCCTGGCTCGAGAGCCGCATCGACGCGTCCCCGGATCTCGCGTTCCTGTCCATCGAGGGTGTCGTGTCGAGCTGGCCCGACGGCGACCGCTTCGAACTCGAAGGAGTGCTCGTCGACGCGACAGCATCGCGCGAGCTGCGCGGGGCACTGGATGTCGCCGCACGGGTGCGGGTCAGCGGCGCGATCTCGCGCGATGGGCTGTTGCGTCCAGAGCGCATTTCCGTGCGGGTTCGACCGCCGGAACGCCCGTCCCGTCCCGTCGATCGGGCGCCTCGGATCGAGCGACCGCCGACCCAGGACCGGCCGACACGGCCCGACTCGTCGGTGCGGCCGAATCGCCGGGACCGGGTGTCGCCGACGCCCTAGACGCCCGCCGCGATCAATCGCCGGACGGGGGCCGCACGGGTAGGGCGATCTGGATCTGGAAGCCGAACGCATAGTCCGGACTGCCATTCGAGAGGCCGGCGACCGCGTAGGGTGACAGGCGCAGGTCTCCGACGACTCCCGATGACATCGCGGCAGACCCGAAGAACGACAGCTCGTGCCCGTCGTCCGCGCGCACCAGACCGTCACTGCCGGCGCGCTTCGAGATCGACTGTCGCCAGTCGTAGCCGACGCCGAGGCTCCATCCCGGGGACGGAATCCAGCTGACGCCGGCGGACGCGACGGCCCCGTTGCGCAGGTCGTAGGCGTTGGTGTCCTGCCCGATGAACCGATATCCCCCGGACCCGTAGGGGACGAAGTCGCCGATGCGCTGGAACAGGGTTGCTTCCAGGCTCACGTCGGTCTCGCCGGTGCCGAGGCGGTGGCGCTCGCTGGCGGTGGGCACCTTGACCTGGACACCCCACTCGCTCGCCGGAAGCCAGGATGTGCGCGGATAGTAGAGGTAGGCGGCGCCGAGCAGGATGTCCCCTAGGCCGCTCTCGCGTTCGGTTCCCGACACGCCGGACGTCAGCACGCCGTCGACGTAGACGAAAGGAACGATCGCGCGCAGTTCGAGCTGGTCTCGTGGCGTGGGGGTGGGCGCGAAGTCGTCGAACACGTACGCCAGGGAGAACGGCGCGTAGACCATCTCCGTCGCCTTGTCTTCGCCGTAGTCGCCCCGGCTGTAGTCGACGCCGAGCCCCACCCGCAGCTCTCCCTGGAGCCACCGGCCGAGTGGGTCGAGGGCGCTCGGGGTGTCGGCATCGGCGAAGGCCCGCCCGGAGCCCGCCAACGAGAGCGACCAGACGGCGACGAGCAGCAGGAGGCGGGTCACGGGGCAGGGTCCATTGGCAGAGAGAGGCGTTGGAGGCAGGTGGCAGCCCGAGGTCAGAAATCGCTTGACGTGGGAAAATTTCCCTCATAGTCTGGCATAGAGGTGGGAATATTTCCCACGCATTGCATCTCGAGAAGCACAGAGGAGCCCCTCATGCGTACTACCCATCCCATCCTGTTGCGAGCTGCCGGCGGCTTGCTGGCGTCCTTCCTGGTCTGCGTCTGCCTGCCGGCGACGAGCGCCGCACAGGAAGCCGTCGAGATTCCCGCGATGGTCGATTTCGAGCGATCGGCCGCCGAGCTGCGCGACCGGATCGAACGTCCGCCGGTGGACCCGGACCGGGCCGACACCGCGGTGGTCCTCACCAACAGCGGCAATACCCGCGCCTACGCGATCTGCTGGGCGTTCGATGACGATGGCAAGCCCCTCGGTCGCACGCGCATCAAGATCCCGCCGCTCGGCTTGCGTTGGGTGCTGGCGTCGGACCTGTCCAACGACCAGGACTTCATCGGCAGCGTGCGTTGCTACGTGTCGGGCAACCTGCACGGCAGTGCCGTGTTCTTCGGTCCGGGCATCACCGATCTACCGGTGCGGCCGGTCCCGCAGGTCGCCACCGCAACGGGGCACCGCATCGAGTTCCCGCTCGTCGCCCACTACTGAGATCCGGCCGCTAGGCACGGTCGCGGCGCAGCACGGCCCGGCGCCTGTGGGCGAGCTTCTCGCCCCGGGTGGCCGGGCTCATGCGCGGCTTCGAGTCGGCAGGGCGTCTTCTAGAAGGGCATCCGGAACGTCGCGAGGACGGTGTGCGCGGTGGTCCGGTCTCCCACGAATGCGTCGTAGGCGATCTCGATGCTGTTGCGGGTGCCGAAGGGCTGGAAGCTGACGCGGCCGCCGACGTTCGCGCCGTATTGGGCGTCCTCGCTGCGGACCCGAAGCTTCGGGGTCGTCGAGGGCGCACCCGTCAGACGGGCGTCGAAGTCCCGGTCGTAGCCGGTCCAGACCTGGCGCCAGCCGGCCTGGACCTGCGGGCGCCAGACGCCGTCCGCCCATTCGAGCCAGTCCCCCATGTAGGCGTACTTGACGAGGGTCATGCCGATGCGAGCACCGGTGTCGGTGGCGACGAAGGACGTCGAGCGCGAGTCGATGTCGAGTCGCACGACGCCGGCGTTCGATTCCTGGATCGATTCCTGGAAGAGGTAGGTGTATTCGACGGCTGCGACGGGCTCGACCTCGAAGCCGACCAGCGAGAAGACATGGCCGACCTCGCCCGCGACCGTCACGCGGTCGCTGTCGTGGCTGCTGAGCGCGAGCCGGGAGAAGCCCGGGTACGACACGTCCCGATGCGTGGTGTGCCAGCCGTGCCCGTAGCCGACGCTCGCGCGCAGATGGGTGCCGCCGCTGTGATTCCAGGCGGCACCGAGGCCCAGCTCGAAGCTGGTGTAGGAACCGTCGCCATCGTTGTCGAGATCGAGAGCCGAGCGGCTCGTTCCGAGCAGCCCCGAAACGAGAAAGCCATCGCCGAAGCGCTGGTCCACGCCGAAGGCGATGCCGCCCCCGGCATGCGAGTAGTCGGGTTGACCCGCGCTGCCGTTGCGGTCGGCGAAGAGTCCGAAGCCGGCGACCCAGGGTGTGAGTCCGCGCGGTCCGCAGGGCGAGCGGGAAGCCTCGTCGGGTCGGTAGGGCGACACCAGCCGCTCGCAGCGCGGGGGTCGCTGGGCCAGCAGGTGCGCGTAGCGGGTGGCGGTGGCCAGGGCCGTGCTCGTCTGCGCGTCGTAGGCAGCGCCGTGCAACGAGTCGAGGGCATCTGCAGCCTGGTCGTTGGTGAGGGCGGGGAAGGTGTCGAGGAGGGACTGGAAGTCCGGGCTGACACCGGCGGCGACGGCGTCGTCCAGATACTGCCCGACCCGGTGCTCGTCCGCGGAACGGCCGATGGGCTCGAAGCGTCTCGTCAGCTGAACGTCGACGAAATGGCCGGCGCCGGACCCGTAGGTCGGGATCCCGCGCAGGAAGGGCGAGGTCCCGTTGACGATCTCGACGTCGCCGAAGCGTCCGGCTCGCCCCGCGGAGGCGGTGAGCACCCGGTAGATGGGCTCGCCTGCGATGGGGCCCGGATCCGTCTTGACGAGCTGGAGCAGGCTCTGGGACCCGAGTGTCAGATTGCCGTCCACGTCCAGGCGCTCGTTGCTTCCGGCGCTGAACTCGGCTTCGACGACTCCGCCCTGGAAGTCGGCGTCGCCCTGCAGGCCGTTGATGCCGTCGAGCACGACGATGCCGGTGTCCGCGGTGCGGAGCGGAAGCGTGACGTCTGCCCCGGGCGCGTACAAGGCGCGGCCGTCTTCGACGCGTACGCCATTCGGCAGCGTCACGCCGTCTTCCAGGTGCAGCAGCCCGCCGTTCACGATGATCTCGTCCGCGACGTTCGCGGCGAGGTCGATGCGCAACTCTCCGTGGCTCGCGAAGATGCCGTCCGTGTAGCTTCCCGTGCCCGTCAAGGTCCACGTGTTCGTGTCGCCGGGGATTCCGACCACCAGATCCTCGAAGCCGACGCTGTTGCCGAGGTCGAAGCTCGCATTGACGGGGGCATCCGGGTCCGACTGCACGAGGAACAGCTGGTCGTCGCCGCCTTCGCCGTCGAGCGCACCGCCTACGTTGCTGCCGTCGCCCCAGCCGAATGCGTCGTTGCCGTCGCCCAGCAACACGTCGCCCTGGATGTCGCCGCGGTTGGTGACGGCGTCGATGGCGGTGCCACCGCGGACGGCCACGCCGCCGGCGGACTCGATCAAGCCACCGGCAAGGTTCAAGGCGCTGCGCGTTTCGGGGTTCGTGGTGGATGACGCGTCGGCGAAGGCAATGCCCGCACCGACACCCGTACCGCCGCGAATGATGCCGCTGTTGCGGACGGTGGACTCGTCGCCGACGAGGCGAACGCCGACGCCGTCGGGCGAAGCGGTCGCGTCGAGAAGTCCTTCGTTCTCGATATCGACGCCGGCCGTGGCGAAGGCCGCGGCCGTGGCGTCGCCGGTGACTGTGACGGTGCCGGTGTTGATCAGCCGGGTGACCAACGTGGAGTCATTGCTCTGGCCGAAGAGCCCGCCGCCGTCCGCTCCGGCGACCGTGACCTGGCCCTCGTTTCGCGCGATGCCCCCCGCGTTCGCGACCAGGCCTGCCGAGCTGTCGCCGCTGACCGTGACGCTCCCGCTCGCTGCGTTGACGACCTCCCCCCCGGCGGCACCTAGGATGCCCGCCGTGAAGTCGCCCTGGACATCGACGACCCCCTGGTTGGTGGCGATGAGCGCTGCGCGCAGGCCGATGGATCCGTCGCCGGTCACCGTCGTCGTGCCGCTGTGGTCGAGGGTCTGGGCGGCGATGCCGATGGCTCCCGCACCGTTCACCTGTACGCTGCCCGAGGAGTTCGCGGTGGCTCCCGCCGCCGTCGCGCTGATGCCGATCGCCGCGTCGCCCGTAGCCGTCGTGGTGCCGCTGTGGTCGACGGTCTGGGCGGCGATGCCGATGGCTCCCGCACCGTTCACCTGTACGCTGCCCGACGAGTTCGCGGTGCTTTGCGCCGCCGTCGCACTGATGCCGATTGCCGCGTCCCCCACCGCGCTGACGAGACCGTCGTTCACCACCGATCCGTTGGCACCCACCTGGATGCCGACCGCGTCGCCGCCGGTGATGCCTGGCGCCGCCAGCACCTGCCCGGTCGCCTCGTTGACGACCTCCCCGAAGCTGCGGAGGACGATGCCGCGGGATCCGCTGCCCGACGCGGAGAGGATGCCCGCGTTGGTCACGAGGTTGCGCCGGATCGGGTCTCCCGCCACACCGGACGCGCCCGAGATCGCTGTCTGGCCCCCCGTCGACGTGACGCTGCCGTTCTGCTCGATGACGACGACGTTGTTCTGCAGCAGCGCGATGGTCGCGCCAGAGCCGCCGGGGTTCTCGACGAGTGCGCCGGACTCGACCGTGATGTTCAGGTCATCGTCGGTCGGCGGGCGGACGTCCGGGAAGCCGTCGGAATCGGTCCCGGTACAGGTCACGTCGCTGCCGACCTGTACGCACTGTGCGGACGCCGACATCGGCAACCCGGCGGCGATGAAGAGGATCGCCGCCGCCGATGCGCCTGCGCATCCTCTCGAGATTCTCGCCAAGATCGGGGCTCTCCGTGCTGGACCTGCGGACACGGAGCGAGGGCTCCGCTGACTCGTGGGTGGCCTCGGAGTGGGGCTTGGAGTCAACCCTTGGGCACGGTTGCTGGGGAGGGCGGACTCTACCATAGGGCCGGAGCGGTCCCGGGTGGCTTCGCGCGCAGCAGAGAAGAAGGCGCTGTGCAGTCGATGCGCAGAGTGGAGATCGGCCGCCCTCACAGGAAGCTCGGTCGGTCCCCCACCACCTTCGCTTCGCGCAGGGCTGCGCGTTCGTCTTCCGACAGACCCAGCTCGTCGCCGAGGACTTCGTCGTTGTGCTGTCCGAGGGTCGGCGGAGGGGACCGGTGCAGGTTGGGACCGAAGGCCGAGAAGCGCATGGGGAAGCCGGGGTAGCGGGTGCTGCCCGTCTCCGGATGGATCAGCGTCTGATAGAAGCCGCGCGCCTCGAGCTGCGGGTTGGGCATGACCCGATGCGCGTTGATGACCTCGGCCGCGGGTACGCCCGCAGCGACCAGCAGGTCCGCGGCGTCTCGTCGCGATCGGTCCGCGAGCCAGGCGTCGAGTCGGGCGTCGATCTCGTCGTGGCGCGCGCGCCTGCCCTGGGCGTGAGACAGATCGTCGTCCCCGGCCCACGCGGGGTCACCCAGGGCATCGCGCAGGCACTGCCATTGCGCGTCGTTCGCGATCGCGATCGCCACGTACTGCTCGTCGTCTTCTCCGTCGGGCGCGCAGCGATAGACGCCCTGGGGTGCGGCGCCGGGGCCGCGGTTCTCCTGTCGCGTGAGAAGGGTTCCGTAGGCCGAGTGCTCGATGACCTGTTCGGCGGCGATGTTGAGCGCGTTCTCGATCAGCGGGACTTCGACGAGCTGTCCGCGCCCGGTGCGACGTCGGTCCTCGAGGGCCATGAGCAACGCGAACACGGCCTGCATGCCGCCGGCGGGGTCGCAGGCGCCTCGGACCACCAGGGGCAGGTCCTCGTAGCCGGTGATCCAGGCCAGGCCGCTCGCCTGCTCGATGGTCATGGCGAAGCCCGTGCGGTCGCGCCACGGTCCGTCGAGCCCGAACGCGGGCATGCGCACCATGATGACGCGATCACTGAGCGCCCGGACATCGTCCCAGCCGAGGCCGAAGTTCTCGAGCACGCGGACCGAGTAGTTCTCGAGCACGACGTCCGCTTCGGCGATCAGCTGCTTCAGCAGCTGCATGCCGCGTTCGCTGTCGAGCTGCAGCGTCACGTCGCGCTTGCCCGGATTGGCTCCAGCGAACACCGGCGACCATTCCCACAGCTTTTCTTTGGGGACGGCGCCCGCGAACCGCATGCCGTCCGGACGCTGGATGGATTCGATCTTGACGACGTCAGCGCCGAGATCTGCCAGATAGCAGGTGGCGAAGGGGCCGGCCCAGAAGGCGGTGAGGTCGACGATCCGAAGGCCAGCGAGGGGAAGCTCGGGTGCCGGTGCCCCGACCGCGGACTCGGCGTCGTGCTCCGCTGCCGACGCCCGGACGGTCGCGCCGTCCGCATCGAGAGCGGGGGCCGGACCGAAGGGCCGTGTCGGCTGCGGGTCGGCGGCGCGCGCGTGAAGCCGGTAGGGGACCCGCGGCTGCAGGAAGCCACCGGCGGCCTTGGTGTAGACGCCCCGCGCGACCAGGTGGTCGACGTCCGGGAGGGTGCGGCCGTTGCCGACCGGCGCGACGGGAATGCGCAGCAGGCTTGCGAGCTCGACGATCTCGTCCACGCTGCGCTCGCGGGTCCAGCCCTGGATGATCTGGCGCATGAAGGGCAGGTGGTTCATGCGTCGACGGCCGTCGAGGTAGCTGTCGTCTTCGGCGACCTCGGGCTGGCCGATCAACGCGCAGAAGTCCTTCCATTGCTGACCGGTGATCGTGCAGAAGCCCACCCAGCCGTCTCGCGCCGGCTCGATGGACGGGATTTCCACGGACCGCGCCAGGTCTCCTCCGACCCACTGGCCGTTCAGATCGTGGTAGACGGTCATCGAGAGCAGGATCGATTCGAACATCGAGACGTCGACATGCTGCCCGGCGCCTCCCGCCCGCGCCGCCAGCCACGCGGAAACGCTCCCGACGCCGGCGTAGATGCCCGCGAGCCACTCCCCGATGCGCCCGCCCGCGGCCACGGGTCGGCGGTCTCGCAGGCCCCGGTACCCGACGGACCCGGTCGCCGCCTGCAGGGTGAATTCGGTACTGGGTCGCTCGGCCCAGGGTCCGGTTGCGCCCCAGGCCGTGACCGACGTGACGCACAGTCGTGGATTCACGGTGTGGAGACTGTCGAAGTCGAGCCCGCGCGCCGCGGCACCCGCATGCGTCCAGTCGTGAACCAGCAGGTCGGCGTCGCGGGCGAGGTCGAGCAGCAGGCGGCGGTCGTCTGCGTTCGATACGTCCACCACGGCGCTCTTCTTCGACGCATTCAGGAACTGGAAGAGGGCACCGTCCTGGCCCGGCGCCAGCTCCGTATCCGATGCGGTCCAGTGGCGTAGGGGGTCGCCGGCGGGCGTCTCGAGCTTCGTGACGTCGGCGCCGGCATCGACGAGGAGCTTCGTCGCGTAGGGGCCGGCGATCTGCTCGCTCAGGTCGAGAACCCGGAGTCCGGTCAGCGGCCAGGCGCCTTCGTTCGAGACGTTCTCTTTCGAGTCAGCATTCCCACCGGCCATGGGAGTCATCGTATACCCTTTGACCGTCCTGCGGGACTGGGCTCTGGACAGGAGGGACGGCGGAAGACATGGGCGCTTCGATCCTGCTCGTCGAGGACGAACCGGGCATTCAGCTGGCGATTCGCGGCTTGCTCCGGCGGGAGGGACACGCCGCCGAGGTCGCGAGCACGGGCTCCGAAGCCGTGGAGCTGATCACCGACGGTTCCTTCGACCTGGTCCTGACGGACCTGTCGCTGCCCGACGACGTCAGCGGCTTGGACCTGGTGCGGCACGTCCACGCCCAGAGCCCCGGCACCCCCGTCATCCTGATCACCGCCTACGGGTCCGAGCACATCGCGAAGGAAGCCGTGAGTGCCGGTGCCTTCGACTACGTCCCGAAGCCCTTCAACAACGACGAGCTGCGCGCCGCCGTCCGACGGGCGCTGGCGAGTGGCGATCAGCTCTGAGGGCCGGTGGGGACGTCCTTGAAGGCGAGGTTTTTGTCCACGCGTTGCTCGGGCGGTAGGCCGAGCACGCGTTCGGCGATGATGTTGCGCATCACCTCGTCGGTGCCTCCCGCCAGTCGTCCGCCCGGCGCGCCCAGGTAGGCGGTCTGCCAGGCGGCTTCGTCTTCGCTCCACGCCGGGTCGAGCAGCGCGCCACAGCCCGCCTGCAGCTCGAGCGCGAAGGCTGCCATCTGCTGGCGCATGGCCGCCCCGATGAGCTTGCTCATCGAGCTCTCGGGCCCTGGCGTCTGTCCCCGGGAGATCGCGGTGAGGGTCCGGTAGCCCGAGTACTGCAGGCCCTTGGTGCGGGTGTAGAAGTCCGCCAGGCGCTCGCGAACCGCGCTGTCTTCGATCGCGGGAGCGCCGTTCAGCTCCAGCCGTTCCGCCAGTCGCAGCAGGTCCTCGTAGGTCGGGCCGCCGGCTCCGCCGGCGCCGATGGAGGCGCGCTCGTTCATCAGCGTCGTGATGGCGCCGCGCCAGCCGTCGTTGACCGCGCCGACGCGGTTCGCGTCCGGCACGCGCACGCCGCTGAAGAAGACCTCGTTGAAATTCGTTGCACCGTTGATCTGCCGAATGGGGCGGATCTCGACACCCGGGGCCTGCATGTCCACCACGAAGTACGTGATGCCCGCGTGCTTCGCCGCGTCGGGATCGCTGCGGGTGACGATCATGCCCCACTTGCAATACTGGGCGCCGCTCGTCCAGATCTTCTGGCCGTCGAGGATCCAGTCACCACTCGACCCGTCCCGCGTGGCGCGAGTGCGAAGCCCGGCCAGGTCGGACCCGGCGCTCGGCTCGCTGAAGAGCTGGCACCAGATCTCTTCGCCGCGGAGCATCTTCTCGAGGTAGCGCTGCTTCTGCTCGTCCGTGCCGTGCACCATCAGCGTGGGGCCGAGCATTCCCTGCCCGATGGTGAAGATGTTCGGCGGGACGGCGTAGCGGGACTCTTCCTGCTTCCAGATGACGTTCTGGATGGGCGTCGCGTCGCGACCGCCGAACTCCGTCGGCCAGGTGATGCACGCCCAGCGGCCGTCGGCCTTGCGGCCCTGCCATTCCTGGGCCTTGGCCACCTGCTCGGCGCGGTCATCCGCGAGGGAGAGCGGGCGTTCGCCAGCAGCGAGCGGGCGCGCGTTGGCGTCGAGCCAGGTCCGGGCCTCGTTGCGAAAGGCGGCTTCTTCGGGGGTGTCGTTGAAGTCCATGGGGGGCCCTCGGCGGTACGGGAATGCAGTGGAAGACGGCGGTAGACAGGGGAACAGTACGACTTCAGTGCATCTGGACCACGTTGCCCGTGACGAAGCGGCCCTGGTGCGAAGCCAGGAAGACGATCACCTCTGCGACCTCGTCTGGCTGCCCCACGTGGGGCAGGGGGCTGCTGGCGAGGATCGATTTCTCGACGGCGTCCGTCACCCAGCCCGTGTCCGTGGCCGGCGGGTGGACCAGGTTCGCGGTGACACCGAAGCGCCCGAGCTCGAGCGCCGCAGACTTCACGTAGCTCTCGAGGGCCGCCTTCGCGGCGCCGTAGGACACCTCGCCCGGGAAGCCGCTTCGCCCCGATGACGTCATGGCGAGTACGCGGCCCCAGTCTGCGCCTCGCGCCCGGTGGCGCGCGGCGTACTCGGCAATCAGGGCGCCGCCGGCTCGGGCGTCCACGGCGAACTGGCGGTCGTGGGAGTCGCCGCTGACGCCTTCGATGTCGCGATCGAAACGATCGCCGGCGTCGGGCACGAAACTGTCCGCCAACCAGCTGCTCGCGTTGAGGACGAGGATCTCGACGGGCCCGAGTTCGGCCTCCACGTGGTCGAAGACCGCCGGCAGCTGCGCGACGTCCGACAGGTCGGCCTCGATCGCGGTGGAGCGGCCGCCGGCGTCGCGGATGGCGGCGGCCACATCTTCTCCCGAACGAGCGCGTTCGACGCTGTAGCGCTCCGGCAGTCCCGGGTCGTTCGCGTGTCGCGCGGGGTTCATCCGCAGGTAGGCGACGGCCACGGCGGCGCCCTGGGCGGACAATCCGCGGGCGATCGCCTCGCCGATCCCGCAGTTGCCACCTGTGACGAGAGCTACGCGTCCGTCGAGTCCGGGATCGATCATGCTCGACGAGCGTAGCGTCGCGATACACTCACGCGCCCATGGCCCGTCCCGGACGAATCGCCCTCCGCAGCCTGCGCCGTCTGGCGACGTGGTGTGGGGTCTGGCTCGCTGCAGCCGCCTGCGCGAGCCCGGTCGCCGAGCGTCCGCTGCTGCGGGTCGGGACCAGTGGCGACTACGCGCCGTTCTCCGAGCGCGGTCCGGCACCAGACGCGGGCTATCGGGGACTCGATGTCGACGTCGCCCGTGCCTTTGCGGCGGACACGGGCCTCGCGCTTCGCTTCGTTCCGTTTCGCTGGCCGGAGCTGACCGCCGACCTGGGCGCGGGCCGCTTCGACGTGGCCATGAGCGGCGTGACCGTTCGGCCCGAGCGTTCCGTCGCGGGGCGCTTCACCGTTCCCGTCACGCAGACCGGCGCCGTACTCATCGTTCGCGCGAGCGAGCACGCGTCCCGCGCGAAGGGCGGCGCGTTCGACGTTGCGGGGCTTCGCATCGCGGTGAACGCAGGCGGTCACCTGGAACGAGTGACCCGCGCGAGCTTTCCGTCGGCGGAGATCCTCGCGGTCCCCGACAACGCCGCGGTCCCGACGCGGCTCGCGACGTCTGCCGTCGACGCCGTGGTGACGGACACCCTGGAGGCTCCTCACTGGCTCGGCTCCCTGTCCGAAGTCGTCGTGATCGGCCCGTTCACCCGCGACTTCAAGGCGTACTGGCTCCCGCCCGGCAACGAAGCCCTGGCCCAGCGTCTCGACGCGTGGCTGCTGGCCCGGGAGGCCGACGGCACCCTGGCTCGGCTGCGTGCGGAATGGCTGTCTAGCGTACCCAGCCCGGAGACAGCGCTTCCGCGCGCCGCACTGCTCGCGGCCTGCGACGAGCGGCTCGCGCTGATGCCCTTCGTGGCAGGCTTCAAGCGCGCAGCCGGGTTGCCCGTGGTGGACCCGGCGCGGGAGGAGACCGTCCTCGCTGCCGGGATGCGCGCCGTCCTGCGGGCGGCGGCCGAGCGCGGAGTCGCGCCGCCGCCCGCCGACGCGGTGCGCGCCTTCTACCGGGCGCAGATCGATGCGGCCGTCGAGATCCAGGAAGCGACTCTCGGCGCTCTGGACGACCCGGCGCTGGCGGAGTTCGACCTGGCGACCGAGCTGCGCCCGGCCCTGATCCGGATCGGAGATCGCATGGCGGGCCTGATCGTCGAGACCACTTCGCGCGCCGCCAGTGAAGACTCGTCTGGCACGGACGTCCCCGGCGAGGTCGACGTCGTGCTGGCCCGTCACGCCCTGTCGCCGGAACGGCGTGCCGCCATCGCGGCCGCCGTCGCCGCTCTCGCGTATGCTGACGCCCGATGAGTGAGACACCGACGCTCCACCCCTTCAACGACGCCTTTGCCTGGCGCCCGTCGCCGGTCGCGGGTCGCCTCTCGGCGGAGCAGCGAGAACGCTTCGATCGCGACGGCTTCCTGCTCTACCCGGGCGCTTTCTCCTCGAGCCAGATCGCCGAGGTCATCCGGACGATCGATCCCTTCGAGAAGAAGGTCGAGGACTTCCTGAAGACGCGAGAGGGCGGCCGGCTCTTCATCGCCCGCGCGGGTGAGATTACCTTCTCGACGCATCTGGTCGCGCAGTCTCGCTTGTTGCGCGACATGAGCGCTGCCCCGGCGATCCTGGATCTGTGCCACGACCTGATCGGCCCGGACGTGCGGCTCTACTGGGACCAGGCGGTCTACAAGAAGCCCGGCAATCCTCAGGAGTTCCCGTTTCATCAGGACAACGGGTACACCTACGTCGAGCCCCAGCAGTACCTCACCTGCTGGGTGGCGCTGACCGACACGGACGAGAGCAACGGCTGCCCCTGGGTGCTGCCGGGCTGGCATCGACGGGGCACGCTGCAGCACGAGGCGACGGATCTCGGCTGGCGCTGCGTGGCATCGTCTCCGGAAGCCGTCGCGGTCCCGGCGCGAGCGGGGGACATCGTCGTGTTCTCGTCGCTGACGCCCCATCGGACGGGACCCAACCAGACGGACCGCGTCCGCAAGTCCTACATCCTGCAGTACGCGCCCGACGGCGCGCGTGTCCGAACGGAAGCGGATCGCGGCAGGGCCGGCTTGCAGGACGATCCGGGCCGTCAGTACCCGGTCCTCCGAGGCGGAGAGCCGGTTCCGGTGCCGGCGTGACGCCCGGCGCGGCGAGGGAGGCACGGTGAACGTTACGCGTATCTACTCCGGCGACGACGGCGAGTCGCACTTCGAGGACGTCGAGATTCCGTTGAAGGACCTCGGTGCCATCGGGATGATCTCGAAGCTGCAGGAGGCGAGCGGGGTGGTGTTCCGCGAGACGGCCGGCGACTACGACTTCGACTTCCATTGTGCGCCGAGGCGGCAGTACGTCGTGAATCTCGACGCGTCCGTCGAGATCGAGATCGGCGACGGCACGAAGCGCGTGCTCGGGCCGGGCTCCATCCTGCTCGCCGAGGACACCACGGGCCGCGGGCATCGCAGTCGTTCGGTGGACGGCAAGCCCCGGCGATCGCTCTTCGTCACCCTCGACTAGGAGCGTGACCCAAGACGCAGTCTTGGGACGCGACGACGCAAAGGTCGCTGACCGCAGCTAGGAGCGTGACCCAAGACTCTGTCTTGGGACTTCGGCTTCCGTCGTAAGCGAAGCCTCTGGCTTCGCCAGCTAGAGAGTCGGGGCGGCCTTCTCGAAGAACGCGATCAGGACGTCGAAGCTCCAGATCGGAATGTCATCTCCGGGCCACAGCGCCAGGAAGAACGGCTCGAAGCCGAACTGCAGGGCGAACTGGGTCCGCACGTAGCGCTTCGGCAGGTAGAGCCAGTAGTTCTCGTAGCGGCCGCTGAGGCCGCGATCTCCGAAGAGCTTCGCGAGGGAGCGCTCGGTCCAGTAGAAGAGGTGTTCGGGCGGCTTCATCAGGCGCCAGCGGCGGCCGAGCAGGCGGGCCAGGGCGGCGTCGAAATCGACTGTCGTGACGACGAGCGCGCCGCCCGGCGCCAGTACGGAGCTCAGGCGGTCGGCGACCCGGACCGGGTCGCGCACGTGCTCGAGCGCGTCGCCCATGAACACGAGGTCGTAGTGTCCTTCGGGCAGCGCCACGTCCTCGACGAAGCCGCGATGGAACGCGTAGCCGCGCTCGCGGATGGTCTCGGCTTCGGGCGTGACGTCGAGCCCGACGAGTTCGTCGGGAGCGAGTCGTTCGCGCGCGACGTCCAGGAAGTAACCGTACGCACAGCCGACGTCGAGCACGCGCCGGAAGCGCTTGCCCGGATGCTGTTTCTCGAGCCGGTCGATGAAGTCGCCATACATCCGCTTGAGCCCGGGCTCGAGCTCGGTGTAGGCCGTGTGGTAGCCGAGCCCGCCGCTCCGCTCGGCGGATTCGGGGTCGTAGTAGTGGTCGGCGTAGAAGCGCGCGAGGGCGTCGGGGGACGGCAGGTCCGAGACGAAGCCCAGACCGCAGCCGCGGCAGCGGTGAACCTGGTGGCCGCCCTTCTCGTAGAGGTGGCGACCGACTTCCCCGCAGACGGGGCAGTGCGCCGGGGCCGCGTTCGGGACTGTCGGCGCCTGTGTCAATGGGGACAGGTCAACGTGAGGCGGGTCAACGTGCGGCGATCAGTGAAGCGGCGTGAACCAGCGCTCGAAGCGCGGCCGGTAGCTCCGCTCCGGGTCGACGGACAACGCCACGTGCGTGGCCCGGCCGTAGATCTCGTCACGGGCCGCGAAGCCGATGAAGCGCGAGTCGAAGGACTGGTCGCGGTTGTCGCCCAGGAAGAAGTAGCTGTCTTCCGGTACGACGAGCTCGGCGAAGGAATCCAGCCCGATGAGACCCGGGGTGAACGCGACGTCGTGTGCGTTGCCCGGCAAGTCTTCGGTGGCCACGAGCATGCGCAGGGCGCGCCCGTCCGGGGCGGGACGGGAGCCTGCTTCGTCCACGTCGTCGTAGCGCAAGGGCTCGCCGTTCAGGATGAGCTCGTTGTCCCGCATCGCGATGCGGTCACCGGGGATCGCGATGACGCGCTTGACCAGCCGGATGCCGTCCTTGGGTGAAGCGAAGGTGATGATGTCGCCGCGAGTGGGTTCATCCCACTGCTGCAGCCAGAGCGTCGTGAACGGCACGCGCAGGCCGTAGGCCAGCTTGTCGACGAAGATGCGATCGCCCTCGAGAATCGTGGGCCACATGGACCCGCTCGGGACGTCGTTCCAGTCGGCGACCGCGGAACGCAGAGGCAGGATCACGACGACCGCCAGCAGCGCGGGCAGCAGCCAGGCGCCGAAGGCGACCAGGGGGTGGCGCTTGGCGCCGCCCGGGTCGGGGCTGGCAGGCGAACGGTCGGGAGCGTGTTCTCGAGGCTGGGTCACGGGGGCGGAGTGTAGCGGCTTCACGGCGCTGCCGGCTCCTGTCACGCCGGCAGGTCGCGTGGCTCCATGCCCCGCACCGCGGCGACGGCGAGGCTGGCGGGCGACTGCGGCTCGAGGACGGCCCGCTCCTGCAGCTCGGCCAGGGTCCTGCAACCCGCCGTGGAGAGCGCAGATCGCAGCGCGCGCGCCAGCAGCGGCAGCCCGTCGTAGACCGACCCCTCGTGGGGGACCCAGCCTTCGATGCCCTCTTCGAAGAAGCCGGCGCGCGTCTGGGCGTAGCGGCGCGCATTGGCTGCACGTGCGCTGCCTTCCATCCAGTACTCCTTGAAGTCCTGGCCGCTGCGGTTCCGCACGATCCGCCCGGGGCTCTCACTGAAGCGCGCCAGCAGGTTGCCGAGCATCACGCAGTCGGCGCCGAGGGCCAGCGCGACGACGATCTCGGCCGGGCCGCTGATGCCGCCGTCCGCGATCAGCGGCAGGCGTTGTCCCGTGCGTTCGGCATGACGGTCGCGCGCTGCAGCGACGTCCATCAGCGCCGTCGCCTGTCCGCGGCCCGTGCCCTTCATGGCCTGGGTCGTGCAGCCCGACCCGACGCCCATGCCGACCTTGACGGCGGCCGCGCCGGCTTCGGCCAGGAACTCGAAGCCGTCGGCGGTCACGACGTTGCCCGCGACGACGGGCACGTCCCGCACGCGCCGGATGGTCTCGAGCATCTCCGCCTGGTACGCGGTGTGTCCGTCGCTCGCGTCGAGGACCAGCACGTCGGCGCCGTGCTCGAGCAGCGCCTGGACGCGTTCCCGGTCTTCGGGGTGGGTCGACACCGCTGCAGCGACGCGCAGGCGCCGTTGGGAGTCCACGGTCTCTGCGGGATGTCGCAGGTGCTTGTCCCGGTCCTTCTTGAAAACGACCGAGAGCAGGGTGCCCTCTTCGGACACGATCGGCAGGAAGCCGCGTCCGGTCTCCACCATCAGTCGGTTGGCTTCTCGCAGGTCACGGGTCGCGACGCCGACCTGGACGTCCTTGCGCATGCGGTCGGCCACGCGGAAGCCGAGATCGCTGTGGGGGTCGAAGTCGTTGTCCGTGAGGACACCCAGGAGCCGGCCGTGGAAGATGCCGGTATCGGTGACCGGAAAGCGCGTATGCCCCGTGCGCTCCATCAATGCTGCGACTTCGGACAGCGACTGGCCGGGAGAGAGCGTGACCAGATCCGTCTGGAAACCCGCCTTGAAGCGCTTGACGGCGGCGACCGTCTGGCATTGAGCCTCGACGGACTGGCTGACGGGGACGACGCCGATGCCCCCGAGTTGTGCGATGGCCACGGCCATGTCGCGGCCGGTTACCGCCTGCATGGCGGCGCTCACGAACGGACTCGTCAAGCCGATCGTGGCGCCTTCGCCCGTTGGAGACCGACACAGGGACGTCGCGAGGGACACGTCCGGGGCGCTGGCGTCCGCCGGGGTGAGGGCGGGAAGCAGTCGGAATTCCCGAAGGCTGCGAGACGGGTGATCGAGAACGCGCATGGACTTCCTCCTGGGATCGTCGAGTGGCGCGCACGGTAGGGGTGAGGCATCTATTGGTCCAATTCATAATTCAGATCAGTTTCATTCGTTCTGAATATGATGAGAGTCCGTCATGAGAGTCCGTCATGAGAGCCCGTCACGAGAGTCCGTCTCGTGAGTGCATGAGGAGGGCGCGACATGGAGATTCCGTACGAGGCCCTGCGCGTCTTCGCGGTGGTGGCGCGACTGGGCAGCTTCTCCCGGGCGGGCGAGGAGCTGCTGCGGTCCCAGTCCGCGGTGAGTCTGCAGGTGGCGAAGCTCGAGGACGTCGTCGGGCGGCGATTGCTCGACCGCACCACGAAGCGCGTGGACCTCACCGAGGCCGGGCGGGTGCTGCTGGGCTACGTGGGACAGACCGAGGCGTTGCTCGAGCAGGCCGGCCAGGAACTCGAAGATCTGGACCGGCTCGCTCGCGGACGCCTCGTCATCCAGACCTCCGACACGACCGGCTGCTACCGGCTGCCCGCCATCCTGCAGGGCTATCGCGCGCGTCACCCGGGCATCGAGATCGTGATCCGCAACGCGACGTCGCCGCGAACCGTCCAGGCCGTTCTCGACCACGAGGTGGACCTCGGGATCGTCACCCTCACCGGCTTGCCCGAAGGTCTCGAGTCCGTCCCGTTGTTCCGTCGGCGGGACCTGTTGATCTGTCATCCCGATCACCGCCTGGCGCGCCGACGGCGCATCCTGCTCAAGGATCTCGAGCGCGACGCGTTCATCCTGCTCGACGACAAGTGCTCGTCCCGACGGCTGCTGGACGCACTCTGCGCCGAGGCGCGCGTGCGGCTGCCCGTGGCCATGGAACTCTCGTCCATCGAGGTGATCAAACGTTTCGTGCGGATCGACGCGGGTCTGTCGGTGGTGCCCGAGGTCGCCGTGCGCGAAGAAGTGGCGAACGGAAGCCTGGCGGCGGTCGACATCACGGACATGGAACGGGCGCCGAAGGTGGAGATGGGCGCGATCTACAAGCAGGGCCGCTACCTGACCCTGGCGGCGCGCAGCTTCCTCGACGCGCTTCGCGATTTCCCGTTTCAGTCCGCCCCCGGGCTCGGCGGCTGAGGGCTCGGCGGCTGGGAGCTCGGTTGCTCAGCTGTCAGCGGAAAGGCGAGTCCCAGGATCGGGCAGGGCGCGGTCACGCTCCCGAGCCAGACGACGTTCTCGTTCCAGCGCTTGTACTGCATGTTCGCGCCGCCCTGGGCGATGGCGGGCTCGCAGGCTGGCGAGTTGGGCAGAAAGGCCACCGCGTCGCGCCCGCTGTGGAAGTAGACGAGCCCCGCCAGCGGGAAGCTGCCGCGTACCAACACGAAGTGGGCGTCACGATGGATCTCTCGGAAGTGGGCCGGGAGGCTCGGCAGGATCGGGAGGTCCCGGGGCGTGGGGTTGCGCCGGGCCCAGGCGCGCAGCTGGCCGATGCCGATGGGCACGCAGTCGCGATCGTCCTGGGCGACGGTTCCCAGCGGACCCCGCTGCTCGTAGAAGATCTCCGCGCTGTTTCGGAGGATCGCGCGACAGTCGCCGCTGGGCGCGAAGAAGAAGCCCAGGGTCTCGTCGTCCCGGGTGAAGGTCGCGCTCAGGTAGCCGTCGACCTCGGTCACGTCGTTCACGGTCCACGGCCTCGGGGTGCGGAACAAGAAGCAGCCTTCGAGCCCGAGTGCGAGCACCAGCAGGGCGGCGACCCCTATTCGCATGCCCACGGGCTCAGTCGAGCCCGAACAGGCGCCGGCGAGTGCTGTCGTCGACGGGCTGGTCGGGTCCCGAAATTGGCGTGTCGGGCAAGCGGGTCGGGTCTTCGAGGATGCGGGGGAGGGCGACGCTGCGGCGGGCGTCCGCTTCGGGGCCCGGCTCGAGCAGCAGGTCGGTGTACCAGTTGTCGCACTGGTGACAGGCCGCGTAGCCCCGGTCGTGCTCTTCCGCGAAGGCGTGGCCCGCGACGTCCCAGCTCTCGTGCCCGAGCAGACTCTCACTGAGGACTCGGACGTCGCGCGCCGTGAGGGACATGCCCTGGCCCCAGGTCGGGTCGCTCGTGGTTGCGGCGTCGCCGATCAGCGCGACGCCGTCCCGGTAGGGGTGCTCGACCCAGTTGTCCGTTGCGTCGAAGGTCGCAAGCGGTCCGGCCGGGCGACATCCGTCGAAGTACTCCTTGGGAACGCCGAGAGCGACCGAGGTCTCGATGAAGCGTGCGAGACCTCTCTTGCCCGACAAGGGCTCGTCGCTCGAGCGCGAATCGAAGCCCACGTAGGCGCGCACGCGATCGTTGCCCTGGGGAAAGAGCCAACTCATCCGTCCTTCGGAAGGCGAGAAGCGGGAATGCATGGTGTCGTCCGGGGCGGGCATGTCGTCGAGCAGCACGCCCGCGAACGCGCGCCGTTCCGGATCCGTCTGCACCGCGAAGCCGCCCCAGCGACGCAGGGATGACCCGCGACCGTCGGCCCCGACGACCAGTCGCGCGGTGGCATCGCGGGCCTGGCCGTCCTGCTCGAAGCGCACCGCTGGTGTCTGCCCGGGCGTCACATCCACGACCGTCGCGCCCCGCCGGACCTCAGCGCCGTCCGCGATGGCCCGGTCGAGCATCAGGCACTGCATGTCGGGGTGGAAGAAGGTGATCACCGGCAGTCCCAGGTCCGAGTCCGCGACCAGGTCTCGCCGGACCGCGGGAACGCCGCCGAGGTCGACCGCCCAGTAGCGCAGCGGGTGCCCGAGGTCGTCCCGAAGCGCATCGAAGAGACCGAGCTTGTCGACTTCTGCACAGCCCCAGGGAACGAGCACCTCCCCGCGCACGCGGTCCTTGAAGTCGCGACTGCGCTCGAGCACCAGCACGCGCGCGCCCGCGCGGCTCATGACACTGGCGAGGGCGGCGCCGCCCAGTCCGCCGCCGACGGTGATCAGGTCGTAGTGCGTGTCGCTCAAGGCTCTGCTCCCGAACTACTCGCGATAGCGCGCCCAGGCGCCCCGGACGATCAGGGGCAAGGCGATGAAGATCGCGACGATGGCGATCATGAACAACAAGAAAACGACGCTGTTCCAGCTGAGCCCCGTGAAGGACAGGCCGCGCACGCCCGTCAGCGGGCCGATGAAGCTGGCGACGATGTTCCCCCAGCCGCACACGATCAACGATCCGACGATCCAGCGGTTCGCACGCTCGCTCCCGCGCAGCAGCGAACCCCCTGCGGCGACGCCCATCAACAGCAGCCCGTTCAGGATTCCCTCGAGATGCGCCATGCGCCAGCCGCGATAGTCGCCGGGCATCTGGATGTCGAGTGCGCCGGGGATCGGCCACAGTTCGACCCGGCCGAGGATGTGAAAGGCGAACGGGAAGCCCGCGAGCATTCCGGCGAGGAAGAGCAGGCCCCCGTGTGCGAGCAGCAAGGATCGAAGGCGATCGCTCATGCCGTCGAGCTTAGCCCGTGTCACTCTTGGGATGTTTCCCGCTCGCAAGGCGCCCATCCGGTCTAGACTCGTCCCGTCGATCCCAGGAGGAAGTCATGCGACTCATCCGCGCGCTGCTCTGTGTGTCCGTCTTGTCGATTTTCCCGAGCGTGAGTCTTGCGGCGGAGCCGATGTCCGAGCCCGCCGAGATCGTGCTCGACCCGCTTCCGACCCATTGGATCGCCCCCAAGCCCGTCGGCGGGAGCGCGGGCCCGGTCACCCAGGCCATGCTCGACACGCCCTTCGCCAAGGGGTCGCGTTGGCTCCACTACGGCGGCGACTATCGGAACCTGCGGCACAGCCCGCTGACCCAGCTGAACCCGAAGACCGTGCCCAAGCTGCAGGTCGCCTGGGCGTTCAGCACCGGCACCACGGGGCAGTTCGAAGTCTCACCGGTGCTCTACGACGGCGTGCTCTACGTCACGTCGTCCTACAACCGGCTGTTCGCACTCGACGCCAGGACAGGCGAGCTGTTGTGGCGCTACGACCACCAGAACGGAAGAAATCTTCCCCTGTGCTGCGGCCCGGCCAATCGCGGTGCGGCGATCACCGGCGACCTGGTCCTGATGGCAACGCTCGACGCGCACCTGATCGCCTTCGATCGGAAGACCGGCGCGATCGCGTGGGACACCGAGATCATCGACTACACGAAGGGCTATACGGCGACCTCCGCGCCGCTCGTGGTCGGCGACCTCGCCTACATCGGCATCGCGGGCGGCGAGTACGGGATCCGCGGCTTCATGGACGCGTACGACACGAAGACCGGGAAGCGCGTCTATCGCCACTACACCGTGCCGACGGCAGGGGAGCCGGGTGTCGAGACGTGGGCGGGAGACTCGTACGCGCGAGGCGGCTCGCCGGCCTGGACCACGGGGGCCTACGACGCAGAGACGGACACGCTCTTCTGGACGACCGGGAACCCGTCCCCGGACTGGAACGGTGACGAGCGGCTCGGCGACAACCTGTATTCGAACAGCCTCCTCGCTCTCGACCCCAAGACCGGCAAGCGCAAGTGGCACTTCCAGTTCACTCCCCACGACGTCTGGGACTACGACGGCAACAGCCACATCTTCCTGGTCGACACCAAAGTCGACGGAAAACCGCGCAAGCTGATCGTCCAGGCGAACCGAAACGGCTTCTTCTACATGATCGACCGGATGACGGGCGAGTTCGTGAAGGGCAAGCCGTACCTCGAGCAGGTCAACTGGGCGACCCTCGACGCGAAGGGCCGCCCGGTCGTGAATCCGAAGGCGATGCCGGCGGAAGACACGCTCGAGCGGACCTGCCCGAGCAATCTCGGTGGCACCAACGGGTCGTACACGGGTGCCTATGACCCGGACCTGGGTCTCGTCTTCACGGCGACCATCGAGTCGTGCCAGGCCTTCGCGAAGGGCATCAGCGTGTTCGTCGAGGGCATGCCCTATCTGGGAGGGCTGCCGGAGCTGGTCGATGCCGAGGCCGGCAAGTCGTACGGGAACTTCGTCGCCATCGACGCGTCGACGGGTGAGGTGCGCTGGCGCCACCGGGAGGCGCATCCGATGATGGCCGGCTCGCTGACGACCAAGGGCGGCGTGGTGTTCAGCGGGACCCTCGGCGGAGAGGCCGTGGCCTACGAGTCGAAGACCGGGAAGCAGCTATGGCGCTTCCGGATGGGAGGTGGTGTGCGCAGCCAGCCCGTCGCCTACGAGCTCGACGGCCGGACCTACGTCGTCTACGGGTCGGGCAGCTTCGCTTCGATGGACGACTTTGCGGGCGGACCGGATCGCATCCCGGAAGGGGGCCACTTGTTCGTGTTCGTCCTGCCCGAAGGTTGAAACCCGTGCGGCTCGCCGCGGCGCTCGCGTCGGTCGGGATGGCGGTTGGCTGCGCGATCGGCGACGCCGAGCCGCCGCCGAGCCCGGCCGCGATCTACGAGCAGGACCCGGCCGCAGTCCGTCGCGGCCGGCTGCTGTTCACCGGAACTTGCGGTGGCTATTGCCACTCCACGTCCCCGGGCAATCGGGACGCCCCCTACCTCTTCGATTGCACCTGGAAGCACGGGGGCAGCGACCAGGAAGTCTTCATCTCCATCGCCGAGGGCGTCCCGGACACGCGCATGCCCGCGTGGCAGGGCAAGATGCCCGAAGGAGACGACGACCTCTGGAAGCTGGTCGCGTACCTGCGGTCCAAGCGGAGCTGCAACGAAGGCAGCTGAGCGCCCCTCAGCTCGCTTGCGCGAGCTGCCCCGAGTCGCCGCGTTTCAGGTCGTGGAGCGGAACCTGCTCGTAGACCGACAGGTCGGTGCGACGGGTCATCCACCAGTAGCGGATCGTGCTGCCCGACCAGTTGTTGGTGATGCGACCGGACTGGTTCTTGTACCAGCTGTGGTCCGTGGTGGCCCACACCGAGGTCGAGAGCTCGCGCTGGATCCGGTCGTTGTACGCCTGCATGACGTCCGGGCGCAGGTCGATGGTTCCGATTCGCTGGTCGAAGACCTGACGGATGGCCGACACGATGTGGTTGGCCTGGCATTCGATCATGAAGATGATCGAGTTGTGGCCGAGATTGGTGTTGGGGCCATACAGCATGAAGAAGTTCGGGAAACCGGAGACGGTCATGCCCATGTAGGCGACGGGCTCGTCCCTCCAGTCGTCGCGCAGGGAGCGCCCGCCGAGGCCCACGATTTCCATGGGGCTCAAGAAGGCCGTCGACTCGAAGCCGGTCGCGAGGATCAGCGCGTCGACCGGGTGGCGCGCGCCGTCTCGGGTGACCACCGCGTCGGCCTCGACGCGTTCGATCTGCGAGGTCACGAGATGGACGTTGTCCCGGGTGAGCGCCGGGTAGTAGTCGTCCGCGAACAGGATCCGCTTGCCGCCGATGGGGTAGGTGGGGGTCAGAGCCTTGCGCAACTCCGGGTCGTGGATGTGGGTCTTCAGGTCGTCGAGGGAGGTCTGGGTCATCTTCGCCGAGGCGCGCGGGCGCTGGCGGAAGACGGGGAACATCCTCTCGTACTGCAACCAGGTCTTCCAACGGGCCAGCCGAGCCAGCCAGGGGAACCGCGCGAAGCGCTGTTTTTCGGTGTCGGTGTACTCCCGGTCGCCCTTGGGGACCATCCAGTTGGCACTGCGCTGGAAGATGTCCAGCCGGCCGACCTTCTTCGCGATCTCGGGGATGAACTGGATCGCGCTGGCCGCGTTGCCGATGACCCCGACCCGCTTGCCCGTGAGGTCGTAGTCGTGATTCCAACGGGCGGAGTGGAAACGCTCGCCCTGGAAGGATTCGAGCCCGGGGATGACCGGGACATGCGGGTGGTTGAGCTGCCCGACGCCGCTCACCAGCACGTCGGCGCGAATCTCGTCGCCCGCGGAGGTCCGGACCTGCCATTGCCCGGACTCGGCATCGAAGTGCGCGCTCTCGAGTGCGGTGCTGTACCGGATGTGCGGAACGAGGCCGTTCTTCTCTGCGCACTGGTCCATGTAGGCGAGGATCTCGTCGTGGGGGGACCACAAGCGCGACCAGTCGGTCTTCTGCTCGAAGGAGAAGCAGTAGGAGATCGAGGGAACGTCGCAGGCGGCGCCCGGGTAGGTGTTCTCGCGCCACGTGCCCCCGAGGCGCGGGGCCTTCTCGAGGATGGTGAAGGAATGGATCCCGGCCTGCTTGAGCTTGATGCCGAGGCAGATCCCCGAGAAGCCCGACCCCACGATCACGATCTGTCGCTCGTTGTCGTTCGACATGCTGACCTCCTGGGGTCCTTGCTTGCTGCGGGTGCGCGGCCGTCTGCCGCGCGCTGCTAGGCGAGTGCCTTGCGGATCGCCGTGGCTGCCTCGCCGAGCAGCCGCCGTGCGTCGCCGCTGATCGGTCCCAGCTGGAAGAACATGTGCGGCATTCCGTCGAAGCGTGTGAGTGTCGTCGGGACGCCGGCCTTCTCGAGAGCGGCCGCGTAGGCCTCCCCCTCGTCGCGGAGAGGGTCGAGTTCGGCAGTGATCACCCACGCAGGCGGCAGGCCTGCCAGCGAGGGGGCGAGCAGGGGCGACGCCTTGACTTCCCGACGCCCGGCGTCGCCTGGGCCCGCGCCATCCGTGCCCTCGAAGTAGTGTCGCTCGAACCACTCCATGACGTCGAGAGTGAGGAAGGGTCCTTCCTCGTTTTCCTTGCGCGACGCGAAGCCGCTCGGCGATCGCAGGTCCACGACGGGATACACGAGGAGCTGCAGGCGCAGCGCTGGACCTCCGGCGTCGCGCGCGAGCAGCGCGACGACGGCGGCGAGGTTTCCGCCGGCGCTGTCGCCACCGACGGCGATGCGCTCCGGGTCGCCGCTGATCTCTGCAGCGTGCGCCGAGATCCACTCCAGCGCAGCGAAGGCGTCGTCCGCCGCGGCGGGGTAGGGGTGCTCGGGCGCGAGCCGGTAGTCGACGGAAACGACGAGACAGCCGGCGTCCGTACAGAGCGCACGGCATTCCTTGTCATGGGTGTCGAGGTCGCCGATCACCCAGCCGCCGCCGTGATAGAACACGAAGACGCCAAAGGGTCCATCACCGACGGGTGTATAGACGCGGACCGGGATCGCGCCGACCGGACCCGGGATCTCGATGTCGCGCACAGACGCGACATCGGGACCGGGGCCGAACATCGCGCCGACGGCACGGTAGAACTCACGGGCCTGCTGTGGAGTGGACGCGGCGATGTCGAGGGCGTTGGGGTCATCGGCCATCTGGTCGACGAGCGACTGAATCTCGGGATGAAGCGGCAAGGCGGCCTCCCGTTTCCCATGAGGGGATGGCGCGACCGATCATATCAGGTGTCCGGGGACTCCCGGATCGCATTGTCTCCATACGGGAACAGTAATGACAATATATGTCTATTGTACCCATAGAGTCGGGGTCCGATGATCCTCCTGCGCCCGCCGAATCAGGAGATCCAATGGAATACCGAACCCCGTCCCGCCGCCTTCAGGTCCTGGCGACTCTCTTTGGAATCGTTGCCTTCGTTCTCGTCCAGCCCGCATTCGCTGCCCCCGTCGAACCCACCGCGTCGCCGGTTTCGTCGTTGGCGGTTCCTGCAATCACCGTTACGGAGCAGGGCCTTGCACCCAACGACGCGGTGACTGGCAACGGACACGCCTTTGTTCTGGAGAGCGGCGTTTCGTCCCTGGTGGTCGTCTCATTCGCGCTCCAAGCCGGTCAGCGTGTGGCGTGTGCCGCACCGGGGCGCACACCGAGATTGGCGCGCGTGTTCGCACTGACCCCGGGCGCCACGCTCGTCTGTCACGCGATGCCCGGACGCTACGCGTTCACCGCCAACCACCCGTTGCAATTGGCCTCAGGTGATGTCGCCTCGAGTCGGGTCAGCGGTTGGATCGAAATTTCCTGACACCGCGGTACTTCCCATCGGCGGTTAGGCGTGGGTCTGAATCGCCACGTAGCGTACACGCTTCGATCGGCTCCCATTGGAGACGCCAGAAGTGGCCGCGACCCGTCCGGTGTCGCGGTCGCGGCTCATACTGGAGTCGCAACAAGACGGATAATTGCTTGTTCTCCAAGCCATCTCGTGAAATGATGGTCGATATCGGTGCGCATGGATCAGCGCACTGTCCGTCGGACCGCCAGTCGCCAGTGGTAAGGAGAACGCCGCAATGCGTTTCGTCTCGCTTGGCAAGTCACGGTCGTTTGGATGCATCGTCGCCGTCGCGCTCGGGCTGTTCCTGGGAGGTTCGTCGGTACGGGCTGAATCAATGGGGGACTGGTTCAGCGAGAACTTCGAAACCCACGGCTTCGTGCGTTCGAACGTCTACTTCCGGAGCCCGAACTTCGAGAACCAGGTGCAGACGACGAGCTGGCGCAACGAGCTGAACCTCGAGTCCAGTCTGCGCCTGTACGACCAGGGCGATCTCAGCGTCGGCATGTTCAGTGTGTTGCGGCCGACGTATGACGCCATCTACGAGGTCCAGGGAGATCTCTACGGCGCGCACCTGCAGGGTGGTGACTTCGGCACGGCGCCCGCGTACCCGGACGATCCGGTCGCCGGCGCGGGTTTCGCGCCGCCCGGGAGTTTGCGTTCCTTCGCGACGGTATCGGCCACCGGCAGGGGTGGCGAAGCGACCTGTGCCGCGGCTGGCCTGCCGCAAGAGTGCTTTGGCGCCCGCATCAGCGGTGAGGTCACATACATCAACTCGGACACCGGGACGCTCTTCAGCGGCAAGCTCACGCCCGCGGTGTCCATCGACAACGTGGTGTTCTTCGGCCGTGTAACCGCGCCGATCGTGCCGCGCAGCAGCGGTCAGACCAACATCGGTGGCAACGCGGACGGCAACACCTACCGCGACCTGCAGAACAACTTTCCGGCGCCCAATGGCGGACTCGCGCCTGGAACGGGTCTCGATGCGTCCCTCAATCTGGCGGAAGCCAACGGCACCACGCTCGACACGGCTCTCAACTCCTACCAGGGCGGGATCGGCAGCGCAGGCTCCCTCAAGCGCGGCTCCGTGGACATCAACCGCCGCGAGACCAATCTGGCCTTCGACTGCGTGGACAACGCGCATCCCTGGTGCTTCGTGCGCGAGCTCTACATGGAGGTCGACTACAAGAACACCTTCATCCGGGTCGGCAAGCAGCAGATCGTCTGGGGCAAGACCGACGCCTTCCGGTTGCAGGACAAGATCAATCCCATCGATCTCGGCTACCACAACGTCTTCCCGGACCTCGAGGAGCGCCGCATTCCGCAGCTCGCTCTCGACGTGATCCAGAGCTTCGGCGAGGTCGGTCCGCTTCAGGACGTATCCCTCGAGTTCGCCTGGGTGTTCGATCAGTTCATCCCGGACCAGTTCGGTCAGTGCGGTGAGGCGTACGCGTTCACCGCGGCCTGCGAGGCCCGCGCGGATGCGGGTGGCCACCAGCTCTTCAACTTCTCGCTGGCGCGCGTCGACAAGCGTGACTGGGCGATCAAGAACACCGAGCCGGGCATGCGCCTCGAGTTCCGCATCCCCGAGCCCTCGATCGCCTTCTCCCTGTCGACCTTCTACACCTTCCAGGACATTCCGGTCGCGGAGTTCGAGAACCACTACTCGACCGAGAATCCGAACCCCGCCGTCCTGCTGTTCTTGCAGGGGCTGGCGACGGGCGGAGGACCGGTCGCTGGTACGATCGATGCCCTCGCGCAGGCGGGTGTTCCGGCGAACGGCGGGCCCTTCGCCTATAGCGGCGGTGTCTGGCTCAGTGGCTTCGACCCCTATCTGCACAGCACCGCCCAGACAGTGATCGGCAACGACCCGGGCGCCCAGAGCGGCCGGGCACCGATGGGATCCCTGCAGGCCGCCAACGAGGATCTGCAGAATGCCTGGTTCGCCCTGTGGAACCTCGTGCCGACGGCCGGTGGTGGCTGCGCCGATGCCGGCGCCCCGGGCAACATCTCCGTCGCCCAGTGCGGTGGCGCCATTTCGATCTTCGGCCTGCCCTGGTCCGCCAGCGAAGCGACGCTGAAGTATCCGCGCATCTGGACGCTCGGCGGCTCCGCCGACTACCAGATCCCGGGCATCGATACGGTGCTGCGCGTCGAGATGGCCTTCGACTTCGACACTTCGATCCAGGACACGTCGAAGCGCAATGGCATCTCGAAGAGCACGGTCTTCCAGATGGCGGTTGGCCTCGACCGGTCGACCTTCATCCCGTTCCTGAACTCGAAGCGCACGGCGTTCCTGTCGGCGCAGACCTTCCTGGCGCACATCATGGATTACCGGGAAAAGGGCTCTGGCGAGATGGTCCCGGACGAAACCCAGGTCATCTCGACGGTGTTCATGCAGAACTACTGGCGCAACGACTCGATCACCTTGACGAGCTTCGCGGCGGTGGACTGGCGCTCTCAGGCCGTCATCATCGGGCCGTCCCTGCGGTACACCTACAACGAGCACCTGTTGTTCGACGTCGGGTTCAACATGCTGTGGGGCAGCAATCGCAAGCAGAACATCCGCGACGTCTGCTCGAACCAGACCCTGAGTTGCATCACCGACCCGACCAGCTGGCAGGATGGCAACTGGCAGACCCTGAACGCGGGTCTCGAGCAGCAGTCCGCGTCTCCCTTCTTTGGCAAGGAATCCTTCGCCGACCGCTTCATGCGGGACCGCGACGAGTTCTGGATGGGCGTCACCTATCAGTTCTAGGGCCAGTTCCAGGGGCCGGTTCCAGGGCGAGCCCTCTGAACGTCTGATGATTTGATCGAGGAGCCACGCGCGCGAATGGGTATCGGGGTCCGGCGGCTGCCGCTTCGGTTGATGGGGGCTGGTCCGCTGCCCCTGATGCTTGCTCTGTCGCTGCCTGGCTTCCTGGGGTGCGCGAGCGATTCCCCCAGTGAGCCCACCGTGATCTCGTCCATGGACGAGGAGGTGCGCTTCGAAGAGCCCAAGGAACGCGCTCCGGTCCCGACCGCCGGCCCGGTCCGGCTGCCGTACAAGGGCCCGAGCAAGGGCGGCGACGCCTACCGCATCGTCCTCGAGATCAGCGGCGACTGGTATGTGTCCGACCCCGGTGAGCCCGCCGACAAGCCCCCGCTGTCTGAATCCCACCTCCTCGAGCTCGAGTACCGGGAGATCCCCACCGAGGGGACGGGAGATGGCCGCGACGCCTACCTGTTGGGCCTCGACGCGATCCACTACGAGCTGTTGCAGCAGAACCCGTCGGCGCAGCGGGAGATCGAGCTGGGAGAGGACCGTATCCGGGTTCACGCCGATGGCAACGAGGTCATGGACCTGCGCGGCGCGCAGCCGAAAGAAGACCTGACGCCCCAGAAGCTGCTCGGCCGGATCTTCGGCGTGCTCGTCCACGACGAGTTCGGCAATCCCCTCGCGATCGCGCCTCGCGGTGTGCCGGTGGCGCGCGACTTCATCTCACCTCTCTACGTGAAGGAAGCGATCGGCTACTCGCGCTTCTCGCTACCCCAGGTGGAGATCAGCCCCGGTGCCCACTGGCGCGCACGTCGCTTCCCCGCGAGCCGTGCGGGTGCACTGGGCTTCAGCATGGACGTCCAGTACTCACTGGCGGGCTACGAGGTGATCGACGGCGTTCGCTGCGCGCTCATCCTGATGCGCGCGAACGCTGACGGCGAGAACGTCAAGAGTGCGACCGGCCTAGAGTTCGACCGGGTTCTCGCGAAGATGACGGGCACCGCCTGGGTCGAACTCGAGACCTCACGCGTCCGTCGGTTGGTGCTCGAGGACGAGGTACGCGTGGCCTTGCATCGCGGCAAGGAGCCGTTGGTTCAGAGCAGCAGAATGCGTCACGCCACCCGCATGCTGCTCGAGCTGCGCGACCCGGATGTCACGCCGGAGAGGTGGGCGGACGGCAGCGAACGCTTCGGAAAGCGCTGAGCCTTTCCCGCTCGGCGCTGGCTCGGCCCTCGCTGCTGCGGCTCAGTCCCGAGGTGCCGGCCCTTCCTGGATGCGCTCCCCGATGCGTCCGCCCGCGAGTCCGCACAGCAATCCGAACGCCAGGGCAACGGGGACGGTGACGTAGAAGCCGTCTCCGAAGTGCAGCAGTCGGACTGCCAGACCCACGGTGCCCAGTGCCGCGAGCACGCTCGCGAAGCCGGCTTCCCAGAGCGTGTAGCCCGGGGACATCCAGCCGATCACGCCGCCGCCGATCAGGAAGGCGACGGTCGTCGCGAACAGGAAGACGCCGAGCGAGGCCACGTCCTGGCCGAACGCGGCGAGGGTCGCACCGATCAGGGTCTCCAGACCGAGGACGATGAGTGCTCCGACGAGCACCCATCGCCACTCCATCCGGTCTCCAGAATAGATGTCCTGTCGTCGCGCGATGTCAGCGCCCCTGCCGCTTGAGCTTGGTCGTGTCGTAGTACTTCCGGCTCTCGGCAACACTGAACTCGCCCGCGTTCGCGTTGTCGAACTGGATCGTGTGCGAGTTGTCGTTCTGGACGTTGACGATCAGGATGTGCGCGTAGTTGTTGACGAACTTGCCCTCGTTGGCGGGGCTGTTCGTGTCTTCGCTCCACTTGAAGATGCTGTTGATGATCCGGTACGGCTTGCCGGCCCGGTCGTACATCAGCGAATACAGCGGCATCAACGTTTCCTTGTCGTACCAGATCTTCTTGCGGCTGTACGGGTGTCCCTTCTGGCGCGGGACGTCGTCGAGCTGGAAGACCTGCCGCTTCTGGTAGGACTCACCGTCGAAGGCGAGGGCGCCGTAGGGACCGAAGCTGCAGTGGAACCACTGCTCTTCATCGCCGAGCTCGGTCATTCCCGTGGTCAGGACTGCTTCTTCCGGGCCCATGATCGAGGGGAAGCAGGTGCGCTTGGAGTTCAGCGCTGCCAGCTTGACCGACTCTCCCTGGAACTCCCACTGGTGGTCCCAGACGTACCCGGCGAAGATGTAGAAGTCCTCGAGGGTGAACTCGGTGCCGAGCAGGGAGTCGGACTTCTGGGTTGCTGCGATGCGCCGAACGCGCCGCAGAGCCGGGATGTAGGCCCAGGTGTCGTCTTCCTTCTCCGTGACGTAGCGGTACAGAAGGAACATGGTTCCGCGCAGATCGAAGGGCGTCTTCACGTCGAAGAACTCCGCCCACTCGACCTCGGTGTCGTCCTGCAGCTTCGTGGTCTCGGGCAGCAGGTCCGCGCGGTGACTGAAGTAGGTGCGCCGATATTCGCCCTGGGCGAGTCGCCACATCTCCTTTCCGCTGTTGCGCATGTTGCTGCTGCCCCAGTGCGGAAGATTCAGTCCCGATCCACCCTGCCAGCGGTAGTTGATGTTCCAGGCCAGCTTGAGGGCGAACTGCGGATCATCGGGCTTGAGATCGCAGGCGTGATTCGTGGCTTCCTTCGCCCACTCGGAATACGGGAAGGGCTGCCCCGCCGTGTAGTTGGTGATGACCCCCTTGTCGTTGAGCGATGCCTGGCACGCGTACTTGACCGTCGCTTCGAGGTACTTCGGATGGACCGGGTACTTCTCAACCTCCACGATATCCATCTCGAGATCCGGGAAGCTCTCCGCAACGAACGGATACAGCTCATCCGGGATGAGGCCCTTTACCTTCTCCTTGTTCTGGGCCGTGATCTTGTCGCCGGGAGCCACGTCGCCCCAGGCCGCGCCGGAAGAGACGATCATTCCGGCTGAGATCAACGCGGAGACGGCGACGGCTACGCACCGACGGTTCAGACGAAGGCTCGAGTACATGGACGCTCCTCTCATCAGCTTGCGGACGATTCTCGTGATTGACGCGGTACCAGCATGCGTGTGAGTATACGACGGAACGGGGGCAGTTCGTCTCACTGATCTCACGAGGTTGCACAGTCTCTTGCCGGGTGACACCCGCCCGGCAAGAGATCGACAGCGTGGGGATGGAGAATGCCCCCCACCCTTGGACGGGAGGGGACATGGCGCTGGCACGGGTCCGGAACGTCCTGCGAGTGTGGTGGTTGCTCCCCGCTTTGGGCCTCGCTCTCGCCGCGGCGACGACGCAGGGGGCTCTGGAGTTCGAGCCCGCGGATCCTGCGGCCTGGCAGCTCCCGCGGAGCGACCTGTACGGCGTAGCTGCGGCGGGGGACCTGGTACTGGCTGTCGGATACTGGGGAACGGTCCTGCGGTCCGTCGACGGGGGACAGATCTGGTCGCATCAGCCGACACCGACCGATCGAACCCTCTATGCGGTGTCGCTAGGCGATGAGAGCCGCGGCTGGGCCGTGGGGGCGGGAGGAACGCTCCTCCAGACCACCGACGGCGGCGTCAGCTGGCACAAGCTCGAAGTGGAGCTGCCCGCGACCGAGTTCGACGACGCCCGGCCCCTGGATACGCCGCTCTTCGACGTGTCGGCCATCTCCCCCTACGAAGCGTGGGCGGTGGGTGATTTCGGGACCATTCTGCACACCCGGGACGGGTCACAATGGGAGGTCGTTGTCATTCCTCCCGAGGCCTTCGGTGACGAGAACATTCCGGACCGCATCCTCAACGCGGTCCACTTCCGCGATCGCGATCACGGCTGGATCGTCGGCGAGTTCGGGACGACGCTCCGAACGTCCGATGGCGGAGCGACCTGGACGGGTGAACGGAGCTTCACCGGTGCCGTCGAGGACGTGTACCTGATGGATCTCGCGGCCGCCGGAGATCAGGCGGTCGCCGGTGGCACCGGCGGCGTCGTGATCGAGACCGCCGACGGAGGTCTCACCTGGGACTCCGCGAGGCTGCCGACCACCGCGGGCCTCTTCGGCGCGGCCTGGCAGAACGGATCCGTGTTGCTCGTCGGCGATCGCGGCGTGATGTTCCGCAGCGATGACGGCGGTGCGACGTGGAAGACGCCGAAAGCTCCTCGTCTGTTCAACTGGTTCCGAGCCGCTGCCTTTGGCAGCGATGGTCAGGCCTATGTGGTCGGGCAGAACGGGATCATCTTGCGGTCCGTGGACTCGGGCGCGTCGTGGGCGCAGTCCGCCGGCGGTGAGCCTCCCCCACTCGATGGTGTGTCGTCGCCTGGCGCCTCCTCCAGTCCTCCGGCGGCCGAGCCGGAGGCAAGGCCGGAGCACTGACTCTCGACCGCGCACCCAGGAGGCCGATCCCGGTTTCGGCTTCCGTCGCAAGCGGAGCCGTCGGGCTCCGTGCGCTAGCCATCGGCTCGCGTCGGTCGCGGCCCCGCGCCGTTGAGCCGTTTCGAGCACCGCCAAGCATAGAGGGTACGAATGGATGAATTGAGCCTCCGGTTCTCGCGCTTCTTCATCCGGCATCGAAGGATCAACATCATCCTGATCGGTGCTGCGACCGCGTACTTCGGTTACGAGGCGCTGCAGCTCCAGGTCTTCAGCCAGTTCATCGACCTGCTCCCGCGGAACCACCCGTACATCCAGGTCTACGAGAACTACAACCGTCAGTTCGGCAGCGCCAACATCGTGACGGCTGCCATCGTCGCGCAGGATGGCTCGATCTACGACGAGGACGTTCTCGAGAAGATCTACGGCTTCACGGACCAGATCGACAAGCTCGACGGCGTCGATCACGGCCAGGTGTCTTCGATCACGAGCATCGGCATCCGCAACCAGGAGGTCGATCGGGAAGGGGTCCTGCGGTCCCAGCAGATCGTGGGAGAGGAAGCCCTGGCCCTGCTGGAGGCGCAGTTCTTCACGCGCCGGGCCGTCCGACGCGCACTGGATGGCGGAGCGCCGGCGTTCGCAAGCCTGCGCGACTTCGAGGCCGCGGTCAGCGACCGCAAGGCCGAGTTGGTGGTCACACTCTCCGATTCCGCCGCACTGCGTCTCGAGAAGATGGAAGATCGCGAGCAAGCGGCGTCGATCCAGGCGCTGCGCGAGGAGGCGGCCGAGCTCGAGTTCCTGGCGCTTCGCCTCGGCGAGCTGCCCGACGGCTACACGCTCGACGGGGACCAGCTGACAGGACCCGAAGGCACCCTGGTCCCGAAGGCAAAGATCAAGTCGCTGCCCGACCGCATCCACCAGAACAAGCAGGTCTACGGCCGCCTCGTCTCCCTCGATGACACCGCGGCGCTGGTGACCGCGGGCTTCCTCGAAGGACGGCTCGACTACGAGCAGATATTCAATCGCATCTACGAACTGAAGACCGAGCTCGAGTCGGACGGCAAGGTCGTCGTTCATCTCACCGGCCAGCCCATCCTGATCGGATGGACCTTCTTCTATGCAGTCGAGATCATCCTGATCCTGCTGCTGAGCCTCGGCATCCTCGTCGTGCTGCTGGGGATCTACTTCCGGCATTGGTACGGCATCGTGATGCCCCTCTCGGGCGCCATCGTTTCGGCCATCTGGGGGCTCGGGTTCATCTCGATCATGGGGTATCAGCTCGAGCCACTGGTGCTCGTGATCCCGATGCTCATTACCGCGCGAGCGGTGTCGCACTCGGTCCAGTTCGTCGAGCGCTTCTACGAGGAATACGAGCGCCTCGAAAACAAGGAGGAGGCCGTCATCTCGTCGATGGCCGAGCTGCTGCTCCCCGGCACCCTGGCCATCGTGACCGACGCGTTCGGAATCCTGGTGATCGGTGTTTCGTCCATCGCGCTGATGAAGAAGGTCGCGATCTTCGGCGCCTTCTGGGCGCTCTCCATTGCGGTGACCGAGATGCTGCTGAACCGGCTGCTGATCGTGTACTTCCCGGCGCCGAAGAACTTCAAGCACTACACGCCCCCGGCGGTGAAGACCTTCTTGAAGGCGACCGCGCGCGTCGCGACCGGCGAGCGGTCGGCCCGCATCATCCTGGTCATCTGGCTGGTCGTCGTCGTGTCCAGCTTCTTCGCGGCCTACCAGGTCGAGGTGGGCGAGTCCCGTCCCGGCACGCCGATCCTGTGGGACGACAGCGAGTTCAATCAGTCCGCGCGGGTCATCAGCAGCAAGTTCTTCGGTGCCGACGACTTCATGGTGATCGTCGAAACCGAGCAGGCCGTCGGGATCCACCGGCCCGAGGTGATGCGCGAGATCGAGGCCTTCCAGCGCTACATGGAGCAGGACCCGAAGGTCGGTGGCTCGATCTCCATCGTGGACTTCCTCAAGGCCATCAACCGCACCTTCCACAACGGGGATCCACGCTGGTTCCGGGTTCCCGCCACCGATCAGGAGATCGGCGGCCTGCTCTATCTCTACGAGGCGGGCTCGCCGGACCCGCGCATCCTGAATCCCTATCGCGACCAGGAGGCCCGGAACGCCGCGGTCCGCATCTTCTACGGCGATCACCAGGGAGAGACGATTCGGCAGGCGGTCGCGCGGGCCGAGGAGTACATCGAGAAGAACCCGACCGGCAACGTCTCGATCCGCCTCGCCACAGACCGCAAGGGCTTCGTCGGCGAGGTCCTGAAACGACTGGGCCCGTTGATTCCGCCCGCGAGCGCCGAGCTCGAGGTCCAGGTGCGGGACGAGGACGGCACCTATCAACGACAGGAAGTCGTGCTATCCGGCCGGCGCGAGCCGCCGCCCGAGGACTCGGCTCGCTGGATCCTCACCTTGCCGCGGATGACGAAGGAGCTGGCGAACGTCCTGAAGGACGCCGGCTACGACAACGTCCAGAAGATTGCGGATGCCGATCTCGAGGAGCTGGCCGAGCTCGAAGGCTACGACCTGGTGACCGCGTATGCGCTTCAGAACGCGGCCGAGCTCGACCGCCGCCACTACACGGTTCGCGCGGAATGGTCTCGTGAGAGCGACGGTGGCGAGATCCTCGCCGAGATCCGGCGGCGCGGTCTGTACGAAGCCGACGAGCTCTGGGTCAAGTATCACGGCGGCGCCTGGGAGCGTCGGAAGTCGAGTCAATGGGCAGAGGGGCCGAGCTACGCCCTGGCGTCCGGCTTGATGGGCGTGCTCGGGGCGAGCAATGACGAGGTCGAAGGCAGCAACAATGCGACGTTGATCGCGTCCTTCGCGACCGTGTTCGTGGTCATCCTCATCTCGTACCGTTCGCTCTCCATCGGCCTGCTGCTGGTCATGTCCCTGGGTTCGGCGGCGCTGGTGTCCCTGGCATTCATGTTCTTCGCCCGGATCGGATTCGACGTGAACACCCTGCCGGTACAGGCGTTGGGGGTGGGAGTCGGGGTCGACTACGCGCTGTACATCATGGACCGCGTGGTGCACGAAAGGAAACGCGGGCACAATCTCGAGGAATCCGTATCGATCGCCATCCAGACGACGGGAATGGCGGTCTTCTTCACCGGTTCGACACTCGTGGGCGGGATCATCTTCTGGTACTTCATCAGCAGTCTGCGTTTCGCCGCGGACATGAGCCTGTTGCTCTCGATCCTGCTCCTCGCGAACATGGTGGGTGCGATCCTGGTGGTTCCGGCATTCACCACCGTCTTCAAGCCGCGCTTCGCCCAGGCAGTCGGGGACGAGGGCTACAAGGGATCCGACGGTGCGGGGGGAGACGACAGCGGATGAGCCACAGCTACCGTCGTCTGGCCCGGGTGTCTGTGGGGCTGGTCCTTCTCATCGGGGTGGCGGGCTGCCAGCCGGACAACCGCACCGCCCAGAGTCCGGAAAGCGGCGACTACTTTCCCCTGGTCACCGACGGGCGTTGGTTGTACGCGGTGCGAGCGAATCTCGGCGAGTTCGAGGTCGAGGTCACCGCGCGCAAGGCGATGGCGGTGCCGGGCGCGAGCGAGCCGATCTTCGTGATGGACGAACGCAACCTCGGTCGCAGCCTCGGTTTCGCTGTGGTCTCACCCGTCGGGTACGTGAAGCGAGAGGGCTACATGGCCCGGGTGTCCGGGATCGATTACGTGGGATCGGATCCGAAATCCGGCAAGTTGTTGCTGCTGGGTCGCTACGAGCCGACCTACATGTTCCCCGACGACCCGAAGCCGGGGCAGACCTGGGTACAGCAGACGGACATGTTCGGGAACAAGGAGCACCGCGGCGCCATGATGGGCTGGAGCGGCACAGTCCGGGAGTTGACGAGCCTGCACGTTCCGGCGGGTGACTTCGAGGACGTGCTCGAGATCGAGACCCACTACCGCGACGCGTCCGAGGGGAGCCTGGAGCCGAAGGCCATCTACCGCGACTACTACGCGCGCGGCGTCGGCCTGATCCGCAGCGTCGTGGAAGACCCTTCGGGCAACCCGGACAACCGCATCGAGCAGGTGCTGCTCGAGTACGCGATCCCCTGAGACGCGTGCGCGGGGTCCGGGTCAGCTCGCGAGTCGAGCGCGTCGTTCTCGGTCTGTGCGTCGCAGGGGTGGCGCTCGCCGCCGACTGCGGTCGGGAGCGCCTGCTGCCGCGGCCCGAGCCCATGGCCGTGCACGAGGACGCGGGCCTCGGCATCTGGGAGCAGCGGAAGCTGGCGGATATCCGCCGCTTCCTGCCGCCCGCGGAGCAGGCTTTGCTCGAGCAGACGCTTCTCAATCTCGAGACCGATTCGCGGCTCTCCCAGGAAGGGACGCGCGCGGCGCTCAAGCGTGCGCTGTCGGGGCTCCCGACTTCGGCCGGCTTCTGCGAAGCACTCTCTGACGAGCTGAGCTCGCTGCGACTCACGGGAAGTCCCGTCCCCGATCCGCCCGCCGAGGTCGGGACCGCGGTGAGCCTGCTCGACGCGCACGAGAACTGGCTCAGCGCGGCGGGCCGGCGTCGCTATCCCGAGCCCCTCGACCTCGGACGCGCCATCCGCGATGACGAGCTGGGCGACTGGCAGGATGTCTTCGATCTCGCTGCGCCGCTGGCGGGAGAGGGCCAGGTCTTCTTCGTGACGGACGCCGATTCACTCGCGCAGCGTTCTCCGACCCCGGCCCAGGGGCTCTGCCTCGGGGGCGCACCGGCGCCCAGCTATGTGGTCGTCACCCTCGAGACGGCAGAACTCGGCGCGCCTCTGCGGATCCCGACCGCGGCGGATGCCGTGTGTCGTCCGAAGTTCGTCCTGCCGCCAGCGAATGCAACGCGCGGGCAGACCTGCGCCGGTCTGCCGGAGTACGTCACCGCGCCGCAGCCTGTCGGAAAGGTGCGCGTCTTTCGATTGTCCCGCTGAGCCACAGTGGCACGACCCGCCGAGGCGCGGGGTAGCGGCCCGCACGCTGGGCAGGCGATCATCGCGACATGAGAGGAGAATCGGGCTGGTTCGGAAGGCGCGTCCCGATGCTCGTCTCGCTCCTGATTCACGCCGTGTTGTTCTTCTCATTCTTGTTCTTCGGCCGCTTCTTGTTCCCCAGTTCCCCCGTCCGGGAGATCCTCATCCCGATCACCCTCGTTGGCGAAGAAGTGGATGAGAGCACGGAATACGAGCTGTCCCCGGAAATCCTCCACTTTCGCAAGAAGACGCATCCCCGGGTGCGCGAGGTGATCCCCGAGGAGAGCGATGTCCGCGCTCTGGCACCGCCACCGGAGGAGATCGCGCTCACCGCCGACGCCAGCGGCGGCGGCTTCTCGTTCCAGCTGAAGGATTCCGGAAAGCTCGAGGGCTTCGTGTTCGGTGGCACGCACGGGGGCACGGCGGCCACGGGGGCTGGGGGCGGCAACAGTACGGGCACCGTCGGCACCTTCGAGGAGTACGTCGGCGGCCTGCGCCAGATCGGGCTCGAGGTGGTGTTCGTGATCGACGCCACCGGGTCCATGGGGTGGCTGATCCAGAGCGTCAAGGACCGCGTTCGCACCTTATCGGAATGGATCCGCGAGCTGGTGCCGGTGACCCGCTTCGGCGTGGTCGCCTACCGCGACGACGACGATCCCGAGTTCCTCACGCGGGTGCAGCCACTTACGCTCAGCGTCGGCAAGCTGCGGCGCTTCCTGGGGGATCTCGAGCCGCGCGGCGGCGGAGACGTGCCGGAGGGCGTGACGGCTGGATTGCGCGCGGCCATCGAGAAGGCCGGCTGGACCCGCGACACCAAGAAAGTCATCGTGATCATCGGAGATGCGCCGCCGCACCCGGAAGAGTTGCCGGAGGCCCTCGAGTTGGCACGGTCGTTCAAGGCGATGGGCGGTTCGGTGACGACGGTGGACGTGAGCTTCGACGCGAATCCCGAGCTGGCGGCCGCGCGGATCGGCGTGACCGTCGCCGAGCTCACCACGGTAGGCGCGGGCGGCGTACTCGCCGAGTTCCGCCAGGTCGCGATCGCCGGAGGCGGCGACGCGTCGAGTCTCGAAGGCGACACGCGTGTCGTACGGCAGCTGGCGGTCCTGATCTTCGGCAAGCGCTGGGCGGAAGCGGTCGAACCCCTGTTGGGCGAGCTTTGAGGGAAGGTCGCGATCGAAGCAAGACCCTGGTCGTTCTGACGGTCGTGTTGCTGGGCGGCCCCTGCGGTGCGGCGGCGAGTCCGGCTGGGGCAGGCGACGCGCCGGCGTGGGGGGCGCTGGCCCAGGCGGCCGGCGATGCGACAGACGCGGCCGCGATCACGCAGACCGCGAGCGACCTGCGCGCTTCCTTTGCGGGGGCCGCCTCGGCAGACGACCTCGAGAACGCTGCCGCGGTGTACGGGGCACTGGTCGCGCGGGCGCAGGCGCTGGACCTGCCCGCCGCCGTCTTCGAGGTTCTTGCCGGGCTCGCAGAGCCCCTGGACTTACGGGTCGCCACCCGCCGTGGAGACCTGGAAGAGGCCGCCGGCGAAGATGAGGCGCGGCTCGAGAGCCTGTACCGTTCGGATCGCTGGCAGAAGCTCGGCGCGAGTCGTGTCGAGATCAGCTACTGGCGGGGCTGGGCACAGCTCGCCCGCGTCCAGCGCGGACTCGCCGGAGAAGAACGCGCTGCCGTGCTCGCGGATGCGGAACGTGCCTTTGGCCGTGCGGCCCGGGCGCTCGCGTTTCCCGACCGCGCGCTGCGCGGACTCCTGGGGCTGGGCATCGCGCGTCGGGAGCGCGGTGACTTCGAGGGGGCGCGTCAGAACTTCGAACGCCTGCAGGAGCAGCGCGCGATCCTCTCGGACCCGGACCTGGCAGCCGTGGTTCGCTACGAGCTCGCCCTGACCGCGATCGATGCGGGAGACATGGCCCACGGGCAGGATCTCGCCCGCGCGCTCGAGCGGGAGGGCACCCTCACGCCGGATCAGTGGCGCGCCCTCGAGGCGCGGCGAATCCGCGCCTGGCTGACGGCGGCACGCCGCAACGGCGGCTCGCAGCGAGCTGCGGACTCGGTGGCTTCCGCCGCGGCTCGACTGCGCGCGCTGCTCTCGCAAGGCGGTGCCGATGCGGAACTCGCGGGTCGGTTGATCGCGCAGTTCCCGGGCGAGCTGGTCGGCGCCGATCTGGGCCCCGTCGGCGCACTCCTCGAGGCGGACCGCGCGTTCGGGGAGGAGGACTGCGAGCGGGCCCTCGAACTCTACGCGGTCGCGCTGCAGGATGATCTGCCGAGGGACGTGGATCTGGGTCAGGCGCGCTTGCGGGTTGCCTACTGCAAGGTCCGAGCGGGACGCGACGACGAAGCGCTGACCGATCTCGACGCACTGATCGAGGAAGAGCTTTCGCCGGCCTTGCGGGCGGATGCGGCGCGGCTGTTGCAGTCCGTCGCCGAGTCGCGCCTGGCTGCGTCGGCCGACGCGGGCTCGGCGCGGGATCTCGCGCGCGCCAACCGCGCGGCGCGGGTGCTGCTCGAGGTCGCACCCGACGCGGCTGGCGCCGATGTGGCCCGGATCCGGCGCGCGCGGGAGCTTGCCCGGTCGGGACGGACCGATGCTGCACTCGACGAGCTTGCCGCGATCCCGAGCGAAAGCGACGCGTACGTGGCCGCTTCGGTGGAACGCGTTCGGCTCCGGGCGGACCGCCTGGACCGACTGCAACGGCAAGGCGGCTCCGAGAAGGCGATGCGGGAGACGGCGCGAAGTCTCTCACGGGATCTCGATGAGTTGTCCGCGCGGGGAGGGAAGAGCGCATTGCCGCCGGCACCCGCCCAGGAAGCGCGCCTTGCGGTGCTGCGTGCGCGTGCGTCGTTGCTGCAACGGGACACACCGGAGCGCGTCGATGCCTGGATCGATGCCGCGAGAACGCACCCGGGGCTCGACGAGGTCGGGCGACTCGCGCTGCTGCGTGTAGAGCTGGCGGTGCTCGTCGACGCCGGGCGCTTCGACGCCGTTGCGACGCTGCTCTCCGCCCGGGACGAGAGTCTTCTCCGCGCCGAGCGCGGGGTCTGGGAGGAAGCGCTTGCCGACCTCGAAGACGTGCCCGCGACGGCTTCCCTGCGTGTCGATGGCTACGCGCGCCTCGAGAGGGTCGCACCGGAGGCAGCACGAGGCGGGCTCGCACTGCGTCGCATCGCCGCGCTGCGCGAAGCCGGGCGCAGCACCGAGGCCGTCGCGCTGGCGCGCACGCAGACCGAAGTGGACCCGGAATCCGGCGACGCCTGGCTCGAATTCGCGCGCAGTCTCGACGCGGCAGGCGACGCGACCGCGTCTCCCGCTGCCTGGCGACGCGTCGGGGGCGGCGCTCTACCCGGAAGCGAGTCCTGGTGGGAGGCGCATCTCGCGCTGCACGACGCCGCCCGGGCCCGGGGCGAGCCCGACAAGGCCTGCGGCTGGCTCGAAGCGACGCGGGGCACCCCCGAGCTGCCGGCCTTCGTCGAACGTCTGGCCCGGGCACGAAGCGCATGTCCCTGATCCGGGAATGATCGCGGTGACGTCGCCCAGGGCCTACTGTCACACCGTCTCGTCGGTAGGCTCCGGCAACGGCCGGAGGAGGAGATCCGGATGGCATCGAAGCTCGTCGAGCTGGGGATCGCAGGCCGACTCGCAGTGAGCGCAAGCCTGCGTCGCCTGGGCGGACGTCTCGAGGCGGAGCCCGACCGAAGCGCTTTTCGAAGTGCGCTGGAGGAGTTGCTCGGTCGTCTCGGCAGTTCGGCGCCCGAGATGCTGCGGGAGGTCCGCTTCGTCGAGATGCCCGCCGACCAGCCGCCGTGGTTCGACACCGGTGTGGACATCGAAGCCGGCCAGCAGCTGACCTATTTCGCCTGCGGGCGTGCGTATGTCGCGAAGGCCCTCGACATCTGGGTGCCCGCGCCGCTGCAGATCTGGAGTCGAATCGGCGAGAAGGGAACGATCCAGTCGGCCACGCGAGACAGCCATACCCTGACCGCAACGTCTGCGGGGCGTCTGTACTTCGGAAACTATTTCCCGAACGACTGGACGAGTCGCGAGGGCGACACGCTGCACGGGCCGGAGGTCTTCCGGGGAGCCGAAGGCGGCTTCAGCATCGCGGTGATCGTGTGGAAGAAAGGTGCCAGCGAGGGGCTCGCGCGGCTGGCCGGGCTGGGCGATGTCGACGGTCTCGTGGGCGGGGAGATCGACCGCCTGCGTCAAGGACGCACGGCGCCCGCGGATTGGAACTACTTGTGGCACCTCGGCGAGGCGGAGATCTTCCGTCCGCGGGAGATCGATGGGCAGGTCGCCGTCGACTGTCACACCCATCGCGACGTGGGCATCCTGCAGAAGGACGTCGACTTCCCGCTCACGCCGGCGACACGCATTGCATGGCGTTGGAAGGTCGACGAGCTGCCTTCCGAACTTCGGGAGGACACCACCCCGACCCACGACTACCTCAGCCTCGCCGTCGAATTCGACAATGGTCTGGACCTCTCGTACTACTGGAGCGCGACGCTGCCGGCGGAGCACTTCTATGCATGTCCCCTCGACAACTGGCGAGACAAGGAGACGCACCTCGTGATCCGGAGCGGCGCCGGCGGTCTGGGGACCTGGATCGCGGAGGATCGCGATCTGGCTGCGGACTACCAGCGTGCCATCGGAAAGCCAGCGACGCGGATCGTCCGCGTCTGGTTCATCGCCGTCAGCCTGTTCCAGCGCCGAACCGGCCGCTGCCAGTACGCCGACATCCGGTTGTCCGACGGCGGGACCCACCTGACGGTGCTGTGATGACGGTGCGGCGATGACGGCGCTGTGATGACAGTGCTGTGATGACGGTGCAGTGACCGAGATCGAGGCGAGGCTCGCGGCGCTCTTCACCGCGGTAGGGCAGTCGGAGGTCGGCGAGTCGGCGGCCGATCGACTCGAGATCCGCGGCAGCGATCCGGTCCTGCCGACGCGCTTTCGCGTCGGCGAAGCCGCGGCGATCGCGCTCGCGGGCTGCGGCGTGATGGCGGCGGCGGCAAGCGAGCGCCGGGGCGGAGTTCCCCAGTCGGCGGCGGTGGAAGTCGGAGGTGCGGCCGCGTCTCTGTTGAGCTTCGCGCTGCAACGACTCGATGGTGCATCGCTGCCGAAATATGCCGATCGGGAGAACATCACCGACTTCTACGCCACCCGGGACGGACGTTGGGTACTGGTACACGGGGGCTTCGCGCACCTGCAACGGGGCCTGCTCGAGCTGCTCTCGGTGGAGACCGACGACGCGGCTCCCAAGGAACGCGTCGCGACCGCGATCGCGGAATGGGACGCGTCGACTCTCGAGGAGGCCGTTGCAGATCGCGGGCTGTGCGGTGCGATGGTGCGCAGCGAATCCGAGTGGCGGGCGCATCCGCAGGGCAGAGCGCTGGCCTCGTTGCCCGTCGTCGAGGTGATCCGCATCGGTGACGCACCCCCCGAGCCCTTTCCGCGGGACGTTGCGCGTCCTCTCGAAGGTGTTCGGGTGCTGGACCTGACCCGGGTCCTGGCGGGTCCGACCTGTGCGCGCACCCTCGCCGCCCACGGCGCGGACGTGCTGAAGATCAGCGCGCCACACCTCGAGAGTGTGCCCTTCTTCGTGATCGACACCGGCCACGGCAAGCGGTCCGCCCAGCTCGACTTGCGCGACACGGAGGGAATGGCGCAGCTGCGGCGCCTGGTGGCGGGCGCGGACGTCTTCTCCCAGGGCTATCGCCTGGGTGCGCTGCAGCAGCTCGGACTCGACGCCGCCAGCCTGCACGCTCTGCGCCCGGGCATCGTGTACACGTCGATCAACTGCTACGGGCACGTCGGTCCCTGGCGCGAACGACGGGGCTGGGAGCAGCTGGCGCAGACCGTCACCGGCATCGCGGACGAGAACGGCGACGCGCACCGCCGGGAGGGCGGCCGTCCCCAGCTCCTGCCCGCCGCAGCCACCGACTACACCACCGGCTACCTGGCAGCCTTCGGAACCCTGGCCGCCCTGCTTCGGCGCGCGCAGGAAGGAGGAAGCTACGAGGTGCGCGTGTCCCTCGCGCAGACGGGCATGTGGATCCAGGGCATGGGACGCAGCGATGCGGTGGGTGCCGGGTTCACCGGCGAGATCCTGGGGCCGCACATGACGTCGAGCGATACGCCGTACGGTCGTCTTCATCACCTGGGTCCGATCGTCGACATGTCCGGGACGCCCGCTCGCTGGGATCTTCCGACGGTTCCGCTCGGCACGCATCCGCCGGTCTGGGAATCGGGTCCCGCTTGAGCGCACACCCGTTCGAGGCGAGACCTCATCGCACGCTCGTCTTCCTGTCGCTTCCCGTGATGCTCTCGTTGATCGCCGAGCCGCTCGCCGGCCTCGTCGATACGGCCTTCGTCGAGCGTCTCGGCGCGCCGTCGGCGGCGGCGCTCGGCGCGGCGACCGCGCTGTTGTCGAGCTTCCTCTGGGTCTTCAACTTCCTCGGCGTCGGCACCCAGACCGAGGTGGCAAGGACCGCGGGGGAAGGTCGCGAAGGCGAAGCCCGCGCGATCGCGAGTCTTGCCATGGGGCTCGCGCTCGCCCTCGGGACGGCCGCGGCGATCGTCGCCGCGCGCTTCCTCGACGCCAGCGCGGGTTGGATGAGCGACGACGACGTCGTTCGGGCTGCGACGCGAACCTACCTCGGTGTGCGCCTCCTGGGTCTGCCCGCGGGTCTGGTGCTCTTCTCGGCCTTCGGTGCCCTGCGCGGTCTGCAGGACATGCGTACTCCGATGTGGATCGCCGGAGCCATGTCCCTGGCCAATGTCGGGCTCGATGCCGTCCTGATCTTCGGTTGGGGGCCGATTCCTGCGCTGGGCATCGCCGGCGCCGCGTGGGCGACGGTGGCGAGCCAGTTGCTCGCCGCTGGGGCGGCATGCGCGGTGGTCATCGCGCGTCTCGGCTGGACCCCGCGTGTCGATGCGGCGCGCGTTGGTGCGCTCTTCGTCGTCGGGCGTGACATGGTGCTCCGCACCGCTGCGCTCCTGGCCTTCATGCTGATCGCCACGCGGGTGGCGCTGCAGATGGGCCCCGCGGCCGCAGCGGCGAACCAGGCCATCCGCCAGATCTTCATGTTGGTCGCCTTCCTGCTGGACGCGTACGCAGCGAGCACCCAGAGCCTGGTCGCCGGATTCCTCGGTGCGGGGCGCGTCGCGCTCGCCCGGCGGGTCGCCGTGGTCGGGCTGCGGTGGGCGGTGGGGACAGGCGCCGTGTTGTCATTGGTGTTGTGGTTCGCGGAGCCGGCGCTTGCGGCGCTGCTCGTCCCGAATGAGGCGCGCGCCCTGTTCGCGAGCGCATGGCCGGTGTTCGTCCTGTCCCAGACGCTCGCCGCGGTGTCCTTCCTCACCGACGGAGTCCACTGGGGGACCGGAGACTTCGGCTGGCTTCGCAACGGCATGCTGGTTTCCACGGGGCTCGGGCTCGCCCTGCTGTGGAGCCTGGATCCGACGCAGACATCCCTCGAAGCCGTCTGGATCGTCACGGGCGTCTGGCTCGCGCTGCGAAGCCTGGCCGGGCTGATCCGGATCTGGCCCGGGGTCGGGAGGGCGCCGTTGAGCCCGCCCGACGGCAGTCCGTCAGCCGAAGGCGGCGCGTAGCTCGTCGAGGACATGCTGCTCTTCGGCAGAGATCTTCTCGAGGGCCAGGAAGCCCCCGCTGGCGTCGGCGACCGCGAACGCCCGGGACAGCAGCTCGCGGGTGAAGATCTCCCGCCAGTCATCGTCCACGCGTCTCGCGATCTCGGCGACGAGTGCCTTCCAGGCGTCGAGTAGGACCGTGTCCGGCTCGCGGGCGAGCCAGCCCGAAAGCAGGTCGTGGCTGACGCTGCCGGGCTCGACGCCGCACCGGGCTGCGCCGTTCAAGACCGCCTGGCGCTCGTGTCGATCCACCTTGCCGTCCGCCCAGGCAACCGCGACCAGCGGGTAGAGGGTGAGGGCCGCCAGCGTCTCGCTGCGAACTCCCACCAGCACGAGCTTCTCGAGGACCTCGACGTCGTGGATGCCGGAGACGTCGGCGAGGCTCGCCATCTGTTCCGTGCGCGTCCGCTCCGCCACCCGCAGCCGTTCCCGCAGGTCGCCGTGTGTGTCGCCGAAGAAGGACTCTTCGAGGTGGTCGTGATGCGGGGAGCGTTCGCCAGGCGTCATGCCGCCGAGTGTATCGCCGACGGGCGGCCGCGGGTCCCCGATCAGCGCTCGATCAGTGCGTCCCGTTCGGGCCCCACGGACACCCAGCGCACGGGCACCTCGATCAGCTCCTCCAGTCGATCGACGTAGCGGCGGGCGGCGTCGGGCAGATCGTCCATGCGTCGCGCACCCGATACGTCGCTGCGCCAGCCGGGCAGGGTCTCGTAGCGCGGCCGCGCTCGTTCGAGGGGGCCGCAGGTCGGGAAGTTCGTCGTCCGCTCGCCATCGATGTCGTAGGCGGTACAGACCTCGAGCTCGTCCCAGGCACCCAGCACGTCGAGCAAGGTCACGGCCACAGCCGTCGCACCCTGCACCCGGCAGCCATAGCGCGTGGCTACGGCATCGAACCAGCCGACCCGTCGCGGCCGACCCGTCGTGGCTCCGAACTCGTTGCCGAGGGTGCGCAAGCGATCCCCTTCGTCACCGAGCAGCTCGGTGACGAAGGGGGTGGCGCCCACGCAGCTCGAGTACGCCTTCGCGACCGCCACGATGCGGTCGAAAGCGGTGGGCGGCACGCCCGCGCCCACGCAACCGTTTCCGGCCAGGGGGGACGACGAGGTGCTGAAGGGGTAGACGCCGTGATCGACGTCGCGGAGGCTGCCCAGCTGGCCTTCGAGCAGCACGCGTTGTCCCTTTGCGAGGGCGTCGTGAATCAAGGTCGTCGTGTCGCACACGAAGGGTGCGATGCGATCGACCTGGTCCAGGAGGCGTGGCACGAGCTCTGCGGCGCGGATTTCGGGTCGCCCGTAGAGGTGTCGCAGCAATACGTTCTTCGAGGTGAGATTGGCCTCGAGTCGGAGACGTAGCCGCTCCGGGTCCCGAAGATCCGCGACCTGCACGCCGAGCTTCAGCGCCTTGTCGGCGTAGAAGGGGGCGATCCCCACCCGGGTCGAGCCGAACTGCGCGTCACCGAGTCGCTGCTCCTCGCATTCATCGAAGAGCGCGTGGACGGGCAAGACGACCTGTGCGCGGTCGGAGATCCGGAGCGTCGGGGTCGGGACGCCGGCTGACGCGAGCTGGACCAGTTCGGTGCAGACGGCGTCGATGTCGAGGGCGACGCCGGGGCCGAGAACGTTCACCACCGACTCGCGGAATACGCCCGAGGGCAGCATGTGCAGGGCGAAGCGTCCCCAGTCGTTGACGATGGTGTGGCCGGCGTTGCGACCGCCCTGGAAGCGCACGACGAGGTCCGCGTCGGCGGCCAGCCAGTCCGTCATGCGGCCCTTGCCCTCGTCTCCCCAGTTCGCTCCCACCACCGCATCGACCGGCATGACCGTCACCCTCCTGTTGCTCTCGGGACGAGAGGACGCCCATGGGAGCCCGCATCGAGACATAAGTCCAATTGATACTTTGTATGACTTAGATAGGATCAGCTTATGGATCTCGATTCCGATCGACTCCGGGTCCTGCAGGCCGTGGCACGGACCGGGGGCTTCTCTCGGGCGGCCGAGCAGCTGCACCGCACCCAGCCGGCAGTCAGCCAGGCCATTCGCGCCCTGGAGGAGGACGTCGGTGAGCCGCTGCTCCTGCGGCTCGGCCGGACGGTGAAGCTGACCGCCGCCGGCGAAGTGCTGGTGGAGCAGACCGAGCGGGCGTTCGCGGAGCTCGACGTGGCGAGGGAGCGGCTCCAGGCGCTGCGCGATCTCACGACGGGTGAGCTCGTCATCGGCACCAGTGATACGAACGCGTGCTACGTGCTGCCTCCCGTCCTGGCTGCCTATCGGGCGAGGTATCCCGGCGTCGAGCTGCGCATCTCGAATCGTCCGTCGCCGGCGACAGAGGCACAGGTTCTCGATCGCGAGGTCGACGTCGGTTTCGTCACCTTGCCGGCGACCGACCCCCGGCTCGTCGCAGAGCCCCTGACGGTGCGCGAGGACGTGGCGATCTTCGCGCCCGAGCATCCGCTCGCAGGCCGCAGCCGGGTGCGATTCGAGTCCCTTCTCGCACACCCACTCGTGCTGCTCGACAGCGGGTCGCGGACCCGGAGCTGGATCGACGAATCCCTGGCCGCGACCTCGCGCGACTACCAGGTCGCCATGGAGCTGGCGAGCATCGAGGTCGTCAAGCGTCTGGTCGCCCTCGGCTTCGGTGTGTCGGTCGTGCCGCGGATCGCCGTGGAGGAGGAGGTCGCCGCCGGAACCCTGGTGGCGGCGCGGCTACTCGGCAGTGCGGACCGGGCGCGCCGCCTGGGCGTCGTGTATCCCCGAAACGGCGCGCTTTCTCGCGCGGCCAGCGCCTTCGTGGAGCTCGCCCGCGAGCTGCTGTGACGGCGGATCCACGGTCTGCGGCCGATCTGCCGCCGCATGGGGCGGGACCCGATCCCGTAAGCCACTGAAATCACACGCAAAAATAGAATGTTGACATTTCACCCCATCGGTCCCTATAACGGGAGGGGGGGGTGAGGGCCGTCTGCCCCAGGAGGGGCGGGCGGTGTGCGTGTCGTCGAGCGGAATCCAGGAGACCCCCGTCATGGCAGCCCATCGCATCCTCGTTCGTGCCAAGCAACTGCTCGTCTGGACCGCCGCGACCGGCCTCGTCCTCGGCGGCCTCGCTGGACCCGCGACGGCTCTGGAGACCGTCAGTCCTGAATCGGTCCAGGCGCCCACCGGGAACAGCTGCCCCGAGCTGACCGCGATCAAGTATCCGTGGCTCTCCTGTCGCGAAGGCGAGTTCGGCGGCGTCACGCTGATGCTTCCGTCGCAGCCCGCGCTTCCGGTCTGCACCCTGAAGCTGCCCGGTGGGGAATGCGCGGCGTCGCCCAGGCCGTGGGGAATCATTCCGTCGATTCCCATGCCCGACTGACCCGGACCGTCACCAAGGCACCGTCCGCAATGCCTGCGCGCCGCGCGTTCCGCCGCGACACGCTGGTGTGCTCGGGGTAGACTCGCGCGCTCGCGCCCGCCACGAACTCCAGCTCGAAGCCCGGCTCCTGTCTTCCGACTCGACTCATCCGGAATACGGGGGGCGGCTCGTCCGTCCTGCGTCGCTCCGCCCTTCGCTGGTTGCGAGTGATGGTTGCGGGTGACCGCTCACGCACGGGCTCGCACGCACGACCCCAGCGCACCACCCGCCAGGAGCGAACGCCGCTCGTGAGGATTCGATGAGCACGGACGCAAGCGAGGGGGCAGCGGGGGCCGGGGCCGACAGGGCGCGACGGACACAACCCGTCGGTGGAATCCTGCAGCTCGCCTGGCCTGCGATCGTCAGCAACCTCTTGTTCTCCAGCGTCGGGCTCGTCGACATCAAGATCGTGGGGTCCCTCGGCCCGAATGCGGTGGCCGCCGTCACGACTGGCAACCGCATGTTCTTCGTCCTGCAGGGCGTGCTGATGGCGGTGACGGCCGGTACGACGGCCCTCGTCGCGCGCGCCTGGGGCGCCAACGACCGGGACGAAGCCGAGCGCGTGACGCGCGCTTCCATGGTGGTCTGCCTGGGGGTGTCGGCAGTCATGGCGGTGCCGGGCATCTTCTTCCCGCATCAGCTGGCCGGCATCTTTCAGGGCCTCGACCCCGAGGCCATCGAGCAGGCGGCGGACTTCATCCTGTGGCTGTCGCTGTTCAACGTCGCCTTCGCGGTCTCGTTCGTGCTGGGGACCGCCTGTCGCGCGGCGGGAGACACCATGACGCCGCTCTGGATCGGGGCCGTCACCAACGTCGTCAACGTCGTGCTGGTCTACGTGCTGATCTACGGCGCGTTCGGCATTCCCTCCCTCGGCGTCAGCGGCGCCGCGATCGCCAACGGACTCGCCTTCTCGCTGGGCTCGGTGATCTTCCTGGTGAAGTGGCTGCGCGGGTCCCTGATCGTTGGGGTCGGGCCGCCGGGTGCGTTGTCCCGGGAGCGGGTGCGGGAGATCTTCCGGATCGGCTACCCGGCTGGAATCGAGCAGTTCGTGTGGCAGACCGGCTTCATCGCCTTCTTGTGGGTCGTCGCCCTGTACGGCACGGAGCCCTACGCCGCCTACGGGATCGGCGTGCAGATCCTGGCGTTGTCCTTCGTCGTCGGATTCGGCTTCTCGATTGCCGCGTCGACCCATGTGGGGCAACGCCTGGGCGCGAAGGATCCGGCGGGCGCCGAGGTCAGCGGCTGGCACGCCATGCGCCTGGCAATCGTCGCGATGGTGGTGCTCGGGGCGATCGTGATTGCATCGGCGGAGCAGATCGCGTCCTTCATGATCGACGACGCGGAAGTGGTTCGGCTGACGGTCGTCTTCATCTACATCCTCGGGGCCTGCCAACCGCTGATGGCCATCGAGTTCACCCTCGGCGGCTCGCTGCGCGGAGCCGGCGATACGCGCTTTCCGCTCTACACGGTGCTCACCGGTCTGGTGGGCGTCCGGGTCGTACTCTCGGCGGCGGCCGCCTTCGCGGGCCTCGACGTCGAATGGATCTTTGCCGCGTTGGTGGCCGACTACATCGTGAAGGCATTCATGCTGATCCGACGTTTTCGCGGCGGGAAGTGGAAGCTCCTCGACGTCGGAACCGCAACGAAGGTCCGTGCCTCGTGAAGGTCGCTCAGCTGGCGCCGTCCCCGGCGACGAGATCCGGGAAGTTGTGGGCAAAGGCAGCGCCGTACGCCGGCCGGGTCGCGATGCGTCCGCGGTACGCGACCAGGGCCTCCGGGACGGGGACGCGATACGCGAGTGCCCAGTCGAGGCAGGTCGTGAGCAGCAGGTCGGCGCCGCTGAAGGTTTCTCCCAGCAGGAAGGGCCCGCGCTGGGTGATCTCGTCCGCCGCCACCTCGACCTGCCAGGCGAAGTAGTCCCGGGCGGCTTCCAGGGCCTTTGGAGCCTCGCCGTACAGCTCGGCCAGGTCGCCATGTCGGCGCATCACGTAGAGGGTGTGGGCGTCGAGCTCGGTCATCGTCCAGAGGCACCACTCGTCATAGCGTGCGCGCGCGCGAGACTTCGGGGGCGGAACGAGGTCGACGCCGAAGCGTTCGCCGAGGGTCGTGACGATCGCGGCGCTCTCGACCAGGGCCTCGTCGCCGATCTCGACCACGGGGATCTTGGCGCGCGGGTTCAGGGCCCGGAATGCGGCGCTGCGAGTCTCGCCCGTGCGCGAGCCGATCGCGCGCGTCTCGTATTCGAGCCCGAGCTCGCGCAGCACCCAATGCGCGCGCAACGTCCGCACGGTGCCGATCCCCCAGACGACGATCGCGGGTTGCAGGCCCATTCGCGCGAGCGTAGCTCTGCTGCGTCCGGGACGGGCGAGAGTGTGAGATCCCGTCTAGAAGTTGCGCACCCAGCTCTCGGCTTCGTGTCGCCACAGGAAGGTGCGGACGTCCTCCCTTCGGCGGATCGCGAAGAGGATCCATAGCAGGACCTCGAGCCGCGGTGACAGCCCGAAGATGGCCGTTCGCGCGACCCGCGACCGCAGGTCCCGCATCCGCTTGATGATCTGCCAGCGCAAGCGGAGGGAGGTCTCTCCCAGGTAGGTGGCATCCACCAGGATACGAGCCGGTGACCGGCTCGCGACCAGAGGCTCGACGGCTTCGAAGAAGGGCGCGACATCCTCGTCGCGCACGTCCCCGCCGACCCGGAGGAAGAGCGTCTGCTCGTCGATCTCGGCGATCGTTCCACTGCTGTGTTCGTAGAGAGCCTGCACCTCGAAAGTCATCGGACGGTCGGGCGAGAAACCCAAGTCGAAAGCGCTGGGTGCTGCGCGCGGACGCTCTACCATTCGCGATCGGCGGCTGGGCCAGGGCGAGGACTGGGGCGAGAACCGGGGCGAGAACGGGGGCGAACATGACCGAAGGACGTGTGCTGGCGGTGACCGGAGCCGCCTCGGGGATCGGGCGGGCGCTGACCGAGCAGTGGGTCGGGGCCGGCGGCCGTGCGGTCGCGGTCGATCTCGCCGCAGCTGACTTCGGCTGGGCGACGGGTGACCCTGGGATCGAGATCGTGCGCGGGGACGTGACCTCGCCGGCGACCCATGCAGCGATGGTCGAGGCCTGCGTGCGGCGCTTCGGCGGCCTCGATGCGCTCGCCCTCAACGCAGGCCTGACGGCGGCGGGCTCCCTCGAGAGCCTGCCGCTCGAGGAGTTCGACCGCGTGCTCGACGTGAACCTGCGCGGTGTCGTGCTGGGACTGCGCGCCGCGATTCCGACCCTGCGCGCTTCGACAGCTGCGGCAGTGGTGGTGACGGCGTCGGTCTCCGGGCTCGGAGGCGACCCGGGGATGTGGGCCTACAACGCCGCCAAGGGCGGGGTCGTGAATCTCGTTCGCTCGGCGGCGGTCGAGCTGGCCAGCCAGGGAGTCCGGGTCAACGCCGTGTGTCCCGGACCGATCCGAACCGGGATGACCGCCGCGATTCGCGATGCGGCGCCGGCGGTGGCCGCCGAACTCGAGCGGCACGTCCCGTTGCAGCGCTGGGGTGAGGCGCACGAGGTGGCCGCCGTGATCGCGTTCCTGGCGTCCCCGGCCGCTTCCTTCGTGACGGGGGCGATCGTTCCCGTGGACGGGGGCGTTACGGCCAACAGTGGTCAGTTTTCGCCGCCGGCACGAACCGGCCCGGAATAGCTATCCTCGGCGACCCTTCAAACCCATTGCGTGCAGTCAAGGAGTCCCGAGATGCCGAGCGTCGTCGCCACCCTCCAGGTCAAGGAAGACAAGATCGAAGCCGCCAAGCAGGCCCTCAAGCAGCTGGCCAGCGAGACCCTGGCCGACGAGCCCGGGACGCTCGCGTACGTCTTCCATCAGCAGAAGGACGACCCGACCCTGTTCGTCGCCTACGAGAAGTACGAGAGCGACGAGGCCTTCGCGCAGCACGGCAAGAACCTGGCCGCGAAGGGCGCTGCGTTCGCCGGGATTCTCGCCGGTCCGCCGAAGATCGTGATGCTCGAGGAACTCTAGACCCGGGTTCGACTAGAACTCGGTTCGGCTAGAACTTGGTCCGGCTAGAACTCGGTTCGAAAAGTCAGGATCTGCCAGCCGAAGACGAAGCGGTCGCCGACGACCCCGGTCGGGATCACGTTGAAGAGGAAGCCCGTGCCGAGATAGAAGTTCTCGGACACGGTGTACTCGACGCCGGTCCCGACGGTGAAGAGGAAGTCGACGTCCTCGTCGTCGCGTCCGGGCCGACGATCGTCCTTCTCGAGATACATGAAGCCCATGCCCATGTGGGCATAGGGCAGCCAGTCCTCGAGCGCTCCGTCGAGGCGGGGGGTCAGGTAGGCCTGGATGGTCGTGGCGAACAGCGTGTCGTCGTCCGAGAAGCCGAGCTGGACGAGTGGGCCGGCGGAAACGAGTTCGTCCGCGGCCCACGGCACCTCGAGGGTCATGTTGAAGGTCTCCGGGCTGGCGGTCATGCCCAGGGATCCTCGGACCGACACGCCGGAATTCTTGCTGCGGGCGGCCGGACCGGTGCCGAGCCCCGAGTCGCGGCTGGAAGTCGTGCTGCTCTGGGCAATCGCCTGCACGGGGACGAGTAGGCCCAGCAGCAGTGCCATGCTGGCCCCGAGCGTCGCGAACCGCGACGTCGCTGCGGCTGCTGCCAATACGGGTGTGCGAGAAGTCGCGGTCATAGGTCCCCCCCAAAACAGAAAACCAGAAGTTCGGCTGGCCCGTGATGGCGCGGCCGCTGCAGACACTCTCCCATGGGCTCCGGGGCGTCAACTGCCGTCGAGAGATCGGATCCGCCACAGCCATGCGTCACTGGCAAACAGCGTTGCAACGATGACCCCGAGCATGACCGCCGCCGGGATCGCCAGGGACGCGGGGGTGCCCAGCGACTCCGCGACCAGCCCGGTGACGCCCGCCCCGATGGGCGCCGCGCCCATGAAGCCCAGGCTGTAGACCGACAGGACCCTGGCACGGTGGCTCTCCGGCGCGGCTTGCTGGACCAGCGTCCGAGCCGACGGCATCGCAACGCCGCCTCCGACGCCGAACAGGAAGACCAGCGCGTACACCACGAGCAGCGGCGGTCCCAGTGCGACGCCGAGCAACATGACGGCACCGACCGCCAGCGACAGCAGCAGGGCACGACCCGCATGAACGACACCGCCGCGCGCGAGCATGCCACTCGCACCCGCCAACATGCCGACCATCATGGCCGCGTTGCTGCCCGCGATCTCGGGTGCGCTGCCCTGGTACAGGTCCCGGATCATCAGCGGGATCGCGACCAGGAACGGTCCCAGGAAGAGCAACCCGATAGACAGCGACAGGAGGGTCACGGTGAACAACCGTTGCACGGACACCAGCTCTCGCAGACCCGCGGCGATCTCCGCGACCTGACCGCGGGAGGCTGCCGATACGATCCGGGGCGCGGGCAGTAGACGCCAGCAGGCGGCGGCGCCTGCAAGAGTCGCGAGCGCCTGGAACAGCAACACCTTCGGCGCGCCGAGTGCAGCGGCGGTCCCGCCGACGGCGACGCCCACGACCTGCGCCACGTTCTGCACCAGGATCGCGATCGTGACCGTGCGCTGCAGGTCGCTGCCCGCAACTCGAGACAACAGGGAGTCGCGCGCGGGGATCGCGAACGCCGACAGGCTGCCCATGGCGGCCGCGTAGGCGAGGATCGCGCCGTAGCTCAAATGCCCGTTCGCGATCGCCAGGGCGAGCAGCAGCGGCGGGCCGGCGGCGAGGGCGTGCAGGGCGACGAGCACCTTGCGGCCGTCGTGTCGATCCGCGAACGCCCCCCCGATCAGCATCAGCAGCAGGGACGGCAGCATCGACACCATCTGTGCCACGCCCATACGGCTCGCGTCTGCGGCGAGGGGCACGGCGACCAGCCAGGGATACAACGTGGCCTGTGCCCCGGCGCCGCCATACCAGGACCCGATGCCGACCATGTACCAGCCAAGCTGTCGCTGCGTGCTCATGTCGCGTCCTGCCTTACGGCAGTCGCCACCCACATGTCGTCGTCGGGCGTTGCCTCGCGTCCCCGGAAGTCGCCGGCGAGCGACTCGAGCCGCAGCCCGGCGCGCGCGAGCAAAGGCCCGATCTGGTCCTGCAGGAGGTAGTGGTGCAGCAAGCGCCCCAGGGCCGCGTCGCCTCCGGCCCGCGGGATGTACTCGTAGACGACGTCGAGCTGCTGGTCCGCGCGGTGCCAGGTGCTGCGCTCGAACACGTCGTAGCAGGTGCCCTCGTGCTCGACGGTCACCACCGGCTCGAGATGGTCGCCGTCGTAGTCCGCGGGATCGGCTTCCTGATGGAAGCGGTCGGCCCCATAGGCGTCGAAGACGAGCTTGCCGTCCTGCGTCAGGTGACGCGCACAAGCGCGGAAGCAGGCGACGGTGCGATCGTCGTCGGACAGGCAGTAGACGCCGCTGTGCGGGATGAGGATGCGGTCGAAGCGGGCGTCCCCGAGCGCGAAGTCGCTCATGTCGGCCTCGACCCAGGTCACCCGATCCGCCAGCCGGGCGCGCGCCCGGGCAAGCAGGTCCGGGTCGCGCTCGAGCCCCGTGAGCGCGAAGTCTCCCGCGTCGCGAAGGGACGCGAGCACGCGACCGTAGCCGCAGCCCAGCTCGATCACGTTGCGGGCCCCGCTGCATACGCGGCTGTAGAAGGACAGGTCGCCGGCGGTCCCCCGATGCACGAGCTCATAGAGGGCCGCCGGGTAGTCGAAGTCGTCCTCCGCGGGATCGGTCACCCGGCGAGCATATCCCGTCGAGGCGCGGGAAGGCCGGTTATGATTGGCGCATGAGCACCGAAAAGCCCCGACCGGTCTACCGCAAGGACTACCGCGAGCCCGACTTCTGGATCGACACCGTCGATCTCCATTTCGCCCTCGGTGAAGACGAGACGCGGGTCACCGCCCGACTGGCGATCCGCATCAACGACGCGCTCGCAGGAGACGTGCCTCCGCTCGTCCTGCACGGCGAGAACCTGGTGCTCGAACGTGTCTGTGTCGACGAGCGCGAGCTGGAACCGTCCGAATACCACGCCGACGAAGCCGAGCTCCGCATCGAATCCGTCCCCCGGCATTTCGAGCTGACGACCGTCGTTCGTATCCGGCCCCAGGACAACACCGAGCTCTCGGGCCTCTACCGCAGCGGCGGTCTCTTCTGCACCCAGTGCGAAGCCATGGGCTTCCGTCGCATCACCTATTTCCTCGACCGCCCGGACGTGATGGCGCTCTTCACGACCACCATCGAGGCCGACCGGGGCCGCTATCCGGTGCTGCTCTCGAACGGCAACCGGGTGGAATCCGTGGACCTGGGGGAGGGCCGCCAGCGCGTGCGCTGGGAGGATCCCCACCGCAAGCCCTGTTATCTGTTTGCCCTGGTCGCGGGAGACCTGCGCTGTCACGCCGGTGACTTCACCACGGCTTCCGGTCGCGTGGTCCGGCTCGAGATCTGGGTCGAGCCCGAGAACCTCGACCGTTGCGATCACGCCCTGCGATCGCTGCAGAAGGCCATGGCCTGGGACGAAGAGCGCTTCGGGCTCGAGTACGACCTCGACATCTACATGATCGTCGCGGTGAACGATTTCAACATGGGTGCCATGGAGAACAAGGGCCTCAACGTCTTCAATTCGAAGTACGTCCTGGCGCGACCCGAGACCGCGACCGACGACGAGTACGAGGCCATCGAGGGCGTCATCGCCCACGAGTACTTCCATAACTGGACGGGGAACCGGGTGACCTGCCGGGACTGGTTCCAGCTGACCTTGAAGGAGGGCCTCACGGTCTATCGCGACCAGGAGTTCTCGGCAGACGTCGGCTCCCGGGCCGTCAAGCGGATCGACGACGTGAAGCGCCTGCGTCTGGCCCAGTTCTCCGAAGACGCGGGCCCCATGTCCCACCCGATCCGCCCCGAGTCCTACATCTCCATGGACAACTTCTATACGGCGACCGTCTACGAGAAGGGCGCCGAAGTGATCCGGATGATCGATTCCCTGGTGGGCACCGAAGGCTTCCGGCACGGCATGGATCTGTACTTCGAACGCCACGACGGTCAGGCGGTGACCTGCGACGACTTCCGCGCGGCCATGGCGGATGCCAACGAGGTCGATCTCGAACTCTTCGAGGGTTGGTACCGGCACTCGGGTACGCCGGTGGTGTCCGCCCGGGGCGAGTACGACGCGGACGCGAAGACCTACTCGCTGGTCCTGGCCCAGTCCGAGCCCGAACGCCTCGGCGGTGCAGGGCCGGAACGGCCCGCGTGGGAGCCCCTGCACGTGCCGGTTCGGATCGGTCTGCTCGGGCCGGACGGCGGGGACCTGCCGCTGCGGCTGGTCGGCGAGGATCCCGGACGCGAGCGCCGCGAGCGCGTCCTCGAGCTCGTCGAGGCCGAGCGGCGCTTCACCTTCGTCGACGTCCCCGCGCCGCCGGTGCCGTCGCTCTTGCGCGGCTTCTCCGCCCCCGTTCGTCTGCGGATGGAGCGTTCTCGCGACGAGCTGGCTTTTCTCATGGCCCACGACGTCGACGCCTTCAACCGCTGGGAGGCCGGGCAGGAACTCGCCACGCGACTGCTGCTCGAGGCCACGCGCGCGCTCGAAGCGGGACGATCGCTCGCGCTGGACGGCGACTTCTCGGATGCCTTCGGCCGGATCCTGGCCGATCGCGAGCTCGACGGATCGTTGAAGGCGCTGGCCCTGACGCTTCCCGGAGAGAAGGTGCTGGGCCAGGACCTGGAAGTCGTTCCAGTCGACGCGCTCCACCAGGCGCGCGAATTCATGCGTCGCGCACTCGCCGAGGCGCACCGCGAGACCCTCGAGGAGAGCTACGCGGCGTGCGCCGGGAGCGGCGAGTACGCGATCGACCAGGTGTCCATCGGCCGTCGACGCCTCCGGAACGCCACGCTCGCATACCTCGCGTCCGAGGCCGGCGAGGCCGCGACCGCTCGCTTGGTTCGGCAATACGAGACGTCTGACAACATGACCGACTGCCAGGCCGCCCTGTCGCTGCTGGCGGACCGGGTCGGGCCCGAGCGCGACGCGGCGCTCGCAGACTTCTACGAGCGCTGGAAGCGTGATCCGCTGGTGCTCGACAAGTGGTTCAGCGTCCAGGCGATGTCCCGCCGAGAAGACACGGCCGAAAGGGTCGTCGAGCTGTCGCGCCATCCGGACTTCAGCCTCAAGAACCCGAACCGCGCGCGGTCGCTCGTCGGGGTGTTCTGCGGTGCCAACCAGGTGCGCTTTCACCGACCGGACGGTCTCGGTTATCGCTTCCTGGCGGACACTGTGATCGGGTTGGACGGCAACCCGCAGCTCGCGGCGCGCATGGCGTCCGCCTTCAATGTCTGGCGCCGCTTCGATCGAGACCGTCAGGCATTGATGAAGGCCGAGCTCGAGCGGATCGCGTCGCAGAAATCGCTCTCGGACGACGTGTTCGAGATCGTGACGCGCGCGCTGGCCTGACCCGCCGGTCCAGAAGATGAAGGGGATGCGGCCGTGATCAAGCTCGTGTGCTTCCTGCGACGAAAGCCCGGCATGGCGCTCGACGACTTCCGTCGTCACTGGCGGGACAGTCATGGTCCGCTGATCGCGAACACGCCTGAGCTCGCGCGGCATCTGTTGCGCTACGAGCAGAACCACCGGCTCGAGGCGGATCGCGCCCGGGACGCGGCCGACGCGCCGGGTTTCGACGGGGCGACGATCCAGTGGCTCGATTCGATGGACAGCTTCCTCGCCTTCGTGCGCGAGCCGAAGTACGCCGAATTGATCGCGCCGGACGAGCAGCGCTTTCTGGATCGCGGGTCGTTGGTGGTGTTCTTCACCGAAGAAGAGGACGTGAAGATCGAGGGCGACCGCAGCCAGACGACCCTCAAGCTCCTCTGCCTGCTGCGGCGAAGGGACGGCGTGTCTCCCGGGGACTTCCACGCGCACTGGCGGGGTCCCCACGCGGCGCTGTTCAGCGAGACGCCGGAGATCCGCCGGCACATCCTCGCCTATCACCAGAACCATCGGGTCGATCCCGACGCGAAACGCGACCGGGACGGCTACGACGGCCTCGCCGAGCAGTGGTACGCCTCGGCGGAGGCCTTCGCCGCCATGACCGCGGAGCCCCGCTACCGCGAAGCCGTTCCGGTCGACGAAGAGCGCTTCATCGACCGGGCCGCCATCCGCTGGTTCCTCAGCGAGCCGCCGGTCACGATCATCGGCTGAGCGCCTGTTTCGGGTGCTCCCGGTCCTGGTCCCGGTCTCGCTTCTAGTCTCGGTCCTGGTGTTCCTGCTCCCAGGCTTCGCGCTTGCGCAGCAGGCCTTCCATGCTGCCGGGCCGAGCCGAAATGAAGATCCCCTCGGCTTCCGCGGTGATTACGTCGTTGGCTTCGACGGTGCCTTCGCAGAAGATCTTGCGGCCCTCCATGCGGACGAAGCGCGCCTCGAAGCGAAGCTGCTGGTGCAGCGGGGTCGGCTTCCGGTAGCGGACCTTGAGGGTGCCGGTCATGCCGGGCGCGCCGGACATGGACTGGGCGTAGCCGAGCACCTCGTCGAAGGCCGCCGCCACGAAGCCGCCGTGAACGCAACCGGGCGGGCCTTCGTACGCCGATCCGAAGGTGACCGTCGCCGCCGCCGTTCGGTCGCCGGTGCGCCCCACGGTGATGGGTGGAGCGAGCGGGTTGGCGAGTCCGATCAGCGGGCTCTGATCGAAGAAGGCGCCGACGTCCCCGGAATTCGCCGACTCGGCGTGGCCGTAGATGCCGTGTAGTCGGGGGTGAGCCCGCAGCGCCTCGGCGTAGCGTTCGAGGCCGTCGGCTGCGGCGCGCAGCTCGTCCACCGGCGCGTTGCTCGGTACCAGTCGCTCGATGACGAGACGCATGGCATCCGCCAGGCGTCTCTTCTGGGACCACATCTCGCTGTTCGTCACCTTCGTGATGTCCCAGTGGGCCCGGATCTCCGGTCTATCGTTCTCGCTCATGGCGCATTCTCCTCGGTGTCTCGTTCGCGCGCGGCGAGCGATACGAGCACCTGGGCAAGCCGATCCGAATCGATGTCCGGATGACTGTTCGGTGTCACCAGCTCGGTGGGGATGTGTTCGATGCCGAGGGCGTCCAGGGGCCGCAGGTCGGGCGGGGTCTCGTAGACCTCGGCGTTGTCGTTCAGCAGGACCGCGTCGAGGAGGGCGCCGGGCTTCGCGTCGTCGCGGTCGCGGGAGAGCGCCCGGACCAGCAGGCACGCCGCTTCGGCGACGTCGGTGTCGACGAGTTCCGGGTCACGCCCAGTGCTCGGGACGTAGACCTTCGGGCAGGGGGCGTCCAGGATGGCCCCGCCCACGCCCCGCAACAACACATTGCAAAGGACGCTCGAGTAGAAGCTGCCCATCGGGTAGCAGACGAGATCCGCACGCCGGATCTCCGACAGCGCCGCCGGCGCGGCGTCTGCGACGACGTGCCGCGGGGTCGCGTCCGGCCCTCCGTCCGAGCCCTCTTTCGAGCCCTCTTTCGAGCCCAGGGTGGCAAGGGAGAGCGACTCGATCCGGGACTGGAGGGGCACGTGCTGCTTGCCGGTGATGCGATGCTGGCCCACGACCTCGCTGCCGTCCGCCAGGCGCGCGATGAGGTGGAGGTTCGCGTCGCAGCTGGCGAGCACGCGACCGCGCACCTTCAGCAGCGACCCCAGGTCTGCTACCGCATCCGCGATGCTTCCGTGTTCGAGGTAGCTGCCGGCCAGGACGAGGTTGCCAATGCTGGCGCCGCGCAGGTCGAACTTCGCGGGCAGCGCGCGCGCGAGTCGTTCGAGATGCGCGCACAGTCGCCGGCGCTCACTCTCGGGGATCTCCGCCAGGAGCGGGTCCTGACCGTCCGCGAGCGCGTCGAGCCGGCGTCGCAGTGAGACAGCCGAGGCGCTCTTGGGAAGTCGGCGTTGCAGAGGGCGTCGCAGGTGGCCGCGTTCGTCGTCGGCCAGCGCCAGCAGCCGGCTGCGCAGGTCTCCGACGGCGGGCATGTCGAAGGCCGACCGGAGCCCGGCCGAGCTGCCCCCGGAATCGAAGGGCGTGATCAGGTGGACCGAGTTGTGGGTGTAGCGGGTGAGTGCTCGACTGAGGCCGCCCAGCGCGCTGCCGCCACTGAAGAACACGATTCGGGGGCCGCTGGCGGGCGCCTTCGCGGCACGTGCGACGGCGAGCGGATCGAGCAGGTGGCGGCGCGAGAGCAGCGGGTGCCGGTCGCGGGAAGCCGCGTCGGCTGAGCGGGGCGACCCCGGTGACTGACCTGACATCGGCCTAGGATGCGCGGCGGACGAGCCGCGGGCAAGGCGGACGGCTTCGGGGAGCGGAGTAGACTGTCCGCCGTGTCGACCTCCGGAGGACGTGTGGACCCCAGCCTGGCGCTGCCCGCGCGTGGGGTCGCCGCCCATCGCGGAGGCGCCGCCGAGGCGCCCGAGAACACGCTTGCGGCCTTCCGGCACGCGGCGTCCCAGGGCGTGCACCAGGTCGAGTTCGACGTTCGCCAGTCCGCGGACGGTGCCCTCGTCGTCATCCACGACGCCAGCGTCGACCGCACCACGGACGGCTCCGGTCGCGTCGCAGAGACGTCGCTCGCAAGCCTGCGCGCCCTGAACGCGGGCGGCACGCGCACGCCCGTTGAGCGGATCCCGACCCTCGCGGAGGCGCTGGCGGTGCTCCCCGAAGATCTCTGGATCAACGTGCAGGTGAAGCGCGGGGAAGACATCGCCGCAGAGGTCGCCGAGGCCCTCGTCGCCGCGGGTCGGGTGCCTCAGGCGTTCGTCGCAGGGGGCAACAAGGCCGGCCGGAGTGCGAGAGCGGTGTGCCCAGAGCTGCGTGTCTGCAACCTGGCGCGTCAGGAAAGCCGATCGGCCTACGTCGAGAATGCGGCCCGGGAGGGCGCGCACTTCATCCAGTTCCACTACCTGCGAGGCCCCCTCGAGCCCGAGCTGGCGCGGCGGGCACACGCCGCCGGCATGCGCATCAACTTCTGCTGCGCGCCAGGCGTCGCTCCGTCGACGCTCGAAGCCCTGTTCGCCGCGGGTGTCGATTTCGTGCTCGTCGACGAGCCGCAGCGGGCACTGGAAGTCGCCCGGGGCGTCGGCATCGCGCCGCTGCCACGCCCGCTCCGAGCCGATCAGCGCGCGATCTGACCAAGTACCTCCGCGAGGCGATGCACTCCTTCGCGGATGCGGGGCTCGTCGAGGGACGCGTACCCGATCACGAAGCTCGCGTGATCCGGAGGCTTCCGGTAGTAGGGGGCGGCGGGATAGATGCCGACCCCGCGCTGTTCGCAGCGCCGACGGAACTCGGCGACGCGCTCCCGGCGCAGGTCCGGCAGGTCGAGCAACACGTGCAGACCCGCGTTCTCGCCGTGCACCCGGCACGCATCCCCCAGCTCGTGGGCGAGGGCGTCGAGCAGCGCGGCTCGGCGCTCGCCGTTGCGAACCCGCATGCGACGGACGTGTCTTTCGAGGGCTCCCTCCTCGATGAAGGTGGCCAGCGCCAGCTGCTCGAGTGTCGCCGAGCCGGTGTCCGAGATCGCCTTCGCGGACGACAATGCCGTCACCAGGTCGACAGGAGCCACCAGCCAGCCGATCCGAAGAGAGGGGAAGAGCATCTTCGACGCGCTGCCCGTGTACAGGACGCGGTCGGGTGCGAGGCCCTGCAAGCTCTCGATGGGCCGTGCGTCGTAGCGGAACTCGCTGTCGTAGTCGTCTTCCAGCACCCGCGCATCTGTCGTCGCCGCGTGTTCGAGGACCGCCAGGCGGCGCGGCAGCGGCAGGATGCCACCCGTTGGAAACTGGTGCGACGGCGTGACACAGATGAGGCGGAGATCGGTCTCGGCCCGCAGCAGATCCGTATCGATCCCGTCGCGATCGACGGGAATGGGGACGATCCGGGCACCCGCGCTCGCCATGCGGATCGCGGTCCCGCTGTAGTGGGGCTCTTCGATCACGACGCGATCCTCCGGGTCGACGAGGACGCGTGCGACGAGATCGATCGCCTGCTGGCTCCCGTAGGTGACGATGACCTGCTCGGGGCTGCAATCCACGCCGCGCGAGCGGCCGAGATACGCGGCCAGGGCCGTGCGCAGCTCGGGGGCGCCACCCGGATGGCTGTACGCCAGGCGACGGGCGGAAGCCCGTCGGCCGTGGCGTCCGATCAGGCGCTGCCACGTCTCGAGGGGAAGGTCCGCATAGGCCGGCTCTCCGTAGCGGAAGTCGAATTCGAGATGTCGTCGGGGAAGCTCCCAGGACAGGCCGCGCGACGGTGTCGCGTCCAGAATGCGACGACCCTCGCGCGACAGCCGGGGCTCAGGGACCGGTCCGGGATCGATTGCCCGTCGCGAAGTCGAGGACGGCGACGAGGTCGGCGTGGTCTTCGCTTCGGGCAGGGCCGCGGCGACGGAAGTGCCGGCGCCGGTTCTCGCTTCCGCGTATCCCTCCTCGACGAGCTGCCGATACGCGGCGACCACGGTGTTTCGCGACAGCCCCGATTCGCCCGCGAGGTCACGCGTCGCGGGCAGTCGGCTGCCCGGAGGCAACGCGCCGTCCAGAATCAGTCGGCGCAGGGCGCGGTACGCCTGGCGGTAGAGAGGACCGTTGCCGTCGAGTGCCAGCCACACGGGAGAATGAATAACAGTCCGGCCCCAGCATTGGTACCAGGACCTTTCGACAAATGGAGCTGGTGGAAGGTCCGATCGGCGGCCAGGATGTCTCGGAACCCAACCCAGGGGAGTCTTCCATGAAGCTCTACGTCGGTGTTCTCAGCCTGTTCTCGGCGAAGGCCCGGATCGCGCTCAGCGAGAAGGGAGTCGAGCCCGAACTCGTGACGGTCGGTTGGAGCCGGGAACACCGCTATCTGCCGCACCATCCCGATGTCGCCGCCTTGAACCCGAAGGCCCAGGTCCCGGTACTCGTGGACGGAGATGTCGTCGTCTACGACTCGACCCAGATCTTCGAGTATCTCGAGGAACGCCTACCCGAACCCCCGCTCTATCCCGACGGGATCGCCGATCGGGCGCGTTGTCGGCGTCTCGAAGCCCATGCCGACGAGACCTGGTTTCCGCAGGTGTGGGATCTGATCGAGCAGCGCTTCTATGCCGACGGCAGCGGTAGTGAGCAACAGGCCGCCGGCGCGAACAGCGCCATCACAGCGCTGTACGAGGAGCTCGACAAGGAACTTCTGACACGCGAGTACCTGTGCGAACGCTTCAGCGTCGCGGACATCGCGATGTTCATCCAGGTTCACACCGCCGGTGTGCTCGGTGCCCCCGTGCCCGAGGGCTGCGAGGCAGTCGCATCCTGGTGTCGCAGGGTGAGCGAGCGTGGCTCGGTGGCCCCGGTTCTCTCGGACATGCTGAAGGCCGCTGTCAAAGTTCGAGCCCAGGCCTGAGCAGCCGGCCCTGCTCGAACCGGCAGACCCTCCCGATCGTCGCCCCTGACACGGCACGAAACGGAATGTCGTTCAGCTCCCCCACACCCTAGGGTGTCACACCGGGTCAACTGTGGTGAATCCCGGCTCGGTTCGTTGGCGCCAGAATCGAAGATGGATTCGGTCGTCGTTCGCCCCTTTGCGAATGGCTAGTGGATGTTATGTTGCCGGTCCTCGCAACCGGGCACGCATCGCTTCCGCCCGAATCGGATCTGGAGAACAGGGTGAGTCAGCATCGAAGGGATTGGACCCACGTCATCGAGAAGCTCAATCGAAGCCGCGACGGTTTCCTGCGTATTCGCATGGGTTCGCCCGGTAGCGCACAGGTCACGCGCTGTCGGTTGCTCGAGCAGTGGGACAACGTCGAGATCTGGACCGACGGTCCCTTCTTGAACCTCCAGCTCGTCTAACGCGAAGGTCGCCCTCTCTCTATCGGGGCTTGGGCCGGGCGGGGATGCGGTAGCTTCACGCTTCCCATGTACGTTCCGACGCCGTTTCAGGCTCCTGATCGCGAGGCAGTCCTCGATTTGATCGAGGCGGCGCCCTTTGCGACGGTGATCACTCCCGGCGACGAACTGAACGTGTCCCACGTGCCGCTGTCCTTGACACGCAGCGCGACGGGTTGGGGAACGCTCCGCGGCCACCTGGCGCGTGGCAATCCGCATTGGCGATGCTTCGAAGGCGCACGCGAGAGTCTCTTGATCTTCCACGGCCCGCACGCGTACGTCTCGCCTTCTTGGTACGCCGAGCCTGCGGCGCCGCCCACGTGGAACTACGCCGTCGCGCACGCGTATGGCAGGCCGGCGCTGATCGAGGACGCTTCCCGTACTGCGGCGCTGCTCGACGAGCTGCTCGCGCGCTATGAGCCCGAGCCGCTGGCCTTGTCCGACCCTGCGCGCCAGGCGCTGGAGCGGGGGATCGTGGGCTTCGAGCTGGTGATCGATCGGGTCGAGGCGAAGTTCAAGTTGGGGCAGAACAAGTCCCCGGCCGACCGGGCCGGCGCGATCGCCGCGCTCGACGAGCAGGGAGACGTAGAGCGTGACCTGGCCGCCTGGACCCGGCGGCTCACGAATCTGGCCTAGAAGCGACCAGCGACCGGAAGAGTAGAGGAGAGAGGAAACAGCATGCTGCGAACCCCGATCTGCGATCTGTTCGAGATCGAATACCCCGTCTTCCTGGCCGGCATGGGGCGCGTCGCCTATGCGGATGTGTGCGCCGCAGTTTCGGAAGCGGGTGGCTACGGCACCCTCGGAATGGCGGCGGCGTCTCCCGAGCAGATCCGGGCGGAGATGCGCGCGGTACGCGCCAAGACCGACAAGCCCTTTGGCGTCGATCTGCTCGCAGCCCTGCCGGAATCGGTCATGGCAGCCATCGACGTGATCATCGACGAGGGCGCCTCGTCGTTCATCGCAGGCCTCGGCGTGCCCGGGCCCGTGATCCAGCGCTGCCACGACGCGGGCGTCAAGGTGATGGTGGTGTGCGGCAAGGTGAAGCACGCGGTAGCGGCTCAGGAAGCCGGTTGCGACGCCGTGGTGGCCCAGGGCACCGAGGCGGGTGGTCACACCGGCCAGGTGGCGGGTGTCTCCCTCATTCCGCAGACCGTCGACGCCGTCGACATCCCGGTGCTGGCCGCCGGGTCCATCGTCGACGGCCGGGGGCTGGCGGCGGCGCTGTCCTTCGGTGCGCAGGGTGTCTGGATGGGAACCCGCTTCATCGCGTCGGACGAGGCGCACGCCGCGAAGGAGTTCAAGGACCGCATCCTCGCCGCGGAGGGCGCCGACACGCGCATCACGCGTTGCTATTCGGGCAAGCCGATGCGCGTCATCGACAACGCATACGTCGAGCAGCGGGAACGGGACCCCGATTCCATGCTGCCGTTCCCGCAGCAGATGGCGGCCAGCATGCGAGACGGTGTCATGAGCTTCGGTGCCGGCGAAGAAGCCGACCCCGAGCGCACCTGCATGCCGTCGGGGCAGGGCATTGGGGGGATCCGCGAGATCCTCCCGGCTGGCGAGATCGTTCGCCGTGTCGTCGCCGAGGCCGAAGAAACCATCGGGCGCCTGAACGCGCTCGCCGGGCCGCGTGGGTGAAGTTCGTCCTCAACGTCGCGTACGCGCCCATCGAGCAGCTCTGCGATCTCGCGCGCGCGTGCGACGAAGCGGGCTTCGACGCCATGGCGGTGTCCGATCATCTCTTCCATCCAGAGAGCCTCGAGACCCCGTACCCGTACACCGAAGACGGTGCTCCCCGCTGGCAGCCCTTCACGGATTGGCCCGATCCCTGGGTCGCCATCGGTGCCATGGCGGCGGTCACCGAGCGACTCCGCTTCGTGACCAGTGTCTACGTGCTGCCGCTCCGCAATCCGGTACAGGTGGCCAAGACGGTGGCGACGGCGGCGGCTCTGTCTTCGGGTCGAATCGTGCTGGGCGTGGGGGTCGGCTGGATGACCGAGGAATTCCGCGCCATGGACCAGAGCTTCGAAGGGCGCGGCCGCCGCACCGACGAGATGATCGACGTGATGCAGAAGCTGTGGAGCCCCGAGCGGGTCTTCGTCGAGCATCACGGCGAGTACTTCGACTTCGGGCCGGTGGAGATGAGGCCGTCCCCGCCGACACCGGTGCCGATCTGGGTGGGTGGGCTGTCGCGCCCGGCCCTGCGTCGCGCCGCGCTCCTGGGAGACGGCTGGATTTCCGACGTCCACCGGACCGAGGAGCTGCAGCAGCACGTCGCTGCCATTCGCGAGATGCGAGACGACTCGCCGCGCGCGGGCGAGCCGTTCGCCGTGCTGGGCGCCGCCCTCGATGCCCATACCCTCGACGGCTACCGGCGGCTGTCCGACGCCGGCGTCACCCACGCGCAGACCCTGCCCTGGACCCTGTACGGTCTGCGGGGCGAGAGCCTCGAGGAGCGGCTCGAGGGGATCGCCCGCTTCGGCGAAGACATCATCGCCAAGCTCGGCTGAGCCGCGACCTCCGTCGCGGGCTAGTCGACGAGAAGCTCGGGGTTGCGCGCCGCCACCATCCGGCGAAGTCCTTCCCGGATCCCCACCTTCGCTTCGCCCACGGTCTCGTGCATGTGCGAGAGATCGAGGGTGACACTGCCGATGGTGTCGGTCGTCTCCCGGAACTTCGGCTCGAGGCCGGTGAGCTCGCCGAGGATCTTGCACCAGTCCTCGATGCTCGACTGCGGGCCGCCCCAGTTGACGATGCTGGCGGGGATCGACGCGAGCTCGAGCAAGCGCGGGATCTGCGCGATGTAGTCGTCCTCGTGGATGGGGTTGAACAGGTTGGGTCGGTCCGGGTGGACGGGGATCTCGACGCCGCCGTTCATCATCATCAGGTGGAACCAGGGCCAGCCGCCGTTGTCGCCGTAGGGCACGCTGAAGCGGGCGATGACGGTCGGGATCTGGAAGAGCCGGGCGCTGGTGCGGGCCACCGCCTCGGCGGCGATCTTGCACAGGCTGTAGGTCGGCATCATCGCCCGGTGGTTGTCGCCGAGAGGAGATGTTTCGGCGAGCAATGTGGATCCCGCCGCTTCGTACACGCCGGCGGACGAGCAGTGGACGAATGCGCGCGGCGGGCTTCCCGCGGCGAGATGGGACATCAGCAGGCCCACGCCTTCGGCATTCGCGGACAGGTCGTAGTCGAAGTCGCCGGACTTCACGACGGCGAAGTGGAGGACCACGTCGAAGTCGTTCGGAAGTGCAGCCAGCTCGCCGCTCGCGAGGTCGGCGGCTACGGTGCGAGCGCCCAACTTCTCGACGGCCTCGCGGGCTTCCGGCTTCTGGAAACGGGCGAGGCCCCAGACCTCGTTGCCGAGGGCGGGGTCGGCCAGGGCGCGAACCACCGGCAAGGCCACCTGGCTGGTGGGGCCGGTGACGAGGATCTTCTGAGCGCGTAAAGGCTGGGTCACGACAGACTGGCTCCGTCGACGCGCACGTGCTCGCCGTTGATGTGCACGGCATCGTCGGATGCGAGGAAGGCGATCAGGCTGGCCACGGTCTCGGGGCCGCGAAACTCGTCGAGTGGCGAATGCCGCATGACGAGCCTCATGTTCGCGCCTTCGGGAAAGCTCGGTTGTGACGTCATGGGCGTCGTGATGGATCCGGGGCAGACGGCGTTGGCGCGCACGCCCTTGCGTCCGTACTCGGTGGCGATGGCGGCGGTCAAGGCGAGTACCCCCGCCTTCGATGCGCCATAGGCCGCGGCGTAGGGCAGGCCCTTGAGCGCCGAGGTCGACGACGTGTTGACGATGTTGCCGCGGGTCTCGAGCAGGTGCGGCAGGGCTGCCTGACACATCAGGAAGGTGCCGGTCAGGTTCACGCCGATGATCTGGTTCCAGTCCGCGAGCGGCATCTCGTGGGTGTGGTCGAAGCGCAGGATGCCGGCGATGTTGCAGAGGACGTCGATGCGCCCGAAGTGATCGATACACGCGGCCACGCTGGCCGCGACCTGCACGGGGTCGCTGACGTCGGAAACGATGGCCTCCGCCGAGGCGCCGAGTTCGACCGCGCGCTTTGCGCTCGCGCGCACCGCGTCGGCCTGCAGGTCGGCGCAGAGCAGCGTTCCGCCCTCGCGGGCGATCCGCTCGACCGTCGCGGCACCGATGCCGGACGCGGCGCCCGTGACGAGAACGACCTTGCCGTCGAAACGACCCAGAGGCGCGAGGGGCTTGCTCATGAGGGGATGCTCCGCTGAAACCGGGGACGGTGGAGGAGGAAGGAGAGGAGAAAGGAGACGAAGAAAGTAGGGCAGGGCGCCCGAGGGCTTGCCGGTTGACCCGCACAGATTAGGAGGCACCCTCCCGGGTCCGCAAACACAGGAGAGCTCCTTGAAGGCCGTCTTCTTCGATTTTGGTGGAACCCTGTTCAGCTATGCGTCCTTCGTGGGCGCGATGCGCGGCGGCGACGGCCAGAAGCCCATCTTCGCCCAGGCCGCCGAGCGCCTCGGAGCGAAGGTCGAACGCAAGGCCATCGCCCAGGCCTACGGCAAGGCGAGCGTGCGCGCCTTCGGCAAGTACAAGGACCGGGACTTCTATCTGCACCGGGATCTCTTCGAAGACACCTTCCGCTTCTTCGCCCACGAGCTGGGCGCCGAGGCAGACGAGGACTTCGTGGCCTGGTTCTACGACCTGCAGCGCGACACCCTGGTCGAAAACTTCGAGCTGCGGGCGGACTGCCTCGAGACCCTCGAAATCCTGCGGGCCGACGGCCTGTCGCTGCACATCGTCTCGAACATCGACGACGACTACCTGCATCCGATGGTCGAGCGCGTGGGACTGGATTCACTGCTCGCGCACTGGACCAGCTCCGAGGAAGCGCAGTCCTGCAAGCCGCACTCGCGTTTCTTCGAGCTGGCCCTGGAGAAGGCCGGCTGTGCGGCAGAGGACGTGCTGTTCGTCGGCGACTCGCCGGCGCACGACGTGGCCGGAGCGTCGAAGATGGGGATGGCGACCGCGCTCATCGTCGAGGAAGGCGCGCCTCCGCCCGGTCAGTTCGGGGACCTGCCTTCCGCCGACCACGAAATCCGCAATCTCGCCGAGCTGGTGGGCATCGTCCGAGAGCGCCGCGCGCGCACGTAGTTGTCGAGTCCAGTTGTCGAGTCCAGTTGTCGAGTCCTAGGCGCCTGTCTCGGCGGGCGCGTCGTCCTGGATGTAGCTGCGTTCCTTGAAGCGCCGGGCGACGGGGATGTAGAGGATGGCCGTCACCGCCATCGCGCCCGCGAAGAACAGGTAGTAGCTCGCGCCCTCGAGTCGCGTTTCGCCGCCCGGCACCTGGATGGCGAAGTTCACGGCGGCGGTGAACAGGTTTCCGACGGAGACCGACATCAGGAACAGGGCCATCACCAGGGACTTCAGCGCCCGGGGTGCCTGGGTGTACGAGAACTCGAGGCAGGTGATCGAGACCATCACCTCGGACGAGGTGAGGACCACGAAGGCGACCAGCTGCCAGGCGATGTTCGGCGTCTGGCCCTGCGCGATCCAGTATTCGATCAGCGCCGTCATCAGAAACGCAGCCACCATGACGAAGAAGCCGACGCCGATCTTCCGCAACGGGGTGACGGTCCCGAAGCGACCCCACAACGGATAGACGCCAAACACGAACACGGGGATCAGGGCCATCACCAGGAAGGCGTTGCTCGCCTGGATCTGCTCGGGAATGATCTCGAAGCCGAAGAGTACGGGATCCATCTGGCGCGCCTGCAGGACCCAGGACGATCCCGTCTGGTCGAAGAGGGCCCAGAACATCGCGACGAAGACGTAGATGATCGTGAGGCGGCCCAGCGCGGAGAGTCCCTCCCTGCTCAGGGCCTGGGCGACGAAGCCCTTCCCGTCGGGCGGCACGTGGATGAACTTCCGGCGCCCCAGCCAGAAGACGAAGGTCGCCAGCAGCATCAATGCGCCGGGGACTCCGAACGCCACGTGCGGGCCGTAGCTGTCGAGCAGCCAGGGCGTCGCGATCATCGAGCTGCCGGCGCCCAGATTGATGGCGAAGTAGAACGCGGAAAAGGCGCCCGCCAGGCGATGGGCATTGGCCTTGCTGAACTGGTCGCCCACGTGGGCGGACACGCAGGGCTTGATGCCGCCCGAGCCCAGGGCGATGAGACCGAGGCCGAGAGCGAGTCCGAAGCGCGTGTCGTCCAGGGCGAGCGCCAGGTGGCCGAGGCAGTAGACGAGGGACAACGCCAGGATCGTCGGGTATTTGCCGAGCACGATGTCCGAGAGCAACGCCCCGAGCAGTGGCGTGAAGTACACGGCGGCGGTGAACAGGTGGTAGTAGCCGACGGCGTCGCCGCCGCTCATGACGGCGAGCTGCCCATCCTCGCCCATCAGATACCGGGTCATGAAAAGGACCAGGATCGCCTTCATGCCGTAGAAGCTGAAGCGCTCGGCGGCCTCGTTGCCGATGATGTACGGGATGCCCGAGGGCAACGCCGTCGTCTGGACGGGTGTCGTGCGGTAGCCGGCCAATGGGGACCTCATGGGCGGAGTGCGGGCTCCTTGCAGAGGGGCTCTTATCGTCCGTCTACCATCGGCCGTCTACCAGGTCGGCTTGGGGGCCGTATCGTCGCCCGCCGCCCAGGCTTCGCGAGCGGCTGCGGCTTCGAGGGCGCGGATCAGCTGGTCGCGTTCCTTCTGGGCTTCGTCGCCGTAGCTCTCGAGGGTTTCGAGCTCGCGCAGGGCCGCCTGAAGGTAGGCCTCGGCCAGGTACTCACGGGCCTGGGGGAAGCGCGGTCTCAGCTTCAGGGCCTTCTTGTAGGTGTGGATGGCGCGGTCGAGCTGTCCGCTCTTGCGTTGGCTGTAGGCGAGCATGTTGACGATGTCCGGGTCGCGCGGTGACTTGCGCAGCGCCTGCTCGAACGAGGCTCGTGCAGCTTCGAAGTCGCCGGCCTCGACCTCCTCGAGGCCCCGGGTGTATTCGGCCGGCGGCGCGGCATCCGCGTCCGCGCGCTGCGGATTGCCGGCAGCCTGTGCCGGAAGGCCGGCGAGCACCGTCACCAGGAACACCGTCGCGAGCAACATCCTCCCGAGGAACACTCTCCCGACGAACATCGGGGCCCCGGTCGGGATCCAACCCATTCGCATTCAGCACCTCGCATCGCGCGTCGAAAAGGGAACGGAGGCGAGCAGCATGGCACAGACCCGCGCTGCGCGACTCGTGACCCCCACGGGGTTGCTTGACAGGTCGACGGCGCCGGGGAGCATTCCGACGTCCCACACGAGGAGGTCCGCATGAGCGCACCCTACGAGATTCCGCAGACCGTCGTCCCCGTCGACCAGAGCAGCGTCGAGGCGCGGGCCCGCTTCATCACGCGCACCTACAACCACCTGATGGGGTCGATCGTCCTCTTCACCCTGCTCGAAGTGTGGTTCTTCACCACGGGCATGGCCGAGGTCATCACCCAGGCGATGCTCGGCACGAGCTGGCTGCTGGTGCTGGGTGGCTTCATGATCGTCACCTGGCTGGCGACGCGCGCCGCGCAGACCGCCGAGTCCCTGGCCGCGCAGTATGCCGGGCTCTTCTTTACGGTGTTCGCGTATGCGCTGCTGTTCGTACCGATGCTGTTCGTTGCGAACTCCTACGCGGACGGGACCATCGAGAGCGCGGCTCTCGTGACGATGCTCGGCTTCGGGGGCCTGACTGCCGTGGCCTTCACCACGCGCAAGGACTTCTCGTTCATGGGGTCCTTCCTGCGCTACGCCGGTGTCATGGCGATCGTTGCCATCGTGGCCGCGGTGATCTTCGGCTTCGAGCTGGGGACCTGGTTCTCGGTGGCGATGGTGGGGTTCGCGGGCGCAGCGGTGCTCTACGACACCTCGAACGTGCTGCATCACCACCCGGAGGACCGCTACGTGGCGGCGGCCTGCCAGCTGTTCGCGTCGGTCGCGCTGATGTTCTGGTACATCCTGCGCATCTTCATGAGTCGGGACTGATCGACTCATTCTCGTCCTCGACCATCTCGTCTATGCGGTCCCGGACCTCGAAGTCGCAATCGCCGACTTCGAAGCGTGCCTCGGCGCCCTGCCGCTGCACGGCGGCCGGCACACCGCACTCGGCAGCTGGAATGCCATCCTCCCACTCCGCGGGGAGGTCTACGTCGAGCTGATCGCCGCCGATCCGGGCAGTCCCGATCCCGCCGGCCCACGCCCGTTCGGGCTCGACGAGCTCGGGTCCGCGCGTCTGGTCACCTGGGCGGCGCGCACCACGGATCTCGATACCGCCGCACGCGACGCTCGCGAGCGCGGGTTCGACCCCGGCGCGATCGTGGCGGTGGGCCGCGATCTTCCGGGCGGGGGCCGCCTCGACTGGCGACTCACACTCCGCCTCGAGGCGGCGGCCGACGGCCTCGTCCCGTTCCTCATCGACTGGGGCGATGCACCGCACCCCTCGACGGTGTCGCCGGCGACCTGCCGACTCGAGCGTTTCGGTGCCCTGCATCCGGATCCGCAATCGCCGCGCGCGATGCTCGACGCGCTCGGCGTTTCACTGACTGTCGAAGCCGGCGAGCGCGCGCAACTTCGGGCGACGGTGACGGGGCCCCGGGGATCTCTGCAGCTGCTCGGTTGAGGTCCGCTCCACCGGAGTCGACCGCCGGGCCTGCTATCGTTCGCCGTCGAACGGGTGCCGAGGTGAAGCGTGGCGTTGCCGCCGGACAACGATCCCCAGGAAACCCGCGAGTGGCTCGACGCCCTCGATGCGGTCTTCCAGAACGAAGGCATCGAGCGTGCCCACTACCTCGTGGGACGCCTGATCCGCCGGGCCCAACGGCGCGGCGCGAATCTGCCGTACAGCGCGAACACCGGCTACGTGAATACGATCTCCGAGGCCCAGGAACGGAAGAGCCCGGGAGACGCGGGTCTCGAACGGCGCATCCGCTCGATCATCCGCTGGAACGCCATGGCGATGGTGGTCCAGGCGAATCGCGTCGACCCGTCGCTCGGGGGGCACATCTCGAGCTTCGCGTCGGCGGCCACCCTCTACGACGTCGGCTTCAACCATTTCTTTCGGGCGCCCACCGAGGACTTCGGTGGCGACCTGCTCTACATCCAGGGACACTCGGCGCCGGGAATCTACGCACGGGCCTTCCTCGAAGGCCGGCTCACCGAGGACCAGCTGCATCGCTTCCGGCAGGAGGTCGACGGCGGTGGGCTCTCGTCCTATCCGCATCCGCACCTGATGCCGGACTTCTGGCAGTTCCCGACGGTCTCCATGGGTCTGGGGCCGTTGATGGCGATCTACCAGGCGCGCTTCCTGAAGTACATGCAGGACCGCGAGCTGCTGCCCCGGGACGGCCGCAAGGTCTGGGCCTTCCTCGGCGATGGCGAGTGCGACGAGCCCGAGAGCCTCGGCGCGTTGTCTCTCGCGGGGCGCGAGAAGCTCGACAACCTGATCTTCGTGGTCAACTGCAACCTCCAGCGCCTCGACGGACCCGTGCGGGGCAATGGCAAGATCATCCAGGAGCTCGAGGCGAACTTCCGGGGCAACGGCTGGAACGTCATCAAGGTCATCTGGGGCAGCTACTGGGACCCGCTGCTCGCGAAGGACAAGGACCGTCTGCTGCGGCAGCGCATGGAAGAGGCCTGCGACGGCGAGTACCAGAACTACAAGAGCCGCGGTGGCGCCTACACGCGGGAGCACTTCTTCGGGAAGTATCCCGAGCTGCGTGAAATGGTCGCGAACATGTCCGACGAGGACATCTGGCGCTTGAACCGCGGTGGCCACGACCCGCACAAGATGTACGCCGCCTACTCGGTTGCGATGGAACACGAGGGCCAGCCCACGGTCATCCTCGCCAAGACCGTGAAGGGTTACGGCATGGGCGAGGCCGGTGAGGGCCAGAACATCACGCACCAGCAGCACGAGCTGGGCCGGGATGCGCTGCGCGCCTTCCGGGACCGCTTCAACATCCCCGTGTCCGACGAGCGGATCGAGGAGGCGCCGTTCTACCTCCCGGACCCCGACGGCCCCGAGATGAAGTACCTGCACGAACGCCGCCGCGCACTGGGCGGGTACCTGCCCCAGCGTCGCAATGTCGCCAAGCCCTTGCCGGTGCCGTCCCTGGACGCCTTCTCGTCGATCACCGAGGGCAGTGGCGACCGGGGCGTCGCCACCACCATGGCCGCGGTCCGCCTGTTGCAGTTGTTGACGCGAGACAAGGAATTCGGTCCCCACGTGGTGCCGATCGTGCCGGACGAGTCCCGCACCTTCGGCATGGAGGGCATGTTCCGCCGCCTCGCCATCTACTCGTCCGTCGGGCAGCTCTACGATCCCGTGGATTCGGACCAGGTTTCGTACTACCGCGAGGACAAGAAGGGCCAGATCCTGCAGGAAGGCATCAACGAAGCCGGTGCCATGTCGTCCTGGATCGCGGCGGGAACCTCCTACGCGACCAGTGGGATCCAGATGGTCCCGTTCTACATCTACTACTCGATGTTCGGATTCCAGCGTGTGCACGATCTCGCCTGGGCGGCCGGGGACATGCAGGTGCGCGGCTTCCTGCTGGGAGGCACCGCGGGGCGAACGACACTGGCGGGGGAAGGGCTGCAGCATCAGGACGGACACAGTCACATCCTGTCGTCGACGATCCCCAACTGCGTCAGCTACGACCCGACGTACGCGTACGAGCTGGCGGTCATCATCCAGGACGGGCTACGCCGCATGTGCGTCGAGCAAGAGGACGTCTTCTACTACCTCACGGTGATGAACGAGAAGTACGTACAGCCGCCCATGCCCGCCGGGGTCGAGAGCGGCATCCTGAAGGGGATGTACCCAGTGCGCGATTCCGACCTTTCGGGCCCGCGGGTACAGCTGCTCGGGAGTGGCACCATCCTGCGCGAGGTGCTCGCCGCCGCCGAGATGCTCGAACAGGACTTCGGCGTCGCTGCGGATGTCTTCAGCGTCACGAGCTTCACCGAGCTGCGCCGGGATGGACTCGACGCCGAGCGCTGGAACATGCTCCACCCGGACGAAGAGCCGCGCCTGTCCTACGTCGAACGCCAGCTGGCCCGGCGCTCGGGCCCGGTCGTCGCGGCGACGGACTACATGTGCAGCTTCGCCGACCAGATCCGGCCCTTCATCAAGAACCGCTACCGGGTGCTGGGGACCGATGGCTTCGGGCGCAGCGACACCCGGGAGAAGCTGCGCCGCCACTTCGAGGTCGATCGCAACTACGTCTGCACGGCGGCCCTGTTCGCACTGGCAGAGGAGGGTGCCGTCGAACGCTCGCGGGTGAGCGAGGCGATGAAGAAGTACGGCATCGACCCGGACAAGCCGAACCCGGCATCGCTCTGAGCCCCGTCTTGTCCGCAGCCGACTCACACCAGATCCTCGTTCCCGACATCGGAGACTTCGACGAAGTCGAGGTGATCGAGGTGCTGGTCGCCAAAGGCGACCGGGTCGAGCCGGAGGACTCCCTCGTCACCCTCGAGAGTGACAAGGCGACGATGGAGATCCCGTCGCCGCGGGCGGGCGTGGTCGCGGACGTCGTCGTGCAGCTCGGCGACAAGGTGTCCGAGGGCACGGTGCTCGTGACCCTCGAAATCGAAGGAGCCGAAGCCGGCGCCGCGGACCCGCCTGCCGAATCGGCCGCTCCCGAGGGCCGCGAGGCCGCACCGGCGGCGGATGCCGACGCGAGCCCGAAGCCGGAACCGGAGGGCGAGCCGGCGGTCGCGGATCCGGCGCTGCTTCCCGGCGAGCCGGAGCCCCAGGCGCCGCCCATCGCGCCCGAGCGGACCGGCGGCGAAACCCTGCCTCACGCGAGCCCGCTGGTGCGGAGGCAGGCGCGAGAGCTCGGTGTGGACCTGTCGCAAGCGGCGGGCAGCGGCCCGAGCGGTCGCATTCTGGAACAGGACCTGAAGGCGCACGTGCGCCAGGTCCTCACGGCTTCTCCGGGGGCAGGCGGGGGCGCGCTGCCAGCGGTGCGGCGCGTCGACTTCAGTCGCTACGGCGATACCGAAGAGGTGCCGCTCTCGCGCATCCGGCAGCGCGCCGGGAAGAACCTGAGTGCCAGCTGGTTGAACCTGCCGCACGTCACCCAGCACGACCATGCGGATGTCACCGAGCTCGAGCGCTACCGCAAGGACAAGTCCACCAGCGCCCAGGAGCGGGGAGCGCGCCTGTCTCCTCTGGTCTTCATCATGAAGGCGGTGGTGCTCGCCCTGCGTCGCTACCCGGAGTTCGCGTCTTCACTCACGCTGGACGGTCGCGGGCTGATTCTCAAGAAGAGCTTCCACCTCGGGATCGCCGTCGACACGGAGAACGGCCTGGTGGTGCCGGTCGTGCGCGACGTCAATCGCAAGCGCTTGATCGAGCTTGCCAAGGAGACCGCGGAGCTGGCGGAGGCCGCGCGCGCCGGCAGCCTCGCCCCGGACCAGATGCAGGGGGCCGTCTTCACCATTTCGAGTCTGGGGGGGATCGGGGGGACCGCCTTCACCCCCATCGTGAATGCCCCCGAGGTGGCATTGCTCGGCGTGTCGCGCCAGTCCGTCCAACCCGTCTGGTCGGCCGGGCTGGACGTGTCGCCCGAGGGCGGCGGTCGCTTCGAGCCGCGCATCCTGCTGCCGCTGTCCCTGTCATACGATCACCGCGTGATCGACGGCGCCGCCGCAGTCCGCTTCACCACCTTCCTGCGCGAGGTGCTGGAAGACCCGGCGAACCTGCTCCTCTAGCCCGAATGCGTCATTGGCTTGGCTTCGAGCGCGCGGAGTTTCGGGTAGAACCCTTCGGAACCCCCCTCGCGAGCGGATGCGGCTGCGCGCCCCCCGAGGGTTGGCGGGCCGCGGGGCTGCTACGTTGCCAGCAAGCCGGCCCGGTCTACGGCCGCCGGCAGCCCGCACGAGAGGAACTGGGTCGCGTTGATCGCGACGAGCCCCCATGGATCGCCGCATTCTACTGACCGGTTTCGGCCTCCTCCTGCTCGGCGGGGGGGTGCTCGCGTGGAAGGTCCTCGTGTACGGGCAGCCTCTGCAGCCCGTGCAACCCCCGGGCGCGTGGCAGGTGGAGATGCGTGTCGCGGTGCGCGGCAGTGGCGAGCCAGGCAGCGTGCGGCTGGCGCTCCCGCTGGTGCACCCGGGGCAACGCGTGTTTGCGGCCTGGTCTTCGTCGGAGTCGCTCGACGTCTCGATCCGATCGGAGCAGGACGCCCGCATCGCGTCGTTCACAGGCTGGATGGAGGACTTCCACCAGATCGCATACGTGTTCCGGATCGAGCGCTTCGAGCAGGACCAGAACGGCCTCGAAGGGCCGGCCGACGAGCCGCCGGAAGCGGTACGCAGCGCCTATACGCGACCGGAGATCGCGCTGCCCTCGACGGCTCCCGTCACACGCAGCCTGATCGAACGCCTGGAACTTCCGAGCCCCGAAGAGCGCGGGGCGCGCATCCGTTCGATCTTCGCCTTCGTCCGGCACGAGGTCGTCGAGGTCAGCGCGGCCACCGACGACGCACTCTTGACCATGGTGCAACGGGAGGGGAACGAGCTCGGGCGTGTCCGTCTGCTCGTGACGCTGCTGCGCACGATCGGCATCCCGGCGCGGGTGGTTGCAGGCCTCGAACTCGGGGATGGCCGCGCGCGGCCGCGACACTGGGCAGAGGTCTGGCACGGCAACCGCTGGATCTCGGCGTCTCCCGCGACGGGGGCGCTGGGGAAGAAGCCGCTGGACTGGATCGTGCTGCGGCAGGATGGCGGGCCGCTGGTCGAGGCGACGGGCGTGCGCGACGCCGCGTTGTCGGTGGCCGCCCTTCGGGCGCAGCTGAGCGCGGAAGACGTCGCCGCCATGATGACGCCGACGGATCCGGTCTTCTCGTTCCTGTCGCTCTACCGGCTCTCGATCTCCACCCAGGCTGCCCTGCGCGTGCTGCTGCTGCTGCCGCTGGGGGCGCTTCTCGTCAGCGTCCTGCGGAACATCGTCGGCGTTCCCAGCTACGGGACGTTCATGCCGATGCTGATCGCGCTGGCGCTGCGCGGGACCGGGCTCGGACTCGGCCTGGTGATGGTTGCCGTCGTCATCGCGATCGGCGCGGGTGGGCGCGCGCTCCTCGATCGTCTGCGCCTGTTGCTGGTCCCGCGGCTCTCGATCCTGCTGTGCCTCGTGATTCTCGTGGTCGTCGGGTTCACGCTGCTGAGTCGGACCTTCGAGACCCGCGACTTCTTCGCGGGCATCGTCTTCCCGATCGTGATCCTGTCGATGTTGATCGAGCGCTTCTCGTTGGTCCTGGCCGAGGAGGGGATCGGCGCTGCGCTGAAGAAGGGCGCCTGGTCGGTCGGCATCGCCATGTGTGTCTATCCGCTCTTCGTGAGCGACCAGCTCGAGTTCCTGATGTTCAGCTTCCCGGAGCTGATCCTGGTCGTGGTGGGACTGCTGGTCTTCGTCGGCAGCTATACCGGCTACCGGGTCAGTGACTGGTTGCGCTTCCGCAGCGTGGCGCGACGGGCCATCGAGGACGCATCGTGATCCGGACGCGGCTGCACCGCGTGGGCATCCTCGGGATGAACGAGCGCAACCGCCGCTACATCCAGAGATGGAACCCGCGACGCCTCTATCCCCTGGTGGACGACAAGCTGAAGACCAAGGCCCTGTGCATCGAGCATGGGCTCGCCACCCCTCGGCTGCTGGGCAGCATCCGCAACCAGGGCGAGATGTCGAACCTCGAAGTGGTGCGCGATTTCGACAGCTTCGTTCTCAAGCCCGCCGGCGGCGCCATGGGCAATGGCATTCTGGTCGTCCGCGGAAGGGAAGGGGACGACTTCCTGCGGCCCGACGGCTCGCGGGTGAAGTACTCGGACCTGCGCTTCCACGCGCTCAACATCCTGGCCGGCCTGTACGCCCTGGGCGGCAAGGAAGACCAGGTCGTCATCGAGGAGTGCCTGCGGGTTCACCCGGATCTCGCCCGGGTGTCGGCTGGAGGGGTTCCCGACTTGCGTGTGATCGTGTACCGGGGCGTGCCGGTGATGGCGATGCTGCGGCTGCCGACCCAGAAGTCGCGTGGCCGCGCGAACCTCCACCAGGGTGCCATCGGCGCCGGCGTGAGCATCGCGGACGGTCGTACGATCTCGGCGGTGATCGCGAATCGCATGATCAGCAAGCATCCGGACACGGGCGAGAAGGTCGTCGGGCTCCAGGTCCCGGGCTTCCCCCTTGCCGCGCAGCTCGCCGTGCGCGCCGCTGACCTCACCGGGCTCGGCTATCTGGGCGTCGACATCGTGGTCGATCGCGATCGCGGCCCCCTGGTCCTCGAGCTGAACGCTCGACCGGGTCTGGCCATCCAGATCGCCAACCGCGCAGGGCTCAAGACGCGTCTCGAACGGATCGATGAGCTGTTCGTACCCGGCCTGAGTGCGGAAGACCGCATCGCGCTCGGGGCGCGCGTCGAAGCGGAGGCACTCGTTGAACCCTTGCACTGACGGGACGGTCACCGGCCGTCTCCGGACCGCTTTCGCTTTGCTCGGGCTCGGGCTGGGCCTCGGACTCTCTGCCGCGACCGCGAGTGCCCAGGTCGCAGCCGGACCCGAAGTGCCGCCGGTGCAGGGCCCTGCCGAGGCGCAGGAGCGGGTCAGCTACGGCCTGAACTACAACGCCCAGTTCCTTCCCTCCCAGGGGCTGGCCAAGGTCTCGATCAAGGTCGTGCAGTCCGAGCCCCTGCTGCGGAAGCTCGAGTTCAAGTTCGACGCAGAGCGCTTCTTCCATTTCGAAGGCACGGGGGTCATCCAGACCGAAGACGCGACCCTGCGCTGGGAGGTCCCGGAGAAGGGTGGTGAGCTGCGTTACTCGGTGCGCGTCGACCACCTGCGGGAGAGCTCGGAGTACGACGCACGTCTCTCCCACGACTGGGCGCTGCTGCGTGCCAGCGACCTGTTTCCGCCCGGCATCGCCACGTCGCGCACGAACGCCCACCCCGATACCCGCCTGCGCATGCGCTATCCGCCGAACTGGAAGGCGCTGGCGCCTTTCCCCAAGGACGACGACGGCAGCTATCGCATCGATGCCGAGGGCATGCGCTTCGACCGGCCCGCGGGCTGGATGCTGCTCGGGGGCAAGCTCGACATCCTCAGCGCGAGCATCGGCGGCATGCGCGTCCGGATCGGCGGACCCTCGTCCCACGGCGTTCGCGCGCGCGATCTGCTCGCGCTGCTGCGCTGGACCGTTCCGCTTCTCGAGGAGATCGTCGGGACACTGCCGGAGCGACTCGTGATCGTCTCGGCGGAGGACCCGATGTGGCGCGGGGGGCTTTCGGGTCCGTCGTCCATGTACCTCCACGCCGAGAGGCCGCTCATCGAGTCAGATGGCACCAGTCCGGCGCTGCACGAGCTCATCCACGTGGTGATGCGCGCCATCGCGGGCGAGCGCAGCGACTGGGTGGTCGAAGGGATGGCAGAGTACTACTCGCTCCAGCTGCTGCGGCGTTCTGGAACGATCTCCCAACGCGAGTACGATGCGACGCTCACGCGCCTGGCGAAGAAGGCTGCTCCCTTGTCGAAGCTGGGGACGCGGGAGGCGACCTTCTCGGACACCGCCCGCGCGGTTCTGGTGATGCGGGATCTCGATCAAGCGATCCGCGATGGGTCGGAGGGCTCGAAGTCGCTCGACGACGTCTTCCGGGTACTGACGCGCCGGCGCGGGACCCTGTCCATCGAGGAGTTCGTCAGCGTGCTTCGCGAGCACGGCGGGGGCGACTTCTCGTCGCTGCTGCCCCCGGTTGCGCGAAAATGAAGTCGGGAACGGAAGAGAGAAGAGTTCGCGGCAGCCTGCTGCTGCTGATGCCCCTCCTTCTGGTGGCGACTGCGGCGTCGTCCCAAGCGCCCGCACCGGACGACGCATCCGCTTCGGCCGCCGCGGGCGGAGCGGCCAGTCTCGAGGTCGCGCAGGCCGCGGCCCTGGATCCGGACGAGGAAGGTCCCCGGACCCCGGTCGCCGAGCACGTCGACCTCAGCGAGCCGCTCTACGATCCGGCGAAGGGCCGGTCGGAATCCACCGAAGTCAGCGCGCCGGGTCGGGACAGGGCGGAAGAGCTGCCCCCGGAGCCGGGCCGCGCGCCCCTCGTCCTGCTCGGCGAGAGCGTCCAGCCGGCTACGGCGGTGCGGCTGTCCTGGGCGCTCGACAACCGTTTCGAAGGCATCGCAGTCCCGACTCCGGTGCTGGTGGTCCACGGTCGCACGGAAGGACCCACCGTGTGCCTTACCGCCGCGGTCCACGGCGACGAGCTGAACGGGATCGAAATCGTTCGCCGGGTGCTCTACGACCTCGATCCTGCCGTGCTCCGCGGTACGGTGATCGGCGTCCCCATCGTGAACCTCCCCAGCTTCCGACGGGGCTCCCGCTACCTGCCGGACCGAAGGGACTTGAATCGCTACTTCCCCGGGTCGGAGAGCGGCAGTGCAGCTTCCCGGATCGCCCACTCGTTCTTCCACGACGTGGTGGCGTTCTGCGACGCCCTCGTCGACATCCATACGGGCTCATTGCACCGAAGCAACCTCCCACAGCTGAGAGCCGACATGCGCGTCGTCGACGTCGCGGCCCTGACCGAGAAATTCGGGGCGACGGCAGTGCTCCACAGCATCGGCGCGGAAGGAACGCTCCGTCGCGCGGCAGTCGATGCTGGGATCCCGGCGGTCACTCTCGAGACCGGCGAACCCTATCGCCTGCACGAAGACGACATCGCCCACGGCACGAAGGGCATCCAGAGTCTGCTCAACCGGCTCGAGATGCAGCCGCACGTCAGCATCTGGGGAGATCCGGAGCCTGTCTACTACCAGTCGATCTGGGTTCGAGCCGATCGGGGAGGCTTGCTGTTCGGGGAGGTCGACCTCGGCCAGAAGGTCAAGAAGGGTGACATCCTGGGGATCGTGAGCGATCCGATCACGAACCTGCGTTCGGAGCTGCGTGCGCCGCGGGCCGGGCGCGTCCTGGGCAAGGCGCTCAACCAGGTGGTGATGCCGGGCTTCGCGGCGTTCCGCATCGGGATCCCGACCACCGAGTCCGAGCTCTCGCGGCCCGGCCCCAACCCCGCGCTCCAGTTGCCCCTCGACCAGCCTGCGGTGGGCGACGAGGACGAGAACTCCTGAGCTGGGCGGGCTTGGAGGGGCTCCGCGTCGTCGTCGAGGCGCCCGGTGTGGCCGGGGCCTACTGCAGCAAGCTCTTCGCCGACGCCGGCGCCGACGTCGTGTTGCTCGAACCGCCCTCGGGTGACCCGCTGCGCTCCTGGTCGGCGAGTAGTGCCGCGCTTGGAAACGAGGAAGACGGCGCCCTGTTCCGCTACCTGAGCGCAGGCAAGCGCAGTGTCGTGGGGAGCATTGCGGATCCCGCCCCAGAGGTCGCCGCACTGCTCGCGGGATCGGACCTGTTGATCGAGGGCCTGGCCCCGGACGATCTGGACCGCACCCGACTCCGCGAGCGGCTTCCGGGCCTGGTGGTCCTGTCCATCACGCCTTTCGGGCTCACCGGGCCGATGGCCGGGCGTCCGGCGACGGACTTCACACTCCAGGCGGAAGCCGGATCCATCGGCGCGCGCGGTCGTCCCGGTGCGACTCCCTTTCAGGCGGGCGGCGACATCGTCTCCTGGACGGGGGGCTGCTTTGCGGCGGTGCCGGCCCTGGCTGCGGTCCGTCGTGCGCGGGCGACCGGCGTCGGCGAGCACATCGACTTCGCGCTGCTGGAAGCGACGGCGCTGGTCACCAACTGCTACCTGGACCTGATGTGGGGGATCCTCGGGCGTCCCCCGGTTGCAGGGGCCTTCCCGAACCTCGAGACACCCTCCATCGAACCGACCCGGGACGGCTTCGTCGGGTTCACCACCTACTCGGCGCAGCAGCTGTCGGACTTCCTGCTCTTGATCGAGCGGCCGGACCTGCGGGAGAGCGGCGAGTTCGATGCCTTCGTAGGGCGGTTGTCCCGTCTCGACGACTGGGAGCGGGTCGTTCACAGCTACACGAAGGAACACTCGACGGCGGAGATCATCGAGCTCGCCCAGCTGCTTCGGATCCCGGTGGCGCCGATCTGCAATGGCGCCACCGCCCCGTTGCACGAGCAGTCGCGGGCCCGGGGAAGTTTCGCCGAAGATCCGTCGGGTGGCTTCACCCGGCCGCTCCCACCCTATCGCATCGACGGACAGCGACCGGGCGCACCGCGGCGGTCGCCCCGACTGGGCGAGCACGCCGGTGCGATTGCGTGGTCCGCGCGAGAGCCGGTCTCCCCGTCGAACCGGAATGAGCCGCCCGCGTTGCCTCTTGCCGGCATGCGGATCGTCGATGCGACGGCCTGGTGGGCGGGCCCCATCGCCACCCAGCTGCTCGCGTCCCTCGGTGCCGACGTCATTCACGTGGAGTCGGTCCAGAGAATGGATGGCGCCCGATCCGTGGGCGGGACCTTCGCCGCACAGCACGCGGACTGGTGGGAATGCAGCTTCATCTTCTTGTCCGCCAATTCGAACAAGCGGGGCATCACCCTCGATCTCTCCCAGCCGAAGGGCGTCGAGATATTCGAGTCTCTGATCGCCGGCGCTGATGCCCTGGTCGAGAACTTCAGTCCCCGGGTCATGGACGGCTTCGGGGTGTCGTGGGAGCGCGTGCAGACGTTGAACCCGCGCTGCCACTACGTCCGCATGCCGGCCTTCGGTCTGGACGGGCCCTGGAGCGAGCACGTCGGTTTCGCGGCCACCATGGAGCAGATGTCCGGGCTGTCCTGGCTGACCGGGCACCGCGAGGACCAGCCGCGAATCCAGCGGGGCCCCTGCGATCCGATCGCGGGGATGCATGCGGCCTTCGCGCTGCTGGTGGCCATGGCGGAACGCGAGCGCAGCGGGCGCGGCCATTTCGTCGAATGCTCGATGCTCGAGGCCGCGCTCAACGTGACCGCAGAGCAGGTCGTCGAGCATTCGGCCTACGGACATCTGATGAGCCGGCAAGGAAACCGGAGTCCGATTGCAGCGCCGCAGGGCCTCTATGCCTGCCGCGGACATCACGTGTCCGACGACCCCCGCTGGCTGGCGCTGTCCGTGGCCACGACCTCCCAATGGCAGGCCCTCCTCGCGTGGTTGGGGAACCCGGCTTGGGGCGCGGACATCGACGGGGCGCTGTCATCTCGCCGGGACCGGCAGGACGAGATCGACGCTGCGTTGTCCGCGGTATTCGCCGAGCGTGACCGCGACGACTGCGTCGACGACCTCATCGCGCACGGCATCCCGGCCGCCCGAGTCGTCGATCCGCGCACGCTCGCGGATCATCCACAGCTGGCGTCGCGCGGCTTCCTCGAGCCCCTCGAGCACGCGGTGGTTGGCCGGCAGCAGACGATGGGAGCGCCGTTCCGCTTCGCGAGCGTCTCTCGCTGGCTCGGGCGTGCGGCTCCCCGGCTGGGGGAGCACACGGAAGAGATCCTGGGCGAACTGGGCTACGGCCCGGCCGAGATCGACGCGTTGGCAGCCGAACGCGTGATCGGAAGCTGGCCCGATGGGGTCCCACGTCCCTGAGAGCGGACTTCGAGACACCGCCGAATGTTGGCCCGAGTCGGCTCGTGTATCGTGGCCAGCCATGAGCGTCGCGTCACATATGCCGCCGTCTCGAGCCCCGGCCGAAGCCGTGCGAGCACAGCTGGCCCACATCCTCGACGGAACGAAGCTGCAGGCTTCGCCTCGCCTGCGGCGGCTGCTCTGCTATCTGGTCGAGGAGACGCTTGCCGGCCGCGGCGAGCAGCTGAATCAGTACCGGATCGCGATCGACGTCTTCGACCGCAACGAGAGCTTCGACCCGGCGACGGACGCCTCTGTCCGAGTCGAGGCCGGGAAGCTCCGCCGCTCCCTCCGCCTCTACTATCTGACCGAGGGACGGGACGACGATCTCCAGATCGAGCTGGTCAAGGGCAGCTACGCCCCGGTGTTCACCGGGCGGGTCGGCGACGAAGCCGGGTCCGCGGACTCGTCGGATGCACGCGGTCGTGAGCGCGACGTGCGGCCCCCTGTGTTGCGGGTCGACTCCGTCCGATGTCCCGACGACGACCCGTCCCTCGCCCAGCTCGCCGGGAGCTTGAACGAAGAGCTGATGGTGGCTCTCGCACGCTTCTCCCACATTCGGGTCGTGCGAGAGGCTCCCGGTCGGCCCGACGCCCCCTGCGCGTCGCTCATCGGTACCCTGCGACGCTGCGAGGGCGCCGTTCGCTTTACCGTCCGGATCGAGGAAGCGGGCTCGTCCGTGCAGTCCTGGGCCGACGCGGTGGACGTGCCCCTCGAATCCCTCGACCCGAAGGCGATGGCCGAACGCGTGGTCGCGCGGGTCGCCGAGTTCGACGGCGCACTCACCCGCAGCTTGATGTCCCTGGCAACCGGTTCTTCGGGCGAGGACGAGTTCACCGCGACGATGCTCTTCAACCACTACCTGCGGAGCTTCACCAAGGACGCCTATTGGCAGGCTCGGCGTGCACTCGAGGCCGCGGTTCGCAGCGAACAGGAATCGGCTCCGTTGACGGCGATGTTGGCGGACGTGTATCGAGGCGGCTACGTGCACGGCTTCGACACGGACACGAGGCTGCTCGAGCAGGGCGCAGAGCTTGCGCGTCGCAGCGTGGCGCTCGACGGAAGCTGCGCCACGGCACGCCTGTCCCTCGCCTATACACGCCTGGCCGAGCACCGTAACGACGCGGCGGTCCGACAGGCCGAGTTCGTCCTCGGTCTGCCCAGCGGGACGGCGCGGGGCGACGCCGGGCTGGTGCTGTTCCTGGCCGGTGAGCGCGAGCGCGGGCTCTCGGAAATCCGGAGCTCGGTCGAGAGCCTCGATGCGTTTCCCGGCTGGTTCCGTCATGCCTTCTTCCTCGATCGCTATCTCGGCGGAGACTTCGAGCGCGCCCTCGAGGAAGCCGAGGAGATCGGGATGCCCCAGCTGCTCTGGGACCCCCTCGACCGGGCGGCGGCTCTGGGCATGCTCGGGGAGGTGGACCGCGCGGGCGCGGCGATCGACGAGCTGCTCGCACTGCGTCCGGATTTCGAGGCCCGCGGCCATCTCTACGTGTCGTTCTTCACGCCCCAGCAGGACGTCGCGGATGCGCTCTTCAGCGGTCTGCAGAAGGCGGGGCTCGCCGTAACGCGACGCGGGGTCGAGCGCGTTCCCGAACGCTACCCGGCGAAGCCGGTCACGCGTTCCAGGGTCCAGAAGAGGCCGACGACGCCGAGCGCATAGGCGGTCGCCGTCTGGACCTTCGCCAGGCGAATGCCGGCCCGCACGCCGGCCCGCTGGGGTGCGCGACGCAACCCGGCGACCACCCCGGCGACGAGGCCGAGGAACAGCAGCTGCCCGATCTCGACCCCAGCGTTGAAGCTCGCGAGCCCGAGCCAGAGTTCGGGACGGAGTACGCCAGCTTGGGAAAGCGCACTCGCGAAACCGAGGCCGTGAAGGAGCCCGAAGGCGCCGATGACGAAGGCGCCGTGGTGCCCGGGGCGACGCCCGCGTTGCAGCAGCACCGCTTCCCGGGCGAGGAAGGCGACGGACAGCGCGATGCACGCCTCGACGGGTGGAACCGGAATCTTCACCCAGCCCAGCGCGGCCAGGGACAGGGATGCGGAGTGTCCCAGCGTGAAGGCCGTCACGAGGCGCACCAGCTTCCATCCGGAAGCGAGCAGCCCGAGCGCCAGCACGAACGCCAGGTGGTCCCAGCCGAGCAGGATGTGCTCGACGCCGAGTAGCGCGTAGCTGCGCGCCGTGTCCAGGCGCGCCGGAGCCGCGGGACCGAGCGCGGACAGGGGAATCGTGACGACCCCGCCCGCGCCGTTCTGGAAGAAGCGCCGCGCTTCGCGTCCGTCCGCCCAGTGTGCGATGACGAGGGCGCCGCTGCGGCCCCAGGGCAGGGCGATGGCGTCACCCGGGCCGAGCGCTGGCCCGCTGCAGTCGATGCGTGCGAGTAGCTCCACCCGAAGCGGCCCCCGCGCCGTCACGCCCAGGCTTTGGCTTTCGCAGCGGTCGGGTAGCTGCGGGGCGAGCCGATCCGGGTCGAATGGTTGCGTGACCGAGGCGCGCAGCTCGTAGCGTGCGTCTCCGAGCTCACGCAGCTCGACGCGAGCCAGGCCGAGGTCGTGTGCTCCCGCGTGGCCCGCGATCGCAAGCATCCACCCTGCGCAGCCGACGGCGAGCGCCGCCGCGCGTCGGAGTCTCATGGCGACGACTCGACGACGTAGCGATCTCGCAGGGGCGCGAACTCGGCGTCGAAGGCCTGACGGTCGCTCCGCTCCCGCCAGGTCTGACGCAGGGCGTCCTCGAGGGCCTCGCCGGGGAGAGCTTCCGCCTTTCCCCGGTCGACGATCCGCAGCCAGTGCTGGCCGCGCGCTGACGCGTGCGGGCCACTCCAGGATCCGGGTGCGGTTGCCATGACGCGCGCGGCGAAGCCGTCGCCGAGCACGCTGGCGAGTTCTCGCTCGCTCATGCGCTCGATTCGAGAGCCGAGCCAGAACGAGTCTCCCAGCTCGTCGGCGGGCCGCCCCTGGCGCAGCGCCGCGAGGACTGTTGCGTTCGACGTGGGCGGCGTCTCGAAGAAGACGTGCTCGAAGCTCACCCAGGCGGGTAGGCGGTAGCGTTCCGGTTCTTCTTCGAGCAGCCGGTCGAGGTCGGCGCGGCTGGGCGGCGAAGGCTCGCCCTCGAGCAGGAAGCGCATGGCCGCCGCGAGTCGCGCGCGCACGCGAGGGTCGTGCAGGTGGAGTCCGCGGGCTATCGCCTCGCGGACGAGGATCTCCTCCTCGACGAACGCGTCGACGAGACCCCGACGCTCGTGCTCGTCGAGCGCGCGGTCCAGTAGCAGCGCGCGGTTCTCGACGAGCGTCGAGACCACCTCGGGATCGATGCGGATCCGCCGCCTCTCGGGCTCGCCGGTCCCGGCGTACAGTGCGAAGAGGGCGAGGGCAGGCATCGCGAACTGCACGAGGGGCTCGGCCAGCAGCCGTCGGCCCGGGGCCAGGCGTTGCTTGCGCGTCCTACTTGCCGTCATCGACGATCGTCGGGTTCAGCCAGCCGGGCTCTGTCAGCCCGTTCTTTCGCATCGCCATGCCGTTCAGGCACTGACGCAGGATCGCCTTGCTGTTGAGCATCGTGATGTAGCCGGGGTCGGCGTCGGGCTTGATCTCGACGATCTCGACACCGATGACGTTGGTCTCGGCGCACAGCCGGCGCATCAGCGGCAGGGTCTCGCGGATGGTCAGGCCGCCGGGCTCCGGTGTCGCCGTGCCCGGGATGTAGGCCGGGTCGACCGCGTCGACGTCGAACGAGATGAAGATGTACTCGTTGCCCTGCTTGGCCTCCGCGATGACGTCCTCCATCACCGGCTGCCAACCCCGGGCTTCGACCTCCGCCATCATGTGGTACCGGAGGCCCGCATCACGCGCCCACTTGAGGGTCTGCATGTCCGTGGAAGTCGGACCGCGCAGGCCGACCTGGATGACGTCTTCGCCTTCGATGAGCCCGTCCTTGATCAGGGCGCGGATCGGGTTGCCGTGTGTGATGAAGTGGCCGAAGCCGACAGGCGCATAGTCGGCGTGTGCGTCGAAGTGGATGACCCCGACCTTGCCCTTGCCGTAGACATCCGTCATGGCCGCAACATCCGGATACATCAGCGAGTGGGCGCCGCCGATGATGATCGGGATCGTGCGCTTGCCGCCTTCGATCTTCACCTCGGCGATCTCCCGGACCATCTTGCGGACCTCGGGGATCGATCGTTCCAGGTTCAGTGGCTCGATGGGTGCGTCGCCATAGTCGACGACGCTGAGCTCGTGCAACGCAGTGAGCCCGGAGTCGAGCTCCGGCATCGCGAGCGATCCCCACAGGTGGTAGACCTCCGACTTGTGCGGGTTGCGCATCTCCGTCGGTCCCCAGGTGCGCGCGCGCATGTCGCCGACGAGTTCGGCGCCCATGATCGCGATCTCGACGTTCCCCGCCTTCAGGTCCGCAGGGGTCAGTGCAACCGGCAGATGGAAGAAGGTCGGGATCCCGATCCACGGCACGTTGCCCGAGAAGCGCTGGACGTTGATGGGGCCAGGCTCGCGCTTGTCCTGGGAGAAATCGCGGAGCTTCTTCCAGACGTCGTAGCTGGGATCGTCGGGATTCAGGTGGACGATGGGCTCTTCCCCCTTCTCGATGGGCTCGATCTCGGCGGGCGAGTCGGCGGCGCCCATCACCTGGGCGATCGCGGCCCCCGGCGCCGTCAGGGCCAGGGCCACCCCGAGAGCCATCCCCAGGGCCATCAACGGAGCCGTCGAGACAACCTGCCGAACAGAAGCGGTGCGAGCCCACGATCCAAGGGTCATGCTGGTTCCTCTCTTCTCGTCAGGCATGCGCGCCGACGGTGCCGGGCTGCACTCTCACCCGTCTGCCGTGGTACCCGCGATTCGACCCCCTCACAATGGATCCCGAGGTTGGTAACCGTTGGCCACCTTCCGCGAAGCCGGCTTCGAATCTACGGTCCGGGCCGATGCCGCGAAGTGCCCACCGCGCGACGTGTCTGGCGCTCCTACTGGCGGCGTTGGCCCTCGCTGCCGCCTCGGGAGCCGCGGCCACGGACCCGGCGCGGGACACCGGTGACGCCCCGCAGGAAGAGGGCGTGGATCTGGGACTGCCCGAGGACGATGAGGCGGGCAAGCTCGACTTCGACTACGGGCCGGTCGCGTCGTGGCTCGGCGCCCCCTTCGATCGCGTCCTGGGGCCGTACGACGCGCTACGCGACTATCTGCGTGAGGAGTGGAAGTTCGACTACGTCTGGTATTACAGCCCGGTCTTCCAGGCTGGGAGCCAGGGCCACCACGACACCACGGCGCACCACGAGATCAGCTTCATCGGCGACTGGACGGTCCTCGAGAACGAGAAGTGGGGGAAGTCGGGAGTTCGCTGGTGGTACCTGCATCAGTACACCTACGGAAAGACGTCGACGTCGGAGTTCGGCCGAGCGGCAGGCTCCTCGACGTTCACCAACGGCGGGCCGGGTGACAGCGGCTCGACCGACGTGCTCGGGCTGCTGTGGTACGAGCACTGGCTGATCGACGAGAGCCTGGTGCTCGTCGCCGGCAAGCTCGATGCGCGGCAGTTGATCTCACGTCTGCGATACGTGGGCGATGATCGCCAGGACTTCATGAACCACTCGTTCTTCAACAAGGTCGTGCAACCGGTTTTCGCGGTGCCCGCACTCGGCCTGTTTGCCTCCTACGAGACCGACCAGATGTGGGTCTCGCTGCTGATGAAGGACGGCGATGGCCACGAGAAGGGCATCGACTTCAAGAGCGTCGACAACGGCAACTTCCAGTACGCGGGCGAGATGGGTTTCATCACGCAACCGCAGTCCCTGGGCGAGGGGCGCTACCGCTTCTCGGTCTTCCTCAACGACAAGACCCAGGGCTTCGAGCGCAGCGGCTGGGGGGCTGCGCTCGCCTTCGACCAGGACCTCGACGATCGCTACAGCCTCTTCTTGCGGGTCTCGCGCAGTGAAGACCAGGAGCGAACGCTCAAGACGATCGCCAGCACGGGACTCATCGTGCGCGGGGTAGGGCCCTGGGCCCAGGACACCATCGGCCTGGGCGTATCCTGGGGTGACCCGTCGAAGAGCGACCCTCGCAACGAGCGCGACCAGTACAGCCTCGAGGCTTTCTGGAACATGAGAATCACCCAGCGAATCCAGTTCACCCCCGATCTGCAGTTCCTGATCCGGCCGTCGCGAGACCGCGGCAAGGACTTCGTGGCCGTGGGCGGCGGTCGCGTGTACATCCAGTTCTAGGCCGAGTGCTCGTAACCTGATGTAAATGAAGGGTTTACAACTGCGTGATTTCGCCGGATATTTAATTGACTGACTGAGTCGGTTATGTAAACTCGGACTCCGAATCAGGAGGCCCGAAATGCCCAAGCTCGAAATCATCGCCCGGCAGTCCGCTCATCCCCGGGGTGCACTCGGCCACATCGTTGCCCGGGTCATGGCCCTCGACACCGCCCGCGTCAACCGGCGCGTCCTCACGCACATCGAGCCGAAGCCCGGCGAACGCATCCTCGAACTCGGCTGCGGCCATGGCCGGACCCTGCAAGCCGTCGCCGAGCGGGTCGCGCCTGACGGCCTGGCCGTGGGCATCGATCCTTCGGAGGTGATGTGCGGGGTCGCGCGGCATCGCAACCGCGCCGGGATCGCCACCGGCGCGGTCCGCGTGTCTCCGGGCTACAGCGATCACGTGCCCGAGGACAACGCGTCCTTCGACAAGGTCTTCAGCGTCCACACGCTGTACTTCTGGCCGGACCTGTCACGCGGTCTGCGCGAGATCCGACGGATCCTGAAGGAGGGCGGCGAGCTGTGGCTGGCGTTCCACTCGTCCGAAGACGCTGTGGTCGCCGCCAAGCTACCCAGCAGTGTCTATTGCCTGCGGAGCGCCGACGAAGTCACTCAGGCACTGGTCGCGGCGGGCTTCGTCGAGGCGACGGCCCCGGTCGACGCCGAGACGGGCGTCGTGATCGCCCACGGGCGGGTCCCGTCGTGTCGATGAAGAGCTCGTCGGCGACTGCTTTCGAGTCCGTGCCGCGACGGGTGCTCGTCGCCTACGCGGCGCCGGCGCTGTCGAGCTCGTTCGTCTTCACGGCGGTGAGTCTCTATCTGCTCAAGTACTCGACGGACGTGCTGCTGATCGCGCCCGCAACGGTGGGTCTGATCTTCGGGATCGCACGTTTCTGGGATGCGGTCACGGACCCGCTGATCGGGCATCTGAGCGATCGAACGCGCACCCGTTGGGGACGTCGGCGACCCTGGTTGGCGGCATCGGCAATCCCCGTGGCGGTGGCCTACTTCGCGATCTGGTCGCCGCCCGCGGCCTTCACGGGCACGGCCCTCGCGGTCTGGCTGTGCGTCGCCATCCTCCTCTTCTACGCGGCGGTGACCACCTTCAGCGTTCCCTACACCGCGCTCGGGGCCGAGCTGTCGGAGAGCTACCACGAGCGCACACGGGTCTTCGGCGCCAAGGCCGTGGCGGACCACCTCGGAATCGTCGCCGCCGCTGGATCCCTGCTGCTGATGGAACGCGCGGCAGACCCACGCTCTACCGCGGCCGAAGTGGCGGCGTTCGCCGGGTTGATCCTGGTCGGGGCGATTGCCTGGGCGGTGTTCGGGGTCCCCGAGCCGGCGGACCACCAGGGGCGGGGCGGCAGTCGAGCCCCCTACGCGAGCTTCGGCGACGTGTTCCGGAATCGCGACGCACGTCTGCTGCTGGCCGTGTTCTTCCTCGAGATGCTCGGGTACCAGAGCTTCGTGGTGCTGCTCCCGTACATGACCGAGTACATCCTCGAGAACCCCGGCTCGACCGCCTTCTACCTCTTCGGCGCCATCGCCGCGACCTTGTTGACCATCCCGCTCTGGGTCCGACTTTCTCGCCGGCTCGACAAGGCCCGGCTGTGGGGCGCTTCGCTGGCGGTCAAGACCGCCGTCTTCGCGGGGCTCGCCTTCGTGGGGGCGGGCGATTCCGTCGCGATCGCGAGTCTCACCGTCGTGTTCGGTGCCGCCACGGGGGTCGGTGCGGTGCTGGGGCCGTCCCTCAAGGCGGATGTCATCGACGTGGACGAGGCTGCCACGGGCGAGCGCAAGGAGGGCACCTTCTTTGCCGCCTGGGGGCTCGCCATCAAGATGGCGATCGGCTTCGCGATCTTGATGTCGGGCTTCGTCCTGTCCGCGACGGGCTTCCGCCCGAACGTCGCGCAGACGCCCGAGGCGCTTGGGGGCATTCGCTTCCTGGTCTCCGTACTTCCGGCGTTGTGTCACGTCGTCGCGATCGTGCTCTTGCGTCGACTGCAGATGAATGAACGAACACACCGGGAAGTCCGCCGCCGAATCGACGCGCGGCGCCCGTCGCTGGAGGGAGTGTCATGAAGATCGTGAAGCGAATCGCCCTGCTGTTGATCGTTGCTGTCGCGAGCCCGGGTTGCACCGCCTTCGGGAAGCTCGACACCTGGGGCGTGGTGACGGCCGGCCGCGACGGCTGGCAACACCCCGACCAGGTGATCGAGACGCTCGAGATCGAGCTCGGCTCGCGAGTCGCCGAGATCGGGGCGGGGGACGGCTACTGGATCGCGCGGCTATCCCAGGCAGTCGGCCCGCAAGGGCGGGTCTACGCCGTCGAGGTCGAGGACGACAAGATCGAGGCGCTCGAGCGGAGAGTCGCCGACGAGGAACTCTCGAACGTGGTCGTCGTGCGAGGCGGCTACGACGACCCGAATCTCCCCGACGGAGAAATCGATCTGGCGATGACCTGCCTGACCTATCACCACATCGAGAAACGTCCCGCCTACTTCGCACGCCTGCGCGTCGACCTCGCTCCCGGTGCGCGTGTCGCGCACCTCGACGATCGACACGACGCCCCGCCCCCGTTCCGTTGGCTCCAGGGGAACGGGCACTGGAGCGTGCCGGAAGAGCTGCACGCCGAGATGGAGGAGGCCGGCTACCGTCGCACCGGTGCCTACGACTTCCTTCCGATCCAGAGTTTCCAGGTGTTCGTCCTGAAGGAAGCGTCACAGGAGCCGGCAGAGAGAGTGGAGCTGTCCAACCGCGAGGAGCCCAGGCCCTGATGGCCAGGAAGATCCCCGAAGGTCGCTTCGACCGACTGGTCGATGCCGCGACCGAAGTCTTCATCGCGCGAGGCTACCGGCTGACGCAGATGTCCGACGTCGCCGAGGCGGTCGGGGTCGCGAAGGGGACCCTGTACGGCTACGTCGAGGGCAAGGACGCGCTGTTCGCGCTGTGCCTGCGCTACGCGGATCACGGCGAGTCCATCGAGGTGCCGCCGTTGCTTCCGCTCCCGAACCCGGCTCCCGGTGAGCTGGGCGGCTGGGTGAAGGATCGACTGGCCCGCGAGGCGCTGCCCCCGGCGCTGGCCGAGGCCCTCGCGCGGGACCGGACGGAAGACCCCCGCGGCGAGCTCGAGGACATCGTCCGCCAGTACTACCGGCTACAGGAGAGCAACCACCGGGCCATCAAGCTGATCGATCGTTGCAACGACCATCCCGAACTCTTCGAGATCTGGCAGCACGCCGGGCGGGAAGCCGGGCGCGCTGCGCTCGTCCGCTACCTGGACAGCCGCATCGCGGCGGGCCAGCTGCGATCCGTGTCGAGTACGAGGCTTGCGGCCCGCATGGTGATCGAGATCATTGCCACCTGGGCAGTTCACATCAACTGGGATCGGTCGCCGGAGGCCTTCGATCCCGACGAAGCGCGGGAAAACGCCGTCGACTTCATCGTGACCGCGTTGACCCAGAGCGGAGCCTGAAGGCAGGCCCAGGTAGGTCGAGGCAGGCAAAGGCACGTGAAGGAGAACCGCGAGAGGCGATCACTCCCCCCCCGCTTGGAGCGGCCGTGCCGGGTGTGCAATCCTCCCGGCCGACTGTCTGTCCGTTTGGGGGGTGTTTCGTGAGCCATCGCATGACGTTCGTTTGGATCGTGGCCTCGTTCGTGGCTCTGGTAGGGCTGGGCTGCAACTGGGTGCCGTTGACTGCTGCCGGTGAGCAGGTGCAGTTTGCCAACCAGAAGGCCGTCGAGGGCTGCAAGCAGGTGGGGAAGACCCGGGCGCGTACCCGGGCGAAGATCTGGTTCGCCGATCGTGACGAGGCGGCGATTCGCGAAGAGCTCCGCTCGCTCGCCCGCAACGACGCCGCGGTCATGGGCGGCACCACCGTCTCGCCGACCGGGCCAGTGGAAGACGGAGAGCAGAACTTCGGAATCTACGTCTGCGGCGGGGGCAGCTGAGTCGCGCATCGCGCGACCTTTGCGCCGCGGCCCTCCTGACCCGTCCCCGGAACGAGGCGACCCATGCAGAGTCTCGGTGACGCCTTCCGGGCCGCCTTCGGCCTCGTCGTCTCCCTCGATCCGGACCTGATCGAGATCGTCTCGCTGTCGCTCTCGGTGAGCGGCGTTTCGTTGCTGCTGGCGTCGCTGGTGGGGCTGCCTGCGGGAGCAGGTCTCGCGCTAGTGAGATTTCCCGGGCGGCGCGCGGCCATCGTGGTGGTCAACGCTGCGATGGGGCTGCCGCCGGTGGTGGTGGGGCTGCTGGTGTATCTGCTGCTCTCGCGGTCGGGTCCGTTGGGTGAGCTGGGTTGGTTGTTCACCGCCCGCGCCATGGTGATCGCTCAGTTCCTGCTCATTACGCCGATCGTGGCTGCACTGTCTCGTCAGGTCGTCGAGGACTTGTGGGTCGAGTACGCGGATCAGCTGTCATCGCTTGGCGCCGGGCCACTGCGAGCGATTCCGACCCTGCTCTGGGACGCCCGTTTCAGTCTCTTGACGACGGTCCTAGCGGGCTTCGGTCGGGCCATCGGAGAGGTCGGCGCCGTGATCATCGTCGGTGGCAACATCGCGCATGCAACCCGGGTGATGACCACGGCCATCACCCTCGAAACCCGCAAGGGCGACCTCGCCCTGGCGCTCGGTCTCGGCCTGGTTCTGCTCACCTTGTCTCTCGGCATCAACGCGTTGGCGGCGGGCGTTCGCGAGTTCGGCGCTCGCTGGGAGGGCTGACCGTGCCGGGGGCGCGCGCCGAATCGATCCTGCCCCTCGAGCTGCGGGGCGTGAGCTTCCAGGCGGGGCGGCAGATCCTGCTGCGCAAGCTGACTGCGACGCTCAGTGCGGGGGCGCCGACCGTGGTGCTCGGCCCAAACGGCGCCGGCAAGAGCCTGCTCCTTCGCATCGCACACGGCCTGCTGGCGCCCACCCGGGGCGACGTCTGCTACGGCGGTCGCCCGCCTGGCCTGACCGCCGACGTGCGGCGGCGCCAGGCCATGGTGTTCGAACGGCCGGTGCTGCTGCGACGGACGGCGGCCCGAAACATCTCGTACGCCCTGTCGGTTGCGGGGGTGCCGCGTTCCGAACGGCCGGGGCGCGTCGCCGACGTACTGGCGCGCACGGGCCTCAAGGCCCTCGCAGATCGCAATGCGCGCGTGCTGTCGGCCGGGGAAAAGCAGCGGCTCGCCCTGGCACGCGCCTGGGCGCTGGTGCCGGAGCTGCTCTTTCTCGACGAGCCGACCGCCGCCCTGGACCCGTCGGCGACGGCGGCCATCGAGTTGCTCATCGGTGCCATTTCAGCCGCGGGCACCAAGATCGTCATGACCACCCACGACCTCGGGCAGGCACGCCGACTCGCCGGGGAGGTCGTCTTCCTGAATGGCGGGGCGCTGGTCGAGCAGTCGCCCGCCGAACGATTCTTTGCCGAGCCCCAGAGCGAAGCAGCGCGCGCATTCCTGAAAGGAGAACTGGTGTGGGACTGAGATGGATGCTGGTGGGACTGTCGCTGCTGCTCGTCCTGTGCGTGAGTCCGGCGGCAGCCGAGACGATCACCGTGGCGAGCACCACCTCCACGGAAAACAGCGGGCTATTCGCCTGGATCCTGCCGATGGTCCTCGAGAAGACCGGCGTCGAGGTGCGGCCGGTCGCGGTCGGCACCGGACAGGCCATCCGGATGGCCCGCCGCGGAGACGCCGATGTCCTCTTCGTGCACGACCGTGCTTCTGAAGAGGCCTTCGTCGCGGAAGGCTACGGCGTGAAGCGCCATCCGGTCATGTACAACGACTACATCGTCGTCGGCCCGAAGGACGACCCGGCGGGCATCCGCGGCATGAAGGACGTCGGGGCCGCACTGAAACAGATCGCGACGGCGCAGGCCCCGTTCACGTCGCGGGGGGACGATTCCGGAACGCACAAGGCCGAGCTACGGCTGTGGAAGGGCGCGGGCGTCGATCCGCGTCCTGCGTCGGGCAGCTGGTACAAGGAGACAGGGCAGGGGCAGGGCGCGACCCTGAACGTGGCGTCGGGGATGGACGCCTACATGTTCGTGGATCGCGGGACGTGGATCTCGTTCAAGAATCGCGGGGACCTCGAGCTGCTGGTCGAGGGCGACCCGCTGCTCTTCAATCAGTACGGCGTGATCCTGGTCAGCTCCGAGAAGCACCCGCACGTGAAGGCCCGGGCGGGTCAGGCGTTCATCGACTGGCTGATCTCGGGGGAAGGACAGCAGGCCATTGGGGCGTTCCGCGTCGAGGGCCAGCCGCTGTTCACGCCGAACTATTCTCCCGCTACTCCGGGTCCTTGAAGTCGGGCTGTCGCTTCTGCAGGTTGGCCTGGACGGCTTCGATCTGATTGGGGCTGCCGATCAGGCTCGTCTGGAGACGTTCCTCGAGCTTGAAGCCGTCCTCGACGCTGCCGATGCGGGTCGCGTTGAAGAGCTGCTTCGTGGCGCGCACCGCGTGGGGCGAGCGCCCCGCGATCTCCCGCGCGATCTCGAGCGCGGCATCGTGGGGCGATTCGCTGATCTGGGTCGCGAGCCCCAGCTCAGCGGCCTCGCTGCCGGAGACGATCCGTCCCGTGAAGGCGAGCTCCTTGGCGATGTCCAGGCGTACGAGGTGGCGCAGGGTCTGGGTACCGGCCATGTCGGGCACGAGCCCCCAGTGGATCTCGCGCACGGACAGCCGAGCGTCGGGTGCGACGATCCGGATGTCGGCGCCGAGTGCGAGCTGGAGTCCGCCTCCGTAGGCCACTCCGTGCACCGCGGCGATGACGGGCATGGGCAGGTCCTGCCAGACCCAGCAGGTGTACTGGGCCCGGTTGCCGACGTGGTCCGTCGGTGACAGCAAGCCGCGGGGCGCCCGGCTCTCGCCCGTGTCTTTCGGGGCCTGGGAGTCTCCCGCCATGGCCGAGAAGCTCGAAAAATCGAGCCCGGCGCAGAAGGCCCGGCCGGCACCGGAAAGCACCACGGCCCGGACCTGGGCGTCGCCCCGCAGGCGCTCGCCGGCGTCCAGGATGCCGCGGAACATCGCGTCGTCGAGGGCGTTCATCTTGTCGGGGCGGTTCAGGCGGACGTCTGCGACGCCGTCGCGGATCTCGATACTGACGCGTTCGGACACGGGAGCTGCTCCTGGGGCTGGGCCGGACCGGAACGAGGGGGGCCGGCGGGAGACTGCCGAGAATAACCCATTCCGCCCTCGGGGGGCTCAACGGGTCCGTGTGTCCCGCCGATACGCAGAGCGATGCAGGGTCCCGCCACGAAGCCAGTCGAGAGTCGCGCGCAATCGGTCTTTGCGCCGAAGCCCGAGGTCACTGATCTCGGCTCGATGTTCCGGGTCATCCAGGAGCGCTTCGCTTCGGGCACGGCACTCTCGGTGATGGTCTTCCAGCTGCCGATGCTCGAGCAGATCGAGCGCGCCCACGGTCACGCGGCCCGGCTCGAGTCGGAAGTGAACTTCGCGAACCTCCTGCGGTCCGTCGCGGCCGAGCGACTGGCGGACTGCGACCTCGTTCTGTCGGGAGAGGCGGGATGCAGTGAGATGGTGGTCGTGCTGTTCCGCGAGCATCGCGACGCTCGCTTCTTCCGCCAGGAGATCCCGGGCTTCGAGCAGGTGCTCGGACGCAAGCTCGACCGCGAAGCCGACAAGATCTTCTACCCCTACGTCAAGAAGGCGCCGCCCGTGGACATGGGCTACGCGGTCATCCTGCGCAACCCGAAACTCGGCGCCGACACCCAGCTGCGAAGCGTGCTCGAAGAGGCCCGGCACGACGCGCGTCTCAATTCCAGCCTGACGGCCCGCAAGCGCCGGCGCCGCTTTCACGAGCTGATCCTCGACCGTCGCGTCCACTCGGTCTACGAGCCGATCGTCGAGGTTCGCTCGAACGTCGTGTACGCATACGAGGCGCTGGCTCGCGGGCCCGAGGGCACCGAGTTCCGGGCGCCCATCGCGATGTTCGGTGAGGCCGAACGTCAGGGCATGGTGTTCGAGTTGGATTGTCTGTGTCGAGCGGCCGGTCTCGCCGGCGCGATCGACTTCCCGTCGGGTGCGAAGCTCTTCCTGAACGTGCTGCCCAGCGCCATCCACGACCCGAACTTCCGCTCGGAACGTCTGATCGCGACCCTCGAGAAGTGCCGTCTCAGCCCCCAGGACGTGGTCTTCGAGGTCTCGGAGCAGCAGTCCATCCGCGACTTCGAGGCCTTCCGCGAGATGCGCGACTACTACCGGAAGCTCGGCTTTTCCTTCGCCCTCGATGACACCGGCTCGGGGTACGCGGGCCTCGAGGCGCTGCTCGAGATCTCACCCGAGTACATCAAGGTGGACCGGGCCTTCGTCAGCGGTGTCGACGAGGATGCGGTGCGGCAGGACCTGTTGCGCGCACTGCGCGCGGTGGCCGACAAGACCGGTGCGAAGATCATCGGTGAGGGTCTCGATACTCTGGAGGAGTTCGCGATGCTCGAGGAGCTGGGCATCGACTTCGGCCAGGGCTGGCTCTTCGGGCACCCGCATCCGCTGCGAGCCGCCGCCCGCCCCTGAGCTCGCTCGCTAGAGCTCCGCGAGAAAATCGAGCACGGCGTTCGAGAACACGTCGTTCTGGTCGCCCGCCACCATGTGTCCGGCGCCCGTCACGTCGGCGAACTTCGCATGCGGCACCTGCGCGAGGAAGGCGTCCGCACCCTCCTGACTGAGGAGATCGCTCAGCTTCCCGCGGACCAGCAGCGTGGGCAGCGTGAGGGCGGCGGCGGCGCGGTCGAGCAGCTGCGGGTCGTGGATCCGCTCCGTGGTCTCGAAGCGCCCTTCGATGAAGGCGGGGTCCCAGTGCCAGCGGTACCGGCCGTCGTCGTGCTGGCGGAGATTCCGGGCGAGGCCGTCGAGACTGCGGGGGCGCCTGCGGTGCGGGTTGTACGAGGCCACGGCGTCGGCGGCATCCTCGAGGGTCTCGAAGCCGTCCGGGCGGCTGGCCATGAACGACAAGATCCGCTCGGCGCCGTCCGGCTCCATGCGGGTCGCGATGTCCACCAGCACCAGCGCGCGCGCCAGGGGAGGGCTTGTCCCTTGGCAGGCGCCGATGGCCAGCAGTGACGCGATCCCGCCCAACGAGGCGCCCACCAACACCGGCGGCGTGTCGAAGTGCCGGGCGACGCGTACGACGTCGTTGGTGAAGCGCGTATGCGTGTAGTCGCCCGTGGACGACCAGTCGCTGTCGCCGTGGCCCCGCTGATCGACGCTGACCGCGTACCAGCCTGCCGCGGCCAGGGCGGCGGCGGTCTCCCGCCACGAATGTCGGGTCTGGCCTCCGCCGTGGAAGAGCAGCACCGGCGCAGCGCCGGGGTCGCCGACGGCGTCCGCCGTCAAGCGCAGGCCCTCGTCGACCTCGAAGGAAAGGCTCTCTCGTTCCTCGCTCATCCCGCGAGCCCGGTCATCCGCTCGCTCACCTCCCACAAGCGGGCGGCGGATTCCATGTCCCGGGACGCGCGACTGCCCGGCGTACGCCGGCACTTGGCGAAGTACTCGCCGGTCACCGAGGCCACCTCCGGCGAGGTGGCCAGGTAGATCGACGTCCGGGCTCCGCCCTCGGGCGATTTCATGAAGGGCTTCAGCAAGGTCATCAGCAGGCCGTGCAGGCGCGTGCCGTTGTTGGCCCCGAGTCCGGTCGAGACGCCGCCCGGGTGCAGGGCGTTGACGCTCACGCCGTCGAGGCGGCGCGCCAGCTCGCGGGTGAACAGGATGTTCGCGAGCTTCGACTGGCCGTACACCTTCATCCAGCGGAAGTCCGATTCGTGGCCCAGGTTCTCGAAATCCATGCCGCTGAAACGGTGAGCGTCGGAAGCGACGTTCACGATGCGCGCGCCGGGTGTCGACTGGATGCGTTCGAGCAGCAGGCGCGTCAACAGGAAGTAGGCGAGGTGGTTGACGGCGAAGGTCGTCTCGATGGCGTCCACGGTGGTGCTGTACTTGAGGTTCACGACCCCTGCGTTGTTGACGAGGACGTGGATCGGCCGCGGGTCGGCGAGCAGCTCCGCGGCGACGCGCCGGATCTCCGCCTGGGCCGATAGGTCCGCGATCGCCAGATCGACCGCCGCCTCGGGTCGCGCGTCCCGGATCCGCGCAACCGTGGCCTCGCCCTTCTCGCGACTGCGGCACACGAGGGTGAGATCCGAACCGGCGCGGGCCAGGGCGATCGCCGTGGCCTCGCCGATGCCGGAGGTCGCACCGGTGATGACACACCGCCGCCCGGTCATGTCGGGGAGATCGCTCATGCCGCTCCTTCTTCGCCCGGTTGCTCGGGGTCCAGTCGCACCAGCTCCGGGTCGAGGGCGTATAGGGTGGCACGGGTGAGCGCCGAAGACGCGTTTGCATCCCGCGCAAGGGTCGCGGCGAAGAAGTCGGTCACCAGGGCGCGAACGACCCGGTGCATCCGGGCTTCGTCGAGCAGGTCGCTGTAGGGGCGCGTCGGCCGGGTCTGCTTGGGGCGGGGGCTGTTCTTCTCGTGGAGTCCGTGGAGGAGCTCCACGTGGTCGCAGAAGTGGAAGTGGTCGGCGTTCTTGATGCCGACGAGCGCCGACTGGGTGAGCCGCTCGAACAGGGGCCGGACGCTCGTGTCGATGTCCACCAGCACGTCCTCGAGGGCGGGCACGATCAAGCTCGGGCAGGAGAGGGGAAGCTCGCGCAGCTCGAAGGCCTTCCGGCCCACGAAGGGTTCACTGGCCGGGGCCAGACCGCAGACCGCGCGCACCCGCGCGTCGCGCGCGGGCATCTTGAGGGCCGTCCAGCCGCCGTAGGAATGCCCCACGGCGCCGATGCGCGCTGGGTCGACGGCCGGCCAGCCGCCGCCTGCGAGGATCGCCTCGATGGCGGCCGCGACGTCGTTCGGACGGTTCCGCCGGGCGTCTTTGTGGATGCGGACGCGCTCGTCTTCGTCGCTGACACTCAGCATCTCGAAGAAGGTATTGCCGGAATGGTCCGGCGCGGTCACCACCATGCCCCAGCTGGCGAGATGGGTGGTGAGGAAGGTGGACTGACGCCGGAAGCCGCCGTTGCCGTGGGAGAAGGCGACGAGCGGGCACGGGGCCCGCAGCCGCGCGGGCTCGGCGTCCGCCCAGGCTTCGTGCGGCGCGCCGATCGGGTGCTCGGCGGGACGTCCGGTCGCGGGCGTGCCCGCGTCTGCGGGATACCAGACGTCCGTCGGCAGCAAGCGCGAGGGATCGTCGTAACTCGCGAGCTCGAGGGTCGTGACGCCGACCGGGTGGGGTCCCCGGTCGGCATGGGTCGTCAACGACGGCAAGGAGTCGGCCGGGTCAGTTGCGGAGCATCCGGACCATCTTCTGGCGGCCCGCATTGATTTCCCGCAGTTCCTCCACGGTCGCCATGGCGAGATCGTTGCCCACGACCTCGTCGTCTTCCCGGCGCAGCTCTTCCATGTCGACCCACATCGCGTAGGTCGCCTTGGTGCGGTCGGTGATGATGCCGGCCTTGAGCAGGGTCTTGATCAGCACGCGGAAGATGTTCGTGCTGTTCTGCATGTCGGCCCGGCGATCGTGGTCGCCGAACGCCTCCATGACGGCGCTGCGCACCCACTGCCAGTCGAGACCGAACTCGTCGTAGATCTCCTGCTTCTGCTCGGAATTGATGAGGTTGTCGAGCAGATAGGTGAAGCACTGGGCGGCCCAGTCCTCGACCTGGATGTGCTCTTCCTCGGTCAGCTTCGGCACCGTCTTGTCTGCCCAGATCTTCCCGAACTTGTGGTGGAAGGCCTCGTCGCTCATGACGAGCTGGGTGGTCCGGCGCAGCAGCGGGTCGTGGGTCTCGCGGAAGATCGTGGCGAAGGCGCCCATGGCGAGCCCCTCGATCAGCATCTGCATGCCGACGAGCTTCTTGTAGACGCGCGGCGACGAGACGATCTCGTTCATCAGGCCGCGCAGGGTGGGGCCGACCTTGAGCGGAGTGCCCCAGCGGGTCTGGATGTAGCGCGAGTAGGCGTGCACGTGGCGGGCCTCCTCGCGTGTCTGGTTCGCCGCGTACTCCTGGGCGCCCGGGTCTCGCATGATCTGGCACAGGCTCGCCGACAAGGACATCGCACCCTGTTCACCGTGCAGGATCGTCGACATGATGAAGCGAGTGTTCTGGTTCGCGAGCCGGATCTGCTGGGCTTCGGTCAGCTTGTCGGCCACCGCCGAGTTCAGCTCCGGGGCGAAGTCCCGGGGCATGATGGTCGCTTCCTTCAGGTCGAAGGGCTGCTGGAAGTCGATGTAGCGGGGATCCACCGGGTCCCAGAAGTGATCCACCGTGGCCGAGATGATGCCGTCGAAGGCGTCGCTGCGGTCGGCGTAGCGGTCGACCTCGATCAGCGAATCGAAGTCGTCGCGGTCGACGGTGTTGTAGATCGGGTCATGCGTGATGTCTCGGTCCATGTCGAAAACTCTCTCCTGGATGGTTCGGGATCGGTTCCGGGTGACTTGGCTACTCGGGATGCGTCCCGGACAGCTGGATGCGGGTCAGGGTGTCGATCAGGGTTTCTCGCGAGACCGGCTCGGGTTCCTGGACCCACCAGAGCAGGACGCGCACGAACATGCCGACGAGAGCCTGGGAGACCACGCCGGCATCGATCTCCGCCGGCATCTCCCCCGTCTCGATCGCCTGGCGTCGGCCTTCGGCGATCGACCGCGAGAACGAATCGAGGAATTCGGATCCCTCGTGTCCGGCTTCGGCGCTGAACAGGATCCGCAGCAGCTCGCGGTTCTCGGCCGCGAAGCCGACGAGCGCTTCGACCTGGACGTGAATCGCGTCGCGCAGGCGCGTCGCGTCGCTCGTCGCCTGCTCGACCCGATGTCGCAGCCGCTCCTCTGCGTCGACGGCGATCTCGTGGAAGAGGGCGTTCTTGTCGGAGAAGTGCAGGTAGAAGGTGCCCGCGGCGACGCCGGCCTCACGCGCGATGTCGTGGGTGGTCACGCCGTTGAGACCGTCTTTGGCGAAGAGCCGGATCCCGCTGGTGAGCAGGCGGTCGCGGGTGGCCTCGCGGCTGCGGGCACCGGCGGAACGTCGGTCGGAGCCGCGGTCTGAAGGGGTCTCGGCCTGAGTGGTGACGGACATGTCAGTCGCTGACGATAACGTCAGTCGCCTGACCTGCAAGGCCCCAGCGGTGACCCGATTCGCCTCGCCAATCCCGCGGGGCGAGCGGGGGTCGACTGGGCGGGACCAGCGGGCGGAGCCGAAGGGTCGGGCGGGCGGGCGGAGTCGAAGGGGCGGGCGGGCGGGCAGAGACAGGCAGCCTCAGCTCAGCGGGAGACCGGCGAGGCGATCGACAGGGGCGGCGTATCGCACGCCCCCTCGCAGTCGGCCTCGGATCCGTCGTCGATTTCGATCTGCACCGTCGTGTGCACGATCGAGAACCGGCTCGCGAGCAGGTCGCTGACCTCGCGCAGGAGCGCGTTCGGGTCGCCTCCCACCGGCGACACCAGGTGTGTCGAGAGTGAGATCTCGGCGTTTCCGATCGTCCAGACGTGCAGGTCGTGGACGCTCGAGACGGCGTCGAGAGCGGCCAGGGACTCGCGGATCTCGCCGACGTCGAGGTGGCCCGGCGCCGACTCCATCAGGATGTCGACGGCATCTCGCAGCAGCTGCCAGGCCGAGTACAGGACCAGGAAGCTGATGACGATGGCGATGGCCGCGTCCGCCCAGACCCATCCGAACCACCAGACCAGAGCACCGGCGGCGATCACGCCCAGGCTGCCGAGGGCGTCGGTGGCCAGGTGGAGCCAGACACCGCGGATGTTGAGGCTTTCCTGGCGTCCGCGGTTCAGGACGTACATCCCGATGGCATTGGTCAGGAGGCCGCCGGTCGCGACGAGCATCATGCCGAGGCCGTTGACGTCGGGAGAGCCGGAGAAGCGCGTGACGGCCTCGCTGAAGATCATGATCGAGACGGCGACCAGGGCCACGCCCTGGGCGAGCGCCGCGAGGATCTCGACTCGCGTGTGTCCGTAGGTGCGTTTGCCCGTGGCGGGTCGCCGGGCCATCCAGACCGCGAACAGCCCGAGAATGAGCGAGGCCACGTCGGACAAGGTGTGTCCGGCGTCGGCGAGCAGGGCCAACGATTTGAACAGGATGCCGCCGGCGACCTCGGCCCCCATGTACAGCCCGACCAGCACCAGTACGGCGACCAGCCGCCGGGCCTGGCCCTGGCGGACCAGGTCGCTCAGGCCATGCGAGTGACCGTGCCCCGCGCCTTCGCCTGCGTGGTCGTGGACGTTCTCGTGCTTGGAGTCGTGGCTGGCGGGTTGCATCGCCGCCCCCTCGTCCTACAGCGTGATCTTCGGCGGCGGGGGCTGCCCGGGGACGACGATGCGGCTGGCTTCGCGCCGCTGCATCTCCCGAGCCTCTTCCATCAGTCTCTCGACCGCCACGTTGACCGCTTCGGGGAACTTCTCGATGGCCTCTGCGAGGTTGCTCGCCTCGATGGGCGCATGTACGGGCAGCGGACCCATCTGGGACATCAGCTGGGTCTCGCCGGAATAGAGCACCGGCCGGCTCGGATCGACGTCCCCCGCGACGGTGATGGGTGTCAGGACCCGGATCGATGCGATCTTGAGGTCGGTGAAGACCTCTTCGCGATAGAGGTTGTTCTGGTCGACCTGGATCTCGGAAACGGGCTTCGGTCCGTCGGCACTCACGGCAATTCTCCTTGGCTGGCCGGAAAACTATCCGACTCGCGCCGAATCTGCCGGCTCAGCGATTGCGGACTGCCTTCGCGAGCTTCTCGAGGATCTCCCGGAGGAGCGCACGGCTGGTCGCGAAATTGAGCCGTGCGAAGTCCTCCCAACCCGTGCCGAAGTTCGCCCCGTCGGACAGGGCGACCTTGGCGTGCTCGTAGAAGAAGCGGGCAGGGCTGGGATCGAGTGACAGATCCCGGCAGTCGAGCCAGGCGAAGTAGGTCGATTCCGGAGCCTGGATGCGGATCTCGGGCAGCTCGTTGCGCACGAAGTCCAGGACGAACGCGCGGTTCTGCTCGAGATAGTCACGCACCTCGTCGAGCCACGGGTCGCTGTGTCGCCAGGCGGCGACGGTTGCGTAGAGGCCCAGGAGCCCGATGCCGCCGCGTACGTGCCGCGGGACGGCGCCGTTGAAGCGTGCCTGGATCTCGGCGCTGCCGAAGTGCGCGACGCAGGTCCTCAGCCCCGGGATGTTGAAGCCCTTCGTGGCCGATGTGATGGTGACCGTCCGGGAGGCGGCGTCGTCCGACAGGGTCGCGAAGGGGATGTGCTCGAAGCCCGGATAGACGAGGTCCTGGTGGATCTCGTCGGACAGGACGATCCAGTCCTGCTGGCGCGCGAGCTCGGCCAGGGCTTCGAGTTCGTCCCGACGGAAGACGCGCCCGGTCGGATTGTGCGGATTGCAGAAGAGCAGGATGCGCGTGCGCGGGTCGACTGCGCCACGCAGGGGCTCGAGATCGAGCTGATAGCCGGCGCGATCCATCTCGCGTCCCGCCACCGGGGCGATCAGTCGATGCTCGACGAGCTTGCGGCCGGTCTCCCGCACGGCGTCGAAGAAGGGCGGATAGATCGAGGTCTGGACCACGGCTCCGTCGCCGGGCTCGCTGTAGGCGAGCATGCCGACGTACAACGCCTGCACGACGTCGGTCAGGATCTCGACGCGGCGGGGAGTGATCTCCCAGTCGTAGAGCTTCTGCATGCGGTCGCAGAATGCTTCGCGCAGCCCCGTGTCCCGGGGCGCGATCGGGTAACCGATGTCCGACAGGTCGACGGCGCGCTCGAGCACCCGCCGGATGGGCTCGGCGAGGGGGAAGTCCATCTCGGCAACCCAGGCCGGATGGATGTCGTCGGGATAGGTGTTCCACTTCTCGCTGAGGCGCGTCTTGAGGCTGGCGAGGTCGAGGTCGTCGAGGCGCGCGGGCGGGTTGCGCAGGGACGACTCCACCGCCTGCAAGGTCGCCTCGCATTCGGAAACGTCGAAGTCGGTCGGCCCCGTGTAGCCGGTGCGGGCGAGCCAGCCCGGCAGGTCGCTGCGAAGCCCTTCGATCGCCCAGCGGATCGGGTCGAGGACCGGTCCGTAGCCCGTGAACTCGCTGGCGTCGTCCAGATGGAAGTGGGGGGTGAAGCGGAAGCAATCGAAGCGCAGTCGCTCCGCGCCCCCTGCGTCGCAGATGCGCAGGCTGGGGCCGCTGTCCTCGCCGGCGCGGCGATGGTCGACCTGGAAGGAGAGTTGTTCGAGCTGGAATCGGGTCAAGGCGGGCACGGGGGTAGGGTAGCGGGCGGCGTGTGCCGCGGGACCGAGATCAGTCGCCGGAACCGGAATTGTCCGGGGCTCCGCGCGCGGGTGCTCCTGCGAACTCCCGGACAAGCGCCTCGCGGTGCTCGTCGAGGGCCGGTGCGGGCGGTCGCGTGGTGGGGTCTTCGATGCCCGACAGCTTGATGGGGTTGCCGGCGATCGAGAATTTCTGGCCGTTCGCGCTCGGCACCGACACGACCATGTTGCGCGCGAGGACCTGGGCGTCCGCCATCACCTGCGCGACATCGTTGATGGGTCCGCATGGAATCTCGGCCGCACCCATGCGACCCAGCCACTCGTGGGTGGTCGCGGCGGCGAGGGCGCCCTCGAGCTCGCGCTTGAGGCGCTCGTGGTTCTGCGTCCGTCCGTCGTTGCTCGTGAAGTCCGGGTCGTGCTTCAGGTCGGGGCGGTCGAGGGTGTCGCAGAGCTTCGCGAAGAGCTCGTCGTTTCCCGCGGCGATCACGACGTAGCCATCTCGCGTCGAGAAGGCTTCGAAGGGGGTGATCGACGGGTGTCGCGCCCCGAGCGGGCCCGGCACCTCTCCGGTCGCCTGGTAGCGGGCGATGGCGTTCTCGAGGATCGCCACCTGGCTGTCGAGCATCGCGACATCGATCTTGCGTCCCAGGCCCGTCTGGCGTCGCTCGTACAGAGCCGCGTTGACGCCGATCGCGGTGAACAGTCCCGCGGTGATGTCTCCGATCGACGATCCGACACGGGTCGGCGGTCCTCCCGGCGTGCCCGTCAGGCTCATGATGCCGCCCATCCCCTGTACGACCATGTCGTACGCGGGGCGAGGTGCGTATGGCCCGGTGTGTCCGAAGCCCGAGACGGCGGCGTAGATGAGTCGCGGGTGCTTCTGCCGGATGGCATCCCAGCCATAGCCGAGCTTCTCCATGGTGCCCGGGCGGTAGTTCTCGACCAATACGTCGGCGGCGCCGAGCAGGTGGTCGAAGATCTCGCGGTCCGCGGGATCCTTCAGGTCGAGAGCGATGCTCTGCTTGCCGCGATTCAGAGACAGGAAGTACGCCGACTCGCGCGCCTCTGGCGCGGTGCCTGCCGTCGTACCCGTTGCGGTGCCGGTGATGAACGGCCCGATGTGTCGCGCGTCGTCGCCCGTCCCCGGTCGCTCGACCTTGATGACCCGCGCACCCAGGTCCTGGAGCACCATCGTGCAATAGGGGCCGGCAAGCACCCGCGTGAGGTCGAGCACGGTCACGCCCGCGAGCGGGCCGGATTCGGTCATGGGGCGAGTCTACCGTTGCGTTGCTCCAGCGACCGGCGATGGCGGTCGATGAGGAGAGCCGGGGCGCGGGACGACGGTCCAGAAGGTGTTACCGTGCTCGAAAACGAGGGGGGCGCAGTGTCGGAGACATCCTTCGACGTCATCGTGGTCGGCGGTGGGCCGGGCGGATATCCGGCGGCCATCCGGGCCAGTCAGCTCGGCAAGCGGGTGGCTCTCGTCGAGCAGGAGCACCTCGGTGGCATCTGCCTGAATTGGGGCTGCATTCCCACCAAGGCCCTGCTGCGAAGCTCCGAGATCCAGCACCTGCTGTCGCGCCTGGACGAGTTCGGCTTCCAGGCGAGCGACGTCTCGTTCGATATTCAGAAGGTCGTCCAGCGGTCCCGCAAGGTTGCAAAGCGCCTGACCACCGGCGTGAAGAGCCTGCTGAAGAAGAACCAGATCACCGTGTTCGACGGCCGAGGGCGCCTGGCGGGCGCGGGCCGGGTCAGCGTGGAAAAGGATGGCGCCACCACCGCCGAGCTGTCTGCGCCGAAGATCGTATTGGCGACGGGCGCTCGCGCGCGGGTGCTGCCGGGTCTCGAGCCCGACGGCGAGCGCATCTGGACCTACAAGGAGGCGATGGTCCCCGAGGCGATGCCCGCTTCGGTGTTGGTCGTCGGGTCGGGCGCGATCGGGATGGAGTTCGCGAGCTTCTACAGCGACCTGGGCGCAGAGGTCACGGTGGTGGAAGCGCTGCCGCGCATTCTGCCGGTCGAGGACGAGGAGATCTCGCAGGCGGCCCACAAGCAGTTCAAGCGTCAGGGCCTGCAGATGTTCACCAGTGCGACGGTCTCGAAGATCGAGCGCTCGGGCGTGGGCGTCGTCGCCACAGTGACCCTCGAGGACGGGTCGGCCAAGACCGTGGAGGCCGAGCGCGTGATCCTGGCGGTGGGCATCGTCGGCAACGTCGAGGATCTCGGCCTGGAAGGCACAGCGGTGCGGGTCGATCGCACGCACATCGTCGTCAACGAGTTCTGCGAGACCGACGAGCCGGGCGTCTATGCGATCGGGGACGTCGCCGGGCCTCCCTGGTTGGCCCACAAGGCCACCCACGAGGGCGTGCTCGTGGCAGAGCACATCGCGGGCGTCGCCGGCGTCCACCCGATGGACACCCACCGCATTCCCGGTTGCACCTACTGCCGCCCGCAGGTGGCGAGCGTCGGGTTGACCGAGGCGGCGGCAGCCGAGAAGGGTGTCGCCGTGCGCGTCGGCCGCTTCCCCTACGTGGGCAACGGCAAGGCCATTGCGCTCGGCGAGACCGACGGTCTCGTCAAGACGATCTTCGACGCCGAGACCGGCGAGCTGCTGGGCGCCCACATGATCGGTGCCGAGGTGACCGAGCTGATCCAGGGCTTCGTCGTGGCCATGGGGCTCGAGACCACCGAGGCCGAGCTGATGCAGACGATCTTCCCGCACCCGACCCTTTCAGAGATGATGCACGAGTCCGTGCTCGACGCCTTCGATCAGGCGATCCACATCTGAGGCCGACCGTGTCCGACGATCTGCTGCAGATCCAGAACCACGACTCGGGCAGACGCGAAGAGCGTCTGCCCAAGCCGCCGTGGTTGCGCGTTCGTCTTTCCCATTCGCCCGAGGTTCACGACACGCGGCGGCTGATGCGTCGCCTGGGGCTCCACACCGTCTGCGAAGAAGCCGCCTGCCCGAACCTGAGCGAGTGCTGGGCGAAACGGCACGCGACGGTGATGATCCTGGGCTCGATCTGCACACGTGCCTGCGCGTTCTGCAACGTTGCGACGGGTACGCCCGGGCCGGTCGATGAGAGTGAACCCCGGCACGTGGCCGAAGCGATCCGGGAGCTCGCCCTCGAGCACGTCGTGGTCACGTCCGTCGACCGGGACGATCTGGACGACGGCGGCGCCGGTCACTTCGCGCGCTGCATCGAAGAGCTCCATGCGCTCGCGCCGAACACCAGCGTCGAGGTCCTGACGCCGGATTTCCGGCGCAAGCCCGGCGCTCTCGAGCAGGTGGTCGATGCCCGCCCCGAAGTCTTCAATCACAACCTCGAGACCGTTCCGCGCCTGTACCGACGCATCCGGCCCGGCGCCAGCTACGCGCACTCCCTCGACCTGCTCGCGCGTGCGAAGCAGCGCGATCCGAAGCTCTTCACCAAGTCCGGCATCATGGTGGGCCTCGGCGAAGAACTCGACGAGGTGCTGACGCTGATGGACGACCTGCGGGCCGCCGACTGCGACTTTCTCACTGTCGGCCAGTACCTGCAGCCGACCCGGTCCCACGCGCCCGTGGCGCGCTACGTCGAGCCGTCCGAATTCGAGGCGTTGGCCGAGGCCGCCCGTGGCAAGGGCTTCTTGCTGGTGTCTGCGACCCCGCTCACGCGTTCGTCGTATCACGCCGGCGAGGATTTTGCGCGTTTGCGGGCCGCGCGCGAACGGATGCTCGCGGGCTGATGCACGACGTCCAGGCGATCGGTCACGTCACCGTCGACCGCATCGAGACGCGCGACGGCTTCCTGCAGCGGGCGGGGGGGACTGCCATCTACTTTCCGCTCGCCCTCGCGCGGCTCGGGGGGGACGTGGGCGTGCTGACCCGGATGGCGGCCGAGGACGAGACCGCGTTGCTCGCCGAGACACGTGAAGCCGGGATCGATGTCGTCTGCGCCGCCAGCCCGAAGACCACCGAGTTCGAGAATCGTTATCTGCCGGAGAACCGGGACCGCCGGGTGCAGCGAGTCGGCGCCGTGGCGCTGCCCTTCGCCCCGCAAGACGTGGCGGGCCTCGAAGCACGGCTCTTCCATCTCGGACCCCTCACCTACGAGGACATGTCCGTCGACTTCATCGAGGCCGTGGCGGACCGCGGTCGGGTGTCCCTGGACGTGCAGGGTCTGGTTCGGCGCATCGTGCGCGGGAGCGTCGAGGCCGTCGATTGGCCGGACAAGCAGCGCGGCCTCGCCCAGGTGGCCATCGTGAAGGCGGACGAATACGAGGCGGAGGTCCTCACGGGTGAGAGCGATCCCCGGGCCGCGGCCCGCCGCCTGGCCAGCTGGGGACCGGAGGAAGTGCTGGTCACCCGCGCGGGCGACGGGGTCGTCGTCTGCCATGCCGGCGAGGTGCACGGGGTCGCGTCGATTCCTGCGCCGGACCCCATCGATCCCACAGGCTGCGGCGACACCTTCATGGCCGGCTACCTCTTCTCGCGACTGCGCGGTGTCGGCCCAGTCGACGCCGCCCGTTTCGGCGCCGCCGCGGCCACCCTGAAGCTGGGCCACGTGGGACCCTTCGACGGGAGCCGGGAGGACGTCGAGGCGCTGCTGCGCTCCTGACGTTCAGCTGCCGGGCTTGAGGGCCGAGCGCTCACGCATCCACTCGATCGAGTCTTCCGCATGCGCGCGTTCTTGCGCGAGGAAGTCCTCGACCGCGTGCGCCAGTCGTGGTTCAGCCAGGAAGTGGGCGCTGTAGGTCGGTTGGGCGTCGAAGCCGCGCAGCTGCTTGTACTCGCCGCCCGCGCCGGGCTCGAAGCGGGAGAGGCCGTGTTCGATGCAGTACTCGATCGCCGCGTAGTAGCAGACGTTGAAGTGCATGTGACGGACGAAGCGGGTCGCCCCCCAGTAGCGGCCGTAGAGGGCGCCCCCCTTGGCGACGTTGAAGGTTCCCGCGACCGGCTCACCTTCCTGGAATGCGACGACGAAGACCAGGCGGTTGCGGAAGCGATCGCGCACGGCTTCGAAGAGTTCGAAGTTCAGGTACTGATGGCCCCAGTAGCGGCTCTCGATGGTCGACAGATAGAAGTCGTACATCGGTGGGAACAGCTCGTCGGGGATCTCGTCTCCTGCGAAGCAGCGGATCTCGACGCCGCTCTCCGCCAGCTGGCGCCGTTCTCGTCGGATCTGGTTGCGCCGCTTGCTGCGGAAGCGCGCGAGGTAGTCGTCGAAGCTGCGATAGCCGTCATTGTGCCAGTGGTACTGGATGCCGACCCGCGGCAGGAAGCCGCTCGCTTCGAGGCCAGCGAGCTCGTCGGCTCGGCAAAAGTTGACGTGCACCGACGACAGGTCCTGCGCGACGCAGATCTCGCGCAAGGCGATTGCGAGCTTTCGGGTCCAGCCAGCGCGATCCTCGCCCGGGGCGACCAGGAAGCGCGCGCCGCCCACGGGCGTGAAGGGCACGCCCACCAGGAGCTTCGGGTAGTAGCGGATGCCCGCGCGCTCCGCGGCGTCCGCCCAGCCCCAGTCGAAGACGAACTCCCCCTGGCTGTGGCCCTTGACGTAGAGAGGGCAAGCGGCGACGAGCTTGCCCTGGTCGCGAACCACGAGCGGTTGCGGCGACCATCCGGTCTTGCCGCTTACGGTCCCTGCGTCCTCGAGAGACGCGAGCCAGTCCCATTCGAGGAAGGGAGACTCGTCCGTGACCAGGGCGTTCCACTCGGCTCGGGGCAGGGTTGCGACGCCTCTTGCAATCTCGACGTCGGCCATGGAGCGAGTCTAGCAGGGCGCGGCGCGTGGCCCGGCCGGAGTCGGCCCGAGGAAACGCGCTACCCTGCCGCAATGGCGTGTGCGCAGGCCGCCTCCGGCGGTGGAGGAAACGAGAAGCCCCCCCAGGATCCGACGCGAGAGAGCGAGGGCGCCGTCGCGACCCGCTCGCGGTCGAAGCTCGAGCGACCTCCCAAGTACAAGGTGCTTCTCTACAACGACGACTACACCCCCATGGAGTTCGTCGTCGAGTTGCTCGAGCAGGTCTTCCACAAGTCCCCGGCGGCGGCGACCCAGATCATGCTGGCGATCCATCGGGGCGGAATCGGTGTGGCCGGTGTCTACGTACTCGAGGTCGCCGAAACCAAGGTGGCGGCGGTGCACAGCGCCGCAGAAGACCGCGGCTATCCGCTGCGCGCGGGAACCGAAAAAGAGTAGGCGGGGATTCGAAGGGCCATATGAGCAATTTCAGTCGAGAACTCCAGATGACCGTCCAGGCGGCGATCCGCGAAGCGGTCTCCCGCCGGCACGCCTACGTGACCGTCGAGCACCTGCTCTTCGCGCTGTGTCACGACGAGGACGGGATCGACGTCCTGCAGAATTCCGGTGTGCGGGTCGACGTGCTCAAACAGGAGCTCGAGCGCTTCTTCCAGGAGGACCTCGAGCGCGTCCCGGGCGAGGATCCCGTCGACACCCGCCAGACCATTGCCTTCCACCGGGTGCTCCAGCACGCCCTCGACCATGCCATGAGTGCCGAGAAGGAAGACGTCGAGGCTGGCGACGTCATCGCCGCGCTCTTCCACGAGCCCGACTCCTACGCGGTGACCCTGCTCCGATCTCAGGGGGCCACGCGCCTCGACGTGCTGCAGTACGTCTCCCACGGCATCTCCAAGACGCCGAACAGTGGCGACGACGATCCCTTCGAGGGCTTCGGGGGTCCGGGCGCGGGCGGGCAGGAGGCCGGCGAGCTTCCGCCGGACCCGCTCGATGCCTTCTGCTCGAATCTCACCGAGCGAGCCGCCGAGGGCGACCTCGACCCGCTGATCGGACGCGGGACGGAGCTCGAGCGGATCACTCACATCCTCGCCCGCCGTCGCAAGAACAACCCGATCTTCGTGGGCGAGTCCGGGGTCGGGAAGACCGCTCTCGCCGAGGGCCTCGCGCTGCGGATCCACGAGGGCCGGGTTCCCGAGGACATGAAGGAGTGCGAGATCTTCGCACTCGACCTCGGCGCGTTGCTGGCGGGGACCCGCTACCGCGGCGACTTCGAGGCGCGTTTCAAGGCGCTGACCACCGAGCTACTCGCCAAGGAGCACCCGCCGATCCTGTTCATCGACGAGATCCACACCATCCTCGGGGCCGGCTCTGCCCAGGGGACCACGGTCGACGCCTCGAACCTGCTGAAGCCGCTGCTCGCCCAGGGCAAGCTGCGGTGTATGGGCTCGACGACGTACCAGGAATACCGCCACTTCGAGCGGGACCGGGCGCTGGCGCGGCGCTTCCAGAAGGTGGATGTGCCGGAGCCGAGCCCGGACGAGTGCGTCCGTATCCTCAAGGGCCTGGCACCCCGCTACGCGGAGCATCACGGGGTGCGCTACACGGGCGCGGCACTGCGCGGTTGCGTGGATCTGGCCGAGCGGCATCTGAACGACCGCTTCCTGCCGGACAAGGCCATCGACGTGATGGACGAGACCGGCGCGGCAGTGCGGCTGCGGCCCTCGGCTCGCCCCCGCAAGACCGTCGGGTTGCGCGACGTCGAGCGGGTCGTCGCGTCCATGGCGCGGGTGCCCCTCGAGCGGACCGCAGGAGAAGAAAAGAATCGCCTCGGCGACCTCGAGGACGATCTGAAGCGTGTGGTCTTCGGCCAGGACTCGGCGGTGGATCTGGTGGCGCGGGCGGTGAAACGGTCGCGTGCGGGCCTCGGCGGCGCCGAGCGCCCGATTGGCTGCTTCCTGTTCACCGGTCCCACGGGCGTCGGCAAGACCGAGCTCGCGAAGCAGCTCGCCAACACCCTGGGTGTTCCGTTCCTCCGCTACGACATGAGCGAGTACATGGAGAAGCACGCGGTCTCGCGCCTGATCGGCGCACCGCCGGGCTACGTCGGATACGACCAGGGGGGCATGTTGATCGAAGCGATCCGCAAGCAGCCCTACGCGGTGTTGCTGCTCGACGAGATCGAGAAGGCGCATCCGGACATCTACGACGTGCTGCTGCAGGTGATGGATCACGCGACCCTGACGGACAACCAGGGCCGCGAGGCGGACTTCCGTCACGTCACCCTCATCATGACCTCGAACGCGGGCGCTCGGGAGATGACCACCCAGTCGATCGGCTTCGCCGGCGGGCGCGCGGGCGACGGACACGAGGCGGTCCAGAAGATCTTCAGCCCCGAGTTCCGCAATCGTCTCGACGAGGTGGTGTTCTTCCAGAACCTCCACCCGGACGTGATGGGGCAGGTGGTCGACAAGTTCGTGCGCGAGCTCGAAGAGCAGCTCAAGGAGAAGAAGATCCACATCACCTTGAGCCCGGAAGCGAGGGAGCTGCTGGCCGAGAAGGGCTACGACGCGGACTTCGGCGCTCGTCCCCTGGCGCGGGTGATTCAGCGCGAGCTCAAGGACCCGCTCACCGAGGAGGTGCTGTTCGGGCGTCTCGAGAAGGGCGGCAACGTGCGGGTGGTCGTCAAGGACGCGAGCGAACGCGAGGACGACGCGCCCGGCTTCGACTTCGAGTTCGACGCCGAGAACGAGCCCGCTCTCGTCTGAGAGCGGACGCTCCTCTTCCCCGGATAGCCTGCTGGACGATCTGCTGGACACTCGCTTTCGCGGTGAGCCTCCCGCCGAGACGCTCGCGTGGTCGGCGGAACAGGTGGGCGACCGCGCGCGCGTCGACGGCTGGATGTCGCTCCCCGGTGGAACCGCCTGTGCGATCCACGCCCTCGACGTCGTCGACGGGGCGGGCCGTCGCCACCCCCTGGTACTGAAGCGCTTCGTCCGCGGGGACTGGGTCGACCGGGAGCCGGACGTGGCCACTCGCGAGGCGCGGCATCTCGCTGCCCTTGCGACGCTTGCGTCCGGGGACTTGCCCGTTCCGCGTCTCGTCGGGGTCGATCCGGACGCCGAGACCTGCGATTGCCCGACGCTCTTGATGACCCGTCTCCCCGGGCGATCGCTGCTGCAGCCCGAAGACATGGCTGCCTGGCTGCGAGGGCTGTGTCAGCCGCTCATCGGGCTGCACGCGATACCGATCGATGGGCTCGACTGCTTTGCGCCGTACCGCAGCTACAACGACCTGCGAAGCGTCCAGGTGCCCGCCTGGTCCCAGCGACCGGAAGTCTGGGAAGGGGTGCTGGCTCGGGTTCGCGGCGAGCGTCCCGGCTTCGCTGCCCGCTTCGTCCACCGCGACTACCACCCGAACAACGTCCTGTGGTGCCGCGGCGAGCTGAGCGGCGTGCTCGACTTCACCGATTCGTCCGTCGGACCCGCTGCCGTCGACCTCGGGCACTGCCGTCTCAATCTGGCCCAGCTCCATGGACCGGAAGTCGCCGAACGCTTCCTGCAGACCTACGCGTCTCTGGCGCCGCGGACGATCGAATTGGATCCGTACTGGGACCTGCTGAGCCTGGTGGAGGTCCTGCCCGGGCCCGACATCGTCTACGCCGGCTGGACGAAGCTGGGCGTGCGCGGTCTCACCACGCGCATCGTGCGGGATCGACTCGACGCCTACGCGGCGGACCTGATGGCGAAGCTAGGCTGACCGGAGCCAGGACGGAGAAACCGCTCGCGCTCAGTCCGCGCGCAGCTCGGCGGGAAGCTTGAAGGTGACGTGTTCTTCGACATCGCCGAGCGTCGTCACCTGGCTGTCTTCGCCCCCGCGGTCCACGAGGTAGCGGACCACCTGGTCGACGAGGAACTCCGGTGTCGACGCCCCGGCGGTGACGCCCACGCAGTCGACACCGTCGAGCCAGCCGGGGTCGATGTCCTCGACGTTCTGGATCAGGTGGCTCGCGACGCCGCGCTTGGCCGCGACCTCCACCAGGCGATTGCTGTTCGAGGACGCGGGGGCGCCGACCACGAGCACCAGTTGGGCCTGTTGGGCCAGCTGCTTGACGGCGTCCTGGCGATTCTGCGTCGCGTAACAGATGTCGTCTCGCTTGGGCAGCGCGATCTGCGGGAAGCGCGCCTCGAGGGCGCGCAGGATGTCGCGGGTGTCGTCGACCGACAGCGTCGTCTGGGTCACGCAGCCGAGGCGCGCGGGGTCGCGAACCTGCAGGTCCGCCACATCGTCCACCGTCTCGACGAGCAGCATGTGGTCGGGCGCCTGGCCCATGGTGCCCTCGACCTCGACGTGTCCCGAATGACCGATCATCACGATCTCGAAGCCCTCGGCGACGAGGCGCTTGACCTCATTGTGGACCTTGGTGACGAGGGGGCAGGTGGCGTCGATGGGCTGCAGTCCGCGCTCCCGGCTCGCGTCGCGGACGCGCTTGGACACGCCGTGGGCGCTGTAGATCAAGCGGGCGCCGGCGGGGGCGTCCTCGGGCTCGTCCACGAAGATCGCGCCCTTCTCACGCAGGGTGTCGACCACGTGGCGATTGTGGACGATCTCGTGCCGGACGTAGATGGGCTCGCCGAAGCGGTCGAGCGCGCGCTCGACGATGTCGATGGCGCGGTCGACGCCGGCGCAGAAGCCGCGCGGGCTGGCGAGAAGAACCTTCACAGCCGGGGAGGGTAGCAGGGCGGCGAGGCGCTAAACTAAACGACCCGATCGAGCCCGGCTCGGTCCCTCGCTTCCCGAAACCCCGATCGAGAACGCCTCTCGATATCAAGAACGGAGACTCGCCATGGCCGACCTGGACACCTTCCGCGCCGAGACCGCGAAGTGGCTGGACCAGAACGCTCCTCAATCGATCCGCGGAATCCCGGCCACCGAACTCGACGGCAACTGGGGTGGCAAGAAGGCCAAGTACGCGAACCCCGACCTGAAGACCTGGCTCGACGTGTGCGCCGCGAAGGGCTTCACGGCGCCGACCTGGCCGCTGGAGTACGGCGGCGGAGGTCTGTCGAAAGCCGAAGAGAAGGTCCTCCACCAGGAGATGGGCAAGCTCAGGCTGCCGCCGCCCCTGGTCGGCTTCGGGCTCACCATGATCGGCCCCACGCTCCTTCGCTTCGGCACCGAAGACCAGAAGAAGGAGCATCTGACGAAGATCACGCGCGGTGAGATCCGCTGGTGTCAGGGCTACTCGGAGCCCGGCTCCGGCTCCGACCTGGCATCCCTGCAGACCCGCGCGGTGCGAGACGGCGACGACTTCGTCATCTCGGGCCAGAAGGTCTGGACCTCGTACGCCGACCAGGCCGACTGGATCTTCGCCCTGGTCCGAACGGACCCGAAGGCGAAGAAGCAGGAGGGCATCACGTTCATCCTGATCGACATGGACCAGCCCGGTGTGGCCGTGAAGCCGATTCTGCTGATCAGCGGCAAGTCCCCGTTCTGCGAGACCTATTTCGATGAAGTCCGCGTCCCCGTGAAGAACGTCATCTCCGAGATCAACGCGGGGTGGACGGTCGCCAAGGCGTTGCTCGGCCACGAGCGCAGCATGATCGCCGGCACCTTCGGCGGCGCCAGCGCTCCCAAGCGCAAGAAGAGCCGTTTCGTCGAGCTGGCCGAGCGCTACGTCGGCTTCGACGCAGAGGGCCGGATCGACGACGCGGTCCTGCGCGACGACGTGGCCCGGAGCGAGATGGACACCCGGGCCTTCGGTCTCACCGTGCAGCGGTCCACGGACGCCGCCAAGGCGGGCCACCAGCCCGGGCCCGAGAGCTCGATGTTCAAGGTCTACGCCACGGAAACCAACATGCGGCGCCACGAGGTCATGGTGCGGATGATGGGTGCCCAGGCGACGGGCTGGGAGGGCGCGGGCTTCGACGAAGAAGAGACCGAGCTGACCAAGGCGTGGCTCCGCACCCGCGGAAACTCCATCGAGGGCGGTACCTCGGAGATCCAGCTCAACATCATCGCCAAGCGCGTGCTCGGCCTGCCGGACTAGAAGGGAACAAACGTGGCACTCGTACTCACGGAAGACCAGGAGCTGATCGCCAAGACCGCGCGGGACTTCGTCGACGAGGAATCGCCGGTGAGCCGCATGCGGGCGCTGCGCGATTCGCGCGACGAGACCGGATTCTCCCGCCCGCTCTGGAAGCAGATGGCCGAGCTGGGTTGGCTGGGCATCCCGTTCCCCGAAGCTGTCGGCGGCGCCGGCATGGGGCACGCGGATCTCGCCCTCGTGCTCGAGGCCCTGGGTCGCAACCTGGCCCCCGAGCCGATTCTGTCGAACGTCCTGATGGGCGGGCAGGCGTTGCTGCTCGCGGGTAGCGAGGGCCAGCAGGAGGAGTGGCTGGTCCCGCTCGTGAACGGCGACAAGCTCGTCAGCCTGGCCTACGCCGAGCGGGCAAGCCGCTATGCGCCGAACAAGATCGAAGCCAAGGCCGACAAGAGCGGCGACGGTTGGACGCTGAGCGGAGAGAAGGTGCACGTGCTCGACGGTCACGTGGCCGATGTCTTCGTCGTCTCGGCGCTCACGCCGGGGGGCGTGTCCCTGTTCCTGGTGCCCGCAGACGCGTCCGGGCTGTCGCGCGAGCGTCTCGTACGCATGGACTCCCGCGGCGCGGCCAACCTGACCCTCGACGGCGTCGCCGTCCCCGCTGACGCGATGCTGGGCGAAGAAGGGCAGGGCGCAGCCGTGGTCGAGCAGGTGATCGACCGCGCCACCGTCGGGCTGTGTGCGGAAATGCTCGGGGGGATGACGCGCGCCTTCGAGCTCACCCTCGACTATCTGAAGGAGCGCGAGCAGTTCGGCGTGAAGATCGGCAGCTTCCAGGGCCTCCAGCATCGGGCCGCAGAGCTGTTCATGGAGATCGAGCTCGCCCGCTCGGCGGTGATGGCCGCCTCGCGCGCCATCGATGACGACGATCCGGACCTCGCAAGACTCGTCTCCCTCACCAAGGCGCGCTGCTCGGACGCCTACGTGCTCGCGGGCAACGAAGGGGTGCAGATGTTCGGCGGCGTCGGCATGACCGACGAGTACGACATCGGTCTGTATCTCAAGCGCGCACGGGCGGCGGAGCTGACCTTCGGCGACTCGGGCTGGCACCGGGACCGCTGGGCGCGTCTGTCCGGCTATTGATGACGACAGCGTGGACGCCGGAGCAGCGCATGCTCCGCGCTTGCCGTGGCGAGCCGGTGGATCGCCCGCCGGTCTGGCTGATGCGCCAGGCCGGGCGCTATCTGCCGGAGTACCGCGCGGTGCGAGAGGGCGTCTCGTTCCTCGACATGTGTCGGGACGTCGAACGCGCCGTAACCGTCTCGTTGCAGCCCATCGACTTCGTGGGCGCCGAGGCGGTGATCCTGTTTCAGGACATCTTTACGCCGATCCCCGCCCTGGGCGTGGATGTCGACTTCGCGCCGGGACCGGTGATCGCGGATCCCATCCGCACCCGCGCTCAAGTCGATGCCCTGCGGTCGCCCGATCCGCGCGAGAGCGTTCCCTTCGTCTTCGAGATCATCCGTGAGCTCAGGCGCCAGCTCGCCAGTCGTGACATTCCGTTGCTCGGCTTCGCGGGGGCGCCCTTCACGCTTGCCGCCTACCTGGTCGAAGGCCAGGGGTCGCGCAGCTTCTCGACCCTGAAGAAGATGCTCCACCAGCAGCCGGACCTGCTGCGCGCACTGCTGGCACATCTCGCCGATCTCACCGTCGACTATCTGAACGCTCAGATCGAGGCGGGAGCGCAGGTCGTGCAGCTGTTCGATACCTGGGCGGGCTTGCTGTCTCCGGCCGAGTACCGGGAGTGGGTGCTGCCGGGCCACCAGGAGATCGCCGCGCGGGTCGACCGCGCCGGCGCGCCGCTGATCCTCTACGTCAACGATGGAGCGCATGTGGTGGACGAGATGGTCGAAGCGGGCACCGACGTGGTTTCCCTCGATTGGCGCTGCGATCTGGCAGGGGTGGCGAAGCGGCACGGACATCGGGTCAGCCTGCAGGGCAACCTCGATCCCTGCGGCCTCCATGCGTCCCGGGAGCAGATCTTCGAGCGGGTCCGCGAGCTGCGCGAAGCCGGCCGTCCGGCCCGGGGGCACGTGATGAACCTGGGGCACGGCTGTCTGCCCGACACCCCGGTCGACGGCGTACGGGCCTTCACCGACGCGGTGCGCGCGCTCGATCCCGCGTGAGCCGGGACGACGTCGACGTCGTCGTGGTCGGTGCCGGCGTTGCCGGCCTGGCCGCGGCCCGGGAGCTGGCAGCCGCCGGCCGGGCGCCGGTCGTCGTCGACGCGAATCCGCGCCCGGGTGGTGTCATGCAGACCGACCCCGTCGACGGCTACCGCGTCGAGACGGGCCCCAACACCTTCCAGGCCAAGGCGCCGTTTTGTGACTTCGCGACGCGCCACGCGCTCTGGCCGGAGCTGACCCCCTCACAGTCCGAGAGCCGCAAGCGTTGGCTGCTGCGAGGCGGCCGGCTCGTCGAGCTGCCCCACGGGCTTGCTTCAGCCGTGACGACGCCGCTGCTCTCCACTCGCGCCAAGCTTCGCGTCCTGGCCGAGCCGTTCCTGCCGGGGGGAGATCCGACGCGGGAAACGGTGGACGACTTCATTACGCGTCGACTCGGCGCCGAGGCTTCGCGCGAGTTGGTGGGTGCCTTCCTGACGGGGGTCTATGCGGGCGACGAGCGTCGCCTCGGGGCGGAGGCCGTGTTCCCCGGACTCGTGGCCTGGGAACGCTCTCACGGCTCACTGGTCCGGGGCGCGCTCGCGGGTCTGGTGAAGCGGCTGGCCCGGGGCGAGCAGGACGCCGGGGAGAAGGCACGGCCGGGTACCTGGTCGGGGCGCGACGGTCTCGGCTCGTTCGCGGATGCGCTGGCAGCGGGGTTGCCCGCGCCCGTGCATCAGCGGACCTGCGTGCGTGAGCTGGCGCGTGAGGGCCCCGGCTTCCGTCTCGGTCTCGAGGGGCCGGACGGGGAGTGGGTTCTTCGCGCACGCCAGGTGATCGTCGCGACGCCGGCATTCGCGGCGGGAGCCCTGCTCGAAGACGTTGCGCCCGAGGCGGCGGAGGCGCTGTCGCGGATCGAGTACGCGCCCATCGTCGCCGTCGGGCTCGGGGTGGATCCCGAGCAGGTTCGCGAGACCATCGAAGGCTTCGGCTTCATCGCCCCGAGGTCCGAAGGCGGGAAGCTCCTGGGGTGTCTGTTCATGAGTCGGCTCTTCCCCGGGCGCGCGCCGGAGGGGCGCGAGTTGCTGCACTGCATGCTCGGGGGCGTGCGCTGGCCGGAAGCCGTTCGGGAACCCGACGACGTCGTGCTGGCGGCGCTCCACGAGGACCTCGATCGAGCGCTCGGGCTGCGTGTCACGCCCCAGACGCTGACCGTGCATCGCTGGGAACGCGCGATTCCACAGCCCGATCGGGAACACGTGCATCGGATGACCGAGCTGCGGCGTCGCATCGCAGTGCCGGGGATCGTACTCGCGGGCAGCTATCTCGCAGGCGTCTCCGTCGCCGACACCCTGGAGAGTGGCGTCGCCGCCGCGGCGGCGTTGGTGGAGACGGCGCCGCGATAGCGAGCGGATCCCGTACCCGCTCTTTGAGCCCGTGCCTGCTCTTTGAGCGAGTCGGACCCCGACCGAGCTACTCGCCCACGATCTCCGCGGCCAGCGCGACGTTGGTCACGCCCGCCAGCCGGGCGGCGTCCATCACCTGGACGAGCAGGCCGTTCTTCGAGCTCACGTCTGCCTGGATGACGACGGAACCCTGGGGGTTCTCGGCGTGCAGCCGCTCGATGTTGGCGCGCAAGGCTCGCGGATCGACCTGCCGGCGATCGATCCAGATCTGGTCGTTCTCGGTGATCGCCACGAGGATGTTGCCGCGCTCCTTGCGTTCGGCAGTCGCGGCGGGCGGGCGGCTGATGTCGATACCCGCTTCCTTCACGAACGAGGCCGTCACGATGAAGAAGATCAGCATGATGAACACGACGTCGAGCATCGGCGTCAGATTGACTTCGCTCTCTTCTTCCTGTCGGTTCCGCTTCCGGCGCATGAAGTCCTCGAGTTGGGGTGCGGGCTTGCGGCTCGCCCGGCATGGGCCTTCGCCGGGTCGGGGATCGTAGTATCGGGGCGCGATGCGAGTCAAGGACCGCTGCAGTCCGACACGATGACGAATCGGGGCGAGCGGCCGGAACCGCAGGTTCCGGCTTGCTGCGGGTGCGCGGCCTTCTTTCGCGCACGCTCCTAGCCGGCCTGGACCGGGGAGAGCGCTTCCAGGGACGCACGGATCCGTTCTGCGGTGGCGCCGCGCAAGTTGCGCTTGGTGCCGTGGTGGGCGCGGCCGTGCAGACCGGCGAAGCTCTCGGCCTCGCGCACGGCGGCGGCCAGCAGGTCGTCAGCGGCGACCACGCGGTCGAGGAAGCCCGCGTCGACGGCCCCGGCGGGGGAGTAGAGCTCGGCCAGGTTGACGGCGCGCTGGAGGTGTCGCCGCGAGAGCCGGTCGTTCGCCAGCTCGATGGCGAACACGGGCAGGGTCATTCCGATCGCGACCTCGTTGAGTCCGATCTTGAAGTCGCCTTCGGTGCCGATGCGCGAGTCCGCGGACAACAGCAGGACCGCGCCCATCGCGATGGCGTGGCCCGTGCAGGCAAGAACGACCGGCTTGGGGAACTCGTACACGCGGACGGCCAGCTCGGCGCCGCCTCGGACCATGGCCAGCGACGCTTTGGCGTCGCCACCGCTCATCACCTTGAGGTCGAAGCCGCCGGAGAAGCGCCCCGGACGTCCGGCGATGACGACGGCCTTCGCCTCCTTCTCGGCCTGATCGAGGGCGGCGTTCAGTGCGGCGATGCTGGTCGGTGAGAAGGCGTTGGCCTTGCCGTCGTCGAAGCGGATGACGGCGACATCTCCCTGGATTTCCGTGTTGACGATCGAGTCGCTCATGGAGGCCTCCTGCCTGACCCAGTGAAGGGAGAGTCTATCCGGTCCCGGCCTGTTCGCGGACCCAGTCGGCAACTGCGCGCGCGAAGCGCGGATGCGCGTTGGGGCAGGGGACGCGGAGCAGATCCGAGCCGCCGAGTCCGAGCCATTGGTCGCGCAGTCGGATGTCGATCTCCTCGAGGGTCTCGAGGCAGTCCGCGACGAAGGCGGGACACAACACGGCCAACCGCTTCACGCCCCGTTCGGCCAGGTCGGACAGCACCTCGTCGGTGTAGGGTCGGATCCACGGTGTGCTTCCGAGACGGGATTGGAAGCTCGTGGAAGAGGGCGTCTCGCCCAGATCGAGGGCCCGGACCAGGCCCCGGCTGGTCGCGAAGCACTGGGCGCGGTAGCACGCGCGGTTCGCAGAACCGATGGCGTCGCAGCAGGAAGCCGACCTCAAGCAATCGCTGTCGGCGGGGACGAGGGGTCGGATCTGGCGCTCGGGCAGGCCGTGGTAGCTGAAGAGCACGTGGTCCGGAGAGAACGCGCGCAGACGGTCGACGCCCACCTCCGCCCAGGCAGCCAGCCACCCGGGGTCGTCGTAGAAGGCCGGCACCGTTCGGACGTCGGGGCGTCGCCCGGGAGGCTCGACCGCCTCGAGGACCTCGAATGCGCGGGTGAGGGACGAGCCCGTCGCGGCGTTGGCGTACTGCGGGTAGAGCGGGACGAGGATCAAGCGATCCGGGGAGTCGGCGAGCAGTTGCGGGAGCGTGGCGGCAATGGAGGGCTCGCCGTAGCGCATGGCGAGCCCGACCCGGAAGTCCGTTCCCAGTTCCGCGGCGACGGCATCTCGCAGCTGCTCGCTCAGCACCAGCAGGGGCGATCCTTCCTGGGTCCAGATCTGCTGGTAGGCGGCAGCGGACTTGCGGGGCCGAGTCCGCAGGATGATTCCGTGCAGCAGCAGCGCGCGGCCCACCGGGTTCATGTCGAGCACGAGCGGGTCTGACAGGAATTCGGCGAGGTAACGGCGCACGTCCCCGACTTCGGGGGATCGCGGCGTCCCGAGGTTGATCAGCAGGACCGCGCAGCCGCTCATGCCCAGCCGCGCTTCCAGTCGCCGAGCCACACGGACAGGGCCATGTAGTAGACGAGATAGGCGAGAGAGGCTTCGATCAGGAAGTAGCGCTCGGCCCAGTCCGGACGCAGCATCGCCGCGCCCAGCACCACCGCCCACAGCAGCCCGCCGCCGTTCAGGGTGTGTTTGAGGATCGGCTGCCGCACGCGGCTGGGGTAGACGTACTTGAGCGGCACGAAGATCGCCGCGCTGCAGACCACGACCCAGGCCGCACTCGCGGTGGTGGACAGGGGAAGCAGCCAGCAGTACAGCGCGACCACGTTCCAGTAGGAGGGCCAGCCGAGGAAGAAGTCGTCGTCGGTCTTGGCGTCCGCCTGGGAGAACCCGTAGGCACTCGCGAGGATCGGCGGTGCCGCCCAGGCCCAGCTCGTGAGGCTGCCCGCGCTGACCATGAAGACCACGGGCACGATCACGAAGTTCAGGAAATCGACCATGTCGTCGAGGCGTCGTCCGTCGACGCCCGGCAGGACCTGCTTGACGCCGACGGCGCGAGCCAGGGTGCCGTCCACGGCATCGATGAAAAGAGCCACGAGCATCAGCACGCCGGCGTCGGCGAGGCGCCCCTGCCAGGTACACAGCAGCGCAAGGGCGCCAACGACGGCGCCGCTCGCCGTGAAGAGGTGGACCCCCCAGGCAAGCGTCAGTCGCAGGGGCGATGCCGTCCCCTGTCCCTCCTGGCCGCGCGCGCTCTCGGTCATCGGTCCGGAGAGTATCAGAGTCGCTATGGTCAAGGTGCGTATGGCCAGCGACCCGCGTCCCTTCGAGCTCCTCCGCCAGGGCGGCGATTCCTTCCAGACATCCCGGGTCGAGTCGGTGATCGGCTGGGGGCGCAAGTACTCGATGTTCCTCTATCCCTTCGTGACCGCGTGCTGCGGCATGGAGTTCATGTCGACGGCGGGGCCGCGCTACGATCTCGACCGCTTCGGCTGTGCGCTGCCCCGCTTCTCGCCGCGTCAGTCCGACCTGTTGATGGTGGTCGGCACCATCACGCATCGACAGGCGCCGATCCTGAAGACCGTCTACGACCAGATGGCCGAGCCGAAGTGGGTGATGGCCTTCGGCGCATGCACCTGCTCGGGCGGGCCGTACGACAACTACGCCACCGTGCAGGGCATCGATACGCTCCTGCCGGTCGATGTGTACGTGCCGGGCTGTCCGCCACGCCCGGAGGCCGTACTGGACGGCCTGATGAAGCTTCAGCAGCGGATCCAGGTCGAGCGGGTGCCCAAGGACGGTCGGCATCGCGAGATCGCCGATCTCGGCTGATCGCGTATTCGGGGTTCCACGGGCACGTCATCGCGATCCGGTCCCGCCGCCTTAAAGATCCCGCGCGATTCGGCCGATTCTTGCGTGGAGCCGAACCGCGTGCGCGGTGGTGCTGACGAGGAGGGGGTGCCGGATGTCTGTGCCGGTAAAGCTGCCTGCGCTGGGCGAGAGCGTCGTCGATGGGACGGTGTCGCGCTGGCTGGTCGCTGCAGGAGACCGGGTCGAGGTCGACCAGCCGATCTGTGAGGTGACGACCGACAAGGTCGACGCCGAGATCCCGTCGCCCGTGGCCGGCGTGGTAGAGACCCTGCTGGTCGCTGAGGACACCCTCGTCGAGGTGGGGACCGAGCTGGCCATGATCCGACCCGAGACGCACCCGGGAGCCGTCGATGCTTCGGACGAGGCCATGGCCCGATCGGTGGCGGCGGATACGGCGGCTTCGCGCCCGCTCGCGGCACCCGGTGAGCTGCGCGCCACGCCCGTCGCGCGCCGCGTAGCCGAGCAGGCCGACGTCGCCCTGGGGAGCGTACAGGGAACGGGCGGCGGCGGACGGATCACGAAGTCGGACGTGTTGTCCCACGTGGATCCGCGCCAGCCGGAGGCGGTTGCGGCGGGCGACGCAGTCCCCACGTCCCAAGCGAAGAGTCGTGTCGTGGCAGGGCCGACGCCGGCGTTGCCTCAGCTTCAGATCACGCTGGAAGACGGCGATCGCGTGGTTCGGATGTCGCCGCAGCGCCGCGCGACCGCGGCGCACATGGTCTACTCCAAGCACACCAGTCCCCACGTCGGGACGGTCGCCGAGGTGGACCTGGGCGACGTGATGGCGCTTCGCAAGCACCACGCCGCGGATTTCCAGGACCGCCACGGTGTCTCGCTCACCATCCTTCCCTTCATCGCGGCCAGCGTGGCGTGGGCGCTGCGAGAGTTCGCGGCCTTGAACGTGTCCGTCGCCGAAGACGCGATCATCGAACGCCGAGGCATTCATCTCGGAATCGCCGTCGAGACCGAGAAAGGGTTGCTGGTGCCCGTGGTTCGCGACGCCGACCGCCTCTCGCTGGCCGGACTGGCGGTGGCGATCGGCGAGCTCTCGGAACGCGCGCGCGCGCGGCGGCTGTCTCCCGACGATCTGCGGGGCGGGACCTTCACGATCTCGAACCCGGGCCGGACCGGGAACCTGTACGGATTCGCGATCATCAACCAGCCCCAGGTGGGCATCCTGCGCATGGGCGAGCTCGTGAAGCGCCCGGTCGTTCGGACGCTCGACGGTCAGGACGTCATCGTGGTCCGCCCGACCATGCATCTCGCGCTCTCGTACGATCACCGCGCGGTGGACGGAGCTGGCGCCAACGGCTTCCTGTTCCGGATCCGCGAGCTGCTCGAGGCCGCGAGCTTCGACCTCTGACCCCATGACCGGGCTGGCCGCAGCGTCCGAGCTTCCGCCGCCGTCGTCGCTCGGCGCGCTGCAGGTCGACTGGCTGGGACGGGTGGGATACGCGGAAGCGGTCGCGATCCAGGAGGAGGCGGTCGCGAGTCGACGTCACGGCCTACACGGCGACCGTTTGCTCTTGCTCGAGCATCCCGCAGTCGTCACCCTGGGTCGCTCGGCGCGTGCCGAGAACCTGCGCGTCGACCCGTCCGAGCTCTCGCGCCGAGGCGTCGGGCTGCATGAGGCCCGTCGCGGGGGCGACGTCACCTACCACGCCCCCGGCCAGCTCGTCGGCTATCTGGTGGTCGACCTCGATGCGCAGAGCCACGGGGGGCTGCATCGTGACGTGCATCGCTTCCTGCGTGCCATCGAAGAGGCATTGATCAGGGCGCTCTCCCAGCTGGGGGTGCCCTGTCGGGCGATCGACGGCCTGACGGGGGTCTTCGTCGACGCCGCGGGTCCGCCGAGGAAGCTGGCTTCCATCGGGATCGGCTTGCGGAACTGGGTGACGTGGCACGGCTTCGCGCTGAACGTCTCGATGGATCTGTCGGGCTTCGCGGCCATCGTTCCCTGCGGCCTGCGCGACGTGGAGATGACCTCCGTCGCTCGCGAACTCGACCACCGCGGGTCTACCGACGCCCTCGATGTCCGGGCGCGGGACGCGGTCGCAGGGGTGTTCTCCGGTCGCTGACGCGAATCCGGGCTACGTTGCCCGGGATGCCCGGGCAGGTTATTCGCGTGAAGCGCCGAGAGAAGCTCGGCTGGCTCGAGCGCAGCTACGTGCCGATGCTCGTTCAGGGGCTCGCGGTCACGGCTCGCCACTTCTTCCGGAACCTGGCCGGCTTCGTCACCGGGCGACGACGCGACTTCGTGGTGCAGTTCCCCGAGGAGCGGATCGACCATCCGGACGCCTTTCGCGGCATGCCGGTGCTCGTCGCCCTCGAGGACGGGCGACCGCGCTGCGTCGCCTGCGGGCTGTGTGAGTTCGCTTGTCCCACCAAGTGCATCGATATCGTTCCGGCAGAGCTCCCGGATTCGCCCGTCGAGCGCACTCCCGCGGTCTTCGACATCGACATGTCCCGCTGCATGTTCTGCGGGCTGTGTGAGGAGTCGTGCCCGGAGGAGGCGATCGTCATGAGTCAGGAGGTGGAGATCGCCGGCTTCGACCGGTCGTCGATGCTGTTCACCATGGAGCAGCTGCTCGTGCCCGAAGCCATGCTCGACCGACGCCTGCGCTTCCTCCGCCGGGAGTACGAGCGATGAGCGACGTGCGCGACCGGCTGCGGGCGGCCCTGCAGGACACGCTGCCCGATGCCATCGTCGACTCCCATGCACGGCTCGGCGACGAGACGGTGGTGGTGCGCTCGGACGCCCTCGTGGACGTGCTGGTCCTGCTGCGGGACGGCGCCGACCTGGCGTTCGATCAGCTCGTCGATCTGACCGCCGTCGACCACGCCGGCCGGGCGGACGGTCCCCGGGACCCGCGTTTCGAGGTCGTGTACCACCTGCGCTCCATCGCCCACAATCACCGCCTGCGGGTCAAGGTGGGCGTCGCCCTCGAGGCTTGCGAAGTGGACTCGGCGGTGCCGATCTGGCCGGCGGCAGACTGGATGGAGAGAGAGGTCTTCGACCTCTACGGCATCCGCTTTCGGGGGCACCCCGATCTTCGCCGCATCCTGCTCTACGAGGAATTCGAGGGCCACCCGCTTCGCAAGGACTATCCCAAGACCCTCCGCCAACCCCTCATTGGGCCGTTCAACTGATGGCGGAGGACCTTCGCTCCCGGACCGAATCCTCTCTGACCGAACGCGTTCCGGACACCGCGGAGGACGATCTGGGGAGCGACCTGCACACCGCCCACCAGCGCCTCAACATGGGCCCTTCGCATCCGGCTACCCACGGCACGGTGAAATTCCTGATCGAGCTCGACGGTGAGAGCATCGTCGATCTCGATGTCCAGGTCGGTTACCTGCACCGCGGTTTCGAGAAGGAATGCGAGAGCCGCAGCTGGTACCAGGCGATCCCCTACACGGACCGGCTGAACTACAACTCGGCGCTGATGGCGAACGTGGGCTTCTGCCTCACGGTCGAGAAGCTGCTGGCCCTCGAGACGCCGGAGCGCTGCCAATGGCTTCGGGTGCTCGCCAGCGAGCTGTCCCGGGTGGGCGACCACCTGACCCGCTGTGGTGCGACGTGCCTCGAGCTGCAGGCCATGACTCCCTTCTTGTACGGGATCGAGGCGCGCGAGCTCATCTGGGATCTCCAGGAAGCCCTGTGCGGGGCGCGGGTGACGTCCAACTACGTGCGGATCGGCGGCGTCCGGCACGATCTCCCCGACGGCTTCGGGGCCGTGTGCCGTGACAACCTGGCCCGCATCCGCGAGCTGCTCGCCGACTTCGATTCCGTCGTGACGCGAAACCGCATCTTCGTGGATCGACTCAAGGGGACGGGGATCCTGTCGCGAGAGGACTGCATCGCGTACGCGGTGACCGGGCCGTTGTTGCGAGCCGCCGGGGTGCCCCTCGACCTTCGCAAGAGCGAGCCCTACCTCTGCTACGAGGAGCTCGACTTCGACATTCCGATCGGCGAGGTCGGTGACAACTATGACCGCTACCTGGTCTGCGTCGAGGAGATGAATCAGAGCCTCCGCATCGTCGAACAGTGTCTGCGCCGCCTCGAGATGATGGGGCAGGGGCCCGTCGATTCGACGGATCCCCGGGTGCGTTGGCCCGCGAAGAACCGGGTGTTCGACGGCATGGAAGAAATGATCCAGCAGTTCAAGTCGGTGACCGAGGGCCCCCGGGTGCCCGCGGGCGAAGCCTACGGGGCCACGGAATCGGCGAACGGCGAGCTCGGCTTCTACCTGGTATCGGACGGATCGCAGAAGCCCGTGAAGGTGCGTTGCCGGCCGCCCAGCTTCGCGAACCTGCAGCCCCTGTCGCGGATGGTGAAGGGCGGGTTGTTGTCCGATCTGATCCCGACCTTCGACCTGGTCAACATGATCGGCGGAGAGTGCGACCGTTGACCGGCCCGACGGAACCGGGCCCGCGACGCGGCCCGCCGCCGCTGGTCCCTTTCGGTCTGGTGCTCCATCACGACGGGTCCTGGACCCACGAAGGCGCGCCGATCCTGAACCGGCGGCTGCGAGAACGCTTCGACCGCGGCGTCCGCTACCTGCCCGACGAGGCCAAGTACGTGGTCCAGATCGGCCACTTCCGGGGCGAGATCGAGGTGGAGGAAGCGGGCTTCTTCGTTCGGTCCTTCGATCCGGAGACCGGCCGTGTCGGGCTTTCCGACGGCAGCGAGGAGATCCTCGATGTCGACTCCTTGCGCGTGTCGGAGCAGGATGGCGCGCTGTTGTGTCAGGTGAAGCGGGACCTCGTCGGGGACGGCTTGCTGGCACGCTTCCACCATGCGGCGCACGCCGAGCTGCTGAACGCCGTCGCTGGGGACGGCGGGTCCCTGTGTATCGGTGGCGTCTCGAGACCGCTGCCCGCCCTCTAGGCCAGCGCTCGACCGGTGACGACTCCGAGCACGACTGCGCTGAGGGTCGCGGCGAGACTCGCGCCGACGTTGAGGAGGGCGGCCAGCGTCAGGCCGTCCTCCACCAACCGCCAGGTCTCGAGCCCGAAGGTCGAGAAGGTGGTGAAGCCGCCGAGCACCCCGGCCACCAGGAAGAGCCGGGCGGACGGCGGGAGCACGCGATGCTCATCCGCGAAGGTGGCGACGAGGCCGATCACGAAGCAACCGGTCACATTGACCACCAGGGTTCCCCATGGAAAGGCGACGGGAGCGCGCTCGTCGACCCACAGCGCGAGCGCGAAGCGCAGCACCGCGCCCAGTCCTCCGCCGGCGAACAGGATGAGCCACCGCATGGCGCGCGACCCTAGCGGAATTGACGGCGCCGGCCCCGCGAGTTAATCCCTCCGCTCCGCGGCGGCGTAGCCAAGTGGTAAGGCACGGGCCTGCAAAGCCCTGATCCCCGGTTCGAATCCGGGCGCCGCCTCCAGTTTCCGCAAGTGCACCCACAGGGTGCGCTTGCTGGGCTGAGGGCTCGTTTTCCGCAAGTGCACCCGCTGGGCGCGCTTGCTGGGCTGAGGGCTCTGTTTCCGCAAGTGCTCCCGCTGGGTGCACTTGCTGGGCTGAGGGCTCTGTTTCCGCAAGTGCACCCGCTGGGCGCACTTGCTGGGCTGAGGGCTCGGTTTCCGCAACTGCACGCGCTTGCCTCGAGGGGGGCTCCGCGACTTCAAGCTGTCGTGGGTCCGGGCGACGGACCGCGGGGCTGGCTTCAGCGCAGGGAGTGGGCCTGGTCGGGCGGGCTCGCGAGGACTAGTCGACGACCGTTCGGGTCGAAGATCCGGAAGGACGCGATGCGCTTTCGCTGGAGGAAGAGCTGCAGCGAGACCCACAGCACACCCAGGCCGTACTTGACCGAGCGGCCGAAGTTGATCGACGAGGCCTCGTCGAAGTAGGCGGCGGGGCAGCTCACTTCGCCGATCTGGAAGTCCGCGTGCAGGATCTGCGCGAGCATCTGGTTGTCGAAGACGAAGTCGTCCGAGTTCTCGTGGAGCGCGAGTCGTTCGATGACCTGCCGCGAGAACGCGCGATAGCCGGTGTGGTATTCCGACAGCTTCGCGCCTCCCAGCAGGTTCTGCGTCGCGGTCAGCAAGCGGTTGAAGACGTACTTGTAGAGCGGCATGCCGCCCGCACGTGCGCGGCCGCCGAGGATGCGCGATCCGAGTACCGCGTCGAAGGGACCGTCGGTGATCATGCCGATCATCGGCGCCAGCAGGCTGGGCGTGTACTGGTAGTCGGGGTGGAGCATCACGACGACGTCCGCGCCGAGACGCAGCGCCTCGGTGTAGCAGGTCTTCTGGTTGGCCCCGTAGCCCCGGTTTCGTTCGTGGACGATGGTGCGGAGACCCAATCGCTTCGCGACCTCGACGGTTTCGTCCGAGCTGGCGTCGTCCGTCACCACCACCTCGTCGACGAGGTCGAGCGGGACTTCCGCGTAGGTTCGCTCGATGGTCCGAGCGGCGTTGTAGGCGGGCATGACTACAACGATCTTCTTGCCGTGGAACATCGAAGACCTTCGTTTCCCTTTTCCCGGTTTTGCTGGGGACCGCTGCGCCGGGGATCGTTTCCCTTTGGATGCGACGGAGCGGCAGTATAGACTGAGTGCCGCTGACGCCCGCCCGGGTGGCGGAATGGTAGACGCGGGCGACTTAAAATCGCCTGGCTGACGGCCGTGTAGGTTCGAGTCCTACCCCGGGCACCACGTCGCTCTCCTGCGCGTGGTCTGCCAGGCTGTTGCGTATCGGGCCGGGCGTAGTGCGGAACCTGCCGCTCAGCTGCTCGAAAGCGAGAGCGCTTCGGCGACGCGATGCCGGACGCCTTCGATCTCGAGCAGTTCTTCGAGCGTCTCTTCGTCGAGCAGCGTCGTGCGCTGATAGCTCATGTCGGGCTTGTCGAGCTCGATGCGATAGATCGCGCGCGGGCGTTCGAAGACCTGTCGGATGCGGAGATTCTCGCCCTCGAGGATCTCGACGCACAGCGAGTCGACGAGCTTCTGGCAGCGTGTGTCGGCGAATGCCAACACGTCGCCGGCCTCGTGGCGTGTTCGTCGGATCTTGAAGGAGCCAGGCGGTCGCATGAGGGGAATCAGGATACCGGCTCGCGCGATCGTACGTCGAGGAGATTCGGGTTCAACGTGTTCGCGCTGGGGATCGCGATTCGCGCCGCCCCGGGCGATCGGTCAGCGGGTCGTTGCGATGTCGGGATTGCCACGGGTTGTCGCCGTGCGCCGGCGTAGCCGCCGCGACACGAAGCGCTCGAGGTGTTGCAAGTCGTCCCGCGGTCCGGCCAGGATCTCGATCCCGACGCCGGGTTCCAGCCCGCCCTCGATCCCCGCGGGCTCTTCGTCGTCCAGGTGAACCCGCGTCCATGCGATGCGGCCGACGGTCTGCAGCTGCCTGCCTCCCGGCATCTCGAGCTCGACCAGAACGCGGCGCCCGGGCGGAATGGGCTCTGCGGTCGCGACGAACATTCCGCCGCGCGAGAGGTTGGCAGACGTCTCTTCCGTAGTCCGGAAGAACGACTTGCCGGTGAAGGGATCGGTCTCCGGGTCGATGGTCGAGATGCGTGCCGGCAGGCGTACGGCCACGCGCGGGTTCTGCGGGGGTGTGTCGGCGATCGCTTCCGCGGTCGCTTGGTCGATCGCCGCTTCGGGCTGCTCGGTTCGGTCGGACCCTTCGGGCATGGGCTTCCCCTCTCCGCTGCTGCATCGGCCAGCGAACCGGCAGCTTGAGCGCAGCTCCAGCGCGGGGAGACCGCGCCGGTGGGCTCAAGGCCCATGGCGGGAGGGTCGAAACGCCCTGTTAGAGGCGCAGCCCGGGAACGGCCGCGCGTGGAGGCCCCATCGATGTCCGAGCCGTCGGGCGGATTCGGTTGCGATCTGACGCTCAGCGCCGAGCAGCGCGCTGAACTCGGGCTCGACGCCGAAGAGGCCGTCCGCGTCCTGCATTCGGGCGGCTCCACGATCCTGTTCGAGCGAACGGGAACCGGCGCATCCGTCGCCATCCCCTGGGACCGCGACCTGGTGCTGACCGTCGAGGTTCGTGCGTTCCCGCTCGCGGACATCCTCAACGTGATCCACGGCTCGGGCAAGTCGGGCTTCCTGTACTTCCGCAACGACGAGACGCTGAAGTCCGTCTACCTGCATCGGGGCGAGGTCGTCTTCGCGACGTCGAACCAGGTGGTCGATCGCCTGGGCGAGAGTCTCCTGCGGTCCGGACTGATCACGCTCGAGCAGCTGCGAGATGCCGAGAAAGTCTTCCAGCCGCCGCAACGTTTCGGCAAGGTGCTCGTGCAGCGCGGGATCCTGACGCCTCGGGCTCTCTGGGATGGTGTCAAGATCCAGGTCGAGGACATCGTCCGCTCGCTCTTCTCTTACACCGGAGGAACGGTGCACTTCTGGGAAGGCGAGGTCCAACCCGACAACGTGGTGCGGCTATCCCTGCCGACGCGTCGTCTGGTCGCGGAAGGCCTCGAGCGACGAGACGAGTTGTTCCGGCTGCTGGCTTCCGTCGAGGGCGCGCGCGTACGCCTGGTGCGGCTGGATGCACGCCCCAACCGCCTCGCCGCGAACGAGCGAAGCTTCCTCGAAGCGCTCGGCAGCGACAGCGACTTCCAGGGGGTTTGTCGGCGGGTGGGCCTCGACCCCTTGTCCGGAGCCCGGACCCTGCAGTTGCTGAGCCTGGTCGGAGCCGTGCGCATCGATCGCCCCGAAGAGGTCGCGGGCAGCGCGCCGACCGATGCCGGACATCACGAGGACGACGACGTCCGCGGCTGCGTGACGGACTACATCAAGCTCCTGGCCGAGCTGACCGCACCCATCGTCGCGCTGGACGGTGCGGAGCCGTTCAGTCAGCGAATGAACGGCGTCCTCGCCGACACCGCGGAGCGGCATCCCGAGCTGCTCCGGAACCTGACGATGAGTACTTGCGGGGCGTTCGACCCGGAAGAGATCACCTCGCGGGCCTTGCGACTGCGAGGCGATCGCATTCGGACCCTGTCCGCCGCACTGGGAGAGTTGGTCTCGTACCTCGAGTTCGAGCTGCGGAATCACCCCCGGATCCAGGAGCCCGAGCACTTCCTCGAGGCGGTCGAGGACCTGCGCGCCAAGCTCGAGTTCTAGTCGGCCCACCGCGGAGCGCGGACGCTCCGGTCTCGGACTGGGTTAGGCTGCGCGCCACGTGGCGGGACGAGTCGAGCAGCTGACGGGTACACACGTGGTCCGCGAGGCTCTCCGGGCCCGGAGGCGCAAGCTCTTTCGGCTGCGCGTGGCGGGCCGCGTCGATCCCGAGCTGCTGCGGGCTGCCGAAGAGGCGGGCGTCCCGGTGGAGTCGGTCTCGGCGGACGAGATCCGCGATACCGGGGAGGCGGGCAATGCCCAGCGACTCGCCCTCGAGGCGGGTCCGTTGCCCGAGGGTCGGCTCGAGCAGCTGTGGGATGCCGAAGGATCCAATCGGCGGATCGTGGTCCTCGACGAGGTGGAGGACCCCCACAACCTGGGTGCCATCGCCCGGGTGGCCGAAGCGGCCGGTGTGCTGGGCATCGTCGTGGGAACGAGGCGCTCTGCTCCCCTCAGCCCGGCGGCTACCCGAGCCAGTGCCGGTGCACTGGAATGGCTGCCCGTGGTTCGTGTCCCGAACCTGAGGAGATCCATCAAGTCTTTGAAAGAGAAGGGGTTTTGGGTAGTTGGGGCAGACGCGAACGGGCCGGAAGAACTGTTCTCGATGCCCGACAAGCTACTTTCCGGGGACCTGGTCGTGGCGCTCGGCGCCGAGGGTCGAGGGCTGAGACCGGGCGTGCTGGAGCTCGTGGACCACCGGGTGCGAATCCCCATGCTGGGAAAGGTGGCGTCGCTCAACGTCTCGACCGCCGGCGCCGTCGTCCTGTTCGATCTCGTGCGCAGATGCCCGTCTTGAGGCCCTGAAATCACAGGGTATAGTGGGACGCCCCCATCTCGCTGGCGTAGCTCAATTGGTAGAGCATCGGATTTGTAATCCGAAGGTTATGGGTTCGAGTCCCCTCGCCAGCTCCATCTTCGGGTTGCGGGGGCCTCCAGGCGGCAACTTGGGCCTCGGCCAGCGGCAACTTCGGCCTAGGGGTTGCCCAGGGGGAACCAGGGGCGGTAAGATCCCGGCCCCCGAGAGGAAGACGGGCATCCTCCGGGAGACGGGTCGGGGCAACGCAAGTCAGAAAAGAGCAAGCCAATTCACAGGCTTCTGAGTTCGGTCACACCTATCTGCGGTGCGGCCGGCGGTCACTCGCTTCGACTGCCGGCAACTGCGCGGCTGCAGAAGGGTTTGGCGCGTGCCGGGGGAGCCTGTACGCGCGTCACTAGATTCTCACAACTAACAACCCGGACGTTCGTGTGACGCTGCGAGCGTTGGGGAGAGGTACCGAAGCGGTCAAACGGGGCAGACTGTAAATCTGCTGGCTATTGCCTTCGGAGGTTCGAATCCTCCCCTCTCCACCACACCGAAACCGCATCGACACGACAGTACGGGTAGGACGAATCGGACGAATCGAGAGGCACTCAACGCGGGAGTAGCTCAGCTGGCTAGAGCACGAGCCTTCCAAGCTCGGGGTCGCGGGTTCGAACCCCGTCTCCCGCTCCACAACCCAGGATCAGGCCGGGGATTCTGCTCACGTAGCTCAGGTGGTAGAGCACGTCCTTGGTAAGGACGAGGTCAGCGGTTCGAACCCGCTCGTGAGCTCCAGATCGAACAGCGCACGAAGCGCAAACTTCTAAAGAGGACGAGGAAAAGGGAAGATGGCCAAGGAGAAGTTCGAGCGAACGAAGCCGCACGTGAACGTGGGGACGATTGGTCACGTAGACCATGGCAAGACCACGTTGACGGCCGCGATCACGCAGCGCCAGGCGGCGAAGGGCCTGGCGGACTTCACTCCCTTC
>JAJDAN010000049.1 GCA_029261855.1 Deltaproteobacteria bacterium
TACGGAGATGGTGATGCCGGGTGACAACGTGGAGCTGAAGGTGGAACTGATCACGCCGATCGCGATGGACAAGGAGCTCCGCTTCGCCATCCGAGAAGGCGGACGCACCGTCGGAGCAGGCGTCGTGTCCGAGGTCATCGAGTAGAGGCGCGTAGCACAATTGGTAGTGCACCGGACTCCAAATCCGGGGGTTGGGGGTTCAAGTCCCTCCGCGCCTGCCAAGTACGGAAAAGAACCACACGAAAGACCAGCACGAAAGATCCGGCAGGTAGGAGTCCACTTCTTTGAATCCGCTTCGAGACGCGCGCGAGTACCTGGCCGAGGTCCAGGTGGAGTGGAACAAGATCACGTGGCCTCCGCAGAAGGAAGCAGTGGTAGGGACGATCAGCGTCGTCGTCGTCGTGGCGATCATCACCACGGTGCTCGGCGTGATCGACTACGGACTCAGCATGGTGATGCAGGTGGTCCTCAAATGATGGCCGGACACCATGACCAATGAGAACAGAGCGGGGGATGCGATGAGCGCGCCGAATACCCCGGGAAATCCGCCGGGTGGTCAGACGCCGTCGGCGAAGACGCCGGCCCAGAAGAAGTGGTACATCGTGCACACCTATTCCGGACAGGAAGCGCGTGCCAAGCAGGGGCTGATCGAGCGAGCCGCGGCGCTTGGCTTCGAGGACGCGATCGACGAGGTCTTGATCCCGGAAGAGAACGTGGTGGAGATGGTCGGGGGAAAGAAGCGGACCTCCAAACGGAAGTTCTTTCCCGGCTACATCCTGGTGCGCATGACCCTCGACGATGAGACCTGGCATGTGGTGAAGGGGACGCCCAAGATCACGGGCTTCGTCGGAAACGCGACCCAGCCGCCGTCGATCTCCGATGACGAAGTCGCGCGCATGACCCAGCGCATCCACGACGGCGAAGCGAAGCCGAAGCCCCTCATCAGCTTCGAAGATGGGGAGAGCGTCCGCGTGATCACGGGGCCGTTCGCGAGCTTCTCGGGCTTCGTCGATGAAGTCATGCCGGAAAAGGAAAAGCTCCGGGTGATGGTGCAGGTCTTCGGACGCGCCACCCCGGTCGTACTCGACTACTCGAACGTCGAAAAAGCGTAGGTCAACAAACGTCGAAAAGGCGTAGGTCAACAAACGTCGAAAGGCGTAAGCAAACGAACGTCGTAAAAGGCGCAAAAGGAATCAGAACGTGGCCAAGAAGGTCCTAGCCGTCGTCAAGCTGCAGTGCGTTGCCGGGCAGGCGAATCCGTCGCCGCCGGTGGGCCCTGCGCTGGGCCAGCACGGCGCCAATATCATGGAGTTCTGCAAGGCCTTCAACGCCCGCACGCAGGACAAGCAGGGGCTCGTGATCCCTGCGGTCATTACGATCTACGCCGATCGAAGTTTCACCTTCGAGCTGAAGTCGCCGCCGGCGGCCATCCTTCTCAAGAAGGCGGCCAAGATCGACAAGGGCTCAGGGGAGCCCAATCGAACGAAGGTCGGCACGGTCACCGATGCCCAGCTCGCCGAGATCGCCGAGATCAAGAAGGACGATCTCAATGCGTTCGACGTCGAGGCGGCCAAGAAGATCATTGCCGGCACCGCGCGGTCCATGGGGCTCGAGGTCGAGGGCTGAGATGAGCAAAAGCAACCGATACAAGAAGGCGTCCGAGCAGATCGATCGAGACAAGCTCTACGCCCTGGACGAAGCCGTCACGCTCCTCAAGGGCATGCCGATCGGCAAGTTCGACGAGAGCGTCGATGTCGCGATCAATCTCGGGGTCGACCCGAAGCACGCGGACCAGATGATCCGCGGCGCCGTCGTGCTGCCGCACGGTACTGGCAAGTCCGTTCGGATCCTGGTGTTCGCCAAGGGCGACAAGGAAAGCGAGGCGCGCGAGGCCGGGGCCGACCATGTCGGCGCCGAGGATCTCGCCCAGAAGATCCAGAACGAGGGCTGGCTCGACTTCGATCGCGTGATCGCGACACCCGACATGATGGGAGTGGTGGGGCGCCTCGGTAAGGTGCTCGGGCCCCGAGGCCTGATGCCGAACCCGAAGCTCGGCACCGTCACCCAGGACGTGGGTCGAGCCGTGGCGGAGCAGAAGGCGGGCAAGGTCGAGTACCGGGTCGACAAGAACGGCATCATTCATTGCGCGGTGGGCCGGGCCTCCATGGGTGCCGACCAGCTGCTGGCCAACATCTCCGCGCTGGTGGACGTCATCAACAAGCAGAAGCCGGCCGCCTCGAAGGGCGTCTACTTCAAGCGGATGGCGCTGTCGACGACGATGGGCCCGGGGCTGAGGATCGAGCCCCAGTCAGCAGTCGCGCAATCGGCCGCCCCCTGAAGACCTCTCGGAACGAGCCGTTTCGAAGCCAATCGCATTCAAGCCAACGGGCAGGAACATGCTGACACGAAGCCAGAAAGAAGATCAGGTCGCAGAGCTGCGAGAGAAGTTCGCGCGCGCGACCACCGTGTTCGTCGCGGACTACCGCGGGCTCTCCGTGGCCGCGGCGAACGAGCTGCGCCTGAAACTGCGCGAGGGCGGCGACGTCGACTACCAGGTCACCAAGAACTCGGTGTTGAAACTCGCGACGTCCGAATCGCCGGTCGAGGTGCTGGCCGAAACCTTCAGCGGCCCCACCGCCATCGCCATCTCGTACGGTGACCCGGCCGCGCTTGCGAAGGTGCTCGTCGACTACGCAGACGCCCACGATGTCTTCGAGCTGAAGGGCGCGTACCTCGACGGCCGCGCACTCGACACGGGCGAGATCAAGACCCTCGCCACGCTGCCCAGTCTCGATGAGCTGCGAGGCAAGCTGGTGGGTCTGTTGCAAGCGCCGGCCACCAAGCTGGTCCGACTCCTCAACGAGCCCGGCAGTCAGCTTGCCAGGCTGGTCGAAGCAAGAAGAAACGCATTGGAACAGGCCGGCTGAGCAGGCCAGGTCCGAAGCCGGTAACGCAACTCAAGACTGGTGAGGCGGGAGGGAGCCGAGGAAGGCCTCCGACCATGAACCGCCCACCCCTCACGCGATCCACAAGAAAGGCACAACCACCATGTCCACCGACCTCAACGCGATTGCTGATCAGCTCTCGAGCCTGACCGTCATGGAAGCCGCAGAGCTCTCCACCCTTCTCGAAGAGAAGTGGGGTGTCTCTGCCGCCGCTCCCGTCGCTGTCGCCGCCGGCGCCGCCGCGGGTGCCGACGCGGCCCCCGCCGAAGAGCAGACCGAGTTCGACGTGATCCTGCTCGGATTCGGCGACAAGAAGATCCAGGTGATCAAGGAAGTGCGCGGGATCACGGGCCTTGGTCTCAAGGAGGCCAAGGACCTCGTGGAAGGCGCGCCCAAGCCCCTCAAGGAAGGGGTTCCGAAGGAAGAAGCTGCCGAGATCAAGACGAAGATCGAAGCGGCTGGCGGTCAGGTCGACGTCAAGTAGCGATCCCTGTCGCGGCGCGGCGCGCACCGAGACGGTGTGCGCCGACGCCAGCAGGTGTCGCCAGCGCCAAGCCGGCTTCGCGTCACGGCCCCACCGTGAGCGGAACCGGTCGCAGAAAGTCAGCCCGTAGAGGCATCGCAGCAACGTCGCACCCGGCCCCGGAGGGGGGCGGGCAGACGCTGCTTGCGGCTGTCGGGAGGTCAACGACCCACCGTGCAAGACATCCAATTTTCCGACTTCGCGCCCCGTGTCCGCAAGAGCTTCGCCAGCATTCCTCGCGTCATCGACATCCCGAACCTGCTGGAGATCCAGCGGCTCTCCTTCGAGCGCTTCCTGCAAACCGGGATCGACATGGAGAAGCGGGAGAGCGTCGGCCTGCAGGCCGTGTTCAACTCGGTCTTCCCCATCAAGGACTTCAACGACACCGCATCGTTGGAGTTCGTCGGCTACACGCTCGAGCAGCCGAAGTACGACGTCCAGGAATGCCTGTCCCGCGGCATGACCTACGCCGCACCGTTCAAGGTCACGATCCGTCTGGTTGCCTGGGACGACGCCGAGGGCTCGCAGGCCATCCGGGACGTGAAGGAGCAGGAGGTCTACTTCGGGGAAATCCCGATCATGACCGACAACGGCACCTTCATCATCAACGGCACCGAGCGGGTGATCGTCTCCCAGCTCCACCGATCGCCGGGTATCTTCTACGACACCAGCATCTCGACCACCGTGTCCGCCGCCGGCAAGAAGATCTACTCGTGCCGCATCATCCCCTATCGCGGCTCGTGGCTCGACATGGAGTTCGACCACAAAGACCTGCTCTTCGCGCGCATCGACCGCCGGCGCAAGCTGCACGTCACGATCCTGCTCAAGGCCCTGGGCTTCTCGCCCGAGGATCTGCTCGGCCACTTCTACAAGGCCGAGACGATCCGGAGAGACGGTCGGAAGTTCTACAAGACCGTGGTGCCCGAGCTGCTCGTCGGCCAGCGCTGTACCCGAGAGGTGCGGGACGAAGAGGGCAACATCCTCGTCCGCAAGGACAAGAAGTTCACCGGTGCCGCGGTTCGCCGGCTGGGCAAGGCCGGGGTCGAAGAGATCCAGATCACGATCGACGACCTGATTCGTGAGGACGCCGTCCAGCGCGTGACCCCCGTCGACATCGTCGACGAGGCCACGGGCGAGATCCTGCTCGAGTGCAACGAGGAGATCACCCAGGAGAAGATCGACGATCTCCACGCGCGTGGCATCGACGAGTTCGACCTCCTGTATCTGGATCCGATCACCACGGGCAGCGCCCTGCGTGACACGCTGCTCGCGGACAAGACCCTGACCCAGGACGAGTCGATCATCGAGATCTACCGGCGCTTGCGCCCGGGGGATCCGCCCACTCTCGAGACCGCGACGAACCTGTTCAACAACCTCTTCTTCAACGGCGAGCGCTACGACCTGTCGCGCGTGGGCCGCTTGAAGCTGAACCACAAGCTGGCCTTCGACGGTGAGGAGCGGGTCGAGTACTTCCCGCGCGGCAAGAACAATCCGTCGGAAGAGGTGCCCCTGGGCGAGCTCTCGACCCTGCGCCGGGAAGACATCCTGGCCGCGGTCAAGTACCTGGTCGACCTCAAGAACGGCACCGACGCGTCGAAGCGGGTCGACGACATCGATCACCTCGGCAATCGCCGGGTGCGGGTGGTCGGCGAGTTGCTCGAGAACCAGTACCGCATCGGTCTCGTGAGGATGGAGCGTGCGATCAAGGAGCGGATGTCGCTCCAGGAGATCGAGACGCTGATGCCGCACGACCTGATCAACTCCAAGCCGGTCTCGGCCGTCATCAAGGAGTTCTTCGGCTCGAGTCAGCTGTCGCAGTTCATGGATCAGACGAATCCGCTGTCGTCGGTAACGCACAAGCGGCGTCTGTCGGCCCTCGGGCCGGGCGGTCTGACCCGGGAACGAGCGGGCTTCGAGGTGCGCGATGTACACCCGACCCACTACGGTCGCATCTGTCCGATCGAGACGCCGGAAGGCCCGAACATCGGCCTGATCGCGTCGCTCTCGACCTTTGCCCGGGTGAACGACTTCGGCTTCATCGAGACGCCGTACCGCGCCGTCGTGGACGGGACGGTCACCAGTGACGTCAAGTTCCTCTCGGCACTCGATGAGGAGGAGATGTCCATCGCCCAGGCGAACGCGCCGATCGGCGAGGACCAGAAGTTCGTCAACGAGCAGGTCTCGGCGCGCAAGCACGGCGAGTTCCAGTTGGTGGCGCCGGGTGACGTGACGATGATGGACGTGTCGCCGAACCAGCTGGTGTCGGTGGCAGCGTCGCTGATCCCCTTCCTCGAGAACGACGACGCCAACCGCGCACTCATGGGTTCCAACATGATGCGTCAGGCGGTTCCGCTGCTGCGGACCCAGGCGCCGCTGATCGGGACGGGCATGGAGGCCGTGGTGGCCCGGGACTCGGGCGTGACGGTCGTCGCCAAGCGAGACGGCGTCGTCGAATCGGTGGATGCTGCGCGCATCGTCCTCAGCCCCGACGAGGATGACGCGACCGGCAGCAACGTCGACATCATCAGTCTGATCAAGACCCAGCGCTCGAACCAGAACACCTGCATCAACCAGCGCCCCATCGTCCAGGCGGGCGATCGGGTCGCGAAGGGTCAGGTGATCGCGGACGGACCGGCGACCGATCGCGGCGAGATGGCTCTCGGCGTGAACGTGCGCGTCGCCTTCATGCCCTGGTCCGGTTACAACTTCGAGGACTCGATCCTCATCTCCGAGCGTATGGTCCGCGAGGACTACTTCACCTCGATTCACATCGAGGAATTCGAGTGCGTCGCTCGGGACACGAAGCTCGGGAAGGAAGACATCACCCGGGACATCCCGAACGTGGGCGAGGAGGCACTGGCCGACCTCGACGAGGCGGGCATCGTCCGCATCGGCGCCGAGGTGAAGCAGGACGACATCATGGTCGGCAAGATCACGCCGAAGGGAGAGACCCAGCTCTCTCCGGAAGAGCGCCTGCTGCGGGCGATCTTCGGCGAGAAGGCCGGCGATGTGAGGGATACCTCGCTGCGCGTCCCGCCGGGTGTCAGCGGCACGGTGATCGGAGCGCAGGTCTTCTCGCGCCGAGGCGTCGAGAAGGACGAGCGCGCGCGCATGCTCGAAGAACAGGAGATCGAGCGCCTCCGGAAGGACCAGGAGGACGAGATCCGCATCATCCGCAACGGTGCGCTCGGCAAGGTCCGGACGCTGCTGGTGGGCAAGGAAGTCGCCAACCGGGTCGCGGACGAGCGCAAGGGCACCGAATTCCTGGCCCCGGGCGACCGGGTCAGCGCAGAGGTGTTGTCCGAGATCCCGGACCGCAAGTGGCGCGAGATCCAGGTACGGGACCAGGCCACCCAGAGCCAGGTGGACCGGATCTTCGAGAACGTCGAGGGAGAGGCCGTCGTCATCAAGGCCGTCTTCGACGAGAAGATCGCGCGTCTCAAGAAGGGCGACGAGCTGCCGCCGGGCGTGTTCAAGATGGTCAAGGTCTACGTCGCCATCAAACGCAAGCTGTCGGTGGGCGACAAGATGGCCGGCCGCCACGGGAACAAGGGTGTCATCTCCCGGATCGTTCCGGAAGAGGACATGCCTTACATGGCCGACGGCACACCCGTCGACGTGGTTCTCAACCCGCTCGGTGTTCCCTCGCGAATGAACATCGGCCAGGTGCTCGAGACGCACCTCGGCTGGGCGGCCGAAGGGCTGGGTCTGCAGATCGGACGCATGCTCGAGCGCTCCCAGGACCCGGAGCTGCTGCGCGAAGAGCTGAAGCGGATCCACAATGAGGACTCGATCAGCAAGCGCCTGGACGCGGCATCGCCGGAGGCCATCGTCTCCATTGCGAAGAATGTCACCAAGGGCGTGCACATGGGAACCGCGGTGTTCGACGGTGCCAGCGAGGTGGACGTCAAGAACGAGCTCGAGCGGGCGGGACTCCCGACCTCCGGGCAGACCATCCTCTTCGATGGTCGTTCCGGCGAGCCCTTCGACCTCGATGTCACGGTGGGCATCATCTACATGCTGAAGCTCCACCACCTCGCCGCGGACAAGATCCACGCCCGGAGCATCGGGCCGTACAGCCTGGTGACCCAGCAGCCGCTGGGCGGCAAGGCGCAATTCGGCGGTCAGCGCCTCGGTGAGATGGAGGTGTGGGCCATGGAGGCCTACGGCGCCGCGTATGGATTGCAGGAGTTCCTGACCGTCAAGTCGGATGACGTGCTCGGTCGGACCCGCATCTACGAATCGATCGTTAAGGGTGAGAACGCACTCGAGCCCGGCCTGCCCGAGAGCTTCAACGTTCTGGTCAAGGAGCTTCAGGCTCTGGGGCTGAACGTGGAACTCAAGGAAGAGCAGGCTTAGGTAAGGGGGACGAGAAAATGCGAGATCTCTACAACTTGTTCGAGAAGCCCAAGGATCCGTTGGCCTTCAACGCGCTCCAGATCTCTCTGGCTGCGCCGGAGAAGATCCGCGAGTGGTCCTACGGTGAAGTGAAGAAGCCCGAGACGATCAACTACCGGACCTTCAAGCCGGAACGAGACGGGCTCTTCTGCGCGAAGATCTTCGGCCCGGTCAAGGACTACGAGTGCAACTGCGGCAAGTACAAGCGCATGAAGCACCGCGGCGTGGTCTGTGAGAAGTGCGGCGTCGAAGTCATCCAGTCCAAGGTCCGGCGAGAGCGCATGGGGCACATCACCCTGGCGTCGCCGGTGGCGCACATCTGGTTCCTGAAGTCGCTGCCCTCACGCATCGGGAACATCCTCGAGATCACCCTGCGCGACCTCGAGAAGGTGCTCTACTTCGAGGCCCACGTGGTACTCGACCCGAAGGACACCGAGCTGGAGAAGGGCGAGCTGCTCAACGACGAGCGGCTGCTGGAGTGCCGCGAGAAGTACGGTCGCGACGGCTTCGATGTCGGCATCGGAGCCGACGCCGTTCGCCAGATGCTCGGCAATCTCGACGTGCAGGGAGAGTGTCAGGTCCTGCGTGAGGAGATGCGAGAGGCGACCAGCGAGGCGAAGCGGAAGAAGATCGCCAAGCGGCTCAAGGTGCTCGACGCCTTCCGGGAGTCGGGCAACTCGCCCGAGCACATGGTGCTCGAGATCATTCCGGTGATCCCGCCGGACCTGCGCCCCCTCGTTCCCCTGGACGGTGGCCGCTTCGCGACCAGCGATCTCAATGATCTCTATCGCCGGGTCATCAATCGGAACAACCGCTTGAAGCGCCTGCAGGAGCTGAACGCGCCGGAGGTCATCATCCGGAACGAGAAGCGCATGCTGCAGGAAGCGGTCGATGCGCTCTTCGACAACGGCCGCCGCGGTCGTGTGATCACCGGGCCCAGCAAGCGCCCGCTGAAGTCGCTTTCCGACATGCTCAAGGGCAAGTCGGGTCGCTTCCGCCAGAACCTGCTCGGCAAGCGCGTGGACTACTCCGGTCGTTCGGTCATCGTCGTCGGTCCGGAACTGCGTCTCCACCAGTGCGGACTCCCGAGCCGCATGGCGCTCGAGCTGTTCAAGCCCTTCATCTATTCCAAGCTCGAACAGCAGGGCTTCGTGACCACCATCAAGGCTGCGCGCAAGATGGTGGAAAACGAACGACCCGAGGTCTGGGACATCCTGGCCGAAGTGATCAAGGAGCACCCGATCCTGCTGAACCGTGCGCCCACCCTGCACCGGCTCGGCATTCAGGCCTTCGAGCCGATGCTGATCGAGGGCAAGGCCATCCAGCTGCATCCGCTCGTCTGCTCGGCCTTCAACGCCGACTTCGACGGCGATCAGATGGCGGTGCACGTTCCGCTGTCGATCGAGGCGCAGATCGAGGCCCGGGTGCTGATGATGTCGACCAACAACATCCTCAGCCCGGCGACGGGACGCCCGGTCATCGGGCCCACCCAGGACATCGTGCTCGGCTGCTACTACATGAGCCGCGAACGACCGGGCTCTGCCGGCGAGGGCATGATCTTCTCGAGCCCCGAGGAAGTGCGAGTCGCCTTCGACTCCGGCGAGCTGCACATCCATGCGGCCATCAAGGTGCGGATCGACGGCGAGATGGTCGACACGGCCACGGGCCGCATCTTCATGCGCGAGATCCTGCCCGGTGCCATTCCCTTCTCCTTCATCAACCAGGTGATGGACAAGAAGGCGCTCGGCGAGCTGATCGACCAGTGCTATCGGCGCCTCGGCAACAAGGCGACGGTGATCCTGGCGGACCGGCTTCGGACCCTCGGCTACACCCACGCGACGCGGGCGGGTATCTCCATCTGTCTCGACGACATGCAGGTGCCGCCGGACAAGGAGCGCTTCCTGAACGAAGCGAGCGAGGAGGTGCGCCAGATCTCCGAGCAGTATCAGGAAGGTCTGATCACCGACGGCGAGCGCTACAACAAGGTGATCGACATCTGGGCGCAGGCCACGGAGCGGATTACGTCACAGCTGCTCGACGGCATCGCTCGGGACACCGTCATCGACGCGGATGGGACGGAGCACACGGTTCCGAGCTTCAACGCCATCTACATGATGGCCGACTCGGGGGCACGTGGTTCGGCCCAGCAGATGCGCCAGCTCGCAGGCATCCGGGGTCTGATGGCCAAGCCTTCGGGCGCGATCATCGAGACGCCCATCACGGCGAACTTCCGTGAAGGTCTGTCGGTGCTGCAGTACTTCATCTCGACCCACGGCGCGCGCAAGGGTCTGGCCGATACGGCGCTCAAGACGGCGAACTCGGGCTACCTGACCCGGCGCCTGGTCGACGTGTCCCAGGACGTGATCGTCCGGAGCTACGACTGCGGGACCGATGAAGCCATCGACATGGAGCCCTTGATCGAGGCCGGCGAGATCGTGGAGCCCCTCGGCGAGCGAATCCTCGGTCGTGTGGCCCTCAACGACATCCTCGATCCGGTGACTGAGGAAGTGTTGGTCAAGGCGGGAGAGGAGCTCGACGAGGACCGCGTCCGTATCGTCGAGAACGCCGGCATCGAGCGGGTCCAGGTGCGATCGGTGCTGACCTGTGCCGAACGACACGGTGTCTGCGTGCTCTGCTACGGACGGGACCTGTCACGGGGCAAGATGGCGAACCTCGGCGAGGCGGTCGGCGTGATCGCCGCCCAGTCCATCGGTGAGCCGGGTACCCAGCTGACGATGCGAACCTTCCACATTGGTGGTGCGGCGACGCGGCGGGCCGAGCAGTCCCACGCCGAAGCCACCACCGATGGCGAGGTGCGCTTCCACGGCGTTCGGACGGTGAACGACAGCAGCGGCCGCATGATCGTGATGACGCGAAACGCGGAGCTGGGCCTGATGGATGCCAGCGGTCGCGAGCGGGAACGGCACCCGGTGGTGTACGGGGCGCGCCTGTTCGTCAACGAGGGAGACAACGTCAAGGCCGGTACGGTCCTGCTCGATTGGGACCCCTTCGCCAGCCCCATCCTCTCCGAGGCGCAGGGCATGGTGAAGTTCGGAGACATCACCGAAGGCGCCACCATGCAAGAGCAGGTGGACGAGTTCACCGGCGTGTCCTCCAAGGTGATCACCGAGTCCAAGGACCCCGACCTGCGGCCCCGCATTTCCATCAAGTCGGTGGATGGCGGCGAGACCCTGGGCCGGGCGCTGTTGCCGGTGGGTGCGTTCCTGTCCGTGGTCGAGGGCCAGGAGGTCTCGACGGGCGACGTCGTCGCGAAGATCCCCCGGGAGGCGTCCAAGACGAAGGACATCACCGGTGGTCTGCCGCGGGTGGCCGAGCTCTTCGAGGCGAGGAAGCCCAAGGAATGCGCCGTCGTCACAGAGGTCGACGGAATCGTCTCGTTCGGAGCGGATAGCCGCGGCAAGCGGCGGGTCCTCGTGACCCCGGACGAGGGAGGGGACCCGGAGGAGTACCTGATCCCGAAGGGCAAGCACGTCAGCGTGCACGAGGGAGACCACGTGCGTGCCGGCGAGGCCCTGATGGACGGCTCGTCGAACCCCCACGACATCCTCAAGATCAAGGGCGAGAAGGAGCTCTCCAAGTACCTGACCGACGAGGTACAGGAGGTCTACCGCCTCCAGGGCGTGAAGATCAACGACAAGCACATCGAGGTGATCGTCCGGCAGATGCTCCGCAAGGTGCGTGTGACCGACGCAGGCGATACCGACTTCCTGCTCGGGGAGCACGCGGACAAGACGACCTTCCATTTCGTCAACGACCGCATGGAAGAGGAGGGCAACCGCCCCGCGATCGCCGAGCCGCAGCTGCTCGGTATCACGAAGGCCTCCCTCTCGACGGAGTCCTTCATCTCGGCGGCCTCCTTCCAGGAGACCACCAAGGTGCTGACCGAAGCGGCGATCTGGGGAAAGACCGATCACCTCCGCGGTCTGAAGGAGAACGTCATCATGGGTCGGCTGATTCCCGCAGGGACCGGTCTGGCCAAGTACAAGAGCATCGGCATCAAGGTCGACGCCCCGGAAGGGATGGCGGTCGGTGCCGAGGAAGAGGAGATTCTTCCGACCCCGCCGCTGCCGGCCGAATCCCTCGGGACCGAAGGCCTGCTCGCAACCCACGGAGGGGATTCCGACCCGCTCGAAACTTGATCCCGGCCGCTGATTCGGGTGAGCGAGTAGCACCCGGGCTTCGGTGGCACCTCGTCGGCGCGCGTCCCGCGCGTTGACAGTGCCCCAAAGCCCGCTAAATTACGGCGATTTTTGAATTTGGGACCGCTCTTCTCGCGGTCCGCCCCGACTAACGAAGAGGGTTCCCGCGGCACTGTCCTGACCTCAGGGCGTCCGCCGGTCTCTTCGGACCGAGGGCGGGTTCGGAGGGGGGCTTTTTGTCCTGTTATCGCAAGTCCGCGCGCCAGGCACGCTGACTTGCTGAGCTGAAGGCTCCCTCCTGCGAGGGGATCCAAACGGCTGAAGGCTCTCGACCGTTCGCTTCGCATCCGAGAAATAAGGACGCATCACTCCTATGCCCACCGTTCAACAGCTGATCCGCAAGGGTCGCACCCCCCGGAAGAAGGGCTCGAAGGCCCCGGACCTCGAGGCCGCGCCCCAGAAGCGTGGCGTCTGCCTTCGCGTCTATACCCAGACGCCGAAGAAGCCGAACTCCGCCCTTCGGAAGGTTGCGCGTGTACGGCTGACGAACGGGCGTGAGGTCAACGCCTATATCCCGGGCGTGGGTCACACGCTCCAGGAGCACTCGGTGGTTCTCGTCCGGGGAGGTCGCGTCAAGGACCTCCCCGGTGTTCGTTATCACATCGTCCGCGGGACCCTCGATGCAACCGGCGTCGAAGGTCGGAACCGCGGTCGCTCCAAGTACGGCGCGAAGCGCCCGAAGTAGCGGGAAGAATCCATGCCGCGACGTCGAGACGTACCCAAGCGCCAGTCGGCGCCCGACCCCAAGCACGGCGACCGTGTCGTCGGCCGCTTCATCAACGTGTTGATGAAGGACGGCAAGAAGAGCACCGCCGAGCGGATCCTCTACGGAGCCTTCGACGAGATCGAGAGCAAGATGCGGAGCGATCCGTTGGCGACCTTCCGCCGCGCTCTCGAGAACGTCCGTCCCCGGGTCGAGGTGAAGTCCCGGCGCGTGGGCGGTGCCACCTACCAGGTGCCGATCGAGATCCGCCCGGAACGCGCCCAGTCCCTGGCCATGCGATGGCTCGCCGACTTCTCGCGCAAGCGGCCGGGCAAGAGCATGAGAGAGAAGCTGGCAAACGAGATCATCGACGCCGCGAACGAGCGCGGCGAGAGCGTGAAGAAGCGAGAAGACACCCACCGGATGGCGGACGCCAACAAGGCATTCAGCCACTACCGCTGGTAAGACCAGCGGTAGGCTGGCGCTCTTTCCGCAACTCGCCTCCGGCGAGTTGCTGGGCTGAGGGCTCAAGGTGAAGCGTCGCGAGGAGTAGAGACCCGGTACAGGGTCTGGAACGAAAACAATGGCGCGCAAGGTCCCGCTCGAACGTATCCGGAACATTGGCATCATGGCCCACATCGATGCCGGCAAGACGACTACGACCGAGCGGATCCTCTTTTACACAGGCGTCAATTACAAGATGGGAGAGGTTCACGACGGCGCGGCGACGATGGATTGGATGCAGCAGGAGCAGGAGCGGGGAATCACGATCACCAGTGCCGCAACAACCTGTGCCTGGAACAACCACCGCATCAACATCATCGACACACCCGGTCACGTGGACTTCACCATCGAAGTCGAAAGGTCGTTGAGAGTCTTGGACGGAGCAGTGGCAGTCTTTTGCGGTGTCGGCGGTGTCGAGCCCCAGTCCGAAACGGTCTGGCGGCAGGCCGATCGCTATCGCGTGCCCCGTCTCGCCTTCGTCAACAAGATGGACCGCGCGGGTGCCGATTTCGGTCACGTCGTCTCGATGATGGAGGACCGCTTCCACACCCGTCCCGTCCCGCTGCAGATTCCGATCGGGGCCGAGGACCGCTTCAGCGGCGTCGTCGACCTCATCGATGAACGCGCTCTGTACTGGGACGACGAGTCCCTGGGCGCGGAGATGCGTGAAGACGAGGTGCCGGCGGATCTGAAGGACGCAGTCGCTGCCGCTCGCGACGAGTTGCTCGAGGCGGCAGCGGATTTCGACGAAGACCTGATGCACCGCTACCTGGAAGGGGAGGCCGTGGACTCGGCCCAGCTTCGCAAGGCGGTCCGCACGGGCACGCTCGCTCACGAGATCGTGCCGGTCTTCTGCGGCAGCGCCTTCAAGAACAAGGGTGTGCAGCCTCTCCTCGATGCCGTGGTCGACTTCCTGCCGTCGCCGCTCGACGTCCCTGCCATCGAAGGCATCGATCCCAAGAAGGTCGAAAAGGCCGAGAAGAAGCACGAGCAAGACGCAGACGTCAGCGCCGTACGCAAGGCGGACGACGACGAGCCCTTCGCGGCGCTCGCCTTCAAGCTGATGAGTGACAAGCACGCAGGCAACCTCACCTACCTGCGCGTGTACTCCGGGCACGCGAAGAGCGGCGAAACCGTCCTGAACGCGAACCGCGGCCAACGCGATCGCCTGGGCCGCCTGCTCCGCATGCACGCCAACAAGCGGGAAGATCTCGACGAGGTGTTCGCGGGCGACATCGTCGCTTGCGTCGGACTGAAGCGGATCGCGACGGGCGAGACCTTGTGCGCTGTGAACGCGCCCATCCTGCTCGAGTCCCTCGACTTCCCCGAGCCGGTCATCTCCATCGCCATCGAGCCCAAGACCCAGGCAGACCTCGAGAAGCTGACCCAGTCCCTCGAGCGCCTGGCCCAGGAAGACCCCTCCTTCCGGGTCGCCATCGACAGCGAGACGGGCCAGACCCTGATCTCCGGCATGGGCGAGCTCCACCTCGAGATCATTGCCGACCGCCTGCTTCGGGACTTCAAGGTCGATGCCAACGTCGGCCGACCGCAGGTGGCGTACAAGGAAACGGTCACCCGAGCCGCCAGCGTCGAGATCCGGTACATCAAGCAGAGCGGCGGCGCGGGCGACTACGCGATCGTCAATCTCGAGGTCGGCCCCGGTGAGCCGGGAAGTGGCTTTACCTTTCTCGACGAAACGCGCGAGGGGTCGATTCCGAAGCAGTTCATCCCGGCCGTACGCCAGGGCTGCGAGCAGGCGTCCCAGGCGGGAGCGATCGCCGGCTTCCCCGTCGTCGATGTTCGGGCCCGGCTGCTCGGTGGTGGCTTTCACGACACCGACTCTTCCGAGCGCTCGTTCAAGATCGCCGGCTCGATGGCCATGCGGGAAGGGCTCGCGAAGGCGAAGCCGACCCTGCTCGAGCCGATCATGGACGTCGAAGTCGTCACGCCCCAGGAGTTCCGCGGCGCCATCCAAGGCGATCTCAACAGCCGTCGCGGTCATATCAAGAAGGTCGAGGTGCGCGGCGAGTTGCAGGTGATCGACGCGACCGTGCCGCTGGGTGAGATGTTCGGGTACGTCAGCGATCTACGATCCATGACCCAGGGTCGAGCGAACTACACGATGGAGTTCTCCAACTACGCCCCGGCTTCGGCCGAGGTTCACCGCGCATTCGGCTTCTAGCCGACCGTCACTCAATCGCGCCCTGGCCCGCGGCCAGCGCGTAAGCCCGAGAGGAAGAGGGAATATGGCCAAGGAGAAGTTCGAGCGAACGAAGCCGCACGTGAACGTGGGGACGATTGGTCACGTAGACCATGGCAAGACCACGTTGACGGCCGCGATCACGCAGCGCCAGGCGGCGAAGGGCCTGGCGGACTTCACTCCCTTC
>JAJDAN010000050.1 GCA_029261855.1 Deltaproteobacteria bacterium
CGTGATCTGCCAAACGACTTACCAGCAGGTGAAGGCGGGAGAGATCGTGACGGCGATTCGGATCAAGAATCCTGGGGCGGAGATTCGCTTCGTGGATAGCACCTGTGAGCCGACGCGGCAGCGGATCGCAGCGGTGCAGGATCTGATTGGGAAGGTGGACGTGCTGGTGGTTGTCGGGGGGAAGAACTCGAACAACACGCGGCAGCAGGCGTTGATGGCGGAGGCGGCGGGGACGACGGCGTTTCATGTGCAGGGGCCTGGGGATCTGCAGGCGGAGTGGTTTGAGGGTTGTGAGCGAGTTGGGTTGAGCGCTGGGACCTCGACGATGGATGAGAGTATCGATGCGGTTGAGGCGGGCTTGCGGAGGATTGGTGAGGAGCTTGGCCTGGTGGGTCAGAGGACCATCGAGTAGGGCAGGGACAGCTCGAGTTGCCCAGCTCAAGCCGGGCCGAGGGCTGGCCGAACTACTGAGATATAGTAATATCTAGTAGCATCCTGTGACCGGAGCCAGCCATGAGCAAGACAACGAGCATCAACCTCGGTGACCACTTCGAAGGCTACATCGCCGCGCAAGTCGAGACCGGGCTCTACGGCAGCAAGAGCGAAGTCATTCGTGATGCACTGCGTGAGCACGAAGAGAAGCAGCGCAAGGCCGTAACGCTCGAGATGATGGAGCGCGGCATGCAGGACATTCGTGAAGGTCGCAGCAAGCCGGCCGAGCAAGCTTTGCGAGACATCGCTAAGCGTCTCGGATTGATGCTCGATCGATGAAGGTCTACGCGGTCGAGATGACCGGCGTCGCCGAATCCGGGATCTATGAGCACGCTCGCTACATAGCCGTCGAGAGGCGAGAACCGGTGAGTGCCGTGCGGTGGCTAGAGAGCACTATGGATGCCGTTCGTTCCCTCGAGACCATGCCCTATCGTTGCGCCTTGGCCGAGGAAAACGACGCTGTCGATTACGAGGTGCGGCAACTGCCGGTGGGTAGTCCTGCCTTATTGATCACCGTTGATGATGACCGGCGCATAGTCTGGGTTTTTGCGTTTCGAGGAGAGGGACAGCTCTCGAGACCGGATCGGCTTCCGGAAAGTCTTGATGCGCTGCGTGAAGAGGGCGAGGAGTAACGGTTCCCACGAGGGCGACCTTCTGGCGAGTCCTCGTGACAAGCTGGCGTGGTGAAGCTAGCAGCGTGAGGGTGCATTGCAGCGCCTTCTCATAGCACCATTGGGTAGGGCAGCGACAGCACTGGCTCTCCATCGACAATCAAGGCGGCCTGGAAGACGACAGGAATGCCGAGCAGGAAAGACCCTGGCGTGGCCAGTTTGTTTGGCGCGTTCCGATCAGCGTGGCGGCTTGGCTGCAACTCGATCGGCAGAGGGATTCTCTTGGTGGCTTCTCCAGTCACCGAAGGAGGGCCCAGGTAGTAGAGCGCCAAAGATTGCGGGTCCAGGTACAGCTCACCTTGGGCGGTCTCGCTCGGAGGAGCTATCAGGCTTGCACCGAGGGCCGTTAGGCTGGTCCCGGCAGGTTCGGTGAGCTTCATCACGAAGGAACCCAAGAACTGGGGATCCATACTCAGATAGTTGTGTGTGAGTTCAGTCGCCTTGCTACTGGCATCCGTGGAGATCGCCGGTATCGGAGCCATGTTTCCTCCGGTTATTCGAGAGTCGGATGTGTAGAAGAACCGCGAGTTGAATCGGGCCCAAACGGATCTCTCATCTCGAAAGGCGATGATGTTGCTCCTCGATTGGATGTAGGTCATCTGCGAGTTGACAAGATCTACAACGGGCTCTTGGAGTCTGGTGAAGAAGCAATGGCTGGCCCGGACTGTGCTGTCGGCGATCCTTGCCCATCCCGCCAGGTGGTTGTAAAGGGTCACATCCTTGCAGCGATTGAGGACCAGGTTTCCTGAGAAGGTGTACGCGAGATTGATCGAGCCTTCGCAGTCCTCCGCAATCACCAGGTCGCGAAAACTCCCTGCCGACGCCGGGTCCCTTGCAAGGTCTGCTATGAGGACGGCGTTGCCGGCGGGCAAACCGGTGATTCTGATTGGACTCTCCAAATCGACGAATGTGAAACCGCCGCCAGGCAGGTTGACGTAGGGATCCCCAACCAAGCGAACCGACTTGGTGATCGTGGCTCCGTCATAGAACCCGTGACGCACTCGGATGAGCTGTCCTTCTCTTGCAGAGTTGATGGCGGGCTGAAGCTTAGTGAAATCACCACCCCCAGCCGCATCGACCACGATCTCCCCCTGACAGACAGCAGACCCCGCAAGCAGCAGGGCAGAGGTGACGATCGTGAGAGCCTTCTTCACGCTCCCAAGGATACCGGCAAAGCCGACCCCTGGGCAGCACCGGGAGTTAGGTCAAACTCCCCGCCTAGCCAAACACCCTAGTCCGAATCCATCAAACTAAACACCCGATCACCCTTCACTACACCCGCAGCCTTGCAGACCTCCAATACCGCATCCACCTGCTCCCTCGCCGCGCCGTAGGCAAACACCGCCAGTCGCCCATGATGCGCAACCTTCTCCTCAACCAAGTCCCCGTAGTACCGGTAATACGCCGCCCGAAACTCCTCGCAGTCCTTCTCCGTGTCCCACCAGGTGCACCAGACCACGCTGCGCTTCTCCCCCTCACCCAACAAGAACACCCGATCACCACCCCAACCCCGCGACCCCTTCGAGGTCCAGTAGCTCGAGTTCATCATCAGCATCGGGTTCAGCTGCTTCTTCGGGTTCCGTGCCAGGATCGCGCAGAGCAGTTCACCCAGAGTGTCCTGAGAAACCAGCTCAGCAGATAGCAAGTCCGCCAACTGCCCACCGAGC
>JAJDAN010000051.1 GCA_029261855.1 Deltaproteobacteria bacterium
ACCTTCTTTCCAATGGGCGTCACCGAGACGATGCCCGGAAGGTCTCGCATCTCGCCTACGTCCTGACCGTCGAAGCGCAGGATCACGTCGCCGCGTTCGATGCCCGCGTCGTCGGCAGGGCTGTCCGGCATCACCTGAGAAACGAGTGCTCCCTGGCGATTCGGAAGCGCGAATGCGTCGCGCAGGTCGTCGTCGATCTGCTGGATGCCGACGCCGAGCCAGCCGCGCTCTACGTGACCGTTGTCGCGCAGCTGGGCGAGGATCGTCTTGGCGAGGTTGACGGGGACCGCGAAACCGATGGTGTTGGCGGCGGGATTGATGGCGGTGTTGATGCCGATGACTTCGCCGCGGGCGTTCAGGAGCGGCCCGCCGGAGTTGCCGGGGTTGATGGCGGCATCGGTCTGGATGAAGTCGTCGTAGGGGCCCTGGCCGATGTTCCGACCCTTGGCGCTGACGATGCCCACTGTGACCGTGTGGGAGAGTCCGAAGGGGTTGCCGATGGCGACCACCCAGTCGCCGGGCAGGATCTCTTCGGAATCGCCGAGCACCAGCGGCTTGAGATCGTCGACACCCTCGACCCGAATCAGCGCGAGATCGGTCTTCGGGTCTCGCCCGACGACTTCGGCCACGACGGTGTCGCCGTTCTGGAAGCGCACCTTGATCTCGTCGACGTCCTCGATCACGTGGTTGTTGGTGAGGATGTAGCCCTCGGCGGAAATCACGAAGCCCGTTCCCATGCTGGGAACCCGGCGCTCCTGTCCGCCGGAATGACCCGGAGGCATGCCCGGCATGCCGCGGAAGATGTCGGGGAATTGCATCTGCGGCCCGGTCACCGTCTTCGACGTGTGGACGTTCACGACGCTGTCCGCCGCGTTCTTCGCGAGCTCGGCGAAGCGCGAATGGACGCTTTCGCGCTCGGCCGTCGGGTCGGGGTCGAGCCAGAAGTTCTCGCCGGCCTCGGCGAACGCCATCTGCGGCGCGACGACGAGGCCGAGGGCGAGGCAGAGTGCAACGAAGGTGGCGGTCAGGAACGCGACAGGTGAGGAACGGGTCGCGCTGCGGGGTCGGGTCTTCATGGGTGGTCGGGCCTCCAGTGGTTCGATCCGGCGTCAGGTGCGCACTGCCAGTTCGAGGACAACCCTCAGACGCCACGCGCGCCTTCCGGGTTCGCACGGGGATGACCCCACGGGGCTGGCTGGCTCCGGTTCAGCCGGATCGAGCAACCGCCGGCTAAGGTTGCCGAGATGCAGAGCCGGCTCCCTCGGAGTGGCGCCGCGTTGCCGGCGATCTTCTGCTCGCTTGCCTGTCTGCTTGCCTGCCTGTTCGCGTGTGGCAGCGAGCCGGCGCCGGACGCTGCGTTCGAGGTCGGGGACGGAAGCGTCCGCCCCGCGGCCGAGGCCGACTGCGCGTCCCGGGACCCCTTGCGCCAGGCGTGGTTCGGCGACCTGCACGTCCACACGGCCCTCTCGAGCGACGCCTGGATGTTCGGCGTCCGGTTGCAGCCCGACGACGCCTACCGCTACGCGTTCGGCGAGGAGGTGTGGCTGCCTCCGAATGGCGACGACGGCCGCGGCACCCGCGCGGCTCGTATCGACCGACCCCTCGATTTCGCCGCGGTGACCGACCACGCCGAGTTCCTGGGCGAAGGCAGCCTCTGCATCGACCCGGGTTCCCGGGGCTACGAATCCGGGTTCTGCGAGGCGTTCCGGGCCGGGGACGGCCGGGCGCCGCGGCTCGTCATGCAGATCTTCAGCCCGATCACCTGGCGCAGCGACGCCGTGTGCGGTGCCGACGGCGCCGCTTGCCGCCAGGCGGCCCGCAGCAACTGGCAGAGAACCATCGACGCGGCCCAGCGCTGGAACGACACCAGCGCGCGCTGTGAGCGGACCACCTTCGTCGCGTACGAGTACAGCTCGCATCGACTGGGCTCGAATCTGCACCGCAACGTCATCTTCCGCAACGAGGTCGTCCCCAGGCTGCCCATCAGCTACCTCGACGCGCCGCGCGAGTGGACCCTGTGGAGCATGCTCGAAGCGGGCTGCCTGCAGAGCGGCAGCGGCTGCGACGTCCTCGCGATCCCCCACAACTCGAACATCAGCAACGGCCGGATGTTCTCCCTCGACTATCCCGAAACCGACGGCATCGACGACGAGCGCGGGCGCGCCGCGCAGCGCATGCGACTCGAACCCATCATCGAGGTGATGCAGCACAAGGGATCCTCCGAGTGCCGCGACGGTATCCCGGGTGTGCTGGGGAGCGAGGACGAGCTCTGCGCCTTCGAGCACTTCGAGGACGCGGCGCTGTCGCGCTTCTCCGACCCGCCCGACTTCGATACCTGCAGCGATGGTCGTTTCGCCGACTGGACCCCGCATCTCGGGCCGGACTGCGTCTCCCCGCTCAGCTATGCACGCTATGCGTTGACTCTCGGTCTGGGAGAAGAGGCGCGCCTGGGCGTCAACCCTTTCAAGTTCGGCTTGTCCGCCAGCACGGACACCCACAACGCGCTCGCCGGAGGCGTCGAGGAACGCTCGTATCCCGGGCATCTCGGCGAAGGGGACGACACGCCCCAGAAACGTGTGTCGACGAGTCTCGACATCGCAGGGAACGTCAACAACAACCCGGGCGGTCTGATCGGTGTCTGGGCCGAGGCCAACGATCGCGCTGCGCTCTTCGACGCCATGCGACGCAAGGAGGTGTTCGGCACCAGCGGTCCCCGCATCCGGCCGCGCTTCTTTGGCGGCTGGGGCTTCGACCCGTCGCTGTGCGCCGACCCGGACTTCGTCGCGCGCGCCGATGCCGCGGGCGTACCCATGGGCGGCGATCTCGCGACGGCTCCGTCCCGGGAGGCGAGCCCCAGCTTCGTCGCGGCGGCGCTGGCGGACCCGGGCACCGACGCCGCGCCTGGCAACGACCTGCAGCGCATCCAGATCATCAAGGGTTGGACGGACCTCGATGGCCAGCCCCACGAGGCCGTCTACGACGTCGCGGGGACATCGGGCTCGGCTCTGGGTATGGCATCCGTCGACCCGTCCACCTGTGCGCCCTCGGGCGCAGGGCACCGGCAGCTATGCGCCGTGTGGCGGGATCCGGACTTCGATCCGGCGCGTCGCGCGGTCTACTATGCCCGGGTCGTCGAGAACCCGAGCTGTCGCTACAACGCCTGGCAGTGTCTCGATCTCGCGGGCGACGATCGGCCGGAAGCCTGCGACGACCCGGACGTCCCGAAGCTCGTCCAGGAGCGCGCCTGGACCTCGCCCATCTGGTACACGCCCTGATCCGTGGGCTGCCCTGCTCTGCATGCAAGAGGCGGGTACACTGCCGGACCGGAGGTGCCACTTGGAATCGACCCGCGTCTCGTATCGAACCTGTCCCCTGTGTGAGGCTACTTGTGGCCTCGAGATCCATACCCGCGGAGAGCGGGTGACGAAGATCCGCGGCGACGCGGACGACGTCTTCTCGAAGGGCTACGTGTGTCCCAAGGGCACCCAGCTCGCGGCGCTGCACGCCGATCCCGACCGCCTGCGCGCGCCGCTCGTGAAGCGCGACGGACGACACGTCGAGGTCAGCTGGGACGAGGCCTTCGAAGAGATCGAACGTCGACTGCTGCCGATCCTCGAGCGCAATCGCAATGCGGTGGGCGCGTACCTCGGCAACCCCAGCGTCCACAACCTCGGCGGGTCCCTCTACGTCCGGCCCCTCCTCAAGGCGCTCGCGACGCGCAACCTCTACTCGGCGAGCACCGTCGACCAGATGCCGCGCCACGTGTCGTCGGGCCTGCTCTACGGCGACGCGGGAACCATGCCCGTGCCGGATCTGGACCGCACCGACTTCCTGCTGATGCTCGGTGCGAACCCGCTCGAGTCGAACGGCAGTCTTTGCACGGCGCCCGATTTCCCCGGCCGTCTCAAGGCGCTGCGCGAGCGCGGCGGCAAGCTCATCGTGGTCGACCCCCGGCGCAGTCGCACCGCGGCCATCGCAGACGAGCACCTGTTCGTCCGGCCCGGGCAGGACGCCCTGCTTCTCGTGTCCCTGCTGAACGTCGTGTTCGACGAGGGCCGGGTCGATCTCGGCGATGTCGCCGATCACGTCGAGGGAGTCGACGAGATCGCGAAGGCGGTTCGGCCCTTCACGCCCGAGCGCGTCGCCCCCGTCTGCGGGATCCCGGCCGACGACATCCGACGCCTGGCGCGCGATCTGTCGGAAGCGCGCAGCGCAGCGGTCTACGGTCGCATCGGCGTTCATACCGTTGCCTTCGGGACGCTCGCGTCCTGGGCGACGGACGCCCTCGCCCTCGTCACCGGAAACTTCGACCGACCCGGCGGCGCCATGTTGCCCCTGGCCGCCCATGCGCTGCGCGGGCGTTCCGGGGGGCCCCGTCGCGGCTTTCGCATGGGTCGCTGGCGGAGCCGGGTGCGCGACCTGCCCGAGGTGCGCGGTGAGCTTCCCATCGCGACCCTGGCCGACGAGATCGAGACGCCGGGCGACGACCAGATCCGTGCGCTCGTTACCGTCGCCGGGAACCCCGTGTTGTCCGCGCCCGAAGGCGAACGACTCGACGCGGCCCTGGCGGACCTCGACTTCATGGTCAGCGTCGACATCTACTGCAACGAGACGACCCGGCACGCGGACGTGATCCTGCCCCCGGCTTCGTCACTCGAGAGCTCCCACTACGACCTCGCCTTCTACGGCATCGCGGTGCGCAACGTCGCGAACTGGTCGCCGCCGCTCTTCGAGCGCACCGGCCCGTCGGAGTCCGACGTGCTGGCGCGGCTCGCTCTGGTGGTGTCGGGCCAGGGCGCGGACGCCGATCCGGACGTGCTGCATGCCACGCTCGTGCGCGGGCTGGTGGAAGCGCAGACGTCCCGGGAAGGATCGCCCATCGCCAGTCGCAAGGTCGACGAGATCCTCGCGGCCCTCGGCGACCGACGCGGTCCCGACGCGCTGGTCGACGTGATGATCCGGACCGGCGCCTACGGGGACGGCTTCGGTGCGAATCCCGACGGACTGTCCCTCGACAAGCTCGAGGCGAACCCGCACGGGATCGACTTCGGGCCGCTCGTGCCCCGGATCCCCGAGGTGCTGTCCACGCCCTCGGGCCGCATCGAGCTGGCCGCGCCGGAAATCCTGGGAGACCTGGCGCGCCTGGAAGCGGCTCTCGACGCCGCCCCGGAAGCCGCCGCCGACGACGAGCTGCTGCTGGTCGGGCGTCGCCACCTGCGGTCGAACAATTCCTGGATGCACAATCTGGCGCCCCTGATGAGCGGGCGTGAACGCTGCACCCTGCAGATGAACCCCGCAGATGCCGGGCGTCTGGGTGTCGAGGATGGCAAGCACGCCCGCATCGAGAGTCGGGTGGGCAAGGTCACCGCCACCGTCGAGCTGACCGAAGACGTGATGCCGGGCGTCGTGAGCCTGCCCCACGGTTGGGGGCACGACCTCGAAGGCGCGCGCCTCGATGTCGCCCGCGCGCACCCAGGCGTGAACAGCAATCGCTTGACCGATGGGCGCCCGCTCGACCCGCTGTCCGGAAACGCCGTGCTCAACGGCATTCCGGTCGCCGTCACGCCCGCCTGACCCTGCAATCCGAAACCGCCGGCAAGAAGGAGAGATCGTCGTGGGAGAGCTGCTCGTCGAAAGAGACGGACACGTCGCCGTCGTCACCCTGAATCGTCCGGAACGACTGAACGCCATCACGGCCACCATGCTCGACGCCTTCTCACAGGCGCTCATCGAGCTGGACGACGACCCCGAAGTCCGCTGCATCGTGATCACCGGGGCGGGCCGCGGCTTCTGCGCGGGCCTCGACCTGCAGGACCAGGCGTCGGGACAGGGTCTCGGCACGGGCAGCGGCATCGGCGCCGCCACCCAGCGCTTCAACCTGCGCGACGCTCCGCCGACGGTCCTGCACAACCTGGACACGCCGACGATCTGCGCCCTCAACGGCGGTGCCGCGGGCTACGGCATGGACATGGCCCTCGGCTGCGACATCCGGATCGCGTCGGACAAGGGCAAGCTGTCCGCTGCCTTCACCAAACGCGGGGTGCTCCCCGAAAGCGGAGGCACCTGGCTGCTGCCGCGCATCGTCGGCTGGTCGAAGGCCGCCGAGATCATGTTCACGGGTCGCACCCTGGAAGCCGACCAGCTGCTGGCGGACGGTCTCGTCAGCCAGATCGTCCCCGCAGACGATCTGATGAAGCAGGTGTTGGCGGTCGCGAACGAGATCGCCGCCAACGCACCCCTGGCCGTGCAAGCCACCAAGCGCATGATGCGCATGGGCCAGAACGAGACCTTCGAGGCCAACGTCCACCATGTCTTCCTGCAGCTGCTGCCGCTGTTCCGGTCGAAGGACTTCAAGGAAGGGGTGGCCGCCTTCCTCGAGAAGCGAACCCCGGACTTCGAAGGGCGCTAGCCCCAATGCGTCATTGGCTTGGCTTCGAGCGCGCGGGGTTCCGGGTAGAACCCTTCGGAACCGGCTTCGCGAGCGGATTCCGCTGGAACGGGAGAACCTCACTAGTGTGAGATCCTGTCGGCACTCTCCGGATGCCGCGCGGGCCGCCCTGTCGCGGGCTCCAGGCCGCGCATTGGAGTCGCGCCCGGATCCGCATGACGGATCAGGGCTAGCGGGTCAGCGGGGCGAGAACGTCACGGGCAGGTGCTTCAGGCCGAAGAGTCGGTTGTCCCGGGTCCATTCGGGATCGCCGGCGAGTGCGATGTCGTCCCAGTGGGCGAGCACCTCTTCGAGCATGATGCGGATCTCGAGCTTCGCGAGGTGCGCGCCGAGACAGCGATGGACCCCCCAACCGAAGCCGACGTGGGGGTTCGGGTCGCGGCGGATGTCGAAGCGGAAGGGGTCGTCGAACACGTCCTCGTCGCGGTTCGCCGACATCTCCCACAAGGTCACCTTGTCGCCGGCGCGGATCTTCTCACCGTGGACCTCCACGTCGCGAGTCGCGGTGCGGCGCTTGTAGACCGAGCTGGTGGTGAAGCGGACGATCTCGTCCACGGCCGTCCGGTACAGGTCCGGTTCCTCCCGCAGCGCGACCAGCTGTTCGGGCGTCTGGACCAGCTCCATCAAGCCGCCGGCGATGGCCTTGCGGGTAGTCTCCGCTCCGGCCGTGAACAGCAGTAGATAGAAGTAGAGCAGTTCGTCGTCGCGGAGAGCAGACTCCTCGTCCGCGATCTCTGCGCCCTCGAGCCGCGCGTGAATGACGATCGACAGCATGTCGTCCTGCGGACGTTCGCGCTTTTCGGCGATCTGCTTCGTCGCGTAGGCGGCGAGCCGGGCGCTGGCCTCGCGCGAAGCATCGCTGGTCTCGCCGACGGCCCGGGTGTTGTGCTCGAAACCGACGTCCACCCAGTCGCAGAGGGCATTGCGCATGTCCTGGGGAACCCCGAGCAGCATGCAGATCGCCTGGAGCGGCAGTTCGCGGGCCACCTGGGTGACGAAATCGCAGCGTCCGCCGTCGCCGTCGCCGTCGCCGTCGCCGTCGCCGACGTCGGCGAGGATCGCGCGGGCGCGGCGCCGCAACTCGGGCTCGAGATCTTCCACCACCCGCGGCGTGAGTCCGCGGTTCACGAGATTGCGGATCCGCTTGTGCCGCGGGTCGTCCATCATGTTGAGCATCTTGCCGGCCATGGGCAGGTCCGCGAGGAAGGTCCCGCCCTGGGGCCGCGTGCCACCGGTGTCCGACGAGAAGGTCGTCGGGTCCTTGAAGGCGGCGACCACGTCCGCGTGGCGCGACAGCACCCAGAAGCCCTCGCCGTCCGGGGTGTAGCGCGTGGGCGGGTGCCACCAGACGGGCGCTTCCGCGCGCAGTCGCGTGAAGGAATCGTGGGGGAAGCCGTCCCGGAAGTTGTCGAGATCGCAGAGGTCGATGAAAACCATGTCAGTCGCCCGAGGAAGCGGCGACGTCGTCGTCCTTCGATCTCACGAAGCTCACGTCGATCTCGCGATGTGCGAAGCGCCAGCCGTCGTCCGTGCGCTCGAAGCGGTCGCGATACTCACCGACGAAGACCGGGCCCTTCAGGGGCGAGACGGTGCGACTCTCCTTTCCGTCGTGCCGGTAGAGGGTGAGGTAGACGCAGCCCGTGGCATGGTCTGCGTCGATGACGTCGACGAGCAGGTTGTTGCAGACGTGGCGGGACATGCGCGCGGTGTTGGCCTGGCGCGCGCCGAAGCCCGCGACCAGCTCCTCGCGACCCTTCATCGTGACCTCGGCGCTCTTCCAGACTCCGTCCTGGGTGAAGAGCTCCGCGACTCTTGCCGCCTCGCCGTGATCGATCAGGTGGCAGTAGCGTGTGACGAGGCGCTCGCATTCGCGTTCGATCTGCGCCCGGGTGGCGTCTTCCATGCCGGCTCCTCCACCGAGCCAGTCTATCATGCGCGCCGAGCGGGTCCGGGGACCGCTCCCTCGCTCTCTCGCTATCTGGGCAACCAACCCGTGTAGCGCGGGTGATCTGCCGCGAGCGGAAGCGCGACGGACCGCCCCGTCTGCGACGAGTGATAGATCGCCGTGAGCAGCTCGAGAGATTGGCGCGAGTCGGCGAGGGTGACGGGAAGCTCCTCGCCCCGGGTCAAGGCCCGGTGGAGATGCTCGAACTGGCCCGCGTAGAGCTGGTGCCCGGTGCTCACGTCCCGCAGCGCCTCGTCGACCCGGGCCTGCCGGTCCGCATCCGCCGCCGTGAACACCCAGGGGTCGAACGAGGGCTGATACGGGGCCAGCGAGCTTTCCGCCGTCAGGTGCTCGAAGCAGAAGCGCAGGCGCGATATCTCCGGCCGCGATCCGAGGGTCGCGGACAGGGTCGCGAGTGAGCCGTCCAGCATTTCCAAGCTGACGGCCGCGCAGTCCTCGGTCTCGATCGGGTTCACGCGGGTCGTGGTGCGGGCGAAGACGTCTTTCACCGGGCCGATGACGTTGCACAGGATGTCGTGTGCATGGATGGCGTGGGTGGTCATGACGCCACCGAGTTCCGTCTTCCACTTGCCGCGCCAGTCCACCGCGTAGTAGTCGTCGCCGCGTAGCCAGGCGGTTTCGACAGTCGACAGATAGGCGCGCCCGGCGAGTCCGAGACCGATCAGGTGCTGCAGGCGCTGGAGCCCCGTTCCGAAGCGGTACTGGAAGATCGGCATCAAGCGCCCACTCGCCCGGGCTTCGACGCGGATCAGCTCGTCCAGGATGGCGAGGCTCGGAACGAGGGGCTTCTCGCAGACGACGTGCCGCCCGGCTTCGAGGGCAGCGACACTCATGTCGAAGTGAAGATGCGGTGGCGTGCAGATGTCGATCACGTCCGGAACGTCCGGGCCCTCGAGCAGCGACTCGAAGTTCGTGGTGGCCACCCCGACCTCGAGCTTCTCGGCCACGAGCTGCGCGCGTTTCTCGTCGACATCGCAGACCGCGCAGAGATCGAACTGGTCCGGCAGCTGCTTGAAGGCCGCGCAGTGCTGGATGCCGACCCCCAGGCCAACCACGGCGACCCGCAACCGTTCGCTCACCGGTCTTCTCCTCTCGTGATGCGCTCGGCGTTCGCCTGGGCGCGCAGCGCCAGCTCGCAGGCCTGGAAGCAGTGCGCCTGGGGCATGGCCGTTTCCGTACGGTTCACGACGTCGTCGAGCAACAGTCCACCATAGGGCAAGGCGACGTCGTTGCAGTCGATGTGGAGGGTCTGCTTGCCGTCGACGAGAAAGAGGTGGCTGCCGCCTTCGCGCCCGGCCAGGTCGACGTTCTTGCGGATCTCGATGAATCCGTCGGTTCCCAGCAGCGTGAGTCGCCCGTCCCCCCAGCTCGACAGACCGTCCGGCGTGAACCAGTCGACGCGCACGTAGCCGCTGCAGCCATCGCCCTCGAGCAGGACCTCGCCGAAGTCCTCCAGCTCGGGCCACTGCGGGTGGGCGTGGTTCGCGATGCGAGATGCAACGACCCGGGGATTCTGTGCGCCGGTGAAATGCAGGAACTGGTCCACCTGATGAGAAGCGATGTCGCACAGGATGCCGCCGTAGCGAGCTCGCTCGAAGTACCAGGCCGGGCGGCTGGGGGCGTTGATCCGGTGCGGCCCCAGACCGACGGTCTGCACGACCCGTCCGATCGCGCCTTCCTGCACCAGCTCGCTCGCCCGTACGGTCGCGGCGTTCTCGAAGCGCTCGCTGAAGCAGACCGAGTAGATGCGACCCGTCTCGGCCTGGACCCGGCGGACTTCGGCCAGCTGGTCCAGATCGGTGACACCCGGCTTGTCGGTCATGAAGTCCTTGCCGTGCTGCATGACGCGGACACCCAGCGGCGCCCGGTCCGCGTTCACGGCCGCGCACAGCACGAGTTGGATCGTGTCGTCCTCGAGGATTTCGCGCGGGTCGCCGGCCTTGCGCGCGTTCGGGTGCGCCTTTGCGAAGATCTCCGCCAGCCCGCCCTGTTCGGGGTGGAAGGCGACCAGCTCGGCTCCCGCGGACACGACAGCGTGGGCCATTCCGAAGATGTGGCCGTGGTCGAGTCCGATCACTCCGACGCGCACGGGGGGTCGCTTGACGTTGCTCATGTCTGTTCAGTCCACCCAGCCGAGGACGTCGCGTATGACCGACCAGCGTGGGGCCTTGCGGTCCGCCGCGCGTCCGAGGATCCAGTGTTCGAAGTACTCGTCGAGGGTCCCGTCCCGGGTCTTGAGGTCGACCCAGACGTTCAGGTACTCGCCCCATTCCGCCGCGTCCCGGCGGATCCCGTACGCGATGGGAATGCCGATGGGCCGAGGCTTCGGCACGACGACCGAGAAGGACGGATAGACGAGGGTCCATGCGCCGGCGCTCTCCGCGCCGAAGACCATCGCGTCGGCCCCATCGATCTGTTCCCGGAAGAAGTCCCGCACCGAGTGGATCTCCACGAACTCCGCATTCGGCAGCTTCTGTTTCATGAGAGTCACGTAGTGGGGGACATTCGGGATCGCGATCCTCAGCCGTTCACGTGCGCGGATCTCGTCCCAGGTCGAGAATGCGTGGCGGTCGTGGTCGCGGACGATGAACGAGAGGGTGTTGTCGAGGTACGGGTGCGTGAAGCGCATCTGCTCGACGCGCCGGGGGGTCATCGCGATGCCGCCGATGAGGATGTGGCAGTCCGCATGGAGTTCGTTCCCGAAGTCGGCGCGCTCGATACGGCGGAAGTACAGATCGACCCCCATCTCGCGCGCGAGCGAGTGCATGACATCGATGTCGTATCCGACCAGGCGACTGTTCCCGTTGACGAACGCGAAGGGCAACGCATCGGCCGCGTAGCAGGCCTGCAAGACGCCGCTGCTGCGGATGTCCGTCAGGGTGTTTCCGCGACTGCCGCTCGTGGGCTTCGGCGCTTCGCTGAGAACCCGCACCGGCTCGCCGCTCAGCTCCATGTTGATGAACATCTGGTAGGTCTTCGACTCGGTGTCGAGAGTCTCTGCGAAGTAGAGCCGGGCGCCGACGAGGACCAGCACGCTCAGGGCGACGGAGAGCAGTCCCCAGCGCAGCAGCGGAATCAGCCCGACCTGAAGCCGCTTCTCCATGGCGACGCCGGTGAAGAGCGCCACGCACAGGACGTGCATGGCGGCGAGCAGGGTCGTGAAGCGCCCAGTCACCACATCGACTGCGAGGAAGATCTGGAAGAGATCGGAGGGCAGTTTGAAGAAGTCGAGCATGAACGGCATGGCCATGGCGTTCGGCCCGAAGAAGGTGAAGGTCCCGACGGAGAGCAGGGTGGGAAGGTCGGTCAGGCTGAGGTCGCTGCCCGAGAACCAACCCGCGAACAGGATGAAGGAGAGCCCCAGCAGCTTGCCCGCGCTCGGGAAATTGAAGGCGACCGAGACCATCACCTCGGCGGGCGATACGTCGTCGCGATCCGCGCCAGGGTCTCGCATCGAGAGCCGCCGGGCCTGCGCGGCGAGAATGGGCAGGACGATCAGGAGGCTTCCGGTCGCGAATGCGGTGATGAGTGCATCGCGACTGGTACCGACGACGTCGCGGTAGCGAAGCGGGGTGACCGCTGCGACGAAGCCCGGCAGGACCCACAGCGCGAGCAGCAGGGCCATTGCTGCGAAGGTGACGATGAACACCTGCAACCGCGCAAGTTCTTCGAGCGTGATGGTACCGGCGGCGCTCGCCATCAGCGCGAAGACGCCGATGGGCGCGAGTCCCACCACGAAGGTGTTCAGCTTCATCAGCGAGTCGGAGAGCACCGTCAGCTGCCCGACCAGCCCCTCGCGGTTCGGAACCGCCATCAGGGCGATCCCCAGCGAGATCGAGAACAGTACGATGGCCGGCATGATCCCGTTGACCAGGGCGTCGAAGGGGTTCGCCGGAATGTAGAGAGCGAGCATGTCGACAGGAGGAGGCGTGGTGACGAGGGTGGTGCTGAAGAACGAGGCGGTCTCGTACTCGGGGAAGGCCACCGGGAAGAGGGAGACGCCCGCCCAGGCAATCACCCACAGCAGGACGACCGCGCCGCCCCCGCGCAGGGCGAGATCGCGAGCCGTGCGAGCGTCGAGCTGGCCGATGCCGGCGATGAGCGACACGACGACGTACGGGATCACGGACATCTGCAACAGCCGCACGAAGGCCTGTCCCACGATGTCCACCGCCGTCGCCCGCTCGCCGAAGAAGAGGCCTGTGGCAATCCCGAGAAGCAGGCCGATCAGGACCTGGGTCGAGAGGCTGGGGCCGCGCTTCCCGCTCGGATCGCGGGGGCGTTCTGCTTCGGCCTCTTCGGTGTTCATCGGGTCTCCCGGTGAAGGGCCTGGGGTAGCAGCGCCGGGGGCAGGAACGGAAGTCGCCTACATACACGCATCTGGGTCGCCGGGCGCAAGCATTCGGCAACTGCGTCAGGCAACGTTAGAGAATCCACCGCCGCCCAGGCGACCCGAACAGTGCGCTTGTGATGGCACGGTCCTTGCTCTGAATGGGGCATCCCCTTTCTGGAGCCCCGCCCGATGTTCGTTCGTAGCTCGATCTCCCTTATCGCCCTGTCCGCCCTGCTGATCGCCTCGCCGGCGCTCGCGCTGACCCTCGACTTCGAGGAGTTCGATCACGGCGACATCGTGGCCAGCTCCCAGGGCGTCATCATCACGACCACCAACACCGGCGGCGGCCCGGACATCGGGGTCGCGTTCGATACGACCCAGACGGGCACCGCGGACGACGATCTGCAGTTCCACTCTCCCGGCATCGCGGGGGGCGAAAACGGCTGGACGCGAGGGAACCTCGCCCCGGACAGCTATCTGGGAAACGTGCTGATCATCCAGGAGAACGCCGGGGGCTGCGACGCCAGTAGCTGCAGCCGCCCCGACGACGAGGGCAGCCGGCCCGCCGGCCGCATCGAACTCGACTTCAGCGCCGTCGGCAGCTTCACGGAGTTCTCCATGGACATCGTGGACGTCGAGAGCCACACCGCGGAGCCAGGCAGCATCGTCTTCCACCTGGGGGTGGTGCAGGTCGCGAGCGTGAGCTTCATGGACTTCCTCGACGATCCGAGCGTGGTCTACGGCAACAACAGTGCCAACCACGTCGACGTCCTTTCTGGGACCACCTACGACCGGGTGACCATCAACCTGGGGGGATCGGGCGCCGTCGACAACGTGACCGCCGCCGTCCCCGAGCCCAGCGCTGCGCTGCTCTTCGCCGTTGGCGCGCTGGCCGTCGGTACCCGGGTCCGAAGGCGCGCGACCCGCTAGGAGGCCGACCCAGGCTTCCGCCGCAAGCGAAGCCTACGGTTTCGCCAGCTAGCAGCCGGAACGGCAGGTTCCGGCTTGCCGCGCGTGCGCGGCTCGTGCCGCGCGCGGTCCTATGCCTCGCCGGCGAGTGGTGTTAGCCTCCGCCCGTCCGATTATTCGATGGGGGGAGAGATCGATGTTCAGATCGATGTCGAGCGTGGCAGTCGTCGTTGCGTTCATCCTGGCATCGGCGCTGCCTGCGTTCGCGGGCGGGCTCTACGTCGGTGAGTTTGCGACGCCCGACATGGGCGCCGCGGGTGCCGGGTCCCTCGCGCGGGCCGGCGACGCCTCGACGGTCCTGATGAATCCCGCGGGCATGACCTACCTGGATTCCCACCAGCTGAATGCCGGCATCGCGCCAGGCTACGGCTACGTCCGCTTCGACCAGGATTCCGACTCGCCGAACATCGCCAGCAACAACGGCGGCAACCAGAGCGGGCTCATCCCGTTGCTGGGATCGAGCTACGTCCACAAGGTCTCGGATCGCTTTCGTGCCGGTCTGGGGATCTTCTCGATCTCGGGCGCAGCTCTCGACCCCAAGAGTGACTGGGCCGGCCAGGGCCAGGTCCAGAACATCTCTCTGTTCACCCTGAGCTTCGTGCCGACGGTGGCGGTGAAGGTCACGGACTGGCTCTCCATCGGCGCGGGTCCGTTCATCACCTACGCGACCCTCGACTGGAAGCTCAACGCGCTGACCCCGGGTGCGGGGAGCATCAAGTTCGACGACCTCGATGACTGGGGGACCGCGGCTTTCGTGGGCGTGATGCTCGAGCCCCACGAGAGTCTGCGCGTCGGGATGACCTACCAATCGGAGACGAAGCTCACGCTGAGCGGTCGCACGAAGATCCCGGCTGCCCTGGGCAACCCGAACACGAAGGTCAAGCTGCCCCTGGCTCCGGCGTGGCGCATGGACCTCTGGTGGGACGCGACCGACGACCTGGCCTTCAGCGCCGGGTGGGCGTACGAGCAGTGGTCCGATCTCTCGAACACCGCGATCGACCTCGGGCCCGGAGAGACGCGGGTCCATCTGGGCTTCAAGGACACCTGGAAGCTGCGGGGCGGCGTCCACTACCAGTTGAACGAAGAGTGGATGGTGCAGACAGGGCTCAGCTACGACTCGTCGGCGCTCAACACCAGCGACCGCACCGCGGCGCTGCCCATCGACGAGCAGTGGCGCTGGGGAGTCGGCGCCATGTACGACTGGACCGAGCACACGACGATCTCCTTCGCGTTCCAGTACGTCAACATGGGCCGGAGCAACGTCGACATCGGAAACCTCAAGGGCAACTACAAGGACAACGATCTGTTCTTCTTCATGTTGAACTTCAACTTCGCGAAGTTGCCCTGGGACGGGGTTGCGACCTTCTAGTCGCTACGCGGCCACCGCGGCGCTGGCGATCGGGTTCGCCCTCTCGGTCGGCTGCGTCAGCACCCCTTACGAGTACGGTCACGATCTCGAAGGCGAGCTTTCCCTTCCCTTGCGCCCGGGCGAAGAGCAGATCGTTCGCGGCGTCCCGAACGTCTTTTTGGACGGGATCGGCCACTATCTGATCTCGCTGCCGAGCAAGATCATCCTGTTGCGTTGGAACGTCAACGATCATGACATCTCGCCCGAGACCGAGGCGGCGTTGCGGGCATACCTGCACGAGAACGGCCTCTACAACGTCAAGGTGCGGCTGAATCAGTACGCGCCTGGCGGCGAGTGGCGCCGACTCTCCCGCAACCAGGACGTGGGCGCGTTCTGGCGCTGGAGCTTCGGTCTCATCACGACGACCTTCTATACGATCCTGCCGGGCCGCTTCTTCGCTGGCCTCATCGGTGGCGACAACTACAACCCGTACACCAACACGATCAACCTGTACTCGGACAGCGTTCCGATCGCGCTGCACGAAGGGGGCCACGCAAAGGACTTCGCGGAGAAGTCGAACCGCCACTGGCGCGGCGGCTATGCGGCCCTCCGTATCCTGCCACTCGTCCCCTTGTGGCAAGAAGGCGTCGCGACGAACGACGCATTGTCCTTTCTCTACGCGAAGGACGACACGGTCGAGCGAAAGTCCGCCTATCGCACCCTGTACCCCGCCTTCGGCACCTACGTGGGGTCGTTCGGTGGCGAGTACGGGCAGTACCTGCCTCTCGGGCCGTCCTGGGTCGGCTTCGTGATCGCGTACGGCCCGGTGGTCGTCGGGCACATCGTCGGCCAGTCGATCGCGCCCTTCGTCCACGACCGGGAAGACATGAGCGAGCCCGCAGACTGGCCACCGGCGCTCGATCCAACGCAGCCGCAGGAGCCCTCCGCTCCGCCGCAGGCGCCGGCCCAGCCGCAGGCGCTACCACCGGAATCGCTCCCAACCCAGCCGCAGGCGCCCGCTGAGCCGGCCGTTCCTACTCCCGTGGAGTCGGACGAAACACCTGAAACGACTGTGACTCGATGAAGTCGAAGGCTTCGACTCGCACGTAGCCCGCGGCTTCCATGTCGCTGGCGATCTTGTCCGGCTCTGTGAAGTGGTCGCGGGCGAAGAAGGGGCCTTCGTTCAGGTCGAGAATGGCTACCCGCCCCCCCGGCCGGAGATCGGCCCGGACGACCGAGAAGAAGGCGACGGGCTCGGACAGGTGGTGGTAGGTGTTGCTCGTGAAGACGAGGTCGATTCCCGCGTCCGGCAGCAGTGGGTCGCCGAACTCGCCCCGGACCACCGTCACGTTCGCGTAGCCTTCCTCGGCCGCGCGTTCCTGCAGGTACTCGATCATGTCGTCGTCGACGTCTACGGCGTACACGCGTCCATCGGGGCCGACGGCGTCTGCGAGCATGAAGGTGAAGTAGCCGCCTCCCGCGCCGATGTCGGCGATCTCCATGCCGGGCTCGATCTCGAGTTCGGCCAGCACGCGCTCGGGCTGCTGCCAATCGTCGCGGCCGAAGCCCTCGTAGGCGAAGCGCTTGAACGACGGGCCGCAGCCTGCCACGACGAAGGTGAAGAGGGCCAGGAAAACGACGAAGGCGATGTCGCCGAGCGGGAAGTGCGGATGACGCTGGCGATGCTGCATGGTGTCTCCGGTGTCGGGCGCGGGGTTCAGGGCAGGAGCCGGCCGCGGAGCCTGCGCATCAGGCCGGGGGTGATGTCTTCCTCGAAGCTCTCGATCTCGAAACGCAAACGCAGACGGCCCGCTTCGTGGCCGATCTCTTCCAGGCGTGCGCCTTCGGCGAGCGGCGGGAGAGGCAGATAGGTGCGGAACAGCCAGGCCGCATAGTTCGGTACGCCAAGCAGGGACGCGCGTTGCGGTTGCAGGACGAACCAGCCGCCCACGACCTGGAGGCGAGCCTCCACTTCGCCGAGAGGGAGTCCGGCGACCTTCGCTCGGGCCAGCAGACCGCGCTCGGTGAGGTGCAGCTCGAAGGGCAGCTGGAAGCGCTCGACCCAGCGAGCGACGTCGCGCTGGCCGACCGACACCAGCAGGGAAGGACTCTCGACCCGAATCGTGGCCGGAACACCGGGCTTCAGCTCTGCCCGGCGTGCGGACAGGATCACGCCGTCGAGGGACATCCATGCTGTGGCCAACCCGCCGAGCTCGATGCGGGCATCGTCGAAGCTTCCTCGCAGCAGGTCGGCGGCGCCGCCCTCCCAGCTCGCCTTTACGGGCTGCTCGAGGTACCGGCTCACCAGCTGGTCGAGGACGTCGGATCGCACGGCCAGAGCATGGAACGGATCGCAGTGGGCTTCAACGTGCCCTGCTAGTCTCGCGCACTCGATCTCGAACAGGAGCAGTTGGAATGCTGCATGGATGGACCCACCCGGACTTCGCAGATGTCGCGCGTGGTCTGCGCCGCATCCTGCCGAAGAAGGGACCCGGTGGAGCTGCAGTCTGCGTCTACCACCGCGGCGAGAAGGTCGCCGACGTCTGGGGCGGTACCCGGGACGACGCCGGCACGCCGTGGGAGGAGGACACCGTCAGTGTGTCCTTCTCGACCACCAAGGGTGTTGCATCGACCTTGCTGCACATCTACGCCGACCGCGGGCTCATCGACTACGACGCGCCCGTGGCACGCTACTGGCCCGAGTTCGGTGATGCCGGGAAGGACGCGATCACCGTCCGGCAGCTGATGTGCCACGAAGCAGGTCTCTATGCGATCCGCGACATGGTCGAGCACGCCAGCGAGATGCTCGACTGGCAGCAGATGGTGGATCGACTCGCGGCTGCGCCTCCGCGCCACGCGCCGGGCGCTGCCCACGGCTATCACGGACTGACCTACGGCTTCCTCGTGGGAGAAGTGGTCCGTCGCGTCGCGGGTGGGAAGCCCTTCGCAGAGCTCATCGAAAACGAGATCGCGCGGCCCCTCGGGCTCGACGGTCTCTACTGCGGCGTGCCGGCGGACCAGATGCACCGCTGCGCCCAGCTGCTCTCCACCCTCACCGACGGACCTGTCGAGAAGCGCCGCGCCAGCACCGAGAAGAACTGGGACCGCGCCTGCCGCTGGCGCGAGAGGCTCAAGAAGGTCGGCATCCGATACGACCCGACGGAGACCCTGGCCGCGCTCGTCCCGCGTGGCATGGAGGAGCTCGAGTTCAACTCGGACGCATTTCGCGCGGCATCGATCCCCGCGGCCAACGGCATGTTCACCGCGCGGTCGCTGGCGCGCATGTACGCGTGCCTGGCCCAGGGCGGCGAGCTGGACGGAGTTCGGCTGCTCTCCCACGACACCTTGCGCAAGGCGTCGGAAGAACAGAATCGCGGCGCCGGTCGCGTGATCCCGATCTCCATGCGCTGGCGGTTGGGCTACCACCGCGCCTTCGCCGTGCGCGCCCGCGTCCCCAGCGGCTTCGGGCATTTCGGCTTCGGTGGCTCCGGCGGCTGGGCCGATCCGCAACGCCAGCTCGCCGTCGCGCTGACGGTCAACAGTGGCGTCGGCACACCTTTTGGCGACACGCGCATCGCCCGCATCGGTGGCTTCGCGGCCCGTTGCGCCGACCGTCGCTAGCCATGGCCACGAAGTCGGGAAGCGCGCGCGGAAGTGTCGAGGTTCGACCGCTGTCGATGCCCCGGGATGCAGCGGCCTTCGTGCGCTGCTGGTGGCCGATCTATCGCGATGACCCGAACTGGGTTCCGCCGCTGGTCTTCGAACGCAAGCGCTTCTTCGATCCAGCGGTGAACCCCTACTACGCGGTCGCCGACGCCCAGTGCTTCATGGCCTACCGGGACGGCAAGGCGGTCGGCACCATCGGAGCCGTCGTCGACCACAACTACCAACGCGAGGACCCCGGCGCCGGCTTCTTCGGTTTCTTCGAGTTTCCGGACGACGAGAGCATCTCACGCCCGCTCTTCGAGGCGGCGACGAGTTGGCTGCGCGACCACGGAATGCAGCGGGCCCTCGGGCCGTTCAACTTCAACTCCAACCACGAATTCGCGCTGCTCGTCGACGGCTTCGACACCCCTCCGATGGTCGCCAACCCGCACAACGGGCGCTGGTTCGAACGGCACTACCTCGCCCTGGGGCTCGAGCCGGTGATGGACTGGTACGCGTACGCGTTCCAGCCCGGCAAGATCGACGAGCGGATCGTCCGAATCGCGGACCGCACCCTGGCGCGTCACCCCGAGATCACGCTTCGCAACGTGGACATGAAACGCTTCGACGAGGAAGTGGCGCTGCTCCACGGCATCTACGACGACGCCTGGGAGCGCAACTGGGGCCACGTGAAGATGGAGCGCGCGGAGTTCGAGTACCTGGCCGCGGGCTTTCGTCAATTCATCGATCCGAGTCTCGTGTTCATCCTGGAGGTCGGGGGCGAGGCCGTGGGCCTGTCGGTGACCTTCCCGGACATGAACCAGGTGGTGAAGAAGATGAATGGCGGCCTGCTCCCGTTCGGTTGGCTCCACTTCCTGCGGCGCCGCCAGATCGTGGACCAGCTGCGGATCTTCATGCTGGGTGTGAAGCAGGAATACCAGAAGCTGCCCCTGGGATCGCTGCTCTACGCCAAGACCTGGGAGTCGGGCATGGCCCGGGGCCTTCGCTTCGGTGAGGCGTCGCTCATCCTCGAGAACAACCACAAGATGCGCGGGCCGATCGAGAAGATGGGTGGGACGGTCTACAAGACCTATCGCAGCTACGAGCTGAAGCTCTAGAGCCCGAACGGCACGCCCGGGCCCGCATCCCCGCCGTGGGGATCAGATGCCGCCCCGTGCCCCCAAGGCGTCTCGAATGCGCTGGTGGGCCGCTCGCGTGAGCGGATAGTCCAGCGCGACCCAGATGGCGAGCCCCAGGAACACGGCGGGACCTGCCGCCGACAAGAAGCGGATCGTGTGACGGACCGTCTCGGTCTGCTCGTCGCCCTTCACGAATCCCACCAGGTCCAGGATCGAGAGCACCAGGAAGACCCCCACGGCGCCGCCGAGCTTGCGCAGGAAGGTGAAGACCCCGTTGTAGATGCCTTCGCGCCTCTCGCCGGAACGCAGCTCGTCTTCATCGATCACCTCGCCGAGCATCGACCAGGGCATCAGGTCGACGAGTGCGAAGCCCACGCCTGCGAGGGGGATGAAGGCGATGAAGAGCCAGCGCGGCCAGTCCGGTTGAATGAAGACCTGGCCGAGGCTCACGGTCATCCAGAACGCCGATCCCCAGATGAAGATCGTCGCCTTGTCGCGCCCCCGCGAGACCCAGAGCCAGAACGGGAGCGCCAGCATCACCGAGCAGAGAAAGACGAACATCACCAGCTCGAAGTCCCCGGTGCGGCCCAGCCAGAAGGTGACGAACAGGATCAAGAGCGCGCCGGAGAGGTCCATGGCGATGCGGCCGAAGATGTAGATCCAGGTGAGCCGGGTGAAGGTGCGGTGACGCAGCACCGTGCCCAATCCTTCGCGAAAGGAGACCTGGCTCGCGAGGGCGCGGACGTCCACGCGTTCGAAGGTCACCCGGTGAACGGCCAGCCAGGGGAGTGCGAGCGCGACACCGAACACCATCCCCACCATCGCGTAGCCCGCAGGGCCTCCGCCGAAGCCTTCGGCGGCGGGGCGGATGGAGACCGCCGCGAAGATGCCGAGGGTTGCGCCGACCGTACGGTAGGTGTTGAGGGATGTGCGGGCGTCGTACCCGGTGGCCATCTCGGGCAGAAGCGCGAGGTAGGGTATCGACAGCACCGTCGAGGCAACGCTCAACAGGCAGTACGCGAAGGTGTAGTAGGCGAAGAGCCCGAGCTGCGACGAGACCGGAGCCACGGACCACAGCAGCGCGAAGCTGAGTCCGTAGGGAACTGCGCCGAGCAGGAGGTACGGTCGACGCCGACCACTCCGCCAGCGGGTCTGGTCCGAGATCCGCCCCATCAGCGGGTCGGTGACGGCGTCGACGAAGCGGCCGACCAGCGGCACGAGCCCGGCCAGGAAGGGGCGAAGGTCCGCGACCTGGGTCAGGAAGTACGCGGCGTAGATGAGCGACATCGACGCGAGCGCCGTGCTGAGCGTGAAGTCGCCCAGCGCGTACACGCTCTTGCGCCCAGGTCCGAGGACGGGCGTCTCGGTGACCGCGGGCGGAGAAGAGGACGACATCGGCCTCCCGGTGTAGCCCAGGCCGGGATGCCGTGCTCAGCCTTCGCGGGTCACGGCGCCTTGGACTTCTTCAACAGCCCTGCCGTGCCCCGCTCGGAAAGCGCGAAGTCGAGCAACAGGTGGTACTCGCCGTCGCTGACGTGATAGCGCGTGTCGTCGAAGGAAGTCTGGACGAAGGGATTGTCGAAGCGCGGGTAGTCGTCGAGGGCGATTTCCTCGCCGTCGACGACGAGCGGAGCGTGCCAGCCGAAGCTGATGAGGCCCTGGCTCGGCGAGTCGTAGACGACGTCGAAGCCGTCGGGCAGACCGTCGCCTTCCTGGTCGGCGACTGGCGTCGTCTCGACGCTCGCCGCGGCGATGGCGGCGCGGAACGCCTCGAAGCTGCCGGATTCGCGCTTGCTTCCCATTTCGAGGATCCAGACGTTCTGGGCGCTTCCTTCGGCCGCGAGGTCGAAGGGCAAGTCGCCGTTCTCGAACACCTCGGGTCGTCCTTCGCGCCAGACCGTCGGGTTGAGGGAGAAGAGCGCAACGTAGGTGGCGTCCTTGCGGCCGAAGGTCCAATTGCCGCCGTCGACGACTTCCTGCACGACCTCGTCGAAATGGGCCTGGGGGAAGTAGGCGTGGGTCTCTTCCAGGTAGACGAGGCCCAGAGGCGCGAAGCCGGCGTACTGAGGCGCGTACAGGTGGATGGCCACGTTCTCGTGCTGGGCGGCGCGCGGCTCGGCGCCGTTGCCCGTCCAATAGCCGGGGCCGGGCTCGTCTTCGCGCTGCCAGTTCCAGTCCGCGGGCGGGTTGGGCCCCGGGTCGTAGCCCGGGTGCTGGGTAAAGACGACGGCGTGTTCGGACAGGGTCGCCTGGGAAATGTGCGTCTGCGAACCGCGTAGCCCCTTTCGATAGTCCTGGGCCGTCGAGAGCATGTAGTCGCGCGTGCGGTAGGTGTAGGTATTCACCTCGTTGAGCACGGACTGGTTGATCATCTTCCACAGCAGGACGAGGAAGGGCCGGGCATTCGCCACGCTCTGGTCGAGATCGCCATCGACCCAGACCAGGTCGCGCAGCAGCTTGAACTCTGCAAGCTGCGACGACCAGAGGTCCTCACGCTCGGCCACCTCGAGGGTGAGACGGGTCATCGTCCACAGGGTCTGCGACCCCTGGGACCACCAGAACGCGAGGTTCTCCTCGTCGTCGTAGTCGAGCCCGTGCGGTGCTTCGGGGGGGTCGACGTTCGGGTCCGGGTCGGGCTCTTCGGGCAGGTAGAGGTTCATGCGCTGGCGGTCGATCATCGGCTCGTCGGACTTCGCGATGCGCCGGATCACCTCGGGCAGGCGGTACTTCTTCGCACGGGCGATCAGGGTCGCGTCCGCCGCGCCCCGGCTCTGGTACGGAAGCTCGGTGTCGTCGAAGAACAGCTTGCTCGAATGGAAGTTGTCCTGCTTCGACGCGGTCGGCTTGTCCTTGATGTAGGAACGGCCGTGGGTGGCCCCGAAGTTGCCCTTGTGCAGGTGCAAGGCGACGTCGAGGAGGACGATGTCGAGCAGCATGGCCGCACGCTTCGCGATCAGCTCGTCGTCGGCCCACTCGACCAGCGACAGCAGCGGCGTGATGTCTTTCTGGTAGTAGACGTCCGAATGCCATTCGCTGAAGCCCCAGCGCGAGCGTTCGTCGATCCACTTCAGGATCTCGCTGCGGGCGCGTTCCTGGTGCCAGGCGCCGTTCATGCCCGTGACGGAGAAGGTGTCGTCCGGGTAGCGCTGGCCCGCCAGATACTCGTTCACCCGGAAGAGCAGCACGTGGTTCTCGGTCCAGTACCACATGGCGTCGACCACGGGCTGACCGTCCACGACGCGGTCCGGTGTCGGGTCCGTGTACCAGTACTTGAAGTCGAGCACCGCCTGCTTCGACTTCTCCCACAGGGCCGGCTCTCCGGCCGGGTGACCCTCGAAGGCGTAGAGGGTGTTCATCAGATAGAGGAGGTCGAAGTCGCTGGTGTCTCGCAGGCGCCACATCTTGTCGAAGACGGCGTCCCAGGCGTCTTCCGGGATCGCCCCGTCGGCCAGCTCGTGACTCTGCTTTCGCGTGCTGAGCTCGAGGTGGTTCAGGACGTTGAGGATGCTGCCCGTCTGCATCGGCGTTTCGGTGGCGAAGAGCAGGTACTCCTTCTGCCGCTCCCGGAAGGGCGCTTCGGCAAAGAATCCGTCTCCACAGGCGGTCATTGTCACGACGACGAGGAGTAGCAGCCCCAGGGGCCGGACTCGGGACCGAACCACGGGCCGAACCACGGGCCGAACCACGGAGAGAGACAGGCGCAGCGGCAGCGAGATCAAGTGCATTGAGGGGGGCTCCTTGGGTTCGGACGGTAGAGCGATTCGGGGGTCGGCGACAGATCCTCGCGAAGGCACGACCGCGCGATGTGCAGGCGACGCTGCAAGTGGCAGCAGTGTTGCGCACTTCTCCGGCAGCGGCCGGCCATCCCGAGTAGCCTCGTCGCGTGACTGCCGACCTCGCCCTGCGCTGTGCCTGTGGCGCGCTCCGCGGCACGCTGTCTGGCGTGTCCGGGAAGC
>JAJDAN010000052.1 GCA_029261855.1 Deltaproteobacteria bacterium
CAACCAGCGAGCCAAAGCCCTGCCCAAGTGGCTACGCTCCTACAACGAACAACGACCCCACAGCGCACTCAAAGGTCAGGCACCCTTGAGCCGGCTTCGGAGGGATCGCGGTGTCTAACGTCCTTGGACCCAACAGCTAGCCCCTCAGACGTCCCCGTATCCCGGCGGCGGCGTGAAGCCTCCGATCTCGCGCGCGAGTAGACGCGTGAAGTCGATGGTTCGAAGGTCGTCGTACTCGGCACCGATCGCCTGCAGGCCGATGGGTAGACCGTCCGCGGACGGGCCCGTCGGGAAGACGGTGCTCGGCAGGTACGACTCGGTCACCAGGCCCGCCCAGAACAGCTGCTCGAAGTAGGGGCGTGCCTGGCCGTCGATGTCGAGAGTCCGCGACGTCTGCTCGCTGTGATCGTGCGGGAACGCGGGGGTCGACATCTGCGGACAGATGAGGATGTCCCACTCATCGAAGAATGCGCGCCAGGCGTAACGCAAGCGCTCGCGGGCGTGATCGGCCCGGATCCAGTCCCGGTGACTGAGGACTGTCGCCCGCAGACTGTTCGCCCGGTCGGACATGTCGTCCGGCTCGAGCTGATCTGCGGCGTGCTGCAGGCCCCGAAAGGCGTCGTCGGGGATACCCGCGCCCATGATCGAGTTGAGATGCTGCACGTAGGTGAGGTGCGCGTCGCGCGGGTCGAACGAGGGGCGAGCGGAATCCGAAACCGCGGCGCCCAGCTTCGCGAGGGTCTCTCCCACGCTCGCGACGCGGTCCGCGATCTCCCGGCAAACCGGTGCCGAAGGGTCCGTGGGCCAGAGTGCGACGCGCAGCTCGCCGAGCGAGGTCTTCGTCGGCTTCGGCAGGTCGAGCCGCCAACCCGGACGATTCAAGGGCTCGGCAGCCCCGAGCACGTCCATCGCCAGGGCCAGATCGTCGGCGCTTCGCGCCAGCGGACCACAGACTGCGATGTCGGGCCCCCCCACCATGCCGGGCAGGGCGTGACCCTGGGGCGGCACGATGCCCCAGGTCGGCTTGTGGCCGTACACCCCGCAGAAGTGCGCCGGGTTGCGGATCGAGCCGCCGATGTCCGAGCCACTCTCGAGCCCCGTCAGCCCCGCCGCCAATGCGGCTGCGGCTCCGCCCGAAGAGCCGCCGGGCGTGCGGTCCGTGTCCCAGGGGTTGCCCGTCGTGCCGTAGATCTCGTTGTAGCTCTGGAAGTCCGCGAGGTTCAGGGGGACGTTCGTCTTGCCCAGGAAGACCGCGCCCGCTGCCTTGTAGGCGCGCACACTTTCCGCGTCCGTCGCCGCAATGTTGTCCTTGAAGACCGGCAACCCCCAGGTCGTGGGCAGCCCCTGGATGTCGTACGACTCCTTGATGGTCATCGGGACGCCGTGCAGCGGTCCCACCACCTTGCCCTCTGCCAGCGCGGCGTCGGCCTGCCGTGCCGCGCGGCGGGCGCGGTCGAAGTCGCGCACCACGACGGCGTTGAGCTCGCCGTCGAGACGCTCGATGCGTCCGATGAAGTAGTCGGTCAGCTCGAGCGAGCTGACCTCTCCCGCGCGGATCTTCTCGGCCAGCTCGCCGGCCGTGCAGAACGCCAGCTCGGTCATGACACGCCTCCTCGGTCTCCCCCGGGTCCTGCGAGGATAGAGGACGGATCAGTGCTTCGGAACGACCGCGCCCGACAGCACGCGAGCCTGCTCGGCGGCGCGGCGTACGCGCTGCAGCAGCCCCCGGACCCGCTCGGAATCCTCCGCCGCCGCACAGGCGCGCCCGACGTCCCGCAGGATGTCTCCGAGCAGAGCGTCGACCTGGCGTCGTTCACCGGCCTCGTTCGTCAGTTCCTGCCGCGCGCGACGCAGCTGCTCCTCGACGGCCTGGCGCGCGCTCACGTCCTGGAGTCTCAGCGACACGGCGCGCGCGCGACCCTCGGACCTCGGGATCGGCGTGGCGGTGATCTCGACCCAGTGCGCGTCCCCCGCCCACAGCGGACCCACCACTTCCTGCCTCGCGCGCGGCGCCTGCAGGAGACGCCGCGCCAGATCGTCCCGCGACATCGGCTCGCCGTCGCACCCGCGAAAGCGGCCTGCGATGAGGGAGACCACATCGAAGCCAGGCTGCTTGAGTTCGGGACCGAGCATCTTCACCGCCGCGGGATTCGACCGCAGCCAGGTGCCGTCGAGATCGACCAGGATCAGTCCGCTCGGATCGTGTCGCGTCGCCTCGACGACAGCCAACGGAAGCAACGAGAAGAGCTGCGTCCGATACGCGCCGTACAGGAAGATGGCGCTCGCTCCTCCGAGCCCGAGGACCGTGGGATCGAAGGGCAAGCTATGGGACGTCAGATAGCCGAGCCCGCTGAAGGCCACGGTCACGCCGAGACCCCCCGCCATCAAGGTCGCGTTCCGTCGGACGAGGGAGTCGTTCGAGGTCCACGCCAGGATCCCGTGCAGCATCAGCGACCCGACCACCATCGCGTAGCCGAACGGAACCGCGAGCCACCACATCCAGTGATGCACGTTGTGCGCGCCCATCACCGGTGTCACGAACTGCCCGTGCCAGGGGTTGGTCGCAGCAGCGACCCATGCCACGGCACCGGCCAGAATCGGAATCCGGGTCCACCCGCTGTGCGCCCAGGGGAAGGGCCTTCCTTGCGCCTCTGCATAGCGGAGGGTGAGGATCCAGCAGGCGACTGCGCCGGGGAGCGAACCGCTGTAGATGAACAGGATGCCGAGCTCTTCGACCCACATCTCAGTCGACACGCGGGTCACGAGGTCCCCGACGATGTAGAGCAGGACGAACAGCTGATAGAGGAGCAGCACCGGCCACAGACGGCTCGGCGGGCGGCGCACGGCGACCGACATCGCGAGACCCGCGACCAGACAAATCGCGACCGAGTACGGAACCAGGGTCGGCGCCAATGTGCTCAGCGTGTTCAACTACGGGCCCTCGATCGACCCCCCAAACGCATCCTATCAGACGGAGCGCAGGAGACTGCCGAGTTTTACACCCAACTGCGACGCAATCTTTTGATAGTCGCAGTCGCGATGTGAATACCGGCACGTCTGCGAATTCAGAAACGAATCGGTTTCAGAGATGACGTCGGAAGGACCTGCTCACGGAAGCCGAAAGCGGCTTCGGGATCGCACGAACCAGGGGAAACACCTCCGGTGTTTCCCTCGAAGTTGCATCGAACCTGCATCCAACAAGTGAGTCGCTACCGTCCTCGCCATGACGACACTCGACCTCTCACCCGACGAGCTTCTCACCACCACCCGCGCCGTTCGCCGGCGGCTCGACTTCGACCGGCCCGTCCCGCGCGAGCTGGTCGAGGAGTGCGTTCGAATTGCACTCCAGGCGCCCAGCGGGTCGAATGCGCGGGGCTGGCACTTCATGGTCGTCGGGGACGACAAGAAGAAGAACGCCATCGCGGATCTCTACCGGCAGGCTTTCGACGGCTACCGGTCGATGCCCATTTCCGCACATGCGCTGGCCGAGAACGCCTCCGGCGACGACGTGGCCGTGATGAAGGGTGTGGTCTCGTCCGCCGAGGCATTGGCGGCGAACATGCATCGTGCCCCCTGGCTCGTGATCCCCTGCATCGAGGGGCGCATGCCGCCCATGGAAGGGCCGATGGGAAACCTCGCCCAGGCCAGCCAGTACGGCTCGATCCTGCCCGCCTTCTGGAGCTTCATGCTCGCCGCGCGCGCACGCGGTCTCGGCACGTCCTGGACGACCTTGCACCTGCTGCACGAAGAAGCCGTGGCCGACGTCCTGGGGATCCCGTTCGACGCCGTGAGCCAGACAGCGCTGTCTCCCCTGGCCTTCACCCTGGGCACCGACTTCAAGCCGGCGAAGAACCGCGAGCTCGAGGGCGTGCTCCACGTCGACGGCTGGTAGCGAAGCGCTTCAGGAAGTCTGGAAGACCGCGAAATCCTCGAGCGGCGCGCGGGCGCTGCGCAGCTGGTTGATCGGGTGCTCGCCGTCCGCGTAGCCGAGTGAAACGCCACAGAAGATCAGCTCGTTGTCCGGGACGCCTACGGTTTCGCGAATCGTCTTGCCCCACACCGACCATGCTTCCTGGGGGCAGCTGTGCAGCCCGGCCTCCCGGGCCAGCAGCATCAGGTTGCCGAGGAAGAGGCCGAGGTCGCAGAACTGGGGCGGACCCATCTGCCGGTCGATGGTGAGGATCATGCCGACCGGCGCGTCGAAGAAGCTGAAATTCTTCGCCATCTGCTCGTTGCGCGCCGACCCGTCGTCGCGTGCGATACCCACCAGCTCGTACATGTCTGTCGCCACCTTTCCGCGACGGGCCTTGTAGGGCTCCGTCAGCTCGCGCGGATAGATGTCGTACTCGAGACCGTCGAGCGGCGTGGTCTTGCGCTTCTCGGCGACGGCGTCGACCAGTCGGTCTCGCGCCGCACCCGTCAACACGTACAGACGCCAGGGCTGGAGGTTTCCGCCGGACGCCGCACGGGTCGCCTTCTGCACGATCTCGCGCAACAGGGCTTCGGGCACCGGGTCCGGACGGAACGCGCGGACGGAAAGACGCGTGTCGATGGCGTCGCTGACGCTCGGACTGGCGCCGGTCTCGATCGGTCGTGTGGCCAAGGGGGTTTTCCTCGTCTCTGTCTATCGCGCGTGGCGGAAGCAGGTGCGCACTTCGTCGACGTAGGTCTCGGGCTGCTCGAACGCCGCGAAGTGTCCACCCTTGTCGAGCTCGTTCCAGTGGGTGAGCGACCCGAAGTGCTTCTTCGCCCAGCGTTCACTGCTGCGGAAGATCTCCTTCGGGAAGATGCTGCAGCCGACGGGCACCTTGGGCTTGTCCATGGGCGGAGTGCCGAAGCTTTCCCAGTAGAGCCGCGCAGATGACGCGCCGGCGCCGGGCAGCCAGTAGAGCATCACGTTGTCGAGCAGCTCGTCCCGGGTGAGGGCGTTCTCCGGGTGACCGTCGCAGTCGGTCCAGGCCCAGAACTTCTCGAGGATCCAGGCCGCCTGACCGGCCGGTGAATCGACGAGGCCATAGCCCAGGGTCTGGGGCCGGGTACTCTGCTGCTTCGAGTAGCCCGAGTCCTTGTCCTGGTAGTGCTGCATGCCCGCCAGCGCCGACTTCTCGCGGTCGCTCAGGTCGCCCATGGTCGCCGGGTCGGGCGGCACGATCGGCATGTTGAGATGGATGCCCGCGCAGTGCTCCGGGTCCTGGATGCCGATGCAGGTCGTGACCATGGCACCCCAGTCACCGCCCTGAGCGACGTAGCGGTCGTAGCCGAGCCCTTGCATCAGCTCGCTCCAGGTATCGGCGACCTTCTGCACCCCGAAGCCCGGGGCACTGGGCTTGTCCGAGAACGCGTAGCCCGGCAGTGACGGACACACGACGTGGAACGCGTCGGCAGGGTCGCCTCCGTGGGAAGCCGGGTCGGTCAGCGGCGCGATCACCTTCTGGAATTCGACGATCGACCCCGGCCAGCCGTGGGTGATCACGAGCGGAATCGCGTTCGGCTCCTTGGAGCGCACGTGGACGAAATGAATGCCGAGGCCGCCCACCTGGGTTCGGAACTGGGGGAAGCGGTTGAGCTTCGCTTCGCGCTCGCGCCAGTCGTACTTGTCGGCCCAGTACGCGCAGACTTCCTGGACGTACTCGAGGGGGATGCCCTGGGACCAGTCGTCGACGGTCTGGGGGTCGGGCCAGCGCGTGGCGTGCAGTCGGCGGCGCAGATCGTCGAGCTGTTCGTCGCTGGCGCGGATCTCGAAGGGTTCGGGGGTCGACATTCGGGGGGCTCCTCGGCGGGTTGACGGGAACGAGATGCAGACGATAGCGACGCTCAGCCCGCGCTTCCCAGCACGTATCCGGCGATCCGCTTGGGGTCCTGCATGGGCATGAAGTGCGTCAACTCGGACAGATGCACGTCGGTTCCCTGGCGGAATTCAGCGGCGAGCCCGGCCCAGGTTGGCGACGTGGTGAAGTCCATCAGTCCCTCCCGGGAGTCGGCGCTGCGGGCGCGCAGCACCACGACGGGAACGTCCACTGCGCGGACCGCCTTGTGCACGTCGGGATTGGTGCGACTCGTCATGTAGATGCTCGCCTCGATTGCGGGCGGACAAGCGAGCACGTAGCCATCCCCGTCCTCGGCGGGCAGCAGCCCGAACTCGCAGTAGTCGCGCAGGACGTCGGGCTCGAAAAGCGAGAAGGGATGTCGGTCCCGGAAGCGTTCGAACATGGCGTCGGGCGACGCGAAGCGGTTCTTGCGCTTGGCGGTCGGATGAACGTCCCCGTTCATCAGGTCCACCGACCAACCGCCTGCCGCACGGTAGTCCGCACTGTAGTCAGCGGGCGACGCGATCACCGGGTCGACGAGCAGCAAGCGATGGAAGGCGCTCGGGCACGCGGCGGCCGCCTCGGTGAGGGCGTGACCGCCCATCGAATGCCCGACGCCGATTGCGCCCTCCAATCCCAGGTGCGTCACGAGCTCGGCCAGGTCCTTGCCCAGCACCGCCCAGTCTTCGATGAGCAGCTTCTGGCTGCGTCCGTGCCCGCGCTGGTCGACGGAGATGACGTGTCGATCTCCGAGATGAGCGATCAACTGGTCCCACACGCGCGCGTGGAACCCGGTGGCATGGGCCAGGAAGATCGTCGGCTCGCGGCCGGCGAGATCCGCCCGCCACTCGAACCAGCAGAGCTCGACCTCGGAACCCGAGAAGCGGTGCTCGGTGGGTCCGCTCATCTCGCGCCCAGACATGGAGGTCGCTATCCCAGGTCCGGGTGGTAGCGCGTTTCGAGCTCGCGACGAATCTCGTCGGGGATCTCGATGGCCCGACGTTCGCCGATGTCGAAGGCGAGATTCACGACCGAGAAGGTCGACACGAGGTGGCCGCGTTCGACGTCGAATACCCAGAACCGCTGGACCGACGTCTTGCCGGCGATCGCCAGCTCGGCGCCGAAGCTCTGCACCCGAGCGCCAACCCGGGGCGTCTCGACGATGCGGCTGCGACTCTCGAGAGTCGCCCAGCCGAAACGGATTCCGTCCGTCGTCTCGTGGACCATCGGCCCGCCTCGCGGCCGTACCGGCTCGCCGCCCCAGACGAGCTCCGGGATCATGCTGCTTCGGAAGAAGCCGTCGTCGTCGCACTCGGAGGCGCCGAGACTGCGCGGCTTGCGCATGGCGAGCCCGCGTTCGCGGGCGACGTCGAGGCTGAGAACGGAGACGTGGGCACCGCCTGCGCGATCGTCTTCGAGGTCCAGACTGCGCGGACGCCCGTGCTCCGGCCATTCGACGACCGCCGCCTGGGCGCGTTCCGCAAGGCCGGCCGGAAAGCTGCGCGGCTCGCGCGAAGTGCGGTCCTGCAGCTCGAGGCGATGCACATAGGTGGCCGAGCGCTCGCCCGAATCGAGGTTCACGAGCTCGTGATAGATGCGGAGGCCGTCTTCCCGGGCGGACAGCACTCCTGTCATGACGCCGAGGCGCGCTCCTTCGAGCTGTTCGCGGTAGTGCCGGGTGAACTGATCGGGAACGGCGAGGACGAGCCCACGGGCGGCGCACGCGGTCTCGTCGAGCCCGTAGTCCGCCGCCAGCGCGCGAGTCGCGGCCAGCGAACGCGTGGCGTAGAAGCGCACGTTCATGTGGCCGAGATGGTCGATCTGGTCCTTCGTCACGGTGCCTTCATGCAGGCATCGCAGCTCACTCACGGAGACTCCAAACGGGGCGCATTTGGGTGGGCGGGGCAAAGCGGAAAATGGCGGCCAGGGGCCGCGGCCCGGTCCGGGATCCTATCAGATTCCGCCGCCTTCCACGAAGGTCGGGTCTCCCTGGGCGACGCGGTCGGCGCGGCGGGAAGCGCGACCGGCCAGTGCGCCCATCCCGAGCATGACGGCGGCGAAGAACAGCTGGGGCAGATTCGCGGGCAGCGCCTGTGACATGGCTGCGATCAGCAGTGCACCTTCGCGGACCCCGATGAACACGGCCATGGCCAGCACGAAGCCCGCGAAGGCGCGACGAAGCAAGGCCGGCTCGACGACCCGGCTGAGCCGCGCGCCGACGAAGGATCCGCCGATCGCGCAGATCCCGACCGTCGCCGCCAGGCTGTAGTCGACGGATACGTGACTGAGGTAGCCGAGGAAGGCTGCACCGCTCTTGCCGACGATCACCAGGAGCGAGGTACCGATCGCAACCCCCATGGGCAGCCCCGCCCACAGCACCAGCGCCGGGACGATGAGGAAGCCGCCTCCCGCGCCCACGAGACCGGTGAACGCGCCCACCGCAAACCCCTGCGCGAGCAGCTTCGCGGTCGCCTTCGCGGTCACGGGCGCGCCACCTGCTGTGCTCTCGCGCCCCGCCGGTCCGCTCTTTCGGCCGCGCCACATGGCGACGGAAGTCAGCATCATCATCGCCGCGAACAGCAACAACAGGAAGCCGCCGTCGAGGAACGCGCTGGCGCGGCCGCCGAGGTAGGCGCCGGCCATGCCCGCCGAGCCGAAGACGAGCCCTTCCCGCAGCTGCACGTTCCCGGCCCGGGCATGCTGCAGCACGGCGACGACGCTGGTCGCCCCCACCACCAACAGCGAGGTCGCGATGGCTTCCTTGGGCGGCTGCCCGAAGACGTAGACGAGCAGCGGGACGGTCAGGATCGACCCACCGCCGCCGAAGAAGCCGAGGGCCACGCCGATCCCCACGGCCAGCAGCAACCCGACGAGAGGGAGGTCGAACATCCGACGTCAGGCCTCCGAGCCGTCTTGCCCGGGCGGGGGGCTGGATACGACGGGCAGGCCGGCCTCGTTCCAGGCGATCATGCCGCCCGCGAGATTCGTCACGTCCGTGAAGCCCTGGACGGCAAGCAGCGCGCAGGCGTCGTGGGACCGCCTCCCCGAGCGGCACACGAGCAGCATGCGGCGATCCAGTGGCATGCCCGCAAGAGCGCCCGGCAAGGTCCCGAGTGGATGGTGGAGCGCGCTCGCGATGTGGCCGAGCGGTCCGGTCAGCTCGGACGCTTCCCGAACGTCGACAACCAGGTACCCGTCCAGGCGGGCGTTCGCCTGCTCTGCGGTCTCCTCGCGCACTTCGCTCATTCCGGCACTCCTGCCCCGAACGCATCGATGGGGATCTTGAAGTAGCGACGACCGTTGGACTCGGGCTCGGGCAGACGGCCGGCGCGGATGTTCACCTGCACGGAAGGCAGGATGAGTGCGGGCATAGAGAGTGTGGCGTCTCGGTCCTTGCGGAAGGCGACGAACGCCGCGCGACCCGTCTCCTCGCTGAGCTGCACGTTGCTGCGACGCTGTTCACCGAGACGGCTCTCCCAGGCGAGCGGGCGTCCATCGGGTCGATAGTCATGACAGGTGAAGACCCGCGTCTCCGCAGGGAGGTCCCGGTAGAGTTCGACGACGGAATCGTAGAGCTGTCCGGCGTCGCCTCCCGGGAAGTCGCAGCGCGCGGTGCCGTAGTCCGGCATGAAGAGCAGGTCTCCGACGAACAAGGCGTCCCCGACCTGGTAGCTCGCGCACCCCGGAGTGTGACCCGGCGTGTGGCGCGCGCGCACCTGGAAGGGACCGACGTCGAGCAGTTCGTCATCGGCGAGGAGGCAATCGAACTGGCTTCCGTCCACCGGGAACGCGTCGCCCAGATTGAACAGATCTCGGAAGGTCGGCTGCACGAGCGTGATCGCGGACCCGATCACGGTCCTAGCGCCGTGGTACTCGCGAAACCAGCCGATGGCGGAGAGGTGATCGGCGTGGGCGTGGGTATCGAGGGCATGCGTGAGTGTGAGAGATTCGCGCTCCAGATAGGCGACGATGGCCTCGGCCGACTCGGTCCAACAACGTCCGCTCGCAGAATCGAAATCGAGCACCGGATCGATGACGACGGCGCGCGGATCCCCTGGCTTCGAGACCACGTAGCTGAGCGTAGACGTCCGCTCGTCGAAGAAGTGCTGAACGCGCATCCGAGTCCTCCCGTCCCGTATCGCGACGTGACCCGCTGCGAGTGTAGAATCCCGAGCCAGGATTGGTGTAGTCCTGTTGCGAGGGAGGACGGCTGGATGAGTTCCAGGCCCGCTGGCTTCGCGCTCGCAGCTGCGATCGTCGGGGCTGTCATCGGAATGCTGTTCGCTTGCGCCACAGCGGGTCGCTTCGCCGGACCCGACCCGACCGATCCCTGCACGACGGCGCGCGCCGGCCAACCCCCCTTCGAGGGGGCCAACCTCGCGAACGGCGAGCAGGTGTACGCGGCGCAGTGCGCGGAGTGCCACGCACTACCTGGGGATTCCTACACTCGCCGGCGCTCGGCCCCCCCCCTCGACGGGATCCTGTCGCGACAGGTCGGCGGTCTCGACTCCTTCCGGTACTCGAAGGCCTTTCGCGACCGCCAGCTCGACCGCGACCGCGGCGACGCGTGGACCCTCGACAGCCTCGACCGCTACATCGAAGACCCGGAGTGGTTCGTGCCCGGAACGCGCATGGCGTACGCGGGCCTGGCCGACGCGAACGCGCGCCGGGACCTGATCGCCTTTCTCAGCTGCGCAGGTCCGCAGCGAGCCGTGACGGATCCGTCCGGGAGCCGCGAGCGAACCCGCTAGGCCGGACGTCTTGCGCTCACGGCCCACGAGGCGGCTGGCATGCGCACGCCTGCGCCGTCGTGGTAGGGCTCGAGCGCGGTCCGGACGTCCGCCGCCGCGGCCTGCCTCACCGCGTCCCCGGCCTCGCGCAGGGCGGCGCCGACGGGCCCGAGCTGCAGCACGAAGTCCACGGTTGCGTCGAGGGTGCCCCCGCCGCCGACCAACAGCTCGCGCTCGACCGACTCGTGATGCACGTCGTCGAAACCAGCGGCGCGCAGGATGCCCTCCACCCGTTCGGCGTCGGCAAACGCAAAGGGACCCGGCGCGTCCGGAGCCGGCGGGTCGCTCGGCGGCAGGTGCTTGGCGGCGGCGCCGATGGGGATCATCATCCAGGGGTTCTTCGGCAGCGCCTGCCAGGTCGCGCAGGTGAGTCGACCCCCGGGCTTCAGCGCGGAGAGCAGATTGTGGAAGGCGACCTCGGGCTCGGCAAAGAACATCACGCCGAAGCGCGAGAAGACCAGATCGAAGTCGGCGTCGAAGCCCGCGGTCTGGGCGTCGCGATTGAGGAAGGACAGGTTCGAGAGCCCCGCGGCGCGCGCCCGCTCGCGGGCGCGTTCGAGCATGGGTCCGGAAATGTCAACGCCGACGACTGCCCCCGCCTTTCCCACTCGCTCGGCCAACTGCAGGCTCGTCTGGCCGCAGCCACAGCCGACGTCGAGCACGCGTTCCCCCGCCCGCACGTCGGCGCGGTCCATGGCGGCGGTTCCCAGCGGCTCGATCTGCGCGTCGATCACGTCCTCCATCGCGACCCACTTCGCACCCGACGTTTCGTTCCAGTACTCGATCTGCTGTGCGTTGGGTCCTTCGGCGGCGATCCGTTCCATGTCAGGCTCCTGCTGGTGGGCGCGAGCCGCGAGGGTAGGCCAAGCTTGGCCGGCGCGTGATGGCCGAGACGAGATGGTGTATCGAGTCGCGATGACGAAGATCCCGGAAGCCAGGACCCTTGCGTTTCTCGTCGCCTGTCTCGTCGCCCTGTCGGCCTGCCCCGCCGCGTACGCGTCGGACGACTGGAAGCTGGTGAGCCAGAAGGACGGCATCGACATCTACACGCGACCGTCCAAGGACTCTGCGAACATGGAGTCCCGGGGCGTCGTCACGGTGCCCCATGGCGTGGACGCGGTCCTGAGCGTGCTCGAGAACGTCGACGCCTACCCATCCTGGTACGCGCACTGCAAGGCCGCCGAGGTCGTCGAGCGACACCCACCCGACTGGCGCGTCGTGCACATGGAACTCGATCTGCCATTCCCCGCCGGCGATCGCGACGCGGTCGTCCGGATCGACCGCGAGATGCAAGGCAAGACCCGCGTCCTGCGGATCTCGAACGACGCCGACGCGATCCCGAAAGTCGAGGGGTTCGTCCGCATGCCCCGGGTCGAAGGCAGCTGGCAGCTCGAGCCACAGGCAGACGGGAAGTCCACCCGCATCACCCTTCAACAGCTGAACGACCCGGGCGGCAGCCTGCCGACCTGGCTCACCAACAAGCTGGTGAGCGAGCAACCCGCGACTACCCTCGCAGGCCTGCGGCGCGTCCTCGACGCGCGCTGACGCCCGGGTCAGCGCCACGACACGAAGCGGCGCGACTTCAGCGTCGGGGCCGGGTTGACGATTCGTCCCTGCAGGAGGTCCAGGCATGCCCAGCCCGCAAGCGACCCGAGCCACCCGCGCCGCCCTCGTCGTCCTGGCAGCCATCGTCGCCGCTTGCTTCGCCCAGACCGCGGCCGCCGGCGCATTGCGCTGCGACGGCAGTCTCCTGAAGGTAGGCGACCCGAAGGCGCGGCTGATCGCCAAGTGCGGCGAGCCGGTGTCCCAGGACGTGGTCGCCGTCGTGCGCGCCTTCGACGACGGGGAGCAGGTGCGATCGAGCTATTCCGTGACGTGGGCGTACCCGACCGCCGGCGTCGAGGGGTACCGGCTGCTGCAGTTCGAGGCCGGTCGCCTGGTGGGCAAGGGAATGCGCTGCAAGGCCGGCCTGGTGGAGGCGGGCGATACCCCGGTGACCGTGCTCGCGAAGTGCGGCGAGCCGGTGACCCGCGACACGGCCGGGATCGTCAACGAGCCACCGGGTCCGGCGGCGCGTGCCGTCCGGTCCGAGTCCCTCGTCGAGCAGTGGGTCTATTCGCAGGGCGAGGGATCCCTGCTCAAGATCGTGGTGCTGCGGGACGGCCGGATCGAGAGCATCGAGAACGGCCCGCGTCAGTAACCGGAAGACGAGGAGCAGCATGCCCGAACCGTCCATCAAGGGAACCATCTTCGGCCCCGTCGCGGAGGAGATCCAGGCGCTGCGCGAGAGCGGCCAACTCGACGACGATTGGCTCTCGGCAGCCCTCGAAGCCAAGGACATCGAGCTGCTCGAAGAGAAGACGCTCGTCGCGTCCTGGTACCCGATCGACACCTACGCGCGCTATCTCGAGCTGCTCTGCCGGCAGCGAGGCAAAGGCGATCCGCGCTACTTCGAGCAGCGCGGCGCCCAGAGCGCGCGGCGCCTGATGGACGGCGGCCTCTACGGGCAGCTCGACCTCCTCGGGTCCATCACCGACGAGCCCGAACGCCTGGGCGAGGACGCCGAGCAGCGTGCGCTGCGCGCCTATCGTTCGAAGCTCTCCGTCGTGCTCTCCCTGGCCGGCAGCATCTACAACGTCGGCCGCTGGAAGGTGATCGCGGACGAAGCGCACCCGGGTCGGGTCGCCATCGAGATCAGCGAGGCGGCGGCGTACAGCGACGGCATGGTGGGAGCGATCGTCGGCTTCCTGGACGAGTGCGCGCGCAGCGTGAACACCCGGCTCCAGAAGCTCTACGAGTCCGAGCGCCCGGCACGTGACCGGGTCGTGATCCGGATGCTCCGCGACCTGAGCAAGGTTCGTCGGGACGGCTAGCTGCGGGCGTCTTGGGTCGGGCTCCCAGGCGTTGAGTCTAGGAGGCCGACCCACCCGCGGCGCGGAACCGCACGGGAACGCGGCCGGGCACGCGGAACAGGGAACGCCCCCAGGTGGTCTTCTCTTCCACCAGCTCGAGCTCGTCGAAGCGCGCGACGAGCTTGCCGATCGCGACCTGGGTTTCGAGGCGCGCGAGGTGCGCACCCAGGCACAGGTGCGCGCCGCCGCCGAACGAGAGATGCGCGGGCGGAGCCGGCTTCGCCGCGTAGCGCGCCACGTCGAAGCGCTCCGGATCGTCGAAGTGATCGGGGTCGCGGTTGGCGGCGGCGAGGCCGACCATCACCTCTTCGTCCGCCTCCATGCGGTAGCCGTCGAATTCGATGGGCTCGTGCAGGACGCGAACCGTCCAGGTGATGGGCCCCGAATAGCGCAGGCATTCTTCGGTGGCGCTCTCGATCAGGCCGGGCTCGGCGCGAAGCCGCGCGATCTCGCCCGGGTTCCGGATCAGGGTGGTGAGCCCGTTCGCGATCAGACCGATGGTCGTCTCGAAGCCGGCGATCAACAGCCCGATGGACTGGATCAGCAGCTCTTCCGGGCCGAGCCGATCGCCTTCTTCTTCGGCCTCGATCAGCCGGCTCAGCAGGTCATCGCCGAGCTTGCCGCGCCGGGCGGCGATCAGCTCGTTGAAGTAGCCCGCCAACCCGAGTCCCGCCTTCATCACGCGTTCGACCAGGTCCGGCGGCGCGTTGCCTCGCCGCAGCGCGAGCCCGTGGGTGGCGTCCGCCGTCCACTCCGTGAACGTGTCCCGGTCCTCGACGGGAACACCGAGCATCTCGCAGATGAGTGTCGCAGGGACGGGCAGCGCCAGGTCCTTCACCAGGTCCATCTCGCCCCGCTCGGCGACCCCGTCGAGCAGCTCGTCGGTGACGGCTTCGATGCGCGGACGCCAGGCGGAGATCGAGCGCGGCGTGAACGCCTTCGCGACGAGCTTGCGAAGGCGCGTGTGGTCCGGCGGGTCCGTGAGCAGCATGAAGCGCCCGACCTCGGCCTCCGCCTCTTCCCGGGTCTGCCCGGGCATGCGCCCGTCCCGCAGCCGCATGCCCGCACCCGAGAAGCGGAGCATGCGCTGGCAGTCGTCGTAGCGCGTGAGCCGCCAGACGCCGTCCGGCGTCAGGCTCACCGGGTGACTTTCACGCAGCGCCTTGTGGAAGGGGTACGGGTCTTCGTAGTAGACGGGATCGTCGGGTACCGCGCCGTGCCACCCGGGAACGGGGCGAGAAGTCGTCGCAGCGTGTTCGGCCATGGCTGGGAGGATAGCCCCGGAAGGGTCCGGCCGGATCAGCCCCGCGGATCAGCCAACTTCCAGGGTCCGGCAGGTCGCAGAGGTCGGGACTTCTTCCACCGGCGGCGCCGTTCCCAGCAGACGGTCTCCACCCAACAGGGTGACGCCGAACCAGTAGTGCTCGTTGCGGAAGTGATGCAGCAGGTGATTGCGAGAAAGCCGCGCGTAGAACCGGCTGCGCGGGCGATAGCGCGTGTGCACGAGGAAGTGCACCCACTCGTAGTGGAGGGCGAAGACGAGGAAGGCGAGAACCGCCGTCGCAGCCAGACCGGCGTTCGGTGTCGACACGACCGCAAGCAACAGCAACACGGGCAGGGCGACCGCGAAGCCGGAAAGCGGGATGAAGACGAGGTCCGGGTCCGCCGGATCGCGGTGATGCGCCCGGTGCTTGCGCGGCACGTCCCAGTCGAGTGCGAAGCCCGCGACCGGCCGCGCATGCAGCACGAACACGTGGAGCACCCACTCGAGCAACGGCCAGCCCGCCAGGATCACGCCGACGACCAGGGCGTCCCAAGGCGACCATTCGCCGATCCAGACGCGAACACCGAACGCCACCCCGACCGCCGCCGCCAGCAGGCGCGGGCTCGCGTTCGCCGAGAAGACGCGCAGCGCCTCCGGAAGTGTCGAAGGCGCTCCGGCGCCAGCCGTGCGATCACGAGAATCCGCCTGCTCTGCCACGTCGTAGAGTCTAAGCCGCGGGAAACGACGAAGCCCCCTCGCGCACTCGAACCGAGAGGGCGAAGGGGCTTCGATTTCCTGGCGCGCCCGGCACGACTCGAACGTGCGACCCTCAGCTCCGCAAGCTGATGCTCTATCCAACTGAGCTACGGGCGCGAATGGCTGGCTGTTTCGTGGGCGGCGGACTCTAGCAGAGCCTTCGGGCCGTCCGCTGGGGGCGCGGCGCGGCGACTCCGGAAATCGACCGGAAATCGCGCGCATCCCGGGGGTACCCCGGCCCCCTGGCGCGGGGGCGGAGCGCGACCCGCCCCACTCCGGCGAGCGTTGCCGACGAGGCCGAGCTGGGGAACTGGGGGCTCTCAGGACGGGCCCGAGGCGGATTCCGTCGCTCCCTTCCGGTAGCGGCGGTCGGCGTCGCGATTGCCCTCGCCTCCGGCCACGACTTCCAGGTTGGAGGCCGCGAACCCCCAGTCGAGCAGGTGGTCGACGACCGCCTCGACGTAGTCGCCCCGGCGATTCTGATAGTCGAGATAGTACGCGTGCTCCCACACATCGATGGCGAGGAGCGGGGTGTGGCCCTTCTGGATCGGGTTCTCGGCGTCCGAGCTCTGACCCACGCGCAGCCGGCCGTCCCGGTCGAGGACGAGCCACGCCCAACCCGAGCCGAACTCTCCCTTGGCGGCTTCCGCCAGCTCGCGCTTCGCGTTGTCCACGCTGCGGAAGGACGCGACGATGGCGTTCTCGAGTGGGCCGGTCGGCCGGCCCCCACCGTGGGGCTTCAGGCTGCGCCAATAGAAGGTGTGGTTCCACACCTGGGCGGCATTGTTGAACAGATCTCCGTCGCTGCTGAGGATCAGCTGCTCGAGAGACTTCTCGGCCTCCGGCTTGCCTTCGACGGCGGCGGCGAGCTTCTTGCCGTAACCCTTGTGGTGCTTCTCGTAGTGCAGCTCGACGGTGCGGGCGCTGATGTGAGGCGCGAGTGCGTCGAAGTCATAGGGCAGCGCGGGAATTTCGAAGCGCATGTCGATTGTTCCTCCTGGACGATTCTCGCTCGTCTACTACACGTAGACGCACGAATCGTGCCGGGCTCGCCGCGGGCCCGGGGCCGGAAGGAGCGCTTCCGAGAGGGCTCCCGGGGTCGAGACGGCGAGCAGATTCTTCAAACGACAAGGAATTCGGAACGACTACGCCCCCTCGGTCCGCTCGCGACCGCAGCCTGACGAAAGATCTCGAGGGACCCGGTCAGCGCGGATAGCTGCGACGACTACGTACTCGAGATTCGAAGCGACCCACCGACCGGCTCGTTCGTCCAGCAGCGCAACGGCGGGTAGTGGGAAGTTCGACTGCGCGCCCGCCTTCGCGTACGCCCCGACCAAGCTACGCTGCGGGCCGTGCTTGGAACGAACGGCATCGCGACACGCTTGCGCTCCCTGCTCGCCGATCCCCTGGTCGCCCATCCCCTGGTCGCCTATCCCCTCGTCGCGATGGCGCTCTGGATCGCGCTGCTGTGGCCGTGGAGCCGGGAGCTGCCGCGGCCTCTCCTGCGCTTGCTGACCGGTGCGGACGACCCGGTGGCACTGCGGACGACGCGGCTGAGGCTTCGCATCTGGCGCATGCGGGTGCGGGTGCAGCCCTTCGTCCGTCGGCGACATCCGGCGCTGTTTCCCTTTGTCGCGCTCTTCGCCAACGCGCGCGGACGGCGCGCGAGCGCGGAGGGCAGCGCCTTCGCGACCTGGAGCGCATCCCTGCTGTCGGCCCTGCGCCAGGCTCCCAGCTCACACGTCGCACTCGCCCACGCATGGCACCGGCCCGAGCGCCGACTCGCGTCGACACGCTTCCTCGACGCCTGGACCCGCAACGACGCTCTCCAGATGCTCTGGTGTCTGCGGGAGCGCGGCGGCAATTGGCACGGCATCCACTTCGAGAAGAGCGACTTCGCCCGCCGCTGCGAGGCCGCGGGCCTCGCGTCGATCCCGGTCCTCGCCGTCTTCCGCGGTGGTGCCTGCGAGACGATCGTTCCGGGTGGTGCCGGCGCATACGCCGAGCTCTTCTCCAAGCGAGATGCCGCGGCCGCCGGCCGACACGCCGAGGCGTGGACGCGATTGCCCGACGGCAAGCGCTTCCGAAGCAGCTCGGGCGACGCGGTAGACGAGAACGAGCTCATCGCCCACCTGTGTGCCCAGTCCGCCGAAGAGGGTGACTTCGTCCTGCAGCCGCGGATCCGCAATCACCCCCGCGTCACCACGATCACCGGCAGTCAGGCCTTGTGCTGCGTCCGCGTCATCACGTGCCGCAACCCGGACGGATCGCTGCAGCTGGTCCCGCGCTGGAGCTGTCTCAAGGTCGCGCCGCCCGACGCGATCGTCGACAACGTCATCGGTGGTGACGCGCCCCGCTACCTCATCGACTTCGAGAACGGCGCCCTGCACACCCGCGACGACGAGCCGGTCCGCGTCGAGAGTGAGGACGAGCCCGCACGCCTCCCCTTCTGGCCCGAGATCGAGGCGCTGTGCCGCGACGCCCACGACGGACTCTTCCGGCACCTCTCGGTGGTGGCCTGGGACGTGGGAATCGCCGCCTCCGGTCCCGTACTGGTCGAGGCGAACCTGACCTTCATGGGACCGGGCACCGACAGCATTACGGGCGCCTACTGCGGGGAAGGCCCCGTGGTCGAGTGCATGGACGCACACCTTGCATCGGTCACGCGCGAGGACCTGCGGCGCCTGCGCACCGGCTTCTCGCGCCGCGCCCGCCGCGAGAACGGTGCGCGGTCGAAGACCTGATCCTTCAGTCTCCGCAGTCCGTGTCCGGCCGCAGGAAGATCTTCTTCGATTCGGCGCCGCGCTCGGATTCGAAGGCCGACCGGAAGAGTGCGAGCGGGTAGCAGGCGCCGAACAGGTCGCGCACCGCGAGCGATCCCTCGGCCAGGAGGTCGACGCTTTCCTGGAACGATCCGTAGTTCACTGCTTCGAGGGAAAGCTCCTTGCGAAGCAGCTCGGGCAGGTAGATACCGACCCGCTCCGGGGTCCGGCTCTTCAGGACGATGCGCCCTCGCGGCCGCACCACACGCACGAGCTCGCGGAAGAGATCCGTGTCGACGCTCGTTTCGACCACGAAGTCGAGGCTGCTGGTCTCGCAGTCGCGAATCGCGACCGGATCGATCATCTCGATCGACGAGTAGCCGACTCCGTGCAGCACCCGGCGCGTGAGCTCGGCGATGCGATTGCTGCCGACGACCGCGCCCCGCTGTCCGGGGGAGACTGCGGCCTTCGCCACGGCCAGGCACGCCGCGACGGGCTCGGTATAGGCAGCGGTCTGCAGGTCCAGGTGATCGGGGATCTCGTACACGAGCCGCTCGGGAACACGCACGGACTCGGCGAAGGCACCGTCGTGCTCGACACCGAGCATGCTCGGGAACTCGCAGGTGTCGAGCTTCTCGCGGCAACCGAGACAGGCTCCGCAGTCGTGCACCGGCATCGCCGTCACCCGATCTCCGGGCGCGAGGCGCGTCACTGCGCTGCCGACCTGGTCGACCACTCCCGAGAACTCGTGCCCGAGAATCAGCGGCGTCCGCGTCGCGATCCGGCCTTCGGCGACGGCCACGTCGGTTCGGCAGATCCCCGCATAGGCGACGCGGATGACGACGTCGTGGGGATGCTGCAGGCGCGGAAGGTCGACCGTGCGCAGGTCGTAGCCTTCCGCGAGCTTCACGATGGCCTGCATCCTCGCCCCCCCTTTGCGTGCGCAGCGTCCTGTCACACGTAGCAGAACCCGCCCGGGATTTGCAGCCGGCGATTCGGATCAGCGGGGCGGCGGCAGCAAGTCCTGTTCGTCGAGTCCCCGGATCAGGAGATCCGTGGCGACATCGTGACCGAGGGGGTTCCAGTGATGATCTTCCAGCTGGTAGTAGAACTGCTCGCCCGCTTCCGTTCGGCTCGCGAGTCGCGGCGTGGGGTCGATGAGCGCGACGTCGTTCTCTTCGCAGAAGTCGGTCAAACCGCGGTTCACCCGCCCGACGTCGAGCCGGACCCCGCCGTACTGGGCGCTCGCCTGCGCGCGAAACGCCGGATCGACTTGCAGCTTGCCCGGCACTACCAACAACGCGAAGTCCGCACCCGCTGCCGCGGAGACCCGCTTCATCTCGAGGATCAGACGCTGGGTGACGAGCCACGCCTCGTCCCAGGCGGGGCTCTCGAAGTCTTCGAGCAGCGTCCGTCCGAAGTACGCTTTGGGAGGTGCCGGCGGCAGTCCGACCCAGGTGCCGATCCGCCCGAACGCCTGACGGACCAGGTTGGCCAGCACAGTCGGCTGCACGAAGCGGATCGCCGCGCGCCACGGCGACGCCCGGCGACGCTGTGCCTTCTCGGCTTCCCGGGAGATGCGCGCATAGTCGGGAGGAGTCCACTCGATGGCGCCCGTCAGGCTCGCGGTGCGGGCGTATGGCCGGGCGTAGGACTCGGCGTGGTCCTCTCCGAACAGCTCGGTCTGCAGCGCGCGCGAGTTGTTCTGGATGTCGTTTCCCGTGAAGAACGCGAGCACCACGAGATCGGGCCGGTAGCGCAGGCCCTCTTCCTCGAGGGCGAGAAGCTGCTGAGCCGTCCCGTACCCCCCCACCCCCAGGTTGATGACCTCGACTCGACGGTCACTGAGCCGTTCCTGCAGCAGGAAGGGCAGCGACTGCTCGAGAGGGACCTGATACGCCTCCATGAACGAGTCGCCGAGAACGACGGCGCGGAAGACGCCGGCTTCCCGCTCGTAGGCATGCGGGCGATCGCGCTGCCCGAGGTCGTTGATGACGACCTCGACCGCATAGTCGAGACTGCGCTGGTAGGCGCGTTCGCCCGCGAGCAGCGCCCAGCCACGCGTCGGGTGCGGACCGCGCAGGACGTGCTCTCCCGAGAGATGCGCGATCGACCCGTAGCGCAGCACGCGAAGCGTCCACTCCATCGCGGTGATGCAGACCGCGAGGGTGACGAGGAGGACCAGCAAGCGAGGCAGGATGCGCTTCAAAGCACTTTCACCATGAAGGCGAGTCTAGCCGCACCTCGTCGAAGGACTGCCGCGGAGTCAGCCGCGGTCGAGCAGCGGCGACGCGGGTCCCCCTACTGGGGCTTGAGGCGCGGGACCCCCATGAAGTCGCGCTTGCCGATCGGTGCCCCCTTCATCCGCAGGATGTCGTAGGCGGTGGCGGCGTGGAAGTAGAAGTTGGGGAACGAGAACGAAAGCACGAAGTCGCTACCGACGAACGGCATCCCGAAGTCGCCCAGCTTGAACTCGACGTCCTTCTGCTCCAAGGCGTCGATCGCCGCGCGATCGTATTCCTCGAGGCCGGAACGCGCGTCGGCTACCAGCTTCTCGAGGGCCGCGTAGTCCAGATCGGCTGCTCCCCCGGGCGGCCCGAAGACACCGGCTTCGATACCGCGGATGGCACCGAGGGAGTGATGCGCGACCGAGACGACCTGGAAGCGGAAGGGAAACATGTCGGGGTAGAGGCGCGTCTCGACGACCTCATCGAGATCGACGCCGGTCTTCTCGCAGTGCTCGCGTCCCTTCTGCAGGAAGGCGGATACGGCGCCCAGGGTCTGGACGAAGGAAGCAACGCTGACGTCATAGAAAGAGATGGACATGGGGCTCCTCGAGGGGTTCCGAATGCTGAGCGGGGACATTACCAGCTCGGAGCCCGCGACTCCGGCCTTCGCTAGCGTTCCGACATGCGCTGGATCCTACGAGCAGCCTTCTGCTTCGTCCTGGTGCTGGCTGTCGCGTTCGTCGCCGTCTTCGGCGGCGCCGGGCCAATCACCTTCTTGCCGGGCGGCGTACTCTGGGGCGAGACTCGCGAGCCCCCCGCCGACTGGTCGTTCACCGACCGCGTCGGCGAGATCCAGGTGCAGACCCACGTCGGGCCGCTGCCCTGGTCGGTCACGACCTGGGTGATGTCCGTGGACGGTGATCTCTTCATCGCCGCGAACGACTGCGACCGGGTGTGGACCCACCGCGTGATGGACGACCCGGACATTCGCTTGCGGATCGACGGCGTGATCTACGAGATGCAGGCCCACCGGGAGAGCGACCGCAGTGTCGGCGCCCGGGTGGCCCCGGTCGTTCTCGCGAAGTACATGGGGATCGGCGTCGACAGCGCGAACTGGGTCCCAGGCGAGCAGAACGGCTGCGTGTTCCGGGTGGAGCCGCGGACATGAGGATCGCGACCATCGGCCTTGCCGCCACGGCCCTGGTGCTCGCTTGCTCCGGTCCGCTCGAAGGCGAGCGCGTGGAGAAGCCCACCTTCGACTGGCGCTTCGTCGCCGAAGCCGCCGACGTCACCTTCGCCACGGCGGACGGTCAACGCTTTCGCCGGGTCGAAGTCGCCCCCCTGGTTCACGACGGCGAGCTCTACCTCTACGGCCAGACCATCTTCAGCGCGAACGACTCTGCCCTCGACGCCGTCCTGGCAGGCGATCCGCTCGAGATGCAGGTAGACGGTCGAGTCTATCCGCTCGCGGCGACGCGGCTGACCGAAACCGCGGACATCGAGCGCGTACTCCCGACCCTCGTGCGGCAAGGCATGGGCATCGAGGCCACGGGAATCCGCTGGGACCCGGAACCTGAGCGCTATCCGGGAACCCAGGTCAGGCAGTGGTTCTTCCGGCTACGTTCCCCGGGCAGGGTCGACGACTGAGCGCGCGGAACGGCGGCATCGGAGGCAGCACATGGGGTTGGTGGAAGACGTCTCGGCGGCCATGACGAAGGCGATGAAGGCAAAGGAGTCGCTGCGGGTGACGGCGCTGCGCAACGTGCGGGCCGCCTTCCTCACCGAGATGAAGAAGGATGGCTCCGAGACGCTGCCCGACGAGGTCTGCATCGCGGTGCTTCGCCGGCTCGAGAAGCAGCGCAAAGAGAGTATCGACGCATTCGAGAGCGCCGGACGCGGCGACCGCGCGGACGCCGAGCGCAGCGAGCTCGCGGTCCTGCGAGAGTTCCTGCCCAGCCTCGCCGACGAGGCGACGACGCGCAGCTGGGTCGAGGCAGCCATCGCGACCAGCGGCGCCAGCGGCCCCCGGGACACCGGCAAGGTCATGGGCGCCTTGATGAAGGCGCACAGGGGCGAAGTGGACGGCGGACTCGCCCAGGAGATCGCGCGGGAGCTGCTCGAAGCCCCCTGACCCGGCGGGCCAGATGCGTCGCCGGAGCGTATGATTCGGCCATGCTCGACTACGACCCCTTGCACCCACCGAACTGGCAAGACCCGTACCCCACCTACGCCCGGCTGCGCGACGAAGCGCCAGTCCACTACGCCGAGCAGACCGGCACCTACTGCGTGTCACGCTATGAGGACGTGTCCCGGGTGCTGCGCGACCCGGAGACCTTCTCTTCCGTCGGGGCCTTCGAGATCATGATGAAGGCCCGATCTTCCAGCATCGGTCCACGCGACGTCTTCGAGATCGCGCGCTTCCTCTACCGCTCGCGGCTGAACCCGCTGCGCATGCGAAAGAAGCCGCCGGTCAGCATCATCACCAGCGACCCGCCTCAGCACGACGCCCTGCGCGCAATCGTCAACCGCGGCTTCACCCCGCGCCAGGTGCGCAGCTGGGAGCCCCGCATGCGCGAGATCGTAGACGGCTGCATGCACAAGCTTCGCAGCGGAGAGCCCTTCGACGTGGTGCGGGACCTGGCGGTCCCGCTGCCCGTTTCGATCATCGCCGAGCTGCTCGGCGTGGGCCCGGAACGCCATGCCGACTTCAAACGCTGGAGTGACGACATCATCGCGGGAAGCTCGGGCAGCACGCGCACCGAGACCTTGGCGCCGTTCCTGCGCGCGATGGGCGAGCTGACGTCCTACATGCGAGACGTCGCCGACGAGCGACGCCGGAAGCCGGGTGACGACGTGGTCAGCATCCTCGTCGACCCGCAGCACGGCGACGCGCTCGATGCCGGAGTACTCGCGCAGTTCGTGATCGTCTTGCTCGTTGCCGGGAACGAGACCACCACGAACCTGATCGGCAACGGAACAAAGGCGCTGCTCGACCACCCCGGCGAGCTCGCGCGCGTCCTGGACGAGCCCGAGTTGCTTCCCAACATGATCGAGGAGGCGCTGCGCTTCGACGCACCCGTTCAGTTCGTCTTCCGCCGCACCACGCGGCCCGTCGAGCTTGCCGGCACGACGATCCCCGAGAGCGCCAGCGTGACCGTACTGCTGGCTTCGGCCAACCGCGACGAGCGTCAGTTCGAAGAGCCCGACCGCTTCGACGTATCGCGCGAAACGAAGGGGCACCTGGGCTTCGGCCTCGGCATCCACTTCTGCCTCGGCGCCTCTCTGGCGCGACTCGAAGCGCGCATCGCCTTCGAGTCGCTCCTGCCCGAACTGCGCGACCTGAAGCGTTCCGCCGCCGAAGCGCCCTTCGTCGACTCGTACCTGGTTCGTGGGCTACATCGATTGGAGCTGGTTCCGACCGCCGAGGTCTTGCGCGAGGGCTAGCGCCTTCCGACGCGCGCATGGGTTTTCTGTCCGAAGTCTTCGTGTTCCTGTTGGCGGCCATCGTCGTGGTGCCGCTCTTCAAGCGGCTCGGACTGTCGGCCGTTCTCGGATATCTGACCGCCGGGGTCCTGCTGGGCCCGCACGCGCTCGGCCTAGTCGACGACGCCGAGGCCGTGCTGCACTTCGCCGAGCTCGGCGTCGTGCTGCTGCTCTTCATCATCGGACTCGAGCTTCAGCCGCGGCGGCTGTGGGTGATGCGGCGCGCAGTCTTCGGTCTCGGGGCTGCGCAGGTCGTCGGGACAGCTCTGCTGCTGGCGGCCGGCCTCGCGTTCGCGCTCGGACTCGATCCCACGTCGGCCGGCCTGGTGGGCTTCGGGCTCGCGCTGTCGAGCACGGCGTTCGTGCTGCAGCTGCTCGGCGAGCAGAAGCGACTCGGTGCGCCGCACGGGCGCGCAGCCTTCGGCACGCTGCTCTTCCAGGACGTGGCCGTGATCCCGGCCATCGCCTGGATCAACGTTGCGGGGACCGCGGCCAATTCCGTGGCGGGCACGGCGACGGACGGCAACACGTGGCTCGTCGATGCTCTTCCGCTCTTGCTCGCGGTGGGCGGCCTAGCTGTTGGGTCCAAGGACGTTAGACACCGCGATCCCTCCGAAGCCGGCTCAAGGGTGCCTGACCTTTGAGTGCGCTGTGGGGTCGTTGTTCGTTGTAGGAGCGTAGCCACTTGGGCAGGGCTTTGGCTCGCTGGTTGG
>JAJDAN010000053.1 GCA_029261855.1 Deltaproteobacteria bacterium
GTACGCGATGGGGCTATACTCATCGTCTCGCCATGTCCGGGTCCGATCAAGCAGATCCACGCAGATCCACGCGGAGAAAGAACGTACGCGTTCACGGGGACAGAAAGAAAGGAACCGCAGATTACGCAGATTGAAACTGCAGCCCGAAGGGTTGAAAGACAGCACCTCGTACGTGAGGTTGTTCCGATCTCTCTTGAAGAAATGCTCTGAGGAAACCAGGAAACCAGGAAACTGACACTCGACCGAGGGCACGTCTCTCGAAGATTCGCCGACACGCACACGTGCTGTTGGTGAACTCGTGTTTCTTTTTCTTGGAGCTCCCTTCTCCTGAAACTATGGTAGCGGCACAGCAGCGAAGAGGAAAGGCTCGACGGGTGAGATCGGTGACTACGCGGATCACTCAACGAAAGGAAATCACTCGGCGGTTGAGTCGATCGTTCGTCGCCGCGGGTACGGACTCCAGGTCTCTTGGACTTGGACGGAGAACTGGACTGCGCTCCGCGCAGACGACACTCCCTCAGGCTTCGCCTGAGACTGAGGGAGTGCTCTTCCCGCCGCCTCCCTCAGACTCCCTCCGGCAACCCACACCTGCCGCCATTTTGGCGAGCTCGTGTGCTGAAGTGATCCCACCGTCCGGCTCGGCAGGCTCGACGCCAGGAAGAAAACGTCAGACAAAAGAAAAAGGTCGAAACCGACGAGCCGCGAGCAACCGAAAGAAAGGGTGTCAAAAACCCAGAGAGGGAAAATCCCTACTTTCGGAGGCTGAAATGCACTACGCCGGTATCGACCTTCACAAACGGTCGCTGACTGTCTGTGTTATCGACAGTTTGACGGGTGAAACTTTCGACCGTCGTTTCAATTGTTCGAACGTAGCGGCAATTCGCGACTTTTTCAGTGAGATCAAGCCCTTCGAGGCTGTCATCGAGGCGTCGGCGAGCTACGAGTGGCTGTGGCTCCTCCTGGAGCCGGTGGCGAATCGACTGGTGCTCGCACATCCCAAAAAGCTCCGCATCATCGCCGAGTCGATGAGAAAAAGCGATCGCCACGATGCCTACTTTCTCGCCTGGCTCCTCTCGCTTGACTCCATTCCAGAGGCCCGCCGCCCGTCTCCGCGCAGACGTGAGTACCAACAACTCGTGCGCCACCGTCGGTTCCTTGTTCAAGAGCGCTCGAGCTTGCGTACCAAGGTGCGCGCGATCTTGGCCAATCGCAACCTGGACGCCAAGGGTCTCTTTTCCACAAACGGGCGACAGTACCTCGCCGGTCTTGAGCTTCCAGCAGCGGAACGCTTCTGTGTCGACGAGTACATGACCATGCTCGCAGGCCTCGAAGCGAGTCTTTGTCGAGCCGAGAAGGCACTCGGAGATTTTCGAAAGCAAGCTTGCGCCGAGGAACGCGACAACCACGCCATCGTCACTTCGGTCCCGGGTGTTGGCGCCGGCACCGCCGATATCGTACTGTCGTCCCTGGGCGACGTGAACCGCTTCCCGACCGTCAAGAAGTGCACGGCCTACAGCGGCTTGATACCCGGCTTTCGAGAATCCGACAGGACCCGCCGGGAGTTGAAAATCACCAAGGAGGGGCCACGGATACTGCGCTGGGCACTGGTCCAGGCGGCGTGGCGGGCAGTTCGATTGTCGAAGTACTGGTGCGCCATCTTTGAGCGCCTGGCCGCTCGACGCGGTCGAAAGAAAGCCATCGTCGCTATCGCCAGGCGACTGCTTGCGGTGATCTACACGCTTTTGAAGTCCGGTAAGCACTACGTCGAGGCAGAGCCTCCCCGTACTCATCCAGCTCCAGCGAACACGTAACGAAGGAACTATTAAGATCTTTAAGGAATCGTCGCGCGCAGAACGTTTCGAGGACAACCCCGGAGGAATCCATGGCTTCGCCAGTTTCTGGCGACCGTCTTCCTGAATGGCGGTGTCCTCTTTGAATAATCTTTCATGGTGACCGCAGGTCGTTTGCGGATCCCGAATAGGTGGCTGAGCGTAATGTGCGTTTTGCGGTCTCAGAGCTCCATGACGAGAACCGTATCAAGACCTGAGCGGCGAGAAGAGCCAGTGCCCGCTCAGCGCGACGATTACTGACAACGTGGCTCACCCCGACACCGGTTACGGGAACCCGGTCCGGGATCGAAAGTCTCCCGCTTGACAAAGGAATGCTCATAGGTGGGTTCCTGGGTTCCTGAGAGATACCGTCTGATCATGACGCCCAGGGTGACTTCGACCTCGAGTCATCTTTTCAATCTGCGTAATCTGCGTAATCTGCGGTTCCCTTTCTTTTCGTCTCCGGGAATGCCGACCGGTCGTCGAGGGTGGAGAGCGACGATTACAGCTTTCGCTGCAGGTCCCGGACCGCCGGATAGAGTTCCCGGTAGAGCGCGTGGCGCTCCTCGTATCGACGGTGACGACCCGGATCCGGTTCGAAGATGCGATCGCGGTCGACGAAGCGGGACACGGCGTCGGCGGGGCCCGAGAAGACGCCGGTCGCGATGCCCGCGAGCATTGCCGCGCCCAGGAGCGTGCACTCGGTGATGCGTGGACGCACGAGGGGGATGCCGAGAATGTCCGCCTTGATCTGGAGCCATGCATCCGATTTCGCAC
>JAJDAN010000054.1 GCA_029261855.1 Deltaproteobacteria bacterium
GCTGGCGCTGATAAGGTGTCGTCTTGGCGTTAGGATGCAGTGTCACCCGGGATCCCCCTCTGGGCTTTGGAGTTGCGTAGACAACAACCCCTGTAGCCTCAGAGGGCCTGGGTGACCAATGTTCCTGGAAGTGACAGCTAGCCCAGCGCCTTCAGCGCGATCTCGCCCAACAGCGCCACGCGTTCGACGTTGTGGCCGTTCACCGGGAGGTCCACGGTGACTCCGTCGAGCCCCAGTGCGACCGCCTCGGCGATCCGCTCTCCCACGCTGTCCGCATCGCCGTAGATCAGCGTCTTGCGGACCATGTCCAGGATCGCATCGTTCCAGCCCTTGACGGTCGCGATGGCCGCGAGGTCCGCTTCCAGCTCGTCCATCGTCGGTGCGACCGCCACCATCAGCAGCTTGGTCACGACCAGCTCCGACCGGTCGCGGCCGAGTCGGTCGCAGTGCTCTGCCAATACCTCGAGCTTGCGCGGGATGTCCTTCACTTCGCCCGTGAGGTTCGACTCGTCGGCGTACTGCGCGACCATGCGCAGAGTCTTCTTTTCCCCCTGGCCCCCGATCATCACCGGGATCCGCGACACGGATGCGGGCTCGTTCGCTGCTTCGACCACGCTGTAGTGGTCCCCGCGCAGCGTCGGCCGCTCGCCCCGTAGCATCGGCACGATGATCTGCAGCGCCTCTTCGAGCTTCTCGAAGCGGTCGCCGAAGGTCCCGTACTCGAAGCCGAGGTCGAGATGTTCCTTCTCGAACCAGCCGGCGCCGATGCCCAGGGAAGCACGGCCGTGGGAGACGTGGTCGAGAGTCGTGATCGTCTTCGCGAGCAACGCCGGATTCCGATAGGTATTGCCCGTCACGAGGGCCGACAACCGCACTGCTTCCGTGTGCTGCGCCAGCGCTGAGAGCATCGAGTAGCACTCGAACATGGGCTCATCGTGGCGCCCGATCCCCGGCAGCTGGTAGAAGTGGTCCATCACCATGACGCGGTCGTATCCGGCCGACTCGGCGGCCTTCGCCTGCGCGACGACCTTGTCGAAGATCTCATCGGGCCGCGTGTCGGGATAGGTGAAGTTGGGGATCTGATAGCCGAGTCGTGTCATGGGATGTCCTGTGCTGCGCTGCGAGAGGCATGCGTGAGGGATGCGTGAGTGAGGCGAGAGGGTAGCAACGCCGGGGAGTCGCCCGCGCGCAGTCGTTCAAGCAGTCGTGTAAGCTGACGCCTCACTGATCCTGGGGGGGAGAGGTCATTCGTTTCGATACGCTTCTGTGTGTGGTTGGTTTCCTGTCGCTCGCGCCCTGCGCGTCCGCCACCGACAGCTTCGTGGATTTCGAGTTCGACCGTTCGGCCTGGGAGGCCGCGGTCTCGTTGCCGGACACGGAAACCGAGACTTTCAGCAACGTCATCGCGCAGGCGGACGTCCTCGATTTCGACGGTGGCATCCAGTCCGTCGCGTCTGGAGCCATCGACCTGCCCAACCACCGGGTCGACGGCGACCGCTTCCTCGGGACGCTGAGGCCCGCGGCGTCTGAGTCGCCCGGCTATCTGACCTTCGTATGGACCTTTCCCGAGCCGGTCACGGCCTTCGGCGCCGACTTCTTCAGCATCGGCGGCAGTCGGCAGGTGAGCGTGCAGGGAACCTTCGACGCAGGGTTGGAAGCGTTCGATCTGAGGACGCTCTTCATCGCGGACGGGGGTCTCGACCAGGGCTTCTTCGGGCTCACGTCGACAGTTCCGTTCGACTCGGTCACATTGATCGCCTTGGGGACCAGCACGAACGACTCCTTCACCGTCGACAACGTGACGATCCAGGTGCCGGAACCGACGGGTGGCGCTCTGCTGGCGGTCGCCACGGTCGCATTCCTCGCCGGGCGAAGCAGGCGTCGGCCCGGCGTGCGCCCGGGCCTCTAGCGCCCGTCTGTGAGGTGCCGAGCGACGGCGCCGAAGGCCGCGAGGGTCTCGTCCGCCAGGTCGTCGTCCCAGGCCACGGGCCAGAAGCTCGCCTTGGCGATGACGACCTCGTTCGCGGGGTCCACGAAGATGAACTGGCCGTGGACGCCCTCTGCGGAATAGCGGCCCTCGTCGAAGATCCACCACTGGTAGCCGTAGAAGACTTCTTCCTCGGGGTCCTCGTCGCCGGTCCCCGAGGTTGCCCGCGCCACCCAGCCTTCGGGCAACAGGCGCTCGCCCCGCCAGACGCCGTCCTGTAGATGGAGCTGCCCGAAGCGCGCCCAGTCGCGCAGCGCCGCATTGAGACAGCAGCCGGCGAGCGCGACACCCGTCGGGCCCGGACGGTCGAGTACGAGACTGGCGTCGTGTTCCATGCCGAGGGGACGCCAGAGTTTCTCTTCGAGGTAGGCGCCGTGGCTCTTCTCGCTGACCGCGCGCACGAGCATTCCGAGGATCTGGGTTTCGGCGGTGTTGTAGTTGAAGGTCGATCCCGGCACCGACGCGCGCGGGTAGCCCGCCGCCAGTCGATCGGCGGAGTCGCCCTGTTCGATCACCGAGGCGCGCATGAAGTCGGCGACGTCTGAGCCGTCGTCGGTGTACTCCTCGGTGAAGGCCACCCCCGATCGCATGCGGAGCACCTGATCGATGCTGACGCCGTCGTAGGCGGTGCCTTGTAGCGCGGGGACGTAGGTTTCGATGCTGTCGTCCAGGCTGCGGATGCGGCCGTCCGCGAGCGCGATCCCCACGAGGGTCGCCGTGAACGACTTGGCGACCGACCACGACGTGAAACGCGAGCCGGCGTCGGCGCCCGCGAAGTAGCGCTCGTATACGACCTCCCCGCGATGCAGCACGACGATGCCATGAGTGTGGTTGCGTTCCAGGAACTCGTCGAAACCGAGTTGCCGTCCGTCGTGCTCGAAGCTGAGTTCCCCGAGATCACGCGGGGATTCCGGGAGCACCGCGATCTCGCCGCCGCGAGAGACCGTCCGCGTCGGGAAGGCCTCGGACAGGCTTCGCAGGCCGAGCTGGTGCCAGGCCGCACCCCGGAGATTCGGGTCGAAGTAGCCGCCCCGGTCGACTGCCTGGTTGACGTAGCGCAGGGTGAGTCCGCCCAGCAGCCCGAGTACACCCACCAGGCTTGCGGCGAACGAAGCCCCAAGCACGAGCTTCCACCACCGACCCCGGGTCATCCGCTTGCCTCCCGATCGCGAGGCCATCCCCCCGATGCCTCGAGATGGTAGGTCCTCGCGGCGACCTCGTCTGCGAGTCCCGCTAACCTGACCGGACCCGTCCCACAGCAAGTGGCCCTTCTGATTCAGGATTCCCGATGCCCAAACGCAAGCCCGCCGAAGCGACCGATCACGTCCATGGCCCCGACTGCGATCACGACCACCACGCGAGTCCCGAACCGTATCGCCGTGAGGAGCCCAAGCTGGGGCGCAACGATCCCTGTCCCGGTGGCAGCGGCAAGAAGTACAAGAAGTGCCACGGCGCGAACGGCTCGGCAGCCGCCGGTGATGCGTCCGCCTAGACTCTCACCATGCCTCCGAACGATCCCCGCAACCTTCTACCATTCCTTGCCCCGCCGAGAGCGTTACGAGCATTCCCCGCGGCGCTGCTGCTCGCGCTAGCGCTCGCGCTTTCCACGGCCTGCGGGCAGCCGCAGCCCGCCGCCGTCGGCGCGGGGACCGTCGCGGCCTGGTCGTCCTGGGGCGGCGCACCCGGCGGCGGTCACTATTCGTCCGCGAGCCAGATCACGCCGGAGAACGTCTCGGCCCTCGAGCTGGCGTGGGTGCATCGCTCGGGCGATCTGCGCGAACCCCGGGGATTCGACGCCGAGGGTGGGCCGATGAGTGCGAACGGCTTCCAAGTGACGCCGATCGTCGTAGACGACACCCTCTACTACTGCTCCCCGTTCAACAAGGTCTTTGCGCTCGACGCCGAGACTGGCGAGGAAAAGTGGCGCTTCGACCCGAAGGTCGCGCGGGATTTCATCCTGCCCAACTGTCGGGGCGTCAGCAGCTGGCGATCCGGGCGCGACGGCGTCTGCGAGCACCGCATCTTCCTGGGAACCCTCGACGCGCGCTTGATCGCGCTGGATGCGAAGACTGGCGAGCGCTGCAGCGACTTCGGGGACGATGGCGAGGTCGACGTGACCCACCGCATCTCGAAGCACGACCCGGTCGAATACAGCATCACCTCGCCTCCTGCGATCCTCGGAGATGTCGCCATCACCGGCTCGCTGGTCCTCGACAACCAGCGCACGGACGCGCCGAGTGGTGTCGTGCGCGCCTACGACGTGCGCACGGGCGAGCAGCGCTGGGCCTGGAACCCCATCCCGCCCGGCATGGACCCGTGGAACGAAGACAGCAGCTACCGCAGCGGCACGACGAACGTCTGGTCGGTGATCGCCGTCGACGAAGAACGCAACCTCGTCTTCGTGCCGACAGGCAACACCAACCCGGACTATTTCGGGGGCCATCGCGATCCCCGAGAGCATGCGAAGCGCGGCCTGTCCGAAGGCCTCGACCACTACTCGAGCTCGGTCGTCGCCCTGGACGGCAACACGGGCGAGGTGGCCTGGCACTACCAGATGGTCCACCACGACCTGTGGGACTATGACACCCCCGCCCAGCCGACCTTGATGGACCTGATGGTCGACGGCAAATCGGTCCCGGTCGTCGTGCAGGTGACCAAGATGGGCATGACCTTCGTGCTGCACCGCGAGACGGGAGAGCCCGTCTTTCCCGTGATCGAAAAGCCGGTGCCCCAGGGCGCGGTGCCGGGCGAGTATCTTTCGCCGACACAGCCCTTCCCGACTCACGTCCCGCACCTGCTAGCGGCGGCCGTGAGCGCCGACGACGCCTGGGGGGTCACGCCCTGGGACGAAGCTGAGTGCCGCGAGCGGATCGCCGGCCTGCGCAACGAAGGGATGTACACTCCGCCTTCGACCCAGGGGTCGATCTTGTTCCCGAGCAACGGCGGCGGCAACAACTGGGGCTCCCCTGCCATCCACCCCGCCGAACAGGCGATGGTCGTGGTGACCTGGCGCTTCGCCGCCATGTCGAAGCTCGTCCCCCGTGCCGAGTGCGAGAACGTCTATCAGAAGCAGAAGGGCACGCCGTACTGCGTCGAGACCGATGTCGTCTCTTCTCCGCTCGGGGTTCCCTGCCTGGCACCGCCCTGGGCCACGATCGACGCCGTCGATCTGGCGGGGGGCAAGCTGCTCTGGAGCGTGCCGCTCGGAACCTCGCGCGACCTCGCGCCGTTCCCGTTCTGGTGGCTGCGCGGTGTTCCGGGGGTGGGTGGGCCCATCGTCAGCGAGACCGGGGTCATCTTCATCGGCGCGGCACTGGAGCACGCCTTCCGGGCCCACGACCTGACGACGGGCGAGGTCTTGTGGGAGACGCGCCTGCCGACCTCAGCCAACTCGGTCCCGATGACCTATCAGGTTCGCCCGGACGGCAGGCAGTTCGTCGTCATCGCCGCGGGCGGACACTGGGGCGCCCCCACGCCTCCGGGTGACCACGTGATGGCGTTCGCCCTGCCCGAGCCGGAGCGATGATTCGCAGCGTCGCGGGCATGGGCTCTGTCTTCGGCTCTGTCTTCGGCTCTGTGTTCGGATCTGTCTTGGGCTTGGGAACCGTCCTGGCGATGGGCGTGGGGTGTGACGACGGACCGCCCGCGGGACCGATCGTCAACCCGCCGGCCCCGTGGACACACGAGCGCAGCGCGGCGGCCGACACGTTGATCGGCCAGCTCCGGCAGCTTCCGCCCGCGGGCGGCGTCACGGTCCGACTGGCGTTCGGTCCGGAGAGCGATCTCGATCTCTATGTGACGGGCCCCTTCGAGGAGACCGTCTACTACGCGAACACGCCCAGCCGCATCGGCGGCGAGCTGGTGGCGGACCAGCGCTGCACAGCCTCCGCTCTGCCCCAGGCCACCCGCATCGAGGAAGTCCGCTTCCCCACAGTTCCGGGACGCTATCGAGTCGGTGTGGACTATCCTCGCGCCTGCGGCGAGGGGCGCGATCCCGCAGCATTCGCCGTGAGGGTCGATACGCCGGCGGACCAGTTGGAGCACCGGGGCATCGCCGTCCGCCAGGTGTTCGAGCCCATCGTGCTCGAGTTCGACGTCGCCAGTCCGGAGGAGGACAACCGATGACGCGCATCTCGAAGGCCTGCTTCACTGTGTTCGTCTACGGCGCGGTTTCCGTCGGGTTCCCGCTGGCGACCCAGGCCGGCGAGCTGACCGGCACTCTGACAGGGACCCTGACAGGGACCGGGGATCAGCCGATCGTCGGTGCGCTGGTGACGGCCGAACGCGGCGACCCCGCTCGCGGCGTCACGGTCTATTCCGACGCGGCCGGCCACTTTGCGGTGCCGGGCCTCGCCGAGGGTGACTGGCAGCTTCGCGTGCGCCGCATCGGCTGGCGCGACGCGCAGGCGACGGTCCCTGTCCCGGGTCCGCCGGTCGCGGTCGCACTGGAAGCGGAAACCGATCCCGCCGCCCTCGCCGCCCAGCTTCCCGCGAACCGCTGGTTCGCGCTGTTTCTCGAGCAGATCGAAGACCCGACCCAGCGCGAGCAGTTCGTGCGCCAGTGCACCTACTGCCACCAGCAGGGCAACGCCGCGACGCGGGTACCGCGAGAAGACTGGCAGTGGGAGAAGGTGCTGCACCTGATGGCGCGCATGGGCGGTGGGCTCACCCCCGAGGTGCGAGCGCAGGTCCCGGGCTGGTTCGACGCCGCCTACGACCCGGCGCACGCGGTGCCGCGGCTGACCGCCGGGATGGGCACGGAGGCCTTCGCGCCGCCGCCGCCCGAAGCCGTGCGGCGCGCCGTCATCGACGAGTGGGTGCTCGGCGGCCGCGCCTCCATGCAACACGACCTGATGGTGCACCCGAGCGGCGACGTCTACTCGGTGGACATGATGCAGGACGAGCTCTTCCGGCTCGACCCCGAGACCGGCGAGACGAAGCGCTTCCCGATCGAGAGCGACCTGCCCCTGGGCGGTGTGTTCGCGACGTCGGGCTCGCCCCTACAGCCGAACGCGAACGCGCGTGTCGGTCCCCATTCCCTGCAGGCCGCGCCGGACGGCTCGATCTGGGTGACCCTGGCGCTCGGCAACCGACTCGGCCGTTTCGACCCGACGACGGAACAGTGGACCCTCTACCCCATGAGCGAGGGTTTCTATCCGCATACCCTGCGGATCGACGACCGCGGTCGCGTGTGGTTCACGATCGCTGGCTCGAACCACGTGGCGCGCTTCGATCCGACGACCGAGACCTTCGAGACCATCACCCTGCCCGCCGTCAGCTGGAGCCAGGCCGCGCTCATCCGGATGCTGCCCGTCCTGTTCTGGGTCTTCCAGACCTTCGAGATCGACCCCGGCGAAGCGGGCGAAGGATCGGGTGGGATGCCCGTCCCCTACGGCATCGACATCGCGCTCGACGGCGGCATCTGGTTCAGCCAGCTCAACGCGCACCGCATCGGGCGGATCGACCCGGACACTCTCGAGGTCGAAATCGTGGAGACGCCCTTCACGGCGCCCCGCCGGCTGCGCTTCGATTCCCAGGGTCGGCTCTGGATCCCCGGCTTCTCTTCAGGGCTCGTGGCGCGCTTCGACCCGAAGACCCGGGCCTTCGAAACCTGGCCCATCCCCATCGAGCCGCTCGGGTCCGAGACCCCCTACGCGCTTCACGTCGATCACAGCAACGACACGGTGTGGATCTGCGGCACCAACAGCGATTCGCTCATCCGTTTCGACCCCGCGAACGAGGAGTTCCTCGTCTATCCGCTGCCGACCCGGGTGACCTACACCCGTGAGATCGACTTCGACAGCGAAGGACGCGTCTGGACGTCGAACTCGAACGCCCCGACGTGGCAGATCGAACGCGGCCAGCCCCGGGTGATCCGGCTGGATCCGCGCGCCGGATTTGCTGGCGACGACGATCGGGTCGCAGCGGCGCCGTGACGCGCCAGCCGGCCCTCCTGTTCGTCTTCGCCCTGGCGGTCGCGGGCTTCGCGCAGGTGGGTGCTTCGCCCCTTGCTGCGGGCGAGACGCCTGATTCCGGCCAGGAAAGCTACGAGCAGCTCTGTGCGTCCTGCCACGGGACGGAAGGCAAGGGAGACGGCCCCGCCGGAATCGTCGCCCTGCCCATGCCGCGGGATTTCAGCGTGGGCCAGTTCAAGTTCGACGCGGACAGCGATGGTCACACGGGCAGCGACGACGACCTCTTCCTCGTGATCCGCGACGGCGCCAGCCGCTACGGAGGCAGCCCTCTGATGGCGGCCTGGGGCTACCTGGGAGACGAGCGCGTCCGCGAACTGGTGGTCTACGTTCGAAGCCTCGGCCAGAACGACTAGGAGGCCGACCCAAGACGGAGTCTTGGAACTTCGGCTTCCGTCGCAAGCGAAGCCTACGGCTTCGCCAGCTAGGCGACGACGCAAAGGTCGTCAGAGCGCAGCTAGCTGTGGTCGTCGTTTCAGGCGCGGTCCGGGATCCAGCTCGAATGGAACCCGGAGACGACGCGCCGCGGAATGTGGATCTCCGCGAGCGGCTCCGCACCGACGTTCGCCGCGTCCAGGATGACCATGTAGCTCGTGTCCGTGTCCGGCTTCCAGACGAAGGTCATCAGATAGCCGTCGTCTTCGGCGCTGCCGCCCTCTCGCGGCACGAAGACCGATTCGCCCGGCTCGTGACCGGCGGGGAACTTGTGGACCTGCTTGGTCGCTCCGTTGCTCAGGTCGTACTTGTTGACCTGGCCGCCCATGTTGCCACTGTCCGGATCGCCGCCCAGGGAGTAGCCGAAGCGGTTCCGATGTCCCTGAAGGCTCGCCGGGATACGCGGAAACTCGGACGCGTCGTCATCGAGGTAGCGCTCCTTGACCGAGCCGGAACTCATGCTGAGCCGCCACTCGTGGAGACGCGGCATGGCCTCGGGCGCCGTCGGCGCCGCCATGTCCATGGCGGACGAATCGCGCCAGATTTCGGGGACCCGCATGCCGTAGACCACCACCTCATCCCCGTCGTCGAAAGCATTGAGGGTGTGGAAGCAGTAGCAGGGGGCGACGTCGAACCACTTGACCTGGTCGTTGTTGCCCTCGCGAGGCATGACCCCGAAGCGCGCCGGGTAGTCGTCGCTCCAGCGAATGGGCATGCCGCCCTTCATCGCGAGCTCCATGTCGAAGATGGCAGGCAGGTCCATGAAGATGGTGTGGTTCCGGCTGGCCGCGAAGTCGTGCATCATCGTCGGGCCCGTGACCGCGATCTCGGTCGATTGAACCATGTTGCCCTGGGCGTCGACCCGAAAGTAGGTGAGGTACGGCGGGATCGGCGCGTAGCCGAAGGCCAGCATTTCCCCGGTGTCCGGACAGAACTTGGGATGTGCGGTGAAGGGGCCGGTGAGCTTCCCCCCGAAGGTGTGAGGCCCGACGGTGTCGAGTTCCTTGCTGAGCTCGTACGGGAAGGAGCCCTCCTCGAGCGCCAGGATCTTCCCGCCGTGGCCGATGATGTGGGTGTTCGCGGCCGACACGGAGTAGTCGAAGGTGAGCTTCTCCTTGTCGATCGCCAGCGTCAGTCGATCGACGCCCGGATGCTCGAACATGGGGGTGCGCACGTAGCGGTTCCGGTACCAGCTCGCCTTGCCGTCCTCGAGTTCGACCCCGTGAAGCATGCCGTCACCGATGAACCAGTGCTCGGTGTAGCCGGTCTGGGGATTGGCGGTGTTGCGGAAGTAGCGGCCGTTGAGCTCGCGCGGGATCTCGCCCTTCACCTCGAGGTCGGTCAGCGTGGCCTCGTCGAAGACGGGCTTGCGGCTGCCGATGAGGTGCCAGGGTGCGTCGGGACCCTGGCCCCGGGGATCGAGTGCGCCGCTGCTCATGAGGACTCCTCGTCTCGCGTGCCCGAGATGCGGCGGGCAACGCTTCCAGTGGGCCCGGACTCTAACATTCTCCTTCTCGCCAAGACCAGCGAGGTCGGTCCATACTCCGGGAGTGGACCTCGATCGCACCCTGACCTCCTTCCGTTTGCAGGAGGGATTCTGCGCCTACCTGGGCTCGCCCCTGTACAGCGCGCTGCTGGGACACGCGCGGGCCGACATCGAGGCCCGAGGCGCCGTGTGGGACCTGATACGCGACTTCGAAGGCGATCCCTTGCGCGGCTTCCTTGCCCTTCGGGTTCTCGGTGCCGTGCACGAACAGGTGCTGGCCGGACGCGCGCCAGCGCTTGCGCGCTTCTATCCAACCGCCGGAGGGTGCGCGGACGCGGACGCGGACGCCGCATGGCCGCACTTCCGGGACGTGATCGAGAAGGAGCGCACGCGCATGCGCCCCCGACTCGAACGCTTCCCCCAGACCAACGAGGTGCGGCGCTGCGCGGGGCTGCTGGGAGGCTTCCTTCTCGTCGCGCAACAGACGGGGCTGCCGCTTCGCCTGCTCGAGATCGGTTGCAGCGCGGGGCTGAATCTACAGTGGAGCCAGTTCCGATATGACCTCGGCGCCTGGACGTGGGGAGACGCCGCCTCCCCTGTCGCGATTTCGACGGAATGGAACGGCGATGACCCCGGTCTTGGCGATGTCCGCGTCGAAGTCCGCGAGCGCAGTGGTTGCGACATCGCCCCTCGGGCCATCGACGACGACGAGGGTGTCCGGGATCTCGAGTGCTTCGTCTGGGCCGACCAGCCGGAACGCTTGACGCAGCTCCGCGCCGCCGTCGAGGTGGCGCGCCGAGATCCGCCGGACGTGCGGGAAGCCCGCGCCGGCGACTGGCTTCCCGACCGGCTGTCCGAGGCGCGAGCGGACGTCTGCACGGTCGTCTACCACTCGTCGGTCTGGGCGTACGTGCCGAGTGACGAGCAGCGCACGGTGCGGGAGGCGATCGAGTCCCACGGCGCGGAGGCCACATCCGCACGGCCACTGGCGTGGCTGCGCGCGGAAGCTTCCCCGGACGGAAGCCAGATAGAGCTCCGCCTTCGTGTCTGGCCGGACGGTCGGGAGCTTCTGCTCGGCGAAGGACACGCGCACGGCCGGAGTGTCAGCTGGCACCCCCGCGTCGCCTAGGAGGCCGACCCAAGACGGGGTCTTGGAACGTCGGCTCCGTCGCAGCCTACGGCTTCGCCAGCTAGCCGAACGCACCGGGAAGGCGCGGGTGCGGCCGAGCCCATGCGATGCAGCCGGTGGCTGCGAGCAGTAGCGCGAGGAGGATGGCGCCGGTCATCGGCAACGCGGGAATGGGAACGGCAGCGGCCAGCTCGCTCAAGCGCAGGTCGCCACCCTTCGCGTAGAAGTCGTACGGACCGAAGCACTGGCCTCCGTCGCAGGCGGTCTGGGTCTCGGACCCGACGAGATTGACCCGGCCCGTCGCCGGGTCGTAGGCCGAGCCCGGAACCGGAATGCAGATCTGCCCGCAAAACTGCGGTGCGACCGCGCACAAGGCATCGACCTGGGCCTGGGAGGTGCAGATGAAGGGGTCGACGTTGGGCCCGACGTAGGCAATGACGGCGGCCGTATCGAGCGCTTTCTGGGTGAACGACAACCCGAGGTTCCCGCTCTCGACCGCGCCCGACGCGGGCAGGCTCGTCGCGCCCAGCGTCGCGACGTCGATGTGGATCACGATCGCATCGAACGATCCCGGCACGGGCTCCCAGCTGCCGCCGGACCACATCTCCACGTGGGTCGCCGCGGAGATCGTGAGCGTCCCCGTCGTGCCGTCAGACGACCAGCTCGCCGTTCGCTGGGGGCCGAAGATCTCGCCGATCGCGTTCGGCGCCGGTGAGCTCTCGACCTCGAACCCGATGCTGCGCGGTGTCGTGTCCTGGACGTCGAGGGGCGTTTGCGCGCCGGCGAGGCCCGGTGCCACCCAGGCGACGAAGACTGCAGACAAGGCGGCGATCCGGGCGATTCGAAGCATCGGGCACCTCCACTACTGCATGCGACATTCGACCACAGGCGCCGCTGGGGGTCAAAAACCGCTGGCTTCGATGTCTTCCGTCCAAACCTGTCGTAGCTCGCGCGGGATCGAAGCGTCGGGCATGCCCCTCCTGGCACACAAGGCCGTTTCGCGCCCGACCGCGACCGACTCTCTGATAGGATGCCTCGACCAAGGGTGCGCCTGTGGGCGCGGGGGGCGCGAGTTCGGAGTGACGCGATGAGTGCCTTCTTCGAAGCCGTCGAGAGAGCCCGGCGGCTCCTCGAGGACCGTGGACGCGTCTCTCTGCGCGGCCTGCGGAGGGATCTGGAGATCGACGAGGAGACCCTCGACGATCTCGCCGAGGAACTCGTCGAAGGGCTCCAGGTCGCTCGGCGCGAGGGCGCCGCCCTCGTCTGGCGAAGCGACGCCCAGGCGCGCGTGGTGAGCGGGGTCCGGGTCGCGGCGCACGAGAGCGAGCGACGTCAGCTGGTCGTCGTGTTCTGCGACATGGTGGGCTCGACCGAGCTCGCACAGCGCATCGATCCCGAGGAGCTTCGGCAGGTCCTGCACGACTATCGGGAGGTGTGCGTCGAGGCCGTCGAGCACTTCGGTGGGCACGTTGCGCAGTACCTGGGCGACGGCGTGCTCGTCTACTTCGGCTATCCCCGCGCCCTGGAAGACCAGGCCGATCGCGCGATCCGCTGCGCACTCGAGATCCAGCGCCAGCTCGGAGAGCGCCAGCTGGATGCGCGCATCGGCATCCACAGTGGACTCGTGGTCGTGGACCCCGAAGCCGAGGGCGAGGACGCACTGGCGCTCGGCCCCACGGTGAACGTCGCCGCGCGAATCCAGGGGATCGCGCATTCGGGCAGCGTGGTCGTCAGCGACGAGACGCTCTCACTTTGCCGCAGCTCCTTCCAGGCGCGCAGCCTGGGCGAGACACCCGTCCGCGGCCTCGACCATCCGATGGTCCTCCACGAGGTCGAACGCGTCGTCGGCGCCCAGGCCCTGAGCGACGTGGACGACGGCCGGCCCATGCTGGGGCGCGACCGCGAGCTGGCCTTCCTGCTCGATCGCTGGAGCGACCTCGTCGCCCATCGGGGCCACGTCGTGCTGGTGCGCGGGGAGCCCGGGATCGGCAAGTCCCGACTCATCCGATCGTTCCGCGATGCGCTGGGCGACCGCGACTGTCTCTGGCTCACGACCCAGTGCTCGCCCTTCGCGCAAGGCAGCGCCTTCCAACCCATCGTGGATCTGCTGGTGTCGCAGTTCGGCATCGCCGATCTCGAACCCGCGGCCGCCACGGAGCGAATCGTCGAGCGGGTATCGGCCATCCCCGGGCTCGATGACGTCATCCCCTACCTGCTGGCCCTGCTCGGCCTGCCCTCGACGCCCGATCACCCGCCGCCGCAGATCACCCCCGACGAGCAGCGCGAGCGAACACTCTCCTCGCTGGTGCGCCTCAACTCCGCCGTCGCTCAGCAGCGACCTCTGGTGATCGTCGCCGAGGACCTCCACTGGGCCGACCCGTCCACCCTCGAGTACGTGGGTCGTCTGGCGGAAGCCGTCGAAGCCAGTCCCGTGTTGATCGCCCTGACCTGTCGTCCCGAATTCCGACCTGCCTGGAGCAACGACCGCATCTCGGAGATCTCGCTTGCGCGACTGTCGGCCGAGGCCACGCGCGAGCTCATCCACAATTCGATGGGGCGCACGCTCCCCGCGACGGCCGTGGCCGAGCTCGAGCGCCGCTCGGACGGCGTTCCTCTCTACATCGAAGAGCTCGTTGCCGGGCTGATGAGCACCCTCGATCTGGGCGACCCGGGACGGGTCGACGAATCAGACGTGCAGATCCGGGCCCTCTCGATCCCGGCTTCGCTGCAGGACGCCTTGATGGCACGCCTGGACCGACTGGGAGCGTCGAAGCGAGTGGCCCAGCAGGCGGCCATCATTGGCCGGGAGTTCTCCCATGCGCTCATCGCGGCGGTAGTCGAGCTGGACCCGCAGACCCTCGAGCGCGCGCTGGACCAGCTGGTCGACGCGCAGATCCTGCACCGCAGCGGCAGGCCTCCGCATGCCAGCTACAGCTTCCGCCACGCGCTGATCCAGGCCACGGCCTACGAGTCCCAGCTGCGATCCAGTCGCAAGACCTCACACGCCCGGGTAGCGGCCGTCCTCGAGGAGCACTTCCCGCGCCGGGTGGAGGTCGAGCCCGAGCTGATGGCGCGTCACTGCGCGGCGGGCGATCTCCACGACGCCGCGGTCGGCCACTCCGTGCGGGCTGCGGAGCTCGCGAAGTCGCGCTTCGCGAACGAAGAGGCGTCCGAGCACTTCCGTCTGGCCCTCGAGGCCCTGGGGCAGCTGCCCGAGAGCGACGAGCGCAACCAGCAGGAAATCGGCATTCGCATTGCCCACGGCCAGGCCCTGGTTGCCCTGCTCGGATCCGAGGTTCCGCAGGTCCGGAGCAACTACTCGCGGATCGAAGCGCTCTGCGACGCGCTCGAGGAGGGGCTCGCGCAAGTGCCGGCGCTGATCGCGCTTGCGGAGTTCGAGATGGTCGCGGGCGGCGATCCCCGGGCCGGCAGCGCCTACGCGGAGCGGGTCGCGGCTCTCGGCCGGCGCTTCGATGTCCCGCAGCTGCTGGTGGCCGGCAACGTGATCATCGCGAGTGCCGCGCTGGCGGGACTCGACGTCCGCGAGGCAGAGCCCCTGCTTCGCGAGCTGCTCGAGATCGCGAAGACGGTCCCGTTCCCGCCCCCGGTGACACCCTACGACACGGACGTCGTCGCCCTGGCGTACGGCGTTCATGTGCTCGCCATCGCAGGCATGGGCAAACCCGATCAGGCGATGGCGGCAACCGCCCCCATGGAAGCCTATCTGCAGACCCTGGATCATCCCCACAGTCACGGCCTCGCCCTCGCGAGCGTCGTCGGCGCCGGCTACGTGCTGCTCGACGCCGACCTGTGCGAGCAGACCGGGAACCGCATCCTCGCTCTTCTCGAAGGCAACGGCTTCCACACCACCGAGTCGGTCGCGCTGGTACTGCGGGGCTGGGGTCGCGCCCAGCTGGGCGAGATCGACCGCGCCGTCGCAGATGTCGAACGCGGACTCGCCGTGCAGGCTTCGCTGGGATACATGGCGGCCGGCGGCTACTACCAGGTGGCGGCGGCGGACGTCCACCGACTGGCCAAGAACCACGACCGCGCCAGGGAGCTGCTCGAAGTGGCTGCCGCCGGTGCCGGGCGCTACGAGGTCGTCGCGATGACGCGCTCCTACGTCCTCGGGATGCTCGAACTCGAGGACGGCCGCCTCGACACCGCTGAGCAGCATCTCGAGCAAGCCTACGCGCTCGCGGCAACGAGCGAAAATCGCTGGCAGCAGCTCCACTACGCCACGCAGCTGGCCCGTGTCGCCGCGCGGACGGGAGACGTGGGCGAAGCGAGAGAGCGGCTGGAAGAGAGCTACGGCGAGATCCACGAGGGGCTGGAGCGCCGCGTGCCCCGTGAAGCCAAAACCATGCTCGATGCACTCGCACGATCCTGAGATACCTGAAAGGACGACATGACGAATCGACCGAGCCAACGAAGCGCTGGCGCAACGCGTGTCACGACCCCGGTCCTGATCGGCGCGTTGCTCGCCGCGACCCTGACGCTCGGTGCCTGCGCGAGTCTCCGCCAGTTCATCTGGCCGAAGGCCGAAGCGCCGCCCTGCACGCCCCGCCACCATTCGAAGCTGCATCCCGTGACCGACAAGGAGCAGGGCTTCCCCTATTTCGCAGCGGACACGTCCCGCGACGTTCCCACGGTGAACTTCCAGGTCTGTGACTCGATCGCTGTGGACCTCAACGACGATGGCTATCCCGAGGTGATCGCGGCCGACCACATCCAGCCGGGCTTCGGCTACTTCGTCAACGAGCCCAAGGGCACGAAGTACGGGATGTTCAGGCAGGGCAAACACGTGAAGTTCCTTCACGGGCAGCCCTCTGCGGGGATCGCCGCCGAGGACTTCAACGGGGACGGCATCGTGGACGTCGTCAATTCGAACCACCCGGGCACGGTGACGGTCCGCCTGAACAAGACGCGGGCCCAGTCGCGGACGTTCATCTTCCCCGGCATCGAGGACGCCGAGCTCAACGTCAAGCTCCACGTCACTCACGGACGCGCGTTCGGATTGGCGGATCGTGAAGGCGGCGTGGTTGCGGCCGACTTCAACCTCGACGGCCGTCCCGACATCGCCACCGCAAACCTGAGCCAGACCACGGATCACCACCGCGGGCTGTCGAAAGACTGCCCCCAGGGCGATCCCGTCGCAGAGCATCCGAACGGCGCCCGCTACAACACCGCGGTGCTGATGAACCGGACCGTCGAGGGCACCGACGACCTGCAGTTCTCGCAGGTCGACTACTTCCCCGTCAAAGGGCCCACCATCTCGATCACCAGCGCCGACTTCAACGGGGACGGCCTTCCGGACCTGTTGACGGCAGATCCGTCCCTGTCGAGCGTCTCGATCCTCACGAACCGGACGCGCCGCGAACCCGGGGCGCCGGCCTGCTTCGAGGAGGCGCACAGACTGGAGATCCCGCCCGATGGCCTCCCGCAGGGCGCGGGCCCGACGAATACCGTCGCCGCCGACCTGAACGACGACGGCAAACCCGACATCGCCAGCGCGAACTGGAACACCCGGACCGTCACCATCTGGATCAACACGACGCCTGCACTCAAAGACGGCGAGACCGGCGGCGTACCTCGATTTTCCGAGCCACAGCGGGTCGAGACGGGGGGCACCCCCCCGCTCACCCTGCGAACCGGCGACTTCGACGGCGACAACATGAGCGACCTGGTGGTCTTCCCGCTATCGACGCTTTCGAACGCGGCCATGATCGTGCTTCGCAACGAGTCAGAACGCCGAGGCAAGACGGCCAACTTCGTGGCCGACGCCGTCTACGCGATCCCGAGCAACGTGAAGGACCACCGCTTCCAGACCTACTTCACGGGGGCGGGCTTCGTCGAGGACTTCAATCAGGACGGCAAGCAGGACATCGGCGTGATCGTGGGCCGCGGCAGCATCCTGCTGCGGGCCATGAAGCCGGGCGACAACATCCTCGAGTACATCGATCCGGGCGTCCCGCTCTGGACGGTGCACCCCACCCTGCCCCACAAGAGCGGACTGCTGATCTACGAGCAGACCGACGAGCCGCCGCCCGACGCAGTCGTGTGCCGAGAACCCGAGTACGACGGGGAGGAGTTCTGCGCCGTGGCGAATTCGGTGCTGGGGAACCTGGCCACGGACGTCTACGAAGCCGGCCAGGCGAGCGCCGCGAAGAACCACTCCGACGGCAAGGTCCGGTCTGTGCAGGCAAAGCGTGCCGCCCGGCAGTTCCAGCGACTCGTCGACACGGCCCCGCCCGGTCTCCGGGACGACGTCGAGAACATGCAGCAGCACATCGGGCACGCCGAGACCCGAGCGCTCGAAGACCCGTCCTGGGAAGCGCACGACGTCGAAGATTCGGTGGAGCGTGTCACCGACTACCTGATCGAGAACTGCAGCACCTGATCCCCGCGCCAAACGATCGCAACGAAGTGATCGAAAGGAGCCACCATGAAGCTGAAATTCTCGCTCCGCACCCGCGTCGAGAGGCCGCTCGAAGAGGTCTTCCTGGCCTTCATCGACCCTGTGTACACGACGAAGGTCGACCCCCCGACGAAGAAGGCCAAACTGATTCACGGCCATGGCTTCGAGAAGGGAGCCGTCTGGGAACTGCTGATCGACGGCGGCATCGCCGGCAAGATCCACCAGAAGCGCACCTACCTCGAAGTCGACCCGCTGCGCTCGTTCAGCGTGAAGGTCGAGCAGAAGGGCCTGTGCGGGACCGATACCCAGCGCTTCGAAGTCCTCGAAGACGGCCGGGTCGAAGTCACCTGGCAGCCCGACTACCAGGTGACGGGCTTCATGGCGCTGCTCTTCCCGATCGTGAAGGGACAGGTCAAGAGCAAGGGCAAGCTCTGGATGAAGCGCATGAGGAAGTCGCTCGAGAGTGACAAGGACGAGACCCCCGAAGCCTGACCGGGTCCTGTGTCGTCGCTCTACCCGGCCCCGCGTTCGGCCCAAGCCCGCTTCTGGTCGTCGAGCCAGGGCTTGGGGATGGGCTCGCGGCGAGGCTGGGGAGGCGCCTGGAACTCGTTCGCGAACGCCCGCCGCGGGCGCTCGGTCCGGTTGGCGGCGGTCGCGTGCAGCGTGCGGGCGTGGTGGAACGTCGCCCCACCGAGGCGCAGCGGAGCGGCGACCCTGGACGAGGTGTCGATCGGCACGTCGACCTCGAGCAGGTGGAGTCGGGGGTCGTGATCGATGTGTCGGTGCGGGAGGAGCCCGCTGCGATGGGATCCGGGCACGAAGCACATGCAGCCATTGTCCCCGTCGACGTCCTCGAGCGGCAGCCAAGCGCCGATCGCGTGGTAGTCGAAGCCGGGCTCCCAGTAGGACTCGTCCTGGTGCCAGGGCGTCTCGCGCCCGCAGCGCGCCGGCTTGAGCACCATGTGGCCCCACGCCTCCAGCTGCGACTGTTCGTGTGCGAGCAGGGCTGCGGCGATCCGCCGGGCATTCTGGAAGTAGGTCGTCTGTCGGAGCGCGGGGGCGTACTTCTCGGGGAACAGCATCTGGCCCACACTCACGTCGTCCAAGGCGCCGAACGGCCGCGCGACATCGAACCACCTGCGGCGGTCCGCGAACAGCTCGTCCCACACTTCGGCGAGCCACGCGACCTCTTCATCCGTCGTGATGCGATCGATCACGAGAAAGCCCTGCTCGTGGAAGCGCCGAACCTGGGCCTCGTCGATCTCGACGACGAAGACATCGTCATTGCGGGGCGGTCCAGCGGTCGCGACAGAAGTCACGGGGTCACCTCAACTCGTGGGTGGGACGGTCTTCTCGCCCGTCCGTTGATCGACGTAGACCTTCCAGGGGTAGTGGCCGCCTTCGCCAAGCGAGCCTTCGACCCGCATGTGGGTCGTGACGGCGGATCGCCACCGACGGCTGCGGTTGGGCGGCGTCATGTGGGGGGTCTTGCCGTGGTGGAACGTCACGCTCCCCGTGCGGATCGGGCAAGCCACCTCGCGCGTCACGTCGGGTTCGCAGCAGAGAAGGTCGCTCTGGATGTGCTCGGGCTGCCAGTGTCGAAGAACGCCCTGCAGGTGTCCTCCGTCGACGAAGTGCATGCAGCCGTTGTGCTCGTCGACGTCGACGAGCGGCATCCAGCACGTGATACCGCGGTCGTCCAGGTTGCGGCCCCAGTAGCCCTCGTCCTGGTGCCAGAATGTCGTTGCGCCTTGCAGCGGCGGCTTCGCGAGGAACTGGTCGTACCAGAACTCGACCGGTCGACCCATCAGTTCGGATGCGAAGACGCGCATCCACTCCCGGAAGCGTGTCGCGGCGATCTGCTTCCAGACGATGCTCGGACTGCTCTGGACGAGTCGGAAAGGTCGCGCCTCGCGGCTCGTTCCCTTTTCCCACGCCCAGTCGAAGGCGAGCTTCTCCTTGTGGGTCAGGATGGGTTGGCAGCGTTGCCGGACCTCTTCGAGGTCGTCGAGGTCGATCGCATCTTCGACGACCAGGAATCCGTGCTCGCGGAACGAGTCGACGTCGCGTGCGCTGCAGGCCGCGTAGGTCATCGCGACGCCCGCAATCCAGCCACGATCAGATCGATGGCCGCCCGCAGCAGCTCCTCGCCGTCCGAGCGCCATCCGCCCACGGATCCGACGAAGAGCTCGCGGATCAGCGCGAAATGCATCAGCCAGATCAGCTCGGCGCTGTGGGCGATGTCCAGCCCGCGACGCAGCTCTCCCGATTTCACACCGTGGGCCAGAGCGGGCTCGAGGAGATCGCGGTAGAAGCGGCCAAAGGCGGCGACGTCGTCGCGCTCGTGTGCGACCAGGCTCCCCGGGTCCTGGGAGAGGATGCGACCGAGTAGCGGGTTGTCTCGCGCCTGGCGGACCGAGACCGCCAGCACTTCGCCGACAGTGTCTGCGATCGCGGCCTCGCTGTATTTGACGTGGGTCCGGGTCTCGCGCATCCAGGCGTCGACCTGGCTCGACCAGACCGCGCGAAGCAACTCGTCCTTCGAATCGTAGTGGTTGTAGACCAGACCCTTCGAAACCCCGGCGCGGCGAGCGATCTCGTCCACCGTGGTCTTTGCGAAGCCTTGTATGGCGAAGAGCTCTTCGGCAGCCCCGAGGATCTGCTGGTGTCTGCGTTCCCGCCCGGCGGCGCGCCCGCTCTCGGCCGTGGTCATCACGATCGGCCCCCCAGGAGTGCCGCGAGGGAGACCACCGAGGCCTCGCGTCCCGCCGGTTGATAGCTGTAGAGGAGAGTCCGCCGGTCGCCGTTCGATCGGTTGGGGGCGGACCGGTGCACGAGAAGGGAGCCGAAGAAGACGACGCTTCCCGCGCCAACTTCGAGGGACACGAGGGCCTCGTCGGGAACGCAGGTCGGGTCCATCTCGAACGCTCCGAACCCGGCCTGGCTGCCGGGCTTCCGGACGCCGTCCCGGTGGCTTCCTGGCAACACCTCGAGACATCCGTTGTCGCGCGTCGCGTCGTCGAGAAACAGTACGGCCGTCGCGATCTCGCCCGGGTCCTGGGAGTTGGCCACCCAGTACGGGTAGTCCTGGTGGAGGACGATCGGGCCGCCGACCCGGGCGCGCTTCACGTTGAGCTTCTCCGTGAAGAGGTCGACGGCGTCGACGTCCAAGAGATCGCGGATCGGATCGACGAAGCGAGGATCGAGCCCCCAGGCGCGCAGGTCGCCGTCGAAGTGCGCAAACGGCTCGACACCCTGGACCACGTCGGTGTGGTCCGGCTCCCACTTCACGATCGTGGACAGTTCCCGGTCGACCTGGAAGCAGTAGCTTCCGGCCGGGATCTTCGGCGTTCCCGGGTCGCGCCTGGTCAGCCGCTCGACCATCGCCTCGCAGGCGGCGCGAACCCCCATGAGATCTCCTCCCCCGATTGCGCCTTCTCGCACCAGGTAGCCGTCCCGGGCCAGGCACTCGCGCTCCGAGGCGTCGAGGCGCCACGAGGCCGGGCCGGTAGAGCGAGGCAGAGGGGGCGACATATCCGATATATCTGACCAAAATCGTCCAAATAGTCAACGAAAAGATGCTGAGCGTCCGCCTATGCCGGGACAGCCGAGCCAAGAGAGCAGTCGGCAAGCGAAGGCGCGGCCGTCGGTTGCACGTCGTGACGAAGCACGAACTTCCAACGGGACCCGCATCTTGCTCAGGGCGACTCGGGTTCGTCCCGGCGGCTTGGGTCGCCTGCGGGTGGATCGACCACGACGGAGCGATCGCCGCAACTACCAACACGCATCTACACCCGCGAGCGGTCGCACCGCGACCCTGTCCTTCCCGAGAGAGACAGTCTGAAAGCGGAAGTGACGGCAGCATGAGCAGTCGCGTGATCCGTGGCAGAGCAGTGAGGCGGAGCGCGTTCGGTATGTAGACCCCCGCTCTGGGTCGCAAGTTGACGTGCCGCGACTGAAACCACGACGTATCGTCAGTCTGCGGTCGTGCAGACAGGACAGCGGCAATTCGACGCACCGCTCGACCGAGCAGTCTCGAGGAGAAGTGATGGATTTCGAGCTTTCGGACAAGGCCAAGGCGGTAGAGGAACAGCTCTGCCGATTCATGGATGAGTACGTCTACCCCGCCGAGAGGGAGTACGCCGAGCAGTCAGAGGCTTCGCCCCATGAAGAACCAGGCATCATGCTGGAGCTCCGCGCCAAGGCGAAGGAGATCGGGCTCTGGAACCTCTTCCTGCCGGATGACGAATGGGGCGCCGGGCTGACCAACCTCGAGTACACGCCGCTGTGCGAGATCATGGGCCGCAGCGGGATCGCCGGGCGCGTGTTCAACTGCCAGGCGCCGGACACAGGCAACGCAGAGATCCTCGCTGAGTTCGGCACACCGGAACAGAAGGAAAAGTGGCTCGTGCCGCTGCTCGAGGGGGAGATTCGCTCCTGCTTCTCGATGACAGAACCCGAGGTTTCGGGGGCAGACCCGACCAAGCTCCAGACGCGAGCGGTACGAGACGGTGACGACTACGTGATCAACGGCCACAAATGGTTCACCTCCGGTGCCATTGGAGCCGCCTTCGCCATCGCCATGGTGGTGACCGATCCCGACGCAGCCCCACACGAGCGCATGAGCCAGATCCTCGTGCCCACCGACAACCCAGGTTTCAACATCATTCGACCGGTTTCCGTAATGGGGCACACCGGGGGCGGCGGCCACTGCGAGATTCGCTACGAAGACTGCCGCGTACCCGCCACGAACGTACTCGGGCCCGAAGGCGCGGGATTCATGATCGCCCAGGCACGCCTCGGGCCGGGCCGCATCCATCACTGCATGCGAGCGATCGGCATGGCGGAGCGCGGTTTCGAGATCATGTGCCGCAACGCCAACAGCCGGGAGGTTGCGGGCGGCCTCCTGCGCGACAAGCAGTTCATCCAGGAGTTCGTGGCAACCTCTCGGATGGAGATCGACCAGGCGCGCCTCCTGACCCTGCACGCCGCCCACAAGATGGACCGGTATGGCAAGAAGCAGGCTCGCCAGGAGATCTCGATGATCAAGGTCGTCGTCCCGAACATGATGATGACCGTGCTCGACCGCGTGATACAGAGCCTGGGTGCTCTCGGTGTCACCGACGACACGCCGGTGGCGGCCATGTGGCGACACGGGCGGGCTCTGCGCATCGCAGACGGTCCGGACGAGGTCCACAAGATGGTGATCGCCCGCCGCGAACTCAAGCGCTTCGCCTAGGGGCTCTCGGAGCGCCAGTCCTCGAGGGTCTGCTCGATCCGGGCGCGGGCTTCGTGGAGCAGCCAGAGGCGGTCCTCTTCCGGGCTTCGCGGGATGGGGGCACCGATGTGCATGCGAACCCGGGTGCCAAACGGAATCGGGAACAGATTGAAGCGCAGGAGCCGCCAGGACCCGTCGATTGCGACTGGGACGATGGCCGTCTCCGGCGCCTCTTCGAACAGCGCCAGCGCACCCGCCGGCTTGAACGGACCGAGCCTGCCGTCGCGAGACCGCGTCCCTTCCGGGTAGATCACCGCCGACACCCCGCGCTCGCGCACCTGGGCGCCCAGGGCGCGGATCGCGCGCGTGGCGGCCTCCCGGTCGCTGCGATCGATGATCGCGTTGCCGCCCCGCCGCAGGTTGTAGGAGATGCTCGGGATCCAGCGCGCGAGCTCGCGCTTCGAGACGTACTTCGGAAAGTTGCGGAAGAAGGCCGCTCCGAAGATCGGGATGTCGAACATGCTCTGGTGGTTGGCAAGGATGAGATACGGCGTCCCCGGCGCCACGGCGGGGTCCCGTTCCATGACCAGCCGGGTGCCGGCAATACGGAACACGAAGACCAGGGCGATCTGGAGCCAGCCGGCCACGTACTCCTGAGGGCGCTGTCCGAACAGGCGCGCCACCCGCTGCAGGGGGTCGAAGAGCAGCAGCGTGCCCACGAACGCGACCAGAAAGGGCGGCGTCATCAGCCAGTCGATCCATCTCGCTCGCGCGTGGTCAACGGGGGCGTCGGGCACGGCGCCATTGTCGCCGCCTCGGCCCCGGCCGGCCAATCGTGCCAATCGCCTCTCTCCTCGCCGACCTCGAGAGTAGGGAATCGAGCTAGGAGCTCAATGAATCCTGGCGCCCCCGACAGGATTCGAACCTGTGACCTCCGGTTTAGGAAACCGCTGCTCTATCCTACTGAGCTACGGGGGCGCGAGGAAAAACAGTAGCTTACGCGACTGCCGATTCTCGACTGATGGGCCAGTAGTGGGAGGCGTCTCGCACGCGTCGTGCTGCAACGACGACGATGGCGGCCATCACGGACTGAAGGCGAGGCCACCCGAACGCGACGCACCGACTCGAGCCCGTGCGCTACAGATGGGGACGCGCCGACTCTGGACCGTACCGGCCGGGCCGGGGAGCCTGGCTCGCAACTCACCGGAGCGCAGTTGAACGAAGACGGTCACGCCAACAGTCTGCTCCGGTTCCTCCTCGGCGTGCTCTTCGTGGCCGGGCTGGCGTGCACAGCGGAGGAGCCCGCACCCCTGCCCATCCGCTCGGCGCAGGAGTCGCCCCCACCGATCCGCCTCCTCGACGCGCTCTCTGCTGAGGCCGTGGTCGCGTTCCCCGACGTCGAGCCGCCGGTCGCGGACGGGCTCGAGGTGATCGCACTCCAGGACATGGAGTGGGCGCTGCCAGACTACCGCGGGGAGAATGCCGAGAATCCACTCCCGGTGTCGGGGGGCGTCACGACCGACACCCATCACGTCGCGTCGCCGGGCTTGTGGATCGAGGCGTCGGAACCGACGCCCGCGTGTCTCGTGTCGGCGTGGGTCCGGGTTCTGCCCAACACCTCGTACAGCGTGATGGGCTACGTGCGGACCGAGGATCTCGTATCGAGCAGCACCCTGCACGGTGCCTTCTTGCTCGAGGCTCTCTCGGAGCAGGGTATCGAGCGCTACCGGGTCGGGGGCAACCACAAGGGCACTTCCGCGGACTGGGCGCTCGAGACCCTGTCGATACAGACGGGACCCCAGACCGACCAACTCCATCTCCTGGCCTGCCTGTCCGCGCCCGGCGGCGGGACCGGCCGCGCCTGGTTCGACGACACGGCCATCGTGCGGACCAACGGCGAGCCCTTCACCCCCGAGATGGCGCAGCGAATCGCCGAGACTCGTCTCTCCTTCCGCTGGCGACACGATGTGGCGGCAGCCAATCGACTGGATCTCGGTCACGACGCGTCGTGGGGCAGCGACCTGGCGATCGAGCCCTTTCGACGCAAGGTCGAGCTGGGCGAAGACGTGAGGAATGCGCTGCTCGCACCACCTCCCAGCGTCTACACCTTCACAGTGGCCACTGAGGGCCCGGCCCGGTTCCGGACCGCACTCGGTACCGCGAACCCAGGCGGGCTCGCGCTGCCGGGATCCGTCACGTTCCGCGTGAGCTTCCAACGCGAGGGGGAAGATCCCGGGGTGCTGCTCGAGCGGACGATCCCGTTCACCCCCGAGGAGACGGAACGCTGGCACCCGGTCGAGGTCGCGCTGCCGTCGGGCCCGGGCCAGCTGCAGCTCTCGACCACCGCCACGCCCGGTCTCGAACTCGCGGCCGCCGCATTCGCGAATCCCACCCTCTTGCGCGGCGATCCTCAGCGCAAGCGCCGTCAGGTCCTGCTCATTTCCCTCGACACGCTGCGAGCCGACGCCCTCGGCAGCTATGGCGCCGTGCACCCCGCATCCCCCAACCTGGACGCACTGGCAGCGCGCGGTGTTCTCTTCGAGCAGGCTCACGCGCCGTCCCCCTGGACCCTCCCCTCTCACCGAACGATGCTCACCGGCCTAGCACCGCTCAGTCACGGCTCGGTGATCGGGGAGCGACACGTGCTCCGGCCGGAGATCACGACTCTGGGCGAGATCCTGCAGGGCGAGGGCTTCCGGACCGTGGGCATTCACGGCGGGGGATTCGTCGCGCCGGCCTACGGCTTCGCCGAGGGCTTCGATCGCTACGTGCAGATCGGAGAGCCCGAGGATGCGGTCGACGAGGCGCTCCGGGTGGTCGGAGACTCGGATGGCCAGGACCTCTTCCTGTTCTTTCACAACTACCAGGCACACGACCCGTATCGCGCCTACGAGAGCCAACTCGAGGAACTCGGGCCCCGCTACCTCGAGCTACGCGATCAGCTGGCCGACGTCATCGCGCCCGACGAGTTGGGGGCACACGACTTCCTCTCCCTTCACAACGAATCCGGCACGCCCTTGCCTGCGGCCCAGCGGGAGATGCTGTGGCTGCTCTACCAGGCCGGAGTGCGCCGGATCGACGACGAGCTCGGCCGACTCTTCGATGCCATGGCAAGGGACGGAACTCTCGACGACACGATCATCATCGTCACCTCGGACCATGGCGACGGCTTCGAGGAGCACGGCGCGCTCTTGCACGGCAACTCCCTCTACACCGAGCTGTTGCACGTCCCGCTGCTCGTCGTGCAGCCGCGCGATGTTCCCGCCGGGGTTCGGGTCAGCGCGCATGTCGGAACCGCGGACGTGGCGCCGACCCTGCTCGAGCTCCTCGGGCTGGACGCGCCAGCGGACCTCGACGGGCGCTCGCTGGTCTCGACCTGGCAGGATTCGGGCTCATTCCTCTCGCGGCTCTTCTCGCGCTGGCTCGCAGACGAGCCACCGCCAGTCGGGGCGAGCCTCGTGCAGCAACAGGGCGTTCTGCTGTCGTCCCTGGACGCCGGCTCCAAGTACATCCTCAACAGCCTGGCCCTCAAGGAAGAGCTCTACGACGTGCGCGCGGACCCCGGGGAGCAGCGGGACCTCGCGAAGAGCTCGCCCGAAGATCTCCAACACCATCGCCGACAGCTCGCGTCGCGGATCGCGAAGCTTCCCGGGCTGCACCTGGTCGTCCAGGGAGACCCCGACGCACCCACGCGCGTGCTGACGGGAACCATCGGGGCGGACCCCGGAGCCCCGATGCGTGTGCTCTACCTACCCTGCGACGCCTGCGGCCTCGAGGCCGACGACGGAAGCATGAGGTTGGGCTTCCCGCTCGCCAGCAAGCCTCTTTGGCTGAACCTGCCTGCGGTTCGCGAACTGGACGACGTGCCGATCCAGCTGCAGCTCGACGGACAGCCGCTCGAGCTGCAGTCCCGGGAAGAGATGCTCGCGGGAGACCTGCGGCCCGGCGCGTATGCGTTCGTCACGGAAGCACTGGAGGCCGCCCCGACCGCCCTGTCCCAGGAGCGCCTGAAGCAGTTGGAGGCACTCGGCTATCTCGACTAGGACGAATGCGAAGGATTCTCCTCGGGCGCTATCGCAGCGTGTCGAAGCCCACGAAGGTGAAGAGTCGCTGTCCTTGCTCGAACGGTCTCGGCGGGCTCGTGAGCCGGTGTGCGCCGACACCGAAGAGATCGTCCGAGCCGATGAAGGCCGCTTCCTCGAAGCCGGTCGCAGCCAGCCAGCGACGGATGTCGTCCGTGCGGTCCGGCGGTCTCCGGTGGCGGGTCCAGACGACCGTGGCGCCTGGGGCGCACAGGGTCGGCAGCGCATGCAGGGTGTTTCGAATGTCCGGGAGCGCGACGTTTCCGAAGATGCCGCACATCAGAACCAGGTCTGCCGGCACCGCGCCCGCATAGGCGCTCGTCGTGGAGGCGTCGCCGCAGACGACCCCGACGCCCGGCGGGGCGTTGGCGGCGGCGCGCGCGACGAGGGTGGGGTCGAGCTCGACAAGTCGCCCCGTTACGTCCTTCGCGCGCGGGTGGTCGGCGAGCACGCCCAGCAGATCGCGTCCCTCGCCCGCGCAGGCGCTGATGGCGCGAATCGGGCCCGGGGGCATGCGGTCGAGGGCTTCGCGGATGCAGCCCTGCACAGCCCCCAGGCGGCGGTCGAGGCGCGAGCCGGGCTGGTCGTACTCGCGGTGCCAGGCCTGCCAGTCGCGCTCCATGTCGCGTCACCCTGTCGAGAGGCGCCTGCGTGGCGTTCTCGGAGAAGACGCTAGCTCCGATCCGCCGCCGCTACTTGCTCCGGGCGTGATCGGCGAAGGTGCTCGGGCGACCCCAGCGTGGCGGACGGGGGGAGGCGCGATGCCGGAGCGGGTGTCGTACGTTCCGCTGCTGCAGTCTCATCTGAATGGGGGGCACCATGGCTCGACTCGCTTTGCAGATCTTCACTCTCGCGCTGGCTCTCGGGGTCTTCGCGGAGGACGCCTGGGCCGAGACCAATGGCCAGCTCGCGCTGCCGGGGGTTCGCGTGCCGAGCGATCCCGACGTGAACGGGCTGCGCTTCTCGTTTCTGCACGGCGCCAACGCGCGCATGGACGGACTCGACATCGGGCTGCTGTCGCTGAGTGAGACCCACAACATGTCCGGCGTGGGGCTGATTCTGGGCATCGGTCGCGTGACCGGCGACATGAACGGCGGCGCCCACTTCAGCCTGGTCAACATGCACGAAGGACGGGACTCGGGGCTGAACGCGGCCTTCATCAACCTCGTCCACAGCCCCGACAACGCGCTCGACTTCGGCTTCGTGAACATCGCCACGGGCACGACGATGCTGGACATCGGCGGCCTGAACCTCAGCAAGCGCTCGACCGCTCAGCTCGGGTTCATCAACGTCACCGACGAAATCGTCGGCTTCCAGCTGGGGTTCATCAACATGGCGAAGAACGGCTTCCTGCCGATCTTCCCGTTCTTCAACTTCGCGGTTCCCCAGGACTGATTCTTCGGCGCGCGACGCGGCGGCCCGCCGCCGCCAGTGCGCCGACCAGGGTCAACAGGCCCAGGAACGACACCGTCGGCAGCTGGGACGCACCCGGCGTCGAGAGCGGATCGTTCGGGTCGGAGCCCTGGGTGACTTCCTGCCCGTCGTCGAAGCCGTCGCCGTCGGTGTCGGCCAGGGCTGCGTTCGTGCCGGTATCGCTCGCGTTGACGAACACGCCGGTTCCGGTCTCGACGCCGTCGCGCAGGTTGTCCTCGTCGCGGTCGATGCCCATGCGCACGCCGGATCCGGGGGGCACGCAGGTGTAGGTGACGGGGCCTTCGCTGACGGCCAGGGCCCGCAGTGCTGCGTCGGTCAGGCTGCCGCCGAGATCGTCGTTGAAGACGCCTGCGCCGAAGAGCCAGCCGCGCGGGCTCCCGCCCACGGTGCCCTTGGCGATCAGGTCGCACTCGGTGACGGTGCCGCCGAGCACCAACGAGTCGAAGGCTGCGCCGGCGCGCGCGATCAGCAGGTCGATGCGCGGGTCGACGACACCGCCGTTGCTGGCGTCACGGGTGACCTGCTGCCCGACGATGGGCGCGAAGTCGGTGTCGAACGCCAGGATCAGCTGTTCGAGCTGGTCGCGCTGGGTCTGGTTCATGGAGAAGACAGCGTTGTTGAGGAACCGCTCGACGGTGTCGATGCTGCCGTCGTGCAGCATGCCGAAGCCCCGCACCTGGTCGCCCGTGTGCACGCCCGGGCTACCGCCGCTGAAGGAGACGCCGACACCGAACATCCCGACCTTCTGGTAGATGTTGCGCAGGCCGGCGATCTTGAATTCCTGGGTCTCGGTCTCGAAGCTCTGGTCGCCGCCGCTGCCGTAGAAGCCCTGGAGCGGGTCGAGCACGTGGCACTGGTTGCAGTTGAAGATGGCGTCGGTGATCGGCCCGTTGTAGAGGGTCAGTGCGGTCTGCTGGTCCGCGGTGAGCGAGTTGTCGAGGGCGCGCACCGGGTTGGGCGGGAGCGCCAGCTGCAGCGCGAAGTCGCTGAACTGCTGCATTTCCGTCGTGCCCAGGATGCCGTCCTTTCCGACCAGGCCCTCGAAGGCCACGATGAAGTTGCGGAAGGACAGGTCCTCGTCACAGGCCGAGCCGGTGGGGTCGTTGCACGGGTCCACCCCGAAGAAGCCGTTGGTGCGGTCGCCCCGCCAGTGCATGCCGCCATGGGTCGACAGCCCGCGCAGGGTCTGGGTCGTCATCGGGCCCTTCATCGGGTGGAACGGAACGCCGCCGCCGAGAGTCGCCGGCTGCGGGTTCGTCGAGACGGCGTCGTCGGGGTTGCCGAGGTCCCAGGCCAGGCTGTCGAGATCTCCGAAGATGTGGCAGCTCGCGCACGAGGCCTCGCCGTTGCCCGAGGTGGCGACCGCGTCGTACAAGAAGGGACGACCGTCGACGACGCTGGCGGGCTCGGGATTGTGGAGCGCGACTGCCTGCAGTGCGGCGCCGGTGGTCGCGTCGAGAGAGACGACGGAGTTGTCGAAACGCGTGAGCACGTAGAGCCGGTCGTTGGGCTCGTCGAGGGCGAGCCCAGCGGGCCCTCCTCCCGTATCGAAGTAGTTCGCGCTCTCGGTCGTGGGGTCGAAGTTCAGCTCGAAGGCCGCGTCCTCGATGTCGGCGGTATCGAAGACGCCGATCCGCGCGCTTCCGAAGGCCGCCACATAGAGCTTGCTGCCGTCACTCGAAACCACGGGCTGCAGCGGCGTGGCGAGGCTGTGCTGGATCTGCGTGGCGTCGACGAGGTCGGGGTCGTCCGTGTGGAGCCGGCTGTAGTCGATGTGCTGGTTGAGGTGCTGCGCGTCGACGGAGGGCCCCGCCGGGTCGATCACCGTGATCCGGGATTCCGAGAGATGCCCCTGGACGGTGCTCCCGCCGTGGTCCCCCGGGCCCTCGAAGCGGACCTCGTTCGGCGACTCGGTGTTGGTGACGTAGACCTTCCCGTTCACCGGGTTGACGGCCATGTTGAACAGGATCGTGCCCACGTGGTCGAACTCGGCGACCGAGCCGGGCGAGAGCGTGTTGGCGTCGATCGAGAAGACGTCGTGATCCGGCAGGTCGAACTTCACCAGATCGCTCCAGTTGCGAGCGAGGGTGTCTTCCCAGCGGCCGTTGGCGTTGTTGAACTTCACGATCAGGCCGACTTCCGGCGCCGCGGCACCGAAGGTGTTGTCGCTCGGCCCCGGCAGCCCGCCGGGCGCGCTCAAGCCGCTCGGCGCGCAGGGCCCGGCGCCACCGAAGCCGTTGCAGACGGCTTGCTCTGCCAGCGCGGTCGTCTGGTTGCCCGAGTGGAAGGCGGCGACGTAGACCGTGTCTCCGCTCGGCGTCGTCGCCAGCGCGCGGGGCGTGTCCGAGAAGAAGCTCAGGATCTCGACGGGGGTTCCGCCGAGGGTCGCGCCCAGAGACGTCGCGTCGAAGACCCAGACGTCCGCGCGCCCGATTCCTTCCGTGGTCAGCTGCGGATCGCCGGCTCCGGGCACCGCCGCGATGGACGCGTGGGTCCGGTGCTGGCCGCGATGTGCGGTGGTGATGAAGGCCCGGTTTCCGGTGCTGCTCGCGAAGACGATGTCGCGCGGCTCGTCGCCCACGAGCAGGGTGCGGACCACGACGGGCGGACTTGCGGACACGTCGACGACGCTGACGCTGTCGGACAGGTGATTGACGACCCAGACCTCGTCGTTCGTCCGGGCGGCTACCGCCACCGGCTCCATCCCCACCGGAACCGAATCGAGATGCGTGAGCCCACCCCCGCCCACGGCGAAGATCTCGAGGCGGTTGTCGGGGACATTCGTCACGAACAGGCGGGTCCCGTCCGGCGACAGGGCCAGGGGACGCACCGGCCCGCTCTCGAAGGTCACGAACGAGGTCTGACCCGCGGCGCCCTGGGCGATCAGCAGCGAGGCCGCTGCGACGAGCAGCCCACGTGCGAGACGAGAAGGTCGGGATCCGAGCAGCATGCAGTTCTCCAGCGTCAGGACGGGGCCAGACCCCCATTGTTTCAGACCCGGGCCCCCGAACACAAGCCCAGGCTCTTCAATGAAGGAACAGACGGACCCGAGGCTAGACTTTTTCGCTGCGTTCGAGCTCCTCGTCGTCCACAACGAGTGAATTCACGTAATCCGCCGCCAGCGATTTTTCCGGGTGGCGACCCGCGAGCTGGCCCATGAAGGGCGGGAGGATCGAGTAGCCCAGCAGTTGCCGCACGCGCGGCGACATCCTTCGCACCCGTTCGTTCGGGATCGACAGCGTGAAGTTTTCCTGCTGACGCGCCCAGGGCTCGCAGTACTGGTGGCTGAACGCCCGCCGCGAAGCAGTGGTGCGGTTCGCCCCTCCGCGGTGCAGCAGGGTCCCGGCGAAGAACACGAGGGAACCCGCCGGCATCTCGACGGGAACGAGCCGGGCTTCGATGTCGGCGGCCTGTGACGGGGCGCCCGTCTTGCCGTCGCCCGTCTTGCCGTAGCTCGCGGCGACGCGTTCGTCTCCCCAGGCGTGGCTGCCCGGGATCACCTCGGTGCCTCCGCCCGCGGCGGTGAAATCGTCCAGGGCCCAGATCGTCGACACGCTGACCGCCGGCCTCGGTCGCGCCAACGGGTAGAAGACGTCGTCGTAGTGCACGGGCTGGGGCGTCTCGCCCGGATCGATGCAGATCGCCTGGCTCGCGGTCAGCAGATAGCCGGGTTGCAAGAGCGCGTCGACCAACGCCAACACTGCGGGGTGCTCGACGGTGCGCTCGAACACCTCGCCTCGGCCGACCAGCGAATACACCCGGCGCGTCCGCTCGCCCTCGAAGTCGTTGCGACCGGCTTGCTCGAGGTCGAGATAGGGCTGCAGCGCTTCACGGAGTGCATCGATCTCGGCTCCGCCCAGGATGCCCTGCAGAATGACGAATCCGTGCTCGTGATAACGAGCCAGAAGCTCGTCGGTGGAGTCCATGGCGGAAGCCTCGGGGCGCTGTGCGACCGCCTAGACGTAGCGCGGCGGGCAGCTGTTCGCTGCCCGCCTGGTTGCTCCGAGGCGTGACGACCCGTCCCGCTACTTCCACCATCCGCGCGCATTGCGCCAGTGCCCCGACCGATGGTCGTGGCAGTTCTGGTGCGACCGCACCGACGTCGGCTCGAGCATCCACTCGACACCGTCTGCTTCGACGCTCGCCCGGATCTCGACAGGCTGCTCGGCGACGTGGCTGCGCAGCAGGAAGTAGCCCCAGCGGCTCGCCTTCGTGACGGCCAACGTTTCTCCGGTGTCCGCGTCGTAGATGCGGATCGTCGCATGCGCCGGGGCCCGGTGACCGACCACGTAGAGACCGCCGTGGCAGCTCCAGAGCGCCATCAGAACGCGCGTCGGCGGCCCCTGACTGCAGCTCTTGGGAGCATCGGTGACGGGCATCGCCTCGCTCTCCTGATCGTCGCTGCGGACCTGCGCCGCGCACGGCGGCACGAAGGGGCGGAGCTTGCCGGCGAAGGCGCCGTCCTTGTCGGCGACCAGCTCGCCGAGCATGGCGCCCGTCATGGCGTCGTGCACCTGGACGGGGGCGCTGGGCAGTGCGCCCTGCCCTGCGATCTCGAGATCCCGCCGCTTCCAGCGGGCCTCGAAGATCACCAGGTCCGACTCGTCGGGTGCGGGCAGGACGTCGATGTCGAAGGTCTCGGCTGCGGATTCCTGGGGATCGCCGTCATCCATCACCGTGACGGTCACCGTGTAGAGACCATCGACTTCGGGCGTCCCGGACAGGACGGCGGTGCCGTCCCCTCGGTCGGTCAAGTCGACGCCCGCAGGCAGGTCCAGGGCCTCGAAGGCGAGTGTGTCGCCGTCCGGGTCCGTGGCCATCAGCGCGATGTCGAGGGAGTCACCGAGGGTGAGCTGACGATCGCCAATGGCCTGGAGCACCGGCGGCATGTTTACATCGCCCACGGTGATGACGATCGTTTCTTCCGCCGTGTCGACGCCGTCGCTCACGACGAAGGTGAGGACCTGGTTGCCGATGTGCGAGGTGGACGGCGTGAATTCGAAGAGGCCCGTGCCGTCCCCGTAGTCGAGCAGGACGGTGCCGCCGAGGATCGGGTCCGTCGAGAACACCAGCAGATCGCCGTCGGCGTCAGACGCCGCGAGCGGGAAGCTGAGCAGCCTTCCGACGATGGCCTCCTGGTCGCCGATGGGGTCGAGCATCGGTGGCGTGTTGGGTTCCCCGATGGTGAGGAGAACGTCGACCATGGTGCTGAGTGCGGGCAGCCCGTCGTCGGTCGCGATCAGCGTGACGGTGTAGAAGCCCTCGTCAGCATCCGCCGCCGTCCAGATGAAGAGGCCGTTGCCGTTGCCGTCGAGTCGGAACGTCGAGCCCAGCGGCAGGTTCGCGGCCTCCAGGGTGACGCGGTCGCCGTCCGGGTCGCTCGTGCTGACGTTGAAGGCCAGCAGCTGGCCGGGGTCGCGTTGCATCTCCGCGGGCGCCACGATGACCGGCGGTTCGTTCGCCCAGGCAGCCGGTGCAGAGACCAGCGCGGCGAACACGAGCGAGGCGGAGAAGAGAAGCGCAGTGGGGGAGAGACGAGCCATCGAGACCTCCGAACAGGTTCCAAGCAGATCCCCCCCGGAGGTCTCATCGGCGGCTCGAGCTGAGAAAAGGTGATCTGGATCACACTTTTCTCAGCTCGGCGGACAGGCCTTCAGCTCATCCGGAAAAAATTGAGCTTGTTGCCGTCCAGGTCCCGGAAGTACCCGGCATAGAAGCCCTGTCCGCGCGGACCGGGATCGCCTTCGTTCGTGGCCCCGAGCGAGAGCGCCTTCGCATGCAGCTTCTGGATCTGCTCGTCGCTCTCCGCCTGCAACGCGACCATCACCCCGTTGCCGACCGTGGCGGGCTGCTTGTTCTCCGGGATGAAGATCGCAAGCAAGGGGTTGTCGATTCCTGTTCCCCACCCCACGAACTGGTCGGTCTCCATGAGTCGTTTGGCTCCCAGCTCGCCCAGGAGCGCGTCGTAGAAGGCGGTAGCTCGCGCCATGTCGTTGGTGCCGAGGCAGACGTAGCCGATCATTGGACTTCTCCTTGAAAGAAAGGCGGGCGCTCCGCAGGTGATAGCACGGGGATGAGCGTAGAATCCCAGGCATGACCGCTGCCTCCGACCGCCCGCTCGACAGCTACAACGCCTTCGACCCGGCCGTCCAGGAAAACCCCTGGCACTACTACGCACTGCTCCGGCAGGAGGCGCCGGTCTACAAGGACCCGACCACCGGGCTGTTCATGGTGTCGACCCACGGCCTCGTGATGGATGCGATCAAGAACTGGGAGGTGTTCTCGAACCGCTTCGCCGCGGCCATGGCACCGCCCGATGGCCAGAGCGCCTTCACGGGCGCGGGCGGCGACGATGCGGCCGAGGTCGAGTCGGGATTGCTGGCGCGCCCGCTGATGCCCGTGGACACCATGCTGACCGCGGACCCGCCGGCACAGAAGCGCTACCGGTCGCTGGTCGACAAGGCGTTTCGCCTGAGCCGGGTGCGGTCACTGGCCCCGCGCATCCATGAGCTGTGCACCAACCTGATCGACGCCTTCATCGACGAGGGCCGCGTCGAGCTACGCAGCGCCTTCGCCGTCCCGCTACCACTGTCCGTCATCGCCGAGCAGCTCGGTGTGCCCGCCCAGGACCTCCCCGACTTCAAGAAGTGGTCCGACGGATTCGTCGCGCAGCTCGGGGGCATGGCGAGTCCCGAAGAGCAGGAACGCGCCAAGGCACTGATCTTCGAATTCCAGCGCTACTTCGCGAAGATCGTCGCCTCGCGACGGGCGCGTCCCCAGGACGACATCATTTCGGACATGGTGAATGCCGCCGACGAACGTGGCATCCCCCTCGACATGGCCGAGTCGCTCTCGATCCTGCAGCAGTTGCTGGTCGCGGGGAACGAGACCACTGCCAGCACCATCTGTGAGGGCGCCCGGCTCTTCGCAGAGCACCCGGAAGCCTGGGCGCGCATCCGCCAGGACCCGACGCTCATCCCGAACGCCGTCGAGGAGATCCTGCGACTCGCGACCCCTACGGCGAATATGTGGCGGATCGCCACTGAAACGACGAGCCTGGGCGGCGTCGAGATCCCCAAGGGATCGATGGTGATGCTGCGCTTCGCCGCTGCGAACCGCGACGAGGGCGTGTTCGAGGACCCGGACCGTTTCGACATCGATCGCAAGAACGCCAACGAGCACGTGGCGTTCGGCTACGGGATCCACTTCTGTCTGGGCGCTCAGCTGGCGCGTGCCGAGCTGGTGAAGTCACTCGAGGCACTCAGTCGCCGGATCGTGACGCTCCGCATTCCGGCGGACGCAGCGCCCCTCGAGCACACCCCGAACATCCTGCTGCGCGGCCTGAAGTCGCTGCCGCTGGAATTCGAGCGCGCCTAGCTGGCGAAGCCAGAGGCTTCGCTTGCGACGGAAGCCGAAATCCCAAGACGGGGTCTTGGGTCGGCCTCCTAGCCTGCGATCGCGGGGCTTCGGTCGGACTCCACGCTGCGGCATTCCGTGCAGCGATAGCTCGGCCGCTTTGCCGCCTTGTCGCTCGGAGTCAGGCGGGTGCCCGCCAGGATGTCCATGAAGCCGGTGAAGAAACCATAGTTGTGATCGAGGCTGCCTGCGTGGTGCTCGTTGTGGTGCCAGGCGGAAAGCATGAAGCGGCTGTGGGGCGAAGGCATCCAGGGCGGGTCGTAGCCGGCGTGCAGATAGGTGCCGTACAGGAAGTTCATGCTGGCGAAGGTGCCAATGAGCGCGACGTCGAGGATCGGGAACAGAAACGGGATCCAGATGATCGGCGACGCCTTGATGAACATGTCGACCGGTTGGTCGGCCATCACCCCGAACGGCGTCGGGTTCGAGTAGCGGTGGTGATGCTTGTGGACCTGCCACAGCCAGTCGTTGCGGTGACAGGCCCAGTGGAACGCCCACTCGAAGATCTCCATGACCAGGAACACGCCCACGACGCTGAGCGGAATCGCCCACAGCGGGTATTCGCCGGGAGAGGCGTAGAGCTTGTTGTAGCCGTGGTACGAGAACCAGAACGACAGCGCGACGCAGCCCATCACCATGGTCATGGAAAGCGTTCCGTCGAAGATCTCTCCCCGCACCTGCCGGGAACGCGTAGGCTGCATCTGCGTCTTGAAGCGACGGGCGCGTCCCGCGAAGCGTGAGCGCTGCAACAGCAGGTAGAGCCCGCCGCAGATCAGGAAGTACCAGCTGAGACCGATTGCCGCGAGCACCGGCCAGAGCAGGTAGAAGGGAAGCCCGGCGAAGAGATCGAGAAGCATCCGGCGATCGTAGCCAGCTGGGCGAGAAGGGGTACGGGGGCGCCCCGCCCCATCGCCCTGCAATCACCTCCCTGCGCAGCGACTTCCCTGCATCGCGCCGGTGTGGATGGCCCGGTAGTCTCGCCCGGCAACCCGGGAGGCAGCGACATGTCGATTCTCTTCAGCCGATCGCGCGGGCCAGCCGCCGCACTGATTCTCGTATTCGGAGCACTCAGCGCGGGGTCGTTGGGCTGCTTCAACGAGGGCCGGACCACCACCATCGTCTCGGCGACGCGCTTCGAGGTGACCACGGGCAGCGTGGTGCTCGGCGCCCGGCAGCTGCTCGTCGACACGGCGAACGGCGACGTCTGGATCCTCGAAGGCGACCGCGCACCCGGCGCGCAATGGGTGCTGCTGGCGCGCGGGCCCGACGACGCCCGCGAGCCCGAGACCGCGACCGTGCAGGTTCCCATCGGCGAGGCGGACGAGCTCTCGGACAAGCTCCGGGACGAATAGCTGCGGTCTGACGACCTTTGCGTCGTCGCCTGGTTCTCCAAGACGACGCTTTGGGCCAGGGGCCTGGGAAGCTCGCGGATCAGCCGCCCGCCACCGCGGGGGATACGTCGATTTCCTGGCCTTCCAGCAGCACCGTCTGGGAGCGCTCAGGCAGGTGTCGCGAGCTTCGCCCGTCTATGAAGACGTGCACCCGCCGCGACACGTCGTCGTCCTCGATCATCATCGACTCGAGCTCGGGCCAGCGTTCGACCATACAATCGACGAGGTCGCGCACCGTCGCGCCGGGCTCGATGGGCAGCTCGGCGAAGCGTCCCCCGACGATGGGACGCAGGGTCGCATAGACCTTCACACGCATACCGACTCGCCTCTACTCGAACGCGTCTGCGGCTCAGTCAGTCGATGCGCGAAGCGCTCTCGACCTGCGGTTCACGGAATCTGCATCGCGTCGAGCTTCGTCTTCGGGACGACGCCGTTCTCCCAGCCTCGCTCGGCGTAGTACTCCGCGAGCATCGGCTCGAGCTCGCAGACGTGGCCCTTCGATCCGGCCGAGTCCGAGGGCTCTTCGAGGTAGCGCTTCGGCAGCGTGTCGCTGCCGGCACCGAAGCCCGCCAGGTTGTTGAAGTAACGCTCGAGGTTGTAGACCCGTTCGCCCGCTTCCATCACGTCGTCTGCGCTCATGGGTCGTCCCATGGCCACCGAGTACTGCTTGGCGTACTCCTCTGCGCCTTCGGCGAAGGCGCTGAACTTGCAGAGGTCCATGCTGTCACCGAAGGCGTGCAGGTCCTGGAAGGTCTTGAGCAGCAGGCCCTTGCCCTTCCATTCGAGCGGGTCGGCCTCGATCGGCACGACCCCCAGTTCGGCGGCGGCCACGTAGCCGCGCAGGTGACAGGCGCCGCGGTTGCTGGTCGCGTAGCCGAGGCCCATGCCCTTCATGCCGCGCGGATCGTAGGCGGGCACCGCCTGCCCCTTCGCCACCATCGCGATCTCCGGGTGTCCGAGCTTGGCCGCCGCCAGTGCGGGGCCCTCCGCCAGCAGGTCGCCGACCCCTTTGCGCGCCGCCAGGTCTTCGGTCATCTGCACCATGCTCAGGGTGTCGCCCCAGGCGAGACCCGGGCCATCGACCCAGCCTCGCTCTGTGGCCTCCATGTACATCGACAGCACGTTCCCCAGCTCGATGGGGTCGAGGCCCAGGTCGTTGCACTGGTCGATCAGCTTGGCGATGGACCCGAGGTCGTCGTTGTCGCAGTTGGCACCCAGGGACCAGGCCGGCTCGTACTCGACGCTCTCCATCTTCAGGCCCTTCCACGGGCCCTCCTTCACCTCGACCTCCTTCTTGCACGCGACCGGACAGGCGTGACAAGTCGGGTTTCCGGTGAGGATCGTGTCGACGACGGTCTCGCCGCTGATGGCTTCGGCGCGGTCACCGAACGACGTGCTCTGGCTGTTGCGCGTGCCGAGGGCGCCGATGCGGTTGGTGATGTTGGTGATGACGTTGGTGCCGTAGACCGACAGGCCGCCCTTCTTGGGGCTCGTGATGTTGGCCTCGTCGCGGATCATGTCGAGGGTCTCGCGACGGACCTGCTTCCAGGCGGCGGGATCGCTCACCACGCTCTTCTTGTGGCTTGCGGCGATGACGATGGCCTTCAGCTTCTTGACGCCGCCGATGGCGCCCGTGCCGCCTCGCCCGAAGGCGCGGTCGTCTTCGTTCACCCAGGCGGCGAAGCGGGACAGGTTCTCGCCGGCGGGGCCGATGGCGTTGACCGAGACGTCCTTGCCGCCGTGGCGTTCCTTCAGGATGCGGACGGTCTCGTGGATCCCGAGCCCCCAGACATCCGAGGCGTCGTGGAAGGACAGCTTGCCCTCTTCGACCAGCACATAGGTGGGTGCGTCCGCCGCTCCCTCGAAGACCAGACCGTCGAAGCCGGCCCAGCGCAGACGGGCTCCCGTCCAGCCTCCCTGATGGCTGTCGGTCACGGTGCCGGTGAGGGGAGACTTCGTCACACAGGCCCAGCGGCCGCTCATGCTGGCCTCGCTGCCCGTGAGGGGGCCGTTCAGGAAGCAGAGGAGATTGTCGGCAGACAGTGGCTCGACGTCGGGGCCGTTCTCGAGCACGTACCGCACGCCGAGGCCGCGGGCGCCGACGTACTTCTCGACCCAGTCCTTCGGGGCGGGCTTCATCTCCCAGCTGCGCTTGGCAAGGTCGATGTGCGCAATCGCTTCACCGAATCGATCGAGCTGCATGGCGGCTCTCCTGTCTTGAGGCCCAGGCTTCGTCCAGAAGCCGGAATGTACCACGGCGGGTCCCGGGGCAATGTCTCGGATGCGCCGCGCCCGTCTGCGGGGCATCATCCCGGTCCCAGCCGGAGGCGTCATGGATTTCGAGAATGCAGTGGTGGTGTCGAGCTTTCCGAACCAGGAGACCGCCGAGGCGGCGGTCTCGCTGCTGAAGTCCGAGGGAGTGGACGCGGTCATCGGCGCCGATGGCGCCGGCGGCGAGCTCCCCAATCTCGAGCTCGCCCGGGGCGTCCGGGTCCTGGTCCAGTCCGAGAACGCGGAGTTCGCCCGCGCCCTCCTCGAGCAGGGGGCGAACGACGACGACGGAAGCGACGCCTGAACGCGGTCTTGGGTCAGTCGAGGTAGCGGATCACGGCGTGGCAGGGGTCCACGCCCAGGGCTTTGCGACCCTCGAGGAAGCACAGCTCGACCAGGAACGCGCAGCCCACGACGGTGGCACCCGTCTGCCGCACGAGGTCGACCGTCGCCACGGCAGTACCGCCGGTCGCGATCAGGTCGTCGACCACCAGCGCCCGCCCACCCGGCGCGAGCGCATCGGCGTGGATCTCGACCTGGTCCGTCCCGTACTCGAGCTCATAGCTGGCAGACAGGGTCTGATGGGGCAGTTTTCCGGGCTTGCGTACCGGGACGAAGCCGACGCCCAGCTCGATCGCAACCGGCGCGCCGAGGATGAAGCCGCGGGCTTCGGTTCCCACCACGCAGTCGATGCGATCCCCACGGAAGGGCTCGGCCATGGCCTGCACGGCGAGCCGCAAGGACGCCGCGTGCGCGAACAAGGGGGTCAGGTCGCGAAACAGGATCCCCGGTTTGGGGAAATCCGGAATGTCGCGAACGTACTTCCGCAGCTCGGCCTCGACGTCCATCCAGTGCACTCCTCGCTCGCCGTCAGACTCGCAACCCACTTCGAAGCAACGCCTCGAGGCTGTCGAGCTCGAGGCGCCGAAACTCAGGGCCGAAACTCAGGGAAGGTAGAGCATCGGGTCGCGCGGGCTCGTGCGTCGTCGAATTTCGAAGTGGAGGTGCGGACCGGTCGAGCGTCCGGTGCTGCCCACGAGCGCCACGCGATCGCCCTTCTCGACGAACTGCCCCTTCCTCACGAGGATCTTGCTCGCGTGGGCGTACACCGTGCGGTAGTCGCCCGCGTGCTTGATGACGACGACCTTGCCGTAGTCGCCCAGCCGTCCGGAGTGGATCACCCGTCCCGACTCTGCGGCGCGGATCGGCGCGCCCTGGCGCGCACCCAGGTCGATGCCTTCGTGCGGACGCCCGCGACGAGTGCCATAGCGCGAGGTCAGCTTCGCCCGCAGAGGCCAGGCGAACTCGAGATTCGACGTACGCCGCACGTCCAGCCGCGCCAGTCGGCGGGCCTCCGATGCCTGGGTCGGACGACGCGGCGCGGCGCTGACCGCCGGCTTCCCCGCCTGGGGCCCACCGCGAGGCTCGGTGATTGCCTGACGCGGAATCCACAGCCGCGTGCCCGGCCGGATGGTCGTGACGTCGTCGATGCGATTGGCCTTGACGAGAACCGACGAAGCCACGCCGTAGCGCAGGCCGATCCGGTACAGGTTCTCACCCGGCTCGACCCGGTGATAGAAGCCCGAGGTCTGCCCGGACGAACAGCCCACCGCGAACACCGCGACCACGACGGCCAGGCTCACACCCACGAGAGCACGGACGCGGAGGATCCTGCCGCGTCCGATCGGACCCGTGGAACCGGACACGCTGCGCTGGCGATAGGCGGATTTCACTGGGCGCGGGTCCCTGCTCCTGTGACGGGCCCCTTGGCGGCGGCCTTCGACGGTCTCATCGGCACTCATCGGCGAGATCCGGTCGCGGTGTGACCGGCGCAAGCGAGGGCGCTCAGGGAGGGGGAAGTGGGACCTTAGCACCGCGGACCCCGGCCCCGCAGACCCGCGGGGTTTCCCGCCCGCGCGACGGGATGTGATCCCTGTCACAGCGCATCGAGCCAGTCCTTCCGAATCCACCCACACGTCGGGGATGGGAATCCCGGCGTCGGCCAGCCGGCCGCAAACGTGGGGACGTACTGCATGACCCTGGGACGAGCCGTTCGAATCGCCTTCTTCGTGGTGGGAGTGGTCACCGTCGGAACGCTGCTGTCGGGAACCGCAGTGGCCCAGGTGCTCATCAAGGACACCACGGCGCGCTTCGATTGGCAGCCCGCCAGCGGCAACGTCGAGTTCTACGAGGTCTGGGTCTCGCGTTCGAGTCGCGAGGGACACTACGAGATCGAGCAGACCGTCACGGTCCCCTACGCCTTCATCGACGCCGGCCTCGGCGAGGTCGTTCGGATCCGGGTACGCGCGGGGAATTCGACGGTCTTCGGCCCGATGTCGCCGCCTTCGGACGCGGTCCGCCTCGGTTTGCCCACGGAACTTCCGGTCGTCGGGACGCTGGGCGTCATCAACGGACGCGCTGCGGGCAGCGACACCGGCGACGTCTTCTACGCAGACCCCGAAACGGACTCGGTCTGGCGCTTCTCGACGCTCGATCCCAGCGCGGATTCGGTCGAGATCGGAAGCGAGTCCGACCCGGGCTGGAAGATCGGCGCCAGTGGCGACTTCGACGGTGACGGTGCATCGGATCTCTTCTGGCACCACACGAACGGCGCGACCCGCATCTGGTACATCGACGGCACCAGCTACGAGGAAGAGCCGGGCCCGCTCTGCCCGGGTCCGCTCTGGGTCGTAGAAACGACGGGTGACTTCGACGGCAACGGTCAGGACGATCTGTTCTGGCGCGAGCCTGCGGGCCCCACCCTCGCCTGGCTGCGCACCGGAGTCGACTTCGGGCTCGTCTACTTCCCGCCCGTCTCGAGCGCGGTCTGGGAACTGCTCTCCGTGGGCGACTTCGACGGAGACGGCTTCGACGACCTGTTCTGGCGCAACTTGAACACCACCGACACCGCCGTCTGGTTCACCGCCAACGACCCCTACAACGGCCTCTATGCCCAGGTCCGGGCGTCGAAGAAGCGGTCTCTGCTGTGGGAAGTCTTCGAGAGCCGCGACGAAGACAACGACGGCATCGAGGATGTCCACTGGCGTGTGCGCAACAGCCACGATGTCAGCGAGTGGTGGTACATGGACGGAGAGAACGTCCGCACCGACTGACCCGGCCCCGCACGCGGCGCCGCCGACCCCTCGGGCCGATCCCTCCAGCCGACGCCTCAAGCCGAAAAGGCGCTCCGGATCTCCTCGCAAAGGTCCGGGTGTTCGACCAGATCGAGCACCGTGAGCGCCAGGGCCCGCGCAGCCTCGAGCAGCCCTTCCCGGCCGGCGGGGCTCGAAGTGGCCTCGGCGAACGCCCGGGTGTGAAGCTGCAGCCCGGCGCCGTCCCGGCCCGGGTCGTGAATCGGGAAGTTGGGGTGGATGGTCGGAACGACTCGTGACACGTGGGTAATGTCGCTCGACCCGATCGCGTCCGTCGGAGCGTGCGCGGTCTCCTCCAGGCCGAGGGAATCGAGCTGTCGGCGGTAGCTGTCGGCGAGCGGGAGGTTCGCCTTCATGGCGGGGGACGCCCCGCTCTCATCGAGCAGCTCGAGCCGCGTGCCCGTGCTTTCCGCCGCTCCGCGCGCGCAGGCGAGCACTCGCTCGACGGCGTCTGCGAGCACTGCATCGTCCAGGGCGCGTACCCAGACCCGGGCCGCCGCACGTTCCGGGATGATGTTCGGCGCCTGTCCGCCGTCGGACACGATTGCGTGGACGCGGACCTCGCGCGGCAGCTGCTGGCGCAGCAATCCCAGCGAAACGAAGAACGCGATGACGCCGTCGAGGGCGTTGATGCCCCGTTCCGGGTATGCGGCGGCGTGCGACGCGCGGCCGTGGAAGACCGGCTCGAACTTGCGGTTGCCCAGGAACAATCGGTGGGCGCGCCGCATGTCCGAAGCGTGGGCCATCATGGCCACGTCGAACTCCCCGAAGACGCCTGCCTCGACGAGTCGCCGCTTCCCGACGCCGGTTTCCTCGGCCGGGCAGCCGACCACGGCGATGCGTGCCGCCTCGGGCGGGAGCACCTGGGCCAGAGCCGCAGCTGCCAACAGACTCGCGGGTCCCGACAGATTGTGGCCACAGGCGTGGCCGATCTCGGGTAGCGCGTCCATCTCAGCGAGAAGCGCGACTTGCACCGGCGCACCCGGATCGCCGAGGCTCGCCACGAACGCGGTCTCCATTCCCGCGACGCGCTCGACGATCGCGAAGTTGCGACTGCCGAGATAGGCGCGGTAGCGATCGCTCGTCTGGTGCTCTTCGAGGGACAGCTCGGGATGGGCGCCCATCCAGTCCGACAAAGCGAGGGCCTCTCCGGCGAGGGACTCCATCGCCGCCAGCAGGCACGCGCGTCGCTTGTCGGAGCCGCCCGGCATGGGGGTCCAATCGACCATTCCGGACGCCCGCTGTACCCCGAGTGCGGCTACCGTCGCCTGAAGGCAACGCCAAGGACGGGACGTCTCCATGAACCACGGAACACTGCGGCGGGACCAGCTCGGCCCGACCTGTCTGTGCCTGCTGGCCGGGCTCGTCCTGGCTGCTGCGGCGTCGGCCAATGAGGCCGCCCCATCGTCCTACGCAGAGCAGATCACCGCCGAGAACGCCGGCCGACTGCGGGTCGGCGGGAGCGACGCCCTGGGCGGGATCGGCGACTGGGCGCTCGGCAACGGGGTCCTGTGCGCCGTCGTGTCGGACCCGAGTCACGAGTCGCATCTCACACCGCAGGGTGGGGTCTTGATCGACCTGGTCCGCTGCGGCGTCGCGCACGACGAGTGGATCACCCTCGAGGGCCTGCTGAACATGTCCCGAGACCGCATGTTGGGCGCGTCGTGGATCCGCGCCGACCCCGACCGGCCCGACGGCTCGGTGGCCCTCGTGACGGGCGCGCGCGTGCAAGGGCTCGACATCGTCACCACCTACTCGTTGGGACCGGACCGGCCGGATGCGCTTCGGATCGAGACCCGCGCCACTCGGCTGTGGGGGTCCGACGGGGACGAGCGCGCATTCCTGTTCGGATACGTGGTCCTCCACGGACGCCGGCAGCTCGCGCCTTTCAGCCTACAGCTCGAGCCGGACGGCAGCGGTGTCCGTCCGGCGGGAAGCGTGGGGTTCGCGCATCCCACCGTCGACCCGGAGGACATGCTGACCATGGTGCAGGCGATCCTGCCCGCGGACCTGCACGTGCTCGTGGGCGGCGACCGCCAGCAGCCCGGCGTCTCCTACGGGCTGCAGCTCACGGGCGCGCGCCTCGTGAGCGCAGACGGCAGCGAGCGGCCGCTCCCGTTCCTGTCGATCAACGGCGAGAGCTTCACGATGCAAGGCGTATTCACCCGGCCGCTCTACTTCGGAGGCGACGGCGGCACCGGACAGGGTGGGATCGGGCTCCTCGAGCTTGCGCAGACGCTGCTGATGGATCTCTCGCCCGGAGAGAGCATCGTGCTCGAGCGGGAGATCCGCGTCGGCGGCCGCGCGGACGTGGCGTCGGTGACGGACCAGATCTTCCGCGACCAGCCCCTCGTCCGGGGACGCGCCGCTGCGACCGCGCGCCTGCACGTGAGCACGGCAGACGGAACACCCGTAACCGAGGTCCGACCCGCTGCGGACGGCAGCTTCGCCTTCCGGTTGCGTCCGGGGAAGTACCGGATGACGGTGCTGGCCCCGGCGCGACGCGAGCGCGCGCTGTCCTTCGAGGTGAGCGCGGCCGGCGCCGAGCTGGGCGAGCTGTCGCTGCCGGACCCGGGCTGGGTCGTGCTTCCGCGCGGTCGACCGATGCGGCTCGTCTTCTCACCGGCATCGGAAGCCACCCGGGTGCGCTTCGGTGACGACCTCCTGGGGTTCCGCGTCGGCGACGAGCGCTACCGGGGCAGTCAGTTCGGTGGCGACGTATCCCTGTCCGGGAGCCCCGCCGACCCGGGACGGCTCGCCATGGTGCCGGGCCTCTACGACGTCATCGCGACTCGCGGTCCCGAGTTCGACCTCACGCGGGCGCGGATCGAGGTGACCGAGGGCAGCGAGACGCCGCTCGAGATCGCATCTCCGACCCGGGTACTCGAGCATCCCGGCTGGGTGTCGGCGGACCTCCACGTCCACAGCGAATGGAGCGACGATTCGAGCTTCCCGGCGGAACGTCAGCTCGCGGCCTTCGTCGCCGAGGGGGCAGACCTCATCGTTTCGACCGAGCACGACCGGGTGGCCGACTACGCACCCCTGATTGGGCGTCTGTCGCTCGACAGCCACATCCGCAGCCTCGTGGGCGTCGAGGTGACCAGCAGTGCGCACGCGGGTGCATCACCGCACACCGCAGGGCACTCGAACGTCTTCCCGATGCCATACGAGCCCCTGGCCTATCGCGGGGGGGCGCCCGCCATCGAAGGACGCCGGCTTCGGGACATGATGGGAGATGTCCGGAGCTTGCCGGGCGACCGGCTCGTACAGCTCAATCACCCGCGGAGGGCCGGAGGCAAGGGAAACGATCTCAACTTCTTCACCCACCTGTCCATCGTCGGAGAACCGTTCCTTCCGAGCGAACCCCTCAGTGCCTGGCCCAACCAGGTGCTGCTCGAACCGTCGCCCGACACTGGACTGCGCGATCTCGACTTCGACCTGATCGAGCTGTGGAATGGCGAGTCGATGGCACAGTATCGGGCGGTGCGCGCCGACTGGTACGCGCTGTTGCTGCAGGGCGAGTTCCGGCCGGCGGTCGCCAACAGCGACTCCCACGTGCATCGGGAGCTGGTCGCCTATCCCCGGACCTACGTCCGGGTGCGCGACGGTCGGGACGACGACGAGGCCTTCATCTCGTCGCTACGCGCCGGCCGGGCGTATGGCAGTTCCGGACCCCAGCTGAGCGTGGTGCTGCTCTCGGAGGATGGCCAGCGAACGGGTCTGGGTGGACTCCACCTTGGATCGACGGCCACCCTGCAGGTCCAGGTGCGGGCGGCACCCTGGGTCCCGGTGTCCCGCCTGCGGGTCTACGCGAACGGCCGGTTGGCCCACGAGGGGCCGATCGGGCCCGCGAGCCCAGCGGTCCTGCGCCTCGATTTCCCCGTCGATGCCTTCGTCACCGTAGAGGTCTCGGGCAAGGCGGGCGCCGACTACGCGATCGTGGCCCCGGGTTTCCAGCCATTCGCGTTCTCGAACCCCATTTTCGTGGACGCTGACGGGGACGGAAGCTTCACGGCGCCAGGACTGCCTGCAACGCCGCTTCCAATTCTCGACCCGACGCGGACGGACTGAGCTCGACGCGCACGTTGACCTCGGGTCCGGTTGCGACGGGCGGGGTCACGCGCACGTCCGCCGGCAGCTCGCTGAAGCGCGCCTCCCCGACCGCCGAGTACGTCACGAACTGCGCGATCGGCGAGTCGATGGCCAGGAAGCCGGTGGCGTTCACGTAGCCACGCGCGTCGTCGTAACCGACGCTCGGGACGCGGGTGCAAGCCGTGTCGGCGTCGCTCGGGCTCACGTCCTCTCCACACCAGACCAGCAGGCGTTGTCCCCAGACGGGTTCCGGGCCCCGGAACCCGCCGTCCCGGGTCGTTCGCATGTCGGCTCTCACCCGGGCATGCACCTCGGTGGTCGCGAACCCCCAACCGACCTCGTAGGCGAACACGCCCGAGAAGGATGCCGACTCGACCGCGCCGGTCTCCGGGTCGAAGATCCAGACGTAGTCGCTGAAGCTGCCGGCCACCGGGTCGCGCTCGGAAAAGAGGCTCTTCTCGAGGACGGCGCCATCGACACGCACGACAATGCGACCGCGCGCATCGGTTTCGAGCCAGGCGGCGAACGGTCGCGTGTAGACACGGTCGAGCCATTCGGGATGCTCGTTGGGCGAGTCCTCGAACTGTACGACGACCCAGCGCGGCGTGGCGTCATCGAGCTGCATGGGCTCTGCCTGAAGCGGACCCGCTGCCAGCAGCAGGCCGATCCCGGTCGCCCAGATCGCCCCAAGGCGTGAAATCAGAACCGACATTCTCGCGCGCTTGCCTCCGTGTCTCGTGGCTCTCCCCTGCTTGGAGTGCAAGCGCGGTACCAACGTTACTGGGCTGAGAAGGCGCCTCCTGGCCTCTCGTCGCGCAGCTTGCGGCAACAGTGGCAGCGCGCTTCCCAAACTTGCGCGCGCGTTCCATCGCTTCGCGGCTGCGCGCGATTGGCCACCCGTGAGAGCGATCACCTGGATGGCGTGCGGCGCGTCACCTCTTCGCGCTTTCCGTGCACCCGTTCGCCTTGGCGTGACTGCAGTCACGAGAAGTCCTGGCTTCGCGTCCGAACGAATGAATCAGTTCAACGGTCGCGAACGAGGATCCGAGCCCCATGCGCTCCAAGCCCTTCTCCTACGAACTCTGCCTCGCCCTCGCCGCTGCGACGACGCTGGCGTTGCTCGCGGACCCGACCGACGCCGCTGTCGTCGAAGGCAACGAGGCGAGCTTCAACTGGCAGGACGCCGCGGGACCGGTCACCGGCTACAACGTGTTCGTGACGCGCAACGGTACGCCGAGCAACACGCCGGAGGTCGTGGTCTCCTCCAGCGCGGCCACCGTGTCCGGTGCCACCGGAGACAGCATCGCCGTGCAGGTCGCCGCCTTCGACGCCGCGGGGAACCAGGGGCCGCTCTCGCCCGCATCCGAACTCGTACTCTTCACCGCAGCACCGCCCCCTCCCCCGCCCCCCTACGTGGTCGTGGACGTCACCGGAGACTTCTCGGTGATCGATGCGCTGGCCGCGGCCCAGCCGGGTGAACAGGTGGTCGCTCAGCTGCACGGTGCCGGGACGCTGCTCTTCGACGCGGGCCCGCCCGAAGAGCAAGACCCCGCCGATGACTGGGGGGTCGATCAGCTCGTCGTGGGCAGCCCCGAAGAGCCCACCGTGGTGCGACTGGTAGACGCCCTCGGCTTGACCGGGCTGACGTCGCCTCTCGTGGACCTCCCCGAAGTGACCCTCTTCGGCCTGGGCTCGGGACCCGCCTGCGACCGCGACGGTGGACCCGGCCTGATCGTTCACCCGGGCTCGCGCCTGATCCTGGGTGGGATCGAGCTGTTCGCCTTCGATGGAGAGCAATGTGTCTCCGTCAACGAGCTCTTTGCCGCCAGCGAGGATCCGAACCGCATCGCCTGGGGCGGCGGTCTCATCGACCTCCACGGCGATCTCGATTCGGACGGCGTGCTCGACCCGGACGACAATTGCCTGCTCGTCGCGAACGTCGACCAATGCGACGGAGACCGGGACGGCTTCGGGAGCGCGTGCGACTTCGACGTCGATGGCGACCTCGTAACCAGCCTCGCAGACCTCGATCGCACCTTCGATGTCGCCAGCCTGACGGTGGTGTCTACCGATCCCGTCTTCGACCTCAACTGCGACGGAAGCGTCGGCCTCGATGACGTGGGCGACATTTTCGACCACCAAGGTGCCCTGGTCGGACCCTCGGGTCTCGCCTGCTCTGCCGACGCCAGCTGTTTCCAACCGTGAGGAGGAGCCAATCCGTCGAGCGATGCGGGGTCCCGCCGTTTCCCCAACCCGCAGCGCTCGGCACCCGCCCGCCCCGGACCCCACGCCGGGGCGGGCGTCCCACTCCGCCCACGCGGTTGACGGAGCAGTGGCAGTGGGCCAAGCTGCCGCCCGTGATCGACCAACGCACAGACGCGCGCCGCTGGTGGCGCCTCTCTCGAGCCCGGGAAGAGGCGGCCGCCTAGTCTGTCGAACGAGTCATTCGAACTTCGAGTTCACTCGAGTTCAGCACAGAAGAGCCGCCTCGAACGAGGTGGCTCTTCTGCGTTCGGCCCTCGGCGCGTCCGGGGCGATCGAACGAGCACAGCGGAAGCGCCGCCTCCTCGAACCAGTAGGAGGCCGGACATGTCCGAGCAAGCACGAACCCGAGACGTCGCTTCCGTCACCGAAACCAACGGCGGCGCAATCGTCCATCGTCGCGAGATCATCGAGTCCGGATGCGCGTCTGGGATGCGATCCATCCAGGGCCTGGTGCGCGCCCTCGACACACGCCGGGGCGGCGTGTTCGCGTCGAGCCGCGAAGTGCCGGGCCGCTACACCCGCTGGGACCGCGGCTTCGTCGACCCTCCGATCGTGCTCGAAGCCCGGGACCGCGAGGTCGAGATGCGCGCGCTCAACGCGCGTGGACAGGTGCTGCTGCCCGCGTTCGTCCGCGCTGCCGAGGCCACGCCCGCGGCCCGCGTGAGCGCTCTCACACCGGACGGCGCGCGGGTTCACATCGAGCCGGCGACGGGCCGGATCCAGGAAGAGGACCGCAGCCGGCGCCCGTCGGTCTTTTCCCTGCTGCGAAGCATCGTGGCTCACTTCGCCAGCGACCACGACCCGGACCTCGGCCTGCACGGCGCCTTCGGCTACGACCTGGCCTTCCAGTTCGAACCGTTGCGGCTGCGGCATGCGCGACCCGAGGATCAGCGGGACTTCGTGCTCTACCTGGCCGACGAGCTGGTCCTCGTCGATCACCGGCGCGAGCTGTCCCATCGCATCGTGTACGACTTCGAGGTCGACGGCGTGTCCACCGCGGGCCTGCCGCGCACGGGGACATGCATCCCCTACCGCGCGACACGGCTTTCGAGCGCCAGCGACCACGAGCCCGGGGAGTACGCGCAGGTGGTTCGCCGGGCGCGGTCCGCCTTCGCCCGGGGAGACCTGTTCGAAGTCGTTCCCAGCCAGGTGTTCTCCGAGGGTTGCCCCAGCCCGCCGTCCGAGGTCTTCCGTCGGCTGCGGGAACGCAACCCGGCGCCCTACGGGTTCCTGCTCAATCTCGGCAACGAGGAATACCTGGTCGGAGCCTCGCCGGAGATGTACGTCCGCGTCGGCGATCCGGGGACGCGCGTCCCGAGGTCCGAAGCCGTGCGACGTCGGGTCGAGACCTGCCCCATCGCCGGAACCATCGCGCGCGGACGCGACCCGCTGGAGGACGCCGAGCAGATCCGCACGCTGCTGGCGTCCGACAAGGACGCCTGTGAGCTCACCATGTGCACCGACGTCGACCGCAACGACAAGAGCCGGGTGTGCGTACCGGGCAGTATTCGCATCGTCGGGCGGCGCGAGATCGAGCTGTACTCGAGGCTCATTCACACCGTCGACCACGTCGAGGGCACCCTGCGTCCGGGCCTCGACGCCCTCGACGCCTTCCTGACCCACACCTGGGCGGTGACGGTGACCGGCGCACCCAAGGCCTGGGCGATGCGCTTCATCGAGGACCACGAGCTTTCGCCTCGCCGTTGGTACGGCGGCGCCGTCGGGAGCCTGGGGTTCGACGGCCGCCTGGATACGGGGCTGGTGCTGCGGACGATCCGGATCGCCGGGGGCATCGCGGAGACGCGCGTGGGCGCCACCTTGCTGCATGCCTCCGATCCGGACCTCGAGGAAGCCGAGACGCGCCTCAAGGCTGCGGCGTTGCTCGACGCCATCCGGCGGCCCGACGCGCCCGTGGGCGCCGGGGTTCGGGGCGGAGTCGGGGGCCGGGGCGTGGGCGAGCCCGACCCATCGGTCGCGTCCGCGGGTAGCGGACGGCGCGTGCTGGTCGTCGACGCCCAGGACTCCTTCGTTCATACCCTGGCTGACTACTTCCGGCAGACCGGCGCGTCCGTGAAGACCCTGCGCGCTGGCTTCCCGACGGAAGATCTCGCGCGCTACGAACCCGACCTCGTGGTGCTGTCTCCGGGGCCCGGGCGACCGAGCGACTTCGGGCTGCAGGACGTGCTCGCCGAAGCCGAGCGCCTGGGCCTGCCGGTGTTCGGGGTCTGTCTCGGGCTGCAGGCCATCGTCGAGTACTGCGGCGGCGAGCTCGGTGTCCTGCCGGAGCCCGCGCATGGCGAGGGGTCCCAGGTCCGGGTGCTGGGGGGAGCGCTCTTCCGCGGCCTGCCCCCGGCGTTCGAGGCAGGACGCTACCACTCGCTCTATGCGCGCGAAGAGGCTCTACCGGCGGTCATCGCCGTCACAGCCCGGGACGCCACCAGCGACCTCGTGATGGCCATCGAGCATCGCGAGCTTCCCTGGAGCGGTGTCCAGTTCCATCCGGAATCCCTGTTGACCGCGAGCGACGGGATCGGACATCGATTGATCGCGAACTGTGTGGCCGCGGCGCCCGTGCGCGAACGATCCGCGCGCTCCCGTGTCTGGACACAGGGGGCCGTTCCGGGATGACTCTCCCGGAACGAGCCCCTATCGTTCGCGATCCTTTCGAACCCGACCGGAGAACTCCATGCGCGCCCCGCACGAAAGCCCCGAGCCCCATCGCAAACCTCGGCTCGGACCCACCCGACTCGCTCTCGTGGCCCTGGTCGCCTTGTCGGTTCCCTTCCAGCTTGCGACGGCAGCCGAAGAGGCGACGGGCGGTGCGGCAGCCAGCTCCGGGTTCGACCCGAAACTGACCGGCCGACAGGTCTACGAGAAGGTGCTCGACAACCGCTACGACGCCTATCTCGAAGAGATCACGATGCACTCCGGGGATCGCGGCGGCAACGTCCAAAACACGGAGATGGAGCTGAAGTACCGGAACTTCCGCAAGGAGAGCGACCGGATCATATCGAAGGTCATCACCAAGTATCTGGCTCCCCAGGACGTGCGGCACCTGGGCTACCTGGTCATCAACAAGTCCGACGGCAGCGAAGACCAGTTCGTGTACCGGCCGAGCTCGCGGCGAGTGCAGCGCATCAACCTGCGTGGCGAGGCGATCTTCGGCACGGACTTCGCGTTCGAGGACATCATCCCCCAGGAGATCGAGGACGCGACCTACGAGCGCCTCGCCGATGCCGATGTGGACGGTCGCCCGGTCTACCACGTCGACGTCATCCCCAAGCCCAGCGCCGACTCGGAATACTCGAAGCTCGAGGTCTTCGTCGACCCGCAGACCTTCGTGACCCTTCGCGTGATCTACTGGGACCAGGACGGCCTCAAGATCAAGCAGCTCAACTCCGACGTCGAGTCCATCCAGTCGTTCGAGCACGAGCAGGACGGCCAGGTGAAGAAGATCTTCCTGGCCATGAAGCAGAAGATCGAGCACCTGAAGCTCGAATCCTGGACGGAGCTGCAGGTCCAGAAGTACGACCCCGACGTCGACTTCAAGAGCCGTCACTTTTCCGAGCGGGAGCTGACGAAGGGCCGCTAGGAGCGTGCGCCGCCGCCAGGGCCGGCTCACCCGAGTGCAGCTCACCGGCAACGGGACCGCAGACCCGGGCGTGACCCCTGTCACTCATCCTTGTCGGCCATGGACCCGATAGGGGAGAAGCGTGGGGCCTGCTCGAGCCCATGCGGCGCGGGAGTCGCTGAAGCCGGACCCGAGGATCGCCGATGGGAGGAGCAAGCCCACGCGCTCGGGAGGCACATTCGTTGGCGGGACCCCGTTCCCAGCATGCAGCACGGCTGACAGAGCTCGAGAACCGCGCCGCTGCGGCAGCGGATCGCGACGATCTCGCCGAGGCCCTGCGCCTGTACGCAGAGCTCGAGTCCGCGGACGCCCGCAATCCCGAGTGGCCCCGCCGGGTGGCGAACCTGCATCGCCAGGGCGGCAGTCCGGACGACGAACTGGACGCACTCGTGCGCTGTGCAGACCGACACGCCGAGCGGCAGGAATTCATTCCCGCGCTCGCGACCTACAAGATGGTTCTCTCCACGGACCCGGGTCACGTGCTGGCGCAGCAGCGCTTGTGCGAGCTGCAGCCGAACTCGAACTCCGTCTCCGTGCACTATGCGGACGACGATCGCGCGGTGCCCGCGGAGCGGGAGGTGTACCGCCCGCTGTCCCCATCCTCGGCGCGCGAGCCCGACGACTCCGCGCCCCTCGACGAGCTCGTGCTCACCCAGATCGTCGAGGGTGCCCTACCCGTCCAGCTGTCGGGCAACGATCCGGACGGCATTCACGAGATCCCGCTGGGTGCGGCCGTCGACGTCAGCGCCGAGCCGCGTGAAGCGGAAGCCCCGGACACGGACGCGGCAGCACGGCCTTCCGACGGCGAGATGGTGCAGCTTCAGCAGACGCCGCTGTTCAGCTCCCTCGACCGCCAGTCCCTCGGCAAGTTGATCCAGCACGTCCGCCTGGTGGAGCTCAGCGCAGGTGAAGAACTGTTCCACCAGGGGGATCCCGCCGGTGCGTTGTACGTCGTCGCCCAGGGCGCCGTGGTACCCATCGCCGAAGGCGAGCCGAGAACCCGTCTTGCGGTGCTCGAAGCCGGCGAGTTCTTCGGCGAGATCGCCCTGTTCACCAATCAGCCTCGCAACGCGACCATCGAGGCGCTGGTCGACTGCAAGCTGCTGTGCATCGACCGCGGAGTCATGTGGCGGCTCGTCCAGGAACACGCGCAAGTACTGTCGGTCCTGCTCCAGTTCCTGCGCGAACGACTCATCCAGCGCCTGGTTCGCACCAGCCCGCTGTTCCAGATCTTCTCGACCAGCAAGCGTTCGGCCATCGCCCGTCGCTTCCGCTTCCTCGAGGTCAGCGACGGACACGCGGTCATCGAGCAGCATCACCCGGCCGAGGCCGTCTTCATCCTGCTTTCGGGCCAAATGGACGTGATCCACGTGGACGACGCGATGGCCAACGGTGAAATGCCCCCGGACGCCGAGAAGGTGCTTGCAACCCTCGGCCCGGGCGAGCTGTTCGGAGAGATGTCGCTCTTGTGGCGCGAACCTTCGCTCGCGAGCGTCGTGGCACGCGGCAAGTGCTGGCTGCTCGCGCTGTCTGCCGAGAGCTTCGCCGAGATGCTCGACCACCATCCCGAGATGGCAGAGCTCGCCGCCACCATCGCCAAGGAGCGGCGCGACCAGAACAAGCGGACGCTGCGCGACGCGCTGCGACACCGGGACGGCGAAGCCGGCATCATCTAAGCTGCGCGGGCCTCGTGGCCCCGACCCCCAACGCGAAAAGCGGCCTGGACGCCGGTCCCCACTCCAACCCAGATGCCCTGGAGTGGCGACTCTACGTGCATGCGCTGAGCGGCCGCGCGTTCTTCTACATCCCGGTCCTGGTCCTGCACGTGAGCGGTCGCCTCGAAGCCGCACAGGTCGCCCGCGCCAACGCAGTCACCATGTCGATCCTGGCGTTGTTCGCGCTGGGGATCGCCCTTGCGGAATATCCGTCCGGTGTCTTCGCGGACTGGGCGGGACGCGCCCGCTCGCTGATCGTCGGCTCGCTCATCTACGCCGGTGGCGTCCTGCTGCTGTGGTGGGACGGACCGATCTGGGCACTCGCCCTGTCTCAGCTGATGTTGGGCGTGGCGTCCGCATTTCGATCGGGCGCGGACAGCGCACTGCTCTACAGCCATTTGAGTCGACGCGCTGCGCTCCACCGCTACCCGGGCGCGCTGGCCCGATTGCGTTTCGCCAATCTGGTGGGTCTCACCCTGGCCGCCGGTGCGGGCGGCTTGCTGTATGCCTGGGAACCCTCGAGCGTGTTCGCCGCCACCGTCGTGGCGGTCCTGCTCGGCGTGCTTCCCCTGATCGGGATCCGGGAGCTACGCGAGGCCCCGGCGCACAGCGACTACTGGGGCGTCCTGCGCGCGAGTCTGGCGGAGATCCGCAGCAACCCGAACGCGCAGCTGTTGGTGCTCCTCGGCGGTACGGGCGCCACCTACTTCGTGTTCTCGTACTGGGCGGTGCAGGCCTTCCTGGTTGCACTCGACAGCTCGCCGGTGGTGCTGGGGCAGCTGACCATGGTCGTCACCTTGCTGCAGGCGGCCACCATGCCCCTGTCCAGCTGGCTCGCGGGACGCGGCGCGCGGTACGGCCCCATCTTCGCGGCGCTACTGCTGGGCGTGGCCGCCGCGTTCGGGGGGGTCGCCCTGAGCGGCGAGCTCGGGCTTCCGGCCCTGGGAACCGCCGCGCTGGTGGGCTCTGCGGCGGTCGCGCCCCTATTCGCGAACCTCGTGAACATTCGACTGCAACCCCTTGTTTCCGATGGGGTTCGCGCGTCGATGATCTCACTCGTGACCTGGGCCGGCGCGCTCTACTACGCGGCCTTCTTCCCGCTGGCCGGCTGGCTGCTCGACGTCAGTGGACCCGTCACCGGCTATGCGTGGATCGCCGTGGCCGTGGCGGGCACGAGCCTGCCACTGCTGGTTCTCGCGCGGGCCCGACGCCTCTAGCCCAGCTTCCGGCTTGCGGCGGTGTGCGCCCCGAGGTCAGGGCCGCCCGAAACGGTCGCTCGACCAGATCGCGCGTCGCAGGGTCAGCGCATACTCGCTGCAGTCCGTCCCGCGTGGCAGCGCCACCTTGCGGGTGGTGGTCTTGCGTGGCGGGACCGCGTCGAGCAACACCTCGAAGCGGCCGCCCGGGCACTCGATCTCGGTGCTCACCTGGGCGATGGGGACGCCGGCCCGGTTCTCCCCGGTCACCTCGACCTCGAGCCGGCCGTCTTGCCAGTGCAGCAGACGCGAGCGAAGTCCCAGCCACTGCCCGACGTCGAGCTTGCGATTCTCCTCCCCCTCGAGCGCGCCCAGCTGGATCTGCTGGTGATCGTGGTCGATGGCAACCTGAAAGCGTCCCGTCACGTTCAGGCCGAGCAGTCCGTACACCTCGTCGCTCGCACAGGAATCGCAGACGGCCACGGTCACCCACTCCACCACCGCATCCCCCAACCAGACGGCGTCGACCAGCACCAGCTGCGCTTCCACTTCGCCGTTCGCGGTCCTCAGGACGGCGATCGGCGCGTCCGCCGGGACCTCCACCTCGAGCAGCTCGAGGGCCTTGCGGCTGAGGGTCGTGTACGTGGCGCCGGTATCGAAGATCATCGGCAGCTCTTCGCCGTAGCGCGGGCCGTCGAAGAACGCGGCGATCCGCAGGGATTCGCCGTCGCCGTTGTAGGGGATGACGACGTCGCCCGTGGCTTCGCGTGCGGCAGCCACCCGTCGCGCGGTCTCCGACGCACGCGCCGCATCGGCGCCTGGGAGCGGGCTCGCAAGGGGGGTGTGTTCAGGTTCGGATCCGAGTAGAGCGACGAGCGCAGACCCGAAGCGCAGCACGCCGGTGCGCGAGTCGTCCGGAACCGGGCTCGTCAGGTAGTCGAGCCCCGTGCGCGCGGCTTCGGCTCGCTCGCCCGGGAAGTAGAACGGCATCGCCAGCAGCACCGCCAGAGACCAGAACCAGGCACTCCCACCCAGCTCTCCCGGACGCGACCCGGTTCCGATCAGACTCGCGAGCCCGAACACCGGCAGCAAGACGATCGCCGCCGCGCCCGCCACCGCGGGCAGGGTCGGCAGATTGCGGGCCAGCCCGAGCCCCGTCACGGCCGAGAGCGCCATGACGAGGACTGGGACCGCCGAGAGGGCTAGCAGCGGGCCCAGGGCGCCGGTGCGCCGGCGCTGAGCCTCGGGCCCGACCTTGTCCGCGTCCTCCGCGTCCTCCACTTCGTCGGCTTCCTCGAATTCTTCGCCCCGGGCCACGCGGGGAGCATCACCCAGGCGCGGTGCGGCTTCCAGCGAACCGACGTTGTCAGGAGCCTTCCGGAGATCCCGATTGCACAATCGGATCACGGGTTGCCTGGGCGCGTCGGGCAGCGAGCGCAAAGGCCTCCTCCGGCGCGTAGACGAGCTGATGACGACCGATGACCCCGAAGTAGATCAAGCCGAGCGCGTACCAGACGGCCGCGCCGATCACGACCTTCTGATAGATCGGGTCGGACACGAACAGCGCCACCCCCGTGAGCGCCGCGATGAGCCCGGCGACGACGGCTCCAGCGATGCCGAGGGGGCTGCGGTAGGGCCGGTCGATGTCCGGGAGACGCCGTCGCAGCAGGATGAAGGAAGCCATCTGCAAGACATAGGAGATCACCGCGCCGAAGACGGCCATGTTCAGCAGAACCGCCCCCACTGGATGGTCCGCCCCGAGCACGTGGATCGTGCAGGCCACCGCGTAGCCCAGCGCCGCTCCCGCCAGCAGCGCAACGTGTGGCGTATTCCGGCGTGTGTGCGTGCGGGACAGGAAGTGCGGGAAATAGCCGGCTCGCGAGAGCGAGAAGATCTGTCGTCCGTAGGCGAAGATGATCGTGTGGAAGCTCGCGACCAGTCCCGCAACGGCCACCAGCGCCAGCAGTCGCGTTCCCAGGCCGGCGCCGAAGACCGTGCGCAAGCCGTCGAAGAGCGGCTCGTCGGACGCGCCGAGAGCCGCGGCGCCCGGCGCGATGCCCGCGCTCAGCACCAGGGTGAGGAACGCACACACCACCAGAGTGAGCAGGCCCAGCAGGATGCCTCGGGGCATGTCGACCCGTGGATCGTGGGATTCCTCTGCGGCGAGTGGCAGCTGCTCGATGGCCAGGTAGAACCAGATGGCGAACGGCAGTGCCGCCAGCACACCCCGCCAACCGTGGGGCAGGAAGGCGCTTTCGCCCGCATCGGGCTCGACGGTGTACGCCCAACGAGCGAGGTCGAGATGCGGGATCGCGGCCACGTAGAAGACCGCGAGGATCGCGAGGGCAAGCAGGGTGATCACCACCGTGAAGCGGAAGGTCACTTCCACGCCGACGACGTTCAGCCCCACGAACACCAGGTAGGCTGCCGCCCACCAGGCCGGCGCCCAGGCGTCCGGCGTCTCGAAGATGGCGCCGAGATAGCCGCCGATCCCCACCACGATGACCGCGGGCGTGAGGACGTATTCCATGTTCTCGGCGAGTCCGGTCACGTAGGCGCCCCAGGGCCCCATGGCCGAGCGCGCGAACGAGTACGCCCCGCCCGTGTGCGGCAGTGCCGGTGACATCTCCGCGATGCTGAAGCAGAGCCCGGCGTACATCACCGTGATGATGACGGTCGCGATCAGCAGCCCGCCGAAGCCGCCGGCGGCCAGCCCGAAGTTCCAGCCAAAGAAGTCGCCGCTGATGACTGCGCCGACCCCCAGCGCCCACAGCGACCCGACCCGGGCGTGTCGTCGCAGCTGTCGGGCCTCGAAATAGCCGGCCTCGACGTCTTGATATTCGACCCCGCTCCCCTTCGGCTGCCCCTCGCCCGGCGGATCCTGCGGCATGGGGTCGCTAGGGGAGCGCGTAGCCGAAGCGAGCGAGGCCCAGGGCGCGCGACTTCTCGAGGCGCCCGTTCGATTCCCGGAAGCGATCCTCGAGGTCCTGGACTTCCCGGGGTGTGAGAAAGTCGCCTAGCTCCTGGACCCGACCCATGAACGGGAGCCGTTCGAGCCGAGGCGCAAGGACACCGAGCAGACTGTGAAAGCCCGGGATGTTCACGATGCACGTCGCGTTGGGCATCTCCCGGGCGTGAAACAGGTTCAGGAAGCGCAGCAGTGCGAGTGTCCCGCTGCGATAGCCCGCGTTCACCGGCGAAATCGAAACCGCGGCCGAATCGATGTCCAGCCCGAGAGTGTCGGCCATGCGGGTCATCAGCTCGCGCGGCTGGCTCGCGAGTTCTTCGTACAGGAAGACGGCCACATTCTCGCGGCCGAAGCGCTTCTCGTAGGCCTCCACCAGACGGTCGTAGACGAGGAAGTCGAGGGAGAAGTTCGGCGTCTTGTGCGGCGACGCTGCGGGCGTCAGGAAGCCGCGAATCCCCCGGGTGCCTCCGCTCTTGATGTACTGCTTGTAGGCCGAGGCGACCATGGTCTTCTGCTCGCGCAGGAAGATCACCACGCGGCCTTCCGGGAAGGTCCGGTGCAGCCGATCCGCGAGTTCCAGCGAGAAGGCGCCGTGCAGTCCTCCCGTGTGGAGATTGCCGGAAAGCTCCTCCTCGCTGAGAACGAGGCGTCCGGATCGTCCGGCGGCCAGATTCGCCCGGGCCTGCCCGGGATCGAATGCGACCGGCGAAGGGATCAGCAGCTGACGGCGGATCTCGATGCGGGGCACCACGGACAGGCCGCGGGCGTTCGGGAAGAGCTGCTTCTGCAGCCACGAGCTTCCGGTCTTGTGGTAGCCGATGTGGAGGATCGGCACGTCCGCGTCCGCGCTCACGTCATCGTCCCTGTCGTTGGGCCATGCGCAAGGTCAGCTTGGCGTCGGGCGCCAGCTCGTCCGACGCCAACACGCCTTCTTGCAGGAGGGCCTCGGCGACCGCCCCTGCGGCCAGGGCGTGACCTCGGGCATTCCAGTGGGGATCGTCGGGAAAGTGGATGGCGGCAACCTCGTCCGGGTCTCGCGGAAAGAAGCGCTTCAGGTCGGTGAACACCAGCCCGGAGAGATCCGCGCGGTAGCCGTCCGCGAGCAGTTCCCGGGGATGCGGCAGGAACAGCCAGGCGAAGCGCGCGCCGCGGGCCTCGCTGACCGCACGCGCGATCTGCATCAGCTCCCGCGTCTCCTCGACGCTCTGGGGCGGGATGACGAGATGATGCAGCCGCTGGATGCCGGCGCCCGTGAAGCGTGCGTTGTAGAGCAACGCGCGCACGCGATTCGACAGCGTGTCGAAGGGCACCGTCACGAGCTTGCCGTCGCGCAGGTCCGGGTAGCCTTCGATCTGCCCCTTCTCTTCCCGGAACAGATACTTCGACGGGTGCGCGAAGTGCTTCAGGCTGCGCTCCACGTCGACGGAGATGGGCGCGAACACGACGCGGTCCCCGGGCTGGATCTGGCCGGCGAGCTCGATCAGCCGCTGCACCTCCTGGGCCACCCCGTAACCCATGACGCCGGCGTTCCGGACGTGGATCCCCGGCGCGAGCCACTCTCGCGCGAGGACGCTCGCGAAGGTGTCGCTGTCTCCCACACCGTGTCCGAACGCGAAGGAGTCCCCGAACAGCCACAACCGGTGAACCGGCTCGCCCGCGTTGTCCACGTGGCGTAGCCCGTCGTCGTCGATGCCGTAGCGCGCCGAGAAATTGCCCGGACGGTCGTGACGGCCGGTGCCCGGCTGCGGAACCCAGCCGAGGGTCGGGTGAGGCCGGTGGACCGCCTGGATGATCTCGTCCGAATTGCCCGCCACCATCTTGCGGTAGCCGAGCCAGACGTCGACGCCGAGCAGGCCGAGCAGCAGCGCGACAGTGACCAGCGCGGGCGCCAGCTGGTTGCGGATCGGGTTGGCCTCGGATTCCATGGACCCGCAGGATAACGACCCGAGGTCCCGTGAGCGATTCATCCCAGGATCTGCCCCATATCATCTATATCGCCAGTGTGACCCACAGCGGGTCGACCCTGGTGGATCTGGTTCTCGGCGCGCATTCCCGGCTGCAGAGCCTGGGCGAGCTCAAGGTCTTCAGTCGATCCAAGCACGCGAAGCTCGAACGCGTCCTGGCGGACCGCTGTACCTGCGGTGCCTCGGACAAGGGTTCCTGCGCCTTCTGGAGCGGCGTCGAGTCTCGACTCCGGGAGACGCTCGGAGGCGGACTGCGGGACCTCGACGTCGATTCGCCGGACCCCGAGATCTTCTTGGCTCACAACCGGGCGCTCTTCGAGGCGGCCGCACGGGTGGGCGGGAACCCCTGGATCGTCGACTCGTCGAAGAACCCGCGCCGGTTGCGACGCCTGCTGGCTGCAGGGAGCTTCGACCTCCGCCCGATCCATCTCACCCGCAGCCCCTACGGCGTGACGTACTCGCACATCAAGAAGGGGCGCGGCACGGTGACGGGCGCCCTGCGATACGCGCGGACGCGGATCGCCCTCGACTGGACGCTCGCCCGCCGGCGGCATGCGCAGCTGCGATACGAGGACTTCGTCTCCTCTCCGTCCCGCGAGATGACCCGGGTGCTGTCGTGGCTCGGACTGCCCTTCGAGAGCCAACAGCTCGACTGGACGGCTCACGCGCATCACAACATCTGTGGCAACCACATGCGCTTCGCAGAGACGCCGGACATCCGTCTGGACGACGCCTGGCGACGCGGCCTGTCCGGCGCCCAGAAGGCGGTGATCGCGACCCTCACGGGGCCTGCCCGCCTGCTCGCCCGCGCCGCGATGGCAGCTGGACCGCCCGCTCAGTCGAGCAGCACGTCGAGATAGCGTTCGGCCACGACGTCCACGCTGAACTCCTGCGCCCGCGCGCGCCTCGCGTCGCGGTCCCCTGGATCGCGCAGGCACGCGAGGATTCCCCGGGCCAGACCGTCGCCATCGCCTACCGGAAACAGCTCGCCGAAGCGCCCGCCGTCGAGAATCTCGCTCGGACCGCTCGGACAGTCGGTGCTCACCACCGGGCAGCCTGTCGCCAGCGCCTCCACGACGACGTTGCCGAACCCCTCCCAGGCGGAAGACAGCACGAAGACCCCGGAGCGCGCCATCACGGCCACGGGGTTCGGGTGGAAGCCCGCAAGGCTGACATCCCGGGCGATTCCCAGGGCCTCGGCGTGGGCCTGGAGCCGCTCGTACTCTCGGCCCTCGCCCAGGATGATCAGACGCGCCGCCGTCTCCGCACGCACCTTGGCGAAGGCCTCGAGCAGGGTGTCGAAATCCTTCTGGGGAACCAGTCGTCCGACACCCAGCACCACCGGCGGCCCCGGTGCTTCGAGCCAGGGGTGCCCCGGCGGTTCGAGGGCACGCTGCGCGAGCCCTGTGTCGACGGACGGGTTGTGGAGCACCCGCAGTTGCTCGGGTCGGCAGCCGCCGTGCCGTAGCACGTCGGCGCCCACGCCGTGGGAGATGGCCACGATGAGGTCTGCGCGCGGGAAGTAGCGGCGCACCCGTCGTTCGCGTCGTCGCTGCGACCAGGTGCCGGCAACGTCCGGCGAGCGGGCGATCTGGTTGTCGATGCGCAGCACCAGGCGCGCGTCGCTGTCCGCGCGGGCGTGGGCCCGGACCGCCGCGACGTTGACCGAGTCCGAGGTGGACATCAGGACCCGGGGTTTCTCTTCGCGCAAGTAGCGGGCCAGTGGTGGTACCGCAGCCAGCATGCGGCGGCGCTTGGTGCCACGGATGCCCGGGAGTCTCGTGCGGAAATTCTCCAGTGAGCGCACCTGGACCCGAGCGTCCACGCGTTCGTGAAGCACGCCGCCGTCTTCGGCCGTCAGCAGGTCCACGCGATGTCCCCGCTCGACGAACGCATTCGCGAGCGTGACCATCTTGCGTTGCGCGCCACCTCCAGTGAGGTTGGAGATGAAGAGCGCAATATGCGCTGCGGGGCGAGCTTGCGCCGGCACGCGGCGTACCATACCTGTACTCGCCCCATGAAGCCGGCCCTCTTCCGCGTCTTGCTGCTCGTCCTGTCGGCGGCCTTCTCCATCTCGCTGATGGAATGTGCGCTTCGTCTGCAGACCTATGGCGGCATCACGCCCCTGGCTGGCGAGCACGTCCTGCGCATGCCCCACGAGACACGCGGCTGGACGCTGCGGCCCGGCGACAAGGCGCATCAGCGCAACCTGGATTTCGACGTGACCGTCGAGATCAACGAGCAGGGGCTGCGGGACCGGCCGCACGCCTACGACAAGCCCGCCGGGACCCGGCGCATCGTCGTGCTGGGAGATTCCTTCATGGAGGCCTACCAGGTGGCCCTCGAGGAATCATTGCCACACCGCCTACAGGAGAGCCTCGCGGATCGCGACGTCGAGGTGATCAATCTCGGGGTCGGTGGCTACGGCACGGCCCAGGAGCTGCGCGCCCTGCGCGAGGAGGGTCTGCTCTATGCGCCGGATCTCGTCGTGTTGGCCTTCTTCACCGGCAACGACATCCAGAACAACTCGCGCTCGCTCCAGATCGACACCTTCGGCGCGGAAGACCCCAAGGTCTGGGGACGACCCTACGCCCGGGCTGCCGACGCGAGCGCGCCACTCTCGTGGACGGAGCCGGACGCCGCGCGGATGCGCGCCGCAGCGGAGAAGGCAGAGCGCAAGCGCGCGAGCTGGCTGCGACGCGCCTGGAAGCTCGTGGAGCCGACGGTGCTCGCGAATCGAGTCCAGCAGCTGTTCGCCCGGGCCGCGGCACGGGCAGGCGCCCCGCCCGCCGACCCGCGCGCACACTTCGGCTGGCCCTTCCTCGAGCACTTCGAGAGCCCCGTCTGGGACGACGCGTGGCTCGTGACACAGCGGCTGATCCTCGAGTTGCGGGACGTCAGCCGGGCGGCAGATGCCGACTTCGTCCTCCTGATCGTGCCCGCAAAGCTGCAGGTAGAGGCCGACTTCCGCGAGCTCGCGCGTGGGCAGTATCCCGGCGTGGCCTTCGACGAGAACCGGATCAATCGCGCGCTCGAGTCCTTCGCGAGTCAGCACGACATCCCGCTGTACGACCCGACCGCCGCGCTGGTCGCGCGCAGCGAGCAGGGGGAGCGGGTCTACTACCAGATCGAGGACCACCACTGGAACGCCCTCGGCCACGAGATCGTCACCGCGGGGCTCGTAGACATGCTGGAACGCGAAGGACTGCTGGCTCGCTAGCTGCGCCCTGCCCCGTCCGCGGGCAGCAGCAGCGAGAGATAGCGATCCACCGAACGCTCGATCGAGTACTCGTCCGCGCGTCGGATCAGCGCTTCGGAGTTCCGCGGGCGATCGAGAGTCCGGTCGATGGCATCGGCCATCGCTTTCGCGTCGCCGACGGCCACCAGCTCGCCGAAGCGTCCACCCGCCAGGATCTCGCGCGGCCCACTCGGACAGTCGGTGCTGACCACCGGGCAGCCGCAGGCGAGCGCCTGGATCAGGACCCCGGGAAGTCCCTCCCAGCGTGACGACAGCACGAACACCGAGGCCGCCGCCATGAAGCGGAACGGGTTCTCGACGAAGCCCGGAAAGCGCACGTCTTCCTCGATCCCGTGCTTGCGGACTCGCCGCGAGAGCGTCCGCCGCAGCTCGCCCTCTCCCAGCACGACCAGGCGGACACGGCGGCGTGCGCGCAACAATGCGAAGGCGTCGACTAGGGTATCGAGACCCTTTTGCCGCTTGAGCTTGCCCGCTGCGAGCACCACCGGGACCGCGTCGTCGTGGAACCAGGGGTCCGAGACGGGCTCTGCGGCGAGTTTCTGGATCTCGGGGCCCACCACCGGGTTGTAGGTCGTCGTGATCTTGTCGCGCGGAATGCCGGCCGCCTGGGCGAGATCATCGGCAACGCCCTCGGAGACGGCGGCAATTCCATCGGCCCAGGGATAGAAGGCGCTCGCCAGCTTCGGCAGATCGAGGTTTCGACGTCGGACCTGGGCGCGCTGCGTGACGGTGTTGCGCTCGCTGACGACGAGACGGGTCGGCACGTCTGCGAGGCGACGCGCCCACAGGGCCGCGATGTTCGAGTAGTTGAGGGCCGACAGCATGGCGTCGGGGCGCTCGCGCTCGAGGTAGCGAACGAGATCGGGAATGCAGCCGAGCACCCAGTGGGGCACGACGTTGCGGAAGGCCGGTGCCAGCTTGCGTGCATTGGCGGGGTCGCGCAGCAACATCGGAATCGCGCGGAGTACGCTGCGCTTGCCGAGCTCGACGACGCGTACCGCCTCCGGCACGTCGTCCAGGAATGCTCCGCGTGCAGTTCCGAGCACTAGGTCGACCCGATGGCCGCGCTCGACGAAACCCCGGGCGAGGCTCACCATCATCCGCTCGGCACCGCCTCCGCCCTCGAGCGATCGGATGAAGATCGCCAGATGACGGGGCTCGTCCTTCAGCGGCAGAGCTGCCGCGTGCGTCATCGCAGACTCACGGTTCACTTCCCCCCGGCGCGGAGTTTACAGCGGGTCCCGGGTGCCGTCCGGAAGTATCCGCTGGCGGCCCGATGTGCCACGGAGGACTCGAGATCCACGGGAGTCGCGACCCGGATCGGGACGACCCCACCCGCACGGACGTAGAGCGTCGCATCCGAACGCCGTCGCCCGGCCCCGCCCGAGCCGGCGTTCGGTCGACAAGCCGGCCCCCGGCTTCACGATTTCCCGTGCTCGCCGCGCGGTCGCAAACGCACGGCAGACCGCGCTCGCGCGGCACGCCATTTGCGAAGCCATGCCAGGACCCGGTCCCGACGTCCGGAGCCGACATGAAGAAGAACACGAGCCAGTCCCCTCGCACACGCCGCCTGCGCCGAGGATCGTTCCCCGTGCGGCTCCGCCTACTGGCGGCGCTGCTCGCCGCGACCCTGTCGCTGCTGGGCTGCCCGCCGGCATCGGCGGGGCTCGGGCCGCGACCGGGCCTGCGAGACTACGCCCGCAACGCCCGCGTACCCCTTGCGCTGCCCGGCGCCGAGGGCCACGTCGACGTCATCGGGGGCAACCTGCTGCTGCGGCGGGTGGACCTCTCCATCGACACGCGCCTCGGTACCCTCGAGATCGGAGCGACCTACAACTCCGCGCTGGACAGTTGGCGCTGGAGCTTCGACCCCCGGTACGGGTCCCATCAATTCACCGACGAGAGCGGGGCCAGCTACGCGGTGGCCGACGTCTCGGACGGCGAAGCCCTCCCCGGCAGCCACTGGGTGAAGCTCGACGCGCAGCGGATCAAGACGAAGTCGGGGCGCGTCCATCACTTCGACACGACCCATCGGCTCGTGGCGCTGACCTGGGGGCAGGCCGACTGGCCCCGGCTCGACTTCGTGGGCGCCCCCGTGGCCGGTCGCCAGCGCACCGTCGCGATCCGACAATGCACCGCCGCCTCGGCCTGTGAAGCGGTCTACGACATCGCCTACGACTCTGCGGGCCGGGTCGTCGCCATCGACGATCGCGCGGGCCGTCGTGCCGAGTTCTCCTGGGCGAATGGACGTCTCGTCGCCGCTCGCGACGGGCTCGACGTGGCAGAGGGCCGGCCAGGCTGGCGCTACGACTACACGAGCGACCGGCTGACGACGGTCACCAACGGCGAGGAAGAGCGGACCGAGATCGGCTACGAGGGCGGTCGCGTCATCGAGCTGCGACGCATCGGCGAGGGCGACCCCACGGACCGCTTCTTCTACACAGGCGAGATCCAGGGCCTGTATGCCACGCGCCACTGGGACGCCCTCGGGCGCGAGACGGTCTACCGCTACGACGCGGAACGACGCCTGCACGAGATCTGGAACAGCACCGTCGACGAGTACACCCGCTGGACCTGGACGGGCCTGCGTCCCACGAGCCGCACCGAGCCGGACGGAACGACTCACTTCTTCACCTGGTCCGGTGACGATCTCGTGCGGGTCGTACCGCCCAACGGCAACACGCAGGACATCGTCTACGCACCCCAGGGCATCGACCGGGAGGACTCGAACCAGCGCCCGGTCCTGCAGTCCAGCGACACGCTCGGACTGCTCGAGCAGAACGACTACGACACCGCCGGCAGACGCGTTGCGACCCGCAACGGCGAAGGCGACGAGACCCGCTTCGGCTACGACGCGGACGGGAACCTCACGACAGTCACCCGTCCGGACGGCCACACGACGGAGCTGCTCGGCTACCAGGGCCCGGGGCACCCGACCCTGATCCGGCGCCCGGGGAGCCTGATCCCCGAGCAGCTTCGCCTCTTCGATGATGTCGGGAACCGCATCGAAGGTGCCCCGGCCGGTCGCAGTGGCGCCGGCGGAATCGGCGAGCGCGGCTTCGACGCCGGTCGCAACATTCGCAGCATCGCCCTCGACTTCGACCAACCCATCGCGATCGATGTTCGCAGCGACGGTCGACGGACCCGCATCGCCCGGCCTGGCGGGGACGACCACGAGATGATCTACGACGCTCTCGGCCGCCTCGCCTTGCGACGGGAACGGGTCGACGGGGAGTGGCAATCCACTCGCTTCGAGTACGACGCCGTAGACGACCGCACGGCGGTCGAGCGGCCGAACGGCATGCGGCAGGAGTACGCATACGACGCTGCCGGCAGGACGGTGCGCGTTCGCAACCTGCGTCACGGCGTGCTCGAGTCCGAGGCGACCTTCCACTACGAAGGCGGCCGACTCGTCTCGAGCTTCGACTCGGCGCGAGGCGCGGACGAGTTCTACGTCTACGACGCGGCGGGGCAGCTCGCCGCGATCCAGCACGCCGGGGGCGATACCACCACCTACGGCTACGACCCTCGAGGCCGGCGGGCCGCCCAGGCGTATCTCGATGCGCTGCTCGGGCTGGTCCGCATCGTGCACTTCGAGCACGACGCGAAGGACCGGGTCGTCGAGATCCGCGACGGTCTCACGACCGTCCTCGAACGCGAGTACACCAACGATCGACTGTCCGAGGTCCGCTACGGCAACGGCGTCGTGCGGCGCTACGGATACGACCCCGAGAGCGGGGCGCTAGCCTCGACCGAGAGCCGCAACGTGGCCGACGACGTCATCGAGAGCACCTCCGTGGTGCGTGGTCTGCAGTGGCCCGACGTCCACCTCGAGACCACGACCACGACGACGGGCAACGTGTCCGCCACCCGTCACGAGCGCTACGAGATGTCATCCCTCGCCTACCAGTCGCGCTTCGTCGACCGGCTCCGCGTGACAGGGTACACGGGCGTCGGCGAGCCCCGGGTGCTCGCCTACGACGGTCGCTCGAATCTCCTCCGCGAAGGAGACGCGGTCTTCCAGTACAACCAGGAGGGGAATCGGCTGCAGGAGATCGACTTCGGGGGCGGCGGGAACCTCGACTACGCGTACGATCCGGCCGGATTCGTGACCCTGCGCGGCGGAACCGAGATCACCTGGCACGCCAATGGCCGGATCGCGTCCCACGGCCTCGACCGCTTCGAATGGGACAGTCTCGGCCGACCGCTGTCCCGCACCGTGAACGGGACCACGTCCCGGGGCGCGTTCGATGGTTCGGTGACCGCGGACGCCGATGGAAACCCGCTCCGTCTCGATCTCGACGAGGTCTCCATCGATCTGCAGCAAGGCGGCCGGGTCTATCGTCACCTGGACTTCCGCGGCAACGTGAAGTTCACGAGCGATGACGAGGGCGAGGTCCGAAGCCTCTATACCTATTCTCCCTTCGGACTCGAGGAGGTGCTCGGCGACTCGGACGACGGTGTGCGTTTCGTGATGCGCGCCGAAGCGGGAGAGCTCGTGCTGATGGGGGCGCGGGTCTACGACCCCGTGGCGAGCCGTTTCCTGTCGCCGGACCCGATCTTCCAGGTGGTCAACCAGTACGCCTACACCCTCGCCAACCCCATCGAGTTCCAGGACCGCGACGGAACGAGCCCGACCGACACCCTGGACGCCGAAGCCCGGCAAGCGCTGATCGCCGACGTGATGCAGATGATCGCGCACGCGTTCTTCCTGACGGGCGCGATCCTGGCGGTCAGTGGGAATCCAATCCTCGGCGCCGCCTTCGTCCTTGCGGGCGCGATCATCGCGTTCGGGGGCGCGATGATCGGAGGCTGTCGAATGCCGCGCCGAAGGGAGGAGCTGATCGCGGGCCTCGGCTGAACCCCTCGCTATCCTGCGGCGAGCAGCGTCGGAGGTGGGCCATGGGACGATTCGGGGGCTTCTGGATCGCCTGCCTCATCGCCGCCGGCCTGCTCGCCTGCAGGACGAGCGCCGCCAGCGGTCTCGCAGAGACACCGGCGTTCGTCGGGACCTGGCACGTGCTCGTCCACTACCGGGTCGCGGACGGCCCGCACCCGGACCGTTGGAAGTGGGACGACCGGGTCTGGGTCATCGAACCGTCGGGCGAAGGTTTCGAATGGGTCGAGCACGCCATCGTCAATTTCGGAGACCAGACGGGGCGCTTCGAGAATCTGGGCACCCCGCGTGCTCGACGACTCATCGGGGCTTGGGAGCCCAACGCGCTCCAGCACCGGGAGATCGCCGAGGGGCTCACCGTCAGCTCGCGGGGGATGCGACGAAAGCACCTCGAGCGAGTGGGCCCCGGTCATTGGCGCAGCGCCCCGGACGAGAACCCGATCGGACGCAGCGCGAGCGGCATCGGGTACCACGAGGTCTGGTCGATCCAGGAAGAAGACGGACGCGTGGCGTTCTCGATCGATTCCCGCTTCGCGGTGTCGGCAGCGTCCGACGACGAGTCCGGTGGGATGACCACCTACGTCGCCAACGAGATGGGGACCAGCCGCTTCCAGGGTCGCTACGTCGGCGCAAACCAACGGATGGGCCTCTTTCGCGCGGATCCGACGCGCATCCTGGTGCCCGCGGTGCGCGAGAGGCGTGAGCGGTCACTTCTGTCACGCATCTTCCCCAAGGCAGACGATCCCGTGCAGCTCGTCCCCGATCACAACATCAATACCGACGTTCCGCTGCTGATCACCGTCTTGCGGCCGTTCCACTACTACCGCGAGCGCCGCCTCACCATCGATTCGACGCCTCCGGGTGCCCAACTGGACATCGCCTACCTGCGGCGCGGCAGCCAGCTGATGTACCACAGCGGGCGCGCACCCCTCGAGGTCGTGCTGCCGACGCGCCTGCAAAGCTCATCCGCCGACCGCCTGCTGGTGCGCGGATTCCTGCCGGGACACGAACGCAGCCGGCGGAGCGTGGCCGTCAGCGAGGTCGACGAGAGCCTGCAGCTGACCCTGGCTCCGCTCGAGAACCAGGTGACCGACGTCGCGCACGGCAGCCTCGCCGGTCGCAGCGTGCTCGAACTGCGAAGCGACCAGATCCCCACCGTCCGGGTCGCCGAAGACGGGGACGGCTGGACGATCGTGTTGGTTCGCACGGGTCTCAGCGAGCTTCTCACCGAGCAGGTCGCGGCGCTGCGCGACCCGCAGCTGCGTTTCGAGGCGAGGCAGCTGGGAGACGACCTGGTCGTCAGCCTGCGCCGGCAGGGGCCCGGCCCCCTCGAACTGCGACACCGACTGCTCGGGGATCCGTCACGCAGTGAGTCGCGCACCCGGATCGAAGTCGACGGGCCGGAAGCGCGGCTCCGGGCGGAGCGACTCCTGGCCGCCGTCGACGGCATGACGACCTGGCCCGACGGCGGCTGCGACGAACTCTACGAAGGAGTGCTGCGTCAGGGGATCTCGGACCGCGGCTTGTCGGGCCTGCTCGGCCACGACGACCATCCATACCGCGCGACTCTGCGGGCGGCGCTGCGTCAGATGGCGCGCGTGAGCCCGGGTGGCAACCTGCGCGCGACGAACGGCGACACCCTGACGGCGGCGACGCCCCTCGAGTTCGAGCTGGCGTGGACCCGCAGCGCCGAGGTCGCGGGATACCTGAGCTGGCTCCACGCATTCTCCCTGCGTGTCGATCCTGCGGATGACGGCGCCCTTCCCTTCCGCAGCCTGGTCGCGCCGGACTGGGGCCCCGACCGCTTCGACGCCCTGCTCGCCCGCGCGGCGTCCGCACGCGCCGGTTGTGAGGCGCCCGGCGCGAGCTGACGCCCTGCTACTCGATGTAGCCGAGCGCCCGTAGCTCGGCCTCGGTCGCCTCGTCGACTGGGACCGCCGAGGGCGCGGCGTCCTCGAGCGTGGCATCCATCTGCGCGTTGTCCCGCTCGAACTCGCGCAGCAGGGCTTCCCCGACCGCCAGCTCCGCCGCTCCGACGAGCGCGTTCTGCTCGCTGGGATCGATGGCGAGATCGAAGCGAACCGGTCCGTCACGGCGCGCACCGAGGATCCACTTGTCCGTACCCTTGCGGACTGCGACGACATCGCCCGGCGCCCGTTCGGCGTAGATGGCTCGCTCCCCCAGGTCGCCGACATCGCCTGTCTGGGCGAGGACGCGAAGGCTGCGGCCCTGGAACGGACCGTCGGGTTCGAGGCCCACGAGGTCGAGCACCGTCGGCGCCAGGTCCACCAGCGAAACCGGGGGCGCCCGGCGCGCCGCCTCCCAGCCGGGAACTCGCAGCATCAGCGGGATCCGCACCTCTTCTTCGAACAGGCTGTTGCCGTGGCCGAGGCTGTGCTCGCCGAAGCCCTCGCCGTGATCCGACGTGAAGACGATCGCCATCGAATCGAGACGGCCCAGCGCATCGAGGCCGTCGAGCAGGCGTTGGAATTCGGCGTCGGCGTAGAGCACTTCGCCCGCGTAGGCGCGGCGGTCCCGTTCGAGGGGCGATATGCCGGCCTCCGTCGATTGGAAGCGATCGTAGGCCGGCGGCGGACCGTAGGGGCCGTGTACCTGATACGTGTGCAGGAACAGGAACGCCCGCTCGTCGGGATGCGCGGACAGCCAGGCGAGTCCGGCGTCCACCACCTGCGCTACGTGCCCCTGGGTGTCGCGGGCAGTGCGTCCGCGGAATTCGCGATACGCGTCGAAGCCCCGCTCGAAGCCCGACGATCCGGCGATCATCCCGTTCTCGGTGACAGCCGACGTCGCGAAGCCCGCCGCGGCCAGGCTTTCCGGCAAGGTGGTGACCCCGGACCCGAGCGCGAAGGACGGCCCGGGCACCCGGTGGACACGGGGATAGAGCCCCGTGAAGAGGCTCATGTGCGAGGCCGTCGTGGTCGGGAAGGTGGTCTGGGCCGTCTCGAAGACGACGGCGGTTTCTGCGAAGCGATCGAGATGCGGCGTGGTCTCGAGCCGCGACCCGTAGGTCCCCACGTGGTCCGCCCGCAACGTGTCGAAGGAAATCAGCAGGATGTCGCGAACCTCGCCGGGCGCGAGGACGTCGGGCTCGAGCAGGCGCGGGCCCGAGAAGGTGGCGAAGCTGCGTCCCGGCCGACGCGCCGAGGCGGGCTCGCTCGCGAAGCGGAAGCGCACCTCCAGGCCCGCCAGGGGCGTGAGGTCGATCCGGTACGGGAGCCAGCGGTCGCCCTCGACGTCCGGGTCGACGACCTGCTCGAACAGCAGCGCCGTCCGCGGCGTGGCGTCGGCAGCGGCACCGCCCTCGACGACCGCCTCGACCCGAAACCGGACGCGCCCACCGCGCTGGCGAAGCGGCGTCTGCACCCCGATCTCGCCCACCAGCAGCGCGCCTGGAACGAGCGTCCGGGGTGACGAGCTCTGGTCGATCGGCTTCCGCGGCAGCTTGCGCAGGAACACGCGCGGCTCGGCTCCGGGGGGATACGCGAACGGCACCTCCAGGCGACCGCGACGGCCGCGCCACAAGATCGTCGGCGAGTCCTGCCATTCGTCGTCGGGGCCCAGGCGATAGCGACGTTCGACGACGAACTCGTCGTTCCATTCGTCCACCGCCAGCCGGTACGCGATGACGCCCAGCCCCCGGTCGTCGGACTCGAGGAGCCCCTCCGCGTTCACCCGCGGAAGGCAGCCGATGGCGGGACGCCCCACTCCGCCCAGGCTGCAGCGCGTGGGCGCATCGGGGGTCGTCGTCGGGCCCGCGGCCAGGAGTCGGGCGTCGACGCGCATGAACGGCTGCGGGCCGCGCTCGCCGCAACCTGGGGCGAGCGCCAACAACGCGAAGCTGGCTGCAAGCATTCCGAATTGCGCGGCACCGCAACGCTTCATCGCGGGGCCCCAACGCCCGGCGTCCGTTCGGTGGTGAGATAGATCCGGACCATGGCCGCCAGCTCGTCCGCGAGGCCTTCGCCGAACTGCTCGCGGGTCGCGTTCGCCCCGATGCCCTCGGCGGCGCTGACGATCATGAAGGCCGCGAGCGGCAGATCCGGAACCCGCAGCTCGTCTCGGTGCGACGCGAGGAGCTGCTCGACGAACTGGACGACACCGCGTCGCGCATCGGCGAGCTGGCGTCGGAAGGACGCCTCGGGCACCTGCTCGAGACACCGCACGAGCTCGGGGCCGTAGCGCATGGCGCCCATGGCGGCCGCGATGCCTCGGGCCATCGTCTGCTCTACGGGATCGCCCGGGTTCACCGACACGTCCTGCACGGCCCGCACGATGGCGTCGAGCTCGCGCTGGATGAGCGCCTGGAACAGCTCTTCCTTGTTGGCGAAGTACTCGTAGAGGGTTCCGACGCTGACCCCCGCCCGCGTCGCGATGCGATTGGTCGTTGCGGCCGCGTAGCCCCGGTCCAGCAGGACCTGGGCGGCCGCCTCGAGCAGGGTGTCGACGGTCTGCCGCGCCCGCTCCTGTTTCGCCTTTCTCCGCGGGCGACTGGCAGGCAATTCGAAGAGCTCCGGAAGCCAGGTGAAGTTGAGGTTTCCCTCAACTCTCGAGCGGACCCACTGTAGGAGTGATCCGCGAGCCTTCCAAGGCCGCTGGCGCGCCCGGGGCGCGCCGGGTCTGGGGCGGGGCCGGGGCCGGGAGAGGGCCGGTGCCTGAGGTGACGCTCGGGGGAAGAGAAGCTGGTCGGGCCGGCGAGATTCGAACTCGCGACCTCTTGACCCCCAGTCAAGCGCGCTACCAAGCTGCGCCACGGCCCGGCCGGCAGCAGGGGTAGCCCTCCCGGGGGCATCTGTCGATGGGGAGCCCGGCCAGAGGTCAGCGGATCTCCGGATCGTCTTCACCCAGAAGAAGGTCCGGTAGCTCGAGGTCGGCGTCTTCCTCTTCGTCCGGGTCCAGCTCGAGATCCGGGGGCTCCGACTCCTCGGCGTCGCCGATGGGCGCCCCCAACCACCGCTCTTCCTTCCACGTGCGGCCGACGCCTTCGGGCGCCTCGTCGAGGAGCGATGTCGCGAGATCGTGGACCTGGCGCGGCACGCCTCCGGACAAGCGGTGAACCCAGCCGATGGCGTCCTCGTCAAAGCGGTCCTGCAGTGCAGCCGGGACGCCCGATTGCTCGAGTCGCGTTCGGATGTACAGGCGGGTCTCGTTCAGGGACATCGCTCTGCGGAACCGCACCTCGAGGATGTCCGAGTGGAGCGCCGCGAGCACCCTGCTCGAGGCTGCGTCGTCCGCAGCGGCGATGACCACACGCAGGCAATTGCCAGACTCGCGAATCAGCGCGCCGAGATCCCGGGCCGTGTCGAGGGGCATCGACCCGGCGTCGTCGATCAACAGCACGAGGCTCCCACCGGCTTCCCGGTGCTCACGCGCGCGCAGCAACATCCCGCGGACCGGATCCGCCGAGGCGGGCTCGCCCTGCAAGCCCTCCGCCCAGGCGCACAACTCATCGAGGCGGACCGCCGCGTAGGGCAAGAACAGACAGCGGGAGTCCGGGGCTAGCCGGCGCTCGAGGAGTCGCAGCAGCAGGCTCTTGCCGAGGCCAGGAGGTGCCGTGACAGCTGAGGTCCGACCGGTCCGCACGCCGCGCTCGAGCGCCAGCAGTGCGTCCTCAGTGGCCTCGCGCGGGACGTACTCGCAGGGGTTCGCGGTCTCGCCAAAGGGACGCGCCTCGGCGAGCGGGCGTCGACACGCCATCGCGAGGAGGTCTCCGTCGACCGCCGCTTGACCCTCGTTGGCCCGCAAGTCTACCCTCCGCCCCGGCCGCGTCTCCACGCAGGTTCATCGGGAGATTCCCCTGCCGACTCAAGCACATACGCGCGACCGGGGCCGTAGGCCGCGGGCCGGCATCGGGGCCGGCGTGGCGCTCCTGGCGAGCCTGCTGGCCCCCGTCGCCGCGCAACCGGCGGGGGATCCGAGCCAGCCGGGAGCCTACTGCCCCTTCCCCAAGAAGGGCGAGAAGCCGGTCTGCTTCACCGAGGTCGAGCAGGAATACTCGGACTTCTTCGCCGCCGTGGACTCGGGACGCGTCGGTGACGCCGAGGTATCCGGCGTCGAACGCACCCTCCAGCAGGGAACGGGCACCGGGGAACGCACCCTGGCGCTCTCCTCGCTCGCCTACGGGTACTTCATGCTCGCCGAGAGGGCAGCGTCCTCTGAAGACCCCGATCCGGCCCTGGTGGCGCGCCTCGAGAGCTGGAACGCGTTGCTCTCGACTGTGTATGAAGACCCGGAGGCCGACCCGGGCCTGCGAACCGCCGTGCGCGAGGCCGCGCTGGACCTCCACGCGCGCGCTCCGGACGTGCGATCTGGAGGGGGCGAGACGGACGAGTGCGATCTCGGCTCGGATGGCCGACCCTGCGGCACCACGAGCCGGCTGCTCGTCGCGTTGCGTCGCATCGACGACCCGGACAAGGACACGGGCGTGCGCGGTGCACTGGGCAAGCTGCTGGGACGCATGCTGGGTGAGAGCGCGAGCGAAGCCCCGGCGGAAGACGACCGGTCCGAAGGCGAATAGCCGTCCGGCACGAGGAGAGTGGATCGAATGGGCCCGACGAGCCGCACGTCCTTCCCGCTTCGCATGCTGCGGGCCGCGGCGCTTCACGCGGACACCTATGAGGAGGTGGAGGCCGACCGCGGGGCCCTCGGCCAGGCCTTCGCCGTCGTGATGATGGCCAGCAGCGCAGGCGCCCTCGGCACCTGGATCCGCGTGGTGACCGGCCACCCGCTGCCCGACAATGCCCTGCCGCTACCGCTTCACCTGGCGATCATCGTGCTCGAGCCGCTGACGGTGTGGCTGGTGAGCTCGGCCTTCGCCTACATGGTGGGGGCCACCTTCTTCCGGGGGCCGGAGACCGAGACCGACTACGCCGAGGTCCTGCGGACGACGGGATTCGCGTTCTCGCCCGGCCTGCTGCTGTTCTTCGTCTGGCTGCAGCCCGAGGAGCTGGGGCTTGCCGCCTGGACGCTCGGGCGGCTCTGGATCCTGGTGGCCGCCGTCGTGGCCGTCCGTCAGGCCCTCGACTTCACGACCTTGCGCGCCATGGGGACCTTTGGCGCCGCCGCGCTGCTGATGTGGCTGGTGCTGTGGGGGATCTCGGTCGCACCGATCCCGCTCTAGCCCCACGCAGCCCAGGAGCGTGCGCGGCAGAACGCCGCGCACCTGCAAGCAAGCCGGTTCCGGCTGCTAGACCTCGGCGGCGAGCAGGGACCGGATCGCGAGTAGCTCGTCGCGAATCCGGCGGTAGGCATCCCGGGCAACGGCTTCGGCGGCGCTACGGGCGTCTTCCCCGTCGCGAATCTCCGCGACCAGATCGCCCCGGGCTTCGCTTCCGAGCTCACGTAGTCGGCGGCGCGCCCCGGCGATCGTGTAGCGCTCCTCGTAGAGCAGCTGCTTGATGGCGAGGATCGTCTCGATGTCCTTCTGGCGATAGAGGCGCTGCTTGGAACGCGACTTCTGCGGCGACATCAGCCGGAACTCGCTCTCCCAGTAGCGCAGCACGTACGGCTTGACGCCGGTGATCTGCGCGACCTCGCCGATGCGGTAGTAGAGCTTGCCGTCCTTGAGGCCGCTCAAATCCGCGGGCTGGATCCCCTCGCCTTCGGGATCCGTCGGGGGCGCATCGCCGACGTCATCGCCAGGAGCTGCAGCCTTTGCAGCCGCTTGTCCGGAAGCCCGACTCTTGGGCGCCTTGCGGCCGCGCTTGCTCGCCGTCTTCTTCGCCATTGCCCCCCCTCTCCCGCGGCGCCCCGCGGCTGGCGCTATTCCTGCGGAGTCTGCGAGCTCGGATCCGGCGTCTCCTCGTTCAGGACGTTCTTGAGAACGAGACTGGGCTTGAAGGTGAGGACCTTGCGGGCCTCGAGCAGGATCTCCTGCCCCGTCTGCGGGTTTCGGCCCTTGCGTGCGTTCTTGTGCCGCACGACGAAGTTCCCGAACCCCGAGATCTTGACCTTCTCGCCTCGCGCGAGAGTCTCCTTGATGACATCGAAGACCTTCTCCACGAGCTCGGCTGCCTCCTTCTTCGAGAAGCCGACTCGCTCGTAGATCTGCTCGACGATTTCCGCCTTGGTCATGCTCGCCTTCCCCCGTTCATCGAGTTCGGTTCGCGCGGTCCTTGCGGGTACCCGAGAGGCCCGGTCTACGCCGCCTTCTGCTTCGCCAGCGCCGCCAGCTCGCCGAATCCCTGGGGATCGTCGACCGCCAGCTGCGCGAGGATCTTCCGGTCCACCTCGACACCGGCCTCCTTGAGACCGTGGATCAGCTTGCTGTACGAGAGATCGTGCTCCCGCGCCGCAGCATTGATCCGGGCGATCCACAGCGAGCGGAACTGGCGCTTGCGCTGCTTGCGGCCCTCGTAGGCGTACTTGTCCGCCTTCTCGACGGCTTCTACGGCAACGCCGTACAGCTTGCTCCGGGCGCCGTAGAAGCCCTTGGCCTTCTTGAGTACGCGCCTCCGCCGTTTCCGGGCGGCAACGCTTCGCTTGACACGGGGCATTTCACTTCCTTTCGTACCCTTGCTTGCTTTGATTGGGATCCCGCGCGACCAGGCGTCCTGCAGGTCTCCCTTCTAACACGTCCCGGACTACAGGTACGGGAGCATCTTCCTCACGCGCGGTGCATCGGCGTCGGACACCAGGTCGTCCTGGCGCAAGCCTCGCTTCCGCTTGGTGGTCTTCTTGGTCAGGATGTGCTGCTTGTTGGCCTTCTGACGGGAGATCTTCCCCGTCCCGGTCTTCTTGAACCGCTTGGCCGCACCCCGGTGCGATTTCATCTTGGGCATGCCGCCCCTCCCTACTCGGTTTGCTCCGCCGGCTCTTCACCAGCGGCTGCCTTCTTTGCCGAGTCCTTGGCCTCGTTCTGGCCTTCGCTCTCGGCTTCTGCCGCAGCCACCGCCTTCGCCATGGCCTTCTCGGCTGCTTCTGCTTCTCTTCGCGCTTCGGCAATGGCTTCCCGGTCTCCGACCAGGATCATCGACATGAAGCGCCCTTCCATCCTCGGCGGATTCTCGAGCTTTGCGAGCGGCGTCAGCTGCTTCAGTACTTCGTTCAGCTGTTCGCGCCCGCGATGGGTGTGGACCATCTCGCGACCGCGGAACATCACGGTCACCTTGACCTTGTCCCCTTCCAGCAAGAACTTTCGCGCATTCTCGAGCTTGAATCCCAGATCATGCACGTCGGTCCCAGGGCGAAGCTTGACTTCCTTCAGGCTCGCCGCGTGCGCCTTCTTGTTCTGCCCGGTGCGCTTCTTCTTCTGTTCGTACTTGTAGCGCCCGTAGTCCATGATCCGGCAGACCGGAGGCTTGGAAGTCGCGGCAACCTCCACGAGGTCGAGACCGACCTCGCGCGCTTTTTCCAGAGCCTCCTCGGGTGTCATCACCCCGAGCTGCTCGGCGTCGGCGCCGATTACTCGCACTTCTCTCACGCGGATTCGTTCATTGACCCGGGTCGAGTCTCTTTCCGGGGCTACGATTCGAAATCTTGACCTGGCAGGGATTGCGGTTCTCCTTCGGCCGTGGGTTGAAAGTAGTGTCGAAAGCGCCTTGGAGTCAGGAAAGCGGAGCCGCGCGCCTCTCACCGACGGCCTCGGCGAGTTCAGCGACCAGTGCATCTACATTGGTTGCGTCCCGGGACTGCTTCTTGGCGCGCCGCAGTCGCGGGGTCACGGTTCCGTCTTCCAGCTCCTTGTCACCCAGTACCAACATCAACGGAATCTTCTGGACTTCCGCTTCGCGAATCTTGAACCCCAGGGTCTCGCTGCGCTCGTCGAGCTGCGCGCGGATCCCGGCCTCCATCAGCTTGGTGGCGACCTGCTGCCCGTACTCGAGCTGGCGCTCGGAGATCGGCAGGATGGCGACCTGTACCGGCGCCAACCAGAACGGGAAGTCGCCGCCCGTGTGCTCGATGTAGATCGCAATGAAGCGTTCCAGCGAGCCGAGCACTGCGCGATGCAGCATCGCGGGCTGGTGGAGCTCGCCGTCGCGACCGACGTACTTGAGCCCGAAGCGCTCGGGCATCGCCATGTCGATCTGGATCGTGCCGAGGGTCCAGGTGCGACCGATCACGTCCTGGAAGTCGCACTCCACCTTGGGGGCGTAGAAGACCGCTTCGCCCTCCTTGACCTTGCACTCGTACCCGGCACCCTCGACGGCGTCGATGAGGGTGCGCTCGGCCTTGTCCCAGTCCGAGGGTTCGCCGAGGAAGTCTTCCGGGCGAGTGGAGACCGCCATCTTCACGCCGCCGAGGCCGAGCATCTGGTAGGTCTCCTCCAGCATCTCGAAGAATCGGTGCACCTCGGGGATCACCTGGTCGGGCTCGCAGTAGACGTGAGCGTCGTCCTGAGCGAAGGAGCGAACCCGGGCGAGCCCGTTCAGGGTGCCGCTGCGCTCGTTGCGGTGCAGGCGGGAGAACTCGGCGAAGCGCAGGGGAAGATCGCGGTATGAACGCATCTTGCTGCCGAAGAGCTCGCAGTGGCACGGGCAGTTCGTCGCCTTGACGCCAATCTCCTCGGACTCGTCCTCGCCCTCGAAGAAGTACATGTCGTCCTTGAACATCCGGTAGTGGCCGGAGTTCTTGAACAGATCCGAGCGGCACAGCTGCGGCGTCATGACTTCCTGGAAGCCGTAGCGGGGATACAAGCTGCGCATGTAGTTCTGAAGCTCGTTGTACAGGGTCATACCCTTCGGCAGGTAGAAGGGCGTCCCCGGCGCGATGTCGCTGTCGATGTAGTAGAGCTCGAGGGCGGTGCCGACGCGCCGGTGGTCGCGTTCCTTGGCCTCCTCGATCCTTCGCAGGTGCGCCTTCAGCTCCTTCGCGCTCGCGAAGGCCGTTCCGTAGATGCGCTGGAGCTTCGGCCCCTGCTCGTCTCCGCGGAAGTAGGACCCCGAGGTCTCGAGCAGGCGGACCGCGCCGATCTGGCTGCTGTGCTGCACGTGGGGACCGCGGCACAGGTCGACGAACGGGCCGTGCTGGAAGAGCGTGATCTCGTCGCCTTCCGGGATGTCGTCGAGGCGCTGCAGCTTGAGTTCTTCACCCATCTCCGAGAAGCGACGCTTCGCTTCTTCGCGGGTCACCACCACGCGCTCGAACGACGCGTTCTCGGCGATGATGTCGAGCATCGTCTTCTCGATGGCTTCGACGTCGTCCGGCGTGAAGGGCTCGTCGACGAGAAAGTCGTACTGGAATTTCTCCGAGTGATCGCTGCGTCCGGCGTCCACCTGCGCATTCGGGAACAGACGCTTCACGGCGTCGGCCATCACGTGCTCGGCCGAGTGACGGATCACCGCCCCACCGTCGGCATCGCGGCTGGTGACGATCTCGATCGCCGCATCGGCCACGATCGGCTGGCGCAGGTCGACGAGGGTTCCGTCGAGGCGTCCGGCGAGCGCGGCCTTGGCGAGGCCCGGGCCGATTTCCTGGGCAACCGCAAGAACCGTCGAGCCGTGCGGCATCGTCAACGTCTTCCCGTCGGGCAGACGAACGTCGATGGAGCTCATTTCCGGGTGCGGCTCATGAAAGGGATGGTGTCCTACGGGAAGCCCATGAGGGCCCCGGTTCTTGCTGGCTTGGCTGCTGGGACTTTCAGCTGCTCGGATAAGGCAAGTTGCATCAGTGGTAGGCACGAGCGGGATCGAACCGCCGACCTCCGCCGTGTCAAGGCGGCGCTCTAGCCGCTGAGCTACGTGCCTAAATCCAGCTAACGAGGCGGAATATTTGCCGTTTTGGCTGAACCTGTCAATCGTCCACAGGTCATTCCACCCCGAGGGGGGCAAGTTCCGCGCGATCCCGGCCAGTGAACGCGGATCACCCGTGCCGGTTAGCGCGATCCCGCAGGCCTCGACTCGCCGTCATTCGCCGCCGGACGCCAGGTGACGTCCACCACCGCGCGCATGGCATCCACCGAGAGCACCCGGATCAGAAGCTCCGGCGGCCCGAGGGCGGCCAGCTGCTCGGTCAGCTGGACGGGATCCCGGTCGGCACCCGCGAGCTCGACCTCGAGCACCGCGGTGCCCCGCTCGAAGCTTCGGGGCACTGCCGAACGGACTCCCACCCGTTCGGTCAGCAGCTCGCGCACGGCCATGACGGCGCCGTAGGCCTTCACGCCTTGCAGCTCCAGGTCGATCCGGGTCACCTCGCCGTCCAGCGGGTCGCGCGCCAGCAGCCCGGCATCGATCAGGCGCTGCTCCACACGGTCCGCATCCACGAATACCTCGACGACGACCACGTACTCGGTTTTGACACCCTTCTCGACGAACATGGCCGGACGCTCGCCGCGGTCCTCGAGCACCCGGAAGCGGGTCGTGTAGGGGACCATGCGCTTGCCGAGCACCTTCTCGAGCTCGTCCGTGTCGTTCCCACTCTCGGGCCCCGCGTTCTCGGCGTCCATCAGGAAGCTCTGGGCAACGCGTCGCACGGCCTCGCGAAGGGCCGCCTGCAACGCGGCATCCCGGGCGTTGGCGGAGCCCTTGTCCGCCGACCGGATCGGGACCGTTCCGATCTCCTCGATGCGACGGATCTCCGCCGCGGCGGGCCCCGCAGCGAGAACCAGAACCACGGTGACGAGCGCGATGACCCAGAACCCGACTCTCACAGACCTGCCTCCGAGACAGCGCGCCCGAACAGGCTGTCGATCTTGCGTCGCAGCCCTTCCGTCGGCTCGACGCCGCGCACGCCTCCCACGGCGAGCACCGTCTCGGTTTCGCCGGGAATCGTGATGTGAACAAAGACCGCGCAGTCGCCCGCATGAGCCTTGAGCATGTCTCGCATGGCCTCGAGGCGATCCCGACTGAGCTCGTCTTCCTTGACGCGGACCCGCAAGGCCGTCGTCAGCTTCTGCTCGGCATCCGCGAGCGCCATGACGTCACGCACCAGGATCTTCGGGGGGTCGCCCGCCTCGAGGTTGCCCGACACCACCAACGGGATCGGCCCCGAACCCTCGACGCCGTCCTTGGCCTTCTGCAGCAGCTCCTGGTGTTGCAGGAAGGGTTCCGAGAAGATCACCAGGTCGAAGCTTCCTTCGAGGTCCTCGAGGGTGCCGAAGGCCATGCGCTGGCCGCGCCGGGTCCGCGTCTCGCGCATTCCGACGAGCAAGCCGCCCGCGCGCACTTCGCGGCCTTCCCGTCCCGCCGCGGTTCCGGCACTGACGTCGGTGAAGCGCGCCAGATCCCGGGCCACGGCGGCGAGCGGATGACCGGTGACGTAGAAGCCGAGCAGCTCCTTTTCGTGGGCGAGCATCTCACGTTCGGTCCACGCCGGGACCTCGGCCAGCCGCGGCGCGTCCAGAGCCGGCGCGCCGGTCACGCCACCGAACAGGCTCTCCTGGCCGATCTGCTTGTCGCGCTGGGCGGCGGCGCCCCTCTCGAGCGCAGCGTCGAGAGAACACCAGACGGCGTTGCGATTCTCGTGCTGCTGGTCGAACGCGCCGCACTTCACCAGCGCCTCGACGACCCGGCGATTCACTTTGCGACTGTCCACGCGCTCGACGAAATCGAACAGGCTCTCGAAGGGGCCGTCCGACCGGGCTTCCAGCAGATGGTCCACCGCGCCCGCCCCGACGTTCTTGATACCCGAGAAGCCGAAGCGGATCTTGTCTTCGACCACGCCGAAGTTGCGCGCCGACTCGTTGACGTCGGGCGGCAGGATCGCGATGCCGCGCTCGCGGCAGTGGGCGATGTAGCGAGAGAGCTTGTCGTGGTTGGCCGACTCGATGGTGAGCAGAGCGGCCAGGAACTCGTGGGGATAGTTCGCCTTGAGCCAGGCCGTCTGGTAGACGATCAGCGCGTAGGCGACTGCGTGAGCCTTGGGGAACGCGTAGGCGGCGAACTCCGAGATCTGGTCGAAGAGCACCTCTGCCTTTCGCTTGTCGATGCTTCGCGCCGCCGCGCCGGACGCGAAGCGCTCCTTCTGCTCGGCCATCACCTCGGGCTTCTTCTTGCCCATGGCCCGGCGCAGCAGATCGGCTTCACCGAGGGAGTAGCCGGCCACCTTCTGCGCGATCTGCAGGACCTGGTCCTGGTAGCAGATGACGCCCAGGGTCGGAGACGTCACCTCTTCGAGTTCGGGAATCGCGTACTCGACGCGGGTCGTTCCGTTTCGCCGATTGATGTAGTCCTCGACCATGCCGGACCCGAGCGGGCCCGGGCGGTAGAGGGCGTTCAGTGGCGGCAGGTCGTCGAAGGCCCGCGGCTTCTGCCGCATGATCAGATCCGTCATGCCGCTCGACTCGACCTGGAACACACCCTCGGTGTCGCCACTGCACAGCATGTCGAAGGTCTTGTCGTCGTCGAGCGCGATCTCCTCGTAGCGGAAGTCCGGGTCCTTGTACTCGCGGATCATCGCTTCCGCGTCCGCCATCACGGTCAGGGTGCGGAGCCCCAGGAAGTCGAACTTGATCAGCCCGACCTGCTCGACGCAGGTCATGTTGTACTGGGACATGATGTCCCCGGACTTCGGGTCGCGATAGAGGGGCACCATCTCGATCAACGGCTTGTTGCCGATGACGACCCCGGCCGCGTGCTTCGAGGCGTGGCGCGTCAGGCCCTCGAGCGACAATGCGGTTTCCATCAGCTGCTTGATCTGTCCGTCCGAGTCCATGCGCGCGCGCAGCTCCGACGACTGGTCGATCGCGTCGGACAGGGTGATGCCGAGCACCTCGGGCACAAGCTTCGCGACCTGGTCGACGTCGCCGAACGACATGCCGAGCACGCGTCCGACGTCGCGGATGGCGGCCCGCGCCTGCAGGGTTCCGAAGGTCACGATCTGCGCGACGGTGACCTTGTCGTAGCGTCCCTCGAGCGGGGTGTCGTCCGAAGGCCGACCCGACCCGTACTTTTCCGCCACGTAGCGGATGACCTGATCGCGCCCGCGCATACAGAAATCGACATCGATATCTGGCATCGACACGCGTTCCGGGTTCAGGAAGCGTTCGAAGATGATTCCGTAGTGCACGGGGTCGACACCCGTGATCCCCAGGGAGTACGCGACCAGGCTGCCGGCCGACGAGCCGCGACCCGGACCGACGGGGATGCCATTCTTCTTCGCGTAGCCGATGAAGTCCGCGACGATCAGGAAGTAGCCGGCGAAGCCCATCTGGCGGATGGTGCCGAGCTCGTGCTTCATGCGATCCGCGTACTCGGCGTCCTTCAAGGCCTCGTCGGGTGCGAGTCCCATGCGCTCGCGCAGTCCGACCCAGGCCTGCTCTTCCATCACCTCGTCCAGGCTCTTGCCGGCCGGGACCTGGTACTCGGGCATGTGGTAGGTGCCCATGGGGATCTCGAGTTCGCAGCGCTCGGCGATCTCGAGGGTGTTCTCGATGGCAGACGGGTGGTCGTGGAAGACCTCCCGCATCTCGTCGCCGTCCTTCACGTAGAAGCCGTGGCCGTCGAACTTGAAGCGCTTCGGGTCGTCGAGATTCGATGCGGTGCCGATGCACAACAGCGCGTCGTGGTGATGGTGATCTTCGTGCTGCAGATAGTGGGCGTCGTTCGTCGCGACCAGCGGGATGTTCAGATCCGTCGACATCTTGACGAGCTCGGCGTTGACCTCGTCCTGGGCGGGGATGCCGTGACGCTGCATTTCCAGGTAGTAGCGGTCCCCGAAGATGCCCTTGAAGTCCTCGGCGACCGTCCAGGCGCGATTCGTTTCTCCGTTGATGATCGCCCGGGGAACCGGAGCAGACAGACAGCCCGAGGTCGCGATCAGCCCCTCGCTGCGCGACCGCAGCAGGTCCATGTCGATACGCGGCTTGTAGTAGAAGCCCTCGAGATACCCCTTCGAGACGAGGTACATGAGGTTCTGGTAGCCGGTCTCGTTCATGGCGAGCAGCAGCAGGTGGCTGATGGCGTCGAAGCCGTCCGGCGTGCGCTCACGCCCTTCCTTGTCGAAACGGCTCTTGCCCGCGATGTAGACCTCACAGCCGATGATGGGCTTGACGCCGTTGGCGCGGGCCTTCTCGTAGAACTCGACGGTGCCGAACAGGTTGCCGTGGTCGGTCTGCGCGACCGCCGGCATGTTCATGGCCTTGGCGCGCTGGAACAACGGGTTGTGCTTGATGGCCCCATCGAGCAGCGAGTACTGCGTATGCAGGTGGAGATGTACGAACGGCTTCGGCACGGCCTATCGACCCCCCATTCCTTCTACCGAACGCCCGCGGAACTCCTGCGGCCCGGCGCCCGCGGCCCAGCAAGTTCGCCCGCAGGGCGGACTTGCGGAAAGAATCATTCCCACTCGATGGTCGCCGGGGGCTTCGACGAGATGTCGTAGACGACCCGGTTGATGCCCTTCACCTCGTTGATGATGCGATTCGAGATACGCCCCAACACATCGTGGGGAATGTGGGAGAAGTCGGCGGTCATGGCGTCGACAGAGCTGACACAGCGAACGGCCACGACGTTCTCGTAGGTGCGGGCGTCGCCCATGACGCCCACGCTCTGGACCGGCAGGAAGACGCACAAGGCCTGCCAGATCTCGTCGTAGAGCCCGGCGCGATGAATCTCTTCGAGCATGATCGCGTCCGCCTGACGCAGGGGTTCGAGTCGTTCGCGCGTGACTTCACCCATGATGCGGATGGCCAGGCCCGGTCCGGGGAAGGGATGCCGACCGACGGCCGCCTCGGGCAGCCCGAGCTGGCGCCCCACTTCGCGAACCTCGTCCTTGAACAGTTCGCGCAGGGGCTCCACCAACGCGAGCTTCATGTCTTCGGGCAACCCACCGACATTGTGGTGGGTCTTGATCGTGTCCGAGGCGCCCTTCACGGATACGCTCTCGATCACGTCGGGATACAGAGTCCCCTGCACCAGGAAGTCCACGTCGCCGATCTTGGCCGCCTCGGCCTCGAAAACCTCGATGAACAGGCGCCCGATGATGCGCCGCTTCTTCTCGGGCTCGGTGACGCCCTTCAGCTCGCGCAGGAACAGGTCGGACGCATCGACGGAAACGAGCTTCACGCCCAGGGACTGCCGGAACAGCTCTTCCACCTGCTCGCGCTCGTTGGCGCGCATCAGGCCGTGATCGACGAAGATGCAGGTCAGCTGCTCGCCCACGGCGCGGTGGACCAACGCGGCCGCGACGGACGAGTCGACGCCGCCCGACAAGCCGCACACGAGGCGGCGGTCACCGACCTGCTCGCGGATCTGTTCGATCGTGGAATCGATGAAGGCCGCGGTGGTCCAGCCCGGCTCGCAGCCGCAGACGTCCTGGACGAAGCGTCGCAACAGCTCGCTGCCCCCGTCGGTATGAACGACTTCGGGGTGGAACTGCACGCCCCAGATCGGGCGATCTTCGTGGCGGATCGCCGCGAAGGGAGAGTTCGCGCTGTGGGCGACGGGCAGGAAGCCATCGGGAAGCGACAGCACGCGATCCCCGTGGCTCATCCAGACGACCCGGTTCCCCGCGTCGGGGGCTTCCTGGGTCGCCGGGTCGGCGGGCCCCAGCAACGCGTCGTCCCGGTCTACGTGCAGGAAGGCGCGGCCGTACTCGCGGTCGTCCGCCGGCTCGACCCGACCGCCGAGACGCAGGACCAGCAGCTGCAGGCCATAGCAGATGCCCAGGATGGGAACGGGTAGCTCGAGCACCGCCGGGTCGACGTCGGGGGATCCGTCGTCGAGCACGCTGGCCGGCCCACCCGACAGGATGATGCCGGTGGGATCGAAGCTGCGAACGGAAGCGAGATCGAGGTCGCCCGGGTGGATCTCGCAGTACACGTGGTGCTCGCGCACACGGCGGGCAATCAGCTGGGTGTACTGGGCGCCGAAGTCGAGGATCAGGATGCGCTGCTTGCGGAGATCGTCTCCGCCGGAAGATCCGGGTCTGGATGCGCTCATGGGGGGAGTTGCGAACCTCGCGAGTTGCCGACCTCTCTCGCCTGACTCGCCGGAGACACGAGAGGACTCATCGGTTTCGTGTGCAGCAACGTGCGGGGGGATCGCATGCTGCAAGGTAACGCTTGGATGGAGTGCCGCTACTCGATGCGGTAGTTCGGCGCTTCCTTGGTCACGATTACGTCGTGTACGTGGCTCTCTTGGAGCCCCGCCGACGAGATCCGGACGAAGCGGGCCTTGTTGCGGAGGTCCGCCAGGTCGCTGGCGCCGCAATAGCCCATGCCCGACCGCAGCCCACCGTGTAGCTGGTGGACGCTCTGGGAGAGCGAGCCGCGATACGGGACCCGGCCCTCGATCCCCTCGGGCACGAGCTTGTTGGTCTCTTCGACGTGACCCTGGAAGTAGCGGTCGCGACTGCCGTCGGCCATCGCGCCCAGGGACCCCATGCCGCGGTAGACCTTGTACGAACGGCCCTGGAACAGCACGACCTCGCCCGGCGCCTCGTCGGTGCCCGCGAACAGGGATCCGATCATCACCGTGGACGCACCGGCAGCGAGCGCCTTCACGACGTCGCCCGAGTACTTGATGCCCCCGTCGGAAACGATGGGGATGCCCGACTTGTTGGCAACGGCGGCGGCATCGGCGACGGCGGTGAACTGCGGCACGCCGACGCCCGCGATCACGCGGGTCGTGCAGATCGAGCCCGGCCCCACGCCGATCTTCACGGCCGATACACCGGCCTTGATCAGCGCCTCGGCGCCCTCGCCTGTCGCCACGTTGCCACCGATGATGGGCAGGTTCTGGAAGGTCCGGTGCAGCTCTTCCACCGTCTCGAGCACCTTCGTCGAATGGCCGTGGGCCGTGTCGACCACGGCCACGTCCACGCCCGCGTCCACCAGTGCCTGCGCGCGCTCCAGTCGATCGGGCCCGACGCCTATGGCGGCGCCGCAGCGGAGTCGACCCAGGTCGTCCTTGCAGGCGCTCGGGTAGCGCTCGGTCTTCTCGATGTCCTTGATCGTGATCAGCCCGCAGAGGGTGCCCTCGCCGTCGACGACGAGCAGCTTCTCGATGCGGTGCTTGTGGAGCAGCTCCTTGGCCGCCTCCATGCCCGTGCCCGGGGGCACCGTGACCAGGTTCTCGGTCGTCATGACGGCCGAGATCTCTCGCGTCTTGTCGCGTACGAAGCGCAGGTCGCGATTGGTGAGGATGCCCACGGCCTTGCCGTCGCGGGTGATCGGCACGCCGGAAATGTGGTAGCGCTCCATCACCTCGAGCGCCTCGTAGATGCGCTGCTCGGGACGCATGGTGATCGGGTCGACGATCATGCCCGACTCGGACCGCTTGACCTTGTCGATCTCGGCGGCCTGAGCCGCCGTCGGCATGTTCTTGTGGATGATGCCGATGCCGCCGTTCTGGGCCATGCAGATGGCCGTTTCGTGCTCGGTCACCGTGTCCATCGCCGCAGACAGCAGGGGCGAGTTCAGGTGGATCTCCGGCGTGAGGCGGGTGCGGAGATCGACGTCGGCCGGAAGCACGTCGGAGGCGCCGGGCACGAGAAGGACGTCGTCGAACGTCAGGCCTTCTCGAATGCGGCTTTCATCCATGCCATGCGCCTCGGACCGATGTGGCGCGCGAGGGTACTTCCGGGCCGTCCGGCGGTCAACCGAGCGACCGGGGCACGGACGACGCTCAGGTCCCGGACAAGGGCTCGAGCGCCTCGCGGAGCAGCGCGGACAGGTCCTGCGCGATGGCCTCCGTCAAGCGGCAGGCCGTGCGCGGGTGGTCATCGACCAAACGGCGGTATGCGTTCCGCGACAGCAGCGCGACCTCGCAGTCGGTCTCCGCCTTCGCGGTGGCCTCCCGTTGGCCCATCGACAGCAGCGACGCCGTTCCGAGCAGCTGGCCCTCGCCCACGCTTCCCAGCTCGCCCTCGCCCTTGCGGCTGAGATGGAGCGTCCCCGAGAAGACCATCACGAGCCCGTCGGCTTCGCCGGTCTGTCGATAGACCGAACGTCCCTTCCGGATCTTCTTGACCTCGAGGAGTTCGAAGAGCGCATCGCGGTCGTCGTCCGAAAGCTCGGCCAACAGCGAGAAGCGTTTGAGGTCGGTGGGCGTCACGGGACGACTCGCGAGAACAGGCCGCGCAGCAGCGCGATGGGTGCTTTGGCGCTCTCCACGGGCAGCAGGAATAGCGACGCTTCGTCGATGAGGGTGAGGTTCTCTCGCAGCTCGTCCGGCGAGATGCGCTCGCCCTTGCGCAGCATCGCGACGTGGAAGGTCCGCGCCCGCGGCAGGTCCGAGAGGACCTCGGCCATGGGCGCCACGCGATCCGCAGCCTCGGCCACCCTTCCGTTGAGCAGGAACAGGGTCCCGAGGGCGCGATGGCCGGCGAGGGCCCAGATGGGTGCGAACAGCTCGCTTCGAGGCACGTGCACGAACTCGAGGCGGACGCCGCTGCCCGCGTCGAGGGTACCGATGGTTTCGAGGTCGTTCGGTCGCACGCGACCCTCGCGCATGCGCGGCGTCAACACGGCGCCCGGAATTCCCGACAGCAGGAATGCGAAGTCTGGCAAGGCCTCGGGGTCCGACCCCGCGACGATGAGCTTGGCGGCCGGCGGCTCGCCCGGACCGGTGCCGATCCATTCCTGGAGCCGTCGCAGCTGGGCGTCGTTGAACAGCGCGTGCAGATCGCCGGCATCAGCGTCTTCACTGTGGGCCTGGACGCTGGACGGAACGGGGACGCGTCCGACTTCGACGATCTCACGGTCGTCGAGGGTCGCCAGGGTCCGCAGCACCTGGTAGTCGGGGAACGAACAGTGGTCGACGACCTCACGCACGCTCGAGTACAGCTCGAGCAGCAGCAGCACTTCCTGGGTGAGCGGGTGCACGATGTTCGGCAGGTCACCGCTGCGAAGGCGCAGCTTCACACGGGCATCGAGGGGCGGGAGCTTGGTCGAGAGTCGATCCCATTCCTCGACCTGGCGCATGCCCTCTTGGATCAGCAGGCGCGTGGTGGTCGCGATGAAGGCGGGCTCGTCGATGGTGCCGGGCTCGAAGGCGAAGCTTCCCTGGCGCCAGGCGAAGAGGCGGAACAGCGCCTTCTCGTTGCTGGTGGCGCCGGTCTCCGCCTGCAGCACGTCGCCGTCGCGGATCAGGATGACGCCCGGCGGCCGCTCTTCTTCGCCGGCGTAGTCCAGGCGCAGGCGACCGCTCGCCCGGTTGACCTGGAACATGGACAACAGGTCCGGGAGGCCGACCAGGGCCAGATCGCCCTGAACGGGTTCTCCTTCCGCCGCCGCGCGGTCGACGGCGTCGAGGCGGTCCTGGCGCCCGATCAGTTCCTCGATGGCGCGAACGATGGAGTCGGTGTCCGCGGCAGCCGGCAACTGGAGATCGCCGGGTCCGGCGGAGCCAGCCCCGGATTCGCCGCCCAGGAACAGGAAACGCGAGCGCCGGGTTCGCGGGTTCGCCCGCAGGATCTCGGCGAGTTTGGGAGCGTCCACCAACGGCAGATCGACCTGAGCGACCACCAGACCCGGCCGTTCGGACAGGGCCATCTCCAGCGCCGCGGCGCCGTGCGGGCCGGTCACGCAGGGAACCCCGGCCCGTTCGCAGGCCGCCGCCAGGCGACGGCCGCGGCCGGTGTTGCCGTCGGCGATGAGCACCAGGCGATTCACACTCTCGAGGTCCGGGCTCTCCTGGCGGAGGTCCTTGCCGGGGCCCTTGCGGGGGTCGGCCATCGCTCAGGCCCCCAACGGGATGCCGAGATCCCGCTTCAGCTGGAAGGCCAGATGCTCGACGAGCGCCCGGTCTCCGGTGTGAAAGAATGGCGCCTCTCCCTCTGGAGAGGCCTTGTCGGCGCCGACCATCGCGTAGACCGGACCGTCGCCGTAGTAGAGCATGAAGGGGTCCAGGATCCCGACCCGCGCCGGGTCCACCCAGGTCACCGGATGGGCGCCCTGACTGCTGGCGGCGTCGCCGATGATGACGACCTCGGTCTGAGCCGTGCGCGCCGACAGCTGCTCGAGACTCTCTTCGACGATGGGTCCCAACGAGCGCCCGGGCCCGAGCACCAGCAGGCCGCGCTCGCCCCGACGTCGCAGCACCTCGCCGATCAGGAAGCGACCGACGCGCACCGGAAGATCGGGGGACTCGGACTCCGCTTCTTCCAGCAGGCTCGAGAGAATCTCTGCGAACGGTCGCCCCGCCAGATCGAGCGACCGCAACAGACTGAGCCGATCCTCTGCGATGCGTCGTTCGAGGGCGCGTTCGAGGGCGTCGAGCTGGGTACCGTCCGTGGGATAGGTGGCGACTGCCAGCGTGAACTCCGCGCGGTTGGTTCCGCCGAAGGCATCGAGCGCCCCGCTGCCCGCCACCGTCTCTTCGAGACGCTGCTTGAGGATGGCGGCGCCCAGGGCGTCGGTCTCGGGCAGCAGCATGCTGTACCGGCTCTCGCCGTCAGCGGCGAGCAGATCCGTCGTGCGCAGCACACTGGTGAGGCTGTGGGTCAGGGAATGGATCCAGGCGTCGAGGCCGTTCTGCGACGCCAGCTCGCGCAGCCCGTCGAGCGCCCCGCAATCGATGCGAACGATCGAGAACTGGCGGCCGAAGCGGCTGGCCTTCTGGATTTCGTTGCGGACCACGTCCTCGAAGTAGGCGTGGCTGTAGGCCTTGGTGGCTGGATCCCGGAACGACAAGCGTTCGAGAGCGCGGAAGCGCAGGGCGTTGGCGATGGCGCTGGCGCCGAGTCCCGCGAACTTCTCGGCAGCTGCGCGGTCCGTGTCGTCGAAGCTGTCGGCGTCCAGCTTGTCCGACAGCCGGGCCACGCCCAACAGCGTCCGGCCGTGCCGCAGCGGGACGTAGAGCATGCCGGGGTCCGGGGTCGTGGGATCGTCCGTGTCCGCGGGCTCGCTGCGGACGGGTCGGATGAGGGAGCGCCCCGCGTCGACCAACGGACCGAACTCGGTGCCCAGCCGATCGACGATCAGCTCACGGGGCTCTTCGTCGACACGGATCAGCCCGCGCAGGCCTACCAGGCGCAGGCGCGTGGATCCGAGTTCGTCGGCCACCCACAGCACGCCGCCCTGGGCGTTCGTCTCGAGGCAGAGGCCCTCGACGATGCGTTCGGCCAGGGGCTCGACGGCCAGGGTCGAGAACAGGCTGGCCGCACGCTCGTAGAGCGAGAGCACGCCCATGTACTCGAGGTTCTCGGCCATCAGCCGCTCGTGCTCGTCGTGCAGCCGGCGACGCTTCAGGATCTTGTCGAGCGAGGCCGCCAGGGTCTTGCGGTCGAAGGGCTTCAAGATGTAGTCGGTGGCGCCCTGCTTCATGGCTGCCACGGCGGTCTTCACGTCGACCACGCCCGTGACCATGACGATTTCCTGGTCGGGGTTCCGCTTCTTGATACGCGCCACGAGCTCGGTGCCATCGATGCCCGGCATCACGAGGTCCGTCAGGACGATCTCGAAGTCTTCGCGCTCGAGCACGTGAAGGGCCTCTTCACCGCTCGACGCGGTGACGACCTCGTACCCCTCGTCCGCCAGCAGGCCTTCGATCAGCTCTCGGAAGTAGCGCTGATCGTCGACTGCTAGCACGCGCGCTTTCGGCATCGGTCCCCTCGGCCATGAAGATCGCCGGACCGGGCCTAGAGGACGCGCAAGGCGTCCTCTAGCGCTTCGGGCACGGCGCCTCGCACCTGCTCTTCGGCCAGCCCGGGGCCGCTCTTCACCGTTTTGCCGATCAATGAGTGGGGGGTGGACTCCACGAGGTCGACGGCGAGCAGCCCACCGGGGGGAGCCTCCCCCGGCACGTTCACGACCCGGTGGTACGGATCCCGCCCGCAGGTCTGGCCTCCGCCCTTGCGACCGCTGCGTCGCGAGGGCCCCTCGACCAGTATTTCTGTACGTGTTCCAACCCGACTGCGGTGATACGCGAGGGTCATGTCGCGCTGTACGTCCTGCAGAGCCGCCAGCCGTTCCTGGGCCTCGACCGGGTCGACGGGGCCCGGCATGTCCTGCGCGGCGGTGCCGGGGCGAGCGGAGTACTTGAAGCTGTAGCTGTCGACGAATCCGACCTCGCGCATGGCCGACAGCGTGTCCTCGAAATCTGCGCGGGTCTCGCCCGGGAAGCCGACGATCACGTCGGTCGTGATCGCGATGTCGGGCCGGCTGGCGCGCAACCGCTGCGGGATCTCGAGGTAGCGCTCCCGGGTATAGCGGCGCCGCATGGCGTCCAGGACCTTCGAGGATCCGCTCTGCATCGGCAGGTGCACGTGCGGGCAGAGGCTCTCGAGCTCACCGTGGGCTGCCACCAGGGCTTCGTCGAAGAAGAGCGGGTGCGGGCTCGTGTAGCGGATGCGATCGATCCCCGGGACGGCATCGATGCGCCGCAGGAGATCCGCGAACGCGATCGTCCCCCTCTCCGCGCCCTGGCCCCGGCGCAGGTCGTGCCGGCCGTAGGCGTTCACGGTCTGCCCGAGCAGGGTGACTTCCCGGATCCCCCGCGCGGCCAGTTCCCGGACCTCGTGCAGGATCGCATCGGCGGGGCGGCTGATCTCGCGGCCCCGGGTCGTCGGAACGATGCAGAAGCTGCAGAACATGTCGCAGCCCTCCATCACGGTGACGAAGGCGCGACCGGGGCTGTGGCCTTCGAAGGCCGCGTGCCGTTCGGGGAGGTCGAAGCGTTCGACCGAGCTGGACTCGTCGGTGCGCGACGCGCGGGTCCGCGTGACCGCAGCGGCTTCCGCCATCGCCGGGACCAGCCGGAGATTGTGCGTGCCGAACACGAAGTCGAGATGGGAGAAGCGGCGCAGCAAGCCGTCGCCCACCTGTTGCGCGACGCAGCCGCCCACGCCGAGGGCGCGTCCGGGACGCGCCACCTTCCAGTCCCGGAGCTTGCCCAGGTCGGTGTAGAGCTGATTCTCGGCCTTGTCCCGGATCGAGCAGGTATTGATCACGAGCAGGTCCGCGTCGTCGGCGTCCGTCGCCTCGGAGAGCCCCGCGTGGTAGAGCAGATTCGCGAGCTTCTCGGAGTCGTGGATGTTCATCTGACAGCCGTAGGTCACGACCTTGAAACGCCGTTCCGTCGTTTTTTCCCCGACTTCCACCTGCAACCGACTCTCCCTCGAAGGACGCGGAACCCTACCGGATGCCGAGACTCCAGCCCAAGCCCGCCGGGAAGTCGCCCGGATCCGCGATCGGGGACAGAAAATCACTCCTCAACTCACTGATACTACAGACGAATTCGTCTTCCCAGAACGGTGTTGCGCGATTTGGGTTTGACAAAATCGCGGCTACCCGCATAATGCTCGAACTGCATTTCAGCAGAGGATTCCAACAGTTCCGGAGTGGCGGTGGATTGGTCATTTCTTGCGAAATGTCCAACCTCTCACCCCCCAAAATGAGTCCACCGCCCTCCCCTGTAAAACGCCCCGCATGCAGCTCGCGGGGCGTTTTCTCTTTTGGGCGCCGATAGCACGGCATCCCTGCGACCTGCTCCCTTCGGCCGTGCTCGACGTCCAGGAGGACGCCTCCGCCGACCTCCGGTCCGCGGGCCGCATGGCTACCGCACTCTCGACGCCCATGATCGCGGGTTCCGCTGAGCTTGCGGCTTCGCCGCTCGCGAGTTTGTTGGGGCTCGCGCCTTCGGCGCTTGCGAGTTTGTTGGGGCTTGCGGCTTCGCCGCTCGCGAGTTTGTCTACTCGATGTAGCCGAGGGCTCTTAGGTTGGCTTTGGTGGCTTCGTCTAGTTCGGGGGCGGATTCGCCTGTGGCTAGTTCGGCGTCGAGGTCGGGGATCTGGTTGGCTTCTTGGATGGCTTCCAGCTTGGCGAGCATTTGGTTTACGGCTTCGGGTCTTTCCGGGGCCAGGTCTCGGCTTTCGGTGGGATCTGTTGTGAGGTCGTAGAGGAAGGCTTCTCCCTGAGAGGTGGTGACGAGCTTGAGGTTGCCTTCTCGCAACAGGCGGTAGCGGCGGCCGGCCTGCATCTGGATGTCCGGACGGTCGCGCGGGGGCGCCAGGTCCCGGGCGTCGAACAGCTCGGACAGGATCGGGCCCGGGGCGGCCGCGGGGTCGCCTTCGATGACGGGCACCAGGGATTGGACCTGCAGGGTCGGCGGTGGTGTGAGCTTTGCGAGGTCGAGGATCGTCGCGAACACGCCGAGGGTCGAGACGGGGGTTTCGACGCGCACGCCGGGCTTCACCCGCGGCGGGTAGCGAACCAGGAGCGGGACGCCGATCGATTCCTGGTAGAGGCTCGGTCCGTGACCGAAGAAGCCGCCGCGCTCGCCGAGCACTTCGCCGTGATCGGCGAGCACGACGAGCACTGTGTCCTCGAGCGAGCCCCGGGACCGAAGCGCCTCCACGACGCGACCGAGCAGCTCGTCGGAATAGACGACACCGCCGTCGTACATGGCGAGGACGGGCTCACGCACTTCCTCGACCGGGCGCCCTTCGCCACCGAACTGCGCGCCGAGCAGGTCGATACTGATGTCGCGCAGGGTCCCGTAGCTCTCGTCCGTGAATCGGAACAGATGATCCCCGGGTAGCTGGTGGTAGGGGAAGTGCGCCTCGATGAAGTTCAGGAAGACGAAGGCGGGACGGGCATCGCGCGGGCGCTCCCGCGCCCAACGCTCGAAGCTCGCGACCACGACGCCTCCGCCCTTGTCGGCGTCCTGCCAGCCCAGGCGGTCGAGCAGGCGATGGATGAAGCTGAACCCGAGACCCGCTCCGCCGACGCCCCGCATGGCGTCGTCCCGTTTCGAAAAGCCCCGAGTGAGCCCCAGACCGTCGCTGATCCAGCCGTTCGCCGTGAAGCACAGCGTCTCGTAGCCCTTGGCCTGGAGCACCTGCGCCAGGGTGGGATAGCGATCGTCGAGGTACCGGTGCTCGGCGTGGGCTCCGTGGCTCGACGGGTAGCGGCCCGTGAACAGCGAAGCGTGGGACGGCAGGGACCATGTCGAGGGAGACGTGGCGTCGGCAAAGAGCGCTCCCTCTTCCGCCAGCCCTTCGATCACGGGCGCCGTGGGCCTCTCGTAGCCATAGGCCGAGAGGTTCTGGGCGCGTACGGTATCGAGAACGACGAGCACGACGTCGGGGCTGCCCGGTGCCGGGGCCGGCAGCTCCGCACGCTTCGCGACGGCCGGCCGGGTCGTCGCGAGCAAAACGGGCGCGGCGGCAAGGCCCGCGACGAGCAGCACGCCCGCGAGCGAAACTGACAAGCCCGGGCGGCGCCGCGCCAGCCACAGCCCGCCGCCCGTCAGCGCGAGGGCGGCGGCGGGAATGACCGTCGCCACCGTGTTGAACAGCGGAGAGTCCAGGGCCACCCACTGCTCGAGGCCGTACCACGCGAGCGCGACCGCGATGGGATGCAGTACGCGTCCGCCTCGCAGCAGCAGCGCCGGGCAAAGGGCGAGCCCGAGTACGGCACCAAGCGCAATCTCGAGCGCGACTACCCGTACGGCGAAGAGCGGCGACCCCCCGAAACCGCGCTCGAGGGTGGGGATGACGTTGAGCCAGGCCCCCAGGATCGCCGCCGCCAAGCCGAAGGCGACGCCGCCCATCCCCCCGCGCAAGAGAATCTGCATTCAGCCATCCTCCCGGCCGGAGCCTAACACCCGCGCCGAAATGCCACCCGAGAGCGACTGCGAGGACGCCGCGGACCTGCTAGAGGACGATCTGGTCCACGACCTTGGCGAGCTGCCGCAGGTTCCGGCATTCCTCGACGACGTCACAGTACGGCAGGTAGCGGTCCATGACGCTGTCACCGAAGCCCCAGGCGCTGGGGGATTCCGGGTTCAGCCAGACCACGTTCTTGGCCTTGTTGTGGATGTCTCGCAGACACCAGGCCTTGGGATCGTTGTAGTTGTTACGGGCATCCCCCAGGATCAGGACCGTCGTGCGGTTGTCGATCGCCGAGAGGTGGTTCTTCCAGAAATCGTGGAAGGCGTGGCCGAAGTTCGAGCGGGTGTAGACGTTGATCACGTCTCCCCCGTCCAGAGCGTTCTCGATGGCCACGTTGACGTCCCGTTCCTTGAAGAGCGGCGTCACGTCGCCCAGCTCGGACACGAACACGTAGGAGTGCATCTTCGTGAACGCTTCCTGCAGGCTGTACATGAACTGCAGCATGAAGCGCGAGACGTTGGCCACCGACGACGACACGTCGCACAGGATCACCAGCTTCGGGCGGTCCTTGCGGCGCTGCTTGTAGATCACCTCGAAGGGAATGCCGCCTCGGGCCATGTTGCGCCGCAGGGTCTGGTGGAGATCGAGCTTGCCGTGCTTGAGCCGTTTGCGGCGGATCGAGAGCACGTTCTTGATGCGCTGGGCGAGGCGGGTGACCACTTCGCGCATGCGCGCGATCTCTTCTTCCGTGAGGTGGTAGAAGCTCTTCTCCGTCAGCATCTCGCGACGGAACTTCTCCATGTAGTCGTGATTCTGGGTCTGCAGCTCGCGTTCGGTGAAGTTGCGGACCACCTTGCGCAGGGTCTCCATCAGCTTCCCGATGAGTTCGCGTAGCTGCGCGACCTGCTCGGGCGAGAGGCCCGCGTCCTCGAGGCGCTGGGCCAGTCCCTCGAGCTCTTCGGTGGCGCCCTCGGCACCCAGCCCCTCCATGGTGCGACGGCTGAAGAAGCCCACCTGCAGCATGTTCTCGATGCGTTGGGTGCCGGCCTGCTCGGCGGCCTCACGGATCATGTTCTCGAGCTCGTTGAGGTTCTGCGTCAGCAGGGCCTTGGCGAGCTCGCCCAGGTCCATGTCGCCGTCCATCTGCGACATCATCTCGGCGAGCTGCTTCATGAGCTGCTCGAGATCGATCCCGTTCTCACCCATCTCGCCGGCCATCTCGCCGAACTGCTCGCGCAGGTTGTCGTAGAAGCCGGACCAGAAGAGATCGAAGAGCTCGTTGTAGGTCGGGATCTCGTCCCCGCGCTTGATCATCGATGCGCGCAACGCGATCTTGAAGAGCTCCCGGTCCTCGAAAGACAGCTCATCCACGGCCGTAAAGGCGTCGATCGCCTCGGCCACCGAGACCCGAACACCGCTCTTCCGGAGCAGGTTCGTGAACTCGACGATCTTGGACTCCATGCTCAGTGGAGGATCCCCTTCTTGGCGGCTGCGGCGGGGGCCGGCTGCGGCTTCTCGGCCGCGGCCTCCGCGCTCTTCTTTTCGAGCAGCTTCGACAACTCGCCCTGGGCCTTCTGGACGTCGCCCTCGTACTTGAGGATCACGCTCAGGGTGTCGTTCACCAGCTCGTCTTCGAGTTCGCCGGCGTTCAGGGCCAGCAGGGCGCGCGCCCAGTCGAGGGTCTCACTGATGGACGGGGTCTTCTTCAGGTCGAGGTCGCGGATCCGGTGCATGACCGTCACGACCTCGTCCGCCAGGCGCTCGTCGATGCCCGGAACCTTGGTGTTGAGGATGCGACACTCGAGCTCTTCGTTCGGGTAGTCGATCCACAGGTGCAGACAGCGGCGCTTGAGCGCGTCGCTCATCTCGCGGGCGTCATTCGAAGTCAGGAACACCAGCGGTTGGCTCTTCGCCCGGATGGTGCCGATCTCGGGCACGGTCACCTGGAAGTCCGACAGCACCTCGAGCAGGAAGGCTTCGAACTCGGGATCGGACTTGTCCACCTCGTCGATCAGGAGAAGCACCGGCTCTTCGCTGGTGATCGCCTGCATCAGCGGGCGCGGGACGATGAAGCGCTCCGAAAAGAAGACCGAGTCCTCGGCGCCGATCTTCTCGGCGGCATCGCGGAGGTTCGTCGCGCCCTGGATGGTCTCGGCGACCTTGTCCTTGAGGATCTGCGTGTAGAGCAGCTGCTTCGAGTACTCCCACTCGTACAGGGCCTTGGCCTCGTCGAGACCCTCGTAGCACTGCAGGCGGATCAGCTCGCGGCCCAGCGCCGCCGACACGACCTTCGCGAGTTCGGTCTTGCCCACGCCGGCGGGGCCTTCGACGAGCACGGGCTTGCCGAGCTTGTTGGCGAGGAACACCACGGTGCCGATGCGCTTGTCGCAGATGTACCCCTGCTTCTCGAGCTGGGATACGACGTGGTCTACGGATTCGAACATTGGGGCTCCCTGAAAGCTGGCTGAAGATGGTAGCTCGGCTGCAGTCGTCCGGACGGCCGGATCTCAGTCCTCGAGCTTGAGGATGTGACCGAGCTTTTCCTTCTTGGTCCGCAGATAGGCGCGGTTGTTCGCGTTGGAGGGCATCTCGAGCGGCACGCTCTCGACGATCCGGAGGCCGTAGCCTTCGATCCCCGCGCGTTTGCTCGGATTGTTGGTCAGGATCCGGGCCTCGCGCACCCCCAGATCCACCAGGATCTGGGTGCCGACCCCGTAGTCCCGCTGGTCGGCGGCGAAGCCGAGCTCTTCGTTGGCCTCGACGGTGTCGAGGCCCTGGGTGTCCTGCAGCGAGTAGGCCCGGATCTTGTTCTTGAGTCCGATGCCGCGGCCTTCCTGGCGCATGTACAACACCACGCCAGACCCCTCCCGGGCGATGGCGTGGAGCGCCGACTGCAGCTGCTCGCCGCAATCACATCGCTGGGATCCGAAGGCGTCACCCGTGAGGCATTCGCTGTGGACGCGCACGAGGGTGGGCTGGTCGGGATCGATGTCTCCGTACACGAGGGCCATGTGGTCCACGTGGTCGATCTGGTTCTCGTAGACGATGGCCTCGAAGTCGCCTGCGGCGGTGGGCATGCGACAGGTGGCCGCCCGCTGCACGAGACGCTCGTTCTGAAGGCGGTACTGGATCAGGTCGCGGATGGTCACGATCTTGAGATCGTGGCGCTCGGCCACGACCGCGAGGTCGTCGAGCCGCGCCATGGTCCCGTCCTCGTTCATGATCTCGCAGATGACCGCGGCCGGCTTGAAACCCGCGAGTCGCGCGAGGTCGACAGCCCCTTCCGTCTGGCCCACCCGGCGCAGGACGCCGCCGTCCCGGGCCCGCAGCGGGAAGATGTGCCCGGGTCGCGCGATGTCGGACGGCTGGACGTCGTCGCGGATCGCGGTCTGGATGGTATGCGCACGGTCCGCCGCGGAGATGCCCGTGCTGACGCCTTCCCGGGCCTCGATCGAGATCGTGAAGCCGGTGCCGAAGGACGTGGTGTTCTCGTGGTCCGGCACCATCATGGGCAGCTGCAGCTTCTGCATCTGCGCCTCTTCCATCGGCATGCAGATGAGACCGCGGCCGTGGGTCGCCATGAAGTTCACGGCTTCCGGCGTGACCGCCTCGGCGGCCATGCAGAGATCGCCCTCGTTCTCGCGATCTTCGTCGTCGACGAGGATCACCATCCTGCCGGCGCGGATATCGACGAGGGCGTCCTCGATGCTGCTCAGGACGCTACGGGCTCCGGCACGTGCTCCGGAGAGGAGCCCGGTGTTCTGGGGGGCCGCTGCCATGCTGCTTCTCCCTCGTGGCTCGGTCCGGACCCCCTCACGCTGCGCTCGCGGCGAGGCGGTTCCGGCAGATCCACGATCGAGGGGGCGTCACTGGCGTGGCGGTCCCCTAGGGGTGGGCGCTTCAGCAAGCTAACAATCGGCGGCTGGAGTGTCAATTCATCCCACGGGACACGCGGCTTCGCGCGACTGCGATCAGGCTCAGGGCCGCTGCCAGGCCCAGACCGTTCGCGGCCGGCTCCGGGACGAACACCACGTCCACGGGCGTGTCGCCGGCGGGGATCTCCGCGATCACCTCGTTCGAGAGCGTGTCGATGGCGACCACCGTGTCGTTGTTGCCCTGGGCGGCGTAGACGAGGTCGCCCTCCTCCGTCGCCTCGATGCCCGGCGCCAGGATGCCGCCGAACAGCTGGACGCTGCCCGTCGGGATCGTGGCGACGACGGAGAAGCTCTCGATGTCGACCACCGAGACCGTGGCGTCGTCGTTGCTCGACGTGAAGACGCGGCCAATCCGCTCGCTGACCGATACGCCGCGGGTGTCCGCTCCCACCCCCACGTCGACCGGGGAGATCAACGCGACGGGATCCACCTCGTACACGACCGCGCTCCGCGCGGAGTAGATCGCGCCCGAGCTCTCACCCACCGCCAGGTCGAATTGCGCGAAGTTGGCGTTCGATGTCGCGACGGTCGTCAGCGACGCGACGTCGATGACCGAGATCTCGAGGGTGTTCGGTGACGAGACGTACATCTGCGACCCGTCCGCCGAACGCCGGATGCCATAGGGAAAGGGATCGACGGCGACCGAGTCGATCTCGGCTCCCGTCACCGCGTCGATCACCAGTACCCCGCCCGGGTCCGCCTGGTCCGTGATGAAGAGCTGGCCGCCATCGGCCGAGACGGCGAGACCCCGCGGAGTGCCCGTCGTCGTGATCGAATGGTGGCTCACGACGCTGCGCGTCTCCGTGTCGATCACGCTCACGCTCGAATCGGACAGGTTCAGGGCGTAGACGCGCGTCTGGTCCGGGCTCACTGCCAGCGCGACCGCGCGACGAAGGGTGGGGACCGTATCGATCACGGTGTTCGTCGAAAGATCGATCACCGCGACACCGGCTTCCCCGTTGCGAGCCACGTACGCATGACGTTGCTCCGGCAGGGGCGCCGCCTCGCGCACCAGCAGGTGGCCATGGGCGGCGCTCGCGACGGCCTCGTCGAATGCGCCATTCACGCCCGCGTCGCCGGTGCCCGCGTCGTCGTCGAGGGAGATCAGGATGCGATCCCGGGAGCCGGGGGCGATGCTGCTGGTCGCCGTGAGAGCAAAGATCCGCTCGAGCCCCCCGCTCACGAAGGTCGGGCCACCCAGGCGCAGGATCAGGCTCAGGGCCTCGTCGAAGAGTGCGGCGCTCGGGGCCCCGAGCACGTCGAATCCGGCGTTCCCGAGGAAGTCCTCCGCCTCGGCAACCGTGGCGTGACGGAAGCCTGCGAAGTCACCCCCCGCTGCGAACTCGTTGCTGCCATCGGCGCCGACCAGGTCGTCGTAGGAGCGTCCGACCGACTCGCTCACCCGGAGCCATTCGAGGCCCGTGTTCGGATCGAGGACGACGTCCGTCCCCGCGAACACCTGCGCGGAAGCCGGAACGGACAGCAGTCCCGCCATGGCGAGGGTCACGGCGAAGGGGACGCACGGGAACGGGATGCGGGATCGATGCACGGCGGACTCCAGTCTGCGGTTGGACTGGAGGAGGGATTACCTCGGACGCACGGGGCCGCGCCTGAGCCGAACGGCCTATACGTGGCGGTTCAGCGGGTCCGGAAGTTCTTCAGGACGCCCTTGAGGAAGTCTTCCTCGGAAACACCGAACTTCACCTGGAAGTCGTGCTTCTCGTTCAGGCTGCGGTACAGCCCGCGCATCAGCTCGCGCAGGGTCTCGACCACGCCCTCACCCTTCAGCGCGATCGCCGGATAGGTGGGAATGTCGCCCCACTGCTCCTTGATCTCGTTCAGGGGCTTCACGTCGGGACAGTCGCGCTTGTTCCACTGCACGAGCTTGGGAAGAGCCTCGAAGTTGATGCCGTGGGACTTGAGGTTCGCCTCCATGTCGCGCCACGAGTAGGCGTTGGCGCTGGCGGAGGAACGCTGGGAATCGGCGACGAAGCAGATGGCATCCGCGCCGGCCAGCACGACCTTGCGGGTGGACTTGTGCATGACCTGGCCCGGCACCGTGAAGAACTTCATCCGCACCGCGAAGCCGCCCCCCGTCGTGAACTCGACGGGAAGGAAGTCGAAGTACAGCGTGCGGTCGTCCTTGGTGTCGAGGGTGACCATCTGGCTGCGCGAGGTGGGGTCCATCAGCTCGTGGAGCTGCTGCAGGTTGGTCGTCTTGCCCGACAACGCGGGACCGTAGTAGACCACCTTCATGGTGATCTCTTTGGTCGCCATGTTGATCTGAACCATCGAGCCTGCTCCCAACCGCCCGAGCCCGTCCACGCTGAGGACGGGATGGGGCCCAGGCCACTAATCGGCAGGTTGCCCCCGAACATGAAGCGGAGAAACGCCCCGCCCCCCGCCCCGGGTTTCGACTATTTGCCGAACGCTTCCAACAGCGCGCGAGCGGCCGCCGAGGGGGTCGTCTTCAGCGCCTCGACGTCCCGCTCGAGGGACGCGATCTGGGCCTTCACCCGGGGATGCGCCCGAAAGGCCTTCTGCAGGCTCTGCTCGACGAGGGCCCACATCCAGGCTCGCGCCTGGGTGCGTCGCTTGCTCTGCCACGCTCCCGAGGCCTCCGCCTGGTCGCGGTAGGCAAGCACCGTGTCCCAGATCTCGCCGACGCCCTCCCCCGTCCGAGCGCTGGCCTTCAGGACCCGGGGGCGCCAGGTGTCGTGCGCGGGTCGGATCAGGTCCACGACCCCCGCATAGCTTCCGCGGGTGCGCTCGGCGACATCGAGGGTGTCACCGTCCGCCTTGTTGACGACCAGCGCATCCGCGAGTTCCATCACGCCCTTCTTGATGCCCTGCAGGTCGTCTCCGCCGGCCGGCAGCAACAGCACCAGGAAGAAGTCCACCATCGAAGAGACCGCCACCTCGGACTGCCCGACTCCCACCGTCTCCACCAGCACCACGTCGAAGCCGCCGGCCTCGCACACGATCATCGCCTCGCGGGTGCGGTGCGCGACTCCGCCGAGGGACCCGCCCGAGGGAGACGGCCGGATGAAGGCAGCGGGATGACGCGCGAGCTTCTCCATGCGCGTCTTGTCGCCGAGGATGCTACCGCCGCTGACGGGGCTGCTCGGGTCGACGGCGAGTACGGCGACCCGGTGTCCCTGACCCACGAGACGCAATCCCAGTGCCTCGATCATCTGGCTCTTGCCCACACCGGGCGGACCCGAGACGCCGACCCGGATCGCAGCACCGCTGTCCGGCACCAGTTCTTCGAGCAGGGTCTGCCCGAGGCTCGCGTGATCGTCCCGGGCACTCTCGAGCAGGGTGATCGCGCGCGCCATGGCGCGGCGGTCGCCGCCGCGAATCGCGTCACGCCACTCGCGAGGCGACGCGAACCCGTTCGTCATGCGCGCATCACCCGCGGCGCTCACGCAGGACCTGGAGCACCTCGGCCACGGCCTTGGGGATGGCGGTGCCCGGCCCGAACACCGCCGACACCCCCTTGTCCTGTAGGAACGCGTAGTCCCGAGGCGGGATCACACCGCCGCAGATGACCGCGATGTTGCTCGCACCCTGGTCCTTCAGCGCTTCGATCAGCATCGGCACGAGCGTCTTGTGGCCAGCCGCCTGGCTCGATACGCCCACCACATGCACGTCGTTCTCGATGGCCTGCCGCGCGGCCTCTTCGGGCGTCTGGAACAACGGGCCGACGTCGACGTCGAAGCCCATGTCGGCAAACGCCGTCGCGATCACCTTCATGCCGCGGTCGTGGCCGTCCTGGCCGAGCTTCACCACGAGCATACGCGGCCGCCGGCCCTCTTCTTCCGCGAAGGTCTGGACGTCCCTGCAGACGCGGTCGTAGTCGTCGTCACCCTTGTACACGGCGCTGTAGACCCCCGACACCGACTGGGTGTTGGCCTGGTAGCGGGTGTAGACCTCCTCGAGCGCAGCCGAGATCTCACCGACGCTCGCCCGGGCTCGCGCGGCATCCACCGCGGCGGCGAGCAGGTTGCCTTCTCCGGATTCCGCCAGGGCCGTCAGGTTTGCAAGTGCCTTCTCGACCGCGGACGCGTCCCGTTCCGCGCGGATCCGCTCGAGCCGCTTCACCTGCGACTCGCGCACCGCCGTGTTGTCGATGTCGCGGACGTCGATCTCCGGCTCTTCGGCCAGCTGGTACTTGTTGACGCCTACGATCACGTCGTCCCCGCGATCGACCCGGGCCTGACGGCGCGTCGCGCATTCTTCGATGCGCAGCTTCGGCATGCCGTTCTGGATGGCCTTGGTCATGCCGCCCAGGCCCTCGACTTCAGCGAGCACCTCGCGGGCCGCATCGGCGACGCTCGCCGTCAGCGATTCCATGAAGTACGAGCCGCCCCAGGGATCGATCACCGCCGGGATCCCGGTCTCCTCCTGCAGGATGAGCTGCGTGTTGCGGGCCGTCCGCGCCGCGGCGTCCGTGGGCAGGCTGACCGCCTCGTCGTAGCCGTTGGTGTGAAGTGACTGCGTCCCGCCGAAAACCGCCGCCATCGCCTCGATGGTGGTCCGGACCACGTTGTTCATCGGGTCCTGTTCGGTGAGGCTCGCGCCCGACGTCTGACAGTGCGTGCGGAGCATCGACGAGCGGGCGTCCTTCGGATCGAACTGGGCCATCAGCTCGGCCCACAGGATGCGCGCCGCGCGCATCTTCGCGATCTCGAGATAGAAGTTCATCCCGATGGCCCAGAAGAACGACAGGCGACCCGCGAAGCGGTCGATGTCGAGCCCCTTCGAGAGCGCCGCGCGCACGTAGTCGAGGCCGTCGGCCAGGGTGAAGGCCAGCTCGAGCACCGTGCTCGCTCCCGCTTCCTGCATGTGGTAGCCGCTGATCGAGATCGAGTTGAACTTCGGCATGTGGTTCGCCGTGAACTCGATGATGTCCGCCACGATCCGCATCGAAGGCTCCGGCGGATAGATGTAGGTGTTGCGGACCATGAATTCCTTGAGGATGTCGTTCTGGATGGTGCCTGCGAGATCCTCGGTCGGGACGCCCTGCTCTTCACCGGCGACGATGAAGCAGGCGAGCACCGGCAGCACGGCGCCGTTCATCGTCATCGACACGGTCACGTCCGAAAGCGGGATGCCGTCGAAGAGGATCTTCATGTCCTCGACGGAGTCGATGGCGACACCCGCCTTGCCCACGTCACCGGTCACCCGCGGATGGTCCGAGTCGTAGCCCCGGTGCGTGGCGAGGTCGAAGGCCACGGACAGGCCCTGCTGGCCGCCCGCCAGATTCGCCTTGTAGAACGCGTTCGATTCCTCGGCGGTGGAGAAGCCTGCGTACTGGCGCACCGTCCAGGGCCGGTTCGCGTACATGGTGGCGCGCGGACCGCGCACGAAGGGCGCGACGCCGGGAAGCGTGTCGAGATGCTCGAGCCCCTCGAGGTCCGCAGCGGTGTACAGCGGCTTGACGGGGATCCCGTCGGGGTTCTCCCAGGCGAGCGAAGCCGGATCCTTGCCCCGGAGCTCCTTGGTGGCCAGCTCCTGCCAGCGTGCCAGATCGGCGGGCTTGCCCTTGTTGCTTGCCATGACCGGTTTCCTTCCTTCCTTGCCTGGGTCCTGCGTGCTTTCCGCAGTGCGGGCGCGGATTCTACATCGAGCGTCGGTAGCGGCCACCGACCTCGAACAGCGCGTCGCTGATCTGACCGAGGCTGGCAGTCTTCACCGTCTCCATCAATTCGGCGAAGATGTTCTCTCCCCGCACCGCGGTCTGCGAGAGCCGCGCGAGCGAATCACCTGTCCGGGCTTCCCAGCGCCGGTGGAAGGCCGCGAGGCTGTCGAGCTGATCGTCCTTCTCGGCGCTGCTCGAACGGATGAGCGCGTCCTCGTGCGGGACGTCCGCTTCCGGGTCGGGATTCTCGAAGGTGTTCACGCCGACGACCGGCAGCTCGCCCGAGTGCTTGAGCGATTCATAGTGCAAGCTCTCTTCCTGGATCTTGCCGCGCTGGTACAGGGTCTCCATGGCGCCGAGCACGCCGCCGCGTTCCGACAGCCGCTCGAATTCCTGCAAGACGGCTTCCTCGACGAGATCCGTGAGCACCTCGGTGAGATAGCTGCCCTGGGCCGAGTTCTCGTTCTTGAACGGACCGAACTCCCGAGAAAGGATCAGCTGGATGGCCACCGCCCGCCGCACGGATTCCTCGGTGGGGGTCGTGACCGCCTCGTCGTAGGCGTTGGTGTGGAGACTGTTGCAGCCGTCCTGTAGCGCCGTCATCGCTTGCAGGGTCGTGCGGATGTCGTTGAAGGACATCTCCTGGGCGTGCAGGGAACGACCGCTCGTCTGGATGTGGTACTTGAGCTTCTGGCTGCGCTCGCTGCCCTGATAGCGTTCGCGCATGGCGATGGCCCAGATGCGACGCGCGACGCGACCCAGCACGTTGTACTCGGCGTCGAGTCCGGTGCTGAAGAAGAACGAGAAGTTCGGCGCGAAGTCATCGATGGACATGCCGCGCGCCAGGTAGGACTCGCAGTAGGTGAAGCCGTTCGCCAGCGTGAAGGCGAGCTGCGAGATCGGGTTCGCTCCGGCTTCCGCCATGTGATAGCCGGAGATCGACACCGAGTAGAAGTTGCGGATGTCGTTCTCGGTGAAGTGCTCCTGGATGTCCCCCATGACCTTGAGGGAGAACTCCGTCGAGAAGATGCAGGTGTTCTGGGCCTGGTCCTCCTTCAGGATGTCGGCCTGCACCGTGCCCCGTACCCGGGACAGCGCGTCCGCGCGGATGCGTGCGTAGGTTTCGGCGTCCACGGCCTGGTCGCCGGGAATGCCGAGCAGCCCCAGGCCGAAGCCGTCATGGCCTTCCGGCAGCTCGCCCCGGTAGGACGGCAGGTCGTCGAAGCGCGCCCGCACGGCTTCCAGCTGGCCCGTCTCCCGCAGGTGCTTCTCGACCTGCTGGTCGATGGCGGCGTTCAGGAAGAACGCCAGAACCGTCGGCGCCGGGCCGTTGATGGTGAGGGACACCGACGTCGAGGGGGCGCACAGGTCGAAGCCCGAGTAGAGCTTCTTGGCGTCGTCGAGCGTGCAGATCGACACGCCCGAGTTGCCCACCTTGCCGTAGATGTCCGGGCGGCGATCCGGATTGCGACCGTAGAGGGTGACGCTGTCGAAGGCGGTCGACAGGCGCGCCGCGCCATGCCCGCGAGACAGGTAGTGGAAGCGACGATTCGTGCGTTCGGGGCCTCCCTCGCCCGCGAACATGCGGGTCGGGTCCTCACCCGTCCGCCGGAACGGGAACACGCCCGCGGTGAACGGAAACTCGCCGGGCACGTTTTCCTGGCGCAGGAAGCGCACGCGGTCACCCCAGTCCGCCGTGCGCGGCAGCGCCACCTTCGGCAGCGCGGTGCCGGACAGGGTCGCGGTGTGGTTCTCGACGCGGATCTCCTTGCCGCGCACCGTGTACGACTGCACGTCGGCCTGGTAGCGGTCGCGCAGGCTTTCCCAGCCGTCGAGTGACTGGCGCAGGCCGGGCTCGACGGTTGCGAGCGTCTCCTGCCGCCGCTTCTCGAGCTGGGTCAGCAGATCCGCACCGTCGTCGTCCTGGCGCAGCAGCTCACAGGTGCGCGTCAGGCCGTCCGCCGCGGCGGCCCGCTCGGCCTGGGTTTCCGTCTGCTGACGATAGGCGCGCACGCCCTCGGCGATCTCCGCCAGGTAGCGGCGCCGCGCAGAAGGGATCAGCGCCGAAGCCACCGGCTCCGCGGTGGCGCCGCCGCCGGTCTGGGCGCCGTAGCGCGGGGGATTCGTGTCCTGCCTGCGCTCGGGCTTGGACTCGGATTGGGGCTCGGATTGGGGCTCCGATTGCGACTCCCACTGCGCCAGCCGGGCCCGCAGGCCCTCGAAGAGCTGGGCGGTTCCGGGGTCGTCCCACTGCCGGGCGATCGTCGGGTAGACGGGGATCTCGGCGTCTGCGGCGTGGGGCTGCCCGCGATTGCGCTTCCACTGCTTCCGGACGTCGCGCAGGGCGTCCTGGGCGCCGTGGCGGTCGAACTTGTTCAGCACCACGAGGTCCGCGAGGTCGAGCATGTCGATCTTCTCGAGCTGGGAAGGCGCGCCGAATTCCGGTGTCATCACGTAGAGCGAGACGTCGACGAGGTCGACGATCTCCGAGTCGCTCTGGCCGATGCCCGCCGTCTCGACGAAGAGCAGGTCGAAGTCCGCCGCCTTGAGGACGGACACCGCGTCCCGCACCGCCGTCGAGAGTGCCAGGTGGGCCTGGCGTGTCGCCATCGAACGCACGAAGACCTGACCGTCGCTGATGGCGTTCAGTCGGATGCGGTCGCCCAGCAGCGCGCCGCCCGATCGCCTGCGGGTCGGGTCGACGAGCAGCAGGCCGAGACGCAAGTCGGGATACTGCAGCCGGAAGCGCCGAACCAGCTCGTCGACGACGCTCGACTTGCCCGCCCCGCCCGTACCCGTGAAGCCGACGACGGGAATGCGCGCGTCGCCCGCGCGTTCTGCAAGTGCCCGTCGCACGCGCCCGAGGTCTTCGCCGGCGCTCGCGGCCAGCTCTTCGAGACCGCTGATCACGCGCGCCACGACGGCCGACTCGGTGGGCGACAGCCGCGCGACGTCTTCGACGAGTCCCGCGGCGTCTGCGGGCCGGCGATCGGCGCGACAGGCGTCGAGGATCGACTGGATCATGCCCTCGAGGCCCATGCTGCGGCCGTCGTCCGGACTGAAGATGTGAGCCACGCCGGCTTCGTGCAGTGCCGCGATCTCATCGCGGGTGATGGTGCCGCCGCCCCCGCCGTAGACCCGAACGTGGCCGGCGCCGCGCTCGGCCAGGCGATCCACCAGATAGCGGAAGAACTCCATGTGGCCGCCCTGGTACGACGACACCGCAACGGCATCCGCGTCCTCCTGGACGGCCGCATCCACGATCTCGTCCACCGAACGGTCGTGGCCGAGATGGACGACTTCGGCCCCCTTCGCCTGAAGCAGGCGGCGCATGATGTTGATGGCCGCGTCGTGACCATCGAAGAGCGACGCCGCAGTCACCACGCGCACCGGGGGCGCGTTGGGGTGGAGGGGAATCACGGGCGCGGGGGCTGTGCTCACGGGTTCTCTCCGTTGTCTCCGTTGTCACGATTGTCACGGTTCTCACGAGGGTTTCCGGATCGGCGCGCGGCGACGTGCTCGCGGTAGCGGCCCATTTCGTCGCGCAGCTCGGTGAGCTCGCGGATGCGGCCGTCCAGGTCGTCGAGGTGACTTCCGAGCAGATCCTCGAGGCGCCCGAGCATGGCCTGGGTGGACCCGCCGATGCCGTAGACGGCGTTCAGCTCCTTGATCTCCGCGAGCGAGAGACCGAGGGCCTTGAGGCGCCGGATGAAGCGCAGCCGTTCGAGCTCGTCGCCCCCGTAGACCCGGCGGGCGCCGTTCTTGCGGCGGACACCCGGCAGCAGGCCCAGCTCTTCCCAGTAGCGAACCGTGCGGGGCGACAGTCCGGTGCGGTCGCAGGCCTGCTGGATGCTGAGGTCAGCCGTCCCGGATGTGGTCTCGGGCATGGAGGCTCCATCGGCGGTTTGCCAGTTGACGTTAACTGGTAACACACGCGAGACGCGGAATCACATGAACCTCCCCGCGGGTCAGCCTGCCTCCGCTTTCTGCCGATGTCGCTCCCGGCGGCCCATCTCGGCCCGGTAGACGCGACTCGTCAGGGGGCGCCCGAGCACGTCCCGCTCGAGCCACGCCGTTGTCTCCACCAGGGCATGCAGGTCGATGCCGGTGTCGATCCCGGCTCGTTCGAAGAGGTCGACCACGTCCTCCGTCGCGACGTTGCCGGCCGCGCCGGGCGCATAGGGGCAGCCACCGAGCCCGCCCAGGGACGCGTCGAATTCGCGCACTCCCGCTTCGTAACCGGCCTGGACGTTCACGATGCCGCGGCCGTAGGTGTCGTGGAAGTGCAGCGCGATCCGCTCCAGCGGGATCAGCTCGCCGATCGCCGCCGCCAGCTCGTGCACCTGGCCGGGAACCCCGACCCCGATGGTGTCTCCAAGAGACACGTCCGAGACGCCCGCGGCCACGAGATCACGCGTCAGCTTCACGACGGCTTCCGGCGCCACCCGCCCTTCGTCGGGACAGCCGAATGCGGTGGACACGTAGGCGCGCATGGGGACGCCGTCGTCCCGCGCCCGGTCGATGACCGGAACCAGTCGATCGAAATGCTCGGCGACGGACCGGTTCACGTTCTTCTTGTTGTGGGTCTCGCTGACCGAGATGAACACGGCCGCCCGGTGGACCCGCCCGGAGGCGCGAAAGCGTTCGTAGCCCTTGAGGTTGGGCACGAGCCCCCGGTACTCGACGCCTTCCCGCGCGGGCAGGCGCGCCGCCAATGCGTCGCTGTCCGCCAGCTGCGGGATCCACTCGGGCGAGACGAACGAGGTGCACTCGATGGACCGCAAACCGGCGTCGGCCAACCGCTCGACCAGCGCGAGCTTGTCGTCGAGGGAGACGACCTGCGACTCGTTCTGCAGGCCGTCCCGCGGCCCGACCTCGTGGATGCGTACGGCGGTCATCGGTGCCCCTAGTGCCAGTGCCCCTAGTGCCAGTGCCCCTAGTGATAGCCGAGCGCTTCGATGCGGCTGCGATTCTTCAGCCACTTGGGGTCTTCCTTCACGAACAACGCGAGGTGGATCTTGCCACCCACCAGCCGTTCGATCGACGGCCGCGCCTGGGTACCGATGCGCCGGATCATCTCGCCGCCCTTCCCCACCACGATACGCTTCTGCGAGTTGCGGGCGACCAACAGGTTGGCGCGGATCGTCGTGAGGTCCGGCCGACTCTCGTCGAATTCGATCACGTCGACGGCCATCTGGTACGGCAGCTCCTGTCCGAGGCATTCCATCGCGGACTCGCGCACCAGCTCGCCCGCCAGGAAGCGCAGCGATCGGTCCGTCAGCTGGTCTTCGGGGTACAGGGGAGGCGAGACGGGCAGACGCGACACGACCTGCAGGGCAAGTTCTTCGACACCCTCCCCCGTCCGGGCGGACACGTCCATGACCGCGGCCGCCAACGCGGCCTCTTGCGGCGGCCACGCAACCTCGGGCTTGCGGCCGAGATCCGCTTTGGTGCCGACGACGATGCAGGGCTTGCCCGCCTTCGCGAGCCTGTTCAGCAACCCCTGATGGACGTCTCCCCAGCCTTCGCGTCGATCGACCAGCAGGAGCGCCACGTCGCAGGCGTCTACTGCTTCACCGACGACTTCGTTGAGGGCGGTATTCAGGAGCTTGCTGCTCTCGTGCAGGCCCGGCGTGTCCAACAGCAGGAGCTGTGCATCGGGGCGGCTCCAGATCCCGAGGATGCGGCTGCGGGTGGTTTGTGGCTTGGCGGTGACGATGGCCAGCTTCTCGCCGAGCAGGCGATTCAAGAGCGTCGACTTGCCGGCGTTCGGCGCGCCGAGAAGCGCCACGAAGCCAGCGCGATGGCTCGTCGTCTCGTTGGCTTCAGCCAAGCTCGACTTCCTCTCGCATCTCGTACGCGCGGCGGGCGGCGCGGCGTTCCGCTTCCCGCTTGCTGCGCCCGACCCCGGTCGCGATCGACCGGTCGTGGATGTACACCTCGCTGGTGAAGCGATCCTTGTCCCCTTCGACTTCCGAATCCGCGACCACCCGATAGGTGGGGAAGACGCCGAACGTCGACATCACCCATTCCTGGAAGCGTGTCTTCGGGTCTCGCGCGACGGGCTTGGCTTCGGCGGAAAGGGCCTCGGCGAAGTGGCGGCGAGCGAAGCGTTCGACCGGGTCGAGGCCGCCGTCGATGTACAGCGCGCCGAGCACGGCTTCCATGCCGTCCGCCAGGATCGAGTCCTTCTCCCGGCCACCCGAGCGGATCTCGGTGCGGCCGAGCTGCAGGTAGCTTCCCAGCTCGAGCTCCCGCGCGAGGGCTGCGAGACCCCGCCGGTCCACCAGCTGATGCAGCGCGCGGGTGAGCTCGCCTTCGCGCCAGTCCGGATGCGCGCGGTAGAGCAGCTGAGCGGCGACCATCCCGACCACCGAATCACCCAGGAATTCGAGCCGCTCGTTGTCCGAATCCAGCCCTTCTTCGTTGGCGTGGGACGCGTGGGTCAGCGCCGTCTCGAGCAGCGTGCGATCCGCGAAGCTGTGGTCGAGGACGCGCTCCAGGTCCTCGACGGGCAGCGCGGGCCCCTCTTCCGGGCTCTCCGCGAGAGCCGAATCGTCACTCATCGCGCCGCCCCGGACCCGGGAGACGGCGATCTCGCGATCCAACCGCCGCCCAGCACGACGTCCGGATCGTCGGCGTCGAAGAACACCGCCGCCTGACCCGGAGCGACCGCGCGCACGTTCTCTTCGAAGACCACGCGCACACTGCGCCCGGGCAGCACGTCCAACCGTGCCAGTGCGCCCGCGTGGCGGTGCCGCACCTGCACCACCGCGCGCACGGGACCCGCCGGCGGAAGTCCCGCCACCCAGTGGACCCGGTCGACACGGGCTTCGGGGGTCTCGAGCCCGCTCGCGTCGCCGACCGTCACCCGGCGCGTTTCCGGATCGATGTGGGACACGTACAACTTGCGCCCGGTTGCGATCCCCAGCCCGTGGCGCTGGCCGATGGTGAAGTGGTGGACACCCGGGTGCTGGCCGAGAACACGCCCTTCGACGTCTACGAGATCGCCGCCTCGCTCGCGCGCTTCCGGGCGCACCTGCTCGACCACATCCGCGTAGCGACCGTCGGGAACGAAGCAGATTTCCTGGCTCTCGGGCTTCTCGGCGGTGACGAGCCCGAGGCCACGCGCCCGCTCGCGCACCTGGTCCTTGGTCATGTCGCCCAGCGGAAACCAGGCCCGCTCGAGCTGGTCCTGGTCGAGCTGGAACAAGAAGTAGCTCTGGTCCTTGTGGCGGTCCCGCGCCCGGAGCAGTCGCAGTCGCCCGGTCTGGGGGTCGCGGTCGATGCGCGCGTAGTGGCCCGTCGCGACGCGCTCCGCGCCGAAGACCTTCGCGCGTTCGAGCAGGTGGTCGAACTTGAAGCGCTTGTTGCACGCCACGCAGGGGATCGGCGTGCGACCCGCCAGGTAGTCGTCGGCGAAGGTCTCGATGACCTCCTTGCGGAACTGATCGGCGTAGTTGGCCACGAAGAAGCGCACACCCAGGTCGTCGGCGACGCGCCGCGCGTCGTCCGCGTCGGCCAGAGAGCAGCACCGGGACGACGAGCCCGCCAGCTGCATGGTGACGCCGATCGCCTCACAGCCGTGCTCGACGGCCATGGCAGCCGCGAGGCTCGAGTCGACACCACCGGACATGGCCACGACCACCCGTTCGCCCGCCTTCGGGGCGTGTTCCTGCTCTCCGGCTGCGCTCACGAGGCCTCCATCTTTCGAGCGCGCTCGGCGAGCTCTGCCAGCAACGAGACCGCGTGATCCACCTGGGCCTCGTCGACGCCGTGCCCGACGCTGAGCCTCAGCGCGCTGCGCGCCTGTTCCGGCGTGCGCCCCATGGCCGTCAGGACATGGGACGGCGAGATCGCCCCCGAATGGCAGGCGGCGCCCGCCGAAGCCGCGACGCCCTCGAGATCGAGCGCCTGCAGGATCACCTCGCCCGGCGCGCCGCAGATCTCCACGTTCAAGGTGTTCGGCAGCACGCTCTCCGGCGCGCCATTTCGCCGCAGGTCCGGGATGCGCTTCTGCATTCCGGACCACAGCCGGTCGCGCAAAGCGCTGTAGCGCCGCCCACGCTCTTCGAGTTCCTCCCGGGCCAGTCGGCACGCGACGCCCAGCCCGACGATGCCGGCGACGTTCTCGGTGCCGCCCCGTCGCCGTCGTTCCTGGGGCCCGCCGGCCAGCAAGGGCGGCAAGCTGCGCCCGGCTCGCACGACCAGCGCGCCGGTGCCCTTCGGCCCGCCCAGCTTGTGGGCCGAGCACGACAAGAAGTCCGCCTGGACCTCGCGCAGGTCGATGGGGATCTTTCCGACGCCCTGGGTGGCGTCCACGTGGAGGGGCACGCCCGCCGCCGCAGCGTCCGATGCGATTTCGGCCATGGGCAGCACCACGCCGGTCTCGTTGTTGGCCCAGACGAGCGAGACGAGCGCGGTGTCCGGCAGCGCGAGGGCGCCGCGCAGGGCGTCCCGGTCGATGCGCCCGTCCGTGTCCACGGCGATGCGACTGACCCGCGCACGGCCCGCGTCCTCGAGAATCTGGCAGGGCTCGAGCACCGACGGATGCTCGACCTCGCTGATGACGACCCGAGGCGGCGCGTCGGCGTGCGGGTCGTGGTCAGCCGTGAGCACGCCGTGCAGGACCGCGTTGTTCGATTCGGTGGCGCCGCCCGTGAAGAAGACCTCGTCCGGCGTGACGCCGAGCAGCGCCGCGACCTCGGCACGCGCGTCCTCCACGCGACGGCGCGCGGTGGCGCCCTCGGCATGGGTACTCGAGGGGTTGCCGAACTCGTTCCGCAGCACCGCCACCATCGCGTCGACGACTTCTTCGCGCAGGGGCGTGGTGGCGTTGTGGTCGAGGTAGATCCGCATGGGCCGCGGATTCTAGCGGAGAGCGCCGGTTGCCCGGCCTCAGGCGCCCGTGCGGGCCGCTTCTAGCGGCAGTTCGACGACGTCCACGAGCGGGCGCTGCTCTCGTGCTTGAACAGACGCCGCGATTCGTAGCCGCGGTCACGACACCAGGAGCTGGTCCGGTCGCTGGTCTTGCGCATGGCGGACGAGCACGAGTTGCCTCCCCGCCCGCTGCTGTCGCGGCTGCTGCGCGAGTAGCAGACGACCCAGTCCGTCTCGAGAGACTCGCCCGAGCTGCGGTCCTCGATGCCATAGCTGCGGCTTCGACGGATCTCGGCCTTGCGGCGACGATTCAGCTCGCGCCGTTTGCCGTCCCAGCCCGGACCGTCGTCGACGGTGGAGAAGCTGCCCTGGGCGTCCCCGTCCGCGGCCTCGAAGGACCCGCCGCGATTCAGGCAGTCCATCCGGGTGCGCATCTCGACGGCGAGACCTTGCCCGGCGAACACTTCGCAGCGGCCCACCTGCATCATCTTGCGCGTGCGGTCGTCCTCGAGCCGGGCACGTTCGGCCGCCCGCTTCTTCTCGAGGCGTCGTCGTTCGGAACGGCTCAGGGGCTTGGTGTCGACTTCCATGTCCTGGATGGCGGCCATGGCCTCGACGTGCCCCGCCGCCGCCGCCTTGCCGTACCACTCTTCGGCCCGATTGCGGTTCTTGCGCGCACCGTCCCCCAGCTCGTACGCCCGGCCCAGCTCGTACATGGCTTCGCGGTGACCCTGCGCGGCGGCCTGGCCCAGATAGGTGATCCCGGTGTCACTGTCCTGCTTGACGCCGTTGCCCTGGAGAGACATGCGTCCGAAGCGGTAGAGGCTCTCGGTGTGGAGCTCGCGCGCGGCCTTCTCATAGCACCAGCCGGCCTGGACCAGGTCCGGGGTGAAACCCGCGAGGCCCTGCTCGTGATAGGTCCCCAGCACGTACCAGGCTTCGCGCATCTCCGCGTCTTCGGCAGCGCGTTCGAGCCAGAGTGCCGCGGCTTCGGGGTTCTTGGGGACGCCGCGACCTTCGTGGTGCATCAAGCCCAGCGCCAGCTGGGCGTCACCAAGCCCGGCTTCGGCAGCGAGCTGGTACCAACGCGCCGCCTCGGCGAGGTCCGTCGGCACCCCGCGGCCGTCCTCGTGGATGCGAGCGAGCTCGAGCTGCGCCTCGGGCACCTCGTTCTTGGCGGCCGACCAGTACCAGAGCAGCGCCTGCTCGGCGTCGGGCGTCGTCCCACGCCCTTGTTCGTAGAGGCGTGCCAGGTCGAACTGGGCGGGACCCATCCCCGCCCGGGCGGCCTCCTCGTAGAGTTCGAAGGCACGCCGCTGGTCGCGCGCGACACCTTCGCCCTCGAGATACAGCCCGCCCAGGCGGTGGGTGGCTGCCCGGTGACCCAGGTCATGGGCCTTCTGCCACGCCATCGCGGCCTGGGCGAAGGTCCGCTTGGCGTAGGCCTGGACGCCTTCCTGGAACGCCTTCTCGGGCGCCTCGGCGGCGCGCTTCCAGTAGACCACGCCGGCTGAAAGGGCGGCCAGGACGCACACGATGATCAACAGGCGGCCGGATTCTCGCTTGGGATTCCGCATGTCGGTCCCATCGGCGGGACAATGGGAGGCCCTTAGTCCTCGAGCGAGTCCTCGAGCGAGTCCTCTCGGCGAGTCTTCGCGGCGTCCGCCTGGCGGTCCAGGAGAGCCGCGAGGGTCTGGGATCGGACCGGCTCCAGGGCCACCTCGGCGTCACACAGCACAGCGTCGACCTGCAGCACGGTGGCCTCGATCTCGGGCTCCATTTCGAGCGCGACCGGGAGCTGGCGGCGCCGGCCCCGGATCGCCGAGAGCACCTGCCCCACCGTCACTCGCTCGGCCGGGCGCCCCAGCTGGTACGTCTCGTCGCCATCCCGGCCGCACACGGTGACGATGCCGTCGGCCTCGTAACGGCTCAGCAGCTCGGTCACGACCCGCAGGGACGACCCCAGGCGCACGGCCAGGGCCTGGGCGGACTGGGGCGGTTCGGCTTGCCGGAAGGTCCGCGCCACCTCGACCACCAGGCGCAGGGCCACGGCCTCGCGTTCGGCCGGTTCCATCGCGGCGTCCCGGGCTTCGCGCCGGTAGCGCGCGAGGTTCTGGTGGGCGTAGGCGATCTCGGCACCCAGCAGCACCACCGACCAGGACACGTAGATCCACACCAGCAACAGGGGCACGATGGCAAAGCCCCCAAACAACGAGTCGTAGCGCGCCGCACCGATGCTGAACGTCACGTAGCCGTACTGCGCCACGCTGAAGAGCCCCGCCGCGATGAAGCCGCCGATGGACGCCGACAACAGCCGCACCGGCGTGTTGGGCAGCAGGAAGTACGCCAGGGTGAACGAGATGAACAGGAAGATGAGGGGACCGACCCCGGTCAGCACGTCGGCCAGCGCGTCCACCATGGGCACGTCGTGGAGGTCGGCCTTTACCGCATCGGCGCCCAGATCCGGCGAGAGCGACACCAGCAGCCCGAGCACCAGGGGGCCGGTGACGAGCACCGCCAGGTAGTTGGTGTAGCGGCGCATCCAGCTGCGGCTGTGTGCGGCCCCCCAGATCTCGTTGAAGGTCTCCTCCACGTGGCGAAGGGACAAGATCGTGGTGGCCAGGAAGATCGCGCCGCCGACCGACCCGAAGGCGCCGATGTTGGCGCCGTCGACGAGCTTCATGATGCGCTCGACGGCGTCCGGACTGCCGGCGAGAAACTGGTTCGCACCCATCTCGACCAGGTTGCTGCTGAGCCCCAGCCAGTCGATCACCGACAGCAGCACCACCAGCACCGGGATGATCGCCAGGGACGTGATGTAGGTGAGCGCACTTGCGCGCAGCAGCAGCTTGTCGTCGACGAAACCCCGGGCGATGAGCGCGGCGAGCTGCAGCCCGGCCAGCAGCGACGCCATCCAGGTCTTCGGATGGAAGTCGACGCGCCACAGGTCTTCGACGAAGAAACGCCGGGCGCGCTCGATCATCACGGTCGGAGAAGTCGCCACGCGGGCAGGCTAACGATCCCCGCCGTCCCTCGCTCGCCGGACGGCCACCCAGCCCTCGAGCCGTGCCACCGTGCGCGGCCCGATCCCGTCCACGCGCTCGAGGTCGGCGACGCGCAGGAAGGGCTGCTCCCGGCGGTAGGCGACGATGGCGGCCGCACGCCCGGGACCGATCCCCGGAAGCACTTCGAGGGTCTCGGCACTGGCGCGGTTCAGATCGAGGGGATGCCCGTACAGCAGACCGATGGCGCCGGCCGACGGAGCTGCCGCAAGGGCGCCGGTCGCGCCTGTTCCGCCCGGGCGGGCCGCGCCGGCGCGGTCCAGGGCGCCGACTCCCGCCAGCAACAGCAATGCGACGATGGCGACCCACGCCAACGCCCGCTCGCGCGAGACGCGCGCAGCTCGTTCGGGATCGATGGCAAAGCTCCGCCGGGATCGGTGGGGCTTCAGCTCTCTTCGCTGGGGTCCTGGCCCCCGTCGTCCACGAAGGCCCGGTGCAGCGCGCGCACGGCGAGCTCGCTGTACTTCTCATCCAACACGACGGAGATCTTGATCTCACTCGTCGAAATCATCTGGATGTTGATGCCCTCTTCGGCGAGCACGTTGAACATCTTCGTCGCCACGCCGGCGTGGTCCTTCATGCCGAGACCGACGACCGAGACCTTCGCGATCGAATCGTTACCCTCGACCGTGGCGCCCAGCTCGTCCGCGGCGTCCTGGGCGATCTTGAGGGCCTGTGCGTAGTCGCTCTGGGGCACCGTGAAGGTCATATCGGTGCTGCCGTCTCGCGACAGGTTCTGCACGATCATGTCGACCACGATGCCCGCTGCCGACAGCGGCGTGAACACGCGACCGGCCACGCCGGGTTGGTCCTTCACCGCGCGCAGCGTGATCTTCGCTTCGTTGCGGTTGAAGGTGACCCCGGAGACGATCAGCTTCTCCATCACATCCTCCTCGCGGGTCACCCAGGTGCCCTCCGCGGTGTGAAAGCTCGAGCGCACGTGGATGGGCACGCCGTAGCGCTTGGCGAACTTGACGGAACGCACCTGCAGGACCTTGGCACCCAGGCTCGCCATTTCGAGCATCTCGTCGAAGGAGATCCGGCTGAGCTTGCGGGCCGTGGGCACGATGCGCGGATCCGTGGTGTAGACGCCGTCCACGTCGGTGTAGATCTCGCAGACGTCCGCTTCGAGCGCGCAGGCGACGGCCACCGCGGAGGTGTCCGACCCGCCGCGGCCGAGGGTGGTGATGTTGCCGTCGTCGTCGACACCCTGGAAGCCGGCGATGACGGCGATCGAGCCGGCGTCGAGCACCCGTCGCAGGCGATCGCAGTCGATGTCCCGGATGCGCGCGCGCTTGTGGGCACCGTCGGTCTGCATGCCCATCTGCCAGCCGGTCAGGGATTCCGCGCCGTGGCCCAGCTTGTGGATGGCCATGGCCAGCAGCGCGATGGTCTTCTGCTCGCCCGTCGACAGCAGCACGTCGTACTCGCGCGGACTCGGCTCGCCCTGTCCGAGATCCTGCGCCAGCGCCACCAGGGCGTCGGTTTCGCCGGCCATGGCGGACACGCACACGACGACCTGGTTTCCGGCCCGCGCGGTGTCCACCACGCGCCGCGCGACGTTCCGGATGCGATCCGGATCGCCGACGCTGGTTCCGCCGAACTTCTGCACCACCAGGGCCATGGCTCAGTCCATCTCCGTCTGGATCTCGATCTCGTGGAGGGTCTTCACCCAGGCCTCGAGTACCGCGAGCGAGCCTCTTCGTGTAGCGCTCGCAGTGAAGCTTCGCGAATCCGGATCGTCCTTCGCGCGCTCGATGCGCAGCGTGAGGCGGTCGGCTGGCAGCGCGTCCGGCAGGCGATCCGCCCATTCGACAGCCACCACCGCCCCCGGCTCGAGCATGTCGACGAAGCCCACGTCGTCGAGCTCGTCGCGGGTTTCGAGCCGATACAGATCCACGTGCGCGAGCTTGCGCCCCGCCCCTGCGTATTCGTTGGCGATCACGAAGGTCGGGCTCGAGACGCTGGCCGGATCGACCCCGAGGCCCGCCGCCAGTCCCTTCACGAAGGCGGTCTTGCCCGCACCGAGCGGCCCGACCAGACCCAGCACCAGACCTTCCGGCCCGATGGCGTCCGCGAGCGCGCGGGCGGCGCGCGTGGTGGCGTCAATCCCCGAGCAGCGGAATCGCAAGACCCACTCCCGCCTCGGCGATGGCGGGTGCCCCGCCCCCGATCGACCCCGCTTCCGTGGCCGCGTGTCGGCGCAGTTCGGCGACGGTGGCGGGAACCGCGTCCGCCACCTGGCTCGCCATGACGCCCGACTGGCCACTGTCCACCGCCAGCCGGTCCGCGGCGGCGCCGTGCACCCAAGCGGCGAGAGCGGCCGCGTCTCGCGCCGACCGACCCTGCGCGGCGAAGGCGGCGAGGTACGCACCGACCATGCCGAGCAGCACGTCGCCGGTGCCGCCGGCCGCCAGTGCGGGCCCTCCCGTCGGGTTCACCACCACCTGCCCGTCCGGGTCGGCGGTCACCGTGGCCGCGCCCTTGAGGACCACGACGGCGCCGGTGATCTCCGCCAGGCGACGGGCCGCGGCCACGCGGTCCCGGTTGATGTCAGCCGCATCGCAGCCGAGCAGGCTTGCGGCCTCGCCCGGGTGCGGGGTCAGCACGGTCACCGCGCTGCGACCGGCCAGCAGCGAGGGCTCTTCGCGCAGCGCGTGGAGCCCGTCGGCATCGATCACGAGCGGGACCTCGATGCGCTTCGCCAGGGCGCGCATCAGCGATGCCGTCTCGTGGCTGCGCCCAACCCCGGGGCCCATGGCGACGACGTCCCGCTCGCGGGACAACGCCAGGATCGCGTCCTCGGCCGCTGCCGCAAGCGCACGCTCGGCGGTATCGGCCACCGGCGCCGTCATGGCTTCCGTGCACTTCACCTCGAGGATGTCGTTGAGCCCCGCCGGACAGGCGATGGTGACGAGGCCAACTCCCGCCCGCGCCGCGCCCAGGGCCGAGAGAGCGGCGGCACCCGTCTTGCCCTGGCTCCCCGCAACGACGAGCAGATGTCCGAAGCGGCCCTTGTGACCGTCCGCGGGGCGCTCAGGCAACCGGGCGGCGGCACCCGCAGCGGTCCAGAGCTGGGCGCGCAGGCTGACGCCCGGCGCTTCGTCGGCGATCCCGATGCGGGCCACGGTCACACGGCCGGCGAGAGCCCGACCCGGCTCGAGGGTCAGGCCCAGCTTCGGGAGACCGATGGTCAGGGTCTGGTCTGCCTGGACGGCGGTGCCCAACACCTGTCCGGTATCCGCGCATACCCCGGAAGGCACGTCGACGGCGATGACGTGCAGATCCCGGCCGTCCCCACGCGCGGTGTTGAGGTGATCGATGGCGTCCGCAGCGGGGCCTTCCACCGGACGGCTCAGACCCGTTCCGAACATCGCGTCGACGACGACGCCTCGCGCGGGCAGTTGCCAGCCCGCCGTCTCGATGCGGACGCCGATCCGTTGGGCGCGGTCGCGATTGAGGCCGGCATCGCCGGCCAGACGCGCCGGGTCGCCGAGGATCACGGCGCGGACGTCGACCCCCGCCAGATGCAGGTGACGCGCCACCACCAGGCCATCGCCGCCGTTGTTGCCGGCGCCGCACAGCACCACCACGCTGCACGCTGCCCCGCCCGGCAGCTGCCGCAGAACGGCCTCGCTGACCGCGCGCCCTGCACTTTCCATCAGGACGTCGCCGGGTATGCCCAGGGTGTCGATGGTGTGTCGGTCGAGCGCGCGCATGCCCGCGGCGTCGACGAGCGGCCAGCTGCCCCGGCCGATCATCGGCCCGGCTCCGCAGTGGGTTCGGGAGCGATGTGCTCGAGAACGACCTGACCGACGCAAGCCGCCGCGTCGTGGGTCAGGGTGAGGGAGACGCGAGTCACCCCCAGCGCCTCCGCAGCTTTCGCCGCGCGCCCGTGGAAGTGGAGCGTCGGCGCGCGACCGCGTTCCCGCTTGACCTCGACGTCCTGCCAGCCGGCAGACGCCAGGCCCAGCGCCTTGCGGGCCGCGATCTTGGCCGCGAGGCGAACCGCCAGGCTCTCGTGGCCCCGCGCCTTGCGCGCCGCGAAGGCGCGCTCGCCCTCGGTGAAGAGCCGCTCGCGCAGACGGTCCCCGAAGCGTGTCTCCAACGCTTCGAAGCGCGGCACGTCCAGCCATTCGATTCCGACGCCGACGATCACGAAGTCCTCCAGCCCACGCCCTCTAGCCAGGGGGAGGATTTACCGGATGAGGGCCAGGAAGTCCCGTACGGCCCGGTCGAGGCCCACGAGCATCGACCGGGACAGCAAGGCGCGTCCCACTGAAACGCGACCCGCCGAGGTCGCCATCGGCAGCACCTCGCTCACCGAGCGATAGTCGAGGCCGCCCCCCAGGCTGAGGGTCATGCGCAGCTTCGACGCCAGACGCGCTGCGTCCGCCAGGGCTTCCAGGCGTCCCCGGCGTTCCACCTCGGGCAGGTCGACGGTGGCCCCGGTGAACAGCTCGACGGCCTGCACCCCCAGGCCGTGGGCCGCCTTGACCGATTCGAGGGCCGGCGTCACCAGCATCGCCACGTCGATCCCGGCTTCTTCGAGGGCGCGAACGATGGGTGCCAGGGTGCTCGACTGCGAGCGAAGTTCCAGCGGACGCGAGGCGAGCGCGCCTTCGAAGCTGTCGCCCGAAAGCAGCACGGCGTCGGGACGCGTCTCGAGCGCCACCTTCAGCAGCCCCTGGTTGGCCGGCATCCGCAGCTCGAAGAGCCGCGCGGTCCGGCGCAGCAGGTGGACGTCCGCCTCGGCGACCGGGCGCAAGTCGTCATTGATTCCCAGCCGCAACGCGTCGACGCCGGCCAGCTCCGCGAGACTGGTGGCGGCGGACAGGTCGAGGGGCGCGCCACCCGAGATCTCCCGCAGCGCCGGCAAGGTGTCCAGGCAGAGGCTCAGCTTGCGCACGTCAGACTCCCGCGGCCAGAGCCCGCTTGAGCTCGTCGGCCAGATCGCCGGCCAGCTCGCTGACCCGCGCCTCGGACTCGCCTTCCACCATCACGCGGGCCTTCAGCTCGGTGCCGCTGTAACGGATCAGCACGCGACCGCGATCCGCGAGTTCTGCTTCCACCTTGCGGATCGCAGCCTGAACGCTCGGCAGGTCCTCGAGCGGGATCCGCTGGGCCACGGATACGTTCACCATCACCTGGGGGAAACGTTCGAAGCCAGCGGCCAGCTCGGAAAGCGGGCGTTGCTTGCGGACCATCGCGCCGAGCACCTGCAGACCGCTCATCAAGCCGTCGCCAGTCGTCGTGTGGTCGAGGAACACCACGTGCCCGGACTGCTCGCCGCCGAGGTTGTAGCCGCCCGTCCGCATGGCATCGACGACGTAGCGATCGCCGACCTGCGTGCGCACGAGATCGAGTCCTTCGGCGGCGAGCGCGCGCTCGAGGCCGAGGTTGCTCATGACCGTGGCAACGACGCCGCCACCCTTGAGGGTGCCGCGCTCGACCATGTCCCGGGCGCACATCGCCATCAGCAGGTCGCCGTCCAGGATCTCGCCCTTCTCGTTCACGACCACGACGCGGTCCGCGTCGCCGTCGATGGCGATCCCCACGTCGGCCCGCACCTCGAGCACCTTGGCGGCCGTCTTCTCGGGATGCAACGAGCCGCACTCCCGGTTGATGTTGCGACCGTTCGGCTCGACGCCGAGGGCGAAGACTTCGGCGCCCAGCTCCTGCAGCACCAGCGGCCCCACCTTGTAGCCGGCGCCGTTCGCGCAATCGAGCACCACACGCAGCCCGTCGAGGGAATGCTGCTTCGGAAAGGTGTTCTTCAGGAACACCACGTAGCGCCCGGCGGCGTCGTCGATGCGGCGCGCCGGGCCGACTTCGTCCGGCGGGGCCAGGTGCGACGAGATGTCGTCCGAGAACACCAGCTCTTCGATCTGCGCTTCGATGGCGTCGTCCAGCTTGAAGCCGTCGCTGCCGAAGAACTTGATGCCGTTGTCCTGGTAGGGGTTGTGGCTGGCGGTGATCATCACGCCCGCGTCACAGCGCATGTCGACGGTCAGGAACGCCAACGCCGGAGTCGGCATCGGGCCAACCTGGATCACGGTGCCGCCCATCGAGCTGATGCCGGCAGCGAGCGCGTCCTCGAACATGTACCCGGAAAGTCGCGTGTCCTTGCCGATCAGGATCCGGCGACCGCCGTCCCGGCGTCCGCGGAACACGTAGGCGGCGGCCTGTCCCAGCCGCAGTGCCATGGACGCCGTCATCGGATGGAGGTTCGCCTTGCCCCGAACTCCGTCCGTTCCAAACAAGCTCCTGGAACCACTCATCCCTGGACCCGCCCTCCGGTTCTTCGCAAGCGCATGGCTTCTTCTTCGGCAGGCGCCGAGGGAACTCCATCGATGATTTCCAGGTCCGCCGGCGGGACCGCAACCGGTTCGACGATGATCTGGACGCTCACCGGCTTGTCTTCTTCGGGCCAGACCGTGTCGCCGCCAATCAGCACCAGCCGCGCCTCCACGGCCTGGCTCTCGGTGATCTCGGACAGGTCGATGGGCGTCGTCTTGACCGACGGGATCCGCATCACGTGGCTCTTGGCCCCAGCCAGCCACACGCGGTCCGGCACCACGCGCACTTCCGCGAGCGCCAGGCCCGGCATCAGCTCGCCCTGGATGTCCGGCTCGACGGACACTTCCTTGCGGCTCTTGCGTTCGAGGCGGATCTGGATGCGGCTCGGCGAGTGGTTGTTGAAGCGCGCGCGCCGGGGCAGCTGGATGCTCGCGAGATCCACCACGAACTCCGCAACGCCGGGCTTCACGTTGGTGACGTCGATCTCGTACTTCATGCGGTCGTCTTCGAGGTTCCGAAGCGCCGCGCGGCTTCCGAGCACGCCGACGTTGATCTCGGCAGCGGTCTGGTCCGTGACCACCAGGTTCTCGTCCACGCCCGAGATCTGCACCGGGATGTCGAACGAGTAGCGGATGTCCGTCGAGCCCTGGGCCACGCCCCAGAGGAAGAGCGCGATCACCAGGGCCAGCAGCATCAGGCCCGGGCGGAAGTTCGAACGACGTCGCGATCTCGAGCGCGCCATCAGGCCCGGCTCTCTTCGACGCCGCCCTCGGCGACCTCGAGCGGAGCGCCGATCTCCGAAGCCGGCGGCAGCTCGCGTCGCTCGCCGGTCAGCACGTCACGCAGCACCACGCGCAGACGCGGCGCATCGAGGCCGTGCATCATCTCGCCCGCCATCACCACCGAGATCGTGGCGGTTTCTTCGGACACCACGATCACGACGGCGTCGGTCTCCTCGGTGATGCCGACGGCGGCCCGGTGACGGGTGCCGACGCCTTCCGGCAGGTCTGCCCGCAAGGTCAGGGGCAGGATGCATCCCACCGCCGTGATGCGGCCGTCCTGGATGATGGCGGCGCCGTCGTGCAGGGGCGACTGGGTGTGGAAGATCGAAACCAGCAGCTCCTTCGAGACGAGGGAATCGATGGTCTGTCCCGCCTCGATCTGGTCGTCGAGGCCGGTCTCCCGTTCCAGCACGATCAGGGCGCCGACCCGGCGCTGGGCCAGGATCTGCGCCGCGCGGATCACTTCTTCGACGATCTGCGATTCCTGCTGGGCGGAGACGTTCGGGAAGAAACCGCGCCCCACCCGGGCGAGCGCGCGCCGGATGTCCTGTTGGAACAGGATCACCATGATCACGACCGCGGACCCGAGGAAGTTCTGCAGGACCAGGCCCAGGGTCGAGAAGTCGAAGGCTTCCGAAGCCAGGCTCAGTGCGAACAGCACGAGCAAGCCGACCAGGATCTGGACGGCGCGGGTGCCCCGGATCAGCAGCAGCAGCCAGTAGATCCCGAGGGTCACCACCAGGATGTCGATGGAGTCCCAGATGGGGTCGAAGTTGCCCTCGAAGATGGCCCAGAGCTCGCCCGCGAACTGCCAGAGATACTTGATCACGACAGTTCCTTTCGGCGGGACTCACGCAAAGCTCGACCCACCGCGACCGCTCGCCGCACGAATTCCGGCTCGTGGACCCGGACCCCGTCGGCGCCCGCGAAGGCGGCGACCGCGCAGGCCGCGACGGTCCCGGTCTCGCGCTCGTCGACCGGGTCCCCGGTGATGCGCCCCAGGAACGACTTGCGAGACGGCCCCACCAGCACCGGCCGCCCCAGGCGTTCCCGGAACCAGCCGGCGTGGGCGATCAGCGCCAGGTTGTCTTCCAGGCGCTTGCCGAAGCCGATGCCCGGGTCGACGGACAGGCACGCCTCGGCGACGCCCGCCCGACGCGCCGCATCGAGAGACGCCATCAGCTCCGTGGCGACCTCGACCAGCACGTCGTCGAAGTGAGGCGAATCCTGCATCGTGGCCGGTGTGCCGCGCATGTGGCCCAGGATGAGCTGCGTGCCGGGGCTCTCGGCACAGGCCGCGAGCAGGTCCGGATCGTCGCCCCCAGACACGTCGTTGACAGCTCGTGCGCCGGCCGCGATGGCCGCCCGCGCCACGGCACCCTTGCGCGTGTCCACAGAGACGAGCGCGTCGGCCTCGGCGACCAGCGCTTCGATCACCGGCACGACGCGCTGGATCTCGACATCGACGGGGACGTCATCGGCGCCGGGTCGGGTCGACTCGCCCCCGACGTCCAGCCAGTGTGCACCGGCCGCCAGCAGGGCGCGTCCCGCGGCCAGCGCCGCAGCCACGTCCACGTGCGCGCCCGACTTTACGAAGCGCCCACCGTCCGAGAACGAGTCCGGTGTGACGTTTACGACGCCCAGGATCGTGACTCGCCCACTTGGAAGGATCGTCGGGAAGAACGCCTCGTTGCTCAATGCGTCTCCTCCTTCGACGGGGGGTGAGTCTGGGGATGCGTGTCGGGGGATGGAGATCTCCGGCCGTTTCCGGCCCTTGTCTCTTTTCCTGGGACGGTCAGCTGGGCATGGGTTCCGGATCGGGCACACCGCCCAGTCCTGTGCGCGACTTCTTTTCCTTCGGCTTCTCGTCCGCTGCGTCGGCGGTCAGCACGGGCAACGGCGGCAGCTCTCCACCTTGCATCAGGATCTCGAGATCCTTGGTTTCGAGGGTCTCGCGTGCCAGCAGGGCTTCGGCGATGGCGTCGAGCTTGTCGCGGTTGTCCACGATGAGCTGGCGTGCTTCCGCGTACTTCCCGGTCAGCAGGCCGAACACCTCGTCGTCGATTTCCTCGGACTTCTTTTCCGAGAAGTCGCGCCGCGACATCATGTCACGACCGAGGAAGACGTCGCCGCTCTTCTCTCCGTACGAGACGGGACCGAGCCGCTCGCTCATGCCGTACTCGCAGATCATGCGACGCGCCCAGTTCGTGGCCTGCTCGAGGTCGTTGCTGGCGCCCGTCGAGAAGTGATCGAAGACCAGCTCCTCGGCGGCCCGTCCGCCCATCGCGTAGCGGATGATCGCGTAGATCTGATCCCGGGTGTAGTTGAGCCGGTCCTCGACGGGCAGCGTCTGGGTGAGACCCAGGGCCATGCCGCGCGGAATGATCGTGACCTTGTGCACCGGGTCCGAGTGGTCGGGTGTCAGCAGCGCGATCAGCGCGTGTCCCGCCTCGTGGTAGGCGGTGATCCGCTTGTCCTGCTCGCTCATGATCATGCTGCGTCGTTCGGCGCCCAGCAGGACCTTGTCCTTGGCGTTCTCGAAGTCCTCGTTGCCGACCCGCTGGCCCTCCCGGCGGGCGGCCAGCAGCGCGGCCTCGTTCACGAGGTTCTGCAGATCGGCGCCGACGAAGCCCGGCGTTCCCCGGGCCAGGGTGTCCAGATCGACGTCGTCGTCGAGGGGCACCCGGCGGGTGTGGATCTTGAGGATGTCGAGCCGACCCTTGAGGTCCGGTCGCGGCACCACGACGCGGCGATCGAAGCGGCCCGGGCGCAACAGCGCCGGGTCGAGCACGTCGGGGCGGTTCGTTGCGGCGACGAGAATGACGCCCTCGTTGCTCTCGAAGCCGTCCATCTCGACGAGCAGCTGGTTCAGGGTCTGCTCGCGCTCGTCGTGTCCACCGCCGAGCCCGGCCCCGCGGTGTCGACCCACCGCGTCGATCTCGTCGATGAAGATGATGCACGGGGCGTTCTTCTTGCCCTGTTGGAACAGGTCGCGCACGCGCGACGCACCGACGCCGACGAACATCTCCACGAAATCGGAACCCGAGATCGAGAAGAACGGCACATTGGCCTCACCGGCCACGGCCTTCGCCAGCAGGGTCTTGCCCGTACCGGGCGGGCCCACGAGCAGCACACCCTTCGGGATGCGACCGCCGAGGCGGGTGAACTTCTTGGGCTCGCGCAAGAACGCGATGATCTCTTCCAGCTCGAACTTCGATTCCTCGATGCCGGCCACGTCCTCGAAGGTGACGTGGTGATCGCTCTCGGTGAGGAGCCGGGCCTTGCTCTTGCCGAAGCTCATGGCCTTGCCGCCGCCCGACTGCATCTGGCGGATGAAGAAGACCCACAGCCCGATGAAGAGCAGCAGCGGGAACCACATGATCAGGATCTGACGCCAGAAGCTCGACTCTTCCCGGGGCTGGGAGGTGACCTTCACGTCGGCGGCGTCGAGGTCTGCGAGCAGCGTCTCGGTGATGGCGGGCGCATGCGTGTTGAACGGCTCGCCGCTGCCCTTGGTGCCGGTAATCCGGCCTCCTTCCTCGATCGTCACGCTCTGGATGGCGCCGTGCTCCAGCTCGCTGATGAACTCGCTGTACGCGAGCTCCGGCGGCGGGGCCTCTTCCTGCTTCAGCATGGTGACGAGCAGCAGGATGATGACCAGGATGACGACCCAAAGCGCCATGTTCTTGTAGAACTGCTGATTCAAACCCAGACCTCGGCCTTACGGACATCGCGGCACTTCAGGACGGACCCCCGGGCCCTCCCCTCGGTTCCGCCTCGAATCCCCGCAGGGCCAGGCCCGCGGATCCACGAACTGCCAACGTAGCATGCGCCCCCCGGGTTGACCCGGAGAGCCCTGTTACAGAAAGGCGCCGCTATGCGTGGGATGCCCTGACGAGTAGAAAGGAGTCGCGCTGATCTCGGGCCAGTCGGAAGCCACCCGGCAGCTCGATGGCAGTCCCGAGCTGACCTTCCCGCAGGAATGCCAGGACGCGCATCAGATGCACCCGGGACAAATCGCGCCCAGCGCCGATGTCGATCAGGACGCGCTTCACGAGTCGCCGGGAAAGCGCCTCCGGCTGCTTCGACCAGCCCGCCGCGGCGATGCGCAGGCCGCCGGCAGCGTCCGGAACGACCCACTCTCTCGCGGCTTCCTCGACCAGCGCGTCCAACCATTCGGTGTCCCTTCTCTGCGCTTCGGCAAGATCGCCGAGTGCCCTGAGAAGTCGCGGGTTGAAGTCGCGCTCGAGGGCCGGGAGGACCTCCGCGCGCAGGCGGTTCCGCGTGTAGCGCGGGTCGGCGTTGGAAGCGTCCTCGCGCCAGTCGAGCCCGGTCTCCCGTGCATAGGCCTCGATCTCGGCGCGGCTGACCCCGAGCAGCGGCCGCAGGACGGTGCCATCCCGCGACACGTCGGCGATGCCGCCGAGTGAATCGGGCCCGCTCCCGCGCAGCAGGCGCATCAGGATCGTCTCGGCCTGGTCGTTCGCGTTATGCGCGGTGGCGATGTGGTCGTATCCCCCGGCGACGCGCATGCGCTCGAGGGCGTCTCGTCGCAGACCGCGGGCGGCTTCCTGCAGGCTGGGGCGCGTGCGACTCGATCCGCCGACGCGCGCCGCGTTGGGATCGACCCGCACGCACTCGAAGGGGACATCGAGCTTGCGGGCCAGGGCCTCGACCGCCCGGGCGTCGGCGTCCGATTCTGCGCCGCGCAACCCGTGGTCCACGTGACCGATCGCCCAGGCGATGTCGAGCGGCCGGGACAGGGCGCTCAACAGGTGCGCGAGCACCGTCGAGTCGACGCCCCCGGACACCGCGGCCAGCACCCGGTGGCCCGGCGCGCCCGCGTCGCGGAGCGCGCGCTCGAACCGGTCCAGCACGCGGGACGCCTCGGCGCCTACTCGCCGCGAAGCGCCGACGCGCTTCCGACGAGCACCTTCGTGCCGTCCGGGTCTCCGTCCGAGCCCTGCTTGTCGACCCATACGTCGCAGTGCACGCGCGTGCGCGTACCTTCGGGCACTTCTTCCCGGACCTTGGCGTGGGTCGTCACCGTCTCGTCCACCCACAGCACGTTGGTGAACTTCACGGACATCTCGCCGCCCTGCACCCAGCCCATGCCGAAGTGCTCCTGCATGACCCGGGACACGAAGCACGTCGACATCATCCCCTGCACGACGATGTTCGGGAAGCCGAGCTTCTTCGCCTGCTCGGCGTCCGTGTGATAGTTGCGGCCCGGGCCCGAGAACATCCAGCAGCGGCGCTCGTCGATGAGGGTCGTGGCCGAAGGCAGGTCTTCGCCGGTCGCGGTCGGGAACGGCGGCCGCGGCGTCTTCTTCGCGGCCGACTTCTCGTCGACCACGAAGCCGTCGCCCTTCTTGCCTTCTGCGGTCTCTTCTTTGGGCGGCAGGAAGGACTGGTGGGTGTGGCCGCGCACCAGCAGCCGCCCGTCGGTGGCGTCGATGACGTCGGTCTCGTTCACCAGGATGTCGCGGCCGCGCTTCAGGTAGCGGTCGATGATGGTCGAGCGCGTTCGGACCTTCGTGCCGACCCGGATGGGCGCGAACATGCGCCAGTCCTGCTGCAGGTGGAGATTCCCGAACAGGTTCTTCAGGTACCACTCGCCGACGAACTTGTAGCACTCCGAATGGTAGAGCAGCGGCGGCGCGTACTCGGCCTGGAGCGCGTGGTGATCGTCGAGTGCATCGGCGTAGAAGGCGACGACGTCCTTGTCGACCTCGTACTCGTTGCTTCCGCAGTGCCGGCCGACGTAGGCGGGCTGTCCCAGCAGGTTCATTCGGGGGCTCCTCGTTTCGGGCGAGTCTACCGCGGTCCGGCCGTTCGCGGACGCAGCGGCGGGCAGACTGGCAGCCGTGGCGGGTCGAGGGTATCCCCCTCTGCCCGATGCCCGCTGACCCCACGCCCGCCCTTGCCCCGACCACCACCGCGAGCTCCGCCCACAATGCGGCGGACTGGATCCGTCGCCACGCCGAGCGCGCCGGGGACCGCCTCGCGCTGGTCGACGCCGACCGGCGGCTTTCCTACGCCGACCTCGAGGCCCGGGTGGCTCGTCTTGCCACCTGGCTCGAAGCCCAGGGCATCCGCCGGGGCGACCGTGTCGGGCTGATCGTCGGCAATCGCACACCCAACCTCGAGACGGTCTTCGCGGTGGCGCGCATCGGCGCCGTGGTGCTGCCCATCAACACGCGGCTCTCGCCCGGCGAGGTCTGCTTCCTGCTCGACGATTCCCGCGCGACGGGTCTCGTCCACGAGCCTCACTTCCGCGACCTCGCCGACGCCGCGTGCGAAAAGGCGAAGGTCGCGCCCGAGGTCCGCCTCGAAGTCGGACCCGACTACGAGGCCGCGCTCGAGGCGAGTGAGCCGCGCGCAGAGGTCGAGGCGGTCTCGCCCGAAGACCCGATGATCCTGATGTACACGTCGGGCACCACGGGCCGACCGAAGGGTGCCCTGCTGCCCCACCGCAAGGCGCTCTACAACTCGAAGAACGCCGAGATCTACTTCGAGATCACGCCCGACGACCGCGTGCTGGTGGTCTCGCCGCTGTTCCATTCCCTCGGCCTGCAGATCCTGTCGCTCCCGGTGATGTACTGCGGCGGCAGCCTCGTCCTGCAGGCGCACTTCGACCCGGAAGAGCTGCTCGACGCGGTCGCCCGCGAAGCCATCACGTACATGGGCGCGGTGCCCACCGTCTATCAACGGCTGCTCGACGCGATCGATGCCGGCGGTGCCGGGCACTACACGCTTTCCTCCCTGCGCTTGCTGTTCGTGGCGGGCGCCGCAGCCTCTGCCGAGCTGGTGCGCGCCTACCAGCGCCACGGCCTGGTGCTGGTGCAGGGCTACGGCCAGACCGAAAGCTCGACCCTCACCTGCCTCGCGGGCGTCGACGCCGAACGCAAGGCGGGCAGCGTCGGCCTGCCCGTGCATCACGCCGAGCTGCGCATCGTCGACCGCGACACCCTCGCCGGCCCCGTGGCCGACTGGCAGGACGTCGCGCAGGGCGTCGCCGGCGAGATCGTCGTGCGCGGTCCGATCGTGATGCTCGGCTACTGGGAACGTCCGGAAGCCAACGCCGAGACCCTGCGCGACGGCTGGCTTCGCACCGGCGATCTCGCCACCCGGGACGAGGAAGGATTCATCACGCTGGTGGGCCGGTCGCGCGAGATGTTCATCTCCGGCGGCGAGAACGTCTACCCGGCGGAGATCGAAGCGCGCTATCTCGAGCATCCGGCCGTGCGCGAGATCGCCGTCGTCGGCGTACCCGACCCGCGCTGGGGCGAGACCGGTCGCGCCCACGTCGTGCTCGAACCCGGCGCGAGCGCCAGCGAAGAAGACCTCGTCGCCTACGGCCGCGAGCATCTCGCCCGCTTCAAGATCCCCACCGCCTTCGTCTTCGAAGACGAGCTACCCAAGACCGCGTCGGGCAAGGTGCAAAAGCACCGACTCGGTTGAAAGTGCAGAAGCACCGACTCGAGTGCAGAAGCACCGACTCGGGTGAGAGGGTGAGCCGTTAGCGCGAGTAGACCTCGTACACGACCTGGTCGAACGCCCAGCTGTCCGGCGGCAGCTCGGACAGCGGCGTCAGCAGATCCGCCAGCAGGCCGCCGGCCCCCTGGGCGTCAGACTGCCGAAAGGCGTCGCCGCCCACGGGCATCAGACTTTCGAGGGTGTGGCCCCCGCGCAAGGCAACCGCGACCAGCGCCTCGGTGGACGAGTCGCTGCCGGCGGGCACCTGGGCGACGAGTCGCACGCCGCGCTCGCGCAGATCGCCGCCGGGGAAGCGGATCCATTCGCCCGCGCCGGCACTCGTGTCGGCCAGCCACTTGTTGGGCAGCAGCACCGCCGCCGAATCCTGGGTGATGCCCAGGACGTAGATGCGTGCGTCGCGACTCGACCGGACCGAAAGCGCGACGTCCTCGCCAGCCAGGAAGCGTTCGCGGTCGAGCTCGACCTGGATACGAAAGCCCGGGTCCGACGTCTTCGATCGGTCGAGCACCCGCGCCTGCAGGACGACGCGCATGCGATAGCCGCCGCCTGCGATCGGCTTCATCTGGGTGCCGATCAGCTTCTCGTCGAGCACGAGCGCATCGGCCCGGCTGGCGGTCAGCGACTGCACCAGGCTCGAAGCGTCCGCGCCGCGCACACCCTCGTACGAGATCAACGAGCTGCGGATGCGGATGCCCGCGACGGACTCCACGGCCGCCCGGCGCGCTTCCGCCATGGCCCGGCCGCGCGCCTCGGCGGGGGACTCGTTTTCTGAAGCCACCACTTCCACGGACGCCTCGACCCAGCCGCGTTTGCTCAGCTTTCGGACCTGGGCAGCGCCCTGCCCCGAGGGCCCGGCGCGGGTGACCATCGGCTCGCCCGGCGACGGCGCGACGTTCGGCGATCCGCAGCCCGCGACTGTCAGCGAGAGTCCCAGTGAGAGTGCCAGTGACAGCGCGATCGCAACTGCGAACGGGGTATCGAGAACGAGCCGGGCTCGGGACATGCGGGTCTCCGGTACGGGTCGCGCGCTTCAGCGCGAAGCGGGCGACGCCCTTCTCTTCGCCAGCTCGGCCACGAAGCTGGAGAGTTCGGGCCCCTTCTCCCGGGCGCGCCGGCTGAGGTCGCTGTCGGCGTCCCCGAAGAAGGTGTTGCGTTGGCGCCGGTCCCGGACGAGCGCCTGCAGCGCCGTGCGGACGTAGGTGTGAAGTTCGCCGGCCGACACGCGGCCGTTGCCGTCGCGGTCCGCCCAGCCACGCATGCCCCCGAGCGCCAGGTAGCTGAAGGCGGGTCGCGCGGCGCCGGGCAGCGGCCCCGCGTATTCGTCGTTGCGGGCCGCCGTGAAGAGCGTCATGCGCGGGTCCGAAGCTTCGCTCTCGACCGTCACGACCAGAGGCTGGAGACCGGCCACGAGCTGCTCGCCGTCCGCGGCCCGGCCCGAGAAGCAGGCGTCGAGTAGCACGCGGATGTGCTCGGCCTCGCTGCCCGCGAGACGCTTCAGCACGTCCTTGCGCGAAAGGCTGCGGGCCTGGATGCTGCGCGCCTTCTGCTGCGCGTCGAAGCCCACGAGCAGACCGTCCTTGGCGTCGCGCGACGGTGCGCCATGGCCGATGAACACGAACCACAAGGTGCCGTCGTCTCCCACCTGACGCGCGGCTTCGTCGACGGCCCACTGCACGTCCTCGCGGGTCGCGTCCGCGTCGAGCAGCAACGACACACGCTCGACGGGCACGCCGCGGGTCCGCACCAGGTACTCGTACCAGGCGGTCGCGTTCTCGGACGCGCCGGCGATCTTCGCGACGTTCGCATAGCGCTCGATGCCGACGATGACCGCCGCGTCCTCGTTGGCTTCGCCCGTCGCCTTGGCGGGCCGCGTCAGGTCGGGCCAGCGCAGGCGCACATCGTAGGCCGACCGCGCGCGCGCGACGCCCGCCGACTGGAAGCGGCCTTCCTTCCAGAGGCCCGTGCGCGTGACGCCCTGGGCGGTCTTCTCACTGCCGCGGCCGTCGCGATTGCCGAGGCGCCAGCCGCCTTCATAACGCGAGCCGTCGGGATGGCTCCAGACACCGTGGCCGTCGGGCCGGGCTCCGCGGAAGCTGCCCGCGTAGAGGCTGCCGTCCTTCCAGCGATAGCGACCCTCTCCGTCCCGGCAATTGCCGGCGAGACAGCCGCTCTTCCGCTTCGAGTTGGCCTTCCAGGTGGCCACGGCATTGGGGGTCGCGATCACCCGACGCCCCCAGCGGTCGCCGTTTTCCCAGCGACCCGAATCCACGCGGCCGTCGGGATGGGTGAGCGAGCCCCGGCCGTGGGGCTTGCCGTTGCGGAAGCTGCCCGCGTACTCGCGACCGTCGTCGTAGACGAAGCGGCCGGACCCGTCCCAGCAGTTGCCGCTGACACAGCCCGTGCCTCCCGCGATCAACCCCTGCGCGCCGACTCCGCCCTCGGCCCCCATGTACTTGCCGCGCACCCAACGACCCTGGCGCTTGCCGCCACCGGCGCCGTACCAGGTGCCTTCCCCGTGCTCGACGTCGTTGCGGAAGCCGCCGACGTAGCGATCGCCGTTGCCGAAGGTCAGCGTGCCGCGGCCGTGGCGCTGTTCCTTGCGGAAGACGCCCACGTAGCGGTCGCCGTTCGTATAGCCGCGCACACCGGCGCTGGTCGGCTCGCCCCGATTCCAGGACCCCACATAGCGGCCGTCGGCGTAGGTCTGCACCCCGTAGCCATGGCGCAGATCGCCGACCCAGTTTCCTTCGTAGCGCCTACCGTCGGGCCAGGTCTGCACGCCCTTGCCCTGACGCCGGCCGTTCACGAACGTGCCCTCGTAGTTGCTGCCGTCGCGCTGCAGCCGAAGCCCCTGGCCGTTCACGCAGTTGCCGCGAAGGCAGCCTTCCGTGGGACCGCGCCGCTTCTTCGGGGTCGCGCGCGCTGCGGGTTTCGACGTGCGCTTCTTCTGGTCTTGGGGCGCGGCGATGCGCCCGTGCGACTGCACGAGGGCGCCGTCTTTCCAGACACCCTTTTCGAGCGACCCGTCCGCATGCCGCCAGGTGCCGCGGCCGTCCTGGCAGTTGCCCCACACGCAGTCGGCCGCAGCCGGCACAGCCAGCAGCAGCGAGACGAGCAAACCTGTGGGCACCAGCACCCCACGCATGGGCCGGAAGTCCTCCAAAGACGCTTCGCCTGTATCGGCAGACCCGGGGCTCAGCCCCAGTCCACGCACACGCCGGCAACGGATCGGCAAGTCACTGGCAGATCACCCGCAATCGCACCCGTCCTGGCAAACCGGGTCTGGATCTCGCGAGCCATTCGGCCGATACGAGCGAACGTGGGGAGCCCCGATCTAAACGATCATCTCGACCGTCTCGAGGATGCCGCGCCGACTGTGCGGCCGAGCGACGCATCGGTCTCGGTCCGGCTGACGTACTCGTCGCTGAAGGAAGCCCAGAAGGTCTTCGCGGAAAGCCTGCGACGCGGCGCACTCTTCGTCACCGGCGAATTCGAATGGCAGCCCGGCCAGCACGTGCAGCTTCACGTCGACCTGCCCTTCTGCGGCCGTTCGCTCGAAATCGCAGGCATCGTGGCGGCCGTACGCCCGACCGCTCTCGCCCACGACGACGAAGAAGCCGGGATCGCGCTGCAGCTGCGCACTCCGCTCGCCGCACTTCGCAGCGAGCTCGAAGAAGCCACCGGCGCCTGGTTCGGCACCCCCGACGAGCCCCCCGCGCATGGAGACCGGCGCGCGACGCCGCGTGGCCCCGCCCATGGCCTGGCCACCCTCGTCGTCCGCGGGTCGCGCTTCCCCGCCGAGATGTTGAACCTGAGCTACGGCGGCATGCTCGTCCTGCTCGAAGGCCTCGACCTCGGGCTGGGCGGCAGTGGCACCGCCGTGCTGCAACACCCGCACACCGGCGAAGCCGTCAGCGTCGAGTGCCGCATCATCAGTCAGGCACCCTGCGATCACGGGCGCATGGCAGCGGGCATCCAGTTCCACTACCCGGCGCGTCGCATCGACGAGGTGATGGCCTTCATCGACGACCTGCAGGGCCTGCAGCACGCGAAAGAGCTGGCCCAGGTGAGGGGATCTCTCGGCGACGCACCGCTCGAGGACGTCATCCAAACCCTCGCCGGCGCATCCAGCGAAGGAACCCTGCGCGTTTCCTGCGGCGACGAAGAAGGCATCCTCATCCACCGCGACGGCCAGATCGTCCACGCGGCCACCGGTCTCGTTTCCGGTATGAAGGCGGTCAGTCGCCTGCTGCTCTGGAGCGAGGGGCGCTTCGCCTACCAGGCTTCGATCGACCCCTTCGAGGCGACCACCGAGCCCCTCCCCATCGAAGCCGCCCTGCTTTCGGCGACGGTGAACCGCGACGAAGCCGTGCGTCACGGCATCGCGGCGTTCCACCCGGACGACATCTTCGACGTGAACACCGACCTGCTCGACCAGGTCGACAGCAAGCTCGAAGACGTCCACCGCGAGATCGCCGATCACGTGCGGATGGGCTTCCCGCTCGGGGCCATCCTCGACATCCTCGTTCAGGGAGACGGCGTCATCTACAAGGCGCTGGTCGAGCTGCTGGAAAGCGGCGTGGTGGCGCGCAGCAACTAGCTGCGATCAGCGTCGTCTGCCTAGGCCTTCGCGGCCTCGCGCATGCGGTGCAGCTCTTCCCAGCCGAGATACGACTGCAGGCCGTCGTCGTTGTAGAACAGCACCGGCCCGTCGCAGATGAACAGATACTCGGTGTCTTCGAGGGCCGTCGTCGCGCCGTGCAGCACGCCGTTCGGCTCGTAGTCGTAGTCGCCGACATCGAGCACGCCGTCGCGGACCTGCAGCTTGCCCTTCAGGATGAAGGTGTGCGCCGCGGACAGATGCTTGTGGGGCGCCGCCGCGTAGCCCTTGTTCCAGCGGAACAGCGCAGCCCAGCGTCCGGATTCCTCGCCGGTGTACAGCACCTTGATCCAGGCCATGTCCTTTTCCGTCTCGATCCAAGGCTCGTCGGCGCGGACGATGATGTCAGCAAGCTGATCGTTGATCGGCGTGACGTCTTGCAAGAGACCCATGGCGTTTCTCCTCGGCTCGTGGCGTCGCGATCGGATGCGCGACGTCCCGGCAGTGTATCAGGGCGACGGCGGAGCCGGGACCATGGCCACCTGGCTCATGCCTTCGGCGACGAGGCGCTCGCCGGACCAGACCTGGGTGCGGCCGACCGCATAGCCTGCGTTGCTGACGGGTACAGACGTACGCGCGTTGAGCCGCCCTCCCCGGCCGCGAAAGCCGTTGCCCCCCCAGCAGAAGATGGCCCCGGCCTGGGTCCAGTATTCACCTCCGATTCACGGTACGAATTCGCCCAAGGGATGCGAGAATCAACCGCGTACAACCTAGGTCTCGTGGTACAAATCACGAACGTTCATCGCGAAGCCAATACGCTGCTGGGAGTCGGACCACCGGACATCGCAAACCTTCAGCAGCGCCACACGCAAGGACACCAAGTGGACGACAGCATCCAAAAGCTCCTCGAGTACGGCACCGGAGGCGTCATTCTGTTCGTCACGGTCGTTGTGATCGTGACCGTCTGGAAGACTACGAAGTCCAGGTGGATTCGCGGCTCGCTAGTCGGCTTTCTGGCGGTGGGTTTCACGCTTCTCCTTATCCAGCCCTCGCAGCCCTCCGGCCCGGCGGTAGCAGTCGGGCAAAGTAGCGGCTTCGTCCAGGTCTCACCGGGCATCTCACTGAGGCTCATGAACGTCGCGACCCTGAGGCGTGATCTGAACGAGAACCTCAAGACCTTCGGACGGCAGGAAACGCGCCGAATGCTCGCCACTGCGCTAGATGAGCTCGCTCTCGAGTTCGACGAGAACTCGGCCCTTTGCATGAGTTCCGCCGAGTTCGACGCGGCGATCAGGGCGCTCAACGAGGCGTCGAGCGCTCAGATCCTGGATCGCCCGTTCGCGTTCATTCGTGTGATGAGTGACGGAATCGAACTCGACAGGTATGAGAACATCCCGTTCCGGTCAGAAGACGTACTCTCGATACAGAGAAGCGGGGGGGAAAGAACGGGCATCAAGATTGTAGAGCCGCGTCGTGCGATACGGTCGCGACTCCAGCTCCAGGACGTCGTCATCATTCGCGCGAATCACCCGCCGACAAACGAAGACTTCACGGGAGCCGGGAGGTTCGCGCGCGTGCTGCCTGAGTGCTCACGGTAGTGCCAGAACAACGACCTCTCGAGCAGACCGACGAATGCCCCAGAGGTTGCGGACTTCTCCCTGCCGATCCCACGCAACCCCCTGACCGCTGATTGGCGCGGCGATCTTCTCGACGACCTGAAGAACCGAGCTACCTGCGGACGAGGTCCGCAGTGCATACACTGCCGAAGCAGAGTGCCCAGTCACGAACAGGACTCCATCCTTCCACGAACCGCCGGAGTTGCTCCGTCCCCCAAACCACGCGATCAGTTCGGGGGGAAAACCGTAGCCCCTAACTCTCGCCCAACGATCATCAAATTCTATGACCGATGTCTGCGCCGAACCGCGCCCGGGGGCCCCGCCCCTACCGTCGTAGTTTGCCACCCCGACCCACCAGCGATCATTGTGGCGGTCGACCCAAGTGACGGACCCTTCTACGGCGCCCAAGTCATGTGACGCGATGTGCGCGAGGGTCAGCGTGTCGAAGATCTCGATTGAACTCACCATCGGGACCGAAGGGTAGTTGGAGTGGGCAGCGTAGAGCCTATCGCCGACAACGACCCCACTGTTCAGATGGACGATGGGGGTAGTGCCCGCAGCATCCCATCTTCCCACCAACTTCCCACCGGATCGCGAGTACTTCTCGATCGACCTGTTGTCGATCGCGTAGAAGAAGTCCCGATCGACCGCAACCGCCTGCCTGGCGGCTTGCGCTCGGTAGCTGCGGATCTCCACCAGCATGGCCGATCCAGGATCGACGGATTGACCGCGAAGAATGGCGCACCCGATGAGAACAACCATGGAGCTTGCGAAACCGATTGCCCACTTGGTGCCGCCGGGCGCCAACCGACCGTGCAGACAAGCTACGCCGGTCACTGCTCCTCGCAGCGCACGACTACGGTGCGACCTCCCGGACCCGGCCTTTGAAGAATTCGCTCGATGTTGAGGCGACGAAGGTGAGCGAACTCAAGGAGATCGATTTCAGAGTCAGAGAGCGACTGCCCCTCTAAGTAGTACCGGCTGTCGGCATCGGCTGCCGCCTGGAAGTCGAACCCAAAAGCAAGCTCGGCGAACGGTGTGTCGAGAATCTGATCTCGTGCAGCAGTTCCATATCGGCTCTCGACACTCGCGACCAGGCGCCGCCAGTCTTCCGTGCTCAACTTTCCGACATCGATTTCACCACTTTCGAGGATCCTGGCCTCATCGAACGCTTGCGCGCGACGAAAGATGTCCGCGAGTATCTGTGGCTCATTTCCAAACCGCTCGGCGTGCGCGGGCCAGGAACTCCCAAGCGGGCTCGTCGTCTCCGCCAGCGTGTGAATTCCGCGTAGATGAACCCTCAGACCCTCGTCCTCCGACAAGATCGGAATATTGGTCCGCCCGCCATCGACTCTCAGACTCACTGCTGCCGCGCTGGAGCAGATTCCGAGCCCCGAACTACGCGTGATCCAACCGAGCATGTCTCCGGCCGGGTCGCGCAGGAGGGGGATCAGCAACACAGCCCCGAGCGTGCCCCCCACTAAGGCCGCAAGTGAAACGCGGGCCCAAGAGCGGTCGCCTCTACTACGGCCCATCGGCCTGCCACTCGATGATGTCGTCAGCTTGAATGAACATGATGGGTCCTTCGACTGCTGCAGATCCGAGTATCCCGCGTAATCTCAAGAAGCGCGCGCGGCATCGAACTGCTTTGAACTTCAACACCCCAGTCCGAGGCGATTCCCCCTCACAGCAGGCCGTGCGCTCCTCGGGGTCTGCCGAAGCATCAGGTGCACTGGATGGCGGGTCAGGACGACGGCGGAGCCGGGACCATGGCCACCTGGCTCATGCCTTCGGCGACGAGGCGCTCGCCGGACCAGACCTGGGTGCGGCCGACCGCATAGCCTGCGTTGCTGACGGGTACCGACGTCCGCGCGTTGAGCCAGCCGCTCGGCGATTGCTCGTCGGCCTCGAGCGACGGCGCCTCGGGGGCATAGAACCAGGCCGTCAGGTCGAGGGACGGCATGATCACGGGCCACGGCCCGCTGATGTCGACCCCGTTTGCGAGGATGGCCGCTGGGGCCACGAAGATGTCGATCGCCATCAAAGCCATCGCGGCCCGCACGGCGAGATCCTGCGACGCCGTGGCCGGCCACTGATTGCGGATGTGCCAGTCGGGCCCATCGATGTTGGGCAGGTCCGCATCGCCCGCCTCGCCGCGGTAGCCGACCCGCCGCATGAGCGGAGGCGCCTCGAAGCCGGCCGCTTCGATGAAGCTCGCGACGGGAGTCGGCTGGCGCAGCGGCGGCATGGGCGGCACCGCCTGGGACTGGAGCGGCGCTTCGCCGTCGATTCCGAACGCGGCGGTGAAGCGCGCCAGATCGCGGTCGCCATCGCGCAACGTCCCCGCCAGGGTGTCCACCGAACGCCCGCTTCGTTCGGTCTGCAGGTCGAGGGTCACCGCCCGGCCCAGGGGAATCGGCCGCTGAAAACGCGCGAACAGGCTCAGCGGCCGGGGCTTGTCGGTACGAGAGGAAGCCGCGACGAGCACCGCTGCAGCCGCGAAGCCGCCGAACGCCTGGCCCGGGAAGCCCTCCCATTCAGGCGCCACCGTGAGCGAGTCGCCGTCCTCGGCGATGGCCTCTCGGATTTCGTCCCCGTAGTCGATCGGGTCTCTCCCGGGTTCGTGGCGGCGAAGGTTAGGCCATGCAACGGGTTCGGAACGAGCCCCGCTACCACTGAAACGAGCCGCCCGGTCTCCACGTGAGGTCGGGCGGCTTGCGTTTTGAGAGTCCACTCGAGAAGACCCTCGACGCGGAAGTCGCGCTCGGGATCAGGACCAACCGTCAGGCGGCGCCCCCGGAGTAGCTCCTGGAGCGCATCGCGCATGCCTTGGGGTTCTCCCTCGAACACCGCACGAAGGTCTGACACGCGCTCGGTGACGAGTTGTCGCAGACGCTGAGGAGATAAGCTCGATCGGAGTCACCTGGCTCCGCAGTCGCAGTTCGATCTCGCGCTTCTCTTCACGCAGTTGCTGAATCACGCGCGCATATGCATCCAGGTCGCCAAGCTTCGCGACCTGGCCGATCAGGTCTTCCAGCTCTGAATCGATCTCAGCCAAGCGGGTCCGGTCCGCCCCGAGGTCGCGGAGCTGACCGATCTCGACCCGTAGGGTCTCGAGCGCCCGGTCGACCGTATACAGGACGTTCTCTGGCTTCAGGACCTGCTCGCCGATCGCTTCGAGAACCCGAGCCTCGAGTCGGACCCGGCCCGCACCTCCCCGGGATTCGTGAACATTCACGAAACGAGCCCCACGAACGGGAGCACCGCTCTTCCTTCGCTGTCATCACGACATGATCCGATCGCTTCAAGGGCTAGCGATGACTATCATCGAAAGCGTTCTCAGGCCAGCTGGGTGAGAGCCCGAGCACCGCGCTTGTAGAGCGCCCTTCGATCCATTCTAGGCATCCAGCCGCATTCAAGATCAATTGCGGCAGTTCCAGAATTGGGCCCGCCAACGGGCGTAGAGCGTCCACATGAAGTGCGAGCCTTAGTGGTGCTTTGGCCGCCAGGCGAGGGTAGAAGTGACGCGCTAGCAGAACCGCACTGACTCTCCGATAAACCGGCCCGTTCGGCCCAATGAACGCACCATTCCGCGCATGTACGACTTGAGGAGGCTGCCCTCGGACCATCTCAAGCTGCTCCTCGCCGAAGAGTGCTTGTGGCAGATCTATCTCCTCCGTGTAGTGATTCAACGCGTTGACGGCGATTACCAGAGGAGCGTCGACAGCAGCATGATCTCGCCCCTTGCTCCTAATGGCATCTCGTATGGGCCGCCAGGTTTCCACCCCAGCAGCGCGATACGAACGAAGGCCGATCGCGCGGCCTCCAGGCTCGCCCCTGTGCTTCATCTTGGCGACGGGCCTGACCCTGATCTGCCACCCCTCCCACTCGAAGAGCCACGAAGGAACATCCCCATCACTTTCTGATGTCTGCAGGCGCAAGACCTGATCGTAGTCGAGCTCGCGAATACGCTTTTCGATCCAGTCCCTGAACTTTCGAGCCGGAGGAGGAGTCCGCGGCGACCCTTTCACATGGAGATCGAGGAAGAAGTCCCGAGAATCGAGCTCGTTGAGCACGTCATAGAAGATGCTCGCACGGGCGTTGGCGGCGCGATCCTTCTCGCTCAGGCCCGTCGCTACCACAGCCTCGATGTAGAGCTTCCCGTCCACCGGATGGACAGCTGCGAAGTCAGGCTGAGCCTTCTGTCCGGGAACTGGAGGGTGAACCTCAACTTGATATCCCAGTTGCACTAGCAGCTCGTGCAGAAACAGCTCGAAGGTGGCGGCATCGAACGCGCGGTCGCCACCAGTGCGAATGCGTGCACGCAGTTCGTTTCGATGTGCGACCGGATACCGGGAGAACCACGCATCAAGCAGTGCCCTTACCCGGGCGATGTCGTCCCTCGTCGAGCGGTCGTAGTAATCGAAGGTCCGCTCGGCTTCAGTCTTGGGCCCAGCGAAGTCTCGTTCGCGAGTTTCGAAGAGCCTTGAGTCGCCGCTCCACACGTCCCCTCCTCCACCGCACCCTTGGTCCCCAAGGGGCTCGGGGCTAGCCTGTTCCCCGGCCACGCAGAGGATATCCAGAAATGAATCTGAGGTTCGATCAAGAGTGGGTCATCGGCGAACAAATCGGCGGGGGCGGCTTCGGCCGAGTCTATGCCGCTTCATCGCCGGGCTGCGCGGATGCAGTTGTCAAGCTGGTTCCGAAGTCACCGGGTGCCGAGCGTGAGCTCCTCTTCGCCGACTTGGCTAGCGCACGCAACGTGGTCCCCATCATCGACTCAGGCGAGACGGAGGATAGCTGGGTGTTGGTGATGCCGAGAGCCAAGGAGTCCCTCCGCGAGCACATTGACGAGCATGGCGGCGCCTTGGACGTGCCTGCATCGATCGCCATACTTCGAGACGTAGCAGTCGCGCTGGCAGAGCTCGCTGGAGTCGTCGTACATCGCGATCTCAAGCCCGAAAATATTCTACTTCTTGGCGAGAGCTGGTGCCTCGCCGACTTCGGGATCTCGCGGTACGCCGATGCGACAACGGCGACAAACACAAGAAAGCATGCGCTTTCCGCACCCTATGCAGCCCCGGAGCGTTGGCGGGATGAGCGCGCCACCCCTGCCACCGACATCTACTCGCTCGGCGTCATCGGCTACGAGTTGATATCTGGCACCCGGCCCTTTGCTGGACCAGCGATCTCCGACTTTCGAGAGCAACATCTCCACGGCCGTCCTGCAGACCTCAACGCTGCCCCGGCCGGGCTAGAAGCCCTGATCGAAGAATGCCTGGACAAGACACCGGAGTCACGACCGAGCGCGGCCACCTTCCTGGCTCGAGTCGAGCGAGTCTCGAGACCGGCGACGTCCCCAGGCCTGGCGCGTCTGCAGGAGGCCAATCGTGCCGCGGTAGGCCGCCAGAGTGAGACTGCGCGCCGCAGATCGGAGGAGCGCACAGCAGCTGAGCGGCTGGCCGCACTCGCCGAGGCGGCGAGCACGCGCTTTGCACGTATCGCGGAGGCTCTCTTGGAAGCGGTTTCGCTCTCTGCACCCGCGGCATCGGTCGCTCCTGACAAGAACGGAGGATGGAGAATCCGGCTGGGACAGTCCGAGCTGGAGCTCGATCCGCCCACTCCGACGTTGGCGAGTCCCTGGGGCTCCTGGGAGGTCCCCGCTTTCACTGTCGTCGCACATTCTGCCATCGGTGTGCGCATTCCGCCTGATCGTCACGAGTATGAAGGAAGAAGTCACTCGCTCTGGTACTGCGACGCACAGGATCCCAATCATTTCCAGTGGTTCGAAACGTCGTTCATGATTTCACCCATGATTCCCAAACAGGGGCGCCAAGACCCGTTCGCGCTGAATCCAGGCGAGTCGGCCGCAAAGGCTCTGTGGACTGGCATGAGTGAATTTCAAGCCGCATGGCCGTTTGAGCCTTTGGTTATTGGCGATCTGGATACCTTCATCGATCGGTGGGCAACTTGGTTCGCTCAAGCAGCAGAGGGGCAACTTCGTCATCCGAGCTCGATGCCGGAGCGACAAGCGGAGGGTACCTGGCGGCGCAGCCGCTGATTGCCGAGCAGCCTGCCAGCAGAACGCTATGGAGAGCTTGAGCGTTGTGTGCGGGACCTCACGAAGGTAGGGAGAGGCCGAAGAACCAAACCTCAGACTCGAGGCGTCACAAGCGGCTCTCCGGTGCTATCACGTAGGCGAAATACTCCGCACTGCCTGTGGCATGCCGGGGACCCCTCGGTGAAGGAAGAGCTTCCTGAGCACAAACGAGCCCGGCGACACCCTCTGGGTAAGGCTAACGAAGTCTCCCCTGGCCCGAGCCTTGGCGATCGCCGCGCCCATAGTCATTTTCTTCGCAACTCCCTTGGCCGAGGGCCTACGCGCACGGGCCTACAAGTTGATCGCCTCGGACCGAGTGGCGGCTCTTAACTGCAAGCTTGAGGCTGCCCAACTGACCGAGAGCGAGGCAGGCAAGACTTACCAGGACTTTGCATTCACCTTGCTGGACAAAGCCGCAGGCGATCTCACGATCACTGCTTTCGTCAAGGGAAAGGATGGAAGGCTGCTCTTCCCCCGGTTCGTAGTCAAGAACGACGGGGATGTCTCTCTCGAAACTCTCAGCGTTCGACAGATCCACTACGTCTGGGATCGCGGCACAGGGCTCCTCATCCTCGCGAGCCGAGGAACCGAGGTGTCAGCCCACAAGCCACCGGAAGATCGCTACAACCGACCGGGCATCGATTGGATCTTCGAGAACTCTCTTGAGCCGAGAGAGTACGCGCGCAAGCTTGTCGATGTCCCTGTCGCAGCTCTGAATCCGAGCAGACCACTCACTGACATCTACTTGTTCCGAATCGAGTACTTCCTCGAAGACTCAGATCAGAAGCTTGTCAAGGAGTGTGACTACTTCCTGAGCGGCCCCAAGCTACGAACGGCAGAGCAGTATGACCGAGAGGTCGAGCCCGTTCGGCCCCTGATTGTCGCGATTCAAGAGCGGGCGGCTGAGGACTTCGGCCATTGATACCGCCATCTGCTCCCCGAACTCCAGGCCCCACGAGGACCATCAGGCTTCGGACCGCACGCCGGCTCGCAACGGCACCTCCAAGCTTTGAGGCTCGGAGAGCGAGCCCCTCGGGTGGGGCCCAAGCAACGCTGCTTTGCCTTGAAGGGAGATCTTTTCATGCAACCAGAGGGAGGCTGATGGGGAAAGAGAGTCCTGACTGGCTACGGTCGAATCCCTCCTCCTCTACCTCGAGCCCGCGGCGACCGCATCCCCGATGGCTTGCGCGAGCTGCTCGACCCCGAGTTGGTTGAAGTGCCAGCAGCTGTCTTTGTAGACGGTTCGTGGCTCGTCTTCGAAGAGGTCGACGAGGCTCGCGAAGGCGACGCCGTGCTGGGTCAGCTCTTCGCCCGCTCGGATCAGCGCGGGATAGCTCTCGGGGACAGTGTCCGGATAGTCTTCCCGCACCTGTAGTTGCTGCTGGCTGCGTTCGGCTTCGGTGAACGGCTTCGAACCGGGCACCCACAGGTTCGGCTGGAGGAAGTGGAAGTACCTTGCGCCGGCGACGGTCGCGACGGCGTGCATCTGCAGCGACGAGCGCTTCCAGATTTCGACCATGTTCTCGAGAAGCTCTGCATCGGGTCGGTCTGGCACGAACGGCCCCGTCACCTGAAAGCCGAGCTCGGCTTCATTCAGGCCCGCCCGAAAGGCGACGGCCTCGTCGACGATCTGTTGCGCGAGCCGCGCGTCGACCCGGTCGAGGACGCGCAGCAGGAAGGCACTGCGGGCCGCTAGACCGGTGCCCAGTCGCTCCCGCCACGCGGCCTGCTCGGCCAGCAGCGCGCGGGTCTCAGCCACGTACGCCTCCCGCCCCAGGTCGACGGCTCGTTGCTCGTAGAGTTCCCAGCCGCGCGGAGATGCGGGGTGGATCCCGAGCTTCGAATTACTGCGCGCGAGGCTGATCTCGTTGAAGCCGTCGAGGTTCACGACGACGTCGAACTCAGCGCCCAACGCTTGCGCGGCGCGGTGCGGGTCTCGACCGGAGCCCGGACCGGGTCGGTTATGTGGCCAACAAGGTGCTGCACCCGGACCTCGGCTTCGTGCGGGGTCACGACGCCTCGATCAACCGCTTCGGCTTCTACGGTATCGATCCGCTCGAGCCGCGCGGGCCGGACGAGGTTCGCGTGGCTATCGCCGGCGGCTCCGTCGCGATGCAGGTCTACCACGACGGCAGCGACGTACTGGAAGAGAGCCTGGCGCCCGCGTTCCCGGGCAAGCGGGTCCAACTGGTCTCTCTCGGGCTCGGCGGCTACAAGCAGCCGCAGCAACTGATGGCCCTGGTCAAGAACGCGGTCCGGACCGCCGAAGGGGGCCAGTCTCTCGCGCATCGCCTCGGCCGGGAAGATGTCGTCGTGCGAGGCCCAGTAGAGGACGCGCGTGCCCACCTCGAGCAGGGCGAGAGCAAAGGCCAGGCCGATTCCCAGCAAGGCGAGCCGCCGAAGGATCACGCGAAAGACCCCGTCAAAGCGCCGCGGCAGAGCTCAATCTTCGCGACCGACGGGGCGCGGCGACAACCGCCGGAGCCCCCAACAGCCCAGGACGACCAGACCGCCGACCAGCCAGCCGGGATGCGGCAGGGCCGGCAACTGGGCGGGCGGCGCCAGCTCGGACAAGCGCAGATCTCCGCGACCGGTGAAGAAGTCGATGACCACGCACCCGGTCTCGCCGCAACCGTCCTGGTGCTCGAAGCCCACCATGTTGATGGTGCCCGTCCCGGGGTCGTAGACCGCGCCGGGAACGATTTCGCAGGTCGCGCCGCAGAACGCGGGAATGCTCGCGCACAGGTCGTCGACCTGCGCCTGGGAGACGCAGTGGAGAGGACCGAAACCCGCGCCATCGATCCAGCCGGCGGTGCGCGCCGTGTCGAGGGTCCACGACCAGGCGTAGCCGCCTTGCTGAAGCGTCAGGGTTCCGTTTGCTTCGGTCACGGCCCCGAAGCCGGTCCCGGTATCGATCTCGATCACGATGTCGCTGCTGACGAACTCGCCGCTGCCACCCGCCGCGATCGCCTCGAAGTCATCCCCTGCGATCGTCAGGGTGCCGAGGGTGCCGACTGCCGAGTACGTGGCGGGCACCGACTCGCCGAACTGTGCGGCGACGGTCGAGAGATCGGCCGAGGTTTCGAACTCGACGACGACCGTGCGCGCAGTGGGGTCGCCGAGGTCGAGGGGTTCGGCGTTCCCGCTCGCTGCGAGCCCGAGGGCCGCAAGAGCGAGAAGAGCTGCGAAGACTCGCGACCCGATCCGTGCAATGCGCATCTCGCCGATCTCTCCGCGCGGGGTCGTGCCACGGTAGCGCTGCTCGCGGCGCGGGCGCTGCAAGCGATCAACCGTGCGCGGGCTTTGTCGACGACCGCCCGAGCCGCCGGATCCCGCAGACGAGTCCCAGGCAAAGGAGCAGCCGCGCCGCGGCCCCCAGCCCCGGGAGCTGCACGACGGGAACGGACAGCGGGTCGAGGGGATCGCTGACCGCGAGCACTTCCTCGCCATCCGAGAAGCCGTCTCCGTCGGTGTCGGGATCGAGCGGGTCGGTGCCGAGCGCATGTTCCTCGGATTCGCTCAGTCCGTCTCCGTCGCGATCGAAGCCCTCGCAGCTATCGCCGACAGCGGCGCAACCGCAGCAATGAACGTCACCGTCGGCGCGGTGATCCAATCCGGGCGCGCCGCGCGCCAGCCAGCATCGCCAAGCCCATCCCGAGCAGCAACGCAGTGTGCGGCTCGGGGATCGTCGCGATCCAGACATCGACCGCAGCCGGGCCCGTGTTCCAAGGTGCCTTGCCATAGCCGACGATCGTCTTTCCATCAGCTGAGACCCCGGTCGCCCCGATCAGCTCCCATCCGGAGACTTCGAGTCCGAGCGATGACAATACTTGATGAAGCGCCCGCATTCCGTTCTCTGTGTCCCAGATGAACGCTTCGTCCTGCTGTCCCGTTCCTGCGGCTGTGCCGACGACTACTGCCCCGTCCCCCGAAACCGCGAGTGCGCGACTGTAGAAGCCCGCCTCCTCAACGAGCTGACCCAGACCAAATATCCCTCCTTCCTGGGTCCATCGAACGGCCTCTTCAGCCTCGATTGCCCCGGACATGCTCGAGCCGACAACCACTATGCTGTTCGCCGAAACTGCCCGTGCCTCACTCTCAGGCGAGCGTGATCCAGGTGGTAGTTCGCCTAAGAAACGCATCGTTCCGTCTTGGGTCCAGCGGACAGCGCGTCGGCCTAGGTCGCTATTCGTGGTGGAGCCAACCGTCACTGCGCCATCCGCAGAGACTCCATGCGCCTCGCTGCCGCGCGTACAGTCTTCAGGTAGTTGCACAGGGCAAGGCGCCGTTCCCAAGCCCACCATGCCATCCGCGGCAGTCCACCGAAACGCCTCCCGCATGGACAAGGGCCGGTCCGGATGATTGGACGAGCCGATGCCAACGACCGTCAAACCGTCCGCGGAGACGCCCCGCGCGTCGCTGTTGACTGCGCCGCCCGGCAGGTCGCCGAGACCGAGCATTCCCTCGCCCGCCCAGCGAAACGCTTCCTCGCCGACGGCTGGGTGGCCCTGGCCAACTACTACCGAGCCGTCTGCAGATACCCCCCAAGCCTTACTAGAAGAACTCCCACCGCCAAAATCGCCCAGCGCCACCAGCCCACTCTCGGCACCCCATCGAACGGCCAAGCCCGACCCAGCGTCTTGCCCGACGACGACGACCCCATCGGCTGAGATCGCTGGCGCGTCGCCCAGGCGGCCGATCCCAACGAATGTGGGTGACGGGGAAGCTCGACCTGCAGCAAGGGTCAGACCCAGGGCCACAACTATTCCGAGGCGACGGAGGGAGTTGCACGACACGCACACAGCGTCGCGCATTAGACGTGCTCCGGGCTTTCGCTATGTCTTCGTCACACTGCGGGCGCAGAGCGCCAACAGCCTCAGCGGTTTAGGCCGCCCCCGTGAATGACCCGGGCGCGGCGAGTTGGTTTGGGCCTAACCCGCACGGCTTCGCGATGGCCCGACCGCTATCCCCAACATTCCGAGCGCCATGAGCAGGCCCGTCCGGGGCTCTGGAAGGTAGGTGTACGTCACGGCGACCTCCAACCTGCCAACATTCGTCCAGCCGCCTTCGACGTACTCATAGTTCCAGCCCGACGCGACCCAAAAGCCGCCGTCGTACCAAACGGGGAACGTCTCTGTGCCAACGAATCGCTCTAGCTCGGTCAGAAGTACCCGCTCGTCGTCGTCGTATAGCGACCACTCGAGAAAGCAGAGACCGCCATAGGTCGCCGCGATGCAGTTCGTCCGATCGAGCTCTTCGCTGATAGCTTCGCCAACGATCTCGCCCTCGCTTCGATATCGAGAACCCAGAAACGTTCTGATGTAGACCCCAGCCGAGGTCGTCCCCAGCTCAAAGGATGGATCGCCTGGGTAGTCCAGGGGGCCGTACTCTGTCCGAAAGTCGGCGCTGATCGCAGTCTCGAACGTCACGCCCAGTAGCGTTCCGAGAGCTGGGTCGAATTGGTCGAACGGCAGACCGCCGCCGCCGGGCAGACCAAGGTTCCCGTTCCACCAATCGACCTCCTCTTGGCACTCGTAAGTCGTCGCGCTGGTCTGCCCACAATCTCTCGGAGAGTCCTCGATCTGCGGCGGCCCCAACACGACGACCTGGGTCAGGCTGGCTGCGGTCGCGACGACTGGCGCGACCAACGCGGCAACCAGGAGCACGACAGCGCGGATCATCAGAGCCGCCTCTTAGTTGCCGAGCACCTGTGCGGCCCCGGTGAACGGCGTCGGAGCGCACAGATTGCGGACATCTGCAGGAGCGCCGCCAAGACCGACATTGCGATCGTTGAAAGCGCCGGAACCGGGCGAGGCATGAGACCCATCGTGAACTGGCGGCTCGAAGAGGGCAGCCGATTCCCGCCGCCGGTGGCACAGCCGGGCGCGTCGTAGGGCGTTGCAGTGATCGCGTGAGGTCCGTCGAGATCGAACTCCGGCCCGCAGACATTCTGACCCGGACTGAGACCCAGCGCATAGGGAGCGTTGTTCTCGCAGATCTCCGTCACGGTTCCGTCGGGGGCCTCGTGCACGAACCTCACGCTGGCGGTGGCCGGCTCCGCGGGCAGCTCGATTCCGAAGCAGTCGCAGGGCCACTCTTCCCGCACGATGTTGTCGCCCGAGGACAGGTCCGAGCTGATCGCCTTGTAGTGCGGGGCCTTCACCGAAACGAAGCAGCCGTCGAGCCCCTTGCCGGCCCAGAACGTCAGCTGGAAGTCGCAGACGTCTCCGACCCCGTCCCCATCGTCGTCGAGCTGCCCGGGATTCGCGTCGAGAAGGCAGTTGTCGAGGGCGTCCGCCCACTCATCGCCGTCCCCATCCGCCAGGTCGTTGCACGCGTCACCGACGCCGTCGGAATCCGCGTCTTCCTGGCCGGGGTTCGCAGCCCCTGGACAGCTGTCCAGCGAGTCGGACCACTCGTCTCCGTCGAGGTCGTCTACGTCATTGCAGGCGTCGCCGACGCCGTCGTAGTCCGTGTCTTCCTGACCGGGATTGAGTGCTCGGGGACAGTTGTCCTGCCAGGCTGGAACGCCGTCTGCCTCTGTCCACGAAACGATGTGCAATCCCCCGGCTGCCCCGGAGCTGCTACCCAGGACCGTTCCATTGTCCAGAATCGCGAATCCCTCGGAACGCCCGAACGGCTCGTGGGAACCGAGATCGATCATCGAGTGGCCATCCCAGACGATCGCGTGTTGCTCGCCCGTCAAGGTCTCGGCCGATCCTGTCACCCACCCGGACGAGTTGACGTCCACCCCAGCGGACTTGCCTCCCGGGAAGAGCTCACCGAGGTCGATCATCGAGCTGCCGTTCCAAAGGAACGCATGAACCGGAGCGCCACCGGCCTGATCTGACGAACCGGCAACGAAGCCGTTCTCGGACACGCCGCGCCCAAAGGATCGTGCACCACCGAGCGTGCCGAGGTCGATGAGCGTGCCGTGATCCCACAAGACTGCGTGGACGTCACCGCCGACGACCGCGTTCGAATAGCCGACCACCAACCCGCTATTCGAGATACCCGAACCACTCGACAAGTCTCCGCCCAGGGTTCCAAGATCCGTCATGGTGGCGCCGTCCCAGTAGAAGGGGTGGCGCTCACCTGTCGGCGTGCGAGACGAGCCCGTTGCATGACCCAGATCGTTGATGGCCTCTCCGTCCGATCGTTCGCCGCCGAGGGTTCCGAGATCCGTCAGGCCCGACAGGGATCCGACGAACGCATGGGTCGCGCCGGCAGAATTGACACCCGAACCGGTGACCATGCCCGATTCGTTGATTGCGCGACCGCGGGTGGACTCCCATTCGTCCGTCGGTAGCGGGACGACACCTCCGTAAGCCTGCGCGACGACGACCTCACCATCCCTGAACCCTGTCACCTGGAGAGAGGAGTTGATGTTCCCACTAAAGAGAATCGGAGAGGGCCCATGGTCGGTCAGAATCCACCCGTCGGCGTTCTCGACGTAGCAGGCATCGCCGGTGCCATCGAGGTCGACGTCGGCCTGGCCGGCGTTGGGCACTTCCGGGCAGTTATCTATGGAATTCACCACGCCGTCCACATCCCAGTCGTCGCCGGGCATGAGCACGAAGATTCGTCCAGTGCAGGCCATCACGCAGTCGCCGCCGCCGTGGGCGAAAGCGTTCTCGAGCAGGTCCCCGGATTCGAGCATTCCAGAAAGCGTCCCAGACTTCTGCGTGAGCAGGCCGTAGGGAACGGGTACTCCGTCGACTGTGAAGTCGGTCCCGAAGATGCGGATCCTGGAATCGTCCCGCGCGCCGAAGCTGACGAACTCGTTAAGGGTCGCCCCCGAGAAGTCGATCAGCCCCTGCCCTTCCGCGATCATGTTCCACCGGCCGGGGATCTCATAGTAGCCGTCGGATACCACCGTCGGGTACGCGAAGATCCTCCCGCCTGAGACAGAGGCATATCCCGCGACCCGCATCCCAGCCGGCTCGTTGAGGCCACCGGACATCCGCAGCGTCCCACTGACCTTGACCGGCCCGTAGTAGCCGGCGGAACCCCCGACCTGCTCGAGCGCAGCGGACGCCAACACCGAGACGAACCCGAGGTCGCCGGTCGTATCCAGGACCACCATTCCTCCCGCAATCCCGAGTTGTGTCGCGTATCCATGCATTTCGACGAGCGCATCATCTTCCACCAGGAGGCTCGCCCCATCCAAGATGCCGTGGAAGATCAGGTGCGCGTTGCCCGAAGCGCGGGCGAAGTCGTAGGTTCCGTACGCGATGACAGTCGATTGGTCCAATGCGTACAGATCGTCGCAATAGTCACACTCCGTCACCGTCAGGGTCGAGGAATCGAAGCCCCTGAAATCGCCGCTCTCGTATCCCTGAGCGAACACGCTGGAGGTGCCGTAAGCGGAGACGGAAGCGTAGATCCAGGCGCGCACAGTGGCCGACGAGGAGTCCCTTGCCTCCAGGTGTTCCAGCACGTCGCCCTCGAAGGTCGACGTCTCGTGCACGAAGACCGTCTTTGCCACGCCGGACACCGCTGTCGGCGCGCCAGGCGCGACGCACGGATACTCCACGGTCGCGTCGCATCCCGCATTGTTCACGAACAGCCGCCGGTCGCTGTACGAGGGGATGTTCACCACGTTTTCCGGGTTCGGCGGAGCCAGCCCGTTGTTGATGACGATGTCGTCCGGAATCAGCATCCCGGCTGCAACCGGATCGAACCCGGCCGGGAAGGTCGTCCAGCTGCTGTAGAACGCGCCCGTCAGGTTCACCGACGAGAGATCTGCCGATTCGAGGCTCGCGCCCTCGAGGTTGGCTCCGCTCAAGTCTGCGCCAGCTAGAACGGTGCTGGCCGGGAGGTACACCGCGGGAAGATTGGCGCCTGTCAGCGTCGCAGCCGACAGATCGGCCCCACTGAATCCCACCCCTTCCAGATTCGCGCCGGACAGGTCGGCGCCCGAGAGTCGCGAATCCCGCAGGCTCCCGCCCCGGAAGTTCACGCCGGCGAAATCCGCCAGGACGAGATCTGCGTTCCGGAGACGGATTCCGGGGGCGATGATCCCCGGCATCAGATCCGGTCCCGAGTACGCGTGATCCCCAGGCGGATCCAGCTGCTGGATGCTGGGGACGACCGTGCCGTCGACCTGCTGGTAGCTCGACGCACTGGAGACCGCGGGAGCAACAACGAGAACACCCACCAACCAGAACAGAATGGGGCGACACATGGCTTCACCCGCCGAAGACAACGCGAACGATCACTCTACAGGTACGCCAAGCCCGGAATCAACCGCCCATGGACGTCACTCAAACAGGGCATGCGAAACGCTGCATCAAGGGGGGGGCACGCAACTAGCAACACCAGGCGCTGTTGCCGGATGGATCGAGTGGGGACCGGCGGAGTTCCTGGCGGCGGGTGCGCCCTAGCTCCGCAGCCCTCGCAAGCTACCGGCGGAGACGCAAGACCCCGAACGACCCCAGGCCTGCGGCGAGCAGCCAGCCGGCGATCGGGCCTAGCAGCGGTAGCGGAACGGGGATCGGGGCTTCCGCGGCCAGCCGGAGCCCATGCCAGGTCGGCCCGCCCCCCGGCGCGCCGGTGGCCAGCTTGTCCCAGCCCATGGGGCTCGTGCCGTGGGTGTACGTCCCGCCGAGCACCCCCCGGAAAGACCCTTCTCCACCGAAGTCGATGATCACCTCGACCCACTCAGCCAGGTTGCCGGCCTGGTGGAAGGTTCCGACGGGACTCGGAGAGTTGGGGTAGCTGCCTGCAGCCACGGTCGCGTCCACGACGTCGTCGCAGTTGGCCGCGTTGGCGCCCGGCCCCGGTACGCTGCAGGTGGGCGGCGTATCCGAGCCGGTCGGGAACGCGTAGTAGCCCATCGATCCCGGATCGTAGAAAGCCGCCTTGTACCACTCGTCGAGGCTCGGCATGAAGAAGCGCGCACCCGGGTTTCGCGTCACCGTGTTGCTCGCGACGCCTGCGGGAGTCAGCGTGTAGGCGCCGTCCTCGGTGGTCGAATCGTCCTGTGCGCCACTCGGCTGGTCGTTGTGCAGCCAGTTCGCGAATCGAGTTCCCATCCAGAACGAGACGTCGTTCACGGGCATTTGTTCCTGGCCGGGCACCACGCTGTAGGCGTAGCTTCCGCTCGAGCCCGTTCGAACGATGCCCGTGGCCGAATAGGGGTACAGGCCGTGGTTGTCGGTGACCGCCACGGCGTTCAAGAACGCCACGTACTGGAGATTCGTGATCTCGTACTTCGAGATCCGGTACTCGTAGTCGACAGTGCCCCGGAAGCAGCCGGCCCAGCGGGTGTCGCAGGGGTTGCCCGGGTTGGAGACGGTCACCCAGTCGATCTCCACCTGAGCCGAGGCGGGCGAGCCGAGCAGCGCGAGCAGCAATCCGCTGAACAGGATCGATCGCTTCCGGGTCCGGGTCCGCACGATTCCAGCCCTCCTCAGGAGACACGCGCTGCAGCAGGGCCACCTTAACATGGGCGGGCGCGCGATTGGAACCGTGGTTCAAAGCGCAACGTGCGGCCCACGGACAGCCTGCCAGCATCCGCACGCACGGAGTCGACTTTCTCCCCGCGCGGTGGGCCGACCTCCGCACCGGCTGGGGGCGCATGCGCCGGCCCTCGAAGCGGCCGGAAAAGCCCAATGTGTCGGGCTTACGTGGCGCGCGCGTGCGCCTACTTCTGGGAGACGGCCCCGCACCTCGCTCGCGACCCGCGCCGGGCCTACGACGTCGCCTCTCGCGGCGCCGACCACGCCGCCGCGACGTACGCGATTCTCGCGAACCGGCCACCGTCGCTCTCGAAGGGGTTTTCTAAGAACTCCGAGGGAAGTACATACTCGGCGTGGATGCGTGCTACCCGGGCTTGAGAGAATAGGTTGCCCGATAGGACACCTCGCCGTTGATCTGAATGTGCTCGGCGACGCGCGCCGAGGTGAGCACGCCGAGGCGAACTGCCAACCCTATGGCGTCCTCTGTCTGCTTCTTCCGAACGGAGGGGCCAACCTTCGCGCGATGGGCGATCTCTCCTCTCAGGCAAACGAGCCCATCCAGGGGCGATCGAGCTTCGGGAGCTGGAACCCTTCGCCCTGCGAACTCGTCTGCCTACTCCTTGGTCGAGAGAACGCGGTCGATCAGCGGCACGTAGCGTCGGTCGATCTCGGCGAAAAAGTCCTCGGTGCCCGACGGCAGGGGGGTATGGATGCCGCGCTGCTCCTGCCACGCCCGAATAAAGCCGACGAAGATCTTGGCAACTTCAAAGGAGAGGACTGTGAGATCATCAGCGAAGGACCTCGCGACCTTGCGCCCCTCAAGTTCCCGCATGTCCCAGCCGGGAACATCGTGAACTCGATGGATCAGCGTATTCCTCTTCTCGATGAAGTCGGAGAGGAGCGTGTCGAGGTCGCCGCGCACGGTAGCCCGCTTTCGAAGCTCGCCCACGAAGTACCCGATCGTCTTCCGACGTTCGCGTGACTGCTGGGCTTCAAGTGTCTCTATCGTAAGCGGCGCATCACCCTTCTGAACGACGAACGTCATGCATAGACGGAGCACGTCCTCGGCACCTTGAGCCACTAGAACTGCGGTCCCGATCGCCGCGAGGACACGCTCTTCATCGTACTCGGCGGGATGGGACACTCCGGTCGACGTTCTCGCCATTAGCGGACCCGGCGGTTAGTGGTGAGCGCCGGCCCGGGGAGGTTGAAGACCCCACCACAGACCAGAGGGTACCACGAGCCGGCCGTGGGGCCGGACGTCCCGAACCGGCAGCGGTTCCCCCATTTTCGGGGCACGCAGGGCGCTCGACTGCTGGAGCGCCGATACTAGGCCGCGCCGCAACCTGCTAGGAAGCCTTCATCGGGGCGGGTAGGCAGCCCGCGACCGCCAGCACCGCGAGGACAGCGACGACGATCGTGAGAGCCCAGGGGATATAGAAGCCGATCAGCCTACGCTTGGTACCTGATGGGCCAGCTCGCTCGTCGATAATCGAAACCGGATGTGCGCTGTCAGACTTGAGCTCATCGATGATGAGGTCCAGCTTACGTTGTGCTCTCTGAACGGTCAGCGTGAGACAGAAGAGGACGGCGGTCCCTATCGAGAGCACAAACTGAAGATGCCAGTACTGCCCAACGGTGAACATCCCCGTGGTGATGAGCGAGAAGAGCAGAAGGATGTAGTTGAAGCGGCCGTTCAGCAGCGTCTCGATGAACGCTCGCTCTTGGCTCATATCCCAGGACTTCGGTGAGGAACCGGCTGTCATACGGATTCTCCCGCGGCCTACTTACCCCATTGGCCCGCGAGGAAGGCTACAACAGAGAAACCCAGATCCGGACGCCCAGTTCGGGTGATACTGCAGCATGACGCGGCTGCGATCAGCCACCGGAACGCCCGAGCCCGGCGATGTCGAGCGAGCCGCGGCGTGCGCGGCCCTTGCCCAGGAGCACGACCCAAGTCTCATCCCGGCCGCCCCCCATTTGGGGTAGGCACGAGGCCGCGATGCTGCATCCATTCAGTCCAGCCGATCGGCGACGATCCAGTCTCTGATGTGCTGCTCGGGCGGCGCCGCCGTGGCGGGTCTGTTGGTCCTAGCTGGGACTCGGTCGGCCGCACAACCCTGGCAACCTGAATCGCGAGCTAGCCTCACCAGATATGCGGTTCCTTCACCTGTCAGACATCCACTTCGCCGACTTCGACGGCTCACCCGATACGGATCTGGAGGGCGCGGTTCGAGGAAGGATGCTTGAAGACATTCGGACGATGACGGAGCTGCGGGGGAACTCGGATGCGATCCTCGTCGTCGGGGACGTTGCGGCCAAGGGAACCCAGACAGAGTACGAGGTCGCAGCCAAGTTTCTGGACCGAGTGTGCGAGCTTGCGGGTGTAGCTCCCGATCGGGTGGCCTGCGTTCCGGGGAACCACGATGTCGATCGGACCGCGCAAGGACCGCTACACGCCGCGGCCCGGTACCAGCTTCGCGGTGTAGAGGCGCCCAGTATCTCCGACACACTCCTGCGCCTGCTTCAGGACGACGAGGGTGCGCAGACTATTCTGCGCCCGTTGCGGGCCTACAACGACTTCGCACTCCGCTACGGCTGCTCCCTGAGCGAGTCATCGCTCCTCTGGAAACCGAAGGTACTGAGCCTCGGGGATCGCAAGCTTCGGCTCCACGGAATCACGTCAGCATGGATCTCTGACGCGAGCGACTCCCCGGAGAAGGATGAGCTCAAGAACGTAGTGGGGTTGTTCCAGCTCGCCCAGGTCGCAGATGAGCCGAATACGATCTCAGTGGCACTCTGCCATCATCCCCTTCGATGGATTCGCGATGCAGAACTCGTGAAACCGTGGCTTTCTCGCGCACAGATCGTGTTGACGGGCCATGAGCACGCGCCCGGAATCGAGGTATCGCCTGACGGAACGTCGATCTGGATCGCCTCTGGCGCAGTCAACCCGGTTCGAACCCAGGCAGGGTGGATTCCCGCATACAACCTGATCGAACTCGAATCGGTCGGCGAATTGCTCGACGTCAGGGTCTACGCGCGATCCTGGCAACGTGAGAGGGCGGAGTTCGGACCCGACACCTCGTCGGGCCGGCCGGCGTCCCATAGGCTCCGGCTGGCGCGCCTGCCGGGCGAGCAAAGGGATTCTGATATGGCACCCTCAGACCATCGGGTGCCTCCCGCGGGAATGGCGGTTGTGCCTCCCGAGCCGGAGCCCTTCGTGTCGGATGAACGCCAGATGGTCTATCGCGTGATGCGCGCCAGCCCGGATGCCCGCCGTCGTGCTGCCCGTGAGCTCAACCTCTTGCCGCCCAACAGCGAGGACATGGACGGCCTCGAGATGGACCGGGAGTTGCTCCGCCGCGCCCTTGAGGAAGGGACGCTCGCCGCCCTAGATGAAAGGATTAGGAATGCCTGAGGACAGCTCCAGCGAACAACTCTCACGGTGGCTCAGGGAGGTACAGCTTGAGCCCGGCGGTGCGAGACAGGCTGCGATTGAAGAGGCGTCGACGCTACTGGCGAAGTCGCTGGCAGGTGGGGACGTCTTGGACATGGTCCTGCTCGCCCACGGGCATGAGCGAGGGACGGCCTTCGGGCAGCTCAGCAATGCGATCCGCGGAAGCGATGAGACTTTCGGGGGCAGACCCGACGACCTCGACTCCAAGATCGCAGCATGCGCGACTGTGGCAGCTGTCTTGGCCGGAAACTCCAAGTCTGCTTCGATCGCATCTCAGGGTGTCCGGTCGGCACAGTGGTTGGGCTTGGCTCCAGCGGTATCGGACCTACCGGATCTGGGGCATAGCTCAGCAGCAAGGCGATCTGAGGCGCTTCGTGGGCGGCGGACGAAGTGGCCAGCAATCGGCGACGACGAATTCAAAGGGGTCCCGAAGTTCGACGCGGAAGGCCAGGAAGGTCAACCGGCAACGCAGCAAGACCTAAGAAAGCTGCGGGATGCAAGCGCAGGCGCAACGCGAGCGCTTCGCATGGGGCAACAGTCACTTCTTCGAGCGCTCTCTGCGCGGCTGGCAGCGGCAGACGAAGAACTAGATCTCCTCTGGTGGGCGTTCACGGGCTACAGCGAGTTGGCACATAAGCCGTGGGCGGAGGTGATGCCTGAGGCGGCACCAGTGCTCTGCGGCATTGAGTTCGCTCAAAAGCTGAGATTCGAGCTCGAGATCCCGTCCACGGAGGCGCTTCTTGCCCGGATGCTCGGCGGAGGCTCCGACGACACAATCGAGCTAGCCACCTCGGTCGAATCTGCCGGCCGACTCGTCGCTTCAACGGCGCTGCCCGATGGCCACCCACTGCTCCCCGTTCTGTCGAGCATTTCCGAGTTTCGAGCGCTTGATGGGGATGAGTCCTGGAAGGGGAGCGTTGGGCGCTGGGAAATCGTGCCGACCCACAACACCACGAGGTTGGCGCTCGCGCTTCAATGCGCGAGGGAATGCGTACTCTCGGAGAACCTCTGATGGCGGAAGACGCTCCTGAAAACGTCGCAGAACCTGATGAAGCGCCTCAGGAGGAGGAAGTAGCATCACCGCCGGCTCTCTTTACAAGCAAGGCGGCTCTAAGCCTCGAAGAAGCAGCAACGATAGTGGGACGGAGAGGAGCCACGGTCGTCCTTCTAATGGGAGAGATCGGCGCAGGAAAGACGACCCTCTTGGTGGAGCTCTGGGCGGTCTTTCTGCTGCGCGGCACCATCGGTGGTCATCGCCTCGCAGGCTCTCGGACTGCGCTGGCGCTTGAAGAGCGTGCGTACCACTCGAGAGTCGAGTCAAAGCTGGAATCCGGCACTACGCGGCGTACTCACGAGACTGAGGATGGGTTCGTCCATATGCGAGTGCAGCGCCCAGACGAGTCGCTTCGTGAAGTCCTATTCGCCGACGTCAGTGGCGAGCACTTTTCCAGGGTCAGACAAGGCCGACCCCTGCTCGAAGAGCTCCCCTGGGTCACCCGGACCGATCGCTTCGTCGTGGTGATCGATGGCGCCAAATACGCGGCCCTGGGCGAACGCGAGGTCATGCTAAATGCGGCAAGGCGTCAGCTCTTCGCGTTGCAGAACAGCGGTGCGGTCGACCAAAGAGCTCGCGTGGCCGTCTGCATCGTTAAGACAGATCAGATGTCTGACGATGACGAGCAATCGTTCATCTCGGATTCAGGCTCATTGCTCGAGGAAGCCCGCAAGATCGACGACTCGGCTGTCTGCCTGGCGATCGCCGCGCGACCCGCAGACGGGTCAGCTGCGGTCGGCCTAGACAGCTTCCTTGCGTGGCTATGCGGTGACGATCGGATCCCGAAGCGCGCACCGCCCGTCGTTGACGCACCGCTCCGGGCCATTAGTAGGTTCCGCACGTGAGCCCCAGAGAGGGATCAGTCGCACTCCTCGGATTCCCCCGAACGGGGAAGTCAACCTACCTGGGAGCTGTCTGGCAGCTCGCTCAAGACCCTCAGGAGCCCAGCGTCCTAGAACTCGACGTGACCGGCGACCGTTCCTATCTACAGAGACTCGGGGACAAAGTTGCGCGCGCGGAGGAGCTTGGCCGAACTGAGATCTCGTCGCTGGAGGGAATGCGACTGACCCTACGATTCCCGGGAGGCGACGTCGCGATCGATGCCCCCGACCTCGGTGGCGAAACGCTTCGTCTCCTCGTAGAAGATCGCGTGGTGCACGAGAGACTTGAAGCATCGCTTGTGGCGTCAACGTCGATGCTCATGTTCTTGCACCCCGAAAAGCTCGAACTCCCAATGTCGATTTCAATGGCCGATGAACTCCTAAGGGCATCCGCCGCCGTGCCGACGCCTCAGCCGAAAGAACTCCCGAAGTTCGAGGCGCGTGCCGCGTGCACGACGGCGAAGCACCTTGACGCGCTAGAAAATGTCCTGATGCATCGGCGCGATAACTGGCCAGTGCGCCTGGGGGTGATTGTCTCGGCCTGGGACATGGTTCACGGCTCCCCCACGCCGGAGACCTGGCTTCAGGACAACGCCCCTGCGCTCGTGAGTTTCCTAGACGCGAACAAAGACATGGTCGTCTCAAGGCTATTCGGAGTCTCCGCGCAGGGAGGAAGACTCCCACAGGACCGCAATGAGCTGCTCGCGCGCGGCAGTCTACGCGAGAGAGCGTACGCCCGGGAGGCCGACGGCAGTACAGTCTCCGTCGCTGAACCGCTCCGGTGGGCCGTCCTGCAATGACGGTTCGCACGATCAACCAACTAGTCTTCGGATACGAGGACGGTCATCGCTTGCTTGGCGGGTCCGTGGATATCCCATCCGAACCGCTCGCGACGCTGTTGGGAGCGACAGATGCGCCCGTAGAAGACTCATCAGATTGCCTGATTACCGGTCTCCCCATCGAAGCGATCTCAAGCTACGCACTGTGTTTCACGTGGAGCGCCCCTGAGCTTCCGCGACCCGGAGCGATCTGGTCCCATGTGCTTCTCCTGCATCCAGAACATCTAGAGTCCTTTGGCAGGCTCAGCGTGTTTGGATCGCTTGCAAGGCGACCCAAGCCTGGCGAGATTGAGGGATACGGTTCAGTTCTCGCTGCACCAGAGGACCGTAGAGCTCAAGAGCCAGTATCGCGGGAGATCGTTGCCGACATAGTTGCCGCAGCCTATGGCGGGAACAAGCCGCTGGTGATCCAACGAGACCTAGCGGAATCTGCGCGGGCATTGTTCGCCGTCTGGGAATTCCAGTGGCCCGCGCTCCGCAAGCGGTTCGAGTTCTGCACCCGCGAGTCCGCTAGGACATCACCTCCGCCGCGCGGCGTAGTAGTTGCCCGCGAGGTGCGAGGGATGTTGGGCCACCAGCAAAGCTCCTCGGCCGGCGAAAAGTGGCAGGCAAGGCTTGTCGATGCAGTCGTCTCAGCGCAGGAGCCGGAACTCACTCGCTTCCTGGCAGCCTTTGGTCCGAACGGGCCAGCGGCATTGGGCGCGATGCGGGACTTGGCACAGCTCTTCGAGTGCGTCGCCGCCGAAGATCACCAGCGTTCCCGAGGGCTACTCGAGCGAATCTATCCAGAGGCAAGCCTTGGAGCCGAACTAAAGGGTCACCTGTTCGGCCAGGAACTGGGGGAGTGGTGGTCAGCTCCGGAGCGGTCACGCGTCGGAGCCTTGATTGGGGCTACGGTCGACGCCTGGGATGTCGAGCAGCTTCGGCTGGAACGCCGAATCTGCGACTGGATCGAGAACGATGGTGCAAACTCGCTCGTGAACGAGCTCGCTGGGGACGGGCCCTCAGCGGTCCGCGAGACCTTCCTCGCGGCTTTGGTGAGAAGCGGAAGACCCTCGGACGTAGGCCCGGTTGTGCAATGCCAACCCGACCTTGCCGTACAGTGGATTCGAGAAGCGCCTGAGCTGGCCCACGCTCCCGAAACCTGGTCTACCCTCGAGGAACACCAAGCCGCAATCCTGCTCGGCACGCTCGACTCGTCTGATGCAGAGATAGCGGTCGCCGCGATACTGGGCGGCCAAACTGCGGTTGTGCTCGACCTTGCCGGGATGCTGGGAGCGCTACTCGCTATCTCGACGCAGCGGAGCCTCGACGCCGGCCTGGAGCTGGTCCGAGTAAGCGGTTGGGCGCAAGTCCTCGACGCACTTCATACCGCTTCCAGGGTAGGCGAAGACGGCCACCCGCCGGCTACCGAATCTGAGGTAGCCGACCTCAGACTCCTGCTCGGCGCGGTCACGGCAGACAGTCACCGTGTGCCTGGTCTCCTCGCAGCGTTGGAGCGGCGGCGTTCCATCATCGATGACATCTGGCTCAGAGCCGCAGCCGCCGAAATGCCGAGGGCGCGTTCCAACAGCAAGACGCTGGAAGTGACCTTCGGGCCGCTCTACCGCGCGATCCGTGAGGACCGGCTTCATCCGGACTGCTGGGCAGTCATTGAAGAGCACCTCCCTGAGGCAGCTGACCGAGCGCGCAGGCTCCAAGGACTTCTGGTGGAGGTTGCTAAGACCAAGCACTGGAAGAAGAAGAAGCTCACGCGAGCGCTCCGAGGGGCCGGCTCCCACGCCCAGAAACTTTACCGGGACCTTGAGGAAGACGAGGACACCCTCGGCGCGCGGTTGAGAAGGGTCGTCGACACCCTGAGAGGCTGGTGATGGCGGCTTCCCCGATTGGCGGGGGCCCGTCATGGGTGCGAGGACGCCGGGATACCCAGCGTTTGCCGTCAGCTGAGATCCCGCAGTAGCGCGTGTTTCAGCTTAGACCGCCCAAACTTCGGCGAGCCGCTTGACCGAGTACTCGTCGTCCCAGCAGACGGCGGCTTCCCAGGCGGCCGACGCTTGCGCGGCGATGTCGTGCTCGCCGTCATCGAGACCGGCGGCGTTGTGGGGCAGCACCAGGTCGAGGTCGGGGACGTCGACGTGAGATTCGTCCCAGTCGATGAGCGCGACCCGATCGGCCGTCATGCGGACGTTGCCCGGGTTCAGGTCGCCGTGGACGACGCATGTCTCACGTCCGGTGAGCCGCGCCCACGCGGCTCGGCACCTTGCAACGCCCTCAGGCGGCATCGCGCC